>NVXE01000003.1 GCA_002746975.1 Bacteroidota bacterium | reverse complement strand
TACAGATTGCCCACAAGCATACGTGTTAACACGTGTCTTCACAGCAACTGATCTATGTGGAAACTCTACTTCGGCTACTCAAACGATTACCGTAGTAGATACGACGGCTCCTGAGTTCACGCTCTTCCCTGCTGACCAAACTAACCAGTGTGAAGAAGCAGCTTACTCTATTGAGGCCGCTGACAACTGTGGTTTGGTATTAATTGAAGAGAATAGAACTATTATCTCAGAGGATGAATGTGGAAACTACGAGCACCTTGTGCTGGTTACTGCAACTGATGAGTGTGGAAACGTTAATAGCGGATCATTCACTATTATAGTTGCTGATAACGAAGCTCCTCAGATTACTGATACTGAAGGCCTAATGAACGGTGAAAATATTCAGGTATGTTGGGATGATGTTTGGGGTAATGCAACTATTCCAGCTGCAGCTCAAATCAGTTTCGTTGACAACTGTGATAACGCTCCTGTACTTGACTTCGTTGAGGTGACAGTAGGTGATTACGCTCCTTCTGGAGATGTATTCGGATACTGTGCTATTACTACACCACAGCCTATGGCAGATGGTGAGACTTGTGATAACTACGCTACTCATAGTATCCGTATGTTCAACTTCCCTGGAGATGAATTCTACACTACTATTGATGGTATGGTTACTACTTACCTCGATGGATCACGTCATATTGAGATGACTACTGTTTCTGCTTCTAACCCAAATGCGGGTTGGACTGTAACGGCTGACTTCTCTGCTGATATGACATGGGACGAGTGGGATGGACAACCTGGATACCACAGCTACAAGTCTGATTGTGGTTTAGGCGATCACACACTTTGGCATTACGCAATTCTGCAGACTTCAAGCCAGCTTATCGGTTGGGGAGATTACGCAGGAAGTGAATTGAACATGAGCCATCAGCCAAGTAACGAGTACTTCGGTTTCCAATTAGGAGAAGGAGCTAACAACAAGAACGGTGAGTTCGGATTTAGTGGCTGGTTCTACTACAATGGAACATTTAACGGTGAGACCATCATGGGATCTGGTGACTTGTTCGGTGATCTAAACTGTTGCTTACCTTACGAAATCACGCGTGACTACTCTATTACTGATTGCTCTGGCAACCAGGAAACATTCGGATACACTGTAAGTCTCTCAGGAGATGGATGTGTTACCGGAGGTGGTGGTTTACAAGAAGAGAGTGGTGAGAGTTCTAATGCTGGAAACACTATGGCTAGAGATTACATAGCAATAGAGAGTTTGGCACCGAACCCTACAAACGGTTCATCTACGCTGACCTTCACTATTCAGGAGGCTGCTACAGTTACTGTTCAAGTAACTATGATGGATGGGGCTGTGGTTCTTGAACCATTCCAAGCTATGGTAGTACCTAACTCGCTACAAACAATTCTGATTGGTACTGAAGGCTTAGATGCCGGAATGTACCAGGTCCGACTTACATCTCGTGGGTTCATGACCTCTAAGAAGTTACTAGTTATCGAGTAACTTTGGTTAACCAAATCAGCTTTGAAAGCCGTCCTGTTTTGGGGCGGCTTTCTTTTTAATTATAAAGTCGATTCTCATGTATAAATCTTTATTTAAACAACTTGTATTTTTTGGAGCACTCGGTTTTCTAGCTTCAATTCAAGGTTTTGCCCAAACCTCTAATAACTCACTCCTACCCTACAATCCCGATATAGATGGTAGTGGCACGATAGAAGTGGTCGATCTAATGGGGTTTCTACCTCTATTCAATAACCCCTTCATCGCAGAAGGGACTTTACCTATTTCGTTCGGGGGAACGGGAGCTTCTTCTGTCGATTCTGCCAAGCTCGCATTAACGATTTCCGTATTCTCGGACATTGCCCCCCTCGGAGATCTTACCCCAGCGGGAATAGTATCTGGCGACCTTGTTATTTCTGGCACCTTAGGGCAAGGAACAGGGTCATCGGCTACGGGTATCGATGCAATAGCTACAGGAAACAGTAGCTTAGCTCAGGGAGATTATAGCATGGCTTCGAACAAAAGTTCCGTCGCGATAGGTGCATGCTCGAATGCTCAGGGAGAATCAACAACAGCCACTTCTTTAGCGTCCCACTCAGAGGGAATGCTAACATACTCTTCTGGTTTGGCCTCACATTCTGAAGGAATGCAAACCCTAGCTCAAGCTGACTACAGCCACGCAGAAGGATTTCAGTGTGAAGCCACTAACATTTCTGCTCATGCAGAAGGATATGGATCTACGGCTAGCGGACTGTACTCACATGCTGAAAACCGTTTTACCATAGCAAATTCCACCTGTGCTCACGCAGAAGGAGAGGGAACTTCTGCCGTAGGAGTTGCTGCCCATTCTGAGGGGTTTGGAACTACGGCTAGTGGATTCGCATCTCACGCAGAAGGTTACAACTCAATTGCATTAGGTAATTATAGTCATGCAGGGGGTAGAGCTTCAAGCGCTAATGCAATTGGGTCTTTTGCCTCTGGATTTACTCTTATCGCAGACCAAGAATATTCGACAGTCGTAGGAAAGTTCAACCTCGCTAATCGTGTAGGCACATTATTTGTTGTGGGGTCAGGCACGAGTACTATAGCTCAAGCAAATACTTTCGAAGTAAGTGCCGGACAGGCTATTGTGAATGGAACTTTAGATGTCACAGGTACAGTCACTCAGAATGGTGTCGATCTAGGGGCTGAGTTGCTGACTGCCCAGGGTACTATTACTGTTTTACAAGGATTGATTTCTGATATGCAGCTTCAGATGAATGCTATGCAAGCCCAAATAGATCTCTTGCAACCTTGAAAGATAATTATTGACTTTTTTAAACTCGTCTAATCGAAAAAGGCTACGCTCAGTGCGTAGCCTTTAATGGCCTATTAATTACTCTAATTGAAAGAGTCTTCAATAGATTGTTGTTTTGTTGCCTTTTGAAGAAACTCTTTAATAAAATTATAATCAAACCCTTTGCTTAATTCAAGCACTTGGCTATTTGATAAATAAATGTTTTCCGGTTTATGAGTAATAAACTGGTTACTATTGGATTGAAGTTTGTCAAAAGAAAATACTAATTGATGATTTGTTTTTGATTGTGAGAAAAAACTACAGTTAAATCCTCCTGAAGAATCAAAACTCCATTCTCCATTTCCGTATTTAAAAGCACTATTTATATATCTAAATTCTTGAATAGCTTTAGATATTTCTACCCCCATCTCAATAGCTTGTTTTTCCCAATCAAAATACTTCTGAAAAACGGCTTTCATTGTTTCAATAAGTGTACCATTTAAAGTATATGCAACATATCCTAGCCCGTCTTCAACATATATAATAATTGAAGAGTCTGGGATGGAAACATTTACCATAATCTCACAATCCACCATTTGTTTCAAAGTCTGATTAAAATGTGACCCCGTCATTTTATACATCGTTTCTTCTTGGGCAAAGACAGAAAATAAGGATGAAAAGCAAATAAATATTGATAATAGATTTTTCATAAACTCAAATATCGGACTTTCTTACATACACTAGCCTTTTATCACTATACTTTTTAGCATGCTACATCGTTCTGTTACCCTATCTAATGTTCTGACATTTTTAAATAAAGATTAGGGGTTGTTTATTCACCCTGTTTTATGTCAAAATAATGTACTTGGTATGAGATGTCAGCCTTTGAGACCTACTAAAGTAAGAGTATGGGACAAGTTTAAGAAGAAATAAAAACCCAAGGCCCGCGAGCTTAGCTCGTTACGGGCTTTTTTTTATGTTCTTCATTACTAAGGCTTCTTTTTCGATGTAGACCAAAAAAAGCCCGGCACACTTTCGTGTGCGGGCTTTAGATTTTTGTCAGTTCAGTTGCCCCACCAGGACTCGAACCTGAAATGTCTGGACCAAAACCAGGTGTGTTACCATTACACCATGGGGCAAAATCGTGTGCAAAGATAACAAACTCAAGGTAATTTTCGTGGTAAATTGCACTCATATATGAAAGTACTAAATCTCATTAACGGAGTTTTATCTCCTGCAAGCTCGAATAAGTGGTTAGACCTAACGAACCCAAGCTTAGGAAAGGTCTACGGGCAACTACCTCGTTCTGGTTCTGACGAAGTAGAATTATCTGTTTCTGCTGCGAGCTCAGCTTTTAAATCGTGGGCAGCCACGCCCGTAGGCGAAAGAGCGGCGTGCATGAGTCGCCTTGCCGATCTTGTACAGAAAAACGCCGATATGCTCGCTGAGGCGGAATCGCGAGATAACGGAAAACCTATATCTCTCGCGGCCACAGTAGATATCCCCAGGGCGGAGAAAAATCTTCGATTTTACGCTTCTGCAATACAACATTTCGCCTCGGAATCTCACCTAATGGAAGGAGTAGCACTCAACTACACATTGAGGAAACCCCTCGGAGTAGTAGCTTGCATTTCGCCTTGGAACCTTCCTCTTTATCTATTCACTTGGAAAATCGCTCCTGCTTTGGTCTCAGGTAATTGCGTAGTTGCCAAACCCTCCGAAATAACACCCGTAACAGCATATTTACTCAGCACATGGGTAAAAGAGGCTGGTTTTCCAGACGGAGTATTCAATATCATTCATGGGCTGGGATCTGAGGTAGGTGATGCCTTAGTTCGTCACCCGAAAATCTCAGCAGTAAGCTTCACAGGAGGCACTACTACTGGGGCTCATATCGCTTCGGTAACCGCTCCTAAATTCAAGAAATTGAGCCTTGAACTCGGTGGTAAAAATGCAGCTATCATATTTAGCGATTGTGATTTCAATGATGCTCTATCAACTACCCTCCTCTCTTCTTTTGCAAATCAAGGCCAAATCTGTTTATGTGGATCCCGCATCCTCGTCGAAAAGTCTATATATCCTCGATTCAGAGACGCTTTAGTTGCTAAAGCGAAGAAAATGAAGGTCGGTGACCCCATGGATCCCTCTACGAAAATGGGAGCCGTAGTTTCTTCGGATCACAGAGATAAAATTCTAGCTTCGATTGAACTAGCTAAGTCCGAAGGAGGTAAAATCCTGTGCGGAGGAGGAACAACGTCCCCTGAAGGTTTACCTCACCTCGAAAATGGTTACTACATACAACCCACGATTATCGAAGGTCTATCACCAAATTGTCGAGTAAACCAGGAAGAAATTTTCGGCCCGGTCGTGACGATTCAACCCTTCGAGAACGAAGAAGAGGCGCTCGAAATGGCGAACAATAGCGTGTACGGCTTAGCAGCTACGGTTTGGACTAATGACTTAAAACGAGCGCACAGAGTATCCTCGGAACTCGAAACTGGAATAGTCTGGGTCAACTGTTGGTTAATCCGCGACTTACGCACTCCTTTCGGTGGCGTAAAAAGCTCGGGCGTGGGAAGAGAAGGCGGGTTCGAAGCCCTCCAGTTCTTTACCGAACCTCAAAATGTTTGCATTAAACTCTAACGAGTTCTAATTCTCGTTCTATTACTAATCTTCTAATAGATCGTACAACGCGTCTAATTTAGGGGCTAGTATTACTTCGATTCGGCGATTGCGCGACTTGTCAGACTCATCAACGGGGTGGAATTCACCTCGGCCAGACGCCGTTAATATCGACGGATCTACGCCCGGTTGATCTCTTATTATTTCAAGCACAGAAGTAGCTCGAAGTACCGACAACTCCCAGTTATTATGAGGAAAGTTCGGCGAAACCAGCTTATCAGAATCTGTATGACCCTCGATAATTATTTCTAGATCTTGCTGCTCGGCGATTACCATACCTAGCTGAGCGAGAAGTTCGCGCCCTTTCTCATCGACAATAGCAGATCCCGATGGGAATAACAATTCCGCTTCTAGACTCACGTAAACCTTTCCGTTTCGTTGTTCTACTTTCAGTCCGCGTCCTTCAAACCCGAGAAGTGCCCGCTCTAGGCGGCTACGTAAAGCCTCTGCAGCACGTTCTCGTGAAGCTAGTAAGTCCTCTAATTCTTGAACTCTTGCACTTCTCGCAGCGAGATCGGCACTCCTCTTCGCTAAGTCCTTTTCAAGTTCTAAAAGTGCGTCTTCTCGGTCTTGAAGTTCCCTTCTAATTTTCTGTACATCTTCTAAAAGCGCACGGTTTTCGGCATTAAGGGTAGAAAGACGACCTCCGCTTTGGTCTGTAAGTGCATCATTCAACTCTCTTAGGCGACGAATTTCATCGCGAGAATCTGCGACAAACCTTCCCATACGAGCAGTGTCAGCAGCTAATTCTAACTGAACCTCCGATAGAGTAGCAACACGTCCGCGAAGCTCTATAACTTCAATTTCTACGTCCTGACTATTTAGGCGAAGCTCTGTGTTTTCCTTATCTATTTCATCACACCTACCCTGTAAATCCTCAAATTGTTTCGCGGTTACACACCCAGAAAGAATTGTGATTATAGCAAAAACTGTTGCGAAAGAAGAAGTTAACCCTGACATAGTTACGGTTCTTTTATTAGAAGAAAATGTATTGCGCTGCATAACTACGCAAGTTCAGAAGGTTAGACAGGTAATTTTAGGTTTTAACACATGTCTTGTTCACACTCGAATGTTGTTCGTTAACGTTCTGACTTAGTTTATAGGAATCGCGAAAACTCCTTGCGAAATCGTTACACCTGCGCTTGATGAGCTTTGCATGTTTCCACTAAAAGTACCTGTTACGTAACCACCTGCTCCAGCAACAACGTAAGTGAGTTCCATTGTAATATTTCCTCCGTTAGAAGTCGCATAAGTTTCAGCACTTCCTATTGATTCATACGCTCCTGCAGTACCTGGTGCTGTAGCGATATTCATAGGAATTACAGTTCCGTTTACCCAACCTGTTGCAGGCTCTGCAATAATAAATGCTATCTGAGCAGTTGTTACAGAAACTCCAGCAATTACAATACTCGTTCCGTCCATGGTCGCGGTAGCAGAACCATCTCCGTAGAACTGTTGGCCATTCGCTTTCCAAGCTATAGAACCCTCACAAACCGGACAAGAAGATCCTCCACAGTCAATGTATAGCTCATCTCCATCTTGAAGACCATTAGTGCAATCACCCGTTGTAGGACAAGGGTCACATTCTGTTCCTCCACAATCTATCCCTATCTCAGAACCATTCATTTCCCCATCAACACAGGTCGGACAAGGGTCACAGTCAGGTCCACCACAATCTACTCCTTCTTCAAATCCGTTTGGTAATCCATCTCCGCAAAGTTCTGGGCAAGCAGGACATCCATCACATCCACAATCTATACCTAGTTCTCCTGGATCTAATTGACCGTTGAAAGATGGGTCACATGGGCCACATTCGCCTCCACAATCAACCCATTGCTCACCTAATAGAGCGTCCCAAAGTGAGTTTTCGCAAGGGTCGCAAGGATCGCAAATAGTACCACCACAATCAATAAGTTCTTCTCCATTATTTAATATTCCGTCATAACAATTATCTCCAATAAGATTATCGTCGTTTAAGCATCCCTTACATGACACTAATAGAGTAGCTACGAATAGAAAAGCGATTAAACTTTTAAAAGAAGATATGTACGGTTTCATTGTAGGTATTTTCTGTGCGTATTTTAGACGTGCTAAAGTTAGCACAAATAAATAAAGACACGCTCGTAGTAGCAACTAGATGGATATTCTAAAATGGACAGCCGCAAAACCACCCAAAGAAGGTGCCGTAATTTCTCTTTGTAAAGAATCAAGGCTAACTGAAATGGTGGCTAAAATCCTTGTACAGCGTGGTGTAGAGACCTTAGAGCAAGCGGAAAGTTTCCTTAGACCTAAGATAGAAGACCTTCACGATCCTGAACTCATGTTGAACATGAATAAGGCAGTTACAAGGTTGAATAATGCAATATTAAAGCGCGAGCGAATAATGGTTTACGGTGATTACGACGTTGACGGAACCACTTCTGTCGCAATGGTTTCCTCTTTTCTAGAGGGACTCGATGTACAAATCGTACCCTACATCCCTATGAGGTATCAAGAGGGATATGGTGTTTCTAGAGACGGAGTTGACAGAGCGCGTAAATCGGGGTGTACCATGTTAATTACTTTGGACTGTGGCACAAAGGACTTCGACGCTCTCGATTACGCCGCGAGTTTCGGAATTGACACTATAGTTTGTGATCACCACCTACCAGATGAAAAGCTTCCAAATTGTTATGCTCTTCTCAACCCAAAACAACCCGGCTGTCAATACCCGTTCAAAGAACTTTCAGGAGCAGGAGTTGCTTTTAAGATGTTATCTGCACTTGTCCCGCACATAGGCCTCACTATGGACTCTGTTTATGATCATTTAGATCTTCTAGCACTGAGTATCGGCGCAGATTTAGTTGATATTACAGGTGAGAATCGTGTGCTCGCTTTCCACGGAATGAGAAACCTAAGTGATTCTATGAGGCCCGGAATTAAAGCCATGTTACAGGTAGCTGGAATTGACGAAGCTCCCAAAACGGTCAGAGATATTAGCTTCACTTTAGGGCCCCGAATTAACGCCGCAGGCCGCGTGGGACATGCTTTAACTGCTGCAAAACTTCTGATGGCAAATGATGAAAGTGAAGCTCTAATACTCGCTAATCAGCTTGAAACCATGAACCAAGCTAGAAGAGATTTAGACGAAGATCTTACCGTTGAGGCTATAGCCCAAATGGCCGAACAGCCTCCTGGAAGAGCATGTACTATAGTAACTGGTGAAGGTTGGCACCGAGGCGTTCTAGGCATAGTAGCAAGTCGTCTCGTAGAGCAGAGATATTGTCCCGCCATCGTTTTATCAGAAGAAAATGAAGTGCTTACCGGAAGTGCAAGGAGTGTGAAGGGAATAGATATCCACGCAGCTTTCGAAGAATGCCGTGACCTTATAGAACAATTTGGGGGACACCCTATGGCAGCGGGACTTACAATCCGTAGTGAAAACATGTCCAAATTCACCACAAAACTTAACGAAGCTATAACGAAACAAACGTCTGGAAATCAACCTAAGGCGACTATAGCATATCACTTACCTATAACCCTTAACGACTTAAACCCCACTATGTACAAGGAGTTTGAGCGTCTAGGCCCCTTCGGCCCTTGCAACGAGGTGCCCGTTTTTATGGCAGAGGGAGTCATAACATCTATCCCTCCACGAACTGTCGGGCACGGAGGTCGACACTTAAAGCTTGTCGTTCAATCTTCAAATAATCCTCAAAGTAGGTTCGAAGCTATAGGGTTCGGAATGGGTGAGCGCATCGACGAGGTTAGAGCTTGGCGTTCCTTTGACATAGTGTTCACATTAGCTAGGAATACATTCCGAGGAAAATCCACTTTAAACCTTCATTTAAGAGATATTCGGGTCCATAAATTTATGTAAATGAACATCTCTTTGAGGAAATGGTATTGTTATGTTATTCTTCCTGAATGCTTTATCTATACCAAACCTGATGTCACTCTCTATCCTTCTTCTTTCCCAAGGTGACTTTATCCAAGCTCTCACCTCAAAGTCTAAAGAGGACTCTCCAAAGTCTGAGAAGATGACTTGAGGGATGGGCTTAAGTACTATTTCTTTTTGGGATCTGGCAACGTGTAAAAGCAGCTTACTTACAAGTTCGATGTCACTTCCGTATGCTACTCCGACCCCTATACTAATACGTGTTGAAGATAAACCCTGAGTTAAGTTCCTTACAGAATTCCCCGCGATTTTCGAGTTAGGCATTACGACCAAATCCCCACTTACCGTCTCTACACTAGTCGCTCGTAAAGCAATATTCTTCACCTTTACTAAAACACCCTCCACCTCTAGCTCATCCCCCACTCTTATTCCACCTTCGAACAGTAATACAAAACCCGAAATTACATCGTTAAAGAACCCTTGCAATCCTATTCCCACACCTACTAAAAGAGCTGCGGAACCAGCCCAAATTACTGTTAAGTTAAAGCCTAGAATTTCTATTACGATAAAGAACGTTATAACATAAACCACAGTCCTTAGCAATCTAAAGATTAAAAACCTACGTCCTTCATCAAGTGGTTTTACTTTTTTTGCTCGTCGTAAACCCCACCTCACAGCATAGATTATACCTTGCCCTAGCATCAGTGCAAAAATCACCTCCAAAACTTGCTCCATAGTTAGAACCCGTGTTCCGAACTGAATACTTTTTGTGAGAAAATCGTTAATCATATCTGTATATTATTTGGGTAGAATAACAACTCCTAAAGATGCATTAAGATCTACTGCCATCCTATCAAGATTGATCTTTTCACGAAGTAACCTCGTAACCTCTTCATCAGTAACTCCCTTTCTCGCAAGCGCCCTAATTACAGTGTCTATATTCTTTTGAACATCGAAAAGCATTAACCTTGTAGTGGCAGAAGAAAGAGCTTTTTCTAGAATATCGGCCTCTCTTATTACAAATATCTCGTGCTTGTGTTCCCAGTTTTCGCTAAGACTATACTTATTCACTAGCAAATTTGCTGCTCGCGACTGTACTTCCGGGGTGGTCTCTTCAAAAAAAGAATCTGTTGAAGGAAGAACGTACTCATCAAGACTTTTCTTGTATTTCTCGAAAATAAAATTAGAAGACTCACTTTCTAAAGCCAAACTATAAGTTTCTATTCTGTGAACTAGCAATTCTGCAAAAGGGACTTCTGTAAACACTCCTTCATCATCATTATCCGTATCCCCTTCCGAACCCATTTCAATTTCAATTTCCACACTCACCATTTCCTCTCCGTGCTCCATTAGTAATCGTATGAGATTGTCCTCTAAGATATCTCTATCAGTTCTGTTTCGTGCTGGTATTCCAGGTGCCAAATCCTCCGAAATCTCCGTCGGAACATTTTCAAACCCAGGTAGTGGTGCAGATGGAGGAGGGCCTGTTTGTTCATAGTAGCCTTCTGAACCTCGATAGCCTTCCGAACTCGATTTGCTTTTAAAGCTCGTTTTTCTAGCTTCTAGCTTAAGTCGCTTTTGAAGTTCCTTCGCGACTTCGCCTTGCAGAAGTTCCTCTGGGAGCTTGAGTCGGGCAGCTGTGGTTTGGACATAAACAGACCTTTGAATAGCATCTGGAACACAGGCTATAGTCTCAACTATACTGTGGATTAATTCGGCGCGCTTAAGCGGATCGTCTCCTGCATCTGTACTGAGGAAGTCTGACTTGAATGCCAAAAAATCAAGAGCGTCCTCGCGAATGTATTTCTGAAATTCTTCAGAGCTAACTTTCTTAGAATAACTGTCAGGATCGTCGCCATCAGGGAAGGTTACGACCTTGACATTCATCCCCTCTTTTAGAAGTATGTCTATTCCTCTAAGGGCTGCCGCCATTCCCGCTCTGTCACCATCGAAAAGGACTGTGACGTTCTTCGTTATGCGGCGAATGATATGGATTTGGCCTTTAGTTAGAGCCGTACCACTTGAAGAAACTACATTCTCAACCCCGCTCTGGTGCATAGCCATAACGTCAGTGTAGCCCTCAACTAAAAAGCACATATCCTCCTTCAATATGTGAGGCTTTGCAAGATAAACGCCGTAAAGCGCATTGGATTTATCGTACAGAAGGCTGTCAGAGCTATTGAAGTACTTGGCTATCTTTTTCTCTGTTTTCAGAGTCCTTCCTCCGAAGCCTATTACTTTTCCCGTGACATCTCGAATAGGGAACATGACCCTTCCGTGGAAGAAATCGAAAAGCTTGCCATCGCTTTGCTTCGCTTTACTCAAGCCCGTTGCGATAAGTCTTTCTTTTGTGTAACCCGCGTCGAGAGCGGCATTAGTCATAACCTCCCATCCCTCAGGGCAGAATCCGATTAGAAATTTTTCTAAAATATCATTCCTAAAGCCTCTATTTTTAAAGTAACTCAGTCCTATAGCTTTACCCTCAGGGGTGTTTTGAAGCTGGTCTGTTAACCATTTTTGAGCCCAACTCGTAACTGCAGCTAGACTTTCCTTCTCAGTTACTGCCGCTAATTCTTCTGGGGTTTGTTCTCGCTCTTGAATTTCAATATTATACCTTCGAGCCATTATCCTCAAGGCTTCGGGATAACTAACTTTCTCGTGCTCCATTAAAAACGTAGCAAGTGATCCTCCCTTCCCTGAGCTAAAGCACTTAAAAATACCCTTGCTTGGAACTACATAAAATGAAGGCGTTTTCTCATTTGTAAAGGGGCTTAGTCCTCTATAGTTGCTTCCGTTCTTTTTTAGTTCCACATAATCGCCTATGACGTCTTCGATGACGGCGGTTTGGTGTATTAGCTCTACTGTTTCTTTAGGAATCACGAAAGCGAAGTTAATCCTCAATTTGTTAATCCTTTTTAAAATAGCATTGAGTTTCGATATTTTATCTTTTTACAGATAGTTCCTACGTAATTTGCATTAATGCAAGGAACGAAAATCTCTTGGCTGATGGGCGTGATTGCCCTTGCCGTTATAGCTGTGGGGTTCATTCAGGTGAAGTGGCTAGTCACTTCTTTAGAGTTGCAGCAGAAGGTTTTTGACTCTACTGTTGAGCAGTCCCTAAACACTATTTCTCACTGGATTCTTGTCGAAGCTGATGAAATGTCCATTGATAGCGTTTCTTCTTCTCAAGGCCAAACCTTTATCGCGGACGGCCTACAGCGAAAATCGCGCGCCGTTTTACTTCGCATGGAGTCCCTACCCATGGATTCTCTACTCGTTCTTGTTCTAGCCGAAAATGGGATTACGGCACAAGCTGTGTTTGGAGCGTTCGATCGATATGGACAGCCCTCATACTTAGAGGGAGAAAGCGAAGAATATAGGGATTTATTAATCGAAGAGGGGTACAGTGTCGCACTGGGGCCTCTTCAATTTCGGGTGTACTTCCCCGATATTAAAAATCACCTCCTAAAATCTCAGCTCGGGGCGTTTTTATTGTCGGGGGTTATGATACTGGTTATTTCGATAGGACTTATTTACGTGATGCGCTCTGTATTGAAATCTAAAGAGCTAGTTCGAATACGTCGAGACCTTATGAATAACCTAACTCACGAACTTAAAACTCCTATTTCGACAATAGGATTGGCGAGTGAGGCGTTGGGGGATAACGATTTGGTCTTAAATCACGAGCAACAAAAGCACTATATTAACATGATTCGCACTGAAAACAAGCGACTGGGAGTGCTTGTGGAGAAGGTTCTCCAGGCGAGTCTGACCGATTCTAAAGTTCTAACTCTTTATATTCAAGAACTTAACGTTCACGATATAATAAAGGTGGTGGTGAAGAACGTTACTATGCAAGTTAGACGACACGGAGGTAAAATTGAACTTTACCTAAACGCTACGAATCCTATCATTAACGCAGATAAAATTCATATTACAAACGTGATTTTCAACCTAGTAGACAACGCGCTGAAGTATTCTCCTGACAAAGCTTTAATAGAAATTTATAGCTCCGGAACGCCTGATGGTATTGAATTACGAGTGAAAGATAACGGACTTGGAATCCCCAAAGAATACCTTGGCAAGGTATTTGAAAGGTTATTTAGAGTACCTACTGGAAACGTTCACGATGTAAAGGGGTTTGGCCTTGGATTGAGTTATGTGAAAACTGTAATTGAAAGGCATAACGGACACATTTACGTCGAGAGTGAATACGGAAAGGGAACGACGTTTATTCTGAATTTGAAAATTGACCCCAACATATCATGAGTACATCTCCAATACGAGTTCTTCTTTGTGAGGACGACCCTAATCTCGGAAAACTTCTATCCGACTACTTAAATGCGAAAGGTTTTACTACTACTTGGGCTCAAGATGGTGCCGAAGGTGTGAAGCAATATCACAGGTCTACCTTTGATTTCATTATTCTAGACGTCATGATGCCTAGAAAAGATGGATTCGAAGTTGCTACTGAGATTCGGAAAGAGAGTAAACAAATTCCTATTCTATTTCTCTCAGCTCGAGGCATGAAAGAAGATACGCTTGAGGGTTTCAAGGTCGGCGCCGATGATTACATGACCAAACCTTTCAGCATGGAGGAACTCCTCGTTCGCATCCAAGCTATCCTAAGAAGAACCGCTTCTTTACCTCAGGAAGGAGAGGAAGTGACAAAATATTCTATTGGAAAATACGAATTCGACTATAATATTCAACAGTTAAGCTTGAACGGAGGTAAGCACAGACTCACCACAAAAGAGAACGAATTACTTTTTCTACTCGTCCGTCATAAAAACGGATTACTCGAGCGAAATCACGCATTATCAGCTATTTGGGGCGATGCTAACTACTTCAATGGCCGCTCTATGGACGTTTACATAGCGAAACTACGCAAACACCTAAACGAAGACGAACGAATTGAAATCCTAAATGTTCACGGTAAGGGGTTCAAACTCATAGCACCCGAGGATTAATCGAACTTAGTTTATCGTATCTTTGCGCCCTCAAAACAGGTAGCTCATGTCTGATATGATTAAAATTCTTGCTGGTTCAACGTCTATCGACTTTGGTAAGCGCGTTGCTGCAGCATATGGCACTGACCTGGTTCCTACTACTACTACTCGATTTTCAGACGGCGAATTTGCTGTAAGTATTGAGGAGACTGTACGTGGAAAAGAGGTGGTTATCGTTCAGTCAACTTTCCCTCCTTCAGATAACCTTTTCGAACTACTGTTGTTAATCGACGCCGCTAAACGTGCAAGTGCTAAGAGAATTGTCGCTGTTATGCCGTATTTCGGATTAGCTCGTCAAGACAGAAAGGACAAGCCACGTGTTGCAATAGGAGCGAAACTCGTTGCAAATATGCTTATGGCCGCTGGAGTAGATAGAGTTATCACTATGGACCTTCATGCAGACCAAATACAAGGGTTTTTTGAGGTCCCCGTGGATCATCTGTTTGGCTCCACAATTTTCCTGAAACATATTAAGGAAAACCTTAAACTTGACAATTTATGCATCGCTACACCTGATACTGGTGGTACGAAGAGGGCGAATACATATGCTAAGCACTTAGGTGTAGATATGGCAATTTGTTATAAGCAACGTAAAGTAGCAAACGAGGTAGCGGAGATGACTGTCATAGGTGACGTAAAGGGTAAAAATGTCATTATAGTTGACGATATGTGCGACACTGCGGGTACACTTACAAAAGCCGCTAGTTTAATGATGGAGCATGGAGCTCTTTCAGTTCGCGCAATATGCACTCACGCTGTACTAAGCGGCCCCGCATACGAGCGCATTAAGGATAGCGTACTTACAGAGTTAATCGTTACAGATACGATTCCTCTTAAAGATGACGTCCCTAAAGAAAAAATTGTGGTCTTGCCCGTGCATGACCTATTCGCTCAGGTACTTCAGTGCCTTATTAGCGATCAAAGTATTAGTTCACATTTTATTATTTAATTAAAAATACACAGTTATGAAAACTGCATCATTGAGCGGTTCTCTTCGCGAGAACGTAGGAAAGAAAGATGCTTCTGCAGCACGTAAATCTGGTTCTGTACCAGGAGTGCTTTACGGAGGCAAAGTCCAAACCCACTTTACAGTGGATGAGATAAAACTAAGTAAACTCGTTATTAATCCTGAAGTCTTCGCTATCGAACTCGATATAGATGGAAATAAGGTGATGAGCATTATTCAGGAGGTTCAGTTCCACCCTGTAACTGATCGTATCGTTCACCTTGACCTTCTTGAGGTTACACCGGGAAAGCAAGTAAAAGTAAACCTTCCCCTTCGTTCTGAAGGAATATCTAAGGGAGTAGTGAACGGTGGTCGTATGGAAACTCTATTCCGTCGCTTACCTGTTCAAGGACTTTTCGAAAATCTACCTGACGCACTAAGTGCTGATGTAAGTCCTCTTAAAATAGGAGATAACCTACGTGTAGGTGACTTGAACATCGAAGGATGTACGATCCTTTTGAACGACTCGGTACTTCTGTTTGCTTGTAAGCGTACTCGTCTAGCTATGTCTGAAGAGTCTGAACTTGAGGATGAAGAAGAGACCGCTGAAGAAGGAGAAGAGTCATCAGAGGGCGGAGACGCTTAAGAGGATACATTCAAAATGAAGTTTCTTATAATCGGTCTAGGCAATCCCGGAGCGGAATATGAGAATACCCGACATAACGTCGGTTTTAGAGTGGTGGACACCATCGCTGAGGCACACGGAGGATCTTTTTCCACCGAACGTCACGGCGCGGTGTCCACCTTTCGTTTTAAGGGCAAAAGTCTGATCCTTCTCAAGCCTTCTACTTATATGAACCTAAGCGGAAAAGCAGTGAGATATTGGATGGAAGCTGAGAACGTTGCTATAGACAAAATTCTGGTAATAGCTGACGACTTAAACCTTCCGTTTGAAAGCATTCGATTGCGAGCTAAAGGAAGTGATGGAGGTCATAATGGGTTAAAGGATATACAAAATGTCCTCAAAACTAATGTGTACCCTCGCTTAAGGATAGGAGTAGGAGCAGATTTCGGAAGAGGACGACAAGTAGAGCACGTACTTGGTGAGTGGACGAATGATGAAAACCTAGCCCTTCAAGAAATTCTAGTTAAGTCTTCTAAGGCAGCAGAAAGCTTCTGTACAATGGGTCTTGAAAGGGCTATGAACACTGTGAATTCATAGTTAAACTGGTTCATATAGATGGTTATTCCCGATATAGGAAATAACTGGGTCAGACAATAAATACTGGACGTCCTGTTTGTCTAAAATCGCTTCTCTGATATAGGTTGACGAAATTGCTATCATCGGTGCCTCTGTAAAAAGGACTACCGCATCTGGATTCACTTTTTGTAGAAGCGCATTTTCTTTTAACGGCTCATCTTGAACTATCATCTTCGATTTGCGCCTCGGATAGACAAGTAACCTGTGGTGCGACAGAATGTTTTCGTAATCCTTCCATTTGTGAAAGCTTTCGTAATTATCCTCTCCTAGTATTACTGAAAACTCTATCTCAGGGTATTTACCCCTCAAATGTTTTAACGTGTCGGCCGTGAAGTTTGGTCTATCAAGTTCAAATTCAACGTCAGATGCGAAAATTAAAGTGTTCTCAACGACGGCTAACTTCACCATACGCAATCTGTGGTGTTCTGGAATTACTTGGTCATTTAATTTAAATGGGCTTGAAGGCGTAACTACCATCCAAACCTGATCTAAATCAGCTCTGTGAACCATGTGGTTCGCAATGACTAAATGACCCATGTGAATCGGATTGAATGAACCAAAATAAAGGCCTACTCTCCCTTTCGATACTTGCCCTATCATTTATTAAGGAATTCAATTACAACACGTTCTGTCTCCGCTTTCGCAATCTCTAAATCATTATTGATGATTTTCACATCAAAATTATCTGCCTCCAGTAGTTCTTTACCCGCTTTTGCAAGTCTCCTAACTACATTTTTTTCGTTTTCAGTTCCCCTACCTCTCAGCCTTTGTTCCAAAACCTCCATCGAAGGCGGCATAACGAAAATTGAAAGAGACGCATCTCCGAAAACCTTTTTTAACGTTTTCCCTCCTATCACATCTACATCGAAAACCGGCGTTTTTCCTTTTGCCCACAATCTTTCAACTTCTCTACAAAGGGTTCCATAACAAAGCCCCGGATAAACCTCCTCCCACTCGACAAATTCGTTATTAGCTACCTTCCTGTCGAATTCCTCTTGTGATAAATAATAGTATGCTGCGCCGTCAACTTCATCACCCCTAATAGGCCTAGTAGTCGCGCTAATGCTAAATCCTAATGACAAATTTGCAGACTCCATAAGACTTTTAACCATAGTAGTTTTGCCAGCTCCTGAAGGAGCGGAAAAAATAATTGCTCGGCCTTGACCTTTCGGAAGTGTTCCTGCGGGCATCTCTTATAATACGTTTAGAACTTGTTCTTTAATCTTTTCTAACTCGTCTTTCATTATTACGACAAGTCGCTGTATATCAGAATCATTAGCCTTCGAACCCAAGGTATTAATTTCTCTTCCTATTTCTTGGGCAATGAACCCTAATTTCTTTCCCTGACCTATACCGTCCGCTAATATTTCGTCAAAGTGATCACAATGCGCTGCAAGTCTAGATCTCTCTTCCGAAACGTCCGTTTTCTCGATATAAAACAATACTTCTTGCTCAAATCTATTAACGTCGATTTTCGTTTTATCGATAACTTCTTCAAGGTTCGAGCTAATTCGACTCCGAATCCTCTCGAGTCTCGTTACAAGTAATGGGTCAAGATTTGCCGACTCCTCGCGAATGGTGGATATTCTTCCTTTAAAATCCTCTAACGTTGCCGACCCCTCAGTTTCTCGAAAAGTATCAAATGCATCAAGTGCCTCAAATACTAATTTCTCTACCCCATCCCAAACCTCCTCATCTAAATCTTCTTTCGGAGACTGTAAAGCGTCTGGCATCCTAATCGCCATTGATAGAAGATTTTCCCCCTCAATTCCCGCATTTTTTGCTAAAGAATCCAGTTGTGAGATGTATGATTGAACAAGTGGCGCGTTAATCTCGTGCTTAACCTCGGTAGGGTCTTCTTCGTAATTGAGAAAGAAATCACATTTACCTCTTATGACTCTATGTCTTAAAAGTTTGCGCAATGCCATTTCTTTTTCTCGGAAAACACCTGGCAATCTGGCGTTTAGGTCGAACTGCTTACTGTTAAGCGACCTAACCTCTACTCTATACTTGCGGCTGCCGACAACTCCCTCAGCTTTTCCATAGCCTGTCATGGATCTTATCATATGCCAAAGATACTCGGATACACCCCCCTCAACATCGCTCTTGCGTACCTTTGTCCTATATGCCAAGCATAAAAGAAATTCAAGCCCCCGTATCCGAAGAGATGAAGGCCTTTTCTGGTCATTTCCGAGAGGTTCTTAGATCAGATGTTGCTCTTTTAGACACGATTATGCGCTATATCGTGAAGCGAAAAGGTAAACAGATGCGACCCCTTTTTGTATTCTTGACCGCTCGTCTTCACGGAGGTTGTAGCGACAAAACTTATACCGCAGCGTCATTAATCGAACTTTTACATACAGCCACCCTAGTTCACGACGACGTAGTTGACGAGAGCGATAGACGACGTGGCTTTTTCTCGATACAGGCGTTATGGAAAAAGAAAGTCGCTGTATTAGTTGGCGATTATTTATTGTCAAAAGGACTTCTTACTGCAGTAGACGCTGAGGCTTTTGATCTTCTTAAACTTACATCTAAGGCGGTTAGAGAAATGAGTGAGGGAGAGTTGTTGCAATTAGAAAAAGCTCGGAGATTAGATATTACTGAGGATGTTTACTTCGAGATTATTCGTAGAAAAACAGCTTCTTTAATTGCTGCTTGTTGTGCATGTGGAGCTGCATCAGCTGGTGCAACTCAAGAAAAGATAGATGCAATGTGGAGGTTTGGGGAGAAAACCGGTTTGGCCTTTCAGATTAAAGATGATTTGCTAGACCTGGGTGATGGCAAGAGAACTGGAAAGCCTACGGGGCAAGATATTCGTGAGAAGAAGTTGACCTTACCACTCATTTTCACACTCCAAACCGCTGATAAAGCAACTCGCAAGAACTTATTACGACTCGTAAAGCGAGCTCCGAAAGATCCTGAGGCGGTGAGGGAGGTGATGAACGCTGTATTATCTGGACCAGGTATAAAGTACGCTCGAGATAAGATGGTAACATTGAGGAATGAAGCTGTATCGATGTTAGATGGATTTGAGGATGAGGAGTCCAAAAGAGCATTAATCGATATGCTCGATTTTACAATTGAACGAAATAAATGATTTGATGAAAATAATAGGTTATTTAAATCTCGTTTTAGTGGCTGCTTTAACTTTCGGGTGTGGAGATAATCGCGAAGAAAATGTGGGCGTAGAGATTATGTCTAAGTGGAGTAACGGCAATGTAAAACTTGAGAGAGTTCAGATGAAAGGAGATACCGTAGAGGTAATTTCTTATCACGAAAACTTCAAGATAAATAGCAAGGGTAAGGTTAGGGTTGTAAATGGGAAAGATGTAAAAGAAGGGGCATGGGTTGTGTACTATCCTGATGGGAGATTATGGTCAAAAAATGTCTTCTCTAACGGAATTAACAATGGCGAATATCGAACTTGGCACACAAATGGCAAGCCCCACATTGTCGGATTTTATAGTAACGGTTCAGAAACGGGATTATGGCAATTTATGGACACTTTAGGTGTAGTCGTTAGGCAATTTGATGTGACTCCAGGTTTATAACTCAGTTAGATGGTAGAGGAAATGTGTACGCCTTTAGACACTAATCACAACACTTCTATACTGCTAACCGCTTAATCAGCATACGGTTTTCCACATTTTCACGTTGAGTATATATCTAAAACTAATTCTAACTCTACTGTTTCGTCTTTAGCTTGCAGCTAACGTGAAAAACTCGTGATGTCTCTATTTTACAAAACTACATTCAGAAATATCGTTTTGACTCTGAGCTATACATGCTTCAGCGTCATTAGCGTTATGGGAAATGTTACAGCTGAGGATTACATCGATAGATGGAAGGAAGAGGCGGTAAAGCAGATGATGACATATCAAATCCCTGCGAGTATTACTCTTGCACAGGGGATTTTGGAAAGTGGAAATGGGATAAGTGAGCTTGCATTGAAGTCAAACAACCATTTTGGTATAAAATGTCATGCAGATTGGGAGGGGGGTAGAACCTACCACGATGATGATGAGAAAGGGGAGTGTTTTAGAGTTTATGATCATCCACGAGACAGCTATGAAGATCACAGTAAGTTTTTACTGAGAAATCGGTATTCGATGCTTTTTGAATTGGATTTAGACGATTACAAAGGTTGGGCGAAAGGGCTGAAAAAGTGTGGGTATGCTACAAATCCTCAATATGCAGATAGGCTAATTACGCTTATCGAGCGTCATAATTTGAACTTGTTAGACATTAATGGAAGTGAAGCTTTTGCACATGTTGGGAGGCGAGAAGCGAAGGCCGATCCTGTGTCAAATACAAACGTTAGAGAGCAGCAAATTCTCGCCGATAGGCTAGGGTCGAGTTCTGAAGTTAGATCTGCAAGAAGGTCAGTGGGTAACCTTTCAGGTAAAAGAAGAATTAGAACTACTGATCATGGCATACAGTACACATTCGCTCACAGCGGTGATACGCAGAAAAGCTTGAGTGAGGAACTGGATATGATGCCATGGCAATTCCGCAAGTATAATAACATAAATAAAGATCATGCCTTCAGAGTGGGCGATAAGATTTATTTGCAGCCGAAAAAGAACTATGCGGCATACCCTTGGCATAGAGTCAAGCAAGGCCAAACCATTTGGGATATCTCACAGCAATACGGAGTGAAGATTTCCGCATTAATTCGAAAAAACCATCTTAAAGTTAACGAACCTTTAAAGCCGGGAATGAAGTTAAGTCTTCAGTGGCCACTAAATAAAAAAGGTGAACTGCCGTGGTTTGCGAAGATGGTAAACGCTAAAGAAAGATAAATTCTCTGTACTATCTGAACTACCTTAGCGAGGTATCTAATAAAGAGAAAAAATGCCTTTTTATCAGCATCTAGGGGATATCCCTAAAAAGCGTCACACTCAGTTCCGCAAGAAAGACGGCTCTCTCTATAGTGAGCAAGTATTTGGAACCGCTGGTTTTACTGGAATTACTTCAATCCTATACCACTATAACAGACCTACCATGGTGAAAGCTGTAATAGGTAGTGTCGACGTAAGTCCTAAAATTGCAGTTGAATGCAATCTTTATTCTCGCAAACTAGAGGGGTTTAATGTCGTACCTGGAAGAGACTTTCTTGACTCAAGAGTACCTATAATGTTTAACTCGGATCTTACTATAGAGTTAGCAGCACCTCCTAAAATAGACGAGGAAGTTTACTATAAAAACTCGGACCAAGACGAGACTATTTTCGTTCATTATGGCGAAGGTGTTCTAGAAACAATGTTCGGAAATATCGTATTCAGAAAAGGCGATTATCTCGTCATTCCGAAAGGCATAATTTTTCGTTTCAAATTCGCTACAGACGAAAACAGATTATTGATTATTTCCTCTGCTTCTCCTGTATTTACACCTAAACGCTATAGAAATAACTTCGGACAACTATTAGAACACAGTCCCTTTTGTGAACGTGATTTCCGCACACCTTCTGAGCTCGTAGTAAATAAAGAACTGGGCGAGTATAAAGTTATTATTAAAAAAAATGGCCACCTGCATGAGTACATTTATGCTTCAAGCCCTTTCGATGTTGTAGGTTGGGATGGATATTTATTCCCATATGCTTTTAATATTGATGATTTCGAGCCTATTACTGGCCGTATTCACATGCCTCCTCCTATACACCAAACCTTTGAATCTGCGGGGTTCGTAATCTGCAGTTTCGTGCCACGTCTTTATGATTATCACCCCGACTCTATTCCCGCTCCTTATAACCACAGTAATATAGACTCCGATGAGGTTCTGTACTATGTAGATGGGGACTTTATGAGTCGTGTGGGAGTTAAACCGGGGCAACTTACTTTACACCCTGCTGGGATAGTTCATGGGCCACACCCTGGTACTACTGAAGCAAGTATCGGGAAGACTGAAACTCCAGAAACGGCAGTTATGGTTGACACCTTTAAACCTCTACACCTTACACAACAAGCTATCGATTTAGAATATCCAGATTACTTTAAGTCTTGGATTGAAAAATAATATTACTATGTCTGAGAATACTATTCCACAATTAGAGAAAATTCTTCCAGAAGCTGCAGATTTTCTACCTCTTTTAGGGACTGATCACATTGAGTTAATCGTAGGAAATGCGAAACAAAGCGCCTTCTATTATATGACAGCTTGGGGATTCCAACCTTTTGCTTATAAAGGTCTTGAAACAGGAAGTAAGGACTCCGTGTCTTACGTGCTCAAACAAGATAAAATAGTCCTCGTTCTTACAACTCCACTTCATTCTGGTGGTGTTTTGAACAAACATTTAAATGATCACGGAGATGGTGTGAAAAGCATTGCTCTTTGGGTAGAAGATGCTACAAAAAGTTGGGAGGAAACGACTAAAAGAGGTGCGAAAAGTGCTTTCGAGCCAGAAGTTAGGAAGGATGATAACGGAGAGGTGGTTCTAAGTGCTATTCACACTTATGGAGAAACTATACATGTGTTCGTAGAAAGACACAATTATAACGGCGTCTTCATGCCTGGTTATAGAGCGTGGAATCCCGAATACAAGCCTGAAGATGCTGGGCTTAAGTATATAGACCACATGGTGGGGAATGTGAACTGGGGTGAGATGAATACCTGGGGTAAATTCTATGCTGAAGTTATGGGATTTGCCCAAATTATTTCTTTTGACGACAAGGACATTTCTACAGAATACACGGCCCTGATGTCCAAAGTAATGAGTAATGGAAATGGTCGGATTAAATTTCCGATTAACGAACCAGCTAAAGGTCGAAAAAAATCTCAAATAGAAGAGTACATAGACTATTATGAGGGCTCTGGATGTCAGCATATCGCTTTGGCAACGGATGATATAGTAAAGACCGTTACCGCCCTAAAAGCGAGAGGTGTTGATTTCCTTTATGTTCCAGAAACCTACTACGACGATATCCTAGAGCGAGTTGGCGAAATAAAAGAAGACCTCGAGCCTCTTAAGAAGTTGGGGATTTTAATCGATAGAGACGAAGATGGATATCTATTGCAGTTATTTACAAAGCCTGTCTTAGATCGACCTACAATGTTTTTCGAGATTATACAAAGACACGGCGCGACATCATTCGGGAAGGGAAATTTTAAGGCTCTCTTCGAAGCTATCGAACGCGAACAAGAAAGTAGAGGAACTTTATAATTTTGAAGCCCGTACTTCAAGTAGATGAGTTAATAATCTCTTTTGAGGAAATCGTCGTTGCGGGAGTTAGCTTCGATGTTTTCCCGGGATTGACTACGGCTGTTGTTGGAGAATCCGGATCGGGAAAAACCGTGACTTCGACCGCTATAATGGGGCTTCTTCCGACGAATGGGCATGTCGTTAGTGGTGAAGTGCGAGGTGTAAATGGCGAGGTTTGGGTCGATTCAGAACGTATCGTAGTTACCCCNGTGGGACGCGAGATTAGTATGGTTTTTCAAGATCCCATGTCCTCATTGAACCCATCGATGAAGGTCGGGCTTCAAGTGGCAGAACCCTTGCAAATACACTTAGGAATGGGCAAGAGTGAGGCTAAGACAAGGGTGTGCGAACTATTTAAAGAGGTCGAACTACCATACCCTGAAGAGGCCTTTAAAAAGTACCCCCATGAACTTAGTGGCGGACAGAAACAGAGGGTTATGCTGGCAATGGCTTTGGCCTGTAACCCCAAAATACTTATTGCTGACGAACCTACAACAGCACTAGATGTCACTGTTCAAGCCACAATTTTAAATTTACTACGCAGATTACAAAAGGAGCGCGATTTAGGAATTCTATTTATAACCCATGACCTTGAAGTTGTGAGTGATATAGCTGACACTATAGTCGTTATGAGAAATGGTGAAGTTGTTGAGATGGGGGCTTGTTCAGAGGTATTAAATCATCCTAAACACCCATACACAAAGGAATTAATCGAATCTAGACCTAAACGGCTGCATGACGGAGATGGGGTAATAAATGATGCACATCCCATCATAGAGGCTAAGGGGCTAGTTTTAAACTACGTGACTAAAAGGAACTTGTTAGGCCAGATAAAAAATGTGTTTACAGCAGTTAAGAATATCGATTTAAAAATTCAAAGAGGTGAAAGAGTAGGGCTCGTGGGGGAAAGTGGTTGCGGAAAATCTACTTTAGGGAGGTTATTACTAGGACTGGAAAAACCGACTAGGGGAGCCGTTTTTTGGAATGGGGAAGTTGTAGATTTAGATAATAGGCATACATTAAAACTATTTCGTCGAGGTGCTCAACCCGTTTTTCAAGATCCCTTCAGTGCCCTAAATCCCAAAATGGAAATCGGAAATGCTCTTTGCGAAGCCATAGGGATGTCTCTTGAGGGGGAGAAGTTATCAAAAGCAGAAAAATTAATTGAGGCAGGAAAGCTTCTAGAAGAAGTAGGCCTTAGTAAAAGTGATATAAGTCGTTATCCAGGAGCATTTAGTGGTGGAATGCGACAAAGAATAGTCCTTGCCAGAGCTCTAGCGGTAAAGCCCGAATTGCTAATCTTAGATGAAAGTGTTGCAGCCCTAGACCTCAGGATTCAAGCCCAAATTCTTTCTTTATTATCTAACATCCAAAAAAAACGATCACTCTCCTATTTATTTATTTCTCACGATTTAAGTGTTATTCACGCCGTTTGCGATAGAATTATCATAATGAAAGATGGTGAAATAGTAGAGGAAGGATCAGCTTCTCAAATTTTCAATTCACCTACTAGTTCATACACAAAGCACTTGTTAGCAAGCCGTCCTGGAAGGGGTAAATTGGCTGTGTAAATCCGTCCCCGCGTGCTTAATTTGCACTATAAGCGATTCAAAAAATAATACGATGATTCTTCAAGATAAAACTGATGGTGTATTGATACTAACTGTCAACCGCCCTAAACAGCTTAATGCACTGAATAGCAAGGTTATATCCCAGCTTTCTGCGCTTATCTATGAAGCCCAAACCATGGATGACGTTCAAGTCATCGTTCTAACTGGGTCAGGCGAAAAAGCTTTCGTTGCTGGAGCTGACATCGTTGAGTTTGCGAACTTTTCTCCAAAAGAAGGAGAGAATCTTTCCGCTTTAGGACAAGCTACTTTGTTTGATAGGATAGAAAAAAGCGCAAAGCCTGTAATAGCTGCGGTAAACGGATTTGCCTTAGGAGGAGGGTTAGAATTAGCTATGGCAGCTCATATTCGAATAGCTTCGACTAATGCAAAACTTGGATTACCAGAGGTGAGTTTAGGTGTAATTCCTGGGTATGGCGGAACTCAACGTTTGGCACAACTAGTGGGAAAAGGAAGAGCAATGGAGATGGTTCTTACTGCAGGGATGATTAGCGCCGAAGAAGGATGCGCTTATGGACTAGTGAATAAAGTCGTGGAACAGAACATTCTAATGGATGAGGTAATGGGTATAGCAAAAAAAATTAAGCGGAATGCACCCACGGCACTTACTGCGGCGATAAATGCTATTCTTGCAGGGTATACAGATGGTGTTGATGGGTATAAAACAGAGATAGAAGAGTTTGGCAAATGTTTCGGGACTCAGGATTTCAAAGAGGGAACTACAGCATTCATTGAAAAACGTCACGCAAAATTTCCAGGGAAATGATAGATGAAGATTCAGTCCTTACAACTTTAGAAGTTGCAGTAATTAATGAAAGCAATCACGATCTACCTGTGTACAGTACTCCTCAAAGTGCTGGCTTAGATTTAAGAGCTTCGTTAGAAAGTCCTATTGTCTTAAATCCAGGTGAACACTGTTTAATTCCGACTGGTATTAAACTAGCATTACCCCCAGGAACAGAAGCTCAAGTGCGTCCAAGGTCTGGGCTTGCATATAAACACGGAATAACCGTTTTAAATTCTCCAGGAACCATAGACGCTGACTACAGAGGGGATGTAGGGGTAATTTTGATAAACCACGGAACGTCTAAATTTACGGTAGAGGATGGCGAAAGAATCGCTCAACTCGTTTTGGCACGTTATGTGCAATTGAGTTGGAATGAAGTAGAAATTCTTCCTGAAACCCAAAGGGGAGCGGGGGGATTTGGCAGTACTGGAATTAAGTGAATATGAGGTTAATAATGGATAATAGAAGCGAAAAATGAACATTGTAATTCCAATGGCGGGACGAGGTAGTCGACTACGTCCTCATACTTTAACGACCCCTAAGCCGCTAATTCCCGTTGCTGGATTACCTATCGTTGAACGACTCGTAGAAGACATTGTAAGGACTTTACCCGTTCCTGTAAAGAAAATTGCTTTCATAACTGGCAGGTTTGGGGAAGGGGTAGAAAAGGATTTGTTAGAGGTAGCTAGTCGATTAGGAGCCGAAGGTATGATTCGTTATCAAGACGAACCCTTGGGAACTGCGCACGCAATTTTATGTGGAGAGGAGTGTTTAGAAGGGCCCGTTGTTGTCGCTTTTGCGGACACCCTATTCCGAGCCGACTTTTCTATCGATCCTGAATCTGACGGAGTGCTCTTCGTTCAAAGAATAGAAGATCCATCAGCATTCGGCGTAGTTGTAACTGACGAGTCCGGTGGTATTATCGACTATGTTGAAAAGCCCCAAGAGTTTGTTGGAGACCTCGCTATGATAGGCATTTACTCTTTCCGTGACGGCGCAAGGCTCAAGAAAGAACTACAATATTTAATCGATAATGACGTCAGACTCTCAGGTGAGTATCAACTTCCCGATGCCTTGCGCAATATGACTAAGTCCGGCCTTACATTCACTCCCGGAGAGGTAACTGAGTGGATGGATTGCGGAAATAAAGCTGTCACAGTAGAGACGAACCGTCGTGTTCTCGATATACTCCAAGAAGAAAATCGATTACATAATAACACCGGTATAGACATATCTGCTCAAGTAACAAATAGCGTTATTATTCCTCCGTGCTATATCGGCCCCGATGTGAAAATCGACAGATCTATTATCGGACCACACGTAAGTGTCGGCGCCCTATCTTCGATTTCGAACTCTAACATTTCCGACTCTTTAATTCAAGGCGGTACAACGATAGAAAATTCGAATATAAAAGAGTCAATGATAGGTGCTAAAGCTTCCGTTTTAGGGAGTGTTCAGGACTTAAGCATAGGTGATTTTTGCGTTGTCGGCACTACTAAAAGTGATTCCTAAAAGGTGAGGAATATCCTCTCATACATATTAATAATCTCAACCTTACTGGTTGCAGGTGGATGCTCTAAGCTTAAGAATGTCGTAAGCTCTGAAGCCCCATTTTCTGAATCTCTACAGCGCGAATATTTCGAAGGCACACAGCATTTGCTTAAGGGAGACAAGGAAGCTGCTTACAATAGTTTCCTAAGGTGTTCGGAGGAAGAACCTGAGGTAGCGTCTTTCCACTACGATTTGGGCAAAATAGATTATGAACTTGGTAGGATGGAGTCTGCTTTGTTACAATTAGACCTAGCAGTGAATCTCGATGGAGAGAACGACTGGTATAGATATTATAGGGGGCGAACCCTAGTTGCAATTGGAAAATTCGATGAAGCTAGTAAAGACTTCGAGGTTTGGATTTCAAAAAGACCAGGAGATTTAGAAGCTCTTAGAGAATGTACTGATATCTTTTTAAAGGAGGGAGAAGGATGGAACGCATATAATCTTTTGGTTTTCTATGAAGAAGAAATAGCACTAAATGTCGATGTTAGGCTGGATAGACTTTCATTGATTAGCATCTCTGATTTTAAATTTAATGCGTTTGAAGACTTCATCGATCAGGCTATTAAAGACTTTCCTGAAGAACCAATGTTTTTGTATCATAAAGGAGCTTTGGCAGCTTTTGTAAAAGACTACGACAGGGCTATTCCAATTTTTGAAAAACTACGATTAGAGCATCCTTACTTTATGGATGCGGCTTTAGACTTAGAGAGTTGTTATAGCGCAGTGGGGCGAGAGGAAGATGCGTATAATCTCAAGCTAGTTATTTTCAAATCTGATAATGTAAGAGTGGTAGATAAATTATCCATTCTTAAAGATTTCTTTATTACTGGTCATCTTCAAAAAGACAAGCAAGAAGAATTTGTGAACCTACTTGAAATTTCTATCGAAGAACATCCACAAGACCCCGATTTACTGCATTACGCTTCACTTTATTGGTATAACCAAAGGGACTACGAACGTTCACGAGATGCATTAAAAATTGTTGTTCGAGAAAAGCCCACATCTATTGATGCGGTAATAGACTACCTAGGCGTTATTTACGACTTAAAGGATTGGGAAGGACTTATCGAAGA
The DNA here is from genome assembly GCA_002746975.1 of Bacteroidota bacterium. Lineage (GTDB taxonomy): Bacteria > Bacteroidota > Bacteroidia > Flavobacteriales_D > Sanyastnellaceae > UBA974. Next base: position 219,354 of record NVXE01000003.1, on the reverse strand, counting down.
AGGAGAAAAGGCAAGTTTAATCTTCCCTCTCGAACCCATAATATTTCTTTACATTGGAGATGGTTATCATTCTCTAAAGCTATATAGCAAAGCGATATCTAGTTATAAAAACGGACTTGCCGTAACTCTTGATTCCCCGAAAATAAGCGCCGCCTTGCAAAACGCTCTCGCCTTTTCTTATAGAGATGGAGGAATGAAGGAGAAGTCCTACAGCGCTTTTGAATTGAGTCTAGCTTTCGAGGCTTCGCCTTATGTTATGAATAATCACGCATTCTTCTTAGCTACAGACAATCACAATCTTCAAAATGCTTTAAAATGGAGCACTCTCGCTAATGAGATGATTCCTGACGAGCCGAACTTTATGGACACTCAGGCTTTAATTCTTCATCTTCTGGTTAGGAATTCTGATGCCTTAGAGTGGATAGTTGCAGCCCAAACCATGCTAAGCTCACCCGATGCTGTTTTCCTCGAAAGGGAGGGGGATATTCGTTACTCACTAGGAGAATACGCAAGAGCTAATGAGTTGTGGGAAAGTGCTATATTAGCCGGTGGCGGAAAGAAAAGGTTGAACGAAAAGTTAAATCGCCAGAATAGCGGTAACGAATGATGGTACGAAGTAAAATATGGGGAATTGCCGTTCTTCTTTTTGCAATCGTTACTACAACGGGTTGTTCAAACGAGAGGAGGATTGCTGAAGGAAAGCCGCTACGATCTCGAGATGCATCTAACATTTTAAAGCACGTCGAAAAAGAAGCATTAGATTGGGAATGGATGGGCTTTAAAATGGACACTGACTTCGAGATTGACGGAGAGTCAGAGTCCTTTACTTTAAGCGTTAAGATGTCTAGAGATAGCGCGATTTGGATTAGTCTTTCGCCTGCTCTCGGAGTAGAAATGGCTCGCATTCTCTTATCGCCCGATTCGGTTCGCGTCATTAGCAAAGTCCCCTCGAATAAGTTTGTTTTCGAAGGAGATTATGATGACTTAGGCCAAACCACTGGCCTCCCCTTTGACTTCTACGCCTTCCAATCTTTATTTGCCGGTACTCCCTTAGGTCTTGATAAACAAGATGATAAATTCATCTCAAAGGTTGATGGACGTAATTATTTCATTATCGAAAAATTCCCTCGCACGGTTAAAAAACTTCTAGGCGGGGTTGACGAGAGACATATCGCACTAAACCCCGATTGTGAAATTAACGTCAGCGTGAGAGATAGAAAGGCCGAGAGGATGATTAATCGCACAGATGAAAGAGAGCTAATAATTAAACGGTACTGGTTCGATGGGCTATCGTTTATGCCCGTTATGGATGTGTTCGACGATTTAGAGAGTGGACTTACTCTTAAAATTGTGCGTTCTGGAGATGAAGGACATAGACAAGGACTTCTACCTACTACAACACACCTGTCAGCTTTTGGGAACGGTGTAAACATAGAGTGCACTTTGCATATTCGCCGAAGTAGAATAAACCGCAAGTACGACCTTCCTTTCGATCCCCCCAAAGATTATGAGCGTCGAAAATCACTATAAAGTTCCTCTAAATAAGCGTCGCGAACTAGATCTTATTCAAGGCCTAATGAAATGGATGTTGGTGGCTATGCTATTGGGTTTTGCCCCTTACACTTCCCCCTCTTTCCAAGCCCAAACAGAGGATACCACTCAGAAAAAAAAGGAATTAACTGAGAAACGAAAAGAGATTGAGGAGCAGTTAGCGACCACTTCGAGACTGATTGGGGAGGCGAAAAAAAATAGGAATGAAGCAAGTTCGAAAGTGGCTCTTATCGATAGACAAATCGAGCTTAGAGAGAGGTTAATACGACATCATCAATCGACGATTCGAGCATTAGAGCGTTCTACGAAAAGTGCCGATTCTGAGATAAGATCTCTCGAAGGTCATATCGATATTTTAAAAGATGAATATGCTATGATGATACAACAAGCATATAGGATGAAGCTGGCTAACAATCCACTAATGTTTGTCTTCGCATCTGAGGATTTCAGCCAAGCTGCACTTCGTTTTCGAATGCTTCAAGCATATGCGGAGATTCGCAAAAAGCAGGCCGCAGAAATTACAGAAGCTCAAAATAGCTTAGCTTCATCTCGTGAAATTCTATCTAAAGAACGTGAGTCTGTAGTAGAAGCTCTCGCGGACCAAGAATTAGAGCGCGACGCCTTAAATCGAGATAGGTCTAGTCGAGCAGATTTGGTCTTAGAGATTAAACGAGAAGAAAAACGCCTTCGAAAAACACTGCGGAAACAAGAAAAGGAGAGGCAACGCTTAAACGACGAGATAAAACGCATTATTGAAGCTGAAATCGAAGCTGAAAGAGCTTCTGCTGCTGGAGAGTATGCTTTAACTCCAGCAGGAAAAATTGTCTCCGAGGAGTTTGAAAAGAATCGCAATAACCTTCCTTGGCCTGTAGCAAGAGGGGTGGTAACTCGTGAATTCGGAAGACACAAGCACCCAACAATTGCAGGCATAACCATAGAGAGCAACGGAATAGATATAACGACAGATGCCGGGGCTTCCGTTTTCTCCATTTTCGGTGGTACCGTTAGTAGCATCTTCGCTTTCCCTGGGGCAGGAGAAACAGTTATAGTAACTCATGGGGGATATCGAACCGTTTACAGCAATCTCGAAAACGTGCTAGTTAAAAAAGGTGATACGATTGATCGGGCTGTAAAATTAGGTAGTGCATGGACCAGTCCTAAAGGAACTTCAGTACACTTCGAGGTTTGGAAAGTAGCTGGGTCTGAACGGTCTCCTCAAAATCCAAAATCTTGGTTACAGCCTCGTTAAATTAATTGTAAAATTGACCTAAAAAGGGGATTGTAATAGAGCGTAAACAGAGCAACTTTGCATCTGTGAAAACAACTATCGCACTTGTAGGAAATCCTAATACTGGAAAGTCCAGTCTTTTCACCCGAATTACGGGTGTTCGGACCGCCGTGGGTAACCTAGCGGGGATTACTGTGGAGGCGTGTCTTGCAAAGGGAGTTGTAGAAGGAGCTGTGGAATGGACTTTCATGGATCTTCCCGGCATTTACAATCTTCATGCCCAAACCGATGACGGGCGAGTCACAGAAAACGCTTTGCTAAACCCCAATTGGGAGAATAAACCAGATGTGGTTTGGCTTATAGCGGATAGAGCCACATTGCAAGGACAGCTTTTTTTAGCACTTCAGATAAGGGAATTAGAGATCCCTACCTTGCTATTATTGAATCGCATGGACTTCGAGCCGGAAGACCCATTGCTATGCGAAACATTAGAGGCCGGGTTAGGGTTGCCGGTCAGGGAGATTCACGCCCTCAATGACGACCCTAAAAAGTGGGCTAAGGACTTCGAACCCCTCCACCACCTCCCCCCTTCTTGTTCTGTCCTCCGAGACGTTCCTCCAAGCATAAAAAAGAGTCTTGCTATTCTCAATGCCTCGATGCCGTACGGAACTCTAGGGTATCTATGTCATCTCGCAAGAATGAACAACGCCCCGAATTGGCTTAACACCCAAGAAAAAGCGGCCTGGGAGGAAGCTCGCGAAGCTTCGACGCAATCTCCTGCGGGCCTACAGCTAGAAGAAGCTGGAGGTCGTATGAAAATCGTGCGCGACCTCTTAAAACAAGCTGGAAAGCCCGTTAAAGAGCGCGAGATACTACAGCGCAACGCACTAAAAAACCAACAAAAAATCGACGCCGTTCTAACTCATCCGATATGGGGGAATCTCATATCGGCGGCGTTATTTTTCGGGATGTTCCAGGCGATATATAGTTGGGCTACTTACCCTATGGACCTCATCGACGGAGCTTTCACATCTGCTATTTCATTCCTTGAGAAGGTGATGCCATCGGCTTGGTATACTAGCCTTTTGCTTGACGGTATTCTCTCTGGAATAGCTGGAATCCTAGTATTTGTACCCCAAATCGCTATTCTTTTCGGATTCACCGCCTTCCTCGAGCACTCGGGATATATGGCGCGACTGGGGTATCTCTCCGATCGCTTTTTTCGACGTCTCGGACTTACTGGAAGAAGCTCCATATCTCTTGTAGGAGGGCTTGCCTGTGCAGTCCCCGCGATAATGGCCGCCCGAACTATATCGGACAGACGTGCTCGACTTCTCACGATACTCGTTACCCCGATGATGACGTGTTCTGCACGACTTCCTGTTTACGCTTTCCTTATCGCTTTTGCAGTTCCCGACGAGAAAATCCTTGGATGGTTCAACCTTCAAGGTTTATTCTTGTATGCCCTTTATGTTATCGGCGCCTTATCGGCTCTAGTCCTCGCCTTTATAATCCATCGCGCTTTACCCACTCCCGATAGTCGCACAGAAGCTGCTGAAGAATGGCCTCCATATCGACTCCCATCCCTAAAACCTGTTCTCGGTCAATCCATGCGCCAAGCCGGAATATTCGTGAAAGCAGCAGGAAGTGTCATTCTCGTTATCTCAATAATCCTTTGGTCGCTCGGGTTTATGGGACCTGGCACCCTTGAAGAAAGAGAGGCTTTAGATTCAAGTACGCGCCTTGAACAATCTTGGCTAGGCTCTATGGGTGATTTTATCGAACCAGCTGTACGACCTCTTGGATATGATGGAAGAATGGGTATCGCAATTATCAGTTCTTTCGCCGCACGTGAAGTGTTCGTAGGAACGATGCACACTCTTTATCCTACCCCAGAGGGAAGCGATGGAGATGGGAGTATTCGAGCACTTAAAGAGCGCCTAGCAAATGAGGTCGTTCCCGGAACGAATCGTCCTCTTTTAAATACAGCCTCCGCAGCCTCTCTAATCGTATTTTACATGTTCGCAATGCAATGTGTCAGTACTATAGTAATCGTGAGGCGCGAACTAAATAGCTGGCCTTGGGCACTCGCACAGGCATTGGGATATACGTTCTTTGCCTACATCGCAGCTTTGGCAACTTATCAAATTTTAATTTAATCCTCGAAATACGTCTTAATCTTCAAAATACGTAAATTCCAACAATATTGTGAGAATGCGTGGGTCGAGAGAAAGCGTTACTAGGCTACCTCTGACTGCTCTGCGGCAACTCTAACCCAAAGGTGAGCTGCAGCTTCCTTTCTAACGGCCAAAGTCCTTCCGCAAGTACAAATCGCCATGGGCCCATTTAACGGAGCTACATGTTTCACCTCGACTTCCGACCCTATGCAACAACCCATTTGTACGAGCGCCATGACCTCTTCGGGGGTATCTACCCTTTCGATCACACCGACTTCATCGGGCTTTAGGTCACAAAGTTTCTTAACTTGCATTCCACAAAGATAATCCTAACTTCCTTCCCCTTCAATACCCTTTTTAAGTGATATTCTTTTTCACACTGTAAAACATGGAAAAATCTGATTCGTACTCGAAATTGAAAGTGGCTATTATAGGTGGGGGGGCAGCAGGGTTTTTCGCTGCTTTTTCTGTTAAAGAGCATCATAAAAACGCAGATGTAGTTATTTATGAGAAGTCTAGCAAGCTTTTGGCAAAAGTGAAGGTTTCGGGGGGAGGAAGGTGTAACGTCACTAACTCTTGCTTCAGTGCTAGTAAGCTTTCGAAGTTCTACCCGCGAGGTGAAAAAAATATGAAGAAGGCATTCTCGGTGTTCCAGGCAAAGGATACCGTGGTTTGGTTTGAAGAAAGGGGGGTAAAATTGAAAGCGGAGGACGATAACAGGATGTTCCCCACAACGGACAATTCACAAACCATAATCGACTGCTTTCAAAGAGAAGTCGTCGAAAAAGGCATACGAGTTATCACCCAAACCCCTGTAAACAAGCTTATTCCGAACAGTAGTGGTATAACATTGCGACTCGATGACCGCTCCGAAAATTTCGACAAAGTAATAATTTCCACTGGCGGAAGTCCTAAGGAAACTGGGTTTAAATGGCTTAAGGATCTCGGTCACAGCATCACCCCTCCTGTCCCCTCCTTGTTCACGTTCAATATCCCCGGCAACCCCATCCGCAAGCTCATGGGTTTGGTAATCGATTCTGCTACTGTAAGGATTCAGGGGACCAAACTTTCATATACCGGTCCTATCCTTATGACTCACTGGGGTATGAGCGGCCCGGCTATATTGAAGTTATCCGCATGGGGTGCGCGCATTCTGGCGGAAAGGGATTACAAGTTCAACATACAGATTAATTGGGTTTCTATAAAAAACGAGGAAGAAGTAAACTCTCTGTTAGATAGCGAACTCCCTACTATCAGGCGCAAAAAAATCATCAACGCGAACCCCTTCGGCCTTCCAAACCGAATGTGGGCATTCCTACTTCGTAAAGCTGAAATCTCGCACGACTCTTTGTGGCTTGAATTATCGAAGAAAAGCCGCAATAAACTGATTAACCTCTTACTTAATGACGTTTACGAGGTCTCGGGAAAAACCACTTTTAAAGAGGAGTTCGTAACGTGTGGCGGTATATCCCTTTCCGATATTGACTTCGATTCTATGGAGAGTCGAGTATGCAAACATTTATATTTCGCAGGCGAGGTAATCGATGTTGACGGTATCACTGGCGGCTTCAACTTCCAAGCCGCTTGGACCACCGCCTATATCGCGGGTAAGCTCAATTAATTTTCACCTCTCCACAATTTAAACCTTCTTTCGTTCACTATCTTTGACCTCGAATCTACCCGGGCCATTAACTCAGCTGGTTAGAGTGCTACCTCGACATGGTAGAAGTCACTGGTTCGAATCCAGTATGGCCCACACAACACAAACCGAAGCTCGCACAGAATGTGCGGGCTTTTTTTGTAACAGCGCGTCACAAATTTATTTGTGTAAGGGATGGAGCAATAAAAGCCCAAGACAAGCGTCAGCTTGTGGGCTTCGTTATTTTTCTGAGTAAACTCCTGGCTCACGAGCGCTAGCGAGTAATCCAGTATGGAATCAGTTGGGTTCAAACTTTTCACTATCCTTAAATGCGCAAAGATTGCCATCTGGATCAAAAAACTTAATTAAACTTTAAATTCGGTTAAGTCTTTAAGAACTCTTTTTGCACCTTTTTGTAGCAAAAGCTCCCTGTTTGTGGCTCCTACACCGATAAACTCTAGCTTTAAATTCTCTGCCGCTTTTAAATCCCATAATCCATCACCTACAGAAATTACTTTTTCAAATTTGTCAACTTTATAATTTTCGGATGAGTTCTTAATGGCTTGTTTAATAATATTTTCTCTCTCGTATATTTTATCTGATGCAACTAATTGCCATTCTTTAAATTCTATTCCAATTGATTTTAGTTTGTGTTCTGCAGGTTTTCTAAGAGATCCTGTTGCATAACAAATAGCAAGTCCTGTTTCTTTTTGGAGCTTTTCAATTAATTTTTTTGCTCCTCTAATCTCATTAAATGGAATAACCTTGATCCTCTTAAAAAAACAACTTTCAAAGTGTTTTTTCATTTCTGTTGAAAACGTACTTTTTTGATTGTGTTCATATATTTCTTTAACGATGAAACTATCTGTGTGGTGCTTAAACGAATTAAATTCTGAATTTATCTCACTTATTCCAATATCAAATAACGCCTCTCTAAAAGCTTTTTGATGTTCTTTCACGCTATCGGTGAGTGTTCCATCAATATCAAATACTATTAATGACTTTTTTTTCAATGTCACGCAAAATTATGATTTTACTGCGGTGAAACCTAAAAACGGTGTTATAACATAACCCCACAGAAAGACCTACGTTCAACTTTAATTAGGTGGTTAAGCAAAAAAGAATAACGTAAATTAGTTAGGTAACTATGGCCCATTGTAATCTTTATTAAATTTCATATTCCTTTTTCAATAACAAGATAAGTTGCTCAGCTTTTGTTTTTAACTCTAATTCTGTTTCCTTAACTAAAGTCACATCATATTTAAAATATCTTATGATGTTATTAAACTTTCCAAGTGTTTCATTATCACTTTTTAAAAGGTAATTTTTATTTCCTTTTTCCATTTCTTTTATCGATATTTTTTTCTTGTCCGATTCATAATCGGCAATGTCAAATATTTCAAACCACATTTGATTAGAATGTTGGTAATAAAACCCTAAATCCGGTATGTAAGATTCCATTAGGTGCTTCACCGATAAATCATATTCAATAATTCCATTTAGAGCATTTGTATTAGTGATTTTTTGCATCCCGCCAGAATTTTTTAATTGCTGCATAGTTCTGTCAGTATAAGTAAAATCTGGGAATTGAGTAACTGAAGGAAGGTTTCTCCATAATGTGTCATTATAGGATTCATATAGCTTGCTGTACATACTTAACACAGTATCTATTTCAAATTCTTTATTCTCGTATATTTTTATTAAAATGGATAATTTTGCTGTATCAATTTTTAAATCCTCTATTAAAGAATAAATATAATTTCTCTCTGTTCTTTTCATTCCAATTGTTTATCGCTAATGCAATTAATATTCCAATTGTGACAAGAACAATTTCTCCAATTGCATACTTAAAATACTTTCTCGGTCTATTTTCCGTTATTAGATTGTATCGTATTTTTTTAAATACTTTGATCATCAGTTAGGTGAAATTATAGGTTTTGATTTAAAGATAATCCATTTCTAATTTGTGGACATGCTACACTAGATTGGACCGTAAGTTAAGGGCTTGACCGAGCAGGGTTTAGAGCTTATTATTCTGCGCTAAGAAGTGTTTGATGTTTGGGGAATACACTAAATGATTATTTGAGGGTTATTTTAGGGATGCTTGACTTGGGCTTACAATGTGGGAAATTCAAGTGATGTAGAATTAAGCTATATTTGGATATGACTAGATTAATCACGACCTGCTTTTTTACTTCGATTTTACTTCTCTCAAGCAACTTAGTTTTAAGTCAAACCTCAACAGAACGTACCGACTCCGTAGATTGTAAATCTATTCGAGGATGCTTATACGATGTTGTGGTTAGTAGCTTTAACGAAGATAGTAATTACGCTGAAGGGGAGTCTTTAACAACATTTACTTGGACTAATGGTGGGGGGTTAGCGTTAAAGCGTTTTTATTTTACCTTCGATTTGAGCTTTATGCAAAGCCAGTCCCTAGTGACGGAAGCATACGTTTCTCTGTTTTTTAATCCCACCGACGAATTGGAGAGCTTCGATACCCACTTTGGCATAAATGACTCCAAAATAATGAGAGTAACTTCAGAATGGGATGTCAACCAAATTACTTGGGGCTATCAGCCTTCTACTACATTAGAAAATCATGTTTCTCTACCACAAAGCTCTTCAGACAACGCAAATTATATAAACCTAGACGTCACAAATTTGGTTTCTGACATGCAAACTCAAGGGAATTGGGGGTTCATGATGAGTATGACTGATGAATTAAATCCGTACCGAGGGCTGCTTTTTGCTTCGAGCGATCATCCGAACAGTGAATTACATCCAGAAATAGAGGTTTGCTACACTGTAGTTACTGGGATAAACGTTGTTGAGTATAGTGCTGAAACAGAGTTGATTCTTTATCCGAACCCTTCTAACGGAACTTTTAGAGTGGTTTTGCCACAAGAAATTGACAGGTTTGATCCTGAATTTTCAATAAAAGCCTTCGACCTTTCCGGTAAACTAATTAAGTCATTCAATACCTTTTCTGAAGAGTTGACTTTAGACCAGGAAGGTGTTTTTCTTATCGTTGTATCTGACGGCTCAGGTAATATCTTTACAAAAACGATAAACTGCTTTAACTAGCGCAAAAAATGCTCTTCAACTCGATAGATTTTGCCGTCTTCTTACCTATCGTTTTTATTCTCTATTGGTTCGTCTTTTCAAAAAGTCTTAAGTACCAAAACCTGCTTGTCGTAGCTGCGAGTTATGTGTTTTATGGCTGGTGGGATTGGAGATTTTTAGGGCTTATAGTTTTTAGTACCGTACTCGATTTCTTCATCGGGAGGGGACTGGAGAAGGTGCAATCTGAGCTTAATCGAAAACTTCTGCTATATACTAGCATCGCTGTTAATCTAGGTTTCTTGGGAGTGTTTAAATACTACGATTTTTTCGTCTCAAACTTCATCTCAGCTTTCTCTTTTTTCGGCTTCGATATATCAGCGGGGTCATTAAATATCATCCTCCCTGTAGGAATTAGTTTTTATACCTTCCAAACCCTGAGCTACTCCATCGATGTGTACAGAGGAAAGCTCAAGCATACAGATGACTTCTTCGCCTTTTCTGCTTTTGTATGCTTCTTCCCTCAACTTGTAGCTGGTCCCATAGAAAGAGCCACAAACCTTCTACCCCAGTTTTTAAAAGATCGTAAATTCAGTTACGAGCAAGCTTCAGAGGGCATGCGCCAAATTTTGTGGGGCTTCTTTAAAAAGGTCGTGATAGCAGATAATTGCGCCATCTATGTAAACCAAATCTTCGATCAGTCGGGGAGTCTAAGTGGAAGTACTTTACTTATGGGGGCCGTACTTTTTGCGTTCCAGATTTACTGTGATTTTTCCGGGTATTCTGATATTGCGATAGGGACGTCTCGGTTGTTTGGTATTAAGCTCAAACAAAATTTTGCATACCCTTACTTTTCACGCAACATAGGAGAGTTTTGGAGAAGGTGGCATATTTCACTTTCGACATGGTTCAGGGATTATCTATATATCCCATTAGGAGGTTCTAAAGGAGGGGCGTGGAATAGGGTGAGGAATGTCTTTATTATATTTCTAGTCAGTGGATTGTGGCACGGGGCGAGTTGGAACTTCATTATTTGGGGTGGGCTTAACGCTCTTTACTTCCTCCCTTTAATGTTAGCTAAGAAAAATAGAACTCATTTAAATATCGTAGCAGAAGGTATGGTATTCCCGACGTTCAAGGAAGTGTTAAGCATAGGGGGAACTTTTTTCATTACAGTTATCGCTTGGGTTTTTTTCCGTGCTGACACCGTGGGGGATTCTATTCAATATCTAAACGGGATTTTTTCTTTGTCGCTTTTTACAACGCCCGACTTTTTCACCCCTAAGGTCTTTATGCTATACACCTACCTCCTGATTTTACTTTTCGTAGTAATCGAGTGGTTGCAACGAGATAAAAAATTCGCACTAAGCATAGGACATCTGAAAAGACCGGTTAGATGGATGGTTTATACCGTTGTGATATACGTTATCATAACGTTTGGGCAGTTTAGCGAATCGGAATTTATTTATTTTCAATTCTAATCGTGAAAGTGTTTCTGAAACATATCGCTCTAATTCTAGCTATTATTTCCGTGCTTCACCTAGCCCTTGCATATACTGCTGACGGAACGACTGATGATTACTATTTAAAATTCGCTAGTAAAGACCAAAGCTCTTTAATTCTCGGCACCTCTCGAGCCCTCCAAGGGATTATCCCTTCGGTATTATCATCTTCTATCCAAACAGAAGAAAATCCTATTCGATTCTTCAATTTCGCCTTTACGCTTAAAAGTTCGCCCTTCGGCAAAGTTTACTTAGATGCGATAATGAAAAAAGTCACTCCCGAATCTAAAGGAGGGTGCTTTATCGTTACCGTAGATCCCTGGAGCATTAGCGAAGTGAAATCCGAGATCGGAAAGACACCAGATACTTCGAGTGTGTTGTTTGGTATAAATGATTTTACTTCTACGCCTAATTTTTCATATCTAATCAATCAATATCCTCATGGATGGGGGCGGATTTTATTAAATAGGGTTGAGAAGTCGATTCTAAAAAAGTACAATAACGAACTTAATTCATCTGTTAATGGGTCTTTCAGTTTGCTCGATAAAGATGGGTGGCTAGAGGTTTACACTTCTTTAGACAGTGACTTTGTAAAGAAAAAAGAGGTAGCGCGTTTTAAGACTTACAAAGAGAAATCATTAAAAAGGACAGCCTCAGATTTTCGAATACAATACCTATATCGCACTGTCGAATTCCTTAAAACTCATGGCGATGTCTATATCGTACGACTCCCCGTACACGATACCATGCGGGAAATCGAGAATGAGTACATGCACGATTTTGACGATAGAATTGCAAGTGCTATTTCTATGTCAGACGGATATCTCGACTTCAACACCGTCCCCAACCCTTACAGCTATACCGATGGTAATCACCTAACTAGAGGCTCCGCAAAAGAGGTCACATTAGAAATAGGACGATGGATAAATGAGAATCGTCTCTCCTTACAGTAGATTTCTTTCCAAATAACCCTCCTATTCCACCTAAGTTATTATTTAACCGTACCGTCAATTTGTCGGGATGTAAGTAATAATGCGTATTTTTATCTTCGTGAGAGCAAACCAACCATATAAAGGCCTTAAAATTAGTTATTTAAATTACTTCAACTATAGACTTTTAACTGTCCTGTTTTCTCTGTGGTTTGGGCTATTATATTCTGACTTTTTATCCCAAACCCCTCCTTATTCTGTTCTTACAGTTGATGACGGTGTCAGTCCTGGAGTAATAATGTTTTCTTCTATTCAATCGGCTAACCAGATTTATTTAAGTGCCTTTAATGAAGCTGCTGAACCCGTATTCTCATCACATTCGCCGGTTAAGGGGTTTATTTTTGAACCGTGGGGGGACGATGAGTTTGTTTTCTATGACTACTCTATAAGAAATTGGGTTGTGGTAGATAGTGATTTGCACCCTACAGATACGTTAGGTGTTAATTTATTAAGCGAAACTGATTATCACGATGTACATCGGTATGAGGATGGATCATATTTATTCGTGAATAACGAATACGTGACTATGGACTTAACATCGTTTGGAGGTGTTGAAAACGCAGATGTTATAGAGCCTGTTCTTAGACACATGACAGCTGAGGGCGAGCTTATACGAGAATGGCATGGGCTAGACCACTTCCCCATTTCTGTGGGGCTAGGATTAACTTTCCAAATAGTTGACTATCTACATTGGAACGCTTTTGATATTGACTCCCTTGGAGGAATATTAATGAGTTTTCGAAGCATTAGTTCTGTAGTCAGACTTAACCCCGATGACTGGTCCGTTGATTGGGAGCTAGGGGGAGCCGGGAATGACTTCATTATTCAGGACGAAGGTTGGGGAGTGTTTCACAACCAGCACGATATAAACGATATAGGAAACGGACATTTTTTACTGTTCGATAATAGTATTACTTCACAATCTCAGCCCGGGCACTCTAGAGTGGTAGAGTATGAGATCGATACCGTGGGGATGACTGCAAGTAAGGTTTGGTCTTATTCACACCCTCAAGAATTCTATACTCCAGCGCAGGGAAGTGTCGAAAGGCTTGATAACGGGAACACCTTGATAGCATGGGGTAATGCGAATTCTAGCCAAGGAACAGGAACTGTTATCACGGAAATAAATCAGGAGGAAGAGATAGTCTGGGAGATTGAAATGGGACCTTATTTTACCGTTTACAGGGCGAGGAAGTTTCCTGAAAGTGAGGTTCTAGGATGTAGAGATGAGTTTGCTTTAAACTATGATGGAGGAGTTTTGGTCGATAATGGGTCTTGCTATTTCGGTGTCGATAATGATGGAGATGGGATGCTAGATTCAGAAGGAGATTGTGATGATAGCGATGCCTCTATTTATCTGGGGGCAACAGAAATCCCGAACGACGGTATTGACCAAGACTGTGATGGTGAGGATTTTATCTTCATCCCGGGATGTACAAATTCAACAGCGTCAAATTTCAATCCTGAAGCTACTGACGAAGATGGTTCGTGCGTTTTTCATATAGAACTAAATATCGACATCTTCGGAAATGAAGGAGGAGTAATGCTATTTACTGACCTCGGAATAGTAGAAGGAACGCATGTAAATTTCGGGGTGTGGCGATTCGATTTACTAATCCCGACAGGTGATTTTCCGTATCACTTTATAAATGGCGCTGGAGTTGACGAAATTATCGACAGAAATATTTTCGTTGAGGGCCCTTTATCTCTAGAGGTCGTTTGTTTTAATAGCGTCTATCCTTGCTACGGATGTTCTGACCCCGATTTTATAGATTTCAACCCCTACTCCATCTCCGACAATACTTTATGTCTGACCACTTCAAGCTTCGGGTGTACTTACCTAAACGCTTTAAATTTCAACCCCGCAAATAACATTGATGACGGCTCATGCATTTTCGACCAGTGCGATAACTCAAGCTGCCCTAACGACTTAAACTCTGACGGCACTATTTCGACCGACGACCTTCTTATTTTACTTATCGAGTGGGGAACAATTTGTCAATAGATAAATTGTTTTTAATATTTCCTACGCAACCAAATACATTGTGATTTAGTTAGGATATTACCTGCGATTTAATTATATTATTGAGTTATGTACATTATTTCTATGATTAAACATTTATTCCGCGTTCTAGCGATATCACTCGCTTTTTTCTCCCTCGTTCAAACCACGTATTTTTGGAGTCAACCTGCTCCCCCTTCAAATATCCACCTCACTGAGTTACAGTCTTGGCTCAAGACGAATTGGTATGATGGGATACATAATAGTTTGGGCTATAATGAGGCTAGGAGGCAGATGTATGGATATATAGACATTTCAGGAGGCCAAATTGAGTGTGTTTATACCGGTTTTACTCAATCAGGAGGCTATGTCACTTATCCAAACCCCATAAACGCGGAACATCTAGTCCCTCAAAGTTTTTTCGGGTCTTCCGAGCCTATGAAGTCTGATATCCACATTCTCAAACCATGTCAAGGGCAAGCAAATAGCGCGCGAAGTAATAAGCCCTTTAATGAAATTGCTGATAGCCAAGCGCAATGGTATGGAACCATAGGAAATACTTATACTTCTCAAAGCTCAATACCTAGCGATGCTGATTTTTGGTCTGAAACATCTGGATGGGAATGGGAACCACAGGAAAATAAAAAGGGCGACGTAGCACGAGCCGTGTTCTACTTCTACACGATGTACCCTAATGCGGCAGGAGCTATAACTGAAATGGGACCTACTGATATCTTATATCAATGGCATCTTCAAGACCCAGCCGATGCAACTGAGATTGATCGCAACACGAAAGTGGCTTCGCAGCAAGGGACGAGAAATCCTTATATCGACTACCCAAACCTTGTTTATGACGCATGGCTATGGGTAGCGGGAGGAAATGACATACAGGGGCCAGACTTTACTGGTACACCCGCTACTGTTTCTGTTGAGTGCGGTAACACCGCAGCTTTCGATAATATTTCAGCTAGTCCTTCTGATCCCTGTACGCCCATAACTACCACATTTTCAGACGTAAGCACTGGAGTAGGATGTGGAGGAGGAGATATTACTCGGACATATACATCTCAAGATGGGTGTGGGAACGTTAGTACTTTCACTCAAACAATAGTTTTTACTGATAGCACCCCGCCTGTTTTCACAACAGTGCCTCCAGATATTACGATTACATGCGATAGTGAATTACCTCCTTTAGGAGTGGCTCTCGCTACGGATAACTGCTCTCAAGTAAATATAACTGCAAACGTGGTCCTAGTGGGGGGGCCTTGTCCTTTGGCATACGAAGTTCACCGAACTATTACCGCATCAGACGATTGTGGGAACTCTGTTGATTATTTGCAAATGATCTACATAGAAGCATCTGTTGTAGTAGGCTGCCCCCAAGACGTAGATAATGACGGGGTCGTTACAGTATCCGATTTACTAGCTGTATTAAGCGAGTTTGGCTGTTCGTCTGGATGTTTATACGATCTAAATCTTGACGGTATTGTCGGTGTTGCTGACATCCTAGATGTGCTCGCCGCTTTCGGGGACGTATGCTAAATATCACTCCCTCCCGTATCTTCATGCAACGGTTTTCAATACTATACGTCTTTCTTCAGACACTAACTCTGACAATATGAAGTTTTTCAACACTTTCTCTCCCCTCGCTTTCACAGGGGCATTTGCTCTAAGCATCTTATTTTCTTCTCTAGCCTTAGGCCAAACCCCTTGTGTTAACGGCTCTGCAGCTGGCTATCCGTGCCAAAATGTTGATTTCCTATCTTTCATGCCAGGAACTCAAATTGGAGGAGGGGAAATGAATGACATCTGGGGGTGGACTGATCCTCTCGATGGAACAGAATACGTTATTATCGGACGAGCTTCTGGTACTTCGTTTGTTGATATTTCTGATCCCGTAAATCCTGTTTATGTCGGTGATTTACCTGCGAGTGGAGCTAGTTCTATTTGGAGGGATATTAAAGTTGATGGGAATTATGCTTATATCGTTTCCGAAGCTAGTGGTCACGGAATGCAAATTTTCGATCTTACAAAGTTGAGAGACGTACTATCTCCTCCTGTAATATTTACTGAAGACGCACATTACAGTGGTTGGGGCAACGCTCATAATGTGGTTATAAACGAAGCGAGCAATCGGGCTTATGGAGTAGGGACTAACACGTCAAGTGGCGGACTTCATATCGTAGATATTTCAAACCCTCTTGCTCCAGTAATAATGGGTGATTTTGCATTAGATGGTTACACTCACGATGCGCAAGTTGTAAATTACAATGGCCCTGACGCAGCTTATGTTGGACGTGAAATAGCATTCGCCTGCAATGAGAACTCCGTCACTATTGTTGATGTTACAATTCCTACAGATGCAATACAGTTAAGTAGAACTACTTATGCTTCTTCACAATATACACACCAAGGTTGGCTTACTGAAGATCACAGATACTTTTTGAGTAATGATGAGCTCGATGAGTACTATACAGGGGTAAATACTACAACCTTTATTTGGGATGTATCAGACCTAAACGCACCTTTTCTAGTCGGGACATACGTCTCTACGACACCGGCAATAGATCACAACCTTTACATAAAAGGAAATCTATGCTACCAGTCAAATTACAGAGCAGGACTGCGCATCACTAATCTTGACAATCTCGCTAGTGGAACTATGACTGAGGTGGGATACTTCGATGTGTACCCTTCGAGCGATGCAGCATTGTTTAACGGGTCTTGGTCTAACTACCCATACTTCTCGTCCGGAGTAGTCGCTGTGAGTCATATTGAGCAAGGTCTATTCTTACTAAAACCCAACTTCTTCAATGTTTCCATAGCTAATGATTTTATTTGCTATAACGAAGTTGCAGCCATACAAGTTGATGCACAATCTCTAGGGGCGGGAACGTCATTTACAGTCTCTGGGTTACCTATCGGAGCAACTTACACAAGCTCTATACAAGCTGACGGTACTACTTTAATTTCTGTTACTGGATTTCCACAAGGTGCACTAACCTCTTACAGTATTACTGTTACAGGTACTGATGCTGCAGGAGCTACTGGTGAAGGAACTATTGGAGTTACAGTCTTTGATTGTATAAATGATATTCTTGGATGCATTGACTCAACAGCCCTTAACTATAACCCTTCCGCAACATTAGACGATGGTTCATGCACATATCCTTGTACGAATATCACATTCTCACTAACTACAGATAATTACCCTGGTGAAACGACTTGGGATATATCAGATGCTACTGGAATAATCGTACTTTCAGGCGGACCATATCCTGCAACCCAAACGCTTTACACAACTTCTGCTTGTCTAGAAAACGGATGTTACACTTTAAGCGTTCACGATGCATACGGAGACGGAATGGCGTGGGGTGGAGTTCAAGGGTCTTACTCCTTAACAGAGGATGCTACCGGCACTGTTTTGGCCCAAATCGTTGCCGGATCAGCCTTTGGTACTCTTGCCACACATCAGTTTTGTATCCCTACATCTATACCCGGTTGCACAGATACTACAGCTTGTAATTTCGACCCCACAGCTACTGTAGATAGTGGTGCTTGTCAATACACGGTCACTGCATATCTAGATAATGATAATGATGGATTCGGATTTGGCCCTGCAGTAGCTATTTGTGCTCCCATTACTCTTGGCTATTCAGCAAACAATACAGATTGTGATGATACATCAAATACGATATACCCTGGTGCTATAGGCACAGGAGCAGGTCTTGACAACAATTGCGATGGCACTGTAAGTGGAGCCGAAATACTCACATGCCCTGCAGATGTTAACGGTGATGGTACTCTTACTGTATCTGACTTACTTCTTATTTTAAGTGATTTCGGATGCACGTCAGGATGTAGCTCTGATGTAAACGGAGATGGATCAGTTACAGTAGCAGACGTTCTTGAGTTCCTGAGTGTTTTCGGAAGCCCTTGTTAAGAGTTAAGCAACTTTATCTGGGTTCTTTTCCTTTACGTGGTTAGCTATAGGTATTGACGTTCCGTCATCGTCGAGTCGAACAAAAATTAGGCGAGTTGTACATACGTCTGCTTCTTCGTGACTATAAACGTTGAATTTTCTAGCGTTTACCTGAACGGTGATGCTCTTATTTCCTATGCTTACAATTTCCCCATAGATTTTTATAAGGTTGTTCTCTTTAACGGGCGATGTAAAAAGTACTTCTTCCATTTTAAGAGTCACCATGTTAGGACAGTGGCAGACTTCATTAACAAATGCCACCGCGGACTCGTCCACCCAGCTAAGCATGGTTCCGCCGAATAAATTATTGTGAACTCCTAAGTCGTGTTTCTTACAAACTTTCGTTGCGAGTAATTTCATATTGCTTAGTTTTTACTTCCTTAATTATTAATTTTTACTCGGCCGTTATTCCTTATTGGAAGCATCATTTGGTATGCCAAATCATCTGACTTCGAATCATCCGTCACATCTAACCCATACTTAATTTTGTTTACATCACCGTATGCAAACGTCCCGAAAATCCTGTCCCAAATAGAGAATATGTTACCGAAATTTCTATCTGTCCAAGGCTCTTCAAAGTGATGGTGGAACTTGTGTGTGTTAGGCGAAATAATGACCCAGCTTATGGCCTTGTCTAATTTTAAAGGGAGACTAACATTCGAGTGGTTAAAGTATGTAAATGCGATTGTGAGGATTCTATATAACATGTAAAAGGCGAACGGAGCGCCTGTAATAAAAACCGCTAGGACAGCGAAAGATTCTCGTGAAATAAAATCTAATGGGTGAAGCCTCGTGCCTGTAGTAGCATCTACATGAGTGTCACTGTGGTGTACCAAATGTATTCTCCAAAGAAACTTTACTCTGTGAACTGTAATGTGAGCCACATATTGAGCAATGAAATCAAAAGCTAGAATTGTCAGAAACAACTCGGCCGCGAGAGGGAGTTCTATCGTATTAATCAAACCCCATCCTGTTTCATCAATCCACTGAAAAAGTCCGACAGTAATCATCCCAAAAATCACATTTATTAGAATAAGAGTCGCTAAAAAAACCAAGTTCGTTTTAGTGTGTTTCCAAGATCTGAACCCTCCCTTAAATAGTGGCTTAATATTCTCAACACCCAACGCTGCAGAAAGACAAACTACAATCCAGAAAAGCTTTTGCCATGATTGTAAATCATCAAAAAACGAAATCATTTCTTCCATAAGGGCTAATTTACTGTAAATTACAAACATGAAAGATTTACCTGCGTTTTTTATACTCACTTTTTGTGTGTGTTTTATGAGTTTTGTTCCGAGAACAAATCATGCTCAACCTAGTATTGTTTGGGATAGTGTAATTGAAGTTTCTACCCAAGACTTCGGGAATAAATGTTCTCGTATAGTTTTGAACTCATCTGGTAATCCTATGGTTTTACATGGAAAGTCCGGGAATAATGCGGGGCTATATTTATCTATTTGGGATGGTCTCTCTTTCGGAGCTCCCATACAAGTTACAGAAGAAACTAATATCTACTTAAGTGAGTCCGAAGGCCCTCGTATAGCCGTTTCCGGGAATCGTGTGGCTGTCAGCTATCAAATTTCCGGCCAGTGGGATACTGGTGCATACGTAGTTATTTCCGAAGATAGCGGCCTAACTTGGGGAATTCCGTACCCTCTAGCTCCCCTTGCGACAGAAGATCATTTCATGCCTAACATAGCATTCGACGGGAATTCTCAACCTTGGGCTGCCCTCAAATGGAGGACCACTCCGACCTACGAAGGAGTCCACCTTTTTAATTCCGACACGGACTCATTCGAGCCCGCCCTAAACGCGGGAATCGCGACAGCAGGTCAGCCTGTTTGCGAGTGTTGTCCTTCGAACCCCTTTTTCTATGACGGCATTTTCTATGACGTAGTGAGAAATAACAACTCGAACATTCGCGACTTTTGGCTTCTCAAGTCCCCAGATGGAGTCAATTGGGGCGAAGCTATCGACATCGACCCAGCAGATTGGTATATCAGTAGCTGCCCTGCTTCGGGAGCGTCTTCGGCCATCCTAAGCGACGGTACTTTAGTTTCTGCCTTTATGAATGCTCCCGACGGAAGTAGGGTTTATTGGTCTTCTGTTGACCTCTCGACATTTACGTTAATTGAATCGGCACGCATCGACCCCCTAAACAACTCAACAGAAAACCACCCCTCTCTTTCAGCAAGTGGAGACTGGCTAGTAGCAGCTTGGGAGCGTAATTCAAGCGGATACGATGTAATGGTTTCCGTCTCAGATATAGGCCCCAGCGCGCTATCGAACTCTATCTTTAATGTTACGGAGGAGTTAAGTGGTCATAACAGAAACCCCTCTGTTGTATATGACGGAGAATTCATCCACTTAGTTTACAAGAACACTGCTTCGGGAACTACTCACTACTTGAAGGGCGTGATTTCTGGGACTTCTAATATTGAGCGTTTAGATGAAGGAAATGAGGTTTGGACTTTATCCTCAACCCCTTCTGAATGGCTTATAACATCTTCTATTAGCGAGCATACTTCCTTTACTTTATTCGATTTAAATGGTAGAATGCTAGATTCAGGCGAGTTTTATGAGAATATGTCTATCAGTAAGGGGTTTAATGGGCGCAATAAAGAAATCTCGCGAATCTTGCATGTTAATAACGGAACTAAATCGATGTCGTTCAAGCTAATTAAATAGCTACTTGGCTTTAAATCTTAGTTCTACTGCTCTTTCATTCCCTTTTTTGATCGGGTTTCTAACAGCATGACGAATCACCCATTTTAATTCGGCAGAAGCTCCATCGAGCCAGTTTTCGCACAGGTCTAAAGCTAGGTCTAGGTGATCCTTCGCTATATCTCCCACATGATTTGCTACGCTTCTCCTAACATACAAATCGGGGTCGTTTTTTAGGTGTTCCAATATTTGAATTGAGGGCGTAGGGTCTTTTACGAACGCATCTATCTTAGTGGACCATGGAAGCCTAGGTCTTGTGCCTTCAGAGCAAAGTCTTCGAACATGAGGATCCTCATCGTACATCCAAGAATACAGTGTTTCCATAGTTCTCTTCTCATATTTTTTAATGAAAGGGCGAATGGGGTACTCGCACGTAAAACGCTTCGTTAATTCATATTGCGCTTTAATCGAAGTTTCGAAATCATCCAGTCCAAACTCAGATACAAAGCTATTATGTGGCATATAAAATAACCCTGCTAGTCCGTTATCCTCCGTTTTTTCAAGAGGAGGTGTTAACGATTTTAAAAGAATCGCTATAGCATCAGAATAGTTTTTCGGAAGATAGTCTCGCATTTTTATGGCGATATGTCTACCCCTATCCATTATCCCTAAAGGCTCAATATCCTCAAGACTTGCCTTTACAAACGCAGAACTCTCAAACTCAGGATATACGCACCTTATATTCTTCCCTAATTGAACTACAGCCTCTTCACCCAGTAAGTTCTTTAGAGGCACCCCCTTTTGAATAGAATTTGGCGCATCTGGAATTTTAATCTTCTTCATAAAAAGAAATCTTGTGTTCAGTATCAATAATTAACTCCTACAGTAAAGGTTTAATTTTTCCTTAAGAGCAGCTATTGTTGTCGGCTTACTTAAATAATCATCAAGACCTTGAGCAATAAACTTTTCTGCATCTCCTACCATTGCATTAGCACTGAGACCTATAATGGGTGGTACATTATTAAACGATTCTTTAATATTATTAGTAGCTTCTATGCCATCCATCACCGGCATTTGCATATCCATTAAAATAACATCGAATTTTCCGTCTTCATATTTATTTACCGCTTCCAAACCATTCTCTGCAGTCGTCACTTTACAGCCCATTCCTTCAAGCATCAATTTTGCAACTATTATATTGATCTTTTCATCGTCAACTAATAGAACATTGGCATCAAAAGACTCCATCACCTCCTTAGATTTGTTCGACTGGGAATCTTTGAAAGAGCCCGCCTCTATTTCATCTGATTCGAAAGTGAACCAAAAAGTACTTCCCTTACCCTTTTCACTATCCACTCCTATTTCACCTCCCATTAAATTTGTCAGTTTAGAGCAAATCGCTAGTCCCAAACCAGTTCCCTTGAAAGCTTTAGTAGACCCTTCGTCTAGTTGCTTAAACTCTTCAAAAGCAACTTTCTGCCCCTTTTCATCTATACCCACTCCAGTGTCAATCACTTCAATTCTAATAATGATTTTCCCTAACTCTTTCTGCTTCCAAGTACTTGATATGTTCACTGACCCCGTATCTGTAAACTTAATCGCATTGCTCACAAAATTAGAAAGAATCTGAGTAATTCTATTGCTATCCGCTAATACATACTCTGGAAAATCATTACCGTATTCGGAAGTAATTTTCAATCCTTTTTCATCCGCCTTACCGATAAATAAGCTTTTTACTTTATGAATTAAAGATTTATAATTAAATATTTTCGGTGCAATATTCATTTCCCCAGCCTCCAACTTAGATAAATCTAATATGTCGTTAAGTATAGCCAATAAATCATGAGACGAATTCTTGATTATCTCCACATACTCTTTTTGTGTTGCATCTAGTTTGGTGTTGAGCGTGAGCAATTCAATAATCCCTATAACCCCATTCATAGGAGTCCTTATTTCATGACTCATATTGGCCAAAAACGTTTCTCTAAACTTCGCAAGTTGAACCGCTTCTTCTTTAGCACGAGTGGTTTCAATCATTTTTACATTTATCTGTTGGCGCATGACCTCAAACGCTCGTGAAAGCTCGCCTATCTCATCATGTCCTGATACAGGAATCTCCTCATCGTAATGGCCTTTCTCTATCTTCTTTGAACTATTTGTTAAGGTCAAAATAGGCTTTATCAGAATATTAGTAATCATCAACACGAAAACAGCAGTAAGGAATAGTGCTACAAAAATCACTTGTGTCATTGTTTTCGTGATTCCACCTATCTCCTGTTGCATAATTTTTTTAGAAAATACCAAATAAATATACCCTATTCGATTGTCCATATCTTCTAACTTATCTCCACTATCAAGCTCTATTGGTGAGGAAAATGTTATGTCATCAGGACCATCTACAATGCTAAGGTTATCCTTAGAGATTATATTTCTTGGATTCCAGTTTTTTGTATTAATACTGCTTGCTAATACGGACATGTTCTTATCCATTATAACTAAGCTTTCTATCTCTCTATCGTGTAAGCTGTTAATAACTAGCCTATCTAAAGAACCGAAAAGGTTCTCGTTTACTACTCCTTCACGTCCTGAACTTATTAGAGCGTTTAATGTAGTCTCTCCCTTAAGTCTAAGCTGCTCATTTACTAGCCACAGTGTTTTATACTGAAATACGAAAACCAAAACGCTACCTAGCACTACCAAAATCAAGAGGATGGGGATCATCATCTTATACCTTATGCTCAAGCTTTTCAAGACATGCATTTTCTGAGCAACTCTATCATAATGGTCAATAAATCACTATTTATATTACTGTTTTCACCGTTTGATAGATACCCACTCTCGCTACTATGAATGGACATCAGCTTATGAAAGTTATTCTTCAACAACCTGTCTTGCTCAAATCCGTTGTCAACAGAAACGACATAGGGTGAAATCAGAACGTAATCTTTGTAAGCTATTTTTATCCAAACCCCCTTATTTGTTTCAATTTCACCATTTTTCACTCCATTAAGGATATCGATAATATCTGTGTAAATTAAATCGTTAATAACGATTAAAACATCGGATGAGCTACCCTCTTTTAAATCTTCTTTAATTATTAATTTAAAATCACGGTCGTATTGTTGTTGAAATCTAATAAGCAATGGGTCTATGTGCTTCATCGACTTGATGAGATTAACAGAATCTTCCTTTTCCGCATATTTAATCATAGCAGAAAACACCTTATCCGGAGCAACCTTTAACTCACTTCTAAGTTGAGAAAAAACACTAATCGAATTGCACATAAAAATACACAAAAACAGTATTCTATGGCTTAATATTAGTCGCATCAAAAGTCTATTACCATTTCTAATGAGACCAAATTATTATCAATTTGTTGTCCAAACCGTTCCTTTAAAACTTCATACTCAAGTACAAATTTATAATGTTCCGCAGGAGAATAATTAAACCCAAAAGCATATCCTATAAAGTCATTTGCATCCTGAACGTTCAAATCTGACTCCATGATTTGTAACCGAATTATTGGTTCTATATAATTGATTTTATCACTCAACAAGTTTTCAAAAAATCGATATCCCATCATCACATAACCACCTGACTTAGTTTTCGTTCGTACAGAATCAGTGGTCTGGCTTGAAATATACTCTCCTATAAGGTCAAATTTATTCTTCTGTATAATAATATGAGATGCCCACATTTTTAAGTCTAGTTGATCTAAATCATCATACTTACCCATGCTGTATGAAGCTCCTACTTGTAGGTGTTTTGAATAGTTTAAGGAAACACGCCCTGCTATCATCTTGTTGTTATTGTTATCTAACGACTGTTTTGCGTCGCGGACATTATTAAACGCCTCACTTCCTAGTCCATTAAATACACCCACATCATATTTAAGATGGATTTTCTGTTGATCACCAAAAGTCCCAAACACAAAAAGCCCTGTTTCACGCCACGCAGTAGGTAATATTTCTCTTGTAGAGGTCGCGTGACTAGAGAATTTCCTCAGCCTAAGTGGAGAATAGTACACTTGATCTTGCACAGAAAAGGGTGCAAAGTCAAGTCCTACTTTAAGATTGAATTTTTCATCTAAATTCCATTCAGAAAACAACTTTGTCATCTTCAACAACTGACCTCCGTGCTCAATTTCAAATTCTGCTACTGCTTTAATGTTTTGAGAAATTCTTGAGCTTGCGTTTAGATATAACTCATGTGGATCAAATTCAGAATTTAACCCCTGTCGCTTCGAAATATCTACAGCAACATAAGCGTGTATTTCTGTAAACGAAGCTAGGTCTCCAAAGTTTTTACTTAACTCCTGAGCATTAATCTCTGTCAAAAAGCAACTAATAATCCCTGTTGTAAATAATAAATATTTATACATCGTTGTGTGTGTTTTTGAAAAGTGTAATCTAACCTAGTGGGAGTAGGCAATTGCGAAACCGCTTTCGACTACCTCTTGACCAATGTACAAAAGGCATTTGAAATAGCAATCTATTGTTTATAAAATACAAGGATAAAACTCTAACAGCCTAGTCTTAATAAAACATACTGTTATTCCTTATGGTCTTCCCAAAATTCTTTGGCCTAACATTGTCGAGCTAAATAAAACAAATATCAGAAGACTCAGAATTGTAATCTGGCGAGGTAAGTTTTTCATTTCCAAACTAATGTACGATAGTTAACCCAGAAGCAATTCTTTTTTCTTTGGTTTAATTTCAAGATTGTCTAAATTTTCAATTGCACTTTTAAATTTTTCGTAGAGTTCTTTTAGTTGGTAACTATTTGTATAAGAATAGTAGCCGATTTTGGAAGTGGAAATTTCTATTTACTACTATTTCGGCTATTATTTTTACACTTTGTTAGCTGTTCGTGACTTATTGTTTTATTATTTTTAATATCTCTTGTTCTCTATTCTTTAACTCAACTTTAAGAAAATGGACATGCTACACAATAATGGACACTAAGTTAAGATATTGTTGCTAAAATAAATTTATCAATATGTCAAAAAAGAAAAGAATTTACACTGCGGACTATAAGCGCAATGCTGTAAAGTTGTCTGCAGAAAAAGGTAATGTAGCGAAAGTAGCCAGGGAATTGGGTATCGGCTCGCAATTAATCCATCGCTGGAAAAAAGAACATGACGAGTTTAAGCATAATAGTTTTCCAGGTCACGGAAAAGCGAAGCTTACAGATGAAGGTCGTGAGATAGCTCGATTAAAGAAAGAGTTACTAGAGGCAAAACTTGGAACTGAAATATTAAAAAAAGCGATAGGCATCTTCTCCGCGAACGACAGCAAAAATTCAGATTTATGAAACAACATAAATTTAAATACCCTGTTGAGTTGATGTCTAAAGTACTCGAAGTGAGTAAAAGCGGTTATTACAACTGGTTGCGATCTGGTCCATCTAATCGATGTCTTGAGACTCGAAAAGTCATTGAGCTTATTGAGAATATTTTCGAAGAAAGCCATCAAAGTTATGGTTCTCCTAGAATGAAGGTAGAATTGTAAAAGCGTGGACACAAGGTTTCGAGACCCCGAACCGCTAGAATAATGAAAGCCTTAGGAATAGTCGCGAGAAGAAAGCGGAAGTTCAAAAACACTACGGATTCGGGTCATAATTATCCAATATCACCCAACCTGTTGAATCAAAATTTCTCAGTAGATAGACTTAATCAGGTTTGGGTGTCGGACATCACGTACATAGAAACCACTAAAGGTTGGGTTTATCTAACAGTAATAATTGACTTATTTGATCGCAAGGTTATTGGGTGGTCTTTGAGCGAAGATTTAACTACTGAAAACACGATAATTAAGGCTTGGTATACAGCCGTAGATAACAGGCCCATCAGTAATACTCTGACTTTCCACTCTGACAGAGGTTCACAGTACGCAAGTTTAACTTTTAGGCAGATTCTAAAAAGCCATAAGAAATATGTGAAACAAAGTATGTCAAGAAAAGGTAATTGTTGGGACAATGCTGTTGCAGAAAGTTTTTTCAAAAGTCTTAAGACAGAATGGGTCTATAAAAAGCATTACGAGGTGTATTCTGATGCCGAAATATCGATTTTTAAGTGGATAGAAACCTGGTATAACAGAAACCGAAGACATTCCGCCATAAATTACAAAACAATCAATGAGCTCGAATTAGAAATTAATTACAAACCAATAGCCGCATAATCTTAACTCAGTGTCCATTTTTTTATTGCAAGTCCATTATTTATTTGTCAACTAAATCGAACTAACTTTAACGAAATAAATTTTCTTTCGAAAGATGGAGAGCACTACATTTCATCATGAAAACAAATAATCCGACCCTATCCGCACTTCTGAAATTTCGTGATGAACGAGATTGGAAACAATTTCACGACCCGAAAAACCTTGCAACGGCCCTTTCAATTGAAGCTGCGGAGTTAAACGAAGTGTTTCTTTGGAAAACTACTGAGGAGTCCCGTGAAGTTGATCTTGAACGAGTGAGGGAGGAGTTAGCGGATGTTTTTGCTTATGGATTGTTGTTGGCAAATGAGTTTGGTCTAGACCCTGATGAAATAGTCCTTGAAAAGGTGAAAAAGAACGCGGCTAAATATCCAGTCGATAAAGCGAAAGGAGTGGCAACAAAATATTCAGACTTGTAAGGCATGCTTGTTTACGCAGAAAAATTCAGCCAATTTTTATCCGACTCTTCTTCTGGTCAGATCGATACGATAGTTAATGCTAGAGTGAATGACCGCCTCAATATACAAGTAGGGGAGAGTGAGCTTGCAAGTTGGGGTAATTCTCTTTCTAGAGTAGCTCTGGCCTTGTCAAGGTCAACAATTCCTGATGATGCAGGTGTCTCTATAGAATGTCAGCTTCCTATGACGAGTAAGCGTATAGATTTCATTCTTTCAGGTTATGATGAGAATGGGAAATCTAGAGTTGTCATTGTGGAATTAAAGCAGTGGTCTGAAGCAGAAATCTCTCCCCATGATGGTTTGGTAAGAACCTGGTTAGGCGGAAGAATACGAGAGACCAGTCATCCTTCGTATCAGGCTTGGAGTTATGCCAAATATTTAGAAGGATTTAATGAGGTAGTCGAAAAAGAAAACATTGATTTACTCCCTTGTGCATATTTACATAATTGTACAGATACAGGGACGTTAAGTGATCAGAGGTATTCAACATACACCTCAGAGGCTCCTCTCTTTTTCAAAGAGGATACAGTCAAGCTTAAAGAGTTTTTAGAGAAATATGTTAAGAAAGGAGATTGTGGAAAGTTGATGTACTCAATTGACCATGGAAAGATCCGACCTTCTAAATCTCTTGCTGACAGTCTTGCGGCTATGTTGAATAAACAAAAAGAGTTCATTATGATCGATGAGCAAAAAGTTGTTTATGAATTGGGGATGTCGGCGATTAGAAAATCTTCAGTCTCTCAATCGGGAAAACAAGTCATTGTCATAAGGGGAGGACCTGGTACAGGTAAATCAGTGGTAGCCATAAACTTATTAGTTGAAGCACTGGGTGAAGAGTTTAATGCTCTTTACGTCACGAAAAATTCTGCTCCAAGAGCAGTTTATGAAAGCAAATTAACAGGCGTTCTAACGCGTTCAGCCTACTCATCTCTTTTCAAAGGTTCGGGTGGGTTTACAACTTCTGAGACAGATAGTTTTGATGCAATCCTTGTAGATGAGGCGCATAGATTAAATGAAAAATCCGGCCTTTATTCTAATCTCGGTGAAAACCAAATTAAAGAGCTCATCAACGCCGCTAAATGCACGGTGTTTTTTCTTGATGAAGATCAGCGAATTCATATAAAAGACATTGGTTCTGAGGAGGAAATTAAACGTTATGCTTTACTGGCAGGAGCAGAGGTGTTGTGTCTTGATTTGCCGTCTCAATTTAGATGTAATGGTTCTGATGGGTACATTGCTTGGTTAGATAACTACCTAGGGATTCGTGAGACAGCGATTTCCGATTTAAAGGATGTTGACTACGACTTTAGAATAGCTTCGTCTCTAACGGAGCTTGACTCCTGGATCAGAAACAAGAATGCAGAAAATGGGAAGTCTAGAATAGTAGCCGGTTATTGTTGGGATTGGGTAAGTAAGCGAGAGTATGAAGCTTTTGACTTTGATTTTCCGGAAGAAAATTTCCAAAGAAAATGGAATCTAAGCGAGGATGGTGGATTGTGGATTATGAAGCCGGATTCTATTGACCAAATTGGTTGTATTCACACGTGTCAGGGGCTTGAATGTGATTACATAGGTGTAATTATAGGGCCGGATATTCGTATCAATTTAGATGGCAGTGTGACCACCCACCCAGAAAAGAGATCTAAAAATGACTACTCAATACGGGGTTGGAAAACAAGAATGCGTGAGAACCCAGAGCAGACGAAAGCTCACCTTGATGCAATAATTAAGAACACCTATAGAACGTTAATGACAAGGGGCATGAAGGGGTGTTATGTTTATTTTGTTCCTTAGTAGTAACCTTCTAGTCAGAAGTGATATAGTCGTAAATACTACTGATTACGGGTTGTTTAAGTTTAAATTTAAAATGTACTACAGGTGATTTTGAGTTAGTCATAACACTTTGTTCTATAGAGTCAGGTACGATATTAACATCCCCCATGAAATAGAAATCTTTACCTTCTCCATCCTTCTTTTTTACAAATAGTAAAATGCGATTAGAATTGATCACCTCTTTTATCTCATTGCTTTCTAGTTTTCTATTTGACCTAGATTCCCATGCAAACGTTGATGGGTTAATAAAGTAGTCATTGTAATTAATCGTACTCTCTATCTCATCAGATTTGTGATATGTAACAAAACATGGAGTCGCACCTGAATTTGTACGATATCCGTAAATGGTACTACTAATGTCTTTTTCCCAATTCAACAACCTGCATACATCTTTGCGACTGTATTTTTTGTAAAGAATTAAACCGTCTTTGTAATATTCTTCCTTGAATGAATTTTTAAAAGTTGTAATGGAATAATTGATGGAATCTAATAAAAAATCCCTAAAAATGGTATTGCTTAACGTTTCTAAGAATTCTGGATGGAATTTTAACGTATCTCCTTTCTTACTGATGATTCTCTTCTCCTTCCGGATGAATAAAAAGTTGATGTTTGTAATGCAAGACTCAATGGTAGCATCGGTTGGAGTGTAGTTAAAGAGGTCAGATATTTTCTTTTTAAATTCAGGAATATTCAGTTTATTGTTGAGTGTCAAGGCTTCTAAAATTAAACTTTCTTCAACCCTTTTTGAGTTGTTTATTTCTTTTGAAAACAGCTCCAAAAGTTCAACCTGTTGTTTGGATAATTCTAAGTTGTGATCTTTCTCAACTTTGACAATGAAGTTGTAATGTGAACGAGAATATTCCACATATAAATAAGGATCTCTAGAGCCATGTTGAATGAAACCCATCATCATTGGGATTCTGCCTAACTTGAATTTTAAAAGGTTGTAATCCTTCTTCAAATCTCTTAACAACTGCATATTTGCGGAATCAATAGATTGGAAGATCCTTTCTTTTGTGATTTCATCAAAATTAATAGTCGAAGTCCCAGGGAGCATTCTGCTGCCTTCGGTGATTAATTTCCTCAAGGAGTCTTTGTTGTATGATGTGTCCCCATACAGTGCGATAGGTATTAGGTAATTGTTTTCATGGTTTCCAATGAAATCAATCACGGTTAAATATCCTTTTCCATCCACTTTTCTAAGCCCTCTGCCTAATTGCTGAATAAAAATGATGGCTGAATTTGTAGGTCGAAGCATCACAATTTGATTGATCTTCGGAATATCAATCCCCTCATTAAAAATATCCACCGTAAAAATATAGTCCAGTTTTTCAAGCAGATTTTCTGATTCTAATCGTTCGATGGATTGTGCTCTTTCTTCTTCGGAGCTGTCACCGGTTAAGGCAACGGATTTATACCCTTTTAAGTTAAATAAATGGGCGAGTTGAATGGCTTCTTTCTTTCTAGAACAAAATATCAGGCCTCTAGTGATTCCGTTATCGCTTCCGTAGAATTCTGCCTGCTCAATGATTCGGTCTACTCTTTCATTTGAGGTTAACAGATTGAAATCGGATTTGTCATCAATCACATCGTCATTAATACACAAATCACTTACTCCATAATAATGAAATGAACTAAGCATTCCCTCCTCCATGGCCCTGTTTAATCTTATTTCATAAGCAATGTTGTGGTCAAATAATTTAAAGATGTCATTCCCATCTGTTCTCTCGGGAGTGGCTGTCATCCCTAGAAGAAACTGAGGTTCAAAGTGGTCTATAAATTGCAAATATGAATCGGCTCCTGATCTGTGGGTTTCATCGATAATGATGTAATCAAAATGGTCTCTCGAGAACTTATTTAAGTGCTTGGACTTTGATATCGTTTGAATTGTAGCAAAAACGAATTCACAATCAATTTCTCGTTTATTGCCAGAGTACAGGCCCATTGTTTTCTTCTGCCCAAAGACCTTTCGAAAGGTATTTAATGCATCATTTGCAATGGTCAATCTGTGAACCACAAACAACATCTTTTTCGGGTTAAACGCTTTTGCATCGAATGCGGACAAATAGGTCTTGCCGGTTCCCGTTGCAGATATGATGAGTGCTTTGTTCTTTTTGTCTGCCCGTAATTCCTCAAGGTTTTCCAATGCTTGAAGTTGCATTGAATTTGGTGTTATAACAATGTCAGGGTCAATTAAGCTTTGAAGGTTGTGAGCCTTCTTTACAAGAAATTGCAACTGATATATTTCTTCATAGAATGAAATATATTTTTCAGTTACGGGTTTCCCTTTGTCAAAATCTGATTCAAATTCTTTAAGGACTTGTTCAATAAGCCCACTTTCATTTAATGCGGATACTTTAATATTCCATTCCTTGTTTGTAGACAAAGCAGATGCTGTTAGATTACTGCTGCCTACAATTAGATTGTAATGTTCTTTGTTTTTAAAAATGTACCCTTTTGCATGCGCATTTCCTTTTGTGGCAATTCTTAGCTCTATATTTTTAAATTGGGCCAATCTTTTTAGCGCTTCAGGTTGCGTGAAGTTTAAATATTGTGAGACTATAATCTTTCCCTTGACCCCCCTGCTTTCGAGTTCTTTTAACTTGTTAATGAGTGTAGCAACACCCTCAGTAGTGACAAATGCCACGGATATGAAAAACTGATCACAATTCTCAAGTTCTTGTAGAATTGTAGAAAGAACCTTTATTGGCGGATTCTTTTGATTGATTAGAAGTTCAGGTTGGTACGCAGCATTCGACAAAACAGATTTATCGACATAACCTGTCTGTAAGCTGCTATTGAAAACGCTTATGAGGTTATCCATTCGACTCCAATTTGTTCACTATTGGGATGTCAGCTGCAGCCCAATCCAGTGTTTTAAGTTCCTCGGTTGTTAACCACTTTTGATCTATATGTTCCACCAATGTGAGTTCTTTCGTTTCTACTTCACAAATAAAAGTGTGCATCGTTAATTCAAAATCCGGATATTCATGAACAACTGTCATGAACAAGGATTTGATCTTTGTTGAGATATTCAATTCTTCAAGTAATTCACGATGCAAAGCCTCCTTTTTGGTTTCACCCTCTTCAATTTTCCCACCTGGGAATTCAAATTTCTCAGAAATATAATGAAGTTTGTTTTTGGGTCTTTGAACACATAGAATCTGATTCTTACAATAAATTATTCCAGCAACCACTTCAATCTTTTTCATTGTTTACTTAAATTTTCTCAAATATTCAAGATAGTCATTTTAATCTTTTGTAAGTTCAAGTCATAAGTGCAACACGAAAGACTAAAAAACAGGTGGAGCGAACCCCACCTGTCGGTTAGTCGATTAAATTCGTGTTACTATGCAAAAATATAATCATCTAAACCTAAGCGCAAGGTATTGTATCCCGCAGCTTATCCAAGACAAGAAATCTCAAACAGAAATCGCACGAATTCTCGGAGTACATCGAAGTACTTTTCTAGAGAGTTAAAAAGAAATGTAGGAAAGCGAGGAATAGGCGCAAATTCATATTGTGCCAAGAACGCTTTTAGAAGAGCAAAAGTGAGGCAAGTCAATAAGCCCAAACTCTTTAGACTAACTGATTCCTTAAAGAGGGATGCTCGTTTGTGGCTTAGGAAGGAAAAACTAAGCCCAGAACTGATAGCAGCAAGATGGAGGAAGCTGGGAGTAGATGGAGTGAGTCATGAAACGCTATACACCTGGATTTGGGAAGCAAAAAAGAGCAAACACAGAATTTTGGTTAGTGACAATATGCTCTATCTAGCTCTCAGACATGGGCGACGGCGGCGTAAACGTGGCAACTATCACAGCACTCGAGGCGCAATCAAAAACACCGTTCCAATAAGTGAAAGGCCAGAGTGTGTAAACCTTCACCAACGCATAGGAGACGTAGAAGTAGATCTAATGATGGGCTCTAAACGTAAAAACCTACTTTACGAGACCTTACACTTCTCAAGATAAAGGCACTGTAGAAAACAGAATAGGAGTAATCAGACGCTTCTTTCCAAAGAAAACAGATCTCAGAGATATCAGCGATGATGAAATCAAATGGGTGGAAACAACAATAAACAACCGTCCTGTAAGAAAATTTATCTACCTTAGTCCTAATCAGAAATTAAAAACCAAGCTTGTTGCAATTGCTACTTGAACACAGCAGCGTTATCAGTAGTCTTTTTATTAGTTTCTTTTTAGCTGGGTAAAATCTTTTAATACTTCGCCATCATATCTCCATAGAAGTCCATACCTACCTCCGAACCAGATATTTCCATCCTTGTCCTCTGAAATAAATTTGATGTCATTTAATTTCTCACTCCCTTCAACATCTAGTGGAATAAATGATTCGCCATCATATTTATATGCCCCTTTTCTTGCAAAACTTGCAATCCAAAAAGTACTATTTCTGTCTTCTAATACAGATGCCATAGCTATTTGTTCTCCTGTTTTTGTATCAGCTATATTTTCAAAATTCTTGTAATCATACTTGTAAATACCTCCATTTCTTGTCCCAAACCATAAGTTGCCATTTTTATCCATAGAGCTTGTAGAAATCATACCATCTCCATACCCGTCTTTTAAAGCGTGATGAATCATCGTGTTTCCATCGAATTCATTTAATCCTCCGTGCGTAAATGAACATATCCAAATATGCCCATTCTTGTCTTCGATTATACTTGTGATACAATTATTATAAACATAATCCTCTGGTTGAATTTTTCCTTTGAATTTTAAAAACGAGGTGAATGTTTTGCCATCATAACGATATGCACCCTTTGCATCTGTCCCTATCCAAAAGTCACCATTGCTGGCTTGAATTAATGATAAAATGGTTTCTGTTTGTCTACTTGGTAATCCTGTTTCTGGTGAAACACTTTGAGAATCATCTTGAGGTAATGGAATATTAATAAAGTTCGTGCCATCATAACTACATAATCCTTTGGCTGTACCAAACCACATTATTCCTTTATCGTCCTCTACTACTGCGTTTACTGTATTAGAACAAAGACCATCTTTAACGGAAAAATTCGTGAATATTTTGCCATCATACTTAAATACACCTTCCCTCAATGTTGTAAACCAAATGTTCCCTGATTTATCCAAGTAACCCCTATTGACAACATCTCCTGCACCATATTTATGTGTGCTCTCTTTATCAGGTTCATTATTAAATTGTGACTTATTTTGAATTTGACCTTTACAAGAAGAAGTGAACAGAACAATTAAAATTAACGAAATATATTTAAGTTCTTTTATCATTTGATGATAGATTTTTTACTCAGTTACAGGTAACGTTCTGTGTATTTTATTGGGCATTTATCAACACTAACTTTAGTTTAATAACTTGTTGGCCGATGATTTATACAAGCTTTTAGTTTTAGTTATTTCTTCAATTATCATTTAAAGTTTTCTGGTAATCTTCCGCTTTTTTCTCTTTCGTGAAATGTATCTTCTGAAACACAACGATTTATTATATTTTCCATATGCCAATAAGTGAAACCATTATACTCAAAATAGATTTGTTTAGTTTTATAGAAATAATCTTCATAGCCAAAATTGTCTATCTGATTTGCAAGTTCCATAAATAATTCGTTGTCTACTCTTTCTTGAACAATATATTCGTGAGGCCAAGTTTTGGCATATGTTTTAGCAAAAATCCATTCTTGATTTTCGATAAATTCCTTTAATTTTTCGTTTAGTTCAAATTTTGATTTTTTCATAACAAAAATATTGTGTAATGTAAATATTTATTGCCGAACTTTCTATTTCTAAATTGTCCTAAATATCGGGAGGACGTCAGGTGTGTTTTTAATCTTAGTTCACTGTCTAGTTTTTGGGTGAGACATAACATTGTCTTGTATAAACTGATGTTACAGTAACTTGCGCTCAGGTTTATTGATTATGTTTTTGCATAGTAACACGGATTTAATCGATTAACCGACAAGTGGGGATCGCTAATCCTGTTTTATCGTCATCGAGTTACACTTGTAATTTGTACTTATAACATTTAATAATTATGCCTCAAAATATTGATTTTTTTCTTGACTACTCTAAAGATTTAGTTAGTGTAGAAAGTTCTGCATCATTAAAAAAAGTATACACCATAATGTATACTAAACAGGTTTCTTATGTCCCAATTATTAACCATAATAGAAAAGTAAACGTAGGGGTTTATAGAAGAAAAACTTTATTTAAGTGGTTTATTTTGAATCAAGGTAAATCCATCGACGAAATACCCAAGAACCGTTTTCAAGAGCCGCCACTTCCAGAAGCTGATATATGCACAACACTTGAAGACACAATGGTTGCTGTAAAAACTAAAAAAGCAATGCTTGTTAAAATTGATAACAAGTATAGTAAAATAATTACCCCAAGGGTAATTGCAGATGCACTAGAGGTTTATTCAGCTCGATTTATGATTTTTGAAAATTTGGAACTAGCAATACGTAATAGAATTTTAGAAAGTAATAATATATTAAATGAAATAGATTGTACTGGGCTCAATAAATCAATTCCTGTAAAACCAGAAGACTTAGAGTTTGGTCAATATGTTACGGTCTTGTCTCAAAAATGGAATGAACTGGGTTTGGGAAGTTTAGATAAACAGAGAGGAATTAAACTATTAAACAGCGCGTTACAATATCGAAATAGATTAATGCACTTTAAA
The DNA here is from genome assembly GCA_002746975.1 of Bacteroidota bacterium. Classification (GTDB taxonomy): domain Bacteria; phylum Bacteroidota; class Bacteroidia; order Flavobacteriales_D; family Sanyastnellaceae; genus UBA974. Next base: position 183,379 of record NVXE01000003.1, on the reverse strand, counting down.
AAGGCAAAGGAAAATGACAATGGCCTTGAAGCCGCTAAAGAGTTAACAGAATTTTTTAAAAGTTAAGATCAAGCCGATCTGAGAGGTATGAGGACATTTAACGGCTTAAAACCATAAAAATTGTATTCCACACTGTTTTTATCAAATTTTCGTTTGTTTTTGATTCATCGGAAATAAACAATAACACAAAAATATTGGATAAGAATAGGTAAACAGTTTTTCTCATTATTCTAAAGTTATTTCTCCCCTTTTATAATCAATGCTGTATTCTGATGCCGAAATATCCATTTTTCAGTGGATTGAGACCTGGTATTACAGAAACCGAAGACATTCTGCCTTAAATTACAAAAAACTAGCTGCATGATCTTAACTTACTGTCCATTCTAGTGTAGCAATTCCAACTCTATTAATATTACTTTTACCTCTCATACGTCAAGCTAATATGTACCATCTTTTCAATAAGTCAATTTTATTTTTTGCCACTTTTTCAATACTCAATACTAGCATATACAGTCAAACAACTCAAATAAAAGTTGGCGGAGTCCTCAAAAATGACGGAGATACTATAAACATTTGTTTCGGTGAATCATTACTATTTAATTCTGATACAAATGGGTTCTTTTCACCAAGCTATGACTGGACGTTTAGTAATGGGAGCCCTAATAGTTCCGTGTTTAATCAAGAAACCGTTAATTATAACACCTCTGGAATACAGTTGGTATCATTAGTTGTTTCAGATACCGTTAATTCTGATTCAGCTTGGGTCTATATTTATGTCTTAGATTCCATAATACCATCCTCAATAAATTCAGCCCAAGTTATATGTTATAATACTGCACCACTTGATTTAACCAGAACTGATGCCGTTGGTGCTGACAGCACCTTTACTTATGATTGGGAATGGTCAGCTAACGGAACTTCAGGTTGGACAAGTACTGGTCAAAGTGGTTTGACTTATTCTCCTGGCTTGCTAACAGCTCAACGTTGGTTTAGAGTTAAAGTATTAAACTCATTATGTTCCGTAACAAAATACTCCAACATTATTGATGTCTTTGTTCGTGAGGATATCTCTGCGGGGAATATCACCCCTGCATTTATTCAAATTTGTTACAATACTTCTACCCCATTAACCTTAAACAACACTGTTGGTGGTGACAGTAACTATGTATATGTTTGGGAAGAATCTCTTGCAGGGGCTAACTCTTGGTCTAATGCAACAGGTGCAACTAACTCTACAAGCTATACTACTGAACTTTTATTAGGTAGTCATGACTACCGAGTTCGAGTAAACAGTGGGTGTGGTATTGAAGACACAACTGCTATTGCCGAGGTGAATGTTGCCGATCAATTTATTGGAGGGACTGTAATAGGTATTGATACCATTTGTTACAACACCATACCAACAGAACTAACTGCTACGGGTTTTGCCGGTGGAAGAACACCTTATATGTACCAATGGCAACGGAAACCATTTTCTGGATTGATTTGGAATAATGTAGGTAATAATAATTATATTTATCAAGAGACTATTCCACTATTTGAAAACACAATGTATAGAATGTTAACGACTTCGAACGATGGATGTGGTGTTGTTAATACAGATACATTAGTTATGGTTATTAACCCACTTCCGAACAATGCTTTAATTATTGGTGATCAACAGGTCTGTGCAAATCAAAAAGATGTAGCATATGCTATTGATAGTGTATATTTTGGATATGCATACAACTGGACCCTAGCTAAAGGCACTGTTGTTGGTAGTCAAACCCTATCAACTGTTATTATTAACTGGGACAACAGTCCTTTAGACAGTGATACATTATTTCTAGAACAAACTATAACGTCAACAGGATGTTCTATTACCGAGGGTATTGAAGTTCAGATTGAAGGGTCAGTTGCGCCAAATAAAACTAGTATAATTCATAAACCTAACAGTAATATTTTAGTTTGTAATGATTCAACGCAAAACATTCAATATCAATGGGGGTATGATATTCGGACAAATGGGAATACCGAAATAATTATTGGAGCAGATTTACGGTATGTTCAATTACCTCACGCGATTGATACAATGCTCTATAAGTATTGGGTACAGACCTTTTATACTTATTCAAGTACAATAAGTTGTGAAACAAAATCGTACTTTAATCCACTACCTATAATTGCATCAACGAACGAATTATCCATTAATAACACTTTTATTGTATATCCAAATCCATCAATGAGAGATCTTAATATTGCTGGCGTGGATCTAGAGAAATCAATAATTAATATTTTTGATTTAAAAGGATCAATAGTAAGATACTCAATAAATCGAGCAGGCAATTCAATACGATTTGGTGATGACATTCCTAATGGTATTTATTTTATTTCGATAATAAATAATGCTACAGTATTCACCCGTAAAATAATGTTGAACCGATGAGATTTTTTATTATTAAAATATTCGGCTTGATATTTTTTGGACTTTTTAGCATTTCAACTATTGCCCAAAAACAGAGGGAAGACATTCGTCAACAAAGAATTAATTTACAGGTTTTAAACCTAATTGATGAGCATCAAGTATCCCTTAATTTTAGGAATTCAAGAGACTTAGATAGATTTGAAATTCTCTTTGAAAATAATGAGATTTTGATTTTTAACGATATAATGCCTGATAATCAATTAAACTCAAAAATAACTCCAAATGAATATATAAGAAAAATAGACTCTTACTACGAACCTAACACGCTAGAGGTTGTAATAAGACCATATGAAATTAGCCCTATCCAAAAAACAAAGGATAATTATGGACTTATTACTGTTTATGCTAAAAAAGTAATTTCTATTCAAACAAAAAATAAGGTTATCTATTCGGACACATTTGACATTGATATAACAGTTAAATTTAATAAGGAACTAGAATATTATAAAATATCTTCAATTATTGCTCGCAAAGAATATGGAAAATATTGCAACTTAGTAATTCTAAGAAAGGACGGTTTAACTAAAACATCTTCATACGCAGGCGACACTTTAATAATAAATGGAGAGGCTAAACCCGTTAATCCTGATGGGAATTTCCTATTACGAAATATTACTGATAGTACTGAAATTGTTATTGAATCCATGTTTGTGAGTTTAATTCCTAAATATACAATCACCAGTTCATACGATAAGAAACTTGAGCCTGCAGGAAACAATGATCCAAACTCTAAAGTAATAGTCTTTAGGAGACCTCTTTTCTACACAGAATTTGAGTTTGGAATTAACCCATTTCAAACTAGTCCAATTACATTTGAAGGAACAAATTATAGCCCTGAATTGATTAATAACACAACTCAAAATGCAGGTATAAATATTGGCTTCGTAATTGTACCAAAAATTTATTTATTTATAAAATCAGGAGTACATTTTAAGCGTTTAGGATTTATGATGTCAGTTAACAATTACACGTATTCCCAAAACGCAATAGATCCTGACAACTCCCTTTATTGGCGTACTAATAGTATTAGCAATATCGAAGAGGCAGTAACTCTACAATATATAAGTTTTCCGTTAGCAATTCAAAAAAACTTCATGTTGGGGAAGCCTAAAAATTTCATTTCAATAGAATTTGGTGGAATTTGGAGCATTTCTACTAGTTCTTCATATAAGTCAGCAGGAAAAGGTTTTTATTCTGGGTTCTACGATTCGCTATACCAAATAACATTAGCAGAAAATGGAGTTTATGACTTTGGATATTTTGATATTTCAGGTGAAGGCTCACTCACCCCTGTTGAAAATATATTTTCATTATATGGTTCTGGTGGTTTTGGAAGAAAGCTTAATAGAAGAATGGCGTTATCATTAAATTTCTCTTACGTCAAAGGACTTAATGATATATTTGAAGAAAATATAAAAGGCTTGAGTGATGACTTTAATACAGTTAATAGTTTAACAAATCTTTCAACTTCTTATACGATTAATGATATGACAATTAATTTCAGAATAAATTACAATTTTTAATTATGGCAACTAATAAATATAAATGTAACACTTGTTCGAATGAGTTTCTGGGAGATGAATATACTTTCAGCTGCTCAAGTTGTGGAAAGGACGATTTGATTAATGTTCATGAAGAATCATTAATAGAAAAGGTCAAATACTTTTTTTTAGAAAATAGACTTATCTCAATATTGGTTTTACTGATAGTAGCCAGTGGGTTATACATGAAAATAAATCTTTGTTCTGAAACAAATTGTAAAGAGTTCATATTATATTTCGAAAACAAAAAAGATCATATATTAGTATATTTTATATGTAAAGAGGGAGAAGGGAAAAAAAGGATAACGTTTAATGATGATACACTACTTTTTGCACGTTGTAATTTTAAAGCCTTTTCAGAAGGTTCTGTACCAACGAATATTAAAAAGGGTAAAATATACCCTTGTTCTAACGGGCAAATTACCATTACTTGGACCTTGGATGATCTAAACCGGAATAAGAATAATAAATGGTCTAAAAACCAATCTGTAGCTTCTTTCGAATTTAAAAACGGGGCTATAAGGAACGAATCATCATATTGTAATGAACCATTAAGTCTTACAGTTAAAAATGTGGGTAACTGTTCCATTGAAGTTCATTCAAATTATGAAGAATTATACCCAAAAAATGAAGTTTTAATATCAGTAACAGGGAAGAAGGGAGAATATAAAACAGGATTAAAGTGGGCATTTACCAAGAATGACAAAAACTATGATGTCTGGGGAATAGATCCCCTTTCTAATGATACAATAGCCCCTATCAATGGTAGCACAGGGAGAGCACTTGGTTGCAATCCATTGGATAAAGACAAAATTATTTCTGCGGCGAAAAAATATGGTGCCGACCCAGCCAATAGAGGTCTTTTCTTCCAATTCAAAAAAGTAATTGATGGCAAAGGGGTTGTTTTAGTAAATGGTATAAAGCAAGATGATCTTCAAGATTTGGCTAATAAATTAGATAATGATTATTGGAATGAGGAAATAACATACGAAGCAATTACTACTTTTAGCAAAAATGGAGAAAGCGTAACGGTTAATTTTAAAATTAAGTGATGAGATATCTATTAACAATGGTTTTTCTACTTCAATTTGGCGTTAATTTGCATGCAAGCAAAACTTTCATCTACATTGATAATAGTAATATAAGAGACATTGATAAAGTTATAAAACAAACCGAAGACATTATTAGGGCAAGCAACTATGATAATTTTATTGTGTATATTAGTAATGATAAGTCTCCTATTATTCTAAATAGTTTAGAGTCATTATCACAAGATTTAAAACAACTATATAGTATTTCGCCTTCTTCTCCTCAGGTTTTGTTCGAAGTCAATATGATTTCTGAAACTCTAGAAACATATTTTCCAGATATTCAATCACGAAATTATGATTCAACTTTATCGGAAGAAATAAACATGTATTTCATTTTTGATTTAACCCACTCTATTGAATACGATCAAACAAAAACATTGATAAATAAGGTCCTTTTATCTAACCGATTAAAATTTGAGCCTGGACTTGTAAAAGGCCTAAATGTTACAGCTTATTATAATGACAATTTCAAGCAAGAAGAAAAGTCAATAATTTCAAATATATACAAGAAGCAAGGTTATGAAATCATCTTTTTTTAATAAAACAGTTTGTCAAATCATTATTATATCGGTTTCTATAATATCGATTAGTGGTGCATTAATAAATCCTAAAACGAGTGAGAATGGTTTTATGACAACGCCTGATGTGTTTACAACTTATAGTAAGCAATCATACTTAGAAAACGTATATAGTGGTAATGTTAATTTGGGAGCCTTAGAATCAACTAATCAAAGTGACTGGGTAGTATTTAGTGACAGAGATAAAAACACATTATTTTTATCCCCCTCTAAAATATCTAAGAAATCAGAAACACTATCCTATATGGAAAGATTATTTGTGTTAAAAGCTGAAGGTAAAATGTTGCTAGTTGCTTCAATGAAAGAAAACTATAAAAGAAAAGAAGCCCCTTACACCGAAAGAGGGTGGATAAGTGCCGAGAACCTTATACTATCCAATTATGCTGCTGTACTCAATAAAAAATCTTCTACACGTAAAGCAATGATCCTAATTACGGTAAGCAACTTAGATCCATCTAAAATGAATGAATACGAAGAAGAATTACAACAAAAATATTTTTATAACTCTCCGAGTAATAGCTTAATAAACAGGAACGGGAAAAGCGCAAATAAATTTAAAATATACTACGTTTTGAAAGAAAAGGGCAGTATGATATTACTTTCAAGTACCGACAAACTAAACGGTGGTCAAATTCAATTAAAAGAAAGAGTAGTTGGTTGGATTCCCAAAATTAATGTTACAAACTGGGATCATAGAGTATGCCTGGAACCGAATTATGGATCACGTGCATTGTCAGAGTATCAAAACTATGAACTACCCATTTTTAATGATGACGTAAAATATATTTTGGATTTTCTAGAGCTTAATGACATGACTACGTCAAAAGACAAAATCATAAAAAAGATTGAGGTAACTAAGAAAAGGCAAAATCCATATATAATGAGAATGCCAATATTAGAAACTTATAAAGATGAATTCAACACAGGTGAAATCAAGAAAGTAGCAACCATTGCCAGTTTACGATCTAATAAGAAAAAAGATGAGGATATTGCGACAATAAAACAGAAAATTAAAAAACTCCAAACATCTATTAATAATGTAGACATTTTTTTTGTTGTCGATGCTACGCAAAGTATGTCCGCCTATTTTTCTTCAATTGCCAATAGCATTGAAAGAGTTATTAAAAACCAACAAACAAACGGTAGCGGAACTAAACTAAGATTTGGTTTAGCCATATATAGAGATTATGCTGATGCTGATGGAACTTTTGAAATCATACCATTAACATCAGATTATGATAAAGTAATTTCAGCAGCTAAATCAACTATTTGTAAAAGTAATGATAATGATCGTCCGGAAGCCCAATACCAAGGCCTTATAAACGGAATTGACCAAGCTGGTTTTGTTACTGGACATAGTAACGTTTTGGTACTGATTGGAGATGCTGGCAACCACTACCCAGACCCTAAGAAGTTTACTAAAGAAATGGTGATTGAGAAATTAATTGGGGGGAGAATTAGCTTAATTGCTTTTCAAGTAATTTCTGGTGATTACGATAGTTATTTTCAGTTTAACTATGACACAAGATCGTTTCTTCGTGAGACTGCCAGGAATTATGTTGAAGAAAAGCAGGATGTAAAACTTGAAAAAATAAGTGATAAAAATTCATATATGGTAAAATATAATGAAGATTCTAATTCATTTAAAATGTTTGGTCGATATACATACGCATCAGGTAACAAACCTATGGATACAGATATTTTAGAAAAAAATATAAATGAAGCAACCAACGAATACCTTTTAAAAACTAAAAAAGAAATCCAACTTCTTGAATCATCTACTGAAGGAAGTAATTCAAATGCTAGCGAAATTTTTACTACTGAGTTTATTTTATATTTAAAAAGAATGGGGTTTACTGATGACCAAATAAAGTTACTTAAGAGCATGGGGGATATATCAGCAAAGGGCTATACTTCTACTAAATTCTTTGGTAAATCCGAAGTTAGTTTTTACCCCGTTGTCTTTTTATCATATAATGAGAAAATACAAATTGACCAAACATTAAGCAAACTTGGTCGTTATGGCTCTGGCTCAGCAAAGAAAAAAGAATTTAAAAATGCAATACTTCAACAAACAATGCAAATGCTTGGAGCACCTGAGGAAGTTGTGATTGAAATGACAATGAACGAGGTTTGGGATATTATTTTAGGTGTTCCGTTCAAAGGGAATAATAAGATAGCAAAAATGAAATTACGTGATATGGATAAGTTAGAGGACCAGGTATTTTATTCTTTTTTCAAGACTTTTAAAATACAGGCTGATAATTTCCGCAAAAACGCGTTTACTTCTTCAAAGTTTGAATTAGCAGGACAAACATTTTATTGGATACCATTAAATGAATTCCCAGGAAATGAATAATGTATTTGAAATAGTACGGCTTAAATGTAAGTATCCCTCTAATCTATCACCCGTTTTAGTAATAGATAAATTATGTATAGAGAGGGGGTCTAATACGTTCTTTATAGGTCCATCTGGAGTTGGGAAAAGTACTATCCTAGAAACGTTAGGGTTAATGAATAACACCATTTATAATTCGACAGAGAATAACACGCTATTTACTTTTACAAATACTAAAAATGAGTCTATCCATATTCATGAATTATGGAATCAGAAAGAACAAAATATTGCTGCATTTCGAAACAAACATTTAAGCTTTATTTTTCAAAACACTAATTTGTTTAAGAGTTTATCTGCATTTGATAATATTATAATCTCAGCAATATTACAGGGTAAATCAAAAGCTGAGGCAGTTAAAAGAACTAAAAATATTATTCAGAATATTTTACCTGACGTAACTATTGATAAACCAATTACTGAACTTTCTGGAGGGCAAAGGCAAAGAATTGCATTTGCTAGAGCAATTGTATCAGATTACTCGGTGTTATTTGCAGATGAACCTACAGGTAATTTGGATGTGGGAAATGCTGAAAAATTAATGAAGATTTTAATAGAAAATGTCGAATCAAAGACATCTATTATAGTGACTCATGATATTGATTTAGCTGTAAAATTCGCAACAAAAATTGTTTTAATACGAAACGATGAAAATACAAATTCTCACGGTTTAATTGATGAACAATCAATCTTTCTACGAGTTGGGAATAACGAATGGACTGGGTTTAATAAACGTTATTCTAGTAATGAGATATCTCAAAAATTTAAAACTGAAATTTTCAACCATAATTCAAAATGAGAAAATTTGACTTTATAGTTTATTTTGGATTTCCCGAATTTAAATCTATTACTGGGTCTAAATTCAAGAATCTTATTGCGTTGACATTGATAATTTTCATCTCAATAATTGCAATTGGACTCGGAAATAGTGCGACACTATATTTAAAGAAAAAAATGGACAATCCATTTATTAAGTTCTTAAATGTTACAATCGATTACTCTAACAAAATTGATGTAAATATTTTAGACTCAATAAACTTAAAAACTCATTATGGCTACTCTACAATTGAGCCAGTTAAGTTTAATAGGCTTACGATGGTATCTCCCACACATGGTGAATTCGAAGTTACCGTAAGATTAATTAGGGAATCCAGTGTGTTTTATAATTTTATTAAAACAGATCCTGAAATCTCAAAAACGGAGATGTATCTGGAAGATGAGAAATTTGGGTGCATCGTTACGGAGGAATTTTTAACTGAAATGGGATATTCACTTGGAAATGTATCGTTTATATATTATTTAAATTATCGTACGAGTGACACTATTCCTATCCAGATATCTGGGATTGTTTCTCAGTTACCTGATTACGCTGATATGTTAATTAGTAAAGAATTCTTCAATGCAATTTCAGAGGATGGACGGTTAGATGTTAATTCTGGTTTCCATAATGGGTATCTTCAGTTTTATATCCCAAATGTTAACAAAATTCCAAAAGATTTAATGTCTTCTGGATACTCAATTATAGGAGATTATAATTTAGTAACTTCATCGGGTATAATCATTGAAAAGAAAGGATCCTTCAATGGTGTGGAAATATCAAACTTGGCAAATAATTATCCTGGTGCTATTCGTTTATATGATTATGCAAAAAACCCAACTTCAATAACAGATGAGTATGTTAATAAACCTGATCATATTTCATTTTCATTTAATCATCTAGATAGTATTTCGTCTTTTAGTAAATATTTGGATCATACTTTTGGCTTAAAAGTGGATATGAATACTATTGAGTCTAAGAAAAATTTTGATTTCTTTAATAAATTATCGAATCTTCTTTCTTTAAGTTTAATTTTCTTTAGTATTTTTAGCATCTTTATATTTACAACACACTTAATAATAAATCATTTAGACAACAATAAATTAAGTTTAGGGACCTTAAAGGCATTTGGACTAGCAAATAAAACCGTTATTGCTATTTATGTTTTCATTTCCATTATTATTGTTTCAATAGCATTCATAATTGCCCACTTACTCTCATTTTTTCTTGGAGGGATGATTTTAGATTTTTTAATCTCAGTGGCAAATATTGGTGTTGACCAAAACATTATTTATACCAATGTTCAATTACCTTGGTTAATTGTTTCGTTCATTCTAATCCCTATTATATCGGTTTATTATAGACTGTGGAGAAGATTACGAAACAGTACACCAGGAGATTTAATTTATGGTCGATAATGGAGTGGGCGCATTACATTAACGACCTTTCAGCTATTGGTTTCGGACTAACTATTGAAGCTTGGGTGGGTATTGTTTTATCATTCCTGTTGTTCAATGCTTTGTTTGTTAATTTAACAAGTAAAACAATAAATTCGCAAGAAAGTTTACATTTTATCACATCTTTACAATCCATAAAACTAACCTCTTACCTCCTATTTATTGTCTTATTGTGTGCTAATGTTGTTTTCATTTTCTTTTACCAAGAATTTATTGTTGACGAAAATTTTGCATTAGATCTAATTGTTGTAATCGCGTTAATTAGTTCAACCCTACTAATTAAACTATTTAATCATACTAAAGGACGTGATAACATTAATACATTTATCAGGCCACAGCTTAGTTTAATAAAGAAAGCACAAGTTACAAGGTTACTAATTTCTAAATTCCAAAAGGCTAAGCTTTTTATCTTAGTATTATTGACACTACCGTTTGTCGTGTTGCTTATGCAATCTATTACAGAAACTAAGGCCGAAGTTTCCATACTAATAGATAATAGTGGTAGTACTGATGAATCTATTAACGAAAGCAGAAACTATTTAGCACAGGCGATGCGAACCACCGTTGACAATACAACTTTTAATATTTCTTATTTCCCAAATTATAATGAGAACCAATGTGAAAGGTATATTCGAAAGTTAAAAAAGGACGTTAATGAGGTAATCTCCGAGCTAAGGCATGAGAACTTGCTTGGAGTTAACTATCATTTTAGCAACACTGGTGCGGCAACCTCTTTTATTCAGAATACACCTATTGAAACATCTTGTCTAGGGTCTCCATTAATTGAAACAATTTGGGCTAATTTCTTGTTCACTACAGACAAAGAGAATTTAGTTACAAAAGACAAAAAGATTTTTATTATTATAACGGATGGTGCAGGGAATCTATATTCTGAAACTTCCCCCACCAAAGTACCCAATGGGTTCGATATCTTTACAATAGTAGAAACTACCTCCCAACAATCTATGGAGGACTATTACAATGATATTTCTATTATTAACATCGGTGATTTATATGATCAATACTTATTTGAAGAAATCAAGCAGTCTTCTGTTGAATTACTTGATGGATATGACAAAGAATCTTACGTAAATTCTTTATTGTACGCTATTAAAAATATTCAAAAACGAAATTGGTGTTTTATATATGTGATTTCGTTTATTGTTATTTTGACATGTGTATTAGTGTTTATGTCGTCAATAAACCCAAAATTTGAATCAAAGAATTAAAAATGATGAAAAAAATATCCATTCTATTTATATTTATTGTTACAGCCCTTATTTCAATGGCTCAAAATGATATTTTTATTTTAATAGATGTTTCAGGAAACCCATTGCAATCTGACAACAAAATTTCGAGTGATAATCGGAGCAGTGCTATTAAGCTATGTAATCAATTAATATTGGGAAATATATCAAAAAACGAGTTTTATGACTGGATACCTAGCGGATTAGATGGGTTTGTAAAAGAGGCATATTCAGGGTCTAATTCTTCTGTTTTGAATAATATTAACAGCATTACAGTAATTCCTTACGGAAATCAGAACACGTATAAAAAATTCAAAATTTTTCAAAATAATTCTGCATCTGTATCTCTAAAACAGGCTATCGATTATTCAAATAACCTGTCTTATACCGACCAGCTTACTTTTGTTAATTTAGCACATGCTAAAGCGGCAGATATTGCAATTGATGCCAATATAAAAACGTATTATTTAATTGAGATAGGCGGCTTAAGTGGAGATCAAACAGGAAGCAACGGGCTAAGTAGTAGTCAACAACAATTAATTGACAATTACGAAAGCTCTGCCATTATTGAGTCTTCTGGTTTATTTAGGCTTAATAACAAGCCCCTAAGTGTTAGCGTGAAGATAGTTAATATAAAAATATTATCGGGTAACAATAATACAAGTGGCAGTAAAGGTATTATTCAAAACCAGAATATAAATAATAGCTCATTACGTTTTGTTACTCCTATTGGAACTAAATCTAAATATAAGTCTGTAAATGAAGGTCAAAATATAGCTGTTTCTTGGATAGGGTTAGGCGCCAAAGACAATACTAAGTATACGGTTAAAGCCATGAATTTAGACACGAAAAAATCTAAAACTCTAACTTGTATTGATTGTAATAATGTATTAATGAAACTGGAGCCTGGATTGTACAAAATAACCATACGAGGAAATGGCATTTCTGCTTGCCAGAATAATAACCAGTATGTTGAAGTAATAGGCGAAACATCGTATGGAAGCCTGTTTTTTCTTCTAGTTATTTTAGCGATTGGGGCAGGTGCCTTATACGTTAAAAAGAATGATCCTTTTGGTTGGTGGAATAAAGGCAAAGAAAATAAAACAACATCAACGGATGATAATGATTCGTTGTATTAATAAATAATGACTATGTATGATCTTTTTATAAGTACAGAATATTTTGGTTTACCTGATTTAGCAATGGAGTTAGCTGGCTTAATAATAATTATGCTTTTTTTGTTGTGGAGCTTTAAATTGATAGGGTTTATTAGAAAAAGGAATAGCAACCTAAGTATTGGTATTAGGCTAAAAATGATTCAACTTACTGGGCTTGGTATTGTTTTGCTACTGCTAGCCGTTTATGTTGCGATCCTTTATCTTTTCAATGGTACCCATAGTTTTCAATGGTTAGCCTTTGAATGGGATTCTTCGAACACATATTTACGTCTATTACCCCAAATCATCATCTTTGTTCTAGCAGTTTCATTATTTTATAATGAGTATAATAAAATGACACAACTTTTAAAAAAATAAAATATGGCTACGTTATATATTGGAATTGGATCAAGTGGTCTTAGAGTTTTGGAGGAGGCTCAACAGTTTAACTATGAGTTTACAGGCAAGAATAAGCCAGATGATGTTCAGTACTTATATCTTGAAACGGATTTAAGTAATACACCTAGAAAAACACCTTTAGGAACAAATGACATTCTGGGCGTAGAGCTTTGTTTAGACCAAATGTCATTTCCAATAAGTCAGTTTAGAAGTGACCCTAATATCGACTCTGATTGGATTCCTAATGCAACCTTAGCGTTGGGAACATCTGGGGCTGGTGGCAAATCATCTTATGGTAGGTTATCTTTATGGGCGAATTTTAGTGCGGTTAAAAATAAAATTCTAGCACTTAACCAAGTTTCAGGAGGTTTTGACTCTGTATATATCGTTGGGTCTTTAACTGGAGGTACAGGATCGGGAATTTTTATTGATCTAGCTTATTTAATTAGACAATTAATTGCAAATGCCAAACTCTTTTCTCTTTTGATGATTCCTAAGGAATCTGATTTGAGCCAGAATACCTCGAACTTTTTTATAAACTCTTATTTTGCCATTAAAGCTTTAGAGTATTATTCAGTACCGAATAATACTTATTCAGTGACTTGGCCAGATGGAACTCCGTTACCAAATTCTATAGGCCCTAAAGCGCCATATGACATAAATGTGGTTGTTTCGCCAGATTATTTTCATCAAAGTGGGATAAATAACACCCACATGTGCGATTATAATGATCTTACTCCAATGTTTAAAACAATGGGGCTATATGTATCTTTATTAGGTGGGGATAAAATTAGAGGCCTTAAAAATGTTTCCTCAGCAAGGTGGATTGACGGTGCAGGTGGTGCCCAGCATGTGACTAATTTTATAACTGTTGGCCTATCCTTACTACAATATCCAAAGGCTATTCTTGAAGAATTTATAGCATTAGGATATTCTCGTGAAATTATCAATGAATGGATTAGTTCAGATAAATTTAAGGATAAAGAAGTTAGGGTAAAAAACATGGCCTCAAAGGATGCGGAAGATGCTATAAACTATGCCATAGAAAATGAATTAAATGATATTTCACACGAAGGCTCAAACTCTATTGTCACTTATATAGAATCGTTGGCTACTCGCATAACAAAAAAGCAATTTGAGCCTTACAACTCTATGAACGAAATGGTGTTTAATTCCTTTAAGTTCGATAGTGATACCAATGTGTATAGACAAGTGAAAAACAAACTTTTCGTGGCTCGTGATGGGTTTATTAAACAAATTTCAAAGCGATTTGATAAGTTAATTTTGAATATACCCAATATACCCATTGCAAAACATTATATTGAAAGTTTAGATAATCACCTTAGCCTCTTGTTTGAATTTTGGTTAAAGGAATACAAGGTCGATGATACCGGTGCGAATTGGAATACCATATTAGGACAAAGTATTAAAAGACTTGATAAAGAAAATGGGAAGTATCATTTATATGCTATTGAAAAGGAGTATTATATAGAACAGCTTCAAAATATTACAACTTTAATGAAATTGCATCTGCTCATTGATGAAATTAAAGTTATAAAATCGCATTTAGCAAACCCAGATAATCCGCTAAAAACTACTGATAATAATTATGTTTTACCTTCTATTAGCAAACTATCCAGTTGCCAAAATGATTTGAAAAATGTAATTGAAAACACCATCCCAAATACAATTTCATTTAACAAAAGATCTTCTATTATTGAAGGCATGAGTGTTTCCTATGGCATGATTTACAACATGTACCCTCAAGGCAACTTTAAAAGTGAAGTACAATCCCTTAAATCAAGTGTAGATTTAAAAAAGGTTATTTCTTCGAAGCTGATACTTGGAAGTAAAAATCTTTGGGAGTTTATGTCCAGTACAAATGGTTTGTATTTTGAAATTTTATCGCCAATAGTTCAGTCGGTTAGATCATCAATCTCTAACAGTGGAATATCAATAGACAATCTTATTCAAAACTATCCAAACCCAGATGTTGCTAATCTTATTAAAGTTGATAAAACGGACTTGCAATATGCTCCCCCAGCTTTAATGAAACTGGATAGGGATATAGACTCAAGATCTGTTTTTCAGGATTCGAGTTTCTTGAAAACTATATACTTATATAAAGATGAATCACAGTTTAATTTAATTCGAAACTCTATTCGAAGCAAAGCCAATCAAGTAAATGATGATGTAGATAACCAATCCTTTGTGGATGTTAATTACCTACAAAACTCTATTGCTGTGTTTAAAAGTTATGGGTATTTTGGTGGAAATGCAAATCAAAATGTATTAGAAAAATCATTATTACCTACACGGGATTTTTCGTCTTTAAAAAAGACTAAAAGCCAATTTATTGTAGACGGTATGTTTACTGATGAGTTTATTTCAGAAAGAGTCCCTTATTTTAATACTAAACAGGTTAAAACCGATTTACTTTAAATTTAGAAGCAATGAAATTACCAATAGGACAAATAGAAAAGTCAAAGTATAAATCAGGGCTTCAAGAAACTTTAAAAAAGAAGAAGATTATCTTTATTATGATGCTTCTCACTATTTTTATTTCCATCGGGGTAATGGAAAAACCCTTTAGTGATTTTACACAGCCGGTGAACGCTTCATCCATAACTTCACCCGTTGCATTTGTTTATAGTGACATTGCTACAGGCAGTGCTTTTTTAACTGGTAGTAGAACATTGTTAACTGCTAGACACGTAATTGAGGGAGTACAAATAGGTGATGAAGTTGGAATAATATTCAAAAAGACTGATCCGGAGATCAGCACTAGTGCCAGAGTAGTGTGGATAGATAATAGTAACCCATTAGATGAGGTTACGGATTTTGCCGTTTTGAAATTGATTGATGCCTCAGTATTATCAGAGGACATGCCTTATTTCACATTAGGAAGCTCAGCAGACATAGAAATTGGAGATGAAGTAAAAGCTATTGGATATCCAAAGGGTCTATTTTCAGTTACTGAAGGGAAAATTAGTAATACTTTATTACAGCTCCCCAATAACGAACTAGATTTAATTCAGCTTGATTGTAATGTGTATCCTGGAAATAGTGGTGGACCGATAATACTGAGTGAAACTGAAGAAGTAATAGGAATTGCTGAATTGGCGATGCAAGAAGAATTTCAAGGTATTAATTTTGCTAGTAAAATTGATAAGTTTATTGAGCTAGCTGAATCTGCTGGGATTGATCTTTATGAGTAATGTTAAGTCTGGTGTAAAGATAGTTATGAGGCTCTGTGTTGGAAATGACCGACCCGTTAATTGGTGTAATGCTCCCCATCCTTCTACTTTGAAGTATGTAAAGTCTGTTTGCCACGTCTGGTGAACATATGTGGTCTTATCCTTGAACTCGTTATTAGCTCTAAGTAGAATGTGATTAGTGGACTTGCAATAAAAAAATGGACACTGAGTTAAGATCATGCTGCAAGCTTTTTGTAATTGATTTCTAATTCAAGCTCATTGATTGTTTTGTAATTTAAGGCGGAATGTCTTCGGTTTCTATTATACCAGGTCTCTATCCACTTAAAAATCGATTATTTCGCCTTCAGAATGCAACTTAGGCGGGGAGAAATAAAGAGTTTTTTCTTTTCAGATTAACTCAGATATATGCCTAGTCCCCAACAATTGGTCTTGATCCCAAAAAAGCAAGCTATTTGTTTAGCTTGCTTCAAGTGTGCCACGTCTTCGTCGTGGATGATTAATTTCGTTCGTAGCCCCGGCAGGAATACCTTCGCGCTCGCTTCGCTCGGCTCGGTGTTCCGTTTAGAGCACTCACTGGGAACCGAAACATCTCGCTTCGCGAGTCTCAGCAAATGCGTCATCCACAACCTAAAGCAAGCTTTGCTTGCGTCTGACTTCTAAGCTGCCACGACTGTGTCGTGTATGTTTCACTTCGTTCGTAGCCCCGGCAGGAATCGAACCTGCATCTAAACTTTAGGAAAGTCCTATTCTATCCATTGAACTACGGGGCCAAAAAAAACGCCGCCGAGAGATAAATCTCAGCGGCGCCTCATAGTGTGCGCCTGGTAGGACTTGAACCTACGACCAATGGATTATGAGTCCACTGCTCTAACCACTGAGCTACAAGCGCAAACAGGGTGCAAATTTAGTGTTTATTTTGCTAGAACTTCAAACTCTAGCTGACGTTTTGCAAGGTCAGCCGAAACTACCCTTACTGTGACCTCATCTCCAAGCGCAATTAAGCGTCCTGAACGCATGCCTTCGAAGCCTATTCGTTCGTCATCATAAACCCAATTATCGTTTGGTAGCGCGTCTTTCGGGACGAAGCCCTCGCATTTGTTTTCCTGAACTTCAACGAAAAGGCCTCGAGGTACAGCACCCGAAACTAGTCCTTTATATGTTTCGCCGATACGGGTCATTAGATATTCGACTTGCTTATATTTGATACTGGCGCGCTCGGCTTCTGCGGAGCGTTTTTCCATAATTCCGCTATGATGACAGCGAGAGTCGAGCTCACCAGTGTCTGCGTCCTTCCCTCCATCGAGGTATCGTTGTAGAAGTCGATGCACTATTACATCGGGGTATCGGCGAATCGGAGAGGTAAAGTGGGTGTAAAATGGGAACGAAAGTCCGTAGTGTCCTATATTCGTAGTAGAGTACTCCGCTTTTGCCATAGAGCGAATAGCCATCGTCTTTACAGTACCCTCCTCAGGAGTCCCCTCAGTAGCTTTAAGAAGGTCACGAATGAGAGATTCTGAATTGCCCGGGTTAGGTTTAGGCATTATATGACCAAACCTTTTTACAAATACGCGCAGGGCTTGCAGCTTTTCTGGGTTGGGATTATCGTGAACTCTATATATGCTCGTGCGGGTAGGGGTATTCTTTTCCGGGTGAACTTTTGCGAGGAATCGGGCTACTCGAACATTCGCAAGTAGCATGAAGTCCTCAATGAGTTTGTTCGACTCTTTCATAGTTTTAATGACTACTCGTAAGGGCTTACCCGTCTCGTCAAGCTCGAAGCGGACTTCCTCTGTGTTGAAGTCGATCCCACCATTTTCGAAGCGTTTCTTTCGGAGTTGTGTCGCCATTTTAAATAGTTGAGCAAGCTCGTCAGAGTAGTCGCCTTCTCCTGTTTCGAGACGAACTTGAGCATCCTCGTACGCAAATCTTCGGTCGGAGTGTATAACGGTACGACCAAACCACTCCTTTACCACATTCGCTTCGGAGTCCATTTCGAAAACGGCGCTAAAAGCGAACTTATCTTCGTTAGGGCGTAGTGAGCAAAGGTCGTTAGATAGAACTTCGGGTAGCATAGGTATCGTACGATCAACGAGATAAACAGAGGTCGCCCTTTGAGTCGCTTCAGCGTCGATAGCACTACCTGGCTTTACGTAATAAGATACGTCCGCTATATGAACCCCTACCTCGAAATTACCGTTCTCAAGCTTTTTTAAACTTAGCGCGTCATCGAAATCTTTCGCATCGGCAGGGTCTATCGTCATAGTAAGAACATCACGCATATCCCGACGCGACTTCACCTCCTTCGCATCTAGCCCTTTAGACTCTGAACTCGGAATAAAAGCTTTCGCCTCTTCTATCACTTCTGGTGGAAACTCAAGGGGTAGTCCAAACTCTGCGAGAATAGCATGCATCTCCACGTCATTATCTCCCTCTTGGCCTAACACCTTAACTACTCTACCTAAGGGAGCATCATCTTTATCATCCCAAGACTCTAGTTCGAGAAGTACTTTATCTCCATTAACCGCTCCCCCAAGATGTCTAGGAGGTATGAAAAAGTTTACATGAAGACGTTGGTCCGAGGGGTGTCCGAAGGCGTAGTCCTTTATTTGTTCGATAGTAACGACATAAACCTCTCGTTGTCGTTTTACAATACGAGAAACGTATGGAATTGCTCTACGTCCTCTATGTGCCCATTCTACTTCAACTGTATCTCCCCAAAAAGCTGTT
Organism: Bacteroidota bacterium; assembly: GCA_002746975.1. Taxonomy (GTDB): domain Bacteria; phylum Bacteroidota; class Bacteroidia; order Flavobacteriales_D; family Sanyastnellaceae; genus UBA974. Next base: position 164,288 of record NVXE01000003.1, on the reverse strand, counting down.
CCAGTAAATCCTTTCGTGAGTTTAATCTCATCTCCGTTTTCTTGCATAACAAATCCACGCCCGAAGCGAGTAATTTGAATGACGCCTTCCGTTGTTGCAACTTCTTCCTTCGTTAGGAGGTATTTACCTCGACCGATATCTTCTAACTTACCCTTGCTCGCCATATCCGACAATAACTCCATTATCAATTTCCGCACATCGTGATTTAAAACCCCTAATGCCGACGCCACTTGCTTGTGATTCATCGGTTTATCTGGACGTCTACGAAAGACATCAAGAATTGTACGTCGTAAGTCTTTTGGTGAACTTGTGCTTGATAAACTGTGTTGACCTCTTTGTCCTTTGCTGCCCCTTTTCGTATTTCCTTTAGGCCAGTCTCTATTTTTCCTTCCCATATATAGAACAAATATGAGGCGGAAATTTCTTAATTACACCGTTAACTACATTAAGATAACGTTATTAGAACATTATTTGAGTTGTTATCCCGACCTTTGGAGGTCATATGGAATCACATAAAACAAAACGATTTGTCGCTGACACTTGGGGCGAAACGAAAGGGTACGAGCTAATAGATTCGGGTGATGGGTCTAAGCTTGAGAAATTTGGCGGGGTAGTTATGGACAGGCCTGAGGCGAGCGCTGTTTGGGCAAAAAAACTGAGTTATAAAAAGTGGGACGAGGCTAATGCTAGTTTTGAGTCAACGAGTAAGGCGGCTGGGTTATGGCGTAAGAACGGAAAGGTCGCAGAAACATGGCATTTAGAGTATAAATCGCCTGTAAACCCTCGACTACGCTTGAAATTCAAGCTTGAAATGACGCGATTTAAGCATGTCGGTATTTTTCCCGAACAGGCCTCGAATTGGGAGTATTTAGCCAGCAGGTTGAATGAGGGAGATAAGTTGCTGAATTTATTTGCATATACGGGAGGAGCAAGCTTGGCAGGAAAATGTGCAGGGGCTGACGTAACTCACGTCGATGCGATTAGGCAAGTGATAAATTGGACGAGAGAGAATATGGAATTGAGTGGGCTAACTGGAATCCGTTGGGTAGTAGAGGATGCTTTGAAATTTCTGAGACGAGAAGTAAAGCGTGGAAATAAATATACGGGAGTCGTTCTAGACCCTCCTACTTGGGGCCTAGGTCCTAAAAACGAGAAGTGGAAACTAGAACACAGCTTAGTTGAAATAGTCGAACTCGTCTCACAAGTTGTTGAGCCGGGTGGGTTTATCGTAATGAACACCTATTCCGGGCTTCCTCCTTCAACGCTAGAAACACTTTGGAGAAGAGTCCTTCCAAAGGCTTCAACTGAATGCGGGGAGCTTTGTTTGCAAGGAAGGGATGGTCATTTACTTTCTACAGGCTCACTAATCAGAGTCGAATTATAAGATATGTCAAATCACGAAAAATCAGAAGTCGAGAAGTACGAAAAGGCAAAGAAAGTACTGCTAGGGTTAAGGCTCTCAACTGACGAACGTTGGGCTTCTCTTTGTGAAAATAATGTTGACGCGATTCTAAATGATCACGCTTGGTGTGAGCAGAAAGCGGCTTCAAATGCAATTAGCGTTATTACAAAATTCCCTATGCATACTGACCTTGTCGAAGCGCTAACAAAGATTGCTATCGAAGAGATGGAGCATTTCGAGATGGTGCTCGAAAAGATGAAGCAAAGGGGAGTTAAACTTCAATATGAATGCAAGGATAACTACGTGGGTGAGCTATATAAATATATGCTCAGTGAAGGAGGTTCGAAGGAAAACCAACTCGTAAGTAGGATGCTTTTTTCAGCGATGATTGAAGCCCGCAGTTGTGAACGATTTCGCCTCTTAACCGAAAAACTTACTGACCCCGATTTAGTAAAATTTTACCGAGAGTTAATGATTTCGGAAGCCCACCATTACACCACCTTTCTTAAGTTCGCGCGCAAATACGGGGGTAAAATAGACGTAGATACTAGATGGCAAGAATTCCTAGATTTCGAAGGAGAGGTAATAAAGCGCTACGGTATAGTCGAGACCATGCACGGCTAGCTCCTTTTCTCGCCTAGTGTCCACCTTAACCCCGCGTAGGTCATTCTCCCGAAAATAGGACCATATACTAAGCTTGCATCGAACGTCTGATTGAATTCATCAGGGTAATTTGCTCCAACTATAGGATTATCCTGTTTTACGTTGAGAAGATTTTCAACTCCTAAATAAAGTTCAAGAGCGTTAGGCAAAGTTTGGGATAGCTGAAGGTTTAACTGAGTAAAATCAGGCGATTCTGAGGGGTGGTAATCCAAATCTGAAGCATTGACAAACGGCACAGGTAAAGATTGACTTCCTATCCATTGAAGAGTCGCATCCACCCTAGTCTGTTGCCCCTCCTTACCTATACGACTGGCGTAACTCCATTGAGTGAAAGCCCTGTGTGTTGCAACAAATGGATCTCGCCTAGTTTCTCCCTCAGGGTTGAAATCTACATAATCTGTCTGTGCATCAACCCACCTATACGCAGCTCTAATGTCTAGTCTTCTATGGGCTGACCAGTCGAATTCTAGTTGTAAAGTCTTTGAATATGAAGACAGATTTTCGTTATTAGAAATATAAATCTCATTTGGAGACCAAAGATCTACAATAATTCTATTCTCGAATTCAGTCCAATATCCATCTAATGAAATCGAAGCGTCACGAGAATTGATATTGAATTTCGAAACGAGATTAAAGCCGACGTTCGTAGCAATCTCTGGTTGGAGATTTCCGATGAAGTTCCACTTTCTATTGCTCGCCCAACTTCCAAGTTGTTCCATCATAACATTCGCTGTGCGAAAACCTCTACCCGCGACGATTTTTAATGACGTTTCTTCCGCTAACGAGTACCGTGCGTGAATTCTCGGAGAGGCGAACGCTCCGTACATATTATGGAAGTCCCCCCGAAGCCCAGCAACTACGACGAGACGTTCTCCAGCAGTCCACGTGTATTCGAAAAATCCGCCGGGAACTATTTCCGTACGAGCGAGGGTGTCTTTAGTGTCGGACCAATCATCTGATGCCGCAGCCCAAGAACCTATCTCGTTAAAGTTGTCATATACATAGCTCAAACCAGTAGTAAACTTGTGGTCAGAATTGTTAATTATACTTGAGAATAACACATTCGCTCTGAAGTATTTTTCCGTCCCATCATAACTCCGGTTTCCGAATCTATGTTTTTGATTGTGTGTCGAAGTATAAAATTGACTACCTAAAGATTTCCAAGCTTGCCCTGGAAAAACATATCCCGTTTTTGCTGAGGCTTCTAGCCTTAATATTTCAGTGGCAGCAGTCCATGGGTTAGGGTCAGGAAGTATGCTGTTTAACAACAGAGGCAACATATCAAATGGTTTTGAAGTGCCTTCATAAGAAGCTTTTTGACCTGCAAGTCTATCCATATGAACCCCCGAAATGCTATATTCTCCACGCATGCCTCTATCACCACGCAACTTCCACTCATTTCTAAGTACCAAATCTCGCTTCAAAGGCGTGTCTAGAAAGCCGTCATCATTCCTATCGTTCAATCTAGTACCTAACTCTGCATGGGAAAGTAATGCCGTACTCCACTTTCTATTAACTCGGTGGCTGCTAACGTGATTCCACTCTAGCCTTCCAGCTCCACTACCATATAAGTTAATGTGGAGAGGTTCGGCGTTTTCAGGGTTGCGCATTGCAACATTGATTTGGCCTGTGATACTCTCATAACCCCCTGAAACAGAGCCCGTACCTTTTGAAATTGCAATGCCATCAATCCATGGTCCTGGAATAAACGAGAGACCCTGAACCACGTTCAGACCACGAGGGCCGGGAAGGTTGTCTACGAGAATTTGAGTGTATTTTCCATCGAGGCCTAGCATTCGAATCTGCTTAGTCCCAGTAACCGCATCGGTAAAAGAAGCGTCAACTGAAGCGTTCGTTTCGAATGCCTCGCTGAGATTACAACAAGCAGCTTTTGCAAGCTCTTTTCTATTTAAAGATTGGATATTCAAAGGGTCGAGAAGAGAAATTGAGGTTGTTGATCGCTTAACCTCCACCACAGCGGATTCCAGGCTTACACCTTGCTCAAGTGGAATATCCATATAATCCCAACCCGAATAAACTATCCCTACCGTCTCAAACCCTATCATACTTATTTGCAAAGTGTCCCCTTCAGACATAACAGGGAGTTTGAAAAACCCGAATAGATCTGTCATTGTACCTACAGTAGTGCCCTTCCAAACTACAGTTGCCCCAGGAAGTGGTACATACTCCGCTTCTCCCTGATGCTCCCCCTCTTCGCGATTATGCCCTAAATGACTTTCTGGAGTAAAAACCTTCCCCCGAATTTGCTTTTGGGCATAAGAATTTATCGGACTTAGCCCAAACAAAATCGCGAAGACAAGCAGGGCTTTAACCCCACTAACTTGATTTAACGATAACATAGTTTTAAGCTTAGCTCTAGTGATTCCCAGAACAGCTTTTCTTTTGTTCAGACGTTCTGTATTTACAACAATCCGCTAACTCATTGTAAACATCGTCATTAGCTTTCACATCTTGAGTGTCATAACCTACATTAGCGGCGAGCCTTTGTACGCACATGATACAATTAAAGTATTTCGTCTTGTAAACTACGTGCATTTCTTCATGCTCTAAATCGTAATCCGCAGAAACGATTCCTTTCACGTCGTATGCCGCTTCAATCTTCTCCTCACACATTCCACAATTTCCACGAACCGAGAATGTTACGTCAGCTTTCTTTTGGCCAAACACAGAAGTCGAAATCAAAAAACTTAAGGCAATATATAGTGCTTTATTCATATTACAAGTTTAAGCTACGAAACCTTCACTTGAATCATGAATAACATTTGTTATGAGTACTGAAACGTTAAAGCGAGGGTTATTTTGACGTCAAGGTAGAAGACAAAAATTCGCGATTCATCCTAGCGATATTAGTCAAACTGATACCCTTAGGGCACTCAACTTCACACGCTCCAGTATTCGTACAGTTTCCAAACCCTTCGATATCCATTTGGTCTACCATGCGAAGAACACGCTCACTACTCTCCGTCTTACCCTGAGGCAGAAGTGAAAGCTGGCTCACCTTCGCTGAGACAAATAACATAGCAGATGAGTTCTTACAAGTTGCCACGCATGCCCCACAACCTATACAGGTCGCTGAGTCAAACGCCTCGTCCGCATCATGCTTCGGGATAGGAATAGAATTAGCATCTTGAGTATCTCCAGACGTATTTACGCTCACATAACCACCCGCTTGGATAATCCTGTCAAATGAACTTCTATCGACCGTAAGATCTTTAATCACTGGAAATGCTGCGGAACGCCATGGCTCCACGTGAATCGTTTCTCCATCCTTAAACGAACGCATATGAAGTTGACAAGTTGTAACATTACGACCAGGTCCATGTGCTTCTCCGTTAATAAACATAGAGCAAGTACCACAGATTCCTTCACGACAATCGTGATCGAAAGCAAAAGGCTCTTTTCCTTCTCGAACTAACCTATCATTCAGAACGTCCATCATCTCTAGGAAAGACATGTCTCCTGAAACTTCTGTCATCTTGTGCGTTTCCATTGCTCCTAATGAATTAGGACCTTTCTGACGCCAAACTTTTAGAGTAATATTCATGATTCGAAAGATGGTTTACTTGTAGCTACGCTGCTTAAGTTCAATGTTATCGTAAACGAGGGGTTCTTTATGAAGTTTTGCCTCAGAAGGTGCGCCTGTGTATTCCCATGCAGAAACAAAAGTGAAGTTTTCGTCATCGCGAAGAGCCTCACCATCTTCTGTTTGGGATTCATCACGGAAGTGACCCCCACAACTTTCTGATCTTGTTAAAGCGTCTAGGCACATCGCTTCTCCTAATTCAAGAAAATCTGCAAGTCGTGTAGCTTTTTCTAATTCAGGATTGAAGTCATCGGCTGAACCCGAAACTCGAACCTTCGCGTAAAATTCTTTACGTAGCTCTTGAATTTCAACTATAGCCTCCTTTAAATGCTTTTCGTTACGAGCCATGCCGCACTTATTCCACATTATAAGGCCTAATCGTCTGTGGAAATCATCCACTGGAGTATCTCCATTATTATTAATCAATGCTGAGATTTCATCCTTTACTTGCTTTTCCGCTTCGTCAAACTCTGGTGAGTTTGTCGGAATTTTTCCTGTTCTGATATCGTCAGCCAAATAGTCGCCAATAGTATATGGAAGAACGAAGTAACCATCGGCAAGACCTTGCATAAGTGCCGAAGCTCCTAGTCTATTTGCTCCGTGGTCGGAAAAGTTAGCTTCTCCTGCTGCGAATAATCCGGGAACTGTCGTCATTAGGTTATAATCGACCCAAAGTCCACCCATAGTGTAGTGAACCGCCGGATATATCATCATAGGGGTTTCGTATGGATTGTCGTCCGTAATCTGCTTGTACATATCGAACAGGTTACCGTATTTAGACTTGACCACTTCTCGTCCCAAATTTATGATTTGTTCATGAGTCGGATTTTCAATTCCCTGGGTAAGTACCTCTGTCTTTCCGTAACGTTCGAATGCACTAGCAAAATCGAGATATACTGCCTGACCAGTTTTATTAACTCCGTAACCAGCATCGCAACGTTCTTTTGCCGCACGAGATGCTACGTCACGCGGAACTAAATTCCCGAACGCTGGGTATCTGCGCTCCAAATAGTAATCTCGCTCGTCTTCCTTAAGGTCGATCGCTTTCTTAGAACCGTTGCGAATAGCCTCTACATCAGATTTAGATTTAGGAACCCAAATCCTTCCGTCATTTCTCAATGACTCAGACATTAAAGTTAATTTCGATTGATAATGGCCACTTACGGGAATACAAGTCGGATGGATTTGAGTAAAGCAAGGGTTTGCAAAGAATGATCCCTTTTTGTGAGCTCTCCAAACTGCCGATGCGTTAGACCCCATAGCGTTTGTACTCAAATAAAAGGCATTTCCATATCCTCCAGTACAAAGTACTACTGCGTGAGCGCTATGTCTCTCGATTTCACCGGTAATTAAATTCCTTGCGATAATTCCTCTCGCCTTGCCGTCAATTTTCACAACGTCCATCATCTCATGACGATTAAGCATCTCTACTTTTCCCTTCGAAATTTGACGAGAAAGAGCCGAATACGCTCCGAGAAGAAGTTGTTGACCGGTTTGGCCTTTTGCATAAAACGTACGAGAAACCTGCACCCCTCCAAATGATCGGTTATCTAAAAGCCCTCCATACTCTCGAGCAAATGGAACTCCCTGAGCTACACATTGGTCTATTATGCTTCCACTTACCTCAGCCAAACGATGAACGTTTGCTTCACGAGATCTGTAATCTCCTCCTTTTACAGTGTCATAAAAAAGACGATAAACTGAATCACCATCGTTTTGATAATTCTTAGAGGCGTTTATCCCACCTTGAGCGGCAATCGAGTGAGCTCTACGGGGTGAATCTTGAAAACAAAGTGACTTTACATTGTAGCCCATCTCGGCAAGAGAGGCCGCTGCAGAAGCTCCAGCGAGGCCAGTACCTACAACAATAATATCAATGTGTCTTTTATTAGCTGGGTTTACAAGTCGGATATTATCCTTATGCTTGCTCCACTTTTCTGCTAACGGTCCTTCTGGGATTTTAGAATCTAACATGACTTATTCGCTTAAGATTGAATCAAGAAGAGGTAAATAGGAAGAGAAGCAAATCCCGCTGGAACTATCACGCTAAAAGCTGTTCCTGCGAATTTAATTACAGGAGTATACTTAGGGTGGTTTAGTCCCAGAGACTGAAAAGCACTCTGGAAACCATGATTCAAATGAAAACCCATTGAAATCATTGCAAAAACATACAATAAAGTCATAACAGCAGCAAGGCTATTAATTTGTGGATTAAAGAAAGCTAATGTAATTGTGTGCAAATCCTTCAAACCATCCACCATCGGTATTTCGCCGAAATGCATTACATACCAAAAGTTATTCATATGGGTAACAATAAACACAAGAAGTATAGTCCCTAATAGTGCCATATTGCGACTTGCCCAGCTCGAGTTAAGTTTACCTTTTTCAACTACATATTTAACTGGACGAGCTTTACGATTGTTCAACGTTAAGACGAAGCCGTCTAAAACATGGAACAAAATACTTGCATAAGTCAAGTATGACATCACCTTAATAAGGGGATTTGTCGTCATAAACTCTGCATATTCGTTAAATGCGGATTGTCCTTCGGGACCAGATGCAAATAGCTGCAGGTTTCCTAAAAGATGTCCCACTAAAAAGAGACAGAGAAAGAGGCCTGTAAAGGCCATTGCGTACTTCTTTGATAGAGAAGACTTTAGAATTCCTGTTTTGCTCATGGTTATTTCTATAATCGCGCATAAAGGTACACGTGAGAATCTCGTCGACCAACGTTAGAGTACAGAAACAAGAAAAAAGGAGGGCTCACCTGTCAGAGCCCTCCTGTCCGATCACGCTTCTACGGGCTTCTTATCGAGCATTAATAGGTCATTCGCTATCACTTCTGTGACGTAACGTGTTTTCCCATCATTATCCTCGTAGGTTCTATACATGAGTCGGCCTTCGAGGGCAATCTCTGAGCCTTTTTTCAAATATTGACTTACGATTTCCCCAAGCGATCCCCAAGCGACAATATCATGCCATTGGGTTCGCTCTATTCGTTCGCCTTCGCCGTTGCGATACGATTCGTTAGTCGCCATTGAAAAGTTAACTTTTGATTTGCCATCGTCAAAGGTGATGACCTCGGGATTCTTCCCAAGCCTGCCAATTAGTTGGACTTTGTTGCGTAATGCATTCATAATATGAGGTTTTTATCTGGGACAAATCTCAATACTTTTTTCTATTAAAATCTTGACTCTTTGTATTTGAGGGTGGTGAGTTTACGCATGTTTCGAAGAAGGGGTATTACCTTCGCACCCTGCAACAGAAGCAACATCATGATATCTAAAAATGTACGCGTAAGATTCGCCCCTAGCCCTACAGGACCTCTTCATATGGGAGGGGTGAGAACCGCTCTTTATAATTATTTGTTCGCGAAGTCTAAAGGCGGTAAGTTCCTGCTCAGGATAGAGGATACAGACCAAACCCGATATGTTGAAGGCGCTGAAGAGTACGTTAGGGAAGCTTTAGAGTGGTGTGGGATAGAAATTGATGAGGGAGTAGTTGCAGGGGGAGACTTCGGACCATATCGTCAAAGTGAAAGAAACTCCTTTTATCGTGAGGCCGTTGAAAAACTGTTAGAATCGGGACATGCCTATATGGCATTTGATACGCCTGAGGAACTTGACATTATGAGGAAGGAGGCCGAAGGGAAAAAAGAAGTCTTTCAGTACGATGCGAAAACGAGGGGAGGTTGTAAAAATAGTTTGTCCTTAAATGCAGACGAGGTTGAGGAACTTATCGAATCCGAAGCTCAATACATCATTCGCTTTATGACGCCGGACGAGGCAGAAGATATCGTTTTTACTGATGAAATTCGTGGCGAGGTGTGTATTTCAAGCGCTGTGGTTGACGATAAAGTTCTCGTTAAAGCAGATGGTCTTCCAACATACCACCTTGCAAATGTTGTCGATGATCATGCTATGGAAATTAGCCATGTAATTCGAGGTGAAGAATGGCTTCCTAGCGCTCCATTACACATAATGCTTTACAGGGCGTTTGGTTGGGATTCTCCTAAGTTTGCTCATCTACCTTTAATCTTAAAACCGACAGGTAACGGAAAATTGAGCAAAAGAGATGGTGATGCCGGTGGTTTTCCCGTATTCCCGACTGAGTGGGAAGATCCTGAAACTGGTAAAATCTCTATCGGATACAGAGAGGCGGGATATATCCCCCAAGCGTTTTTAAATATGCTTTTAATGCTTGGCTGGAATCCCGGAGATGAGAGAGAAATATTTTCGTTAGAAGAAGCGGCTCAAGCATTCACTCTTGATAGAGTTGTCAAGTCTGGAGCTAGATTCAGTCCCGATAAGGCCAAATGGTTTAACGAGCAGTACCTAAGGTCTCAAAGTCCCGCATCACTTGCGAATGACTTTATTGAGCTCGCTTCTGAAAGGGGTCTTAATATTAATTCAACCGAAGCTATATCTATCCTAAAAATGATGCTCGAACGAGTTTCGTTTTTACACGAAATTTTTGAAGCGAAGTGGCTCTTCGAAGCTCCAAAATATAATGACTTCAATGCGAAAATGGTGAGGAAGAAATGGAAAGCGGAAACCCCTCTTTACATGGCAGATTTAAAGGAAATGTTTCTCTCAATTAGTCCCTTTGAGGCAGAAGAAATCGAGTCAAAATTCAAAGCACACCTAGAAGAAAAAGAGCTGGGGTTTGGGCAAGTTCTATTACCCCTACGACTAGCGCTAACGGGAGAGGGAGGAGGACCTTCTATGTTTGACTTTGCTGAGTATCTTGGCCGTGAAAAGACAATCTCGAGACTTGAAAGTGGTGTCCTTGAAATAGCAAAACTTAAAGCAGAATGAATAGCGAAAAGTTTGAAATAATCGAAGTTAGTGGGCTTCGATTTCACGCCTATCACGGTTGCATGGCAGAAGAGACGAAAATAGGAGGTGAATACCGAGTTGACGTTCGACTTGTAGTAGATATGAGACAAAGTGGACAGTCAGACAGCCTTTCAGACACGGTTGATTATTGTGCCGTACATAAAATCGTAAAGAAAGAAATGGCAATTCCGTCAAAACTCATCGAGCATGTCGGAAGACGGATTGTTGAGTCGTTGAAAAGCGAACTTTCACTTGCAAAAACGATTGAAATAAAACTAACAAAGTTCTCACCACCCATTGATGGTGATTGCGAATCTGTTGCCGTAATAATGAACGCTTAATACAATTAGAGGTTCATCTCAGGTACTGAATCCGGAATGATAAGCTTGCCTGCTGTAGCGGACTTGATATCCTCGACAGATACTCCAGGCGCTCTTTCGACCAAATGAAAGGCTCCGTCTTTTATGTCGATAACTGCCAAGTTCGTGACCACTCTTTTTACACAAGCCACTCCAGTCAAGGGGAGGGAACATTGAGGGAGTAGTTTCGACTCTCCTGCTCGATTTGTGTGCATCATCGCCACGACTATGTTATCAGCACTTGCTACGAGATCCATCGCCCCACCCATTCCTTTGACCATTTTTCCCGGAATTTTCCAGTTCGCAATATCTCCCGTCGAGCTTACCTCCATCGCTCCTAGTACGGTAAGTTGAACGTGACGACCTCGTATCATCGCAAACGATGTCGCGCTATCGAAGTAAACTGCACCAGGAAGCGCCGTTATCGTTTGTTTACCTGCGTTTATTAGGTCGGCATCCTCTGAACCCTCGAATGGGAATGGTCCCATCCCTAAAATTCCGTTTTCTGACTGAAATTCCACGTTCATCCCATTGGGAATATGGTTTGCCACTAGAGTAGGAATTCCTATCCCCAGATTCACATATTGGCCATCTTGAACTTCTTGAGCAATCCTCGTTGCGATTCCGTTTTTATCTAGCATAGCTTAGTTATTGAGGGGTCTTACTGTACGTTGTTCAATCCTTTTTTCATATGAGTCGCCTTGAAAAATTCGTTGTACGAAAATGCCAGGAGTGTGAATTTCATTCGGGTCAAGCGTTCCCAGAGGGACAAGTTCTTCTACTTCCGCTACCGTGATTTTTCCAGCCATCGCCATCATAGGGTTGAAGTTTCTTGCAGTTGCTTTAAAGACCAAATTCCCCGCTTCATCTCCCCTCCACGCCTTCACAAAAGCGAAATCACTCGTGAGAGCAGATTCTAATATGTGCGGCTTTCCATCAAAATCCCTCACTTCCTTACCTTCCGCAACCTCCGTCCCGAACCCAGCCGGTGTATAAAATGCCGGAATACCCGCACCTCCTGCTCTACACCGTTCCGCTAGTGATCCCTGAGGAATAAGATCTACTTCTAACTCGCCTGAAAGCATTTGGCGTTCAAACTCATCATTCTCTCCCACATAAGAAGAAATCATTTTGCGGATTTGATGACCTTGCAGGAGCCTACCTAGTCCAAAATTATCTACACCGGCATTATTTGAAATGCACGTAACATCTTTTACTCCGAGCCTCACTAATTCCTCAATACAATTCTCAGGAATTCCACAAAGCCCAAACCCACCAAGCATAAACGTCATTCCATCCTCAACGCCCATGCAAGCTGTCTCTACTCCGCTAACTAATTTAGAAATCGCCATTTTTTATTTAATTAAAAAGGTCTGAATCATCGAATCCATCTGAGTCGAAGGTATGTCCTTTTAAAGTTGTTTGTTCTTTGCAATTTAAAGTATCTGCACCTAATGATTCAGGTCTGAAAAAATCTTCCTGCGACAGCGCTATTTCCTCATCTGCATAAGTATCTTTCATAAAAAACCCATAAATCGGTAGTGCCGTATTTGCTCCTTGACCATAATGTGTAGTAGAAAATCGTACCGTAGGGTCTTGTGCTCCAACCCAAACCCCAGTAACAAGGTCAGGTGTAAGCCCCATAAACCATCCGTCTGTATTATTCTGAGTTGTACCCGTCTTTCCCGCCATTGGAGCGGTTATCCCATCATAGTCACGCTGTTCAGAGTCGTATCGCAACCGTACCCCCGTACCCATTCGTTTTTGCAACTCCTCGTTCCAAGCTCCATCCACAACTCCCTTCATCATCCTAACCACTCTATATGCAGTTAGCTCGTCAAGCCCCTGACGAACTTCTGGATTAGGCTCATAAATAGTATTCCCAAACCGGTCTTCTATCCTAACCAAAATCGTAGGCTCTATATAAACTCCACCATTAACAAGTGCCGCATTTGCAGAAACTAGCTCTTTCAACCTAAGTTCCGCAACCCCTAGTGCAATAGAAGGTACGCTTGGAATATAGCTTTCTATTCCTAAAGCATGAGCTAATTTAATTACCCGGTCTGTACCAAAAGTCTTTATTAATTTCGCTGTGACAGTATTCATCGAGTTCGCAAGAGCATACTCGAGAGTCACAATCTCTCCGTAATCTTCAGATGAATTGTCCGGACACCAACGAGGAGGGTCAGATCCCTTCGGCAAATCGATACAGGTAACTTGATTCGGTAGTTCGTCGCATGGATTCATCCCCATTCGAAGGGCCGTTGCATACACGAAAGGCTTAAATGTAGACCCTACTTGTCGTTTACTCTGATCAACGTTATCATATTGAAAAAACCTGTAATCGATACCGCCTACCCAAGCTTTAATTTGGCCTGTAGAAGGCTGAATAGACAAAAGACCAGCCTGCAAAATCTTCTTTCTGTAAATAATACTGTCCATTGGTGTTAAGACTGTGTCTATCGGACCATCGTAACTGAATACCTTCATTTTTACAGGCTCATTAAGTGATTTCTTAAAGTCCTCTGAACTCAACCCCATCCAAATATGTCCGCACCCTCCTTTTTCGAGATCACACTTAAACCCTTCCTTATCTCCTTCCAGCAAATGATCGACAATATAGAATGCCGGTCTATTACATTCCGGACAAAGCTTTCCTTTACTCTTTTTATAACGGTCTGAATCGCGAATAGCAATGTTTAGTATCGCCTTTTTTGCAGAGGGTTTAATATCTTTAAAAAACGGATAATCTTTTTTAGGTCGCTTTTTCAAATCTTGCTCAAAAACCGCTTGTAACTCCCCCCCTAGATGTTCCGCTACAGCATTTTCTGCATATTTCTGCATACGACTATCTAAAGTGGTATGCACCTGAAGCCCATCGCGATAAATATTGTATTTAGAACCGTCTGATTTACTTATAAGATAGGTCCCGTCGTCTTGTTTTTCTGAAAACAACTTTTTCAACTCTGCTCGCAGTCTCTCACGAAAATATGGTGCAGGCCCTTCCGCATGGCTAACTCGCTGATAGCTTAGGGTAATCGGAAGTTCTTGAAGTGAATCTGTTATTTCAGGTGTAAGAAATTTATATTTCTCCATTTGTGCCAAAACCACATTTCGTCGTTTTGTCACCATTTCCAATCTTCGTAAAGGATTAAATAGAGCGCTATTCTTTAACATTCCCACTAACATCGCCGACTCCTGTACGTTTAATTCTCCGACCTCTTTATTGAAATAAATGTTCGCAGCGCTTTTAATTCCGACTGCTTGATTCAAGAAATCGTAGCGATTTAAGTACATGGTCAAAATTTCCCCTTTCGTATAATGTCCCTCTAGTCTGGCGGCAATAATCCACTCTTTGGGCTTTTGTAAAAATGCTCTTTCAATAAAACTAGTAGATTCATATTCTTCAGTGAAGAGAAGCTTAGCAAGTTGCTGAGTAATCGTTGATCCACCTCCTCTTTTTCCCATATACGCAATGGCACGACCTAACCCATAAAAGTCAATTCCATCATGGCTGAAAAACCTTACATCCTCTGTTGAGATTAGAGCGTCGACCAAATGTTGTGGTAATTCTTCATATCTCGCATCTGTTCTGTTTTCGTTATAGTAGCTGCCAAGGACTTTCCCGTCCATCGTGTATATCTTAGTTGCTAAGTCTGTACGTGGATTTGCGAGAGCTTCTGTATCAGGAAGTGCGCCATACAGAGCGATTCCCACTAAGGCAGCGATTCCTAATAGAGGGCTTAGGCCACCAAGAAAAAATAGCACCTTCCAAAATGTAGTGCGAGGTTTTGATTTTACGGTCATTCTGAGTGCAAGATGCACACAAGAGGGCTTATTATTAAATAATTTCACATCCTTTGTCATCATCACAGCGTGGAAATGTGTGGGCATTAGACTCAAAGAGTATCTTTGCCGCCATGATCGCACTTATCAAAGGACTACAACTCCTGCTTAGCTTATCTATTCTAGTCGTATTACACGAACTAGGCCACTATTTAGCTGCTCGTTATTTTAAAACTAGAGTAGAGAAATTCTACCTCTTTATGAATCCAGGCTTCTCACTTTTTAAGAAGCAAATTGGAGAAACAGAATGGGGCATCGGATGGCTTCCACTTGGAGGTTACGTCAAAATCAGTGGAATGATTGATGAAAGCATGGATAAAGAGCAAATGAAACAACCTGCTCAACCATGGGAATTCCGATCTAAGCCAGCTTGGCAACGTTTAATCATCATGCTCGGGGGAATCATCATGAACCTACTCGTAGGGTTTGTTATTTACAGCATGGTTTTACTTGTTTGGGGAGAAACTGTACTGCCTAACGAATATAGCGTAAACGTCGACCCGCGTCTTGAGACTTTAGGTTTCCAAAACGGGGATCATATCGTTGAGTTCAATGGCGAACCTCTCGAAACATTCCAGGATCTTAGAAGTACCGCTTTCTTCGAGACTGTTACTGAAGCCACGGTTATGCGTAACGGAAAGGCTGTAGAGCTTTCGTTTGACAATGAGTTAGGCCAAACCCTAGTTAATCAAGGCATTCGCAGACCTTTCTATCTTCAACTCCCATCTGTGGTACAGTCTGTAAACAAAGATTCAAGAGCTGAAACAGCGGGACTACAAGCAGGAGATTTGATTACTGGAGTAGGCAATACAACTACTGGGAAGCAGTTACTTACTGTGAAAGCTCTTGAAAGCTCTCCTAGTTCTGCTGTCATACTACACATTGAAAGGGACGGTCAACAATTATCTCTTCCTGCAATGACTGATACGGCTGGTCATCTTGGATTTTCATTCGCCAGTCCGGCTTCATTTACTGACCTTTTCGTTCAGAAAGAAATTAAATATTCCTTTGGAGGAGCTATTGTTAACGGATTCTTTTTAGCTGGATCAACTCTCCAAGATTACGCACTTTCTATGCGCTTTTTGGCATCAAAGGCCGGAGCATCACAAGTCGGCTCATTAATAACTTTTGGAAGCATCTTTGACGGGGGGTGGGACTGGTTAATCTTTTGGAGAAATACCGCTTTCTTCTCATTAATTTTGGCCTTTATGAACCTTCTCCCTATTCCTGCTTTGGATGGTGGACATGTTGTTTTCTTGCTCTATGAAATGATTGTTGGAAAGCCTGCTCCCGAGAAAATAATGGAATACGCTCAAGTTATAGGAATCACTCTTCTGTTGGGTCTTATGGTGTTTGCATTGGGTAATGATTTTTGGAGGCTCTTTACAGGAGGCTTTAGCTAGGTTGAAAAAATAATGCTTTATCTTGGGCTTATGCTCAACTCTATTTTTGACTCATTTTCTATTGATGATATTGGTGCTTTTTCGCTTGTAATTGGCGGAAGCATTATAATTATTCTGTCTTATTTCGCAAACCTACTTGCGAAGAAAACGAACATACCTTCCGTACTTGTACTAATCGGAATGGGGATACTTATTCGTCAAGGATTAACCAGTTTAGGAGTAAGCGAAATTCCTTTTGAAAATCTAGCGCTTGAACTTCTCGGCACTGTGGGGTTGATTTTCATACTTCTTGAGGCGTCTTTAGATCTCGAACTTTCAAAAGAAAAGCTTCCTCTTATTATTAAAAGCGCCTCTTTAGCACTTTTCTCACTTATAGCTAGTTCACTCGCAATAGCCTGGCTACTTAATGCTACTTTAGGCTTAGAATGGTTCACGTCTGTGATTTATGCTATTCCTCTATCAATTATGAGTAGCGCGATAATAATCCCTTCTGTAGGAGGGCTTGCCCTTGAAAAAAAGGAGTTCATGGTATACGAAAGCACTTTCTCAGACATCTGGGGGATTATGGCTTTCTATCTAGTTTTAGGAAATCAGCAAGCTACTGGCACAGGTGAAGTCCTGAAGGCAATTGCTATTAACCTAGGGGCCTCGCTTTTAATATCTATAATTGTGAGCTATCTACTTGTATACGTTTTACAGAAAATCACAAGTTCCGTGAAGTTGTTCTTATCGATTGCCGTATTAATTCTCATTTATTCAGTCCAAAAGCTTCTTCACCTCAGTCCTCTTATTCTAATATTAATCTTCGGTTTAATGTTGAATAATCACAATATCTTCTTCGCAAAAATTTTCAAAAACAAGAATGGCGAAAGTTGGCTGGGCGGACTTCTAGATGATAAGAAAATGGCTGGCTTACGACATGATTTTCATATTTTAACTCTTGAAAGTGCCTTTGTAATTCGAACTTTCTTCTTCGTACTCTTTGGAGCAACTGTTGTTTTGGCCTCACTAACGGATATTAAAGTGATCTTTTACGGACTTGCTATTTCTGTCCTTCTTTATGCTGTTAGGTTTGTTTTTCTCAGAGTTTTCAGATCTAAGGACCCTACTTCTCTATTGTACATTGCTCCCAGAGGCCTGATTACTATTCTTCTATTCTTCCAAATAGGATCTAATTACCCTGAACATATAGACACAGCCTTCGATGGAGGGATTTTACTTGTCGTAATACTTGTTACGTGCATTATTATGACTATTTCTTTAATCCAAAAAGGAACTGGACTTGAGCCTGTCGCAACAAATGACGGGCAATTACTATTATCCGAGCCAGAAATTAAAACGGAAATTAAAGAAGAGAGTAGCAATCACCCGGCTCACGCTTCACCATCTGAAGAGATTCAAGAATAAACAGGCGAGTCCTAATAGTTTTCACGTCCGTTCGTAAAGTTTTACTCATTTCATAAGGCGATTTAGGGTCTCTCGATAGTTCCATATATAATGATTTACAGCGTTTAGGGGCCTTATTTGCACCAGCTATTTTTGTGTTTTTAGCTACTTGGTTTGTGAGCCTCTGTTCTTCTTTAGTTATTGCCATTTCTTTAATTTCTGATATGAGTTGATTATGCCAATTCGGTATCGTTTTTATTGCATTTTTGTGGTTTTGAGCGATAATATATCTATTGCCATTCCACCTGTTTTCATAAGCATTAGGGGGAAGAAAAGCGTATGTACCTCTGTTGTAATTGAGCGCTAGTTTCAAAGATATCATTGAGCCTCCTTTTTCAGGGCTTTCAGCCAAAACAGTTGCTGTGCATAAACCCACTAAAATTCTATTTCGAGCCGCAAACATCCACTTCAAAACTTTTGTTCCCGGGGGGTGTTCAGAAATCCATGCTCCTCCATGCTGCAATATTTCATTCGCTAAACTCTCATTACAGACTGGGTGAATTCTTTCAAATCCATGTGCCAAAACTGCTACAGATGGGAGTCCTTTTTCTATCGCCATATTATGTGCAGCGGTATCTATCCCTAGTGCTAACCCACTAACGAGTGGCCAATTTTGTTTGGCCATATGCTTTACAGAAAGTTCTGCAAAACGCTTTCCTTCGGGGCTACATTTTCGAGTTCCTACAACAGCAATAGCTCTAGAAATTTCTTTAGGAATATTACCTTTTACATAGATTACTCCTGGCGGATCCGAAATATTTTTTAACAGAAATGGATACTCTGAACAATGGAATGATACTACTCGTCCACCTAAATCTGACACGCTTTTTTGAACCTTTAAAGCCCTTTCCAGAGCCGATTTTCTTACGCGTAAAGGGTAGGTTTTTAGAGCAGCTGAGGCAGATCCCTTTAATGTTATCAGAGCTTTCAATTTAGTGGGACCTAAATCATCGATTAAAGTGAGGGCCAAAAGAGTATGTACACGAGAAGTCATAAGGCAAACCTCTCTTTTTTTTGGGCTGAAACAATTGAGAGTTTATAATTGACAACTAAGAATTTATCAACGTTTACCCGATTTAAGCAATTTTCCATACAGAATGTATTTACTTAGTTAAATGCAAAAGAGAATCACTTCGCATATGCTTAGGTATGTGCTTATCTGCGTTGGGTTAACCGCCTCATCTTTAGTCATCAGCGCCCAAACCATATCAGGTT
The DNA here is from genome assembly GCA_002746975.1 of Bacteroidota bacterium. Lineage (GTDB taxonomy): Bacteria > Bacteroidota > Bacteroidia > Flavobacteriales_D > Sanyastnellaceae > UBA974. The sequence continues at coordinate 145,512 of NVXE01000003.1, read as the reverse complement.
TTGTCTCAGATACACAGGGCAACCCCGTTGTAGGAGCTTATGTTTCAAATGGGGATAATAATAATATTGTAGCAACTGATATCAATGGAAAGTACTCGTTAGAATTAAATCCTGGATTACAAATGGTTTCGTGTTCTTTTATCGGTAAAAAAACTGAAGCGAAAGAATTTACGTTTGTTGGGGGTCAGAAGGTTATTTGGGACATAACACTTGAATCAGAGGCAAGGGCACTCGATATAGCTGTGGTTTCGGCTGGTCGTTTCGAACAAAGTGTCGCAGAAGTAACTGTGTCTATGGAAATTTTACAACCCGCTTTGGTGGAGAGTAAGGCCACTACATCTTTAGAATCAGCTTTGGAACAGACTCCGGGCGTGAGTATGGTAGATGGTGAACCGCAGATTAGGTCTGGCAGCGGTTTTAGTTATGGTGCTGGGTCTAGGGTAATGATTATGGTTGACGATTTACCCGTTCTAAGTGGTGACGCAGGGCGTCCGATGTGGGGGTTTCTTCCCCTCGAAAATTTAGACCAAATCGAAGTTATTAAAGGCGCTAGCTCTGTCCTTTACGGAAGCGCCGCACTTAGTGGAGTAATAAATATCCGCACTCGATATCCAGATGCTCGACCTTTAACACGAGTGACCGTTCAACATGGAGCATACTCAAATCCTAGGTCTGACTCCTCGATGTATTGGAATACTACTTTACAACAAACGAATATTCGATTTCTTCATAGTCGACAAATCGGAAATTGGGACGTCGTAATTGGAGGTAATTTACTTGGAGACGATGGGTATAAAGGCCCCACGATAACGTTCGATTCTCTCGATGTGCCTATAGACACTAACGTAGCGGGATATAATCCCTTTTCTGTCGATAGATATGGGGCAAATGCTCAAGCGAGGTTTAATATCAATCTACGAAAGAGAGAAAGTTCTATTCCTGGTTTGACCTATGGATTGAGCACTAACTGGCAGAAAGGTGAGTCGTTAAATACCTTAATTTGGGGGCACTCTTCTACGGGGCTTTACAGCAGCTATGCCGGCGCCGCTACTCGTACGAAGCAACTTGTGGGTACTGTTGATCCATTTATAGAATACTTGAGTCCTTCTGGAGTTAGAACTAGTTTTCGAAATCGATGGCAGCATTTAAGGAATGATAATGACAACAATCAGGGTAATAATTCCGACGTTTTATACTCAGAACTACAGTCTCAAAAAATCGGTGTGTGGGGTATGGAGGAAATGGCTATAACGGGAGGTCTTGTCCATCAATACACGAAAGGGGAGGCGCAACTTTATACTGGAGGAAATGAAGACGGTGTAAATATCGCACGAAACATAGCAGGGTATCTTCAGATAGACAAACCTATAGGACAATACTTAAACGTCTCGTCTGGTGTGAGGTACGAGCACTTTTCTATTAATGGAGTGTCTGAAGGAAAACCTGTATTTAGGGCGGGAGCGAACTATCAAGTTGCAGAAGAAACATACCTGCGAAGTAGCCTAGGCCAAGGGTTTAGGTTCCCTACTATTGCCGAGAAATTTATACGGACAGGGCTTGGAGATTTACAGGTATATCCTAACGAAAAGCTAAGGCCAGAATCCTCTACTAGCATTGAAATTGGAGTAAAACAAGGATTGAAAATTGGGGGATTTGTGGGGTATCTCGATTTTGCCGTTTTCCAACAGAAATACACAGATTTCATAGAGTTCTCCTTTGGCACATGGGCTCCTAGTGAGGGGTTTGATAATTTATTTGGTCTAGGGTTTCGAAGCCTAAACACTGGAGAAAGTCAAGTGAGAGGGGCAGAAATAAGCTTAATGGGTCAAGCCAAATGGGGAGCTCAAGGTCAACACACTCTAGATATTCTAGGTGGGTACACATACACGAACCCGATAAGTCTAACTCCGCATTTGAATTATAACCCTGACAGCTCTAATGTATCCACTACTTATATCGGGACAAGCCATGATACTACGGGTTACATATTAAAATATCGATCACCTCATCTAGTACGATTCGACGCGCAATGGACTCATCCACATGGTTTCGTTGGGGTAAGTGCTCGATACCAAAGCGTAATCAAGAATTTCGATCAAGCTTTCGTGGCATTTGAAAACTTTCAATTTGTCGATTGGGGATTAAATAACTGGCTCGATACTCATCCAACTTTACCGTGGCTTATCGATGTTAGAGTAGGAGTAAATCTTAACGAATACTCTAAATTATCTCTAGTTATAAGCAATTTATTCAATGAGGAGTATAGCGTGCGCCCTCTTGCAATTGAGGCTCCTAGACTTGTTAATGTTGTGTACACCTATGAAATAGAATAATGCCAAATAATAATGTTGTTGCAATAATTCCCGCTAGGTACGGGTCTACAAGGTTTCCGGGCAAACCTCTAGCACTAGTTGGCGGGGTGCCCATGATAGAGCGTGTTGTACGTCGTGTACAGGGGGCTGGAGTAGTAGATAGAGTAATCGTGGCTACTGATGACAAAAGAATAGAAGAGGCCGTCTTAGGCTTCGGAGGAGAGGTGGTTATGACCCCTGTTTCTTGTGCAAACGGAACTATGAGATGCCACGCCGCTCTCTCTCAATTAGATCCGAAACCTCAAGCGATTATAAACGTTCAGGGTGACGAGCCTTTCGTTCATCCCGAGCAACTAAAAGAGTTAGTCCACTTAATTCGCAAACCTGGAGCGTCCATAGCAACTCTCGCTCATCCGATGAAATCTTCTGATCCAGGAAGAGAGGATTCTAACCGAGTAAAAGTCGTTAGGGACCTTAATGGAAAGGCATTATATTTTAGTAGAAGCCCTATTCCATATAGCGAAGGGGCTTGGCTTCAGCATGTAGGACTTTACGCTTTTACAAGTTCTGCACTAGAGGCTATTATAAATCTTCACCCTTCTAAACTTGAAGAAAGGGAGGGTCTAGAACAACTCCGTTGGTTGTCGCACGGGTGGAAAATAGATGTCGGCACCACAAATCATCGCACACTTTCAGTAGATACTCCCGAAGACCTTTCGAAAATAGAATCATTATTAGGGGACGGTTGGAGTATCGACTAGTGCTTATTATGATATTATCTTTGCAAGATGTTAAGCCGCCTTTACATTATAGCAACTGTTGTGCTGTTTTCTTGTTCTGAACCTTCTGAAGTTTCTAATAAATCTATGTCTGACTCAACTAACTTGAATACTTCCCTCTCAACGAGTGAGCAAGAGCTCGCTTCTCGTAATATTATAGCTCCTGATGCAAAAATAGTGCCTCACACTACAGAGATTCATGGCAAAAGCATTCACGACGATTATTTTTGGATGAGGCTAAGTGATGAGCAGAAGAGTGCTTCCACTCCTGATGACCAAACACAAGACGTGCTCGATTATCTCAACGCTGAAAACAAGTATAAAGAATCTGCTCTAGAGCATACAAAAGAATTCCAAAACAAGCTTTACGATGAGATCGTAGGTCGAATCGTAAAGGACGATGAGAGCGTTCCTGTTTTCTATAGAGGATACTGGTATTATTCTCGTTTTGAAAAAGGAAAGGAGTATGCGTTTCATTGCCGTAAGAAAGATACTATGAAGGGGGAGGAAGAAATCCTTCTCGACGAACCAGCATTGGCGAAAGGCCATAGTTACTTCGCTGTAGGGGGCTCGAGCGTGAGTCCTAATAACGACCTTCTCGTTTATGGAATAGATACCGTAAGTCGCCGTCAGTACACTCTTAGAGTAAAGAATCTGGCAACGGGAGTTATGTTTGAGGACGTTATTCCTGAGACGACAGGGGGGGCGGTTTGGGCTAATGACAACAAAACCTTTTTCTACACTAAGAAGGATCCTGTAACACTTAGAAGCTACAGAATATACAAACACATTTTAGGGACAAATGTGAGCGATGACGAAGTAGTTTACGAAGAAACCGATGACACCTTTAATGTGGGGGTCGGCAAGTCTAAGAGCGAAAGATTCATCATGATAGGCTCACACTCTACCTTGAGCAGTGAAACACGATATATTGATGCAAATAATCCCGATTCAGAGTGGACTGTAATTTCTCCAAGGGAGGAAGATCACGAATATCACGTAAGTCACTATGGAGATTACTTTTACATTCAAACTAACGCAGACGCGAAAAATTTCAAACTTGTAAAAACTTCTATCAAAACTCCCTCGCGGGAGAATTGGGAGGACGTAATACCCCATCGTGACAACGTTCTATTTGAAGGGACTGAGATTTTCGAAAAGTATCTAGTTATTGAAGAACGGAAAGATGGACTTACAGCTATACGTATTAAAAGTTGGGATGGCGCAGAGGATTACTACTTAGAGTTTAACGACCCCGCTTATATGACTTATGTCGGAACTAACCCCGATTTTAAGGCCACAAAACTACGGTTTGGCTATACTTCGCTCACAACCCCACATACTACATTTGAGCACGATTTTTCCGATAAATCCCGTACTCTTCTAAAGCAACAAAAGGTATTAGGTGGTGATTTCGATCCGGCTAATTACATAAGCGAACGAATAATGGTTGAGGCTCGTGATGGAGCAAAAGTTCCCGTTAGCATTGTCTATCGTAAAGGCATCAAACTTGATGGATCTAACCCTCTACTATTATACGCCTACGGTAGTTACGGATATAGTATCGACCCCGGGTTTTCGACAACTCGACTCAGTTTATTAGATCGTGGATTTATATTTGCAATGGCACATATTAGAGGCGGTTCAGAGATGGGAAGACATTGGTATGAAGATGGGAAACTTTTTAAGAAGATGAACACCTTCAACGATTTTATCGATTGTGGAAAACACCTCGTTACAAATAACTACACATCCCCAGATCACCTTTACGCTATGGGAGGAAGCGCTGGGGGACTTCTATTGGGAGCAGTTATGAATCTCGAGCCTGAGCTATTCAACGGTATCGTTGCTGCGGTTCCGTTTGTTGATGTCATTAACACTATGCTTGACGAAAGCATACCATTAACGACTGGAGAGTTCGATGAGTGGGGGAATCCTAAAAATCCAGATTATTTCGATTATATCATGTCGTATAGCCCGTACGATAACGTTGCTGAACTTAAATATCCTCATACATTAATTACAACAGGCTATTGGGACAGTCAAGTTCAATATTGGGAGCCTGCAAAATGGATTGCTAAACTTCGAGATAAAAAACAAGGCGACCACCTAATTCTTATGCATTGCAATATGGAAACTGGACATGGTGGTGCTTCCGGAAGGTTTGCGAGATTTAAAGAAACGGCAATGGAGTATGCCTTCTTATTTATGCTTGAGGGTATCGAAAAGTAACAATATGAGATTTAGGCGCCTGACTGAAGAAGAATTTACAGCAGTAGAATCTGAATTTGTAAAATTTCTGTCTTCTCAGGGGGTGGATGCTCCAGAGTGGCAAAAAATTAAGCGAGAGAACCCTCACATGGTAGAGTACCTTCTTGATGAATTCAGTACGTTCTTTTGGGAATCAACTACCTCGCGAATTACATTTTTAGAAAGACATAGTGAAGAAGATCGTTGGGTGTTTAAGTTTTCCGAAACTAAAGCAAAAGTTCTGCGTTTAGTCCATAAAAAAAGCGAGAAAAGTCCCGATATTTTTCGAGGTGAAAAAGAGTTTCCCCCAGAAGCTAGAGGAAGGGAGATATTCTTACTATTAGAACAAGGCCTTTTGCCTTGCCCTGAAGACAAACACTCTGAACTAGAAAAACTTTTTACAGAATAAAGTCGTAAATAGCTATAAACTAATTCTACATCTTTTTCAGCCAAGTAGCTTTACGACCTGACTTTCTTGCTTTAGATAGGCCCCTTCTTGCAGACTGCTCTGTTTCGTGCTCACTTAATGCGACCAGATGTAGTTTATTATGCTTTTGAAAATGGAGTGTCGGAGTGTACCCCTCTTCTTTTAGTGTAGCAACTAAGGACAAAGCATTTTCTTTTACAGAAAACGCTCCTCCTACAATTAAAAAATTTATCTCCTTTAGAGGTTGATCTGCCTTTGCCTCCAAAGTCTCGAGTGTAATGTCAACGGTTGATTCGTCAGCAGGCTTGCTATCTTCCGTTCTGACAACTTCTAGGTCATCAGACGAATAGTTAATTACCAACTCTTCTTCTTTATTGTTATCGTCTGTATCGTATAGCAAAGAACCTGTAGATGGTGAGAACGAAGGCAGAACACTCATTAATGTTGTCGAAGGAGTTGTGTCTGTAAGCATCCATGCCCCTCCTAACATAGCGGGAATGGCAATTACTGCTGCTACTCGAGCAATTTTAACTCTTAGAGGGATAGCATTAGAAAATTGCTGATTCTCGATTTTCTCAGAAATCTGAATTACCCTTGGGGTTGGGGTAGCGGAAACGGAAGGTTCTACTACGTTTTGTTTTAATAGGGAAAGTGGAATTCTTGAATGACCAAACGAACTTAGAGTTCTCACAATTTCAGCGTCTGGAAGGAATCGAATAACTCCATCCTCTCCTTTATAAAGTCTTCCTACTCGAGGTAATTCAACAGGAATACCATTGCTCAAGTCCTCGACCATCATAGCAGACTCCGAATTGACAATAGACATCGCATCAGAATAAGAACACTCCGTAGCGCGCATTATTTCTTGAGCGAGGAGGCCATCGTTATGAGTCAGGTTTGGACTGAATAAAACGTCTCTAGAAGGGGGAACCATTTCAGCTTTATCTGCATCATACCAAGCAGAGCGCTCATTGCATACGAAACCTCCAAGTCCGGGTACAATTACACAGTCGTAATCGAGGAACATTCCAGGGAGTAGTCCGCGAGTGTACTTTAAGTCCATGCAGGCAATATAATCACGAAAATCGAAAATTTCAAAGTACTCAAGGATAGGTTTTCAACTATCTTATTAGGGTTACGTGACCGTACTTAAGGTGTGGACCGTCTTGATCTTCATAACGCAAAGTGTAGAGATAAACACCGTTTGGACAGAAGTGCGTGCCGCCTTTTGATGTGCCAGACCAAACCTCTTCTGCATCTTCTGAAAAGTAAACCTCTTCGCCCCATCTGTTGTAAACAATAAGTCTATAACCCTGTAGCCTTAAACCTTTAGCGAAGAAGGCGTCATTAATGCCGTCGTTATTCGGGGTGAAAGATGTGGGTAAGAAGACGGGGTAGAATACGTCTAGAAAAGTAGAGTCTCTTCCTTCACATCCATTTAAATCTAAAGCGTGAAAAACATACCACCCTGGCTCCGCTGAGAGGACTTCTGGCATAGTGCAGTATGAACATGTCAAATCTTCTGCAGGAGTCCACCAAAAATTATCTCCGCTTGTCGATCCTAGCAATCTTACTCTATCGAGCCATTCTACATCTCTATCGGGGCCAGCATTAACGTTAGGGGGTTGACCCACGTAAACGGTTAGTTCGTCGCTTGCAGTACACCCATTCGAGTCAGTTACGTAAACAGTAAACGTTTGGGTGAAGTACGGAATTACATACGTTTCTCCACTTGTAGGTTGGCCCACTAAAGGGGCTGGTGACCAATTAAACGTGGAGCCATTTGGGTCTCCTCCCGAAGCCGAAACCTGAAACTGCTCGCCTCTACAAATACTCCCTCCCTCAGATGCTTGGGCAGTTGGGGTTATTACGTGAACACTTACTTCATCAGTGCCAAATCCGCAAATATTATGGATAGTTACCTGATACGTAATATCTTGTGTGGGAGTGGCATAAGGAGCTTGAGCGCTAGTTGAGCTTAGGTCTATCGGAGGGTCCCAAAGCCATGCGTCGCCTTCTGCGCCCGGTAAAGATGCACCATAGCCTATACAAAGGTCTATACTATCATAAACTTGACCCCCAGGAGGTTCAGGAACGACAGTAATTTGAACAGTTTGAGTGTCATTACACCCTATAGCGTCTGAAACAGTAACTGTGTAAAGAGTGTTTACGTTAGGTGACGCTGACACTGTAGATGCTGAGGGATTATCTAGACCCGTGGGCGGAAACCAATTATACAGTGTTCCTCCATCAGCAGATAACTCTACGTTATCACCTAAGCAAATTGTCGTTGCAGGAGTGTTTACAGAAGCTTCCACAAAGCTTACTTCTACGGTAACCTCTGCCTGCATAGCTCCACACGCGTTTTCATCGTGAACCGTATAAGTCGTGGTCTCTGTAGGTGTTGCGATTGGGTTGGGTATATCCGTTGCACTTAATGTGGGGTCTGCAAGCCAAAAAAGTCCATCGCTCCCCCAAGCATTCAATTGTACCTCATCTCCTAAACATATTGGAAGAACTTGATCAATTGTTGGGTTTAATGGCTCTTCAATAGTAAGATTTAAGATTGCTGTTTGTTCGTCTAAGCAACCCAGAGGATCCGAAACAGTTAGAGAAACTTGCCAATCCCCTGATGATGGATAAACATGAATAGGCTCGAATTCATCGCTAATTTCACCATCGCCAAATTGCCACAAATATGCTCCGCCCCCTTGAGAGTTATTGACGAATTGAATAGGCTCATCAGGACAAATGACATCGGGTGCTACTAAGTCTATATTGACTTGAATCGCTCCTAATTCGAACTTAAAAAGGCCGAGATTACAGTTAAAACTATCGTTCGTGCTACTCCAAGCTCCTGGAGTAGTAGGGAAGTCACTATTTCCACCACATCCAGCACAAACCGCTTGATAAACTGTTCCGTTCTTATCAAATCTCGACGTTCCGCCATCAACATGTTCTGCTGAAGACGATCCCCCGAAATAAGTTCCATAGATCAACGTCTGAGCTCCTGGATTTAACATCCCAAGCCAGAAATCACTATCATCTGTGTTCCATTGAAAAGCATCTCCAGTAGTAGGCATACCCATAGTCCCACTAAAATTTGCATAGGGTGAGTTACCCGAATTAGTTCCCCCTCCCCATCCGCTCAAGTAAATCTGCCCACAGTCGCTAACTAGAAAAGCCGTAGGGCTTATGTCGATATGAAATTGATTATTAGGATTCCCTACTCTTGTATTCCAAAGAAGATTTTGCAAGTTTGAATCGAAGCATGCTATGAATTGTCCTGCATTTGGGCTAGATGAGTAAACGGCTCCTGATAGTGGTAAATCACCTTCTGTTTGGCCAAAAAGATAGATATTATCTGCATCATCTAACTGTACAAAATATGACTGATCATAAGCCGAACTACCGTAATAAGTACTTGCGAGAGGGGTGCCTCCACCATTAGGAAACCTCGTTACAAAAGCATCTACGACCCCACCGAAAACGAACTGGTGGGAACTGCCCAAAGCAGGATAATCTGTACTCCGAGTTCCTCCACAAACTACAGGTTCGAAAGCCGAGGTAAACTGCACGCCATAAGCTGCGTCTGCCTGTGAACCTCCAACAAATGATGACCACTCCATTGCCGATAGGTCCGAGCTCATCCTAAAAAGAACCCCATCAGTTGCACCTCCATTATAGCTAATATATGGGCCATTTACGATAGGGAAGTCTATGCTTGAAGTCACAGTCGCAACCCAAACCCTATCAAGTTCATCTACGTTTATCTCACCCCTGAACACGTCTCCGTAATTATAATTCAACATCGTCCCGGAATTTATCCCATCATTCCCTGTCCCTCCGATAAAGGTGCTCGAAAGAAGACCCGTCATACCGCTAGCGAATTTCATAATAAACAAATCGGAGCCCGACCCGAAATCTCCTGGGAAGAAGCAACATCCGTTTAGACTTGCCGAGGGGCCTCCATTAAAAGAAGCGTCGTAAGCACCTGAGGTAATAGGGAAGTCCGAAGAACCCGTCGTTCCGAAAACGTAAAAATCTCCGTTAGAATCGGCTACGATAGATGAGCTTATGTCCATTCCATTACCTCCTGCAATTGTACTGTATTCTAAGTTCGTGCCATCTGCTGAAAATACTGATATGCCGATGTCGAAAGGGCCGTTTCCGTTCGCAAATGTGGTCGAAATCGCACCTGCTGTTGTAGGGTAGGTCCCCATTCCGCCATCCCATAACGCTGCACCCGTAATAGATCTACCTGCATTATCGAAAGCTGCGGTAAACCCCCAATTTGCCTGAGTCGAGCCTATGAATGTTCCGAAAACAAGATCGGGGTCAATTACTAACTTAAGGTCATTGTCATAGGCTCCCACTTCGAACCCTACTTCAGTCGTTCCATCGTCATTGTATGAAACCACATAGTTACACTCAATCGGAACGATCCGGGAGCCAACGAATTGATATGCAAAAGGAGTGCCTTCAACTACATCTCCCACCTTACCCAAAGTGTGTAAAATCGACCCGTCTCCTCTCAAACTTACATCGGTTCCGGCGTGGATGAGGCGTATCTCCTCTGGATCTCCCCCGGGCTCAATTATCCAGTCGTACTTGAGCTTTAGTGTACCTCTTCCTCTCCCATCCATCACTAAGTTGATTTTATCCCAAACCCCATCATACCTCACCTGACTTACTGGCTCTAAGCCCGAAACCCACTTCTCAGGGTCATTTCCCCTATAATAATTTACTTTATATCCTAATTGATGTCTCCCCGATTTAACTGCATTCACATTTCCATTTTTGAATTGCACCTTCCACGCATGTGAGATTAGTTCTTCTGGGGCTCCTTCTGAGTCAGGGCTTTTATTTTCATGACTCCACAAATCTTCATATCCATCTCCAGCTAACCAAACTGTCCATCCCGCGTCTTCCATCCAAAACACCCCACCATCTAAATCAGCTCGATAAGAAACGAAGTCATCCCATTGTCCTTGGTTTGGTGTAAATACAATTGACGAAGAATTTTGTGCTACAATTTCGTGAAAGGGTCCTAATACTAGGGCTAAAACAAACATCAAAGACGAAATATTTCTTAGACAATTACTCATTTACACCATTTAATTAAACCACAATTTAATCATTTTAACACATCCGAAAGTAGGCGCATTTCAAGAACGGGTGACATACGTTCATGTAGTATTCTATATACAGCATCAGCAATTGGCATTTCAACCATGAACTCTTTGTTCATTTCGAAAATGCCTTTCGCTCCTGTCATCCCTTCAGCAACCATTTGCATCTCTATAACTGCTGCCATTACAGTATATCCTCCACCAACCATCGTGCCAAGTGCTCTATTTCTACTGTTAATGCTATAAGCCGTCACTAATAAATCACCCAAATACGGACTCTCGTTAATATCTCTATCTATGTTATGTACTGCGTCGATAAATCGTTTCATCTCCGTCGCAGCATTACAAATAAGTACGGAGATAAAGTTGTCCCCGTAGCCTAATCCATGTGCCAAACCAGCACCTACCGCATATACGTTCTTAAGTACGGCCGCCAATTCCGCTCCGAAAACATCATCCGAAGTACTTACTTTAATGTATCTCGTCCTTAAAAAAGGCGCGAAAATCTCTGCCTCTGAGATGTTAGGACAAGCAACCGTTAAATAAGAAAGCCTTTCCCTAGCTACCTCCTCGGCATGACAAGGTCCGCATATTATCCCCAGTTTTTCGTAAGAAATTTCGTAACGTTTATGAAGATACCTAGCAGGAATCGAATTGTATTTCGAAATCATCCCCTTAATAGCCGAAAAAACTATCTTCTCGTTAAGTCGAAGAGGGGATGCTTCTTCAAATGTTTGGTCCAAATACATTGAAGGAATAGCTACAATAATTATGTCGCTTGCGTCTATAACTATTTGCATATCAGTCGTTAACTTAAGCTTGTCGACAGGAAACTGAATGCTTTGAATATACCTCGGATTACTCCCGAATTTATTAATGTGCTCTATTGTATCCTCGCTCCTCACCCACCAATTTAGCTCCGAGACATTCTCGCACAACATTTTCGCAAGGGCTGTTGCCCAACTCCCGCTTCCTAGCAGTCCTATCCTCGGCAAATTATGCTCGTTAGATTTGTCTTCCATGTTCGCGAAGATAACATCATCAAATCATTACTCTTCCATCAAGTAAATCAGTAATTCTTGGCCTACCCTAAGTCTTTTATCTGCAACTTTATTCCACTTCTTTATATCTATAACTTGTACTCCGTATTTATTTGCTATTTCGCCTAAAATTTCTCCCTCTACTACTCTATGAACTACTATGTTTTGATTCTCTAGAAGCACTTTTGCAGTTGTGCGCCTATTCTTCTGATACTCTTCATCCGTACAGTCGCCTGCCTCACAATCATTTATGGGGAATTGTTCCCCTGCCCCGAATGACACTAGCCTATCTTCTGATATTCCCAGCGAAACTAGGTTCTTCAAAACCGTTTCTGCCCTTTTTTGAGAAAGTGCATCATTGAAGCTTTCTGTCGCTCGAATATCACAATGAGATGTCAGTAAAACCTTGTATTCTGGATTTGCTAATAAGTATGCTGCGAAACTTGCCAGACTAGGTCTGTCTTCGTCTCGTAATAAAGCGTTGTTATAGTCCCAGTGAACATTCAAGACAACTGTTTCTCCTTGGACACCACCTTGTGCTTCTACACATGTCAAATACTCACACGATCCGTCATCATCAGTAGCTCTTTCATTGTAGTTACATGCATGAAGAGATGTGCAGCCAAGTATTTCATCTAAGTCGCATATTCCATCATTATTTGTATCACTAATACAATTACCGTCACAATCGTATTTTTTTCCAGGGTAAGTACATGAATCATCACCTACTACAGCCTGTGGCTGATAATTGCAAGCTAACGGATCTTTACACCCTACTTCAATAATAAGTGGTATTCGAACAATGACTGTAAAATCTTTAAGTGTTTGGTCTAAAGGAGCGGAAAAAGGCTCTGGAATATAACCAAACGAATTACTACAATTAACTTGGTAATTAGCCCCACGATCAACTGTCATGCTCCATTTTCCCGCTGCATCAGAAACGAAAGCCTCATCATCCATCATTAACTTTCCTGGAGCTGGAGCATTTTCAGATAATACTGCAGCCAAACTTGGCCAAGGACTGCCATCTGTATCGTGTATTATCTCAACATTTAACACTATCTCCGTTTCATAACCGTGAAAGTGATAAATAGCGTCTATGCCTGTCCTATCTGACGAGAAAAAACCCCCATATCCAACTGGATCCAGCTGTAACCCGAATTCGTCTCTTGTAGAGTTTATAGGGTAAGGCAATCTGTCATACAGGTCTGTCCAGCCTCCTGAGCTAACGCTTTTAGTGGCGTATACAATATCTAATCCGCCCATTGACAAGTGTCCATCGCTGCTAAAGTAAAGCGTGTCTGAGCTTCTCATTGTAGGGAACGCTTCGTTACCTGATGAATTAACTACATTTCCACAATTTACAGGATTTCCCCATCCTCCGCTTTTTCTATCTACTCTCCAAATGTCCATTCCTCCAAACCCGCCCGGCTTATCTGATGTGAAATAAATAGAGTTTCCATTAGGCGAAATTGCGGGATGTGCGAACATATATCTTTCATCACAAAAAGACAGTCTTTCTAAAACTTCCCAAGTACTATTTCCTGAAGAGTCTAAGCGTAAAACAGCTTCAAATAATTGAATTGGCTTTAAAACAGTGGCTCCAGGTTCTTTACTTAAAATTTCCTTAAACGATGGTTTTTCTTGAACGTATGATTTCGACACAATCCCTACTGTATCACCTTCAAGGTACGCTACGAACCCATCGTGTAGTTCTGTGTTTATAGAGATCGTAGGTTTTGACATCAAATATATAGGACCCTCTAACCCTGTAGTATCAACGATTTCAGCTTCCCACAGGTCTGTAAGCCTATTCCCTGTATAATTGTCCAAATTCATTTCTTCTCCCCTTCTGATTCTATACTCTCGTGGCTTCTCTACCGTAAAGAATATTTTATTCCCAACTCTAAAGGGAGCTGCTGCGCTCACAAATTGAGCCCCGTTTTCATCAATGCTAATAATATCAACTGTGCGGAGTCGGAAGTTTATGCTATCCGCTTGCCTTAAATCGAGTGACTGCAGCATTAACAGCCTAGATTTTGACAAATCAGCATCGTTTCCTACTTTTTCAGACAGGCTAGAGTATATCTCTTTTGCCTCTTCATATCGCCCTAAAGCAAGTAAGGTTTCAGCCTTTTCAAATGGCATGTCTTTAGGCATTACCCCATTCGCTTCTAGAGTGTCCATAGAAGCCAAGGCTTTCTCATGCGCATTTAAGCGTTGATAAATCTCTGCCAATTCCTTATGAGCTTCTAGCTTTTTCTTGCCCTTAGCCGCACGTTCGAATTGTTCGGCTGCTGCAGTAAATTCGCCCTGATTTTCTAGAGCTTTTGCCTCCATATAGTATTGTGAGGAACACCCTGTCAGGAGTGCCAAACCGAAAATCACTCCCCCGCTGTATGTAATTAGCTTTCTCATTAGAAGTAACGTGGGTTTTGGATTAATGACGTTTCTCCGCCGAAATTAAATCCAAGTTGGATTTCATGAGTTGAACCTAGGGCGTCTTGAAGTCCTGACCCCATGAAGTCATAAGCATATCCTAGACGAAGATGGTGAGGAAGCGATATTTCTAAGGACGCTACCGTAACCGATTTCGTTCGATATCCCAGTCCGAGCCAGACCTGGGTTCCGCCCAGACCTTTCTCCATTAATAGAGCATGTAAGTTTATATCTGTCGAGATCGGAGCCCCGCCCGTAGCTCGAATTAAAACACTCGGTTTAAGTTCTATCCCCCACCCTGTTTTTACTATCCCACCTCCATAAGCATAAACGTGTCGTTTGTAGAATCGCACATCTGGAGACGATCGAAGAACATTGTCTTTTGCGTAATAGTTTGGTATTGAAACTCCGCCAAACCACCTCCCGTCTGATGCTAGAAAAAACGCCCCAAACCCCAGGGTTAAAAACCCTTCTTTTACATTTCCTTGTTGATATAGCGGGTCACCCTCATCCCAGTAAACAAGCTCATCTATATTTGCCGAATAACTGACATATCCTCCTCGTAATCCGAAGGACATTTTGCCAAATCGTGTGCGCAAATGGTATGACATATCTGTAGCAATCGTTCTTTCATTTGTAATTCCTATTCTATCTGTCGTTATCAAAAGCCCTACCCCTATTGGTAGCTTTTTCAAAAGCCCATCAGCACAAAGAACTTGAGTCGTCGGCGCACCCTCTACAGACCACTGGTTACGATACATAACACTGGTCTGCACATAATTATGCGCCCCAGCATAAGCAGGATTTAAAACCTCCGCATTAAAATTATACTGACTCGTTAAAAAATCTTGCTGTGCTTGTACTGCTTTTGCTTGAAATATCCCAAACCCTAAAATCAAGACTATCAAACTAAATTTATAATTTTTCATCTTCGGATATCTACATAAGTTGAAAAAGCGACCCCTTCTGCCTCAAACACCACAAAATAAGTTCCGGGAGGCAGTTCTTCTCCACTCTTATTAATTCCACTCCAATCATTGCGGTAATCTATTGTTTCGAAAACTATTTGGCCCCAACGATTTATCACCCTGAAACGTGTATTTGGAAGCCAACTACACTGTACCTCCTCAGGGCTAGAGCCTATAGATGGTCCAATATCAAGAATCACATAAGTGTCATTATACCCATCACCATTAGGTGTCATCCCAGTAGGCATAGTAGGGGTCAAAACCGTTTCTTGCACTCGAATAAAGTGGCTTGCATTTCCTACATTACCACAGGCGTCTTCAAAATAATATGTTCTTTCAATCACACAAGCTTGTTCCAAACAATTTCCTTCCACTACTTGGTCAGCGCAGTCAATTATCACAACTTCTCCCATGCTACAATCGTCAAATTCTAGCTCAAGCTGACCCCACATATCAGTACAGTTTGGCATCTCATAAGCACACTGATAGAACATGCTATCTAGTGGGGTTATCAATATCGGCGGCTCTGTATCTAAGTAGTTAATTACCTGTGTCGAGTCTGTTAAGTTTCCCGCATCATCTGTAATTGTAAACGTTCTTGTAATTACCGTGTTGTTTGCGCAGTCCTGAAAATCAAATTGAAGATCGTAATTAAAAATATATGCATTAGGATCACATGCGTCTTCGTATGCAGCTTGATCATCGGGATATCCCTCTCCACAGTTTAAGACTAAATCTTCAGGAAAATTTGTGAAAAAGGGAGGGGTCGTATCTACTATACTAATCACAGTGGAATCTGTTGAGCTATTTCCACATGCGTCTTCAATAGTATAAATGATGGTGGAAGTATAGGTGCCGATAGAGGTTTGATTTGTTATTATTGTCTCTATTTGTATTGAATCGCTTATTACATTATTGTCACAATTATCAAAAACATTAGGCAAATCGACAGATAACGGAAGCGAACACTCCTGGGTGAACCCTAATTCAGGAGTAATAATCGGAGATACGGTGTCCTGAATTATAATGGTTTGTACTTGATCTTCCGTTGCGTTATTACAAGCGTCTGTTACATTATAAGTTCTTATTAAAGAATAGTTTTGAGAACATAAACCCGAAGGAACTGAGTCAATCGATTCAGAATAAACCAACTCACCCGCACATACATCTTCGAACAAAGGCAAGGAAACTAAAGCTGCCTGCAACAGTAAGTCGTCTTCGCAAGAAATAGTTAGGTCAGGTAGAAGAGATGTAAAAATTGGCGACAACGTGTCTTGAACTATTATTTGAAATTCTGATGAACTTGCATTCCCACATTCGTCGAGTGAATTAGCAACCCTCGTAAGTGTGTAGTGATTCTGACAACTTAATGGTGTAGTTGTAATTGTTGAAGTATCAGCCCATTCAACTGAGCTTGCTGAGCATAGCTCAACTGCTGACAAAAGAGGCCAAACAACTTCGTCTGCACAATTCGCTATCCCTATATCTTGTAAGGACGGAGCAAAGACAATTAAAGGGGGGGTCGTATCTACAACACTCACAGTATGATAAGCCGTCGCTGAATTTCCACACACATCTGTTATTGTAAAACTCCAAATAAAACTCTGAGCAGAAGGACAAGTTGGGTCATCAACAATTTGAAGGGTATTTAATAGCTCTGGTGTTCCACAGTTATCCTGATAATCTAGCGGAAAAGGCTGTGCCAACAGATACTCCTCTAAATTCCAACCTATGCAATCTCTAGTGACGTCAGCAGGAACACTAATAAACGATGGTGATTGAGTATCAATAATCTCTATTATTTGTGTACCGCACACTAGCCCTATTCCACAACCGGTATTGTCAACAAGATTACCAACATCAGCCGTAAACGTTCTAGATATTCTTCTTACAACTCCAGGATAAAGAGTGTTAGAACAATTAAACTCTTCAATTGAAACATCAATATTTATTGGAACACTTATTAATGTAGTCGGGTCTATGCACTGATAAATTTCAACCCCGAGAGAGCTTTGGTAAACAAAAGAATAATCTTCCTCCTCACAATTCCAAGTAAAGTCTGCAGGCACTGTAATGCAATATCCTTGTCCATTAACAGAGGCGACTGTTAATGAAATAAAGGCAAGCATTATTGCTACCCTATTTAACGAGAATCGAGAATTTAATATTCTATATCTATCAATCATGTTGGACTCTAATTTGTAGGCAAGATAGGATAAACTGAAACATTCGATTTATGGGTAACTTTGCATTGCGTAAACATTCAATTATTAATCGCAGAAATACTCAAGAATGAGCCAAGAAGACGGACTGAAAAAAATTATTAGCCACGCAAAAGAATACGGTTTTGTATTCCCGAGTAGTGAGATTTACGATGGGTTAAGTGCTGCTTATGATTATGGTCAGCTAGGTAGTGAGTTAAAGAATAATATTAAAAATTATTGGTGGACTTCGATGGTTCGTATGAATGACAATATCGTGGGCATCGATGCTGCGATATTTATGCATCCTACTACTTGGAAAGCTTCTGGACACGTTGATGCTTTCAATGATCCATTAATCGACAATAAGGATAGTAATAAACGATACCGAGCAGACGTCTTAATAGAAGACCATATTGCTAAAATCGATAAGAAAATCGATAAAGACGTTGCCAAAGGGTTTAAGAGATTCGGGGATGATTTCAACGAAGCTGAATTTCGAGCCACTAACCCCAACGTTCTTCGTCGCCAAGCTTCCATTGACGAAATCAATAGGAAGTTTAAGGAGGCTATGAACGATGATAATCTCGCAGCAGTTAAAGCATTGATAGAAGAGCTAGGTATAGTTTGTCCTATAAGTGGCTCTAAAAACTGGACAGATGTTAGACAGTTCAACCTGATGTTTAACACTGAATTAGGGGCTGTGAGTGGAGATGCGGGTATCATTTACCTCAGGCCTGAAACGGCTCAGGGGATATTCGTTAACTATTTAAATGTTCAGAAGAGCGGACGCATGAAGATTCCTTTCGGAATAGCCCAAATCGGTAAGGCTTTCCGAAACGAAATAATTGCTCGCCAGTTTATTTTCAGAATGAGAGAGTTTGAACAAATGGAGATGCAGTTCTTTATAAAGCCTGGGACACAGACTGAGTGGTATGAACATTGGAAGGAGGAGCGAAAAAAATGGCATTCCGCTCTGGGTTTAGGAGACGAAAACTACCGTTTTCATGACCACATAAAACTCGCACATTACGCAGATGCCGCCTGTGATATTGAGTTCAACTTTCCTATGGGATTCAAAGAACTAGAGGGGATTCACTCTAGAACAGATTTCGATCTCAAAAGCCATGAGGAATTCAGCGGTAAAAAACTACGGTACTTCGACCCTGAGTCAAAAGAAAGCTATGTTCCATATGTTGTAGAAACATCTATAGGTTTAGACAGAATGTTCCTTGCTGTTTTAAGCAGTGCATACACCGAGGAAACTCTAGAA
Source organism: Bacteroidota bacterium (assembly GCA_002746975.1). Lineage (GTDB taxonomy): Bacteria > Bacteroidota > Bacteroidia > Flavobacteriales_D > Sanyastnellaceae > UBA974. Next base: position 126,691 of record NVXE01000003.1, on the reverse strand, counting down.
GGAGGTAATGAGAGAACTGTCCTTCGCATTCCCCCTGCTCTTGCGCCTGTGAAAGTCGCAGTTCTACCACTTATAAAAAAGGATGGACTTCCCGAGAAGGCAAAAGAAATTCTAAAGAGTATCAGGCTTAAACACAACGTTCAATACGACGAAAAAGACGCTATAGGGCGACGCTATAGACGTCAAGACGCTATAGGCACACCTCTCTGTATCACGGTTGATCACGATACTTTGAATGACGATGCGGTTACTGTACGCGAAAGAGATGGAATGACTCAAGAGAGAATCGCAATTGTCGATCTTCCAGCATACGTTGAAGCTCGTGTTGGATTAGAAACTCTCTTCTCTTGAACATTTCCAATCTTAATATAAAAGGCAGGAGAGCCCTAGTAAGGGTTGATTTCAACGTTCCTCTTAATAATGAGCTAAGGGTAACTGATGACACTCGTATACGACGTGCAATACCTACTATTAAAAGCCTTTTAAAGGCCGGTGGTTCTGTGGTTCTTATGAGTCACCTCGGCAGACCCAAGGATGGATATTCGAAAAAGCTTAGTTTAAAAAATATTATTCCTAGCCTAGAGAGTTTGTTAGGCATGCCTGTACTTTTTGCTTCAGACTGTATAGGTGATGATGCACTCGATTTAACCCAAACCCTTAAGCCAGGACAAGTCGCTCTATTAGAGAACCTACGCTTTCACAATGAGGAAACAGAAGGTGATGAGTTTTTTGCGGGACAACTCGCTGAAAACGGAGACTTATACATAAATGACGCTTTCGGGACTGCGCATAGGGCACATGCATCTACGGCCATTATTGCTCGTTTCTTCCCAGAAGACAAGGCGTTTGGGGAACTTATGGAGGCAGAAATAACAGCGCTCAGTCGCGTTATGACAGAGCCGTCTAGACCACTCCTTGCAATAATTGGCGGAGCGAAGGTGAGTAGTAAACTAGCCATTCTCGAGAATCTCGTTGAAAAGGTCGACCGTCTTATTATCGGTGGGGGAATGGCGTACACTTTCGTCCTTGCAATGGGCGGAAAAGTGGGAGCTAGCCTTGTCGAGGAAGACATGGTCGATCGTGCCCGATCTATTCTCGAAAAAGCAAACTCGTGCGAAACACAAATACATCTTCCCATCGACACTATTTCCGCTGACAACTTCTCTGCCGAAGCCAAAACAGAAATATGTTCGACCGATTCCATCCGCGATGGATGGATGGGGCTAGATATAGGCCCGGAATCATGTATAGAATTCTCTGAAGTCATTAAACTGAGTAAAACCATCCTTTGGAACGGCCCGATGGGGGTCTTTGAATTTGAAGCTTTCGCACAAGGGACATATGTTGTCGCAAACGCCCTGAAGGAAGCAACCGAAAACGGTGCGTATACACTCGTAGGAGGGGGCGATTCCGTTGCAGCTATAAATTCAGCAAACCTAGCTGATGAGGTTAGTTATGTCAGTACGGGGGGAGGCGCTATGTTAGAATACCTAGAGGGGAAAGTATTACCCGGAATCGAAGCTATTAAATAATATCGTTCATAACGAACATGCTTTTAACCTGAGCTATATTGTCCATTGCCGCAAGCTTACGGGTAATGAATTTATGGTAACTATCCATATCCGCTACGTGTACTTCTAGCATATAATCTGAAGAGCCTGTAAGGTGATAACACGCCTTAACCTCTCTAAAGCCACCAATATCTTGTTCAAACTCTTCTAAAGCTACTCGCTCATGAAGTTTTAAGTTGACATTACAAAAGGCTTTAATTTCAAGCCCCATCTTTTTTCTGTCGAGTTTAACTGTATAACCTTGAATGACTCCATCACTTTCAAGACGTTTTACTCGAGCAAAAACAGCACTTCTACTTAATCCTGTTAGATCACTTAGGTCTTGCATACTAGAACGGCCATCAAAAGCGAGATGTTCGACAATTATTCGGTCTAAAGCGTCAATAAGATTCATTTGTGCTAAAAATATACGATTATAAAGCACAAATTAGCACAAACTACATTAATTTCAATAAAATTTGTGCATTTGTTCTGTCACTGACAAATCTTACATAACAAACACCTAAGTTTACTACTATGAAAACGCATTTAGAGACGAGAGCATTATTTGCTGGATATGAGCCTTCTGAGAACCACGGCGCTGTAAAGCCGCCCATTCACCCGGCTTCTACATTTGTATTCCCCGATGCTGCAACAGGGGCTGCTCACATGGAAACGGCATATGGAGTTGAGGGAGCTGAGACTCCGCCTGAGAACGGGTTTATCTATAGTAGATTAGGAAACCCAACGTTATCGGTAGCTGAAAAGCGACTTGCTACATGGGATGACTCAGATGTTGCTGCGTTATTTTCGAGTGGGATGGCTGCTATAAGTACGACGTTATTCGCTTGGACGGGACCTGGAAGAGCGCTTTGGTATGTAGGGCCGCTTTATGGAGGAACTCAGCATATTATTGATGACATTCTTCCTTCTATGGGGGTTAGTGTAAAAAGAATGGAGAGTTTAGATGATTTGGCCTTAATGACAGAAGAAGATGGAATTCCTGGTATGATTTATCTTGAGACGCCTGCTAATCCTACTTTGCAACTCCATAGAATTAAAACGGCGACTGAATGGGCTAAGCAAAAGACTACTGATGAGCACCGTGTTATTGTCGCAGTAGATAACACTTTCCTAGGACCGATTTTTCAACGTCCATTAGAGCTAGGTGCAGACCTTAATCTATACTCAGCAACCAAATATATAGGCGGACACAGTGATGTTGTTGCTGGAGCAGTTAGTGGGGGGGCAGATGCAATGGCGAAAGTCTTTGAATACAGGACTTTCTTTGGGGGAATGGCTGACCCTTGGACAAGCTGGATGCTAGCACGATCTATGGAGACTCTTGCTATTAGAGTTGAACGTCAAGTGAGTTCTGCTCGTAAAATCCTCGACCATATTCAAACATCTCCGGGAAAACCTATCGACGGAATAAACAAGATATATTCCGCTTGGGCTGAAGATCTTGCGGGGGCAGGGGATCTTAAATCTGCTGCTATTGCCCAAGAGCAACAAGCTAATGGAGGAGGAATGATAGCATTAGAGCTCCCGGGAGGACGTAAAGCAGCATTCGCATTCTTAGACAATCTAAAGCATTTTAAACTCGCTGTTAGTCTTGGGTCTACGGAGTCTTTAGCCGAGCATCCTGCAAGTATGACGCATGCCGGAGTTCCTATAGACGAGAAGATGCGTCACGGAATTACAGAAGGGCTCGTTCGATTATCTATAGGCCTTGAGCATCCTGAGGATCTAATCGCTGACATAGATTGTGCTCTTAAAGCTGCTTGCGAAATATCTAAGGAGTGTGTTGATTTCGCCGAGCTGGCGTAACTTCCCCACATGATATATAGGCTGAGTTGCTTGCTTGCTTTCACGATGTTCGGTTTCGGCGTCGGTTTTGGTTTGCCCTCCCTTTCAGCCCAAACCCAGACTCCCACATACGCCTACCCCACTTCTCAGCTTCGTTGGAATGAAGCCTTATGCCATATCGAACGAGGTGTAGTAAGGCTTGGCAATGACTGGAGAGGAGAGGTCTCGTATACAGTGAATCGCAATCGAATATACTTGGGCTATAGCACTAGCACCTTCGACCTCGCTTTTACCCTTCGTGATAACAAGCTATATATAGGCGACTCGTACTTTACCGATGCTATTTCCTACTCTCTAAACGAAAACAAAATCTATGTCGGTGACAGTAACTTTCCGCTAGACATAGCATATACTATCGTGCCCGATAGAAATCTACCAGGTGTAATAAACATCTTCCGAGACAATAGCATAAGTCCCTTCGATATTGTGACCGTTCTTCAGGGCGACCCTAACCCAACAGAACTCTTCGCCCTACTGTTAACGATGGGTCTCCTCTAAATTTCGAGAAATAAAGAATCTCGAGAACTTTGTTACGCCTCCTGAATGCGGAAGGTAAAGTGCTCCATGATTTGGTTTACAAGAAGCTTCTCACAAGCCTCAACGATTTTACTCTCCGCCACAACCTTATCAGCAGCTTCAATTTCAAGCGTCACATGCTTACCTATTCTAACGCCCACCACCTCAGGCAGCCCCATGTTGCCCATATTGCTTGCGACAGCTTTACCTTGAGGATCAAGAAGTGCCGGAAGAGGCATAATATCAATTTCAGCTACAAATTTCATGCTTTAGTTATTTTTAGGAGCAAATATTAAGGCCAAACCTGAGTACAAAAGTACACACAACGGAACTGCTGAATACACATTTCCCCAAGCAAACCACGTTCCTATTGCAACTCCTATAAAACCCAGCCCTAAACCACCTCTCACGCGGTCAATTTTAATATCGTTTCCCCACGATTTAAGCCCAAAAAAAGGTCGTTTTATCACCATTAAGAGCGGAACCACTAACATTCCTACACCCGCTACTACGAGCATCACCCTCAGTTCTAACCCACTAGCATATTCTACACCTCCCCACCACATCGTCATTCCCATCCAAAAAAGACCCGCCGCTGGAGCTGGCAATCCCTCAAAATACCCGTTACCCCCACCCACACTTTCTGCAGCACTAACATTATATCTAGCAAGTCTATATGCAGCAGCCACCACTAACAGAGCGGGCAAGGCGTTCAACACTAATCCATCACACGCACCCGATTCACAAACAAGCCTATACGCAACAAATGCGGGCGCTAACCCACCCGTAACTAAGTCCGCCAAGGAGTCCAGTTGTACACCCATAGGTCCATCTACACCCAATTTTCGTGCTGCCCACCCATCCAAAACATCAAAAAACATCGCCGCTAACCAAACCCCTGCAACTACTCCGTCTGTAATATCCGCTCCCGAAGCGGCAGACCAACAAACAAAAGCTCCACCTAATAAGTTCCCCATAGTCAGGGCGTTAGGTATTAATCTCTTAAAATTCATACAACGAAGATACTTCTAAGTGCAACCTTTATCATTCTATTACGTATATTTGCCAGACTTATTGGTCCGATGGCCGAGCGGCTAGGCTCAGCTCTGCAAAAGCTGCTACAGCGGTTCGAATCCGCTTCGGACCTCAATAAAAAAATCAACCTCCAGCAAACGAAAGTTTGTCTGGGGGTTTTTTGATGACAAGAAATGCGAAGCGAAGCTTCAGAATTTCGGGGAAGAAAAAACGCACAAACCACAAGCGAAGCGCGTGGGGTGATGTTGATTTTTTATTGAGTCGCCCCCTTCAGGATCACGGCCCATGAGCGATAGCGAGGGGGTCGTAATCCGCCATAAAATTACTCTACCTTTACCGTATGGGATGCGGCAAAGTCATACTCGCGATATTATTTCCTCCTCTTTCTGTACTAGACAAGGGGTGTGGATCCATTGTAATAGTTACCATACTTACTTGCTTCGGGTGGGTGCCGGGCGTAATTGCTGCCCTCGTAATTAATAATAAGAACTAAAAAACGCCCGACGTTATGCCGGGCGTTTCCATTAATTACGTTTTAAGTAATTAAATCTCGTTAATTCTTCAACTTCAGAACTGGAACGAAAGCTTACCTGCAATCGTAGTCCCGTTAAATCCGAACTGGTTTACTTCCCATGGGTATAAAAAACGACCCCCTAAGTCCGTAACCATATCACCTTTCGTGTCGATTACATCAGGGTAAACGTTAAGGAGGTTGTTGATCGCAAGATTGAAACCCACCTTCTCAGTAATCTGATAATTCAGGTTTAAGTCTGTTAGAACCTTTGCAGAAAAGGTTTGGTCATAATCAGCATCATTTAATGGAAGAGCCTCACCATTAGGTCCAAATGGAGCGCCATTCAAATCGTTATTCTGATGCTTCCAAGTAACCTCACCGAAACGAGTGTTATTTAGAGCTACAGTTAATTTACCAACTCTGTATGTAAGACCTATTAACTGCTTATCTGAAGGACGAGCTGTTTCTAGACGTGACTGCTCTTTACGATCGAATAAGTCAACTCCTGAATCAGCAATCGCCGTCGGAGTAACTACTTCTCCGACTACGCGCGTCTCGTTAAAGTTTGCTGAGAAATTAATTCCTAATCTTCCAGAACCTATCTCCATGCCTGTGTAGCTTACAACAATGTCAAGACCTTTAGTCTCGGTATCTACTGCATTCGTGAAGAACTTCAAGCTAGTAACATCGTTATCCTGAAGAATCGCATATACAGCACTTGTCGTATCAGAAGAAGCGATACTACTAGAGTAAACTATCCTGTCTTGAACATTTACTTGATAGTAGTCCAAACTTACATAAAGACCCTCCATAGGTTTCATCGCTATACCGAAAGAAATGTTGTCCGCTGACTCGTTAGTAAGAGGCGCAACACCTAAAGAACGCACTACGGCAGAACCATTAGCGAAAGTTCCTTGGTTAGATATTGTTCCTCCTGAAACTAAGGTCTGAACATTACTCATGTAAATCTGGTGCAATGATGGCGCTCTGAATCCTGTAGAAGCAGAACCTCTCACGGTCATTTTGTCATCCATTAATTGATAACGACTACTTACCTTCCAAGAGAAGTTCTCGCCGAAATCACTGTAGTTTTCCATACGGGCAGCTCCTCCTATGTAGAAGTCTTCTGTCACGTCATAACCTAGGTCTGCATAAACACCTGCGTTGTGGCGAGTCGCGTTAACTTCATTCTGTGGCTGAATTCCTGGAAAAGACTGTGCGCCACCATCAATGTATGATGCTTCTTCACCGGCATTAGCGATGAAGTTTTCGAAACGGAATTCCGTTCCTAAACCTACTGACAGCTTTCCGTATTGACGACCTAAATCTAGGTTTGTTACTGAGTGACTAAACTCATATCCCCCAGCCTGAAAAGATGTAGGACTTGCAGCTCCCATAGACGTGTTAATCGTGTTTCCTATCGTGTAGTTTACAGAGTTTCCTCCTGAAGTACTGCTTAAGTCATAGTTCCACTCACCTTTCATTCCACGCACACCTACTGCAAACGTGTTATCTAAAATGTCTGTTTCGAAAGTTGGTTGAAAACCATCATAGTCCGCGCCTTCGCCGAAAATGTTATTAGGATCTCCTATCCAGTATGGCGCACGATAAAGCGCGTAGCTTAATCCTTGACGTTGTGTCACTCCACCGAAGCTATATAGTTCTGTGTTATCGTCAAGGTCTATCGAGGCATTGTAAAAGAGGTCGTTCGTGGTCATATTAGGTGTACCCACATGCATTCCTAAATCTGGGTTTGCATCTATAAAGCCTGTGTTATCCTCCAGTCCTATTAAATCTATAAAAAGAGCATCGCTACCCGGCTGACCAGCGCGATTTGTTTCTTTTTGGTCATAATAAGAAGCCGTAATATTTACATATCCATTATCCCCAATTTTCGCACCTGTATTAACATCATATCCCATCGTAGCGCCATCACCTTCTGTAGTAATCCCTGATGTGAAATTTACCGAGGTATACTCCACGTCTTCCTTTAGGATAATATTTATTACACCCGCAATAGCATCCGATCCATACTGAGCAGAAGCTCCATCACGTAGAACTTCAACTCTTGCAATAGCCGCTGAAGGAATACTATTCATGTCTACTCCTACCTCTCCTTTACCTGGAGTGTCGTTAATGTAAACCAAAGAACTAGCGTTCTTTCGTTTCCCGTTAATCAATACTAGCGTACGGCTAGGTCCTAGATTTCTTAAATCAGCAGGGTCGAAGTGAGCCGTAGCGTCAGAGACAGTTTGCTGAGTAGAATTGTAAGAAGGTACTTTAAAAGTAAGCATCTTGTCCACACCGTGTTGACCTGTTGACTCTAGCTCAGAAGCTGAGATATTATCGATAGGAACTGGTGATGAAATAGCCGTTCTAGGTATGAAACGAGAACCTACTATAACAGCGTCCTCTAATTGCTGACCAGGAGCAAGTAAAACATTAACGGCGCCGCCAGAAGAGGTTACGTCTTGAGATTGATAACCGATAAAACTCACGGTTAATGTAACAGGTATGGTCGACACTTGTAACGAGAAAGACCCGTTCGTATCAGTCGAGGTACCATTAGTAGTGCCTTTAACAACAATTGAAGCGCTAATAAGAGCCTCCCCAGTAGAGGCGTCCTTAACAGAACCGGTAATTGTAGTTTGAGCAAATGAAAGAGCGCTTGTGGTAACTAAAAATAGCAAAACACAAGCTTTAGTATAAAAATTCTTCATGTATATGAATAGGTTAGAAAATTGATTCGTTACAATTAACCCTTTTTCTAAACTCAAAACTGCTTGATAGTTAAGCAGTTATACACAATGGATTTTTAAGTCGTTGATTAGCAGGCCGTTCCGAATGCAGATAAAACTAATAAAACGTCAGCTACATTAACCGCGCCGTCTCCATTCACGTCATTTGTACATGATGATAGACATCCAAACTCACTTAAAACGCTTAAAATATCGTTTACGGTAACCATAAGGTCTCCGTCTAAATCCCCAGGGCATGCCGTTGAGGTTTGGTCTACGCAAGGGTTGAAAAGACTAGTCATGGTAGTTTGCAGGGCATCGTTAACAACGTCAACCACTTGCGATATACAAACCATTCCATTAGCAGGCCCTATCCAGTGTACCCTTAACAAAGGGGTGTAAACAGTGTTCTTCGGAATAGTGGTGCCGTCATAACTAAGACAAAGGGCGGTGATTCCACCTGGAGCATGAGTCGGAACGCCTGAATATAGAAGTGGATCTAATAGAGACTCTGTTTGAGATATTTGAATTCCATCAAACTCAAGCTGATAAGCGTAAATACGGTTATCGGGGTTAAGAACGTGTACGTCGAAATACTGAAGGTCCCAATTTACAGAGCCGATAGTGAACTCAACATTATCGAATGGATTCTGAACTGCTACTACAGGAAAGTCGCAATGAGTATGAAATCCCGAACTGTCGACATGAGTATGTGCTACGTTCCAGTATTGACAGTCCGCCATAATAGCGGCGTCCGTAACGTTAATAGTACCGTCTGCATTTATATCGTTACATGGCGTTATTGGAATGTCTCCTCCTAAAACTCCCTCTACGTATAGCTGAGCGTCAACGAGGTCTTGGTCGAAATCATTATCTATGTCGCCTATAATAGTTGCTCCTCCACAGTTTCCAGCACAGTCGAACAAAGCAGTCCCGTAAGGGTCGCCATTACAGTCGGTATAAACCGGACAGTCTGTGAGAATCGTAACAGCATATCCGTTAGTTCTGTTTATTTCGATACAAACAACACCCCAGTTGTTATCGAGGTTTGTTTCGTAGCGACCTAAAGCATCTGGATCGTAATCCCAGTTTACCCTAACCACCATTCTATATTGTCCATCGGGAACGTCTGTAACGTCAATCCATTGACAACTAAGACCACTGGAGTAAATGTCTCCACAACCAGCTGTAATTCCCATATTAGAACAACCGTATTGCGCTGTCCCCCCACCACTACATTCTAGATCCATTACACAGAAACCATTCTTAAACCCTACTGGAATATGAGCCCCCGCCATATCGAAAAGGTCATATTTTGCATATCCTGCATAGTGCCAGTGATTGTGACAATTTCCCCATTCGAACTGTTGAGTTGTGGAGTTATTTGATGTCGTCCCCACATAATAGTCAAGATCGCCAATATTTTTTATATGCGTTGTAAATCTGATTATCTCCCTTTGACCAAACCCATTTAGACACCCCTCAACGATATAACAATCGGTTTGGTTTACCTGCAGAGTCGTAGCATAAAGAGAGCTCGTAATCGCGTCCGTTACAATAGTAAGGTCGGGCCCAGTACAAAGTGGGTCACCAGGATAAATGCAAGACCCATTATCTATCTCAGCCGCGGGGTTATAATTACAAGCTGTTGAGTCCATACAGCCCGTAGGCGGTCCAACGAAACTGAAATTCCAGTTGAATGCACCACAACTCATGTCTAGGGATGCCCATCTAATCCAAACCTGTTGACCTCCAACAAGCAGAACTGTTAGAGCCGCTTCTTGACCGCATCCACCCTGCATATCGTCGTAGTAAATAGTCCCTTCATTTGTGTCTGCAAAATTATTCATATTGCAGTAGTCATATATAAACAAGGTCGTATTACATCCTGCTCCACATGAACTGAATTCATACATTCCGTTAGCTGGCGCTGTAAATGTGTACCAAAAATTATCCGACGTCTGAGATATTATTCCATAGTCAGCGCTAGTTAAAGCGACAGCGTCGTTACATGTCGTTCCTGGAGCACAGTCGAACATTACAACGTCTTGTGAAGCAAAATTTCCTCCCGTTGCGACTTCAACTCCATCCACTAAAATAGTAAAGGCCCCATTTCCAAAAGCACAACAAATACCATCTCCGTAACTATCATTAATAATAAACTGAAGACATGAGGGTGTTGTAGATGCTAGAATACAAACAGAAGCAGTGTATGTTGTATTATTTCCTGTATATGATCCTCCCGATAGAATCACCCCAGTGGTGTCTGACAGAGTCCAAGAAATTTCAGCTGGGTAGTTATCTGTTAATAGAACAACTGTAATCTCAGACTCTCCAGGAACACATTGAGCGTGTATTGGAGTGAGCGGTGAGATAAAAAGCGCGAAAAGTAGAGTCGCGAAAAGGGTGTTAATTGTCTTTTTCATTTGGGGAATGTCTGTTTGGTTCAGAATTAGTCAATTGATTGACGCATTATATAAATAAATGGTTGCTCATAGGGCTTATTGACAAACTTGACCGAAGGCACCAAGTATGAGAAGAAGGTCACCTACGGTAACGGCACCATCAGCGTTTATGTCTTCTGTACAAATAGCGGAGTATACACAATTACCAGAGTCCGTGTTTGCCCAAGCTATATAGTTGAGGGCTAAAGAATCGAGACAACCCGAAAATATGCAGGATCCATCATCATAAGTGGCGGCGGCGTCATAATTCGTAGACCCGGAATAGGTACATCCCGCTATTGGGACAGGAGGGGTATATGAATAATTTCTGAATTCTTTAATCTCATTTGGTCCACTTCCAGGATAATTCCCACCATTTAAAGCCATATAAACCGCGCCAGTATAAGGGTTAACGCATACATCTCTAATACGCTGGTTGAAATTAGAGAAATATTGATCCTCAGAAAGTACGGTTAGTCCGTTAGCGCTTAAATGCATAATGCTAAGCCTTTCGTATTGTGCTCCGAGCCCGCCTAAAACAGAAAGTAAAATAGAATTTTGCCATTCTGGAATTGCTGGGTGGTTGTAATACTCCATGCCATTTACTGCAACACACGGGGTCCAGATAAAAATAGGTTCCGCGACATCATTCGTGTTACAATATGAAATTTCACTGCTCGTATTACAATATCCCTCGACATTTGGCCATCCGAAATTGCGATTAGGTTGAATAATATTGAGTTCGTCATTAGTGCTTTGACCATGCTCTGAGCTATATACCAAACCCCCAGGTCCAGCACACAATCCCTGAGGGTTTCTGTGCCCGTAACTATAAACGTAGCTTCCAGATATAGGGTTGTCCGAGGGTACTGAACCGTCTAAGTTAATTCGAAGAATTTTTCCATTAAGTGAGTTTATATTCTGAGAGGAAGACCCTCCATCACCTGTATCACCTGTCGTCATTAGTAAGGTGTTATCGGGTAAAAGTAACAACCTACTTCCGTTATGAATTCCTCCCGCCGGAAGCGTTAATAGAACTTGTTCGTTAATTAGCGCTGTTCCATTCCAATCGAAGGAACTTAAATTTTCTGTACCACTCCAACTCGAACCTGTACAGTAAACAATAAAGACCCTAGGGGTATTATTCCAGTCCGGATGCATAACCATGCCTAACATTCCCGGTTCACCAGTCCCGCCATTCATAACTGCCTTAGATAAAATCACTGACGAAGCTCCCGTTTCTGGATCTACTCGGGTTACCGTTCCTTTTCTACTCGTAACCCAAACGTAATCGTCGGGCCCCCAAAGAATCTCCCAAGGCAAGTCTATAGAAGATATTAGGGTTGACTCTGTCAAAGTAGTAGAGCCGACCTGATAAGTTGTTTGGGCTTTAAGAGCGCTTAAATGCATAAGAGCTACCAAAAAACAGCATGTTCTCAATGAAAAAGTTATTATTATGTTCATTTACATACGAATATACTACCTTTTTTGAAGTCTGGCACGGGTCTTGTTTCTTTGCATACATGAATTTAACGTCCAAACAATCAATAATAGCAATAGTCGTGCTTGCTGTGGTGTGTATTTTCCTAGGGGCCAAACTATTTATAGGCAATCAAAATTTCGACGAGCTTACCGGTGAATTCGGGAGGTTAGAAATGGACAAGGAACAAGTCGTCTTCGATTTGGAAAAGATGCGTTTCTCATACGACACATTGCAGACTGAAAACAGTATGATGGTGGCAGAAATATCAGCACAAAGAGACAGAATTGACGGCCTCTTAACTAAGGTGAAAAACGGAAATTGGGAGCTTGGTCGTGCAAAAAAAGAGGCTGAGACATTGAGAACTATCATGAAGGGGTATATCGCAACTATAGACTCTGTAAATCAGCTAAATAATGCTCTAACTGAGGAAAACATCGCTATGCGAAATCGTGTAGAGGAGGTCCAAAACTTAAATGAGAAGCTCGAAGAACGCCAGGGAAATATGGAGGACATCATTGCTGCTGGAAGGGTGTTACAGTGTACTGAAATAAGCGCCGTTGGAGTTCGGATACTCTCTTCTGGAAGGCAACGAGAAACTTCAAGAGCTGATAGGACTGAGATGATCAAGGTTTGTTTTAAATTATTAGAAAATAAAATCGCCAAGCCCGGAGATAAGCTTCTTCACCTTAAAATCACTCAGCCGAACGGAGGTGTTCTCTCTTCTAGCGAAGATGATGGATTTAGTGCTTCAAGATCTATAGATTACGCAAACGAGAGGTTAGAGGCTTGCATTTTCTACACTTCAGAGGATGAAAGTCTGGGGCTTGTAGCTGGTGCATACATGATTGAAATCCTTGAGGGGGATGTCGTTATAGGTAGTATTAATTTAGACTTGCGCTAGGTTTTTATCTAAGTACAAACTAAGCTCCTACACTTATAAACTCGTGACACTTTATTCTCGTTTTTAGCTGATTTTCGGCTAATGAGAATATCGACCACAGAAACCGGGCGAAGCGGAGAGAAGCTCGCAGAGAAGTATTTAACATCTAGGGGTTTTAAAATTATGGCTCGAAATTGGCGTTGGTTTAAATACGAAATCGACCTAATTGCAATACACGAAGGAGTAGTGGTTTTTATCGAGGTTAAAACACGTAGCTCCAGAGCTATCGACGAGGGCGCTGAGATAAAACTCCCTCAAAGACGAAGAATAATCCGCGCTGCAAGTGCGTACCTCGCTATGAACGTAAAGGGAAATTTATCATGCCGATTTGACCTAATACGAGTGAGGAAATCAAAGGGTGATTGGTGGATAGATCATGTCCAGGATGCTTTTGAAGGTGCATCTGCATAGGGTGATGTATCTTTGTCGTCTCAATTATTTTCAAAAAGATGAAAAAGCAATCCGGTTCAGGCCGCCGAGGAGGCGCCCGAAGAACCAAACCCGAGTCTAAATCATTCCTTCCAAAACGTAAAAGTGGTGGAAGTGGTGTAAGGCTTAAACCACGAGGTAAAACAGAAGAAAAACCTGGTGTATCCTCAGAAAAAACAGAAGGAAAGGCGGGGAAGGCAGGAGGGAAATATCAAGGTAGTGGTCGACCTTTGCCCAAGACGAGAACGGGGTCATATAAGCCTGAGTTTTGGCGTAAAAAAGACGAGAACAAACGCAAACCACTTCCTGATTCAAATGCTCCAATGCGGCTGAATCGCTACGTAGCTCAGGCAGGTATTTGTTCTAGACGAGATGCTGACGTTCTGATTGCAGCTGGGGTTGTTAGTGTTAATGGCGATGTCATAACAGAGATGGGGTTCCGAGTTCGTACTACTGACAAAGTTCAGGTAGAGGGCGACACTATTAAGGCCGAAAAAAAGCAATATATACTATTAAATAAGCCGAAAAATTTCTTAGCAACTGGTGACGATCCACAAGGTAGAAGGACAGTAATGGAGCTTATTAGAGGAGCGTGTAAAGAAAGGGTCTTTCCCATAGGTAGGCTTGATAGAGACACAACTGGTCTTTTAATGTTTACGAACGATGGTGAAATGGCGAAACGTCTTACTCACCCTAAAGTCGGTGTTAGAACACTTTATCACGCCACTTTTAAAGACAAGATAAGCAGGGTCGATCTTCAGAAAATGATCGAAGGGTTTGAGCTAGATGGAAAGTTTGTAAAATTTGAAAAGGCGGAATTCGTTAAGGATGACCCTCGTCAAATCGGAGTAGAAATTCACTCTGGAAGAAATAGAATTGTACGAAGAATTTTCGAACATTTTGGCTATAAAGTAACCCGGTTAGATAGGGTTATTCTAGCTTGCTTAAACAAGAAAAATTTGTCGAGAGGTCAGTGGCGATTCATTACTGAGGAAGAACTTAGCATCCTAAGAATGACTACATGAAAATGGGTATGAGTAAAAGTCTCGTCATAATTCCTACGTACAACGAAAAAGAAAACGTCGTTGCTATGCTCGAAGCGGTAATGGGGCTAGATAACGATTTTTCCGTACTTGTTGTAGATGACGGGAGTCCTGATGGGACCGCGGATCTTGTAAAAAATCAAATGTCCATTTTCGGTGAGCGAATACATATTTTAGAACGTGCTGGAAAATTGGGGTTAGGAACGGCATACATAGCTGGGTTCAAGTGGGCACTCAAACAAGGGTTTGAGTATATTTTTGAAATGGATTGTGACTTTTCACACAACCCGAAAGATTTGGTCAGACTTCATGCTGCAATCGCTGGTACGGAAGAGGCGTCCGTGTCTGTTGGTTCTAGGTATGTTATGGGGGGCGGGGTAGTAAACTGGCCTTTGGGTAGGCGCGTGATAAGTCGCGGAGCTTCCATTTACGTTAACTCAGTCTTATGGTTGGGGGTTAAGGATAGTACGGCCGGGTTTGTAGGTTATCGAAGCGAAGTTTTAAGGGCTATCGATTTAGATGCAGTCGAATTTATAGGGTACGCTTTCCAAATCGAGATGAAACTAAGAGCAAAAAGAAAGGGGTTTCACATAGTTGAGGTGCCGATTTCTTTTTGCGATAGAGTTTTGGGAACGTCGAAAATGAGTATGGATATTTTTCGCGAAGCGTTTTTAGGGGTCTTGAAAATGAAGTTTTTTCGTAAGAAGTTCGGGGGATAAGGGTTATTGTGCTCACAAGGGGTAACTTCGCGACATGGCAAAAGGGAAAACTTTATTTAAGGGAGCGCACATCGTAAATGAGGGGGAGGTTTTTGTTGGAGATGTACTTACTGATGGAGACAAGATTGCAAAAATAGAACGAGGTGGGGGAATGTTGCTTGGAGGTGATGACGCAACAGTGATTGATGCGACTGGGTTTTGGCTTATGCCTGGGTGTATTGACGATCAGGTGCATTTTCGAGAGCCCGGACTGACTCATAAAGCAGAGATTTCAACAGAGTCTGCAGCAGCGGCAGCGGGAGGAATTACATCTTTTATGGAGATGCCGAATACCGTGCCTCAAGCATTGACTCAGCAGCTTTTACAGGACAAATACGAAAGGGCCGATGAGGTAAGCACTGTTAATTACAGCTTTTTTATGGGGGCAAGTAATGGCAACATTGACGAGGTTCTTAAAACAGACCCCAATAGAGTTTGCGGAGTGAAGGTGTTTATGGGGTCATCTACGGGAGATATGCTAGTGGATGAAGAAAAAGTTCTTGAAGGAATTTTTAAGGAGAGCCCCACCATTGTTGCGACACATTGCGAGGACGAGGAGTTAATTAGAGCGAACCTTGCTTTAGCTCGTAAGAAGTATGGAGAGGACGTTCCTATGAACCAACATCATTTAATTAGGTCCGCAGAAGCCTGTTATAGAAGCTCTTCAAAAGCCGTAGCTCTCGCTGAAAAACTTGGGACTAGGCTTCATGTATTACATATTTCAACAGCTCGGGAATTAGACCTTTTTGATGGCTCAATATCATTAGGTGAAAAGAAAATTACGGCAGAAGCGTGTATTCATCACCTTTGGTTTACTGATGCAGATTATGATTCAAAGGGAACGTTTATTAAGTGGAACCCAGCTGTAAAAACCTATTCAGATCGAGAGGCAATACGCGCAGCATTATTAGACGGGAGGATTGATGTCATCGCAACAGATCACGCTCCTCATACAATTCAGGAAAAAAATGGACGTTATTTTAACGCCCCTTCCGGTGGTCCTTTAGTACAGCATGGTCTTCCTGCAATGCTCGACCTTGTTCATAATGGTGTTATACGAGTCGAAAAAGTTGTGGATTTAATGTCGCACAGAGTTGCCGAATTATTTCAAATCGAAAATCGGGGATTTATCCGAGAAGGATATAAAGCAGACTTAGTTTTGGTAAATCCCGACGCCTCTTGGACAGTAACAGGCGAGAACATCCTTTACAAATGTGGTTGGTCTCCATTCACTGGCCACAAGTTTAAATCAAAGGTTGTTGGAACTTGGGTAAATGGAATTATGGTTTGGGATGGTGTGAATTTATTAACAGAAGATGGAAATCATGCAGGAGAAAGACTCACGTTCAATCGCTAGAATTTATTTATTCTCAGCTTTTATCTTTTGCTCAAGTATTATAACTGGCTGTTTTGAAGACCCTCGTGATTCTGCTAATATCGTAGCTCCATCCGGAATAATAGCAAAGGATAGTTTTGTCCTACTTCTGTCGGATATTCAGCTAATTGAAGCCGCATCTAAAAATCGGGTGTGGAGGAATGACGATGTAAAAAAACGTCTGGGTGAAGCGTACTTAGAAGTTTTTGAAAAATACTCTGTAAGTAAAGAGGAATTTGAAACCAGTCACGCTTGGTGGTGGAGCCACCCTGTTGCAATGAAATCTGTGCTTTTAGAAGTTACGGAGAATCTTTCTCAGTTAGAAGCAGAAAGATAGGCTGATGCTGTTCTTTCAATGGCGATACTAACGGGCTCGTAAACCCATTTAATATCTATCTGTAACAACACTTTTTCGATTTTTGTACCATTATAACTCATGTTTAATTGTGCCATTGAGAGGCTGTCTTTAGTAGCCAACGCTCGTTTGCCTGTTAGTTTCTCTAACAACCAGAAAGCCCTCCAAACTATACCCACCATCCAGGGTCTAATAGGCTTCGCAGGCGGTTTGGTATTAAGAGCTTGCGCCACAGACCTAATAAGGTCTTTATACTTCAGGTTCTCAGAGTTAAGAATAAATCTTTCACCCCAAACCCTGTTATCAGCCAAGATAATGCACGCTTTTGCAACGTCAGCGGAAGAAACATAACCATTAGAACCCTGTGGGTAAAGTGGAATACCGGCATCTATTTGAGAAAAGAGTTCACTAGAGCTTCTCTTAAAATCCCCTGCTCCCATAATTATCGTAGGGTTAACTACAGCAACGTTAAGCCCCTCTTCTTGACCTCTCCATACTTCTAATTCTGCTTTATACTTACTTCTTGCATAATCAGTAACGCCATCGCTTTCTTCAAAGGGGGTGTTTTCTGTG
This sequence comes from Bacteroidota bacterium, assembly GCA_002746975.1. GTDB lineage: Bacteria > Bacteroidota > Bacteroidia > Flavobacteriales_D > Sanyastnellaceae > UBA974. The sequence goes on along the minus strand of NVXE01000003.1, from coordinate 109,069 downwards.
ATGAGCTCATCCTCAATGTGGCCTAATGCGAAGACAGAACTTACATGGATAAAGTCTTTCACACCGGTGTGTAGAGCAGCATTTACAACGTTTGCTGTTCCTTCAGCATTGTTTGATATAATATTCTTTGCATCATCTGGATGGAAGGATACAATAGCTGCTGTATGAAAAATCCTACTACACCCGAGCATTGCTTTTTCTAGCGATTCTGAATTATTCAGATCTCCCATAACCCACTTAAGTGGTGAGTTCGCTGGGATAAGTTTTTCAATAGAGTTTACATCCGAATTTTCACGTCGTAAAGCAATTACACTTCTACCAGAATTGATTAATTGTACAACTAATTCTCGCCCAACTATCCCTGTTGCTCCTGTAATAAAATCTGGTTTATTCATGTAGGTAAAGGTAATTATCTTTGTTTCATTAGAAGCAAATGAAACCCTCAAAACACATACAAAATATTATTGATCGCTTACCTCACGAACCTGGGGTTTACAAGCATTTTGATAGTAATGGAGTAGTGATTTACATTGGAAAAGCGAAGGATCTACGTAAGCGTGTGTCAAGCTATTTTAATAGGAAAATTTACGAGAATGGGAAAACTCGTATGCTTGTAAAGAAGATTGAGGATATAGAGTGGCTAGTTGCTCCCACTGAACAAGATGCGCTATTACTTGAGAGTAGCTTGATAAAGGAATACAGTCCTTTTTTCAATATACTTCTCAAGGACGACAAGAGTTTTCCTTATATCGTTATTAAAAAAGAACGTTTCGAACGAGTTTTCTCTACAAGGCGGGTTACAAATGACGGGAGTGAGTATTTTGGTCCATTTACTAGCCTTAAGAGCATGAGAACGGTTTTGGATTTATGCAAAAAGTTATATCCGATTAGGTCGTGCTCCCTCAATTTAAGTAAGAAAAATATTGACCAAAAGAAGTTTCGTGTATGCCTTGAATACCATGTGGGGAATTGCCTCGGTCCCTGCGTCGATAAGCAGTCTGTTGAGCATTATAATGTTAGCATACAAGCTATAAGGCACGTCTTAAAGGGTAACCTCTCCGTTGTAAGGAATGAGCTTCAGAAGGAAATGGAAGCGGCTGTTGATGAGCTTGCTTTTGAAAGAGCTGATTCAATTAAATCCAAACTCGCCTCCCTAATCCAGTACCGCGCAAAAAGTACCGTTGTGCACCCCAAAATTAACTGCGTAGATGTCTTCTCCGTAATAAGCGATACTAGCGCTGGTTATATAAACTGCATGCATATCGTTGCTGGAGCAATAGTAAAGGGCCAAACCTTTGAAGTAAAAAAACGTCTAGATCAAACAGACCTAGAATTACTTGAGTCAGCCATTCCGTTGATTAGGTCCCGATTTAAAAGTGAGAGCAAGGAAATATATACCCCCTTCAAGATAAAAATCGCTTTGCCTGGAGTGCGTTTTTCTGTCCCGTTAAAGGGTGATAAGAAACGACTCATAGAAATGTCAGACAAAAACGCTCGGTTTTTTATGAAGGATAGACAGAAAAACCAAGAGCAAATTGATCCGGAAGCTGCTACAGAGAGGCTTATGAAGACAATGCAAGCGGACCTTAGATTAAAATCCCAACCTAAACATATCGAGTGTTTCGACAACTCTAACTTGCAGGGAACGAATCCTACTTCTGCATGTGTGGTGTTTAGAAATGGAAAGCCCGCTAAAAGGGATTATCGGAATTTTAATATCAAAACAGTTGAAGGCCCTGACGATTTCGCCTCTATGCGCGAAGCGGTATTTAGAAGGTATTCTAGGCTTTTACGAGAAGGGGGTAGGGATTCCTTACCACAGCTTCTCGTAATTGATGGTGGCAAGGGACAGGTGAGTCACGCTATGGAGGCTATAGAAGAGCTGGGCCTAAGAGGTGAAATTGCAATTGTCGGAATTGCAAAGCGTCTAGAGGAGCTCTTCTTTCCTGGAGATTCTGCACCGATATATTTAGACAAGAGGTCTTCGACCTTAAAGGTTATTCAAAACATGAGGAATGAGGCTCATAGGTTTTCTCTTGCTCACCACAGAAAGCGCAGATCTAAAGAGGCAATTTCTTCTATTTTAGATGACGTTCCCGGCATAGGCCCAGCAACACGGGATAAATTGATTACTCATTTCGGTTCTGCGGCAAAAGTAATTCAAGCTTCAGAAGCTGATATTACTAATGTTTCAACTCAAAAAATAGCTACGGCTTTAAAAAACCACTTCATAGAAAGCGGTTCTTAGATTAATATTCTTGGCTAGAAATTAAACTTTTCTCCTAACTTTTTCGCTCCTAGATCACGATATTCTGATACTATTTCGTCTATTATTTCAGATGCCGAAGGAATACCCTCAAGCAAAGATGCTATTTGGCCTATTTCTAACTCACCCTCAATAAGATCACCCTCAAACATTCCTCGCTTAGCTCTGCCGCGCCCTAAAATTTCTGTAAGTTCATCAATAGAAGCACCCCTTTGTTGAGCTTCTGCCAGTTTTTTATATAGTGGATTGTGGAGCATCCTTACTGGTGTTATCTCTTTAAGGGTAAGAGACGTTGCTCCTTCTCCTGCCCCTATCACTGCTTCCTTAAAGGCAATATGAGCAGATGATTCCTCACACGCAACAAACCTTGAGCCCATTTGGACTCCATCTGCACCGAGAATCATTGCAGCAAGCACTGACCTTCCGTCATGAAGCCCTCCAGCAGCAATAACGGGAATTGAACTAATAGACGAAACGGCAGGAATTAGGCACATTGAGGTCGTTTCTTCGCGGCCATTATGCCCCCCCGCCTCGAACCCCTCTGCCACGACTGCGTCAACACCAGCTTCTTCAGACTTAATTGCAAACTTAGAGCTGCTAACAACGTGCACCACTGTTATTCCTTTGGCTTTAAGGTGTGAAGTCCAAATCTTAGGGCTCCCTGCGCTTGTAAATACAATGGGAACACCTAGGTCTACAATCGTTTGCATATGTTCCTCTACCGATGGGTAAAGTAGAGGTACGTTAACCGCAAAGGGACGAGATGTGGCGGCTTGACACTTGATTATTTGGTCTTTTAAAACATTCGGATACATACTGCCAGAGCCTATAATCCCCAATCCGCCAGCGTTGCTTACAGCACTCGCCAGCTCCCAACCCGCACACCAAACCATACCCCCCTGAATTATGGGATATTCAATATTGAACAGTTTCGTGATTCTGTTTTTAAGAGATGTTTTCTGAGTCATCACAATCTAGAATTTATGATTTAAAGAGGTTGAGGTTTGCTTCTAGGAGTTCTGTGTCGAAAATAAGTTTTTCGTATTTGTTTCGACAAATTGCTGATTTATTCGATAGGTCTTCCGAGTTTAAAAGGAATATTTCTTCAAAACATTTAGTCCAAACCTCCTTATTTAGCTCCAAATCATAGCCTAGCCCTGATGACTTTAAATCGTTCCAAGGTGTCTTATCGCTTATAATCACGCCTCTACCATATCCCCATGACTCTACAATCGAGTGGCCGAAATTTTCGTGAGAAGATGGTTGGAGAAGAAAGTGGGTTTTAATAAAAACTTGCTCTAATTCAGAGTGCTTAATTGCTCCTAAAAATGTTATTTCAAGGTTTTCGTTTGATAACGAAAGCAACGAATTGAGGTAATTCGTGTCCTCGTCAGGACCTACTATGTTAACTTTAACATGAGTAGATGAAAGGTCCATTTCCGATAAGACCTTTAATGCAAAATATAGGTTTTTTACTGGATGAACGCGACCTAAACAAAGTAGGTTTAATGTGTTTTTTCGCTTTTCTACAGTACTCAGTAACTTAATTGTTGGGTCTGGGAAATTTCGCGCTTCTATAACCTTTGCGTTATGAATATGAATCTTTATTTCCTGAGCTTCCATATTGTTGCTTGCATGGAAAATGACACCTCTGAATATTTCCCACGTTCTAGCTAAGCTAAGAAACACGAACTTTTTTAAGGGCTTTATCATCAGTGCGCCTTCTCCTAACATTCCTCTAGGAGCGAGAACTGTTTTCACCCCCCTTGAACGAGCAATCTTTAAGGGACGTAATGCAAAAGGAAGGCTGAATAGACTGTTCAAGTATAAAACATCGGGCTTGACTTCGTCAAATATTTCGTTCCAACGCTTTTTGCTCCAGTCGTTTCGCTTTTGGTAAATTACTCTACACGTTATACCTCCTGTTGATTCGTCCCAAGTTCCTGTAGAGATATCCCTCATCTCTTTTTCGTCTCCCAGATCATAAGCACCAGCAAAAACGAAGAATTCAATTTCATGTTCGAAATTTGAATGCAAGGCGTGAATAAGGTTTGCGACGCTTCTTATAGGTCCGCCCGCTTGATAAGCAGGGGGAAACCACTGAGCAGCAACGAGAACTTTCGTTTTAGGAGAGTCCATGGCGCTTTATATAGTTGCCGAGAACTGAAAGGCTCCATTTTCTGCTCCAATCGGTTTGGGCTAAAAATTTGTGAAGGAACTCCTCGTTTACAAGGCCCGTTTCTTGCAACCCTTCGATTCCCTCATTAAATATTTGTGCCAAAGGGCCTTCGAGCCACTCGTTCCATGGCAGTACGAAACCACTTTTTTTACGCATAGCGATATCCTGCGGAATAAGACCATCTAAAGCATCTACCAGTAGTGATTTAGGAGGTGTCGATTGAGACCTGGGGGGCTTTAATTCATCTTCTAGAGCGAGTACTTGTGTTACTAGATTATGGTCAAGAAAAGGAGTACGCACTTCTAACGAATGTGCCATGCTGAAAACATCTGCGTCTCTAAGAAGCGTGTGACCGAGATAAGTGTGGATTTCTGCTAGAGACACTTTACTGAGAAAAGGTAAGTTGAATGCGTCAGTACCTGGCTTAAGGGTTTCTGTTATCCACTCGAAAACTGCGTTAGGAGCTAGTGTGTCTGAAGCGTTTGGTACATGAAGTAATTGTAGTATCTCTGAGTCTAGTATTAATTGACGAGAAAGAGGGTAGGTGTGTTCTAGGTCGAAATAATTGCTAGCAAGAATTTCTGCTTTTTTGTTAGACGCCGCGCTTGGAAATATAGTTTTATATGACTTCCCGGCAATTTTACGAATGCCTCTCGGCCAAGCAGCAAGCCAACGATGTTTCATAAGGTTTACCGATCTTTCAAAGACCGGATATCCCGCAAATACCTCGTCAGACCCCAAACCGCTGAGGGCTACTTTAATTCCTGCGTCGTGGGTTGCTCCGCTAACTATGAATGTGTTTATTCCATCTAACGATGGGTGATCCATAGCTTTAAGTGCGGCGGGGACTTGTTCAAGAACGTCTTTCCTATTAAGATGCACTTCGTTGTGGTTAGAGCTATATAATTTTGCTACTTTTTTTGCGTAAGAACTCTCATCAAGAGAGTCGTTTTGAAGCGCAATTGTAAACGTATTTACGGGTTTCTCCGAAATTTCAGACATTAGGGCTACAATCGCGGTGGAGTCAATTCCTCCTGAGAGAAATGCGCCAAACGGGACGTCGGACTGCATTCTCGCCCCTACTGAATTATAAAGCGTTTCTCGAAGAGCCTTTGTCGTTTGTGGTCTTGTTAAATTACGTTGAGAGGTAGCTTTTTGCGAAATCACGGCACTTGCAGTATTCCACCACCTAAACGAATCGACAGATTCATCTTGAATCTCCACAGCACAACCTGGCTCAAGAAGTTGAATCCCCTCAATTATCGTTGCCGGAGAATGAACCGTAGAGTACCGTAAATAATCTGTAAAAGCCGTCCTGTTAATTCGTTTTTCGACAATTCCTGAGGCCAGCAAACTTCTAACTTCTGAAGCAAAAATTATAGCCCCACCCTTTGCCTCTGTTGACCAGTAAAGTGGTTTTATACCAAACCTATCCCTTGCCAAGGTTAGTTTTTCTGACCTTGCATTCCACCATGCAAAAGCGAACATTCCATCTAATTTATGAAGTGTTTTATCTAATCCCCAAGCTCTGAGAGCAGCAAACAAAACTTCTGAATCGCTTTGGGTAACAAATTTGTGAGAGCTTTCGTCTGACAATTTAAGTTCGTCCCTTAACGAGAGAAAATTATAAATCTCTCCGTTAAATACAAAAGCATCTCCCGATATTTCGTCATGAAATGGTTGGTTCGCTTCAGGAGATTTAATATCGAAAATGCTCAGACGGGAATGACCTAGGGTGAGAAGCTTGTCGTCTGACCAAACCTTGTTATGGTTCGGGCCACGATGTGACATCGCTCCCACCATCTGTGAAGTAATCTCTAAAGCCTCCCCCGAAGGGAAGTTTTCTATTCCGAAAACTCCAGCTATTCCGCACATATTTATCTCGTTTTTAACCTTTTAATCCGTCCCAGCCCTGCGCTTTCAATTCTACATCTTGACCGCTTTTCGTTACCATTATGTGCTCCTTCGCATCCTCTGTCATATGTCCGATAATAGACAGTTTCGGATGATTGCGCATCTTTTCAAAATCGTCTTGGCTGACGGTAAACAACAGCTCATAATCTTCACCCCCGCTAAGCATACAAACCGTAGGGTCTAAGTTGAACTCACGAGCCGTATCGTAAGTTTTAGGGTCAATCGGAAGCTTCTCCTCATATACTCGAATACCTAACCCGCTCGCTGCCATTAAATGAAAACATTCTGAGGCCAAACCATCCGAGATATCTATCATGCTCGTGGGTTTAATCCCTAAGTCCGCAAGCTCTATAATAATGTCCGTTCGAGCTTCAGGTTTTAATTGTCGCTCTAAAATATAACTGTGATCTGTGAGTTCTGGTTGAGCCGTAGGAGCTTCCTTAAAAACTTCTTTTTCTCGTTCTAGAATTTGCAAACCCATATATGCAGACCCTAAATCGCCTGTTACCACTAGTAAATCTCCCGCTTTTGCTCCGCCTCGTGTTACAATAGCATCCGCGTCAACTAATCCTATTGCAGTTATAGAAATCGTAAGACCAGAGGGGCTCGTAGTAGTATCGCCTCCTACCAGATCGACTTTATAGAGTTCACACGCTGTTTTAATCCCTCCGTATAATTCCTCAAGAGCTTCAACAGAAAAACGGTTCGAAATACCTAGGCCGATAACGATTTGAGTCGGTTTGGCATTCATTGCGCAAACATCACTCAGATTTGCAATCACTGCCTTATAGCCCAAATGCTTTAACGGCGCATAACTCAAGTCAAAATGAACTCCCTCAACCAGCATATCAGTTGTTACGACAACTTTTTTGCCCATAGGGTCAATTACGGCGGCATCATCTCCCACTCCGAGCAATGTCGAGGGTGAGTTTTTCTTTAAATCTTTCGTGAGTCGGCTTATTAAAGCGAACTCTCCTAACTCCTGAATTTCCGTGCGTTCCATGGTGCGAAGTTACGTACCACGGGTCGAGAAAGGGAACGGTTTAGGCCTCGTCTCTAATGTCGCAAATACGACCTGAAAACTGGAGGTCGAGGTCAGCAAAAGGGTGGTTGAAATCCATTTGGACTTCATCGGCTGTGATATCCACTACTATTCCGAAAACTTCGTTACCGTCCTCATCATTCATAGGAAGAGCTTCGCCCACTTGAACGTGTTCCTCATCGAACTGGCCGTTCACTTCGAAAACATCCTTAGGAATCATGACTATTGCATCTTCAGAAGTAGGACCGTATGCGTCCGTACATGGAATTGTCACCTCGAAAGGCTCGCCCGTTTGCTTTCCGATAAGAGCTTTTTCGAAAGACTCTAGTACCTCTCCAGCTCCTACAAGGAAGCCGAAAGCATCCTCTGCTGGGCATTCTTCAAGGGTTTCTCCAACTTCACCATTCTCTTCTGCTTCACTGAGTAAGTACTCGATTTCAATAAATTTACCCTGAGCTACAATTCTTTTTTCCATAAGGCAAAGGTCAGTCGTACTTTGTGGGTATGCAACGACTTGAATACTCTTTTGGCGTTTTTTTGTTCTTTCTCGCACTTTTCGCGGTGCCACAATCTGTTTTGGGTCAATCTGATATCCCAAACCTCAATGAATACAGCCCCTCCCCTAGGGTTTTCGTTCCTATAGGTTGTCGGGGAATCGGGCTAGAAGGTCACGAACATAGAGAGGCCGAGTCCCAAAACGGGGTTATAAATAGACTACTCGTAGATAATTACGATATGACGGAGTCTATTTCAAGGAGCGACACCTTCGATATCGAAAGCTACGAGGTGGATCTCGACCTTACTAAGTACTCTCTTCAGCAAATCAAGGGGAGAGCGTTAATTACTCTAACCGTAATTGAAAACGGGGCAAGCGATATATGGTTCGATTTCGTGGGGTTAAGTACGGACTCCATTAATGTCGACGGAACGAACTCCGATTTCGTCCACGAAAATGGACGATTGATAATCCCGGCTCCCGGCGAAATTGTCGTAGGGGAAGCATTGCCGAATTTCTCGATAAATTCCACCCATGAAATAGAAGTTTTCTATTCCGGTCACCCTGAACAAGATCCATATTGGGGAGGTGTTTACTTCGCTGCAGGACACATATTTCACTTGGGGATAGGGCTTACAAGTATCCCTCCTAATTATGGAAAAGTTTGGCACCCATGTTTCGACAACTTCGTTGAAAGAGCCACATACACCTGGAATATCCGCAGCGCTGGAGGAATGAAAGCACATCTCCAAGGCACCTTCATAGACGAGATACAAGAAGCCGGCGACACCATCACTCGAAGCTTCACTCTCCAGCACCCTATCACTACACACTGTGCGGCATTTGCCGTAGCCGATTACGTCGACAGCAACTTCGTGCATATGGGCGAGTATGGCGAAATACCCGTAAGGCTTACTGCTAGGCCCGAGGATATAAACCAAATGGTGAATAAATTCACCGACCTAGGCTACGCTATTGACGCGTTAGAATATTGGTGGGGACCCTATGCTTGGGAAAGGGTGGGCTATGTTTTAACCACCGACGGAGCTTTAGAAGTCCCTACAAACATCGCTTATCCCAAATCTATGATAGGCGAAAGCGTCTTTGCAAACGGCGACCTTTTCGCTCACGAACTAGGCCATCATTGGTGGGGAGATATCGTAGCTCCAACCATTCACAACCACATGTGGCTCAAAGAAGGGCCGGCCGAGTATTCTAGTCATCTATTTATTGAGCTTAAAGATGGGCACCGCGATTTTATTGATGGAATTAAGGATAACCAAAAATTCGTTTTGGAAGAATGTCATATCCAAGACGGGGGCTTCCATCCACTTTCGCCCATGCCTGACGAGCAAATATATGGCCGTACCACATACTACAAAGGCGCTTCGATTCACCATAATTTAAGAGCCTACTTGGGAGATGAGCTATATCGAACCGCTTGTCAAGACGTTATCGCTACACATTTCGACAGCCATATGGATGCCGATTTATTCCGCACCACTTTAGAAGATGTCACAGGCGTAGATCTCGACGCCTTCTTTGACGCCCAAATCTATCAGCCCGGGTTTTCGACCTGGATTATCGACTCCACTTCAACCGAGGTCGTAGTAGATCAGGATCTTTACTCTACTACACTTTATCTAAACCAAAAGCTTCGTGCTTGCTCGAATTTTCACGATAACGAACCGCTTGACGTAACGATGTGGAATTCTAATTGGGATACTACCCTCGTTCATATAAGAGTCGGTGGAGAGTATGACGAAGCTACGGTTTTACACTCCGAACCCTTCGAACTTATAGCTCTAAACGCTGATGGACGGTTGAATCAAGGGCGACTCGACAATACATTTGTGATTAGTGAGCCCACTGGATTATCGACTATTCCATGGGTCGAGATGAGACTCGGTTGTGATAACATTTCAGATAGCATAATCGTAAGGGTTGAACATCACTGGGCGGCTCCAGATAACGAGCCCCTCGATTTCTATTTTGACGAAATAAGCTCGACCCACTTTTGGACTATAGACGGAACATGGGAAAACGGAATTGAAGGCTCTGAAGACCTCACCCTCGACGCACGCTTTTCCTATGTCGGAAACAGCGAAGAAGGTCTTGATTTCGATCTTTACAACGGAGGGGAAGAGGATGCCTTCCTCGCTTGGCGACCGAACTCGTCTTCGACTTGGGTTCAATATCCCGACTACACATGGCAAGCAGGTTCGCTAAGCAACGGTAACGGCGTTTTCAAGGTTTCTACACTTAGAAAGGGACAATATGCCTTTGCTAATGGAAATATCTCGCTCGCAATAGATTCTCCTTCTTTAGAGGCCTCTTCTGCTCTAGCATACCCATCTCCTGCCTCTTCGACTTCGAACATCACGCTTGAAAATCCTTTGTCGTCAGGGGGGGGTAATCTAATCGCAGACGCAATAAAGGTTTGGGATTCGGGCGGTAGGATTGTGTTTTGTAAATCTCTTTCTGGAGGCGAAAAAATAACTGTTGATTTACAGGGCTGGGGAGAAGGAAACTATATCGCTGTTTGGTTTAAGGGAGAAGAATTACTCAACAACACCCGTTTTATCGTCACCAAGTAGAGATACTGACTTAACGATTCCCTCAACTTCACGCATATATTGTCGCTTGTCGAAGTATGGTGCATAAGCATAGCCCTCAACGGTAATTAGCCTTGTATTAGGCTCGTCATAAAAGGTCAAACTATAGTATGGCCCTCCCATAAAGTCGTTTTCCATGCGCCAAAGTCCTCTCACTTCTGCCGCAAACCCTCCTTTGAAAAGTATCTCTTCATAAGAAGGTATCAAACGCCTTTCAATCTGCATATAGCTGTTCTCTGTAGGGCCGGAAACATATCGCTTTGTCAACTCGTCTCGCCTTGCTAATAAATGGTCAAGCGTAAATTGTTCCGGACCGATATATGGTTCGCTATGGATGAAAAAGCCCTCTTGAACATCGTGATTATCACTTCCTCTAAATCTTGTTAGTTGTCTATCTATCCACGTAAAAGAAGTGTCTATCCTTACGCCGAATGAGCCCATAGGAATTAATAAATCCACCCCCCATACCTTGTTAATTTCCCTTTGTATCACTTCATCTACTGAGAGTTTTGTTACATAAGTCGTCCTTTTTACCTCTACATCGTTTAATAAGCTTACCATTTCGTTTGCCCTCTCCGCGAACTTAGCAGCAAGCTCTCTTCTAGTTCTAGCTTTTCCTTCAATATATATTTGGCCCCTTGAATACTTCTCAGTGTAAAACACTACTGTAGGCTCCTGAGTGTCAACCCTATCAGCTATTTCAATATCAATAATGTTGCGATGAGGCTTCCAAAACTTGTTGAATTCGTGTCTGTTTTTATGCACCAAATCGAACATAGGCTCATACGTTTCTGCATACATCTGTGGTAGGACAGCGTATGGTCGCTGCAATATCTTCCTAATCGTATCTCCTACCTCTCCTTCCCAAACCGCATCAGAACACACCACAAGCACCTCTCCCTGTGGGCCTACTTTGCTTGGTAGAGGTGACCTCGCTCCTTCTTGACTTCCACAACCAGAAATCAACCATATCAAGCCTATTACTGTAGCAAAAACTTTAAGCATGTTGCGTTCTCTCATAGTTTCGTGGGGTCTCCGTGAATGATAAGGCGTTGACCTATGCGAATGTTTGAACTTTTTAAACTATTCCAATCCTTGATTTTCCTTACCGTTACCCCATGTCTCTCAGCAATCGTGCCAAGTACATCTCCAGACTTAACTCTATAAATTACTGGCTCAGGTTCGTATTTTATCTCCGGTGTAAGTTCAGGGTTTACCAGCATCATTGCTCCCTCGTTTTTTAGAAAAACAGCTACAAATTCGTTTGGTATTCTCAGTGGCCATTTTTCACCCGGTCCTGGAATTATTTTCTTGCGAAACATTGGATTCAGCACTGATAATTCAGCTTCTGTTAGTGGGGTGAGCTCAGCGATTTGGTCAAATCTAAGAGGGCCTTCTACGTGTAGGGAATCCATTTCCATATATCCAGGCAATATATTTCTAGGAATAATTCCATACTCAGCATGATACTCCATCAAATAGACAACTGCTAGAAAATTAGGTACGTAATTGCGGGTTTCTTTAGGCAGAAAGGGCCTTACTTCCCAATAATTTGACTTGCCACCACTCCTTCGAATTGCTTTATTGACGTTTCCGGCTCCAGCATTGTATGCAGCAAGAGCGAGATACCAATCGCCATACATCCTATATAACTTGTTCAAATGATTGCACGCCGCTTCAGTACTCAACCTCGGATCCTTCCTTTCATCTATGTAACTATCTATCCTAAGCCCCTCAGATTTAGCGGTATAGTACATGAATTGCCAAAGCCCCCTCGCTCCTGCTGGCGACCTCGCTTCTGGGTTCAAAGCACTCTCTACAATCGGCAGGTATTTGAGTTCCAACGGTAACCCTTCCCTTACAAGCATCTCTTCAAATAACGGAAAAAAAGCAGGAGCCCTACCTAACATCGTTCCAAGCCCTCGCTTTCGCTTACTCACGTACAAAGCTATCCTTCTATGCGACACAGGGTTCCACCTTAAATCTAGCTCAGATGACAAGTCTAGTATAGCCATTCGCGATTTCATAACCGCTGTATCTAGCTCTATCTCTGGTTCCCCCATAATATTCCACAGTCCCGTATCCGAGCTCACACAGGTTTGAGCATCGCACCACAATCCCCATTCTACTTCCCAATTAAAGGGTCTAATCACAGAATCTACAACAAGCGAGTCCGAAACTATATAATTAACGTCTTGGGCACTTACGGAAATATTAGACGCAATAAAAAGGGCGAAAAAACTTATAAAGACCTCCCGACTCACTTGTCGTTATTGTCGTCAGATTTCTTATCTGATTTCGTTTCGTCTTTGTTTGTAGCATCCTTGAACTCTTTAACGCCTTGGCCTAGGCCGCGCATTAGTTCAGGAATCTTACGTCCGCCGAAAAGAAGCAATACCACAAGGGCAATCAGAATTAGTTGAGGAGCACCTATACCCATGATTATTAATTTAAGACAAAGTTCCGAAAAAGCAACTAAACCACCAACCTACAATCTAATGTTGTCAATAAGTCTTACTCCTTCCACCCAAGCTGCAACGATTATATGTGTCCAGTTTTCACTTTTATCACTCGAAGAAAACGAAAGGTTGTTAACACCATCAAAGTATTCAATCTCTAGCTCTGACAAAGCTTTTAGGGCTTCTCTTGACTCATTTACAGACTGCATAACCGGCATTCCTGTTGCGACGGTATCTTTAACTTTCCTTAAAGCTAAAGATAACTCTAACGCCATTTTAAGGCCTTTCTTCGAAAGTCGTGAATTTCTTGAACTGAGCGCTAAACCCTCTGAATCACGCACTAGGTCACACTCTACGACCTCTACACTAGGGTGGCGAATTTGTGCCATTTTATAAACTACTGCCACTTGCTGTAGATCTTTTGCACCAAAATAAGCCCTTTTGGGACTAATTACTTGAAAAAACTTATCTACTACAGCAATAACACCATCAAAATGACCCGGTCTGCTTTTCCCTTCAAACTCGTTTGTCACATCTCCCCAATCAACAAGCTCTGCTGACGGTTCTCCGCCATATAAATCTTCTGGTGATGGCGCAAAAATCACATCGCAACCTGCTTCCTTGGCAATTATAGCGTCTTCCTCTAAATTTCTAGGGTATGAGTCCAAATCTCCTTTTTCGTTGAATTGAGTAGGGTTTACGAGGATGCTAACAATTACCTTTTCGCATTCTTTTGTGGCTCTTGCGATTAATGAAGCATGTCCTACGTGAAGAGCCCCCATTGTTGGGACAAACCCCAGATCATTCATTGGTCTAATTTTATGTTCTTTAAACCAGTGCTTTAACTCTGCAGAAGTATGAATAATTTTCATTTTTTTAGCCCGTTTTTGCGCTGTATCCCATGTAAATACTTGGATTTCGGCGTAAAATTAGTTATATTTGTTATTCGTCTAACCTGAAGAAAACACAAACCATGAGTAAAGCACGCATTTTATACGTTTCACAACACTTAGTTCCTTTTCTTCCTGAGACACCTATGAGCGCCATTTCACGCCATTTACCACAAGGTGCCCACGACAAAGGACGTGAAATTCGCGTATTTATGCCACGATTTGGTAAAATTAATGAGAGACGCCACCAACTTCACGAAGTTATTCGACTTTCAGGTATGAATCTAAATGTAGATGATGTAGATCATCCACTTATCATAAAAGTTGCTTCCATACCTACAGCCAGAATGCAGGTTTACTTCATCGATAACGATGACTTATTCAAGCGCAAAGCAGTGTTGTATGATGCTGACGACAATCTCTTTGAAGACAGTGATGTTAGAGCTATTTTCTTCATTCGCGGAGTTCTTGAAACTGTTAGAAAGCTGGGCTGGGCCCCGGATGTTATTCACTGTCATGGATGGATGGCTAATCTTCTACCCCTATACTTGAAGCAGAACTATGCTGACGATCCTTATTTTGCAAAAAGCAAGGTTATATGTAGTATTTATGACGAGGGGTTTGAGGGGTCCCTTGATAGTCGTATGTCTGAAAAGATCACCTTTGATGGCATTTCTGCTGATAAGGTTACAACAATTAAGGATCCTACATTCAACAACATGAATGCAATTGCTATCGAGAATGCCGATGCGATAATAACTGCGTCTGATAATCTCGATAAAGAAACGCTTGCAAAGATTGATGCTGCTGGTATTCCTGTCCTTCCTTTCCCTGGTGAAGAGGGGTATCTTGCAGATATTAACTCTTTTTACGATGAAGTTCTTGAGGGAAAGGTTGAGGCTGTCGAGGAATAAAGGATATATTCGCGCCCTATGATGAAGCAACACGCTAGCATCCCTTGGGCAGCCTACTGGACCTTTTGGTGCATACTTATTTTTGTGGGGTGTAAAAAGCCCGATTCTTCAATTGGACTAGGCCTTCAGCCTGAGTCTGATATGTTGAACCTGTTTGTTACCGACACGTTAACCATAGACATGGTGACGATTAGGGAGGATTCTTTGAAGACCGACGAGCTAAGTACAGCAGTGCTCGGCAGAGTTTTTATGCCCCGAATTGGTTGGACAACTGCCGGATTTGTTTCACAACTGCGACTAAGTGCTCCCGGTATTGACTTCGGAGCTAATCCTATTGTGGACTCTTTATTCCTAAACTTAAAGTTTACTGGGGATACATATGGACAGCTTAGCAATCAATCTCTTCTAGTTGAACAACTTGCCGATTCTATTTCTTACGATTCGTCTTATTACTCCGTTTTCTCTCCTGAAGGGCTTCATGAAAACTTAGTTGACCCTTCACAAGGGCCCATTTCTCTGAACCCATCTGAAGATTTGATAATCGGTGAAGACACTGTTGTTTCTATGATTCGTCTCAAGCTTAAGAATTCATTAGGCCAAACCTTACTAAATCAAGACACCTCTACATTTGCCGATAATCAATCTTGGCTTGAGTTTTTCCACGGAATTAAGGTTACTACTCTTGCCGACGGCGTAGGTGCGGCAGGTATAGATATATCATCTGGAATGAGTTTAATGCGCCTACACTACCACAATGATGTGGACACTGCGTTTTATGATTTCTTGATTAGTCCATTAAGCGCAAGAGTGAATATGTTTGAACAAGATTACGTGGGTGAGCTTTCGTTTTTAAACGCCCCTCCTTCTGACTCAGCCTTTGTTTCAGGGGAAAAGTCTCTATACGTTATGTCTGGAGCTGGTCTCAAAACTGAGTTCAGAATTCCTTTCCTTAGCTCAATAAACGATTCTCTCGGGCCTGAAAGAGCCGTTCAAAAAGCTGAGTTAATCCTACCCCTTGACGAATCATTTTTTGATTCGCGTTACCCTCCACATGAGCAACTCTTCATTCTAACTGAGACAGTTGACGGAAATTCGGTCTCAACTCCAGACCAAATCTCATTAGGTGTAAACATTGATGGCTATTATGATTACGAAGCAAAAGAATATCACTTCAATATTAGTAGAACCATTCAACTGCTTTTAAATCGAGAATCTGGAATTGGATATGGCAATTTTTCACCCGATAACCCCGTTCCTCCTTTTTACATAGTCTCGAGTAGAGCTGGAATATCAATTCAAGGTGTCGTTATCAATGGTACCAGTGTTGTTGAGAATCCTGCACGGCTCGTTCTTACATGCAGTCACTAAGTTAACTTATAATCATGTGTGGAATAGTTGCATATCTAGGACCCAAACCCGCTTTCCCCATTGTTATTGAAGGGCTTAAGCGCCTTGAATATCGAGGATATGATAGCGCGGGAGTTGCTATTATAGAATCTAAAGGGAGTTTGCCTGATGAGCTTGTAGTTAGAAAGAAAAAAGGCAAAGTTAGTGACCTGCTTGAACATATCGGAGATGAAAAGCTTACTGGAAATATTGCGATAGGTCACACGCGTTGGGCAACCCACGGCCCTCCAAACGATGTAAATGCCCACCCACATCGCGCAGGAACTGATAGAATTGCTCTCATTCACAATGGGATTATTGAGAATTACTCTGCAATTAAGGCAACTTTAAACCAAAGAGGACATTCTCTTCTAAGCGACACAGACTCAGAAGTATTAGCTCATCTTATTGAAGAAATGATGTTTGGTTCTGAGCTCGACTTATTTGATGCGGTCAGGGCAGCGCTTAAGCAAGTCGTAGGAGCTTATGCAATCGTTGTAATTGATAAAAACAATCCCACTCGCTTAATTGCCGCACGTAAATCTAGCCCTCTTGTAATAGGGATGGGTGAGGATGGGGCGTTCTACGTTGCCTCTGACGCTACGCCTATCGTGTCATACACAAAAAATGTCGTCTATCTTGAAGATGAAGAGATTGCATCGCTAGATTTAAATGAGGGCCTACGAATTCGGACCATTACTAATGGTGAGGTAACTCCTGAGATTCACGCTCTTGAAATAGAGCTAGAATCAATTGAAAAAGCTGGTTACGAGCATTTTATGCTTAAGGAGATCTTTGAACAGCCGCAGTCAATTCGCGACTCAATAAGAGGCCGAATCAACCTAAAGCTAGGTGAAGTGAAAATGGCGGGGATTGACGATCATTGGGATAAGTGGGAAAATGCTTCACGAATACTTATCCTTGGATGCGGAACAAGTTGGCACGCTGGTCTTGTCGCAGAATATCTTCTAGAAGAATTCACACGAATTCCTGTAGAGGTTGAATACGCTTCTGAATTTCGTTACCGCAATCCTATTATACGTCCCGATGATGTCGTAATCGCTATTTCTCAGAGTGGAGAGACTGCTGATACTCTTGCAGCAATTAAAACCGCAAAAGAAGCTGGAGCACATGTGTTTGGCGTTTGTAACGTCGTTGGCTCAAGTATTGCAAGAGAAACAGATAGCGGAGCTTATACACACGCTGGCCCAGAAATTGGTGTTGCATCTACGAAGGCCTTTACGTCACAAATTGCTGTGCTTTCAATGATCGCATTACACGTAGGATTTAGGAAGGGCTGCCTACCTCGAGAGCGTTTTACTCGACTCCTTACAGAACTTAACGGGATTCCGGAACTTGTAGAAACTGTGCTCAAACAAGCCGACGCAATTGACGAAATCGCATCTAAATTTGATAAGGCAGAAAACGCACTTTACTTAGGTAGAGGGTATCAATTTCCTGTAGCGTTAGAGGGTGCGCTAAAGCTTAAAGAAATCAGCTACATTCACGCAGAAGGATATCCCGCTGCTGAGATGAAACACGGCCCTATCGCCCTTATCGACGATGATATGCCTGTTATTTTTATTGCCCCAAGAGATGATGTGTACGAAAAAGTCGTTAGCAATATTCAAGAGGTGAAGGCTCGTGGCGGAAGACTTATTGCTATCGTTACCGAAGGTGATAAGGATGTAGCCCAAATCGCTGATCACGTAATCGAGATTCCTAAGTGTGTTGACGCACTAGCACCTCTACTTAGTGTCGTTCCTTTACAGCTATTAAGTTACCGTATTGCAGTTCTGAGAGGGTGCAACGTAGACCAACCAAGAAATTTGGCAAAATCTGTCACTGTCGAATAAGGTCGTAAGTTGTTGATTATCAGTAGCGGTGTGCGTTTGATATAGTTATTCACATTAATTAGGTAGGTGTTAACAACCTACTGTTTTCGTTATTTTGCTAAAGATTCACGTTATTGCACTCTGAAATCTGAAATCTAAAAATTCTGTACATGAAAAAACTAATGTTCACATTAGCGATTTGCTCGCTAGTTTTCACAAGCGCAAATGCGCAAAAGCAGTTGGGCGGAGAGCACAACATTGAGGTTAATCTAATGCCATTTGGCAATAGCCCTATTGACGGAACTACTATCAAGTACCGTAAGTTCTTAGATGATAATGCAGCATTTCGCTTATCATTAACTGTTGGTTCGTCTTCGGATTCATACGCTTACTGGCAGGAAGGTGAAGTTTTAGGCGACCCTGTTAGCCCTCAGCTGAACTTATCTACATCAACTACTGTGTTTGGAATTGCTCCTGGTTATGAGATGCACTTCGACGGAACTGATAATCTTAGCCCTTACTTCGGAATAGAGGCTTACTACTTAATGGGTAATCGTTCTGATTTAATGGAGTTTTGGGGACCAAACGACTTAGATAACGTAGGGCAACCAGACGTATATGTTACTTGGGACTTGACAAACAAGCAGGGGTATAGCTCTATGGGGTTAAATCTTCTTTTCGGCGCTGACTACTACTTCGCTGATGCGATATATGTTGGTTTTGAAGCTGGGCTTGGGTTCGGTAAAACTACTTTCGGAAACCACGTAATCGGAACTAGCGATTTAACAGCATTCAATATTCAATTTAATGGTGCTTTTGACCCAACAACTGCAGGATCAGCTGTTGCAGATAGCTTTGTCGGAGAACTTCCTTTCAATGTTATTGATGGTGATATCTTCTACGATTATTATGATGAGGGATATATTGCTCCGAACTTAGTATCAAGCACTACTCTCGGAAACGTATTTAACGGTGCGATCCGTGTGGGATTTCTTTTTGATTAATTAATCAAACGGTTTATTATTACCTTTCGAAAGGCGTCCTTCAATAGGGCGCCTTTCTTTTTTGTTCTATTTTCGTTTGACGAATAAAGCACTACTCAAATGAGGTTGATATTAAAGTGGGATAATCATTCTTTCGAAACTAACCTTTCAAACCCTATAGACCTCAGCATTCCTTTACGTGACTCTCGAGCTGGGGAAGGCCCTTCTGCTTGGTACGTGGGAAGACCTAAATTTGAGACGGTAAGGGCAGATGGGTTTGTGGGTAGAGTGGCTGAGGGTGGGGCGGTAAATTTCACAAACGTAAGTTTTAATCCCCATGGGCATGGAACACACACGGAATGCCTTGGGCATATAACGAAGGAGGCGGAGTCAGTTAACTCCTGTGTAATACCTACATTAATGACGTGCTTGGTCATATCTATAACTCCAGAGTATATTAATGGTGATTTCGTGATAAACACATCACACCTCCCTAGCTCCAAATCAGGTTCAGTATTACTACCTCCAGCCATCATCATTCGCACTCTTCCTAATTTACCTGATAAAAAGTCAAAGGACTGGGCGAACACAAATCCACCTTATTTAGACCCTCAATTCACAAAACAACTTGTAGAGAGGGGGGTAAAACATCTTCTTATTGATCTTCCGTCTGTCGACAGGGAGGTGGATGGAGGTGCGCTTGAAAGCCATAGGGCGTTTTTCGGGGTCCCTAAGCTACCTAGAAGAAACGCAACCATAACTGAGTTCGTCTTCGTCCCTAACGACGTTAGAGACGGCTTATACGCCCTCAATTTACAAGTCTCGCCATTTGATTTGGACGCTGCACCAAGTAGGCCGGTTATCTTCCCGCTTGAAGAAGCTTAATAATAAAGGTTGCTCCCTTTCCTTCTACTGATTCTACATAAACATCTCCTTTTGATTGTTCTACGATGCTTTTAACCATAGCCAAGCCCAGTCCTAAGCCGTGAGTCTTAGTAGTAAATCTAGGCTCAAAGATTCGGTCTAACTTTTCAACCGATATTCCTACTCCCTGATCTATTACTTTCACAACCGCATACTTTCCATCTTCAGAAACCTCAACTCTAATAGGTGTCTTAGACTTCGCTTCATACATTGAATCAAGGGCATTGGCTATAAGGTTATTGAATGCGCGAATTAAACGACTTGAATCACCTTCTACGTAGATGCCTTTAGTTTTCTCATCGACGATGACGCTCTCTTCTCCATACAAACCTGCGGCTTTATTTACAACATCACTCAAGTCAACAGAAATAATTTCCGGTTCACGAACAACGGCAAGAAGAGCAAAGTCTTCCGCTATCCCAGCTAAAACATCAATCTGAGAAATCGCGGTTGAGGTGAATTTCTTTAGACGAGATGGAAAATCAGAAGCACCATCGTTCCAAGCCCTTTCTAGTTGTTGAATACCGAGCCTTAGGGGGGTAAGGGGATTTTTTATCTCATGTGCAACTTGCTGTGCCATTTCTCTCCACGCTCCCTCTCTCTCGTCTTTAGCTCTTCTAATTAAACTTTCCCTAAGCTTAGATAGTAGTTCATTGTATTGATCTACTAACTTACCTACTTCATCGTTCCAGCTATGTTCTAATTTTGTTGAGTTTCCCAGCGGATCCACTTTCGCCATTTCAACTTTAAGTCTAAATAGGGGCCTAACAATTGATTGAACTGTTAAATATGCAATCAACATCGCTCCAAGAAATAAAAACAGATAAACAGGGGCAAGTCTATTCAGAAATGGCCTAATTCCACCTTGTGTAAGTGGTCTAGGGTTATATCTCGCACTTGCAATAAATAGCGGTTTTCCTAATTCAGATGTGACTAGCCAATGCACACGAGTGATTTGGTTTGGCCCTAATGTTTCTTGAGAAACAACCCTATCACCTTTAAGTTTAAGCTCATTACGGATTTCTTCTCTAAGAGTCATGTCTGGCTGAAGATCCTCATTCGAAAATGGCGCAGAGGTTGTTATTAATAAACCGTCCAGCCTATAGAGGCTTAGTATAAGCCCATGAACATCCGCTAATTCACAAATATGATCTGTAAAAAGTATAGAGACACTATCCTCTGATAAGAGACCTCCTTGACGTGCAATTACGTAGTCTAAACTCCTCGCTAAAGCTGCTTCCTTTCTAAGAAGACGTTGATTATTATATGCGACTTCTTGTTGCTG
This sequence comes from Bacteroidota bacterium, assembly GCA_002746975.1. Taxonomy (GTDB): domain Bacteria; phylum Bacteroidota; class Bacteroidia; order Flavobacteriales_D; family Sanyastnellaceae; genus UBA974. Next base: position 87,881 of record NVXE01000003.1, on the reverse strand, counting down.
AGAATAGTCATATGCAACAATAGCTGTAGATGCTAGAGCAACTAACACCACAACCAACATCCCCAAAAAAATTCTGATTCTTAAACCCATTGTAGCAATCTAAGTACTAAAATCGGGCCAAAAAATTTTCTACCCACCTAAAGCTTCTGATCCAGCGACAATTTCGAGAATCTCAGTTGTAATAGAAGCTTGTCTCGCCTTGTTGTAAGATATCTTAAGCTCTTGTAGTAAATCCCCCGCATTTTCTGTTGCAGAATGCATCGCTGTCATTCTTGCCCCGTGTTCTGCGGCATTGCTGTCCAAAATTGCTTTGTAAAGCTGAACTTTAAGTGCATTTGGGAGGATGTTCTCAACTATTTCTTCTCTACTTGGCTCGAAGATATAATCTAATGATGAGTTATCATCATTAGATATAGGTAAAAGGGGTAAGTATGGTTCGCAGGTAGGTATTTGAACCGCTGCATTTTTAAATTGACTATATGCAATATCAACTGAGTCCCAGTGTTTAGAGACAAAACCATTCATGATGGTTTTTGCTATCTCTGAGACTGTATCGAAATTTAGATTGTCGAACACAGTTAGTGCTGAATCTCCAAAACCTTCAGCGAAAGAGTAACCCTCTCGTTCAAATGACTCAAACGCTTTTTTCCCAAGTGGTAATACGACAACCTCTGTTCCGTTTTCGAGATGTTTAGCAATAGTAGCTTTTGCAATTTTAAGGCTGTTGTTGTTAAACCCTCCGCATAAGCCTCGGTTAGATGTTATTGCAACAACTAAGGCTTTGCTTATTTTTCTTTCTTCGGAAAAAACGCCTTCCGTAGAATCTAGAGTCGCACTTACATTGGCTAAAATAGCTTGGATTTTTTCTGCATAAGGACGCATGCGAGTAATGGCATCTTGAGCACGGCGCAGTTTAGCCGCTGAAACCATTTTCATAGCCGACGTTATTTGCATAGTGTTCTGAACCGAACCTATGCGCTCTCTTACTTCTTTTAATCCTCCAGCCATATTAGTCTAGATTATGCGTAACGAGCAGTCATCTCAGCAGCAGCAGCCTCTAGTACGCTAGTTTCAGCGTCTGAGTATTTACCGTTTTTGAGAGCTTCTAATGTATCCGCGTGTTTTGCTTTGAGGTACTCGAGGTACTCCGTCTCAAATTGCTTTACTTTATTCAAAGGAACATTCTTTAACAAACCTTTAGTTCCGCAGTAAATCATAGCAACCTGTTCTTCAACAGGAAGAGGCGAATTTAAATCTTGCTTAAGAATTTCTACGTTACGAGCTCCTTTATCAAGAATTGCTTTAGTCGCATCGTCAAGGTCTGAACCGAATTTAGAAAATGCTTCGAGCTCACGGAATTGAGCTTGGTCAAGCTTCAAAGTCCCTGATACTTTCTTCATAGACTTTATCTGAGCCGATCCTCCTACGCGGCTTACAGAAATACCTACGTTAATCGCAGGACGAATTCCAGAAAGGAATAAGTTTGATTCAAGGAATATTTGACCGTCAGTAATCGAAATTACATTAGTAGGTATATATGCACTCACGTCACCCGCTTGAGTTTCAATAATCGGAAGAGCCGTTAATGACCCTCCTCCTTTAACAAGGCCTTTCAGCGAGTCGGGAAGGTCGTTCATGTCCCTTGCGATAGTATCTTCTGAGATGATTTTCGCTGCTCTCTCTAATAGGCGAGAGTGGAGGTAGAAAACGTCCCCAGGATAAGCCTCGCGACCCGGAGGGCGACGAAGTAACAAGCTTACCTCGCGATAAGCAACAGCTTGCTTTGAAAGGTCATCGTACACAACTAAAGCCGCGCGACCTGTATCTCTGTAGAATTCTCCAACAGCAGCTCCAGTAAACGGAGCGTAGAATTGAAGTGGTGCAGGGTCTGAAGCTGTAGCAGCAACGATAACAGTGTATGCCATCGCGCCTGCTTCTTCAAGCATTTTTACAATACCCGCCACCGTTGAACCTTTTTGGCCTATGGCTACATAGATACAGAAAACAGGCTCTCCAGCGTCATAAAATTCCTTTTGATTAATGATCGTATCAAGAGCAACGGTAGTCTTTCCTGTTTGACGGTCACCAATGATAAGTTCACGCTGACCTCTTCCAATTGGAATCATTGAGTCAATCGCTTTAATGCCCGTTTGAAGGGGTTCTGCAACTGGCTGACGGAAAATCACACCTGGAGCTTTACGCTCAATAGGCATTTCGTAAAGATCACCTTGAATGGGACCTTTACCGTCGATAGGCTCACCTAGGGTGTTAATAACACGTCCTAGAAGACCCTCTCCTACCTTAATTGATGCAATAGTTCCTGTTCTTTTCACAGAACTTCCCTCCTTCAAGTCTTTAGATGGCTCAAGCAGTACAGCACCTACGTTATCCTCCTCAAGGTTGAGGACGATACCACGCACACCATTGTCAAATTCGATGAGCTCACCGGATTGAACATTACTTAAACCGTAAATGCGGGCAATTCCGTCACCTACTTGAAGGATTGTACCGACTTCTTCTAGCTCAGCAGCAGACTTAACACCTGCTAGTTGCTCACGTAGWATTGAAGATACTTCTGCTGGATTGATTTCAGCCATGTGATTTTCGTTTGGGCCTAAAATTCAGGCTCGTAATCGTGTTCAGATAGTTTACGGCGCAGCGTACTTAGCTGGCGCTTTAATGAAGCGTCGATCTGTTTGTCCTCTATAGTGAGAATATACCCTCCTAGAAGATCTTGATCTACCGTTTCTTTAAGTTCTACTTCTCCATTATGAATTTTAGCAACTTCGGCTAAGATTAAATTTCGAGAAGCTTCATCAAGGTTTGATGCAGAACGTATTTCTACAACCTTGATGTTATTCATATTGCGAATTTGCGCAAGTCCTTCTTCAGCTATTGCTAGTAGAATCGACTCTCTTCCTTTGGAAACCAAAATATTTATGAATCCAAATGTCAAATCGCTTAAACCGTCCTTAAAAATAGCTTCAAGTACAGCTTTTTTCTTGTGTGGTTTAACAATGGGGCTAGTTAATAATAACTCTAAATCACGCGAAGCCTCAATCAAAGAAGAAATCATGCGGAGTTCTGACTCCACCGTACTTAATTCATTTCTTTTTGAAGCTAAACCAAGTAGTGCCTTGGCGTATCTAGATGTAACTCGTTTACTAGCCATGTTCTTAATTCAGTGTTGATTCACTAATTAGTTTATCAACTAGTGCTTTCTGCTTGTCACTATCTGCTAACTCATCGCGAAGAAGTTTCTCCGCTATGTTAATCGATAGTTTCGCAACTTCTGCTTTTAGTTCAGCGATTGCGGCTTTGCGTTCGGTAGCAATAGCAACTCTAGCTATTTCAACCTCTCTCGAAGCTTCCGTTTTAGCTCTTGCTTTTGCATCTGAAACAACCTTGTCGGCCATTTCTCTCGACTCTTTTAACATTTCGTCACGTGATGCACGTGCTTCTTGTAAAAGTCTTTCGTTGTCCGAATTAAGATTTGCCATCTCCTCTCTTGCTTTTTCAGCAGAAAGAAGCGCATTGCCAATACTTTCCTCACGTGCTTTCAGTGCTTCTAGGATAGGCCCCCAAGCAAACTTCTTAAGAATAAAAAGCGTAGCAAGAAAGGCCAAAGTTGCCCAAAATACCGTCCCGAAAGCGGGTGTTAACAGCGTGCCCATTTTTTAGCCTAGAGCTACTAGAAGGCAGATAATAATTCCGAAGAGAGCTACTCCCTCAACAAGAGCGGCAGCAAGAATCATGTTTGCGCGTAAGTCATCTGCAGCTTCAGGCTGACGAGCCATAGACTCAAGGGCAGCTTTACCGATTGTACCTACACCGATTCCAGCTCCAATAGCAGCTGCTCCAGCTCCAAGTGCCGCGAGTCCGTGGCCAGTAGTAATTTCAAAAATAATGCTCAACAATTCCATGATGGGTTGTTTTAGTATAAAAATTAATCAATGATGCGCTTCTTGCGTCGCATCAGCAAAATAAATAGCTGCAAGAAGTGTAAAAACGTATGCTTGAAGGAACGCCACAAGGAGTTCCAATAAATTCATAAATATCATAAATAGGGTAGAAAACACCCCTATACCTATCCCTCCACCTGCTCCGAAGTTTTGGTTAAAGATAAATATCAAACTAACAAATGAAAGTATGATAATGTGACCTGCTGAAATATTTGCCGTTAGACGTATCATTAATACCGCGGGCTTTAAAAACACTCCAAATATCTCGATAGGAACAACAATAAGCTTTACTGCGTTAGGAACTCCTGGGGGTGAAAAGAGGTGGCCCCAGTAATTCTTATTTCCACTTACTGTAGAAATTACGAAAACGAAGAATGCCAAAACAATTGTTACGCCAATAGTTCCTGTAATGTTAAACCCTCCGATAAAAGGAATTAAACCCAAAAGGTTACTAGCAACAATAAAAAAGAAGGTAGTCAACAAAAACGGTAAGAACTTATCTGCCTTCCCTTTTCCTATAATAGGCACAGCAATGTCGTCTTTTACAAACAGCACTAATGGCTCTAACGCATTTGCAAGACCCGTAGGTGCTGTCCCTGGTTTCTTTGAATAACTTTTCGCCATTGAGCGAAGCACTACAATAAGCATAATAAGAATGAAAAACATTCCAAATACGGATTTTGTAATTGATATATCCCAAAAAACTTCCCCTCCTTGAGCGCTAATTCCAGTATCCGGATCCTTAGTGTATGTCGTTCCTGTATTAGGTCCCGTAGCCATTTTTATAGCGTGAGCATTATGCCCATGCCCCTCTGATTTAAATTCAGAGCTCATAAATACATCAAATCCTTTACCTTCGACATAGAATATCATAGGTAGAGGAACGTTTATATCACCAAAAAAGTGAATTTCGTTTGCGTCTGCAATATGATGAATGATGAAGTCTCCAGCGACAAAGCTACCGTGCTCTTCTGCTTCTGAATTGTGAAACGCGTGCTCTTCATGAGTAGCGTGAATCTCTTGCGTCGCATGACTATCCATTGCTCCACTATCATGCCCTTCCGTTTGTGCAAACGTAAAGAATGAAGCACCCAAATAAAGTGCGGTAAATGAAAGTCGTTTTATATGACGGAATATCATGCTTCTAGACGGTTCGAAAAATCGGGGCAAAAATACGCACATGTTAGCTTTAAAAAATGCTCTTAAATCACTTTTCTTTTGTCAACTCCTAACTATTCGCTGAGTCTCTATTACAAACAAGGCCGTAAAGGCTATAAACACTACAAAAACACCAAAAACATATTGTCTAGGAAAGGGGAGTTTTGCAACTAAATATCCCGTTACAAGTACTAAAGTAAGTAACATTTTTATTGCTGTGGTTCCATTAACCGCTGTGGTAAACTTTATTGCAGAGCCTTTTTGTGCATTTGCGACCCACTTCCTTAACAATAGAGTAAGTACAGCATATCCTACAACAGTTGAGTACCAAATCACTTCGCCAGCCAAATCTTGGAAAAAAGGCAAAAGGTGTCCGGTAACTACACACAGTATAGCCAGTATGATTGTTTTAATCGAAAAACTCATTGATTCGTCTACTTTGATTGTATATTTCTCAATACTGACCACATTCCAACACCTAACCCAATTAAAGCGCCTGCTGCAGTACCTAGTGGTTTTTCCGCTCCCATGTATTCATCTAACTTCCTTCCTCCGAAAGCCCCAAGCCCTATTGAAGCCGCAAGAGTGGTACCTAGGCCCGCAAATCGTAATGCCGTCTTAGATATTTTTACTTTAGAATTAAACTTAGGCTTTTGAGAATTCTGACTTGCTTCCAATCTGGTTATTTTCGTTAGACCTTATTTCATCGTCTGAAGGGATTCTTGACGATTTAAGAGAAGCTATTGCATCTGCTTTTGTAGCTGTTTTTTCACTAATCTTGTTCTTTTTGTTTGGGACTCCCATACGGAACGTTCCTAATGCTTTTGCTCCCGCCTCAACTGATAGTTGTCCGTAGTAAAGGTCTCCTTGTACTGTTGCTGACTTCTTCATCGCTAACAGCTCTAATACTGTTATCTCTCCTTCTAACGTGCCTTCAACATCACAGCACAAACAATTTACACTACCCGTAACTTTCCCATTAGGCCCTACAACTAGGCGACCTTTTGTAATCAGCTCTCCAATAAAAACGCCATCAATCCTCAAATTACTGTCGCTCGTAATTGTTCCTTCTATTATTGTTCCTTCGACTATTCGGTTAATACCGCTGTCTGGACTTATTGTCGATGCTCCTTTTGAGCGCTTCATTGAACCTATCATGGTGCTTGTTTGGATTTTGCCGAAAGGTAGTGAGTGTTGAAGAATTCTCGATACCCTTCTATGTCCTTGTTTTTAAAAAGTTCTATATAGTTTCCACTATTTATAACAAACATGTCATATCCACCAGAATTGATGTCTATCAACATCTCTCTATTTCCCGTAAATATATTGTAATAATCCATACCCTTTGATTGATTAATAAAGGATTTTACGAGAATTATTTGGTGTGTCCTGCTTAATAAATTGCTTGTTATTTTCAAATTCTTTGAGGCAAAGAACGCCTTGTTAAAATCAGAAGCTTTCGCTTTTACTTCTGACCCGTTACCCATTTCAACGGGAATTATGATTGCGAAATAGTGTTCCTTGTTCTCAACTACTGTAAATGGCGATTCTTCCTCTTCTGCTACTTCTGGCACCGTTCCCACCGAACCTAAAGCCACGCCTAATTGAGATAATAGTGAAGCCGCATATTCTGACTCTTCTGTTTCTGGACAAAAATCCATAATTGATTTAAGGGCGTCAAAATATGGTGTTCTATCTCCTGTATAACTCGTGAGACCGCCAACACATTGAGCTCTAAGAAGCTCGTACTTACACGATAAAGGATTTTCTGGGCGCTCTCTAATAATTATGTCAATCTCTAGAAGTGTTGATTGGTATTCTTTTGCATAGTATCGAGATAATAAAGCTTCATATGATATCCTTTCGGCTTCGTAAGCCTCCTCCTCAGCGTCTAATAAATCGGGGTTCTCTATCAGATTTGCCCACTCGCTACCTGGATAGTTTTTCACAATTTGGTCTGCCCAAAATCCTGAGTTACAAGATTCACAAAAGGGATTAGAATAGTCTTCCTCTAACTCTCTCTGAAGGTATGTTCTGAACAGTTGGTACGTCGCTGTAGGGTGATACGCGCTACTGTCTAGACGCTCTAGCAATTCTTGCCAAGTTTCGATTGCATTCTCAGGGTCTGATAGCTTCTCTCTATAATCAAGTCCCGCCTTGTAATATGCTTCTGCTAGTAGCTCTTGAGAAATTGATTTTTTAGTCGAATCGCAGGGAAGCTCAGATAACATTTCTTCTACAGTAGGAAGATTGGCTGGATCAAATCTATCGATTAAAACAAGTGACATTTCTTCGCTTTTGTCAAAGTCATCCATAAATAAGCTTCCTTGTTTACTCTCAATACGCCAGAAGTCTTCTAACTTTCTATCTCCCCAATACTCTACAAAATTTTGCTGCCCGCTTACCCTTAAGGCGCCATTATAAGGCCAAAACATTCCCGCTCCAGCTGTTCCCGCAGCTAAAACTGCTGCTTCAATTGCCGCTTCTCTATCCGCCTTTTTTCTTTCCAAATCATCAACCATATCCTCCCATAAACCTTCTATTAAACGCCTTCTATCATCATCTGACAAATCGCAAAGCTCCATTAAACTATCTTGCTCTTCAATTATTCTAAGATTCACTACAAGGTCTGTCAAATTAGAGGCGAGATTTGTCACATCTTCTATTCGATCATTATCTTCCGGAAGGTGTACAAGCGCACTATCATAATATGCTTGAGCTGTTTCATAATGAAGGTCTTCCATATGAAGATCCGCTAACCTTAAATAACTTTTTCCTAATTGTCTTGAGTTCCCATCACTCACAAATACTGACGTTTCTAATAGATCAATACCCTCACTCCTCTTCCTGTCCTCCAAAGCAACTTCTGCTAGTGCGTAGTATATTTGGTCTAAGTATTCCGTATTCTTATCGTCTTCAAGCATCTCTTCAAGAAGCTCTATAATAGGGTCGCTATTTCCTTCCCTTCTTTCATAAGTCATTGCCTGCTGGATGTTTGACTGAAATTCGAGTTCATAAGGCGTCCTAAGGTCTGCAACCATTTTAAACGTTTCGATAGCCCCCTCACTGTCCCCAGATTCTCTAAGGCATTGAGCTAAAATGAAAAGAGGCCTAGCTTTATCATTGTTCTTTTTAATTAAAGCAAGTGCTTTTTCAAGATAGTTAACCGCATCTTCAAAGCTCTCCTTTTTAATATAGTATTGTGCAAATACCAAATTTGTATGTACCCCCACATCCACTGATTCGTCAGAGTATTGTTCCGCTTTTGAAAGCATGTTTTTTGCTTTCACCATATTTCCCGTTCTAAGGTAAATTCTCCCTAACCAACTGTATGACCATGCTTGAGCGTCTTGCGTATCTACTGTCCTTGCTAAGAAAAGAAACACTTCTTCTGCCTTGGCAAAATCCTCTTTCATGTAATATGCGCGGCCTATAACCGTATAGTTATCGTCAATCCACTTATTCATTTGTGGCCTCTTAAACGACTTCCTCTCCCTTTTAGGTGGGTTCATAGTGTGTCTATCAACCACTTTTGAGCATTTTTCAATTGCCCTTTCCATTAAAGGATAAACTTGCTGGGCCGAGTTTTCGTCTACGTCTAGAAAAACTGGCAATACTTCATCCCAGTTAGGTTCGTATAGATCTTCTATTTTCTTCTCCGCCTCTGCCATTGATTCATTGGCGTAAAAAAAACCGTTGTATTTTGCTGTAGTGTTGTGATAAGCCCTATAAGCTCGTCCATCACGTTTCGTCGTACAGCCCTGCACCACAAAAGTGGTGATAATTATTACTAGAAGAGAACGTGAAAATTTAGACATTATAATGGTTCATCATAGGGCAACGTACGAAGTTGCTAAATTATTGGATTCTTGATGGATTTTACTAATAACTTTACAGTTGTCTCTTGTTAACCGATATTCGCAGTGTGAGTAACACTGAAAAAGACAAAAATAAAAAACGCTTTTGGCGTCAGAGGTTTCGGATTACAATCCAAGAAGAGTCCACTTTTCACGAGCGTAGAGCCTACCTTTTATCGGGAAGAAGGATAACCTCTATTGTCGCTGGAGTAGTCATATTTATTAGTGGTTTCACCTATATTAGCGTAGCGCACACACCTCTTGCTGAATACTTAGTCCCTGGATTTATAGCAAATCAATTTAGGGTTGATGCTGCCATTGCAAAACAACAATCTGATAGCGCTTTATTCGTCTTGTTATCTCAAGAAAAATATTTAAAAAATCTGAAATTAATCCTTAGTGGCGAAGTCCCTGTCGATATAGGAGCTGATAGTGTAAATCTTGAAAAGATAGAGGGTGATTTACCTGAAGCGAGTGGTGAGGATTATGCATTAAGGGCACGTGTAGAAAATGAGGATCGGTTCGCGTTAAGAAGAAGTGGGCCGGAATCGCTAAGCACTTTAGGGTTTGGTTTTCAGCCTGTTATAGGTGGCGTTTCCGATGGGTTTGACTTGAGTTTAGGGCACAGGGGTGTAGATATCGAAGCGGCGGAGGGGGTGCTGGTTCATACCGTAGACGCTGGAGTTGTCTTAATCTCTGACTACACCGTTGAGCATGGATATGTAATCGTTGTTCAACATCGTAATAATCGCGTTTCTATCTACAAACACAACGCTTCTCTTCTAAAAGAGGTGGGGGATTTGGTAAAAACAGGAGATGCCATTGCTTCAATCGGTAACAGCGGGACACAAACTACAGGCCCACATCTTCATTTTGAATGGTGGGTGAACGGTCAACCAATTGATCCTTCTCCATGGTTGAGTTTCCCAAATAACCTGTAACATAAGCTTGAGCTTTGCCTAGCCTCTAATTGAACGAAACTTAACCATTGCTCGCATTTGACTCATGCGTTTATGCCATTCCGATTCTTGTAGTGACTGAAGTCTTTCTGTCCCAAATGCCTCGCATGTAAATGACGCCATGACTGAACCCACAACCACCGCTTGCTTCTTTGCTTCCCACGAAGTGTCGCCTAGTCGAGCTAGGTATCCGATGAACCCGCCTGCAAAAGTGTCGCCTGCACCGGTCGGGTCAACTACTTTCTCTAGAGGCATAGCGGGGCTGAAGAAGGTTTGGCCTTCCTCAAACATAATCGCACCGTGCTCTCCTTTTTTTATAACTACAGTTTTAGGACCCATTTCATGAACGGCGGCGGCGGCTAACGGAAGGGTTTTATGACCAGTAAGCTGTCGAGCCTCATCGTCGTTAATCATAAGAACGTCAACTTTAGAGATTACCTTTTTTAGGTTTTCCATCGCTATATCCATCCAGAAATTCATTGTGTCTAAAACTATAAGTCTTGGCGGCTCGTATAATTGGTCGATTACAGAAAGCTGAACTGATGGGTCTAGGTTGCCTAACATTACAAATTTTGAGTCTCTTGCCGATTCTGGAACAGTAGGCACCCACCCTTCTAGAACATTAAGCTCCGTCGTTACAGTGTCACGACCTATTAAGTCTTCGTGATAGCTGCCTTCCCAAAAAAAACTCTTACCTCCTTTAATTGTTACAAGCCCGTTTGTTCTTACCCCTCTTGATTCAAGGGTAGATAAGAAATCCTCGGGGAAATCTTCACCAATTACAGAAATAAGTTCTTGTTCTCTAACGAAATGAGAGGCTGCTAGAGCTATGTAACTTGCCGCCCCACCTACAACCCTGTCAGCCTTGCCTGAAGGGGTTTGAATTGAATCAAATGCAACCGTACCTACTGTAACTAAAGACATTTTGTCGTGTTTTGTATAAAAAATTCACTTAAAAGATAAAAGCTGCACAAAAGTATTGCGGAATGTCCTTCCTTGACGTATTTTTGCGCACCAATATGAATTCCTCCTTAGCTCAGTTGGTTAGAGCATCTGACTGTTAATCAGAGGGTCCTTGGTTCGAGTCCAAGAGGAGGAGCAATCAAAAGCCGCCCGCAATAGGCGGCTTTTTCGCGCAATAACACTTTATTTGAGGTTGCTTCTAACGGCTTTTTTAAGTCTCCATAGCCAAATTTTCAACTCCTCTATTAGCTAATAATTCAATCATTTTATTGTTTCTAGTGCTTTGGTTTTCTTTTTAACATAATAATTACTTAATACGCCCTTCATATTAACTTAAGATATGAATCCGTGCTTTGCAGTATTAATTATTAAACCGGCCTAAAATTATAAGGGCTGAAAAAAAATCAAGTCATGAAAATATTTTCTTACTCAAGGCTCTTCAGTACATCAAGTGTCGTTTGTTTATTGTTTGTGTCATTGTTTGTGATATCAAAAGAATCTTTTGCTCAAACAATTACAATCAATGACGAGAGCTTAGGCACAGGTACCTACAACTGGACAAACAATAATACTTATGTCCTAGATGGGTTTGTATATCTTGAATCGGGTGGTGTTCTAAACATTCAGGCAGGTACTGTTATAAAGGCCAAAGCAAGTCCTAGCTCTAGTGACAACGCTTCTGCTCTAATAATAACCGTAGGCGCTAGAATTGAAGCTGAGGGGACTGCCGAACAGCCCATTATTTTTACTTCTGAGATAGACGACCTTAACGAATCCGCTGATCTCACAGCAACTGATAGAGGTTTGTGGGGGGGGTTAATACTTTTAGGAGATGGTATTTTAGGAAACACTACTGTTTCGTCAAACATTGAGGGGATACCTACAACTGAAACTAGGGCTCAGTTCGGCGGTACTAATAATGAAAATAACGTCGGAACGCTTAAATATGTTTCTATACGACATGGTGGAACAGAGCTTTCTCCTGGCAATGAAATTAATGGATTGACATTAGGTGGTGTAGGAAGCGGAACAGTAGTTGAACATATCGAGGTCTTTTCAAACCTAGATGATGGAATTGAGATTTTTGGAGGTGCTGTTAATATAAAAAACGCAGCCGTAGCTTTTTGTGGAGACGACGGGTTTGATTGGGATTTGGGATGGGTCGGAAATGGACAGTTTTGGTTCGTACTTCAGGGTAGTGATGCCGCAGATAATGGTGGAGAGTGGGATGGTGCGAAACCTGACGGAAACTCTATTTACTCAAACCCAACAGTGTATAACCTAACTTTTATCGGAAGCGGAACAGAGTCTGTTTCTGCTAACAATACTAATGCTATATTAATGCGTGATGCAACTGCTGGAACTGTTGCTAATAGCATTTTTACTGAATACGCGAATAAGGCCTTGGAGATAGAAGACCTTCCTTCAGCAAGTGGAATTGACAGTTATACTAGACTACAAAATGGAGAAATTAGCCTCTTAAACAATCTTTGGTATGGCTTTAACACATTTACAACACTTGATGCAAATCCAAACACAGGAATCATTCGGTTCACAACTGGTGGAGATGATAACTCGTGTACTTACCTAATTAACCACCTGACTACGAATAACAACCAGATTTCTAACCCTATGCTTAACAGTATTAGTAGGTTGCCAAACGGCCTATTAGACCCTAGGCCACAAGTGGATAGTCCTGCTCTGTTAGATTTAGCAGCAAGTCCTGTTGACGCGTTTTTTACAGCCGTGGATTACAAGGGGGCCTTTGATTCTGTCGAAAATAACCTTTGGATAGATGGCTGGAGTGCCTTGTCTGAATACGGATACTTGCCTACGACAACATCTGTTAATGAATTATACGCGCGGAGCAATTCTGAAATCAACCTATATCCAAACCCTACAAGCGGAGTTGTTTTCATAGAGCTAACAAATGCCACTGTTGAAACTTGTAAGCTAGAGGTGTACGATCTCTCAGGAAAGTTGATAACAGAGATTGGAAATAAATTTCAAAATGGAAACAGAAAAGTGTCTTGGAATACTGACGCTTTAGTTCCAGGAGTATACCTTTTAAAGGCAAGCACTCCCTCCGTTGTTTACAGCAAGCCTTTTATTGTTCAATAACAACTCGTCTATTTCTGTTTAGCTCGCTTGTCCTCTATGTTTCGATTATACAATTATGAACATCTGATGAAATTCATAACCTTACTGGTATTTATATGCCAAATCCCGTTGTTTTGTTTGGCACAAAGTGGAGCAATTCAAGGAAGGGTAACCGACTTGGAGACAGGCGAGCCAATGATAGGAGCAAATGTGTATCTAGATGAATTATACTTAGGTAGTAGTGTGGACCTTAGCGGGAATTATCTAATTGAGGGGATTCCTCCTGGTATTTACACCCTTGTGGGTTCCTTTATTACTTATGAGAAGAAGTCTATTTCTAATATTGAGATTAAAGCAAACGAAGTGTTGGTTGTCGATTTTATTATGGAAACACGTTCTACCGAATTAGCCGAGGCTGTGGTTTCTGTTAAGGCGGTTAAGAGTTCTGAAAACGCCCTGTTATCTCTACAAAAAAAATCTTTTTCTGTTCAAGACGGTATTTCTTCTGAAGAGATAACTCGTGTGGGAGCAAGCAACGCGGCAGAGTCTGCACAAAAGATTACGGGGACTTCTGTAATAGACGGTAAATATGTCTATGTTCGAGGGCTAGGAGATAGGTATACCTCCGCACAGCTCAATGGGGCAAGCCTTATTAGTACTGATCCATACATTAACAGTGTTCCTCTTGATTTAATCCCCTCAAACTTATTAGACAATTTAATTACGGTAAAAACAGCATCGCCAGATCAGCCGGGAAGCTTTGCTGGTGGAATCGTCAATTTAAATACTAAGGACATTCCTGAAAAAATGACCTTGACTTTTTCTAATGGCATCTCATACAATCGTCAGTCGTCATTTAATCGGAATTTTCTTTCGCACGAAGGAGGAAAGTATGATTGGCTTGGTTATGATGATGGCTCAAGAGAACTGCCCTCGGTTTTGGGTAATGAGGCTAATCTTTCGACTTTAAGTTCCCCTATTTTTTATATTCAGGCAAGAAGAAACGAAGAGGATGCTTTATTATTAGATGAGGCTTCAAGGTCTCTTAACTCTCAAATGGAAGCAACTCCTAAAACTTCACTAACAAATTACAACACCTCATTTTCTTTTGGTAATCAATACTCTTTGTTTAATAATCCCTTAGGAATAATATTGGGGATTAATCATAATAGGAGTTATACTTTTTATGAGAATGGGCGTAATCGGGCATGGGACATTACTGGCTCAGCGGCTGATGAGCTGTTCACATATTATGATCTAAAGGATACCAAAAGTGTAGAAAATCCTGTTCTTAGCGGTATGATAGGAGCTACGTATAAGTTAGGGCCTAATCATGAAATAGGAGTTCTCAATCTTTATAATCACGACACAGAAAAGGTGTCCCGATTTCAGAGTGGAATAATTCCCGGTATTGTCTCTGGAAGTAACAATGTTTTTGAAACGCGTACTCTTCAGTTTCGGGAAAGAGGGTTAAACACTACTCAGCTAAAAGGAAAACATTTGTTTAAAAGCCTGCGCAATTCTGAACTAGAATGGGTCGGGGCTTACTCAAAGTCTTTTCAGGATGAGCCAGACCTTCGTTTCTTTGCTAATGAAAATATCGGCGATTCGGTTTATTACATTTCCGTTTCAGAGTACGACTTACCTTATCACTACTTTAGGTTTTTGAAGGATGAGGCATTGGAGTTTAAGCTTGACGTTACTATTCCGCTATCCAAGGAGTCGAATAATTTAAATAAAATTAAGTTTGGTTTTAGAACAAACAAAAAAGAACGAGACTTCAAGGAATATAGATTTTACTATAATAGCAAAGATGGTGAGAGTTACCAAGGAGATCAGTATGCGTTCTTTGGGCCACAAAACACTGGAGTTATTGGTCATGACTCTATACTAGACAACTCAATCATAGGGAATTATTTAGTTAACAACACGAAAAACTCTAATCATTACTCCGGTTTTGAGAACATTACTGCATTCTACCTAATGGGGATGTACGGTATTACAAAGAATCTTATGTTTTCTGGTGGTGGTAGAGTAGAAAAAATGGTGATGCATGTTGAAAGCGCTGATACCACACAAACGAAAGGAGATATTAATCAGTTTAACTTTTTTCCTTCTATTAATCTAATCTATAGCTTAAATAGCAGTACGAATTTTAGAGGTTCGTTTAGCCAAACAATTGCCCGCCCTACGATGAGAGAACTTGCTCCATTTGTTACTTTCGACTTTATAGGAGGTTTCCTTTATCTTGGAAATCCCCAATTAAAAACAACCTTGATTAATAATTATGACATTCGATGGGAGCATTATATTAAACCCGGTGAAATTCTTGCAATAAGTGGATACTATAAACATTTTTCTAGCCCTATTGTTAAGGCCTACAACACTGAGGCGATAAATCCAGAAATAATCTATCAAAACACTAACGACGCTGATGTTTACGGTTTTGAAATAGACGTAAGGAAGAATTTGTCTTTTATAGACCCTAAGTTGAAAAACTTCAAAATAAACACAAACTTTTCATATATCATTTCTCGAGTTGCATTAGACCCTTCTGAATACCTAATGTTGTCTGAAATAAACTCTGAAATTGATTCTTATAGACCTTTTCAAGGGCAGTCGCCTTTTCTTCTTAACACCATATTGTCCTTTTATTCTGTCAAAAATGATTTTGGAACAAATATTAGCTATAACGTCTTTGGAAAAAGGTTAGCAGCAATAGGATTAAAGGGTTTGCCTGATATTTATGACCAACCAAGGGGTATGCTTAATCTATCTATCACTAAATCTTTTAAAAAACATTTAAACCTGAAGTTTCGAATCAATAATATACTGAATGCTGAATACTTAACTCTTCAGACATTTAAAGAAAATACTTATTTGAATGAATCACACAAGCTAGGAAGTACTTACTCTCTAAGCCTTTCCTACACGATAAAGTAGTGGGTCAACTAATAGGTATTTGTTGATTATATCTTATCTAAAGACTTATATTCTTAACAAATGCTTAAAGTCCCATTAATTTTAAATTAACACTACAAAACTACTTTTGTGGTATATTTAATATCTGAATTATGAAAATATTCGCTATATCAATTTTAGCAATGTGTGCTGGGGGATTACTGACATCTTGTAACGGTTCTCAACAAAAAAACAACGATTCTGAGCTGTCTGGAGCTGTTCAAGTTGATGGGTCCAGCACTGTTTACCCAATTACAGAGGCCGTAGCTGAAGAATTTAGAGTAGAACAGCCGAAAGTCAAGGTAACTATTGGATCTTCTGGTTCAGGTGCTGGCTTTAAAAAGTTTGCGCGAGGAGAAACGGATATTTCAGATGCTTCACGTGCAATTAAGGCAAAAGAAGTAAGGGCTTGTAAAGAAAACAATATCAAATATCTCGAAATTAGAGTCGCCCTTGATGGAATTGCTATTGTTGTAAACAAGAATAATAGCTGGCTGGAAACTATTACTACTGAAGAGCTTAAGGAGCTGTGGAAACCTAATAGTCCTGTTCAGACCTGGAGCGATATTAGACCAGAGTGGCCGTCTGAAAATATACAATTGTTTGGTCCAAGTACTGCACACGGAACTTATGATTTTTTCACTGAAGAAATCGTTGGGGAATCTGGGGCGAGTCGTTCAGATTACAACGCTGTTTCAGATTACAATGTTGCCGTTAAAGGAATTAGCACAAATGAAAATGCGCTTGGGTATTTTGGTTTGGCATATTACACGGAAAACAAAGACCAGCTTAAATTAATTGGGGTTGATAGCGGAAACGGTGCCGTTCTACCGTCGCTTAAAACTGTTGGAGATGGAACATACTCTCCACTTGCTCGTCCATTGTTTATCTATGTAAATGAAAAATCTGCCAAACGAGATAACGTAAGGGAGTTCGTTCAGTTTTATATTAAAAACGCCGCGCAGCTATCTAAGGACGTTGGGTATATCCCTCTTTCTGATTCTGAATATAGCAACACATTGGCAAAATTTAATGCCTTTTCAATCAAGTAGCCTCCTTATTTCAGCGTCTGAAGATGTTAAAAATTAAGGAATATATTATTGAAAAGGCGCTGTTTATGTGCGCTCTTATTACTGTTCTGACTACGGCAGGAATTATCCTAATATTAACTGTAGAAGCGTTTTCTTTCTTTAGAAACGTTTCTTTATATGACTTTTTTACTGATCCACAGTGGACGCCTCTGTACTCTGAAAAACATTTTGGGATACTGTCTTTATTAGCTGGAACTTTTCTAACTACCGTGATTGCTATTATGGTTGCCCTTCCTGTAGGGATGGGTATTGCTATTTACCTAAGTGAGTATGCCCCCAGATCGTTTCGGAAAATAATAAAACCACTTCTAGAACTATTAGCAGCTGTACCAACTGTTGTTTACGGGTTTTTCGCCCTTATGGTAGTTACCCCCTTTCTACAAAACATCATTCCTGGAGTATCGGGGTTCAATGCCCTTTCGGCAGGTATTGTAATGGGGGTTATGATTATTCCATTTATCTCTTCCATGAGTGAAGATGCTTTACACGCGGTACCGAAGTCTTTGCGAGAAGCCGCTTATGGGATGGGGTCCACAAGGCTACAGACCGTATTTAGAGTAACTATTCCGTCTGCATCATCGGGCATCACTGCATCAACGATACTCGCTATTTCTAGAGCTATAGGAGAAACCATGATTGTTACGATTGCTGCTGGTCAAATGCCTGGGCTTACTCTTAATCCGCTTAAGCCTGTGCAAACTATCACCGCTTATATCGTTCAGGTCAGTTCAGGTGATGTTCAATTTGGGTCTCTGGAGCACCAAAGCATTTTTGCCGCGGGCATCTCTTTGTTTGCTCTAACCTTTATTTTGAACAGTGTAAGTTTTTGGATAAAGAAAAAATATAGAATACAATATGAATAATGCCCGTGTAAATAGAATTAAGGATGTTCTGTTTAAGTACTTCGGCATAGTTTGTACACTATCTGGGTTAATTATTCTAGCAATATTTATTCTTAATATTCTAATCGATGGAGTTCAAAGAATTGACTGGAGTTTTATGAGTAGTTTGCCCTCACGATTTCCTGAAAGAGCTGGTATATTAACTGCTTGGACAGGAACATTTTGGATATTTTGCTTAACCGCAGCAATAGCTATACCCATAGGCGTCGGTGCTGGGGTTTATCTTGAAGAGTACAGTAAAAAGGGCTGGTTAGCAAATTTGTTGGAAATAAATATTGCTAACCTTGCAGGGGTACCATCTATTATTTACGGTATTTTAGGCCTAGAGGTCTTTGTCCGAATACTCGGTTTCGGAGCTAGTTTACTCGCGGGTAGCTTAACGCTTGCTCTTTTAATACTACCTATAATTATTGTTGCTACAAGAGAGGCAATCAGAGCTGTACCTAAAACTATCAAAGAGGCCTCTTTCGCTCTTGGGGCGACCAAGTGGCAAACAATAAGCCGTCAGGTTCTGCCCGCATCTGCAAGCAGTATTATTACGGGTATAATTCTTGCTCTATCTCGAGCTGTTGGTGAAACGGCACCTTTGATTGTCGTGGGGGCGTTAGCTTATGTACCATTTGTTGCTAAAACGCCTATGGATGAATTTACCGTATTACCAATGCAAATATTCAACTGGGTATCACGACCTCAGCATGGGTTTACTATTAATGCCGCGGCAGCTATTATCGTTTTATTGTGTTTTGTGTTTCTTATGATAGGCATTGCTGTTTATATTCGAAACAGGGCTCAGAAAAAAAACCCGTGGTAGTTCGGGTTTTCAATAGCTAATCATAGATAAAATTAATGTTAAAGGAGTCTGGAGAAATGAAAGATCGGATAAAGGGGGGTTCTTATATGCTAGAGTCCAAAAACGTAAACGTTTTTTATGGCGATAAAAAAGTGTTGCAAGATGTAACTCTTCAAGTTCCTGAAAACACCGTAACTGCTCTAATTGGTCCGTCAGGATGTGGAAAGTCTACATATTTACGTCTCTTTAATAGGATGAATGATTATATCGAAAACTTCCGAAAGGAGGGTGATATTCTAATCGACGGTAAAGACATTTATAGAAAAGACGCCGAGATAGAAGAGCTAAGAAAAACTGTAGGTATGGTATTTCAAAAACCAAACCCTTTTCCAAAATCTATCTATGAAAATGTAGCTTATGGCCTTAGAATTCAAGGAATTAACAATAAGGATGTTTTAGACGAGGCCGTCGAAAAATCTATTAAAAAAGCAGCTCTTTGGGATGAGGTGAAAGACGATTTGAAAAAAAATGCTTTGGCCTTATCTGGAGGACAGCAACAACGGCTTTGCATAGCCAGAACACTTGCTGTTGAGCCATCTATTATCTTGATGGATGAGCCTGCGTCTGCACTAGACCCTATATCAACAGCAAAAATTGAGTCTTTAATCTACGAGTTAAAGCAAAACTATACTATAGTTGTGGTAACTCATAATATGCATCAAGCCGGGAGAATAAGCGATAAGACAGGATTCTTTTATCTTGGTGAGTTAGTTGAATTTGGTGATACAAAGCAAATTTTCACCAACCCTAAGAACAAAAAAACGGAAAACTATATAAGTGGCCGGTTTGGGTAGAAAAAACATGACACAATGACACATTTAGAAGAGGAGTTGAAAAGCTTAAAAAAATCTGTTCTTGAGATGACTGCTTTGGCAATAAGTCAACTTAAAAAAGCGAAAGACGCTTACATGAACATGGATACTGAAATAGCGCAAGTGGTTATTCATAATGAAAAACGAATGAATGCAATAGAGCTAAGCATTGATCGAGATTGTGAAAATATTTTTGCCCTTTTCAATCCTGTGGCTTCAGATTTGAGGTTCGTTATAGCAATGCTTAAAATTAATTCAGACCTTGAAAGAATTGCCGACTACGCAGAGGGAATAGCCTCATACGTAGTTGATTTTGATCAAGACCTTAGAGCGGAGTTAATCGAAGCTACAAAACTAAATCTGATGTTCGATATTGCGATTTCTATGGCTCAAGATATTATGGTAGCCTTTGATGAGGAGGACGATAAATTAGCTATGAAGGTCTACAAAAAAGATGTTGAATTAAACATGATTAATAAGAATTCATCAAGTGTGATTTGTGACTTTGCCAAGAAGGATCCTGATATTATTGTACAGTCACTTTTTCTTTTTTCCACTATTCGAAAGCTAGAACGTGTTGGAGATCATATTAAGAATATCGCTGAAGAGTTAATATTCTATCTAGAGGCAGAAATTTTAAAACACAAGAAAAACGGTTAGCAGATTTTTACTTTATAATAAGTTTATTCTACTTGCAAGAGCTTCTTTATAAGACCCCCCAACTGGGATTTCTTTTTCCATATCCTCCATTATGATGTTAGAGTACTTAATGCTTTCTATGGCGTTTAGATTTACTATGTAACTTCTATGAACCCTAACAAATCTTCTGTCACTGAGCTTTCGCTCTATTTCCTTCATCGTGCTGTGAATAGTATAGCTCTCCTTTCTCGTGTGAATTACAACGTAGTCCTTAAGAGCCTCAACAAACAACAGGTCGTCATGCTTTATGTGCATCAGTCTACTTCTGTTCTTCACGAAGATGATGTCTGCATTTGAGTTGTGCTCTGTAAGACTGCGAAGAAATTCTGCTTCCTGCTTAAGCTCCTTTTCTTTCCCGTGCTTGTGTAGAGCCATTTCGACAGCAGACTGAATGTCCGCGTCTTTAAACGGTTTCAGTATGTAGCCGTGCGGTTCGGCCATTTTTGCCTGGGCTAGTGTGCTTTCATCAGCATACGCTGTTAAAAAAATAATAGGAACGTCTAGGTTTCTTTTTATTTCCTCTGCAGCTGCTATGCCATTCATATCTCCTTTAATCATTATGTCCATAAGACATAGGTCAGGTTTGTGTTTTAGAGCTAGCTCTATAGCCTTTTCGCCATTGTCTGCTGAAGCAATAATATTATATCCTAATTGCTCAAGACACCTTTCGATATCCTTTCTAACAATGCTTTCGTCCTCTGTTACTAAAATATTTATAGCCATACTGCTGGGTTAGGTTTTAATTCAGGTTTTGCGCTTCAAAGCTAATTAAAAAAGAACTTCCTTTACGTCCCTCCTTTGTGCTTTCTATTATTAACTCAGCATCTAACTGCTCTGTTAGGGCTTGAATTAGGTATAATCCTAGTGACTCTCTCTTTTCAAGATCAAATCCATCAGGCAGTCCCACCCCATCATCACTCACTTCTATTTCTATTTTGCCTTCCGTTTTAGCCACCCTTAATAGAACGGTACCGGTTTTTTTTCCACGGAAAGCATATTTTAAAGCATTCGAAACTAGCTCATTAACAATAAGCCCACTCGGAATTGCTTGATCTAAAGTTAGGAAAACATCCTCGAAAGCTGTTTGCAAAATCACCTCGCAGTCAGGGGTAGAATAACTGTGAATCAAATTCGTGCTTAGCCTTTGAAGGTATTCCGAAAAACTAATTGACGAAAAGTCCGTGTGTCTATAAAGGGACTCGTGTATGTAGCTCATTGTTGCAATACGGCTTTGGCTTTCTTCAAGAACCTGAACAAGTGTCGGATCTTTAACAAACGACTTTTGCAAACTCATCAAACTACTTATCACCTGTAAATTATTTTTTACTCTGTGATGAACTTCTTGCAGTAGTATTTCTTTCTCTTTTAAGGCCAAACGAATTGCTTTATCTATCTCCTTTCTCTCTGAAATATCATATGCTATACAGCTAATTTCATTCGAAGAATCGTCAAGTGAAATAGGGTTAAGAAAAATGTGATACCACTTAGAAATTCCCGATTCCGTTTTTAGAGGAAGCTCGAAATCTTTTGCTCTGCCCTTTAGAGCATTTTTGAACAATCTAATTTGGCCTTGATAAGACTCATCATCTATCAGGCCTGAAATATTAGAAATAAATGACATCCCTAACTCCACTTCTTTACCAAACTCCTCCTCCATCAATCGCCTAAAATTATTATTAAACGAGGTGATTTTATCCGAGCTGCTTAGTGTGAACATGATAAGGTTTTGGGTCGAGTCGAAGATTGATTCAAGCTTAGCCGATTGAGTTTTTGCCTCTTTTTCGTGCTTTCTCATCTCTGTAATATCAAGGTATATACCCCTCATACCCACAATTCTTCCCCCTTCCTCATACTGTGCCGACCCTGCTCCTAACACTAATATTTCACCACCTTTGGCATCTATAAAAGTGTATTCTTGTTGAACGTTATCTAATGCTTTAATCCAATTTTTATTCTTTGTTGGAAACTGCTTTATCACGTCCATTATTTTCACCTTAGCAAGCGTCTTCTCAGTATATCCTAGTTTCTTATAAAATGATGGGTTTGCGTAGGTAAAGAATCCCAAAGAATCTACTACAAAAATAATATCTGTCGCATTGTCTAAGATATCTCTATGTCTTTCCTCGCTAGCCTTTAAGTCCGCTTCCGCAAGCTTCATGTCTGTAATGTCTCTTCCTACAGCCATAGCCCCAAGAGCTCTCCCATACCCATCACGCATTGTCGCAACTGAAATAAACATACTGAATATCTCTCCGGAAAGTCTCTTACCCTCTATCTCTCCGGAATAATAACTTCTTTGTTGCAGTGCATTCCACACCTCCTCCGAGGATTTTTTATTTGCAATAAACTGTTTGAAATTTATCTTTTTCTCTTTTCCTGGTTCAACTCCAAACTCTACTGAAAATGCGTGATTATACTGTTGTAAAGTACCTGACATATCAAACGCTACAATCATATCAATAGACGATTCTATAATAGATCTATTAAACTCTTCGGCTTCTCTTAACCGTAGCTGAGTTTTTTTGTGTTTATCTATTTCTTCCTTAAGCATGGTGTTTGACTCTTCTGCAAGAGTTGCACGCATTTGCTCTCTAATCAACTGTATTCTAGTGCTAAGGTCTGTAACTGTAATTTGTATCGCTGGGGATCTATCGTGAAAAGAAAGCGTCATTCTTATACCAACTTCCTTTGAGGTTCCGTCTCGCAACATCATTATCACTTCTCGATACGGAGGTCTTTCTCCGTTTCTAACTTTTTCTATGTCATTACTTACTATTACCTTGTCCTCGTCGTTAAAAAGATCAATAAAAACCTCGTCGTATATATAATCTTCTACCCTTTCATTTAGCAGCTCTAACCCTCCCGTATTTGTATATTTTATTTTTCCATCTACTATTAAGAAAAGCCCGATAGGACTAGATTCTACAAGCATTCTAAACCTCTCTTTTGTTTGGAGTAGATCAAATTCTGTTCTTTTACGATCGGTAATATCGTAAACCATTAAAATCTGTTCGCTTCCCTCATCTTTTCCATCACTTCTAGTAGCTTCTAAATAAATGGATCTACCCTGTTTAGTTACACCCCTTAGCTCACATCTCATACCCCAATTTCTTCTTGCAGATAATCTTTGCCAGTCCCTTTCGTCTATAAAGTCTAGAATAGATTTTCCAATTGGAACCTTTTCATAACCAAACATCACAGCAAATTGTTCGTTAGAATCTTCAATAATAGAATTATTCAAAAAAACGATTCCCTCCATAGCAAATTGTGATAATGCTCTAAACCTAGCCTCACTTTCCCTTATTTCATTATCATAAAAAAGCCGTTCAGATATATCCCTTACCTGTAAAACTTCAATGTCTTTTTCTAATTGCGCAATCTTTATTTCGCAATGAAATTCACTTCCATCTATCCTTCTAGCAAGCACACATATTTTAATTACCCTTCCTGTTTTTCGTGATTTTTTTAGCTTACTCATTAGTAAGCTGTGCTCATCAGGTAGGTAATTAAATATTCCTGAATTTTTAGAAAGCGGCTTAAATCCTATCCATGAATCTTCCTCACAATGGAATATTCTCCTAGCGTGTCTATTGCTATTTATTACTTTTCCTTTCTCAAGAATAAATCGTGCTTCTATCGATTTCTCAAAAAGAATACTTTCTAATTTATCTAGTTTATTCACGGGCTCAATTTCGTGATGAATCTCTCTTTCTAGCTACTCTCCTTCCATCTACTTTCCACAATTTACCGTATTTGTATAAATATGTGTGATTTAACATGCCATTTTCCATGTAAAACCTCCATTTTCCGTTCTTTACATCTCCATCATACTTTCCTGAACTTTTTAAAATTCCATTTGAATACCATGTTCTATGAAGCCCCTCTTTTTGGCCAAAAGAAAAACCTCCCTCAAACATTTTTTGCTTATCAGAATACCAATAAATCCATTTTCCATCCTTCTCACCATTCAAATAATTTCCTTCTTCTTTATGATCATTTACGTGATAAATCCAAAATCCAATACGTAACCCATTTTCATACAACCCTTTAAGTAGTAAATTTTTATCAGAATCATATTCAATAAATTCACCATTTTCAAGACCTTTCCTGTAGTATTCCTCTCTCAAAACAAAGCCATTTTTATCAAACCACTCCCATTTTCCATCAAACAATCCTTGTCTGTAATAACCTACTTGATCTACCCACCCCTCAGGACTATAGAACGTCCATTTACCAACTCTTTCTCCATTTTCATATCTACCCTTAGCTTTTATTGATCCGTCCAAATAAAGATACTCCCAGTCGTTTTGTTTATTCCCTGATTTATCTGTTATGCCGTTAGCTATCTTTTCTCCGTTTTTAAAAATTGAACCATTTATTATCTCACCATCTTCATTCATTTCTCTTGAAACACCATTTTTCAACCCTCTTTTATATGCTGTTTCTTCTGATATTTCTCCATTTTCATGATAGCTACGTATTACTTCTGTTGCATTGAGTAATTCATCATTTATTACCCTTTCTCCATTTTCATATCTGATAATATCTTCTAAATCCCCTTTTTTATTGTAAAATCTAAAATTTCCATGACGTTTTCCATTTTTAAATGGACCCTCCTCTTTTATTTTATTATTATCATAAAACTCTTTCCACACACCTGTTTTATTACCATCTCTATTAAATCTATTAAATTTTTCAATAGAAGTAATTAGTCCATTTTTATAATTTATTACAGATATTTTTCGTCCATCAATTGCATATTCTACTGTCTTACCGTGCTTTTCATCGTTTTCATAATTTATATCAAATTTCTTTCCTCCATTTGGAAAATATATGATTTTAATTCCTTCTTTTTTATCTGATATCCAATTAGTTTCGCTTAAAATATTTCCCTGATCATCATAAAATATCTCCTTCCCATTTTTTAAATCACCCAGGTAATTAATTTCTTTATCCAATGATCCATCTGGGTTGTAAAAAACCCACTTTCCTTCAAGTTTACTATTTTTTCTTATCCCAAAACTTTTTAAAGAATTATCTGGATAAAATGACTCCCAAACTCCTTCTGGAACACCATTAATAAAGCATCCTCTACTTGATATTTGTCCTTCCTCATAAAAATATTCAGTCCAAATACATCCAGTTAAATCTTTTTGAGAAAAAACTTGAAAATTTATATTTTGGATATACACACACAGTAATAATATATATATATTCTTTAAATAATTAATAGTTATAGTAGTCTTGTTGATATGTCTTAAAAGTATTTTATGAAACATTAGGTTTATCAAGTTGCCAAGAAAATTAATAGAAGAGTGAACATGTTGTTCACATGCTTTATATTTATTAATCAGATATTTAAGAGTAGTTTTCAACGGGCTGTTATAAAATCAGGTTATAATAAGAAATGTAAGTTTTGCGTTGTTTAGAAGTTAATAAAGTTCGGTATTTTGTATATATAAACTTATAAATAGTGGTGTAAAATATTAGGATTAATAACAGTGTTGTTTGCCTAGTCTTTATGGAGTTAAAATCAAAGCTCTTTTTATGAAAAAGCACCAACAATTTTAAGAGCTCTATCAACAACGGTTGTTAATTAACTTGCGTACATCTAAAACACCTATTTAACATGAATTTTAGCATCGGATGTGATCATGCTGGACCAGCATATAAAAACTTAATAATTGAACACCTCAAAGAACGTGGTTTTTCAGTTAAGAATTGCGGAACGGACTTATTAGAGAGTGTAGATTATCCAGATTTTGCTCACGCAGTTGCTAACGATATTGCTGATAAGTCATCTGAACTTGGTATTTTAATTTGCGGATCAGCAAACGGTGTTGCAATGACGGCAAATAAACATCCAGAGGTTAGAGCTGGAATCGCCTGGTTACCCGAAGTGGCCTCGCTAGCAAGAACTCATAACGATGCTAACGTGATATGTATTCCCGCTAGATTTGTTAACGAAAAAGAAGCAATTATGATTGTAGACTCATTTGTAGATTCAAAATTTGAAGGGGGACGACACGCTAGACGCGTGGGGAAAATAGCCTGTGGAATCATGGCTATGATGCTAGCAATAAGCACATCGTTTGGTCAAACAGCTGAGAAGTATGCAAATATGCTCGATTCAACAAAACTTAAGGGCCATCTAAGCATAATAGCTTCAGACGGGTTTGAGGGTAGAGAGACGGGTACACGAGGTGCAGAATTAACAGCAGCTTACCTAGAAAGTTATTATATAAATCTTGGATTTAAACCGTATGATGGAGATAAATATGTTCAACAGGTTCCAATGATTAACTCTCAAATTAATGGAGGAGAAATAAACATATCTGGCCAAAAATTAAATATTGTAGATGATTTTTTATGCTATCCAGGTATTAGAGTACATCAAATGGATAGTATAGATATGGTATTTGCGGGATATGGAATTATCGATGGAAGTACTAATAATTATGAAGGACTAGATGTAAAAGGTAAAGCAGTAGTGATTTTGTCAGGTGATTATAGAGAAGAGGGTGAATTATCGGAAGAGTTCTCAAAATCACAAAAAAGAGAAATAGCAGATTCACTTGGGGCTAAAGCCTTAATTATCTTAATGGACAATGGAGATTATAATACATTCCGTGGCCGCATGAAGTACTATATGATGAGAAAGTCAACCGTTCTTAATCGAGATAAAGACGGAACAGGATCGTCTATGCCCACATTCTTCTTATCAGAAAACTCTGCTGACTCATGGGTTTCTTCAATGAAAGGAGTTAAGACAATAGCTCAAATAAGAAAAAAGGCCATTAAAAAGCAGGAATGCATTACTGGCGAATTAGAGAGTGAATGGAGTTATAAATTAGGAATTTTCAGGCAGGAGTTTTTTGCAAGTAATGTTTTGGCTTATTTACCAGGAACAGATTCGTTACTTAAGGATGAGGTAGTAATTATTACTTCTCACTATGATCACATAGGAATTATTGATGGAGAAATAAACAATGGAGCAGATGATGATGGATCTGGTACAGTAACAGTAATGGAGCTAGCTAGATTATTTATGGAAGCATCTAAGGATGGATTTGGACCCCGAAGAAGCGTTTTATTTATGAATGTTGTGGGAGAAGAAAAGGGTCTTTTAGGATCTGAATGGTATTCAGACCATCCTATTTATCCTCTTGAAAAAACAGTAGCAAATCTTAATATTGATATGATAGGTAGAGTTGATGAAGCCCATGAGGATGATGAAAACTATATTTATCTAATAGGGGCGGATAAGTTGAGTACAGAACTTCACGCTATTTCTGAAAAAGCGAACTCTACATATACGAACTTGGCTTTGGACTACACTTTTAATGCCCCAGATGATCCAAACAGATTTTACTACCGCTCAGACCACTATAACTTTGCGAAGCACAACATTCCTGTAATATTCTATTTCAGCGGGGTTCATGAAGATTACCACGCTCCCGGAGATGATGTAGAGAAAATAATGTTTACAAAAACAGCAAAAATAGGACGCTTGGTGTTTCACACTGCTTGGGAGCTTTTAAATAGAGACGAGAAGATAGTAGTTGATGTCGTTAACGACTTTCCCGAATAAACCGCTCAATAGTCGACCTAAAAAAAGCGATTTCATCTTCATAAGCCGACCCTGTTGCGGGGCCGCTAAAGCCGGTGTGTATTACAGGAGCTCCATAAACGGGGATGAACGCTGTTGTGGGAAAGGATTTGATGCCCCCCATAAACTTAAGTGCGGAGTCGGCTTCAGACTTGTTCGCGCGACCACCTACAAGCACTTCCCAAGGTAGATTTAGGCTCTTTTTAAAAGCGGCAGCTCTTATTACGGCCTCTTTTCCCACTGAGCGCTCAAAGGCCATTGATATGACCAACATCTCAGGGTAGTCTTCCGAGAGTTCTTTTAATAGTCTTGCCTCATCCATACAATTAGGGCACCACGTACCCATTACGTCTACCACAAGTAACTTATGTCCGGATTTGATTAAATCCTGTGGTGTCCAAATCACCACATTTCCGTTAGAATTAATCCCTCGAAGGATTATTTCGGAACCCTCTAACCACGGTTGTTCAGAGCTCCAGTCGACCTCGTTTTCTGACGAAAGAACCCCACCCCAATTCGTTGAGTAATGAGTTCCGCTTTTAAATACCCCATCAACGATAGAATCACCGCGAATAGTTCCCTCAAATAAAAACAAGTGAATCCCGTCAAAATTCCCAAGCGTAAATCGTCCAGAACTCAAGTTTATTTTACCAGCTTGGTATCTATAGTCTCCAGTAGAAGTTAGAAAAGTTCCCCATATAGAGTCCCCTTTTTGTTTTAATTTTAACTTCCCTAAGTCAGTATCCCAAATAGTATTTATCTCGTTTTCAAAGGAATTTTTTGTAGCGGCAATTTCTAGGGGCCTTATTGTTAACGGGACTTGATAATCATTTGTTCTAAGAGAATCTACCCACTCTCCCTCCCACCCGCTTCCAACGTTATGCCCTACCCAAGCACCGTTAAAGACGGGGACGGAGTAAATATCGGAGAAGCCATTATGTAAACCCTCAGACCTCGACTCAAGCATTACCCTTTCCTCTCCGTTGTGAACGACAAGACCGTCTGGACTTAAAGAAACAAGTACATCAATAGATGTTGAGTCATCGAGATTAAAAGAGGCAATATAAAAAGGGTGCTCAGACCGGTTATTTCCGGTCGAGCACCCCGAAGAAAACAAAACAAAAGTACATATACCTACGAATAGGAATATTGAACGATAACGCTTTGTAAGTGTGTTAAATATCAAAGGTCGAATTTAATTCCTTGAGCCAGAGGCAGGTCTAGACCGTAATTAATTGTATTCGTTTGGCGTCTCATATATGCTTTCCAGGCATCAGAACCCGACTCACGTCCACCACCAGTCTCTTTCTCACCACCGAAAGCACCGCCGATTTCTGCACCAGAAGTACCGATGTTTACGTTTGCAATACCACAATCAGACCCCGCAGCAGATAAGAAAAGCTCAGCTTCACGGAGGTTGTTAGTCATTATTGCAGAAGAAAGCCCCTGAACAACACCGTTTTGAAGAGCAACAGCTTCCTCTACAGTCTCGTATTTCATAATGTAAAGAATAGGAGCAAATGTCTCGTGTTGCACAATTTGCATATCGTTAGTTACCTCAGCAATAGCCGGCTTAACGTAACAACCACTCTCATAACCCTCGCCCTTAAGAACTCCACCAGGAACGAGAACAGTCCCTCCCTGTGTAGTAACCGCCTCTAAAGCTGAAAGGTACTGATCTACCGCGCCCTTATCGATTAGCGGCCCTACGTGATTTTTTTCGTCTAAAGGATCTCCAATACGAACCTGAGTGTAAGCTTGAGTTAGCTGGTCTTTCACTTTTTCGTAAATAGAAGAATGAACAATCACACGACGCGTACTAGTGCAACGCTGGCCACAAGTTCCGACAGCCCCGAAAACGGTTGCAGGAACGACAACCTTAAGGTCGGCATCAGGAGTAATGATAATAGCATTGTTTCCTCCTAATTCTAGTAAAGATCGACCTAAACGAGCGGCGACTGCTTGAGCTACGATTTTACCCATTCTAGTCGAACCAGTTGCGCTAATTAAAGGAACCCTTTTATCCCCACTCATCATCTCCCCTACCTTGTAATCGCCATTTATGATACATGATAACCCTTCAGGAACGTTATTCGCCTCGGCAACTTCAACCCAAATGTTTTGGCATGCAATAGAACAAAGCGGTGCCTTTTCAGACGGCTTCCAGATACAAACATCACCAGATATCCATGCTAGCGCAGTATTCCAGCACCAAACAGCAACAGGGAAGTTAAACGCAGAGATAATTCCTACCGTACCTAATGGGTGGTATTGTTCATACATACGGTGGTTACGACGCTCAGAGTGCATTGTAAGACCGTAAAGCATGCGACTTTGACCTAGAGCGAAGTCACAGATGTCAATCATCTCCTGAACCTCACCTAACCCCTCCTGGTAGCTTTTACCCATTTCATAAGAAACGAGAGCACCTAATGATTCCTTTTTTTCACGTAATGCATCACCAAATTGGCGTACGACCTCTCCTCTTTCAGGAGCGCTCCACTTGCGCCATTCGATAAAGGCCTTTCCAGAAGCGACCATAACCTCCTCATAATCAGCAGATGACGCAGTTGTGACGCTAGCTATAGTTTTTCCGTTAGTAGGAGAAACAGACTCTATTGAAGGACCAGACCCGAGCTCACGCCCGCCGATCATAACTCCTGAGTTTGTGTCTTTAATGCCTAAATCTGAAAGAATTTTTTGAATATCCATAAATTAAGAATGTTTTTTGCTGTTATTGCGGTGCAAAGATACGATTAGAATCCTGTGGACTTATTACGACATAAAGAGCTATCAAAATTAAAGCGAAAAGAGAATGAAAAATTTCTTAAACGCCTTAAAAAATTCAAGCCCCAAAAGCTTGACACACTTATTCACCCTCTTCACGATGAGGTTTTTTCTTGTACAGACTGCCTTAAATGTGCTAACTGCTGTAAAACCACCGGGCCTAAATTCATAGAATCGGATATTACGAGAATTTCAAAACTCTTCAAAATGAAAACGGTGGAGTTTGAAGAACAGTATTTAAGGAAAGACTCTTCAGGAGATTTCGTTTTGAAGTCAGTTCCTTGCACCTTTCTGGGAGAAGATAATAAATGCTATATCTATGACGTAAGGCCTAAAGCATGCAGAGAGTTTCCTCACACAGATAGACGTAAGCAGACACAGATACTTGACTACACGCTTAAGAATATTGAAGTTTGTCCAGCCGTCTACGAGATTGTAGAAAAATTGAAAAAAGTCCCTGGCGTTACCGCCCCAAGTAAATCAAAAGGACGCTAACATCTGAAGCACTTACTCCCGAAATATTTGCAGCAGCCCCAAGAGTTTTAGGCTTTTTATCGCTAAGTTTTTGTTTTGCTTCAGCACTTAGAGATGCCAGTTTTGAATAATCTAAGTCGTCGGGAATTCTAAGATTTTCGAGCTTAGACATTCGGTCAGCCATCGCCTGCTCCTTCTCGATATAGCCCTCGTATTTGATTTTTATTTCTGCTTGTTCTTGAACTTCAGAATCGAATTCAGAAATTGAACTAAGCTCAGGAATGTTTTCTATCATTCCCGCTAAAGTTATATGTGGTCGAGTAAGAATTTGCCTAGCCTTTACCCGTTGCTTCATAAGCGTGCTACCCTTGCTTTCAAGATAATCATTCGCCCCGTCAGGATGAATAGAGGTTTTATCGAGAAACGAACTAATACTCTTGACACCATCTAGCTTTTTCTCCAGATTTTTAAGCCTTTCGTCTGAGGCCAAACCGAGACTATGCCCCAATGGTGTAAGCCTTTCGTCCGCGTTGTCTTGGCGCAAAAGTATGCGATACTCTGCCCTTGAAGTAAACATTCTATACGGTTCCTCAGTACCCTTAGTAACTAGGTCATCGATTAATACCCCGATATAAGCATCAGACCTGCTGAGCGTAATAGGCTCTTTGTTCCACGTGGAACGTGCCGCATTTATTCCCGCCATAAGACCCTGACAAGCGGCCTCTTCATAGCCAGTAGTACCATTGATTTGGCCTGCAAAATACAAAGCACCAACAGAAGTTGTTTCCAAGCTATGCTTAAGTTGAGTAGGAGGGAAGTAGTCGTATTCGACAGCATAACCAGGCCTGAACATCTTTGCGTTTTCGAAACCAGGAATGAGGCGCATTGCCTCTAACTGAATCTCTTCAGGCAGGCTAGTTGAAAAACCATTTAGATAAATTTCGACCGTGTTTCTGCCTTCGGGCTCAACGAATAATTGGTGCCTGCTCTTATCTGCAAAACGATCTATTTTATCTTCAATACTTGGACAATAACGAGGGCCTAATCCCCTAATTCGTCCATTAAACATTGGCGACCTGTCAAAGCCAGACCGTAGTACGTCGTGAACTGCGTTATTTGTATAAGCGATATGACAAGGAAGTTGGTCGTTAAGGTTTTCACGTCTTTTTAGGAACGAAAAATGCGTAGGATTTTCATCACCGGGTTGCAGCTCCATTTTAGAAAAATCCAAACTTCGCCCATCAACTCTCGGCGGTGTTCCCGTCTTCATTCTACCGCTCTCAAAACCGAGCTCCACTAGTTGCTCAGTAATTCCCGACGAAGCTCTTTCTCCAGCTCTTCCCCCACCGAATTGTTTCTCCCCAATATGAAGCAATCCATTTAAGAACGTTCCATTTGTAAGCACGACAGCTTTAGATCTTATCTCGGTGCCCAATGCTGTACGAACACCCACACAACGCCCCTCTTCGACAATAACGCTAGTTACAGAGTCTTGCCAAAAGTCAAGACCTTCTGTACGTTCTAGCATCTCTCTCCAAGTCTGAGCGAATAAGTATTTATCATTCTGAGTCCTTGGACTCCACATAGCGGGGCCTTTGGATCGATTAAGCATTCGAAATTGTATAGCACTATGATCGCTAACAAGTCCGCTATAACCACCAAGAGCATCCACCTCTCGTACAATTTGTCCTTTTGCAACACCTCCCATTGCTGGATTACAGGACATTTGACCGATTACCCCCATGTTCATAGTTACGAGCAAGGTTTTTGCACCTGTATTTGCCGCCGCCGCCGCCGCCTCATTACCCGCGTGTCCTGCGCCGACTACAATTACATCGTAAGTAGTGTGAAATTTCAAAGGTGTATATTTTATTTAGTGTGTTCCACGTGGAACAAGTTCAAAGCTTTATCCTCTTCGGAGCGCATAATTTTCGCATCCCTATTTGACTTATCCTTATATCCACACAAATGTAGTAACCCGTGAACCATAACTCGCTTTAATTCATCTTGAACTCTAACACCCTCTTTTCGCGCGTTTTCTTTAACTCTGTCATATGAAATTAGTAAATCACCACTAATTACATCTTCTTCAGTATAGTCAAAAGTGATAATATCTGTGTAGTAATCGTGATCTAAGTATTCTTTATTTACGCTCAACAAATGCTCATCAGAGCAAAGAACTATACTAATATCACCTAAACTTAGTTTTTTTAAGGAGATTACATTTTCGAGCCAAGCCTTCACGGCTTTTTTTGCTATGATCTTAGACGGTACGTCTATTACGCTAAAGTAAATCATTGTACAGAAGCCTTTAAGGCAGAAAAAAAACGGGCAGGCAGGAGCTCAGCTAAGTACGCCAGAGAACGTTAACTCAACGACACGTCCATCATCCTCGAAGCCACACTGATCAGCAAGGTTTCTCATTAAAAACACCCCCCTTCCATTTGGGCGCTCAATATTTTCTGGAGCAGTAGGGTCAGGTAAATTATCATAATCGAAACCAGGACCTTCGTCTGCGATTCTAAAAAACAAATCCTTCTCTCTTACCTCATAACCAACTACGACATCCTTTTTTATGTCAAGTCTGTTACCGTGAACAATTGCATTGTTTACAGCTTCTGTCATTGCGATGAGAACGTC
This sequence comes from Bacteroidota bacterium, assembly GCA_002746975.1. Taxonomy (GTDB): domain Bacteria; phylum Bacteroidota; class Bacteroidia; order Flavobacteriales_D; family Sanyastnellaceae; genus UBA974. The sequence continues at coordinate 54,057 of NVXE01000003.1, read as the reverse complement.
GCCATAATGATCTCCGATTAATCTGTGTTTTTCACAGATATCATCTATTAAATGTTCAACGATTGCGATGTTTTCTAGCTTAGAAGGAAAGCGCAATTCTTGCATAGTTGCTGTCATGGTGTATAGACTTCTTACTTATCGCCTAAGATATTAAAATAATCGTTTACTTTGTCACGGTAATATGGAACTAAATCAGCGGGAACTGTTCGTAACAATTCAATTTCATTAGCCTTATTCTTAAGATAATCAATCATTTGTGGAGAATCGGGGTGAAGAGTTTGGTCTCCAACACGTGATTTCCTTTCATCTTTTTCTCCTCGAATTCTTTCCGCCTCCTCGGCTTCAAGTAGCCTTGATAGGATATTTCGTTGCCTTTCTAGTGTTGCTATATCCACGTCTCTATTTATTAAATCTCGCTCAAGCTCCTCCATTTCTTGAGCAATCTTTTTCATTTCACCCCCATCTCCTGACCCGTCCTCATTAAGCTCTTGTGCCTTTTGTTTTGCCATTTCTCTTAAAGCGGCTTGTTGGGCAGCCATTTCGGCCAACTCTTTACTCATTCCAGACCCTCTTTTTCCAGACTCGCCCTGATTTGCTTTGTCTCCCATCTTCTTCTTCATGGCCTCAAGTTTCTTGCCAAGAGCCTCCTGCATTTTTTTCATGTCACCAGCTTTAGGTGATGGTTTGGACCCAGAGCCACCAGGCTTATTACAATTACCAGAACCAGGGTTCTTACACTCCTGCTTTTTCTGCATCTGCTGTAGGGCTTCATCAAGCAACAACGCAAGGTTGTTAAATGAAGTCATTACATATTGCTGATTCATTATAATATCAGAGGTTTTTCTATCTCCAAACCCTCCTAAGGCCTTCTCCATGTGATGATTTACCAGCCCTATTTCTCTGTTTACCGCACCGGCTAATTGACGAACCCTTAACGATAGAGCAAATAGAGAGTCAGCAACCATTTTTGCGTCGTCTTTAAGAGCCCTTTGGGTTTGTCCATGTGTTACGTAGCGAGGGTCTTGGTTTTCAGTCTTCCCCAACTCACCCATTAAAGACTCTTCGTCAAAGGAAAGAGATATGATGTTCTCTAAAAGAGCCCTCAAAGCATCCATGTCCTCTTGGTCATCCTCTTCTTCGGACTGCATTTGCATACTCTGCATTCTCTGTGCTAGATCCTCCATTTTTTTAGCAGCGCTTTTCTGCTTTTCGGAGGCCTTCTTCTCCTTCCCCTTGTCGAGCTCTTCGGAACTTTCTTTTTGGTCCTCCTGAATAGACTTTTCATCGTCCTCGCTATCGAGCATAGGGTTAGGATTTTCGAGTTTTTTATTATCCTTTTCGAGTTCGTCTATCTTTTTCTGAATGTCTTCGAAAGCTTTGTTTAGGCTGTCTTGTTCAGACTTTAGTTCCTCGCTTGTAGATTCTTCATTTTCGGTTTTTTCAGCTAGATCTTGCTGTTTTTCAGCGAGTTCTTTGAGTTTTTCAACGGTTTCGTCCATCTTAACTTCCCACTCTAACTGCTTGAACTGCTCTAGGGCGCGATCGAGCTCTTTCTCAAGAGCGTCTTGTCCAACGTCCATTTTTTCGAGCTGCTTTTGGATTTCGTCAGGATTCATATCGTCCATAAGCTCCTGCATTTTCTGGTAAAGTTCGCGAAGCTCGTCGGACATAACCTCATCCATAAGTTTTTGTAGCTCGTTCTGTTTTTCCATTATCCTCTCCTTTTGTGGAGAGAACTCGTTAAGCTTTTCGTTCTTTATTTCGTTTGCCTTTTTTACTTCGTCGATGTTTTTACGGAGCTCTTCCTGTTTTTCCAAGAGTTCTTCTAAAGCACGCTTATCCTGCCAGTCCATCTCCCTTTCTTCCCTTAAGCGCTCTTTAAAAGCCTCCATTTCTCTTCGTAACTCTTCAGCTCTTTCTACCGCATCTTCAATAGAAGCTTCAATTTCTTCATTTGCCTCGTCTCTTTCTTCGAGTAGCTCGTTTTCGTTAGGTGCCGAAAAGACTCTTGTGGAAGTTTTGGATGATTTAGCTCCGTTTATCGCATCATTATCCCAAACCTCTAACCAATACTCCACAGCATCACCAGCAGATAGCTCAAGAGATGTCATGTCCCACGTGAAGAAAAACTCATCCGATTTTCCAGATGGTCTATCAAGTAAAGTGTAGGAAGGATATTTTTCACCCGCCCTTTTAACTGCAAAAGCAAGTTTTGAAAATCCGTAGTCATCGTTAACACCACCAGAGAAATATCTCAGTTGTCTCGTTGTGGAATCTTCTAATTCGATAACTTTAATTACCGGCCTTCTATCTGCTATCACCCTTAGAGCGAATCGCAAAGAATCGACTGCCCCAAGCTCTTTGTTTTTAGGGATGAGCCAATATGGAATCGTTTTATTAGCTACCCAATGAGCCATATAAAGGTGACCCGTGATATTCTCCGTTGTTAGCAAAGAGTCTCCCACACGAATGCCAAAGTTGTCGGTATCTTTAACTCGGCACTCCCACTTAATGGCTGTGCCTTCAGGGATTACGATGTCTCCGTGATTTGTTTGGACTATAGGATTAACGCCCGTGTAGTGAGGGGGGGTAGCGTTTAGAGTGAATTCTAAAACAGTCGGAACAGGCAGAGCGAGCAGGGTGTAGCTAGAGGAACTCCAGCCATTTGCGGACAAGCGAAAGGTGGCGTCTGCCTTTAATGAAGAGAAGACGTATCTAAAAATACCGCCTTTAAGCCTTTCCATGCGATATCTATTCCCCTTTTCTTCAAGATAAATGGTTGCAGGCACAGTACTTCCCTCGACCTTGACTAACAAGTCGAAATCCTCACCTACAGGAGCTTTGAGAGGAATAGAAACGACAACGAATCTAAAAGGAGCAGGAGCCTCGAAGGAGGTTCGGTGTTGAATTAGTCTTTCTGCGGGCTCGGAAACTACAGACGGTTTCCAGAGTAACACAGATAATAGTATGACTAGCGGTCCGATTGCGTATTTTAAATATCGAGCGTTCTCTCGGAGATCAATCGCACTAGTAAATGATATCGGACTCAATTCAAAAGTGCGCTGCTCAACACTAGCTATCAATAGCTCTACGTGCTGATTTTCGCTTTCAGAGCTGTTGTCTATTTGGCCTTGAAGCTGAAGAGTGTTAAGAAGCTTATCCTTTACTTCAGGAAAATGATCACCCACAATTCTACTCGCTTCTTCATGACTGATTATCCTACCCAAGCGGGCAAGGTGCATCAGAGGAATTAAGATCATTTTACCTATAACGCCTAATGTTGCTATGGAAAAAGACCAAAACAAGATTGTGCGCCCAAGAACGCCAAATCGGCCGATATACTCAATGAAAGCGAACAATAAAAAGCCAGCAGTTACGGTCGCTGTAGCGATTAATATTCCTTTTAAAGCCTTGTTACGGTAGTATTTCCGCACAAAAGCGTCAAGTTTTTCTATGAGAGAGATATAAGTCATGTTCGGACCCTTAAAGGTACGTATCTTGGCCCTTCTGTCCGGTAAATGAACTATGATGATTAAAATTTCTCAATTTATTCTGTTTTCTGCGTTGTTTTTTGTCACCAATTTATCACTAAATGCTCAGGTGGTTGTAATAAACGAAGTTGATGCCCTTGTCGCGGAATCACCACAATTTGTTGAACTTAGTGGTGTGCCAAACATGGCTTTAGATGGATTCTCCCTGGCTCTAGTAAAATCTAGCTGGCTAGGAGGAGGGGCTTATGGCATTGAGGTTTATGACGCAATGTTGTTAGACGGCCAACAATTGAATTCTGAGGGTTTTTGGTCTGTGGCGTTAGAAATGAATATTACGATTGCAGCGGTGGCGATATATGAATCAGATTTGAGCGCGATTATTGTCGGAGAGGCCCCTCCCACTGACGCCATTGTGGACGCTTTGGTATACGGCAACACGTCTCCAACTCATCCTCAAGCAGCAATTTTGATACAAGCTCTCATGCCGCTTGGCTCAGGGATTTTATATGAAGGAGCAGAGGAAAATAGCCAAGGACACTCTCTTTCGAGACTACCAAATGGGGGAGAGTCTTTCGACCTGAGCGCCTATGTTTTACAACCGCCATCTCAAGGGGTTTCGAATATTTTGGAATGTGATGGAGGGTCATTAGAGTTAACGAACTTGGCTAACGATACACTTTGCACTGATCAAGGCCCTGCTATTGCAACCTTCGTTCACAATACAAACGCCCCTACTGGAGACCTCACTCTATTTATTGTAGACCCTGAATCTGGAAATATTCTTAGCTCAGCGTCGGGAAGCGCGATAAATTTTCAGGGGATGGGCGACGGACTCTTAGAGGTTATAGCGGTGTCTCACAACCTTCCGCTAGATTCAGCATCAATGAGTGAAGGGATGCCTATTTCAAATCTTTCAGGCCCAGATTGCTTATCCATAAGCTCTTTCCCCTACGAGATATTCTGTATTACTTGTGAATCTCCAGCCTGCGACGGAGGAACTATGCTTGATGCTAGCGGGTCAGAAGAAGTTCTTGCGTGCCTAACACCAGATGGCGCATTAGTCCCATTTGGATACTACTCTGAAGCTGTGGAAGACGAATTCGTTTTTGCAATCTGTACAGTTGATGATACGATTATAACCACTGTTTCTCAACCATATTTCGACTTCGGAACCTTAGGGGTAAACGATTATCACGTTTGGGGAATCAGCACACAAGGAGACCTCGATACATTATCTATTTCAGCGGGGTCATATGTACAGTTTGCATCTGCTGAAGAATGTGACAGCGTAGGTGCATCTGCACTTTTGGTTAGCATTTTAGAGTGTGGTGATGCAGGACTTTGCGATGATTTAATAATATCGGAATATATAGAGGGTGACAGTCATAATAAAGCAATAGAAATCCATAATCCCTCTCCAATTACAATAGATTTGGCGGAATATTCTCTTGAGTTATACAATAATGGTGCGACTGATCCGAATCAGGTTTTGGATCTTCAAGGCCAAATCTTACCAGGAGATGTCTTCGTTGTAGGCAACAGTCAGTCCGTAGCCTCTCTACAAAACATGGCCGATGTAACTAGTCAAGTTACGTGGTATAATGGAAATGATGCCCTTGCGTTATTAAAAAACGGAGTACCAATTGATGTGTTGGGAGTTATCGGTGTAGATCCAGGCGACCCCTGGACCGTTAGTTCAGGAGGGGCTATGGCAGAATACACACTAGTTCGTAAACCTAACATCGGTCAAGGCACAACTGATTGGGAAGAAGGGATGACACAATGGGACTCGTACCCTCAAGATACCTTTGATTTCTTAGGCTCCCATTCAGCTACATGTGGAGGACTAGGCGAGATGACGATAGGATTTGATGCCCCAGAATTATACGTAAGCGAAGGGGGAGGAATCGAAGTTTCGATGTCTCCGTTCTATCCTCTTGAGAACGCAATAGTAGAGGTAAGTATCGTTGGGGGAGATGCCGTTATAGGCATTGATTACCCGGACGTTTTCCCATTGAACTTTAACTTTGAGATAGGCCAATTAAATTCCCAGTCGTTTGTTTTTTCTGCTATCGACGAAGAAGAGCCAGAGCTTCAAGAGGACGTTATCCTCGCGCTAGAAATTACTTCAGGTGGCGCAATTTTAGGAATAGACACGCTAGTGATTCACATTCTCCCTTCGGATTTAGACTATCCAGTTTATGAGATAAATCAGGTTAGAGGCGTAAATCCTCAGGGCGTTCTCGACAGCATAGGCACGGCCTGTGAGCTTCGCGGAATAGTACACGGTTGGAATGATTACCCTTCAGGCCTTCAGTTTACACTTATCGACCCTACTAATGGGATTAATGTTTTCAGCCCGGTAAGTGATTTTGGCTATTCTGTAGTTGAGGGTGATAGCATAAGGGTTAGGGGAGTCATTGATCAGTATTTAGGTTTGGCCCAAATCAGAATTGACACTCTAATCTTTGAAGGTAGCGGTTTCCCTTCCGACACTCCTCAACTAGTCTTTGAAATGGACGAGGAAACAGAATCTAGAATTATTACTTTAAAGTGCACCCATTTAGTGGACACGTTAGATTGGACAAATACAACTCCTGGGTTTGATGTTCGATTGGCATTTGGTGCTCAGGAAATCATAATGCGAATTGACGCAAACACCGATCTCTTCGGTACAGATGTTCCTTTAGGTACTTTCGGAGTAACGGGGATAGGAGGTCAACGTGACCCGAACTCACCCTTTGTTGACGGATATACAATTGCTCCAAGAGGTCAATCAGACTTGACAGAACCAGTAAACGCTGACTTTACCGTTGTTTCGCCTTGGGATATGTCTTTGGGCCCAATAGAGCTAGAAAATTTAAGCACGGGGGCAAGCGGATACCTTTGGTATATGGGCGACGGAGAGTCTTATAATGATGAAACACCGATTCATACGTATTCGGAAGGAGGCACATTCTCTATTTCACTAACGGCATTTAGTCAAGACGGAAATTGTAGTAACCAAACAATTGTAGAGATTGTGTCAATATGGGTAGGAGTAGATGAAATCACATCTTTAGACATACTTGCATATCCTAATCCGACCTCGAAAACGATTAATATTACATCTCCGAGTCCTGTATTAGGTTGGGAGGTGGTAGATTCACAGGGAAGGGTAGTAAAAAGTGGAGGAAGTACGAGCTCGACAGTTTTCGATATAGACGCGTCTCAATTAAGGGCGGGCTTCTATACCATTAACGTAAACACAGAAATCGGAAAGGGCTTTGTAAGGTTCGTGAGGAACTAAGAATCCTAACGCTAGCAAATATTTCCGAAAGTCGAAAGAATTACTAAGAGGTCGCTAACGGTGACGGTTCCGTCACCATTTGCGTCACCGGCACAAGTTGAAGTGCCCGCGAATAGAAGATCTTCGGCGTCGCTAAACCCGTTCCCGTCAGTGTCGTAAAGAAGGGGGTCTGTTATAAAGAGCGAAACCTCTATCCCGTCAGTTAATCCATCGCCGTCTGTGTCCTGAATTGAAGGGTCAGTTCCTAAAACTTGAATCTCTAACTCATCTGACAGGCCGTCGTTATCAAAGTCAGAGCAAGCATCGCCTATGCCGTCGGCATTGAAATCGTTTTGGTCTGCATTTGCCAAATCAGGACAATTATCGATGGAATCATTAATGCCATCTCCATCAGAATCTTGCTGAGAAGTGCCTCCAGTAAGAGCAAGGTCTGCGACGACAATAAAGTGATCAGAGGCGGCCAAATCATCTCCTGCGAGAAGACCATACTGGGATAATCGAGCTGGGGATAAATCAGACGTTTGGAGGGTGAATTGGTTTAATACATCGATAACACCATCAGAGATGAGGATATAATCAAGCTTACCAGGCATATATGAAGACCAATCACTTCTCCAAGTGTAGTCCATCAACCTATCGGTTTGGCGAGCATCAAGCTGGAGCATAGGGGTTCCGTCCCAATCAGGCTGGAAATCAGCACCATATTGGCCATTATCAAAAATGTTTCCCGACTCTAAAGTATAAATTGGCCCACCTAGTCCCACCATATTCAAATCACCCCCATAAACTATAGGCGAGCCCACGGGAATGTCTATAGAACCACCAGAGGTCATTGCATCTCTCTGAAAAGCCATATACTCATCAGCTTGCTGTTGCCTAAGCACATCACCATTACAACACTTTAAATGCGAGCTAGTAAACAGCATAGGGACCCCCCAAACAGCTTCCGTGCTAATTATCCCAGGTAATTGCCTGCTAATAGCAGGATATGTAGAGGCTATGGGGAAGCGGCTAGCTATCATAAGGTCGTAATCATCTTTAACAACATTCCAACTTGTGCCGCCCGGTAGGGGCATCCAGCTATTTAAAAGTCCAGTTACAAAAGCTGCGGTAACGTCATCGACTTCAGAAAACCCTATTACGTCGGGTTGAGTTGCGCTAAGAATTCTTTCGGCAGAAAGTTGAGCTACTGGCTCGTCAAGCCTTCGGTTTACGTTCCAGAAGGCTACCCGAATCTCAGTGCCCGGAGCCTTTTCAATTGCTGTAGGTGTTATCGCAGGGTTAAAACTCGTCAAAGTATGCGTTCCTCCTCCAGAGGGGATTTCACTTCCGCTCGATGACTCATACCAAACGAAATTCATAACCCCATCCCCAAGATTTACCAACGAACGGTCTATAGCAATCTCAAACTGAGTAGCACTGTAAACAGGAGAAACGTGAACGCCGACATCATTAATTCCAGGACCAGACGAGCCTCCAGAACTATTAAAAAGAGTTACGGCTCGAGTGGGAAAGTTAATCACCATTTCTGCCCCCAGTCCCAGGCCCTGATAGTTACTTCCGGTACCGGGATTGTTGTCGAAATCGATAACTAGCTGAATAGAATTAGGAAGAGTCGTTTCATCGAGTGCGACCTCGTTAGTAGTTTTTATATAGAAATAAACCCACTCGTTAGTGTGAGCGACAGACACCTCATTTATGTTGCCCCCGGTATTAGAAGTCCAAGTTTGAGCTCCTACCCAATCTTCGAAATGATTGTCTAGAGTAATAATGTTTTGGGCTAAAAAAACGGGACTAATAAGCCCTGGGATCAGCAATAAAAGGGTCGATTTAAAAAAATTCATTCTATTAAGTTACGAATAAATCGGACGCAATGCTATCTCCTATCAGCCATTTTTTTTCTGGTATTCTGAAATAAATTTCGTTATCTGCCCTCACAGGAATAATATCACCCGACTTTAATCGAGCATTCCACTGAGTAGAATTAATTTTTGCGGGGTTGTATCCCCACTTTTTTTCCAATAGCTCGAAATCAACACCTTTTGCTGTTCTAAGCCCCGTCATCATGACTTCGTTACACCTATCTCGCTTTGAAAGAACTTCACTTGTGTCGGGAAGTTTACCTGAGTTTATGGACGAAATGTAAAGGTGGTTGTTAGAAACTACGGAGTATCGCTCATTTGAACGAAATCCATGAGCGCCCGGACCGAGTCCGAGATAAGGAGCTCCAGACCAGTATGAGGAATTATGTACGGCTCGGCTTTTCTCCGTTTTCGCCCAATTTGAAACTTCATAGTGATCAAAACCGGCTTTTTTTGCAGAATCGCAAATGAAAAGATAATCTCTTTCTAATCTCTCGTCGGGCATTTCGACTTCAATCCCTTTTTTAACTCGAGCTCCTAATACCGTTCTCGGCTCTACGGTTAAAGCATAACAACTGATATGATCTATGGGGAGAGAGAGCGCTGTTTCGACCGTCTTCGCCCAATCACCCTCCGATTGTGGTAAACCATAAATAAGATCTACAGAAATACGATTGAACCCCGCCCTAGAAGCTAGTTCGACAGCTCGTAATGCCTCTTTGCCCGAATGTTTTCGGTTCATCCATTTAAGCTGAGAATCGTGAAATGACTGTACGCCTATGCTAAGACGGTCGAACCCTGCCGCTCGCCAACCCTTGAGCGACTCGACGTTGACATCCTCGGGGTTTACCTCTATGGTGGATTCGAGGAAGACAGCGTTTTGGCCTAAAGGATTTCGAAACGCCGAATTAATCGACTCTACGATTAATTTCAAATCGCTAGCATCTAACACCGAGGGAGTACCCCCCCCTAAATATAGAGTCTCGAAACACACGTCCTTCCAAACCCCGCTATCTCGCCTCATCTCTATCTCTTTCAACATAGCCTGTACGAAAGAATCCACCCCAGAAAGAGCGGTCGAAAAATGGAAGTCACAATAATGACAAGCCGTACGGCAGAAGGGGACGTGAACGTAGATTCCAGACATGGTCGCAATGTCGGGGGGAACAGCGTTATCTTCGCACTATGGCAATGGAAATTCGTTGGGAAAATAAAATAATTCAAGTTTCCGAGCACCCTTCAAGTAACTGGGAGTGGACTCGACAAGCAGACGGTGTATTTCAGGTAAAAATAGAAGGTAAAAACTACATCGTTGAGGCTATAGAAGGCCCCGACCCTGAAGGAAAGATGATTGTTAGCGTTGAAGGAGTGGAAAGGGAGGTTCAGGTTTTTGACGAAAGAGCGCTTCTTTTAGATAAAATGGGTATGTCTACAATCGATACAAGTGCTGATTTACAGCTTTGCGCTCCCATGCCGGGAAAAGTATTAAGTGTGTTAGTAGAGGCGGGACAGTCTGTAGAAGCTGGGGATTCGTTGCTTGTACTAGAAGCGATGAAGATGGAAAACGTAATTAAAGCGGCCTTTAGCGCCATAATCGAAGATGTCCCCGCTAAGTCAGGAATGGCTGTTGAAAAGGGTGAGCTCTTGGTGGCTTTTGAGGCATAGTTGAAGCCGTAACTTTCGGATATGCGAAATAAGCAAACGAACTCGTTTAGTAGTATGTATAAATTGACTTTCGTCGCATTATTTGTGGCGCTATTTCCCTTCCTCTCTTTAGCCCAAACCTGTGATAATCCTACGGAAATATGCGGGAACGAGGCGTATTCACTTTCCACCTTTGTTCCGGCTAGTTTTTTAGGCTTAGATATAGACAGCTGTCTTACGGGTAATAACGTAAGTGTTGTAAGGTTTCACACAACATACCTTGGCTCCACACAAGGAGTGACTATTTCCTTTAGCGGAGTAGAATGTAATGGAATGACACTAGAGGCGATAGTTGTTGAGCCTAACGCTTTAGACCCCTGTAATACGACGTTGTACACGGCGGTTTCAGATTGCACCTCTTCGACAACAGACTTTGAGATTACGACCTACGACCTATATACGAACACGGATTATCTAGTGTTAATCTCCACTAACTCGAGCATAGTCCCCACCCCATGTGGACTTACTATTATGGCATCTGGAGAGCCGCTCTCTATCGAAGCTTGTTGTCCTGCGAACATAGCTTATCTAGAATCGGCAACTCTCGATGTGTTAGGTGGAGATGGGGGACTGGGATATGTTTGGTCTCCGGCTGCATACGTAGATAACCCAACATTGTATTCTGTAACCGTAACTCCTCCTACTACGACAGTGTTTGAAGTAATAGGGTTTGTGGAACAATGCCAATATTCGGACCAAGTATTAATCGTGGTGGGGACAGACATAGACATACCTAATGCATTTTCTCCTAACGACGACGGTATAAATGATTATTGGAGAATAACAGGACTATCGTCCTACACGAGATCAATTCTTACTCTCTATGATAGATGGGGACAATTGGTCTTGAGAAGTATCGCTTATCCAAACGCATGGAACGGGAAAAACAGGAGCACTCCAGTTCCTGCCGGGACATATTATTATATTATTGAGTTAAACGAACCGGGAGTGGAGTTAGATCCTATCACGGGTAATGTAGCCGTAATACGATGAGAAATTTTCTGCTTTATGCCACTTTTGCGATAGCAGTTTGCGTAATTACAAACTCGGCAACCGCTCAACAGGTTCCAGCACGGTCTAATTATTTAATGACTCCTTTTCAGGATCACGTCGCTGCTGCAGGAAACAAGCCATGCTTAGACATGAGGATGGGGTTTCGCAATCAATGGGTGGGGTTTGAGGGTGCGCCAGCCTACTCTTTTGCTAGTCTTACGGGTCGTATAGCCCAAACAAACAACAGCATTCATGGAATAGGAGGAAGGATAGAAACTGACGAAGCGGGGCCGTGGGGGACCACGTCTTTCTCGCTTGCTTACGCTTACAAGATCCAACTAACTAGAGGAGGCTGGTTAAGTTCGGGGATTTCAGTAGGAGTTATCCAACATAGACTTAGCACAGGAAGGCTAGATTTCCCAGACGTAGAAGTAGCAAACGACCCTGCTGTGGTAGGTACTACCCAATTTGTATTTCCTTCGATAGACGCTGGAATTTGGTATGAAAACGCACATAGTTTTTTAGGAATCACTCTGATAAACGCTACCGCAGCTGAGCTTTCGGAGATGACACTTAGCACGAAAACGGCTAGACATGTAGTAGCGACTGGTGGGACATCTATCGAACTTGATGGAAGGTTCGTTTTCAGGCCATCGGGGCAGGTGCGAATTGTGTCGGGCCTCACTCCAGCCCTAGACGTTACCTGTAATATTGTTTATGACGAGATTATTTCCATAGGCGTAGGGTATAGAAACCAAACGGCTGTTATCGCTCACCTTCAACTTGCTTTATTTGACTATGTTAAAGTCGGTTATTCGTATGATTTCGGGATTTCCGATATTAGAATCGCTTCGGGAAGTTCTCATGAAATCACCCTTGCTTTAAGTGCATGTGATATGAGAAGTAAGAAGGCAGAGCATTGTTCTGCATATGACTAAACGGTATGAAAACGCGAGCGACAAAACAAAGGTGGAAAAGATTCCTTCTAGCTGCAGCCACAGTTATAGTTGGATCGACCCTTTGGTACGCAAGTTCAATTTCTAAAAGGGTAAAAGACGAAGAGAGGGCAAAAGTTAAGGTTTGGTCTGAAGCTATTATCCAAAGAAGCCACCTAGTAGCATATACAGAGCGGTTATTCAGTGAGTTAGAGTCTGATGAGAGGAAGAAAGCAGATCGCTTAGCTGATGCGTATAGGATAATCGACAACCCACCTAGCGGAATGGATTTAACTTTCGTGACAGATTATTTATGGTCTAACACGACGGTACCAGTACTCATCTACGATGATGATGGCAGAAAACTTTATGGCATCAACTTGGGGATAAAAGGCTCAAATTTCGACAGTTTACGAGACGAGATGGCCTCCCGATTCGACCCTATCCGGTTTGATGAAGTAGGGCACACGGTTTACTACGACGAAAGCGTCCGACTAAAAGAGCTTAAACAAGCTATGTCGGAGTTGATTTCGTCCTTTATTTCTGAGACCATTTTAAATAGTGCGTCAGTGCCAGTAATTATGACAAACGACACTAGATCAGAAGTCATAAACTCACGTGGGATATCTCCCGCGACACTTTCAGACCCTAAAGCTCTAAAAGCACGATTAGCGAAAATGGCTAACATAAACCCCCCGATAGAAGTGGTGCTTCCGGGAGAAGGAAGGCGCCTAATCTATTTTGAAGATAGCTACGTCCTTACGCAGATGAAGTATTACCCCATTATACAGCTAATTCTCATTGCAGCATTCCTCTTGACGGCATACCTAGTTTTTAGTAGCTCTAGAAGAGCAGAACAAAACAGAGTTTGGGTAGGGATGGCGAAAGAAACAGCCCATCAACTAGGAACCCCCCTCAGTTCTTTAATGGCTTGGGTGGATTTGCTTAAAGAAAATAAAGACGTAGATCAGTCTATGCTTATCGAAATGGAAAAGGACGTAAAACGCCTGCATGTCGTTACAGACAGGTTCAGCAAAATAGGCTCTCAACCTAAGCTTGAACCTGGGAATTTGGGCCTTTCAGTAGAGCGCACCCTTGCTTATATGAGGCCTAGAATTAGCAAAAAGGTAGAATTAAACCTCTACGGAGTTGACCCTTCAGAGCCGATTATCGCACTCTTCAACGCCTCACTTTTCAGCTGGGTTTTAGAAAATCTACTACGCAATGCTGTCGATGCTATGGAGGGTAAAGGTGTAATTAACGTCACTTTAGCCCAAACAGGAGATGACGTAATCATAGACGTTGAAGATTCGGGAAAGGGAATTTCTCGCTCAGACATTAAAGACGTGTTTTCTCCAGGATTTACTACGAAAAAACGTGGATGGGGACTAGGTCTATCACTTGTAAAGCGCATCGTCGAAGAATACCACGGGGGGAAAATTTCTCTTCTCAAATCAGAGGTCGGCGTGGGTACGACTTTCAGAATAAAACTTTCCGCATGAGTTTGAATAAAAATAAAATTGCCGTTCTCGGAACGGGAAGGTCTGGAACGAACTTTTTTGCGGCGGTTCTTCACGAGCTAGGTAAAGACGTTCAGCATGAGAAATTTGGGGAAGACGGGATTGCCTCTTGGTGTTTAGTTGCAGATTGTGACGAAGCGGTTTATGGTCCAGGAGGGAATGCTATTACAGAAAACTTCGCTATCGGACATCAAGTTAGAAACCCCCTTAAAGCGATAGGCTCGCTTACCACTTTTAATAGAGCGAGTTGGAAGTACATCACAGAGAACAGCCCTTCTGTAGATAAGATGCCTAGAAAAATTATGCATAGAGCGATGCGACATTGGCTAGATTGGAATATGAGGGCAGGGGAGAAGTCGAGTTTTACATGGAGGCTCGAAGATTTGAAGAATAGAGCTCCAGAAATCCTAAGCGTTTTAGGTTGGGAGGTAAGTACTGAAGAGTGGAAGTCGGCTTACGATAGAGCTCGTCATGGAGCGAATACTGGCTCCGCTCGAGCTTCAAACTCCCTCTTCAATCCTAAAGTAGGCCCAATTACTCAGTGGAGAAGATATAAACACACGAATCGTACCTCGCCATTAAGTTGGGAGGAGTTGAGGAAAATAGACTTGGGATTGGCTAAAGAAATTGAGTCCTATGCCGAGTCGTTAGGGTATGGATATAGCGAAGAAAACACGGAAAAAAAGTAATAGTGAAGGTTTCTCTTTTAAGAAAAATAGTCCCAGAGAGCATACGTGTGCCCGTGGTGATTTGGCTTAGGAAAAGAGGAATAACTACAAAAATCCAAACCCTTTTATACCGTCGAGAAGCCCACACTTTACGCCGCAAACACGGCCACTCAGTTGCTATATCACAAAAAAAATTCACCGAGATGAAAGTGCTTGTGATATGCGCCCACTACAACCACACTCGCTTCCTTCCGGATTGTGTTGATAGCCTTTTAGCCCAAACCCACCACAACTGGCAACTTCTCATCGTGGATGATAAATCTACCTCGCCAGACACGTCAGAGGTCATTTCAAACCTTATTTCTCTCGACTCACGTATTCACGCGATACGATTATTAGAAAATGCAGGAGCGTATATCGCAAGAAATACTGGAATATCCGCTTCGCTCTCCTTCGACCCTTGCAAAGACTGGACACACGTAACATTCATCGACCCAGACGATGTCGCAACACCCGGATGGCTTGAGCACGTCCTCTCCATCCTTGGCGAACAGGAAGGCTCTGTTCGACCGTTCCTACAACGCTACGACATTGACCTTAAAACTCCCCTCCACGCTTATTTCGGACATTGCCCCACGATTCACTCACGATTTGCGTGGGAGCGAGCGGGCGGATTCTTACCGGTCCGCCGTTCTGGCGATTCCGAGATGACGGTCCGACTTTCTCACCTCGCTAAGGATGGCCTAACCTCGGTCCTAAAAAGCTGGGACGTAGCCCAAAAATGTCGTCACATCCCTGGAAGTGCAACCCACCAAGACCTTCGAGCGCGGAAGGTTTGGCTCGAAAAACGCAACGACGAGCTTACCTCCCTACCCATCTCCAGAATGAAAATTTCCGACCCCGTTACTGCGGCCTGGGAAAAGTTCAGCGAATAGTACGTGCAATAGTGTGATTAACCCTCCTCTACATTACTTTTGTCGTCCCCATTTGCCCGAATGGCGGAACTGGTAGACGCGCACGACTCAAACTCGTGTTCCGCAAGGAGTGTGGGTTCGATTCCCACTTCGGGTACAACAAAAAGTAAAAGAGCCGCCTACCAAGGCGGCTTTTTTCATTCTCCAAAAAGAATAACGAAACACAGAGCGCAGCGAGCGCGAATTTGACAATTTTTCAAGAGTTCTTAGTTTTTTAAAATTCACCCTAAAAAGAGAATATCATTACCAAGAATCGAGCTTACTTGAAGTTGTTATTACGATAGTAAATAAAAGAACTTATAACACTTCTAAGTTTTAAGGTCGCAAATTGCGATGTTAAAATTTAGACGGCTAATTATTTTTGGATACACTTTGGGTATATCCATAAAAGATGAATAAAAAATTAGAATTTACAGGAGAAGTTTTTCAGCAAATAATGAAGAAGTTGAGTGTTATTGATAGCTTCAAAGGGAACTGGGAAGTGATAGAATTAAGCAACAGCAAACACCTAAAAGAACTTAGAAAACTTTGAAGAAATACCGTTAACACAAAGTTACATTCATCAAATGCACGGGATTTTATTGAAGCATAGCCATAAAGACCAAACACATAAAGGGAAATTTAAGAACCTATCCAATCAAGTAGTAGCTAATTATCCTGATGGAAGACAAAAAACAATTTTTAGAACAACAGAACCACATTTGACAGCAAGTGAAATGGAGGGTTTGTTGAGTTGGGTAAATGAACGTTTTGAAAAAGCAGATATGCACCCAGTAATGATAACAGCAGCTTTTGTTTATGAATTTTTATCTATCCATCCCTACCAAGATGGAAACGGAAGATTATCACGGTTAATGACTACTTTATTATTGATGCGACAAGGTTACGAGTTTGCGCAATACGTGTCTTTTGAACACATTATTGAAGAAAGAAAAGATGATTATTACGGAGCTTTAATGTATGGGCAAAAAAATCGATATAAGGAAACTGAAAAAATGGATAAATGGGTTTTATTCTTCTTAGATTGTTTGGTTACATTAATTAAGAGATTAGAAGCAAAATACGAGGTTTACAGTAAGCTAAAGAAAGATTTAAACGAAAGACAGCAAGGAGTTTTAGAGTTCGTTAAAAAGCAGAAAAAAGCACGAATTAGTGAAATAGTAGAAGCGTTTAAGAATCATTCTCGAAACACTTTGAAAAAAGATTTAACTTACCTCGTAAACGAAGGATTACTATTTAAAACAGGTACGCTAAAAGGAACAAGATACCATTACGAAGAATAGCTACGTACATTATGAGGCCTTAGCGCATATCGCGGGTTGCTATTCTGGGGCGGATGATTTTTATAAGCACTCTGTAACTTCTGGAGTCGAAATATATTTACACCTATGCTGAGGGGCTTGGGTTAGTCCAAAGAATCGAAGAGTGTTTCGAAGGGTCATACAGTTATCGCCTAACTCCCGGCCCTTATTTTATATTCATTAACAAGCTCAAAACCGTTTACTTTTGTTTATACAGCAATAAAGAAGATGGACACACAAGACGATCACCAAGGCGAGCCTTCGAATGGCGAATTCCAGCAAAAAACTAACGAGCAGCTGAACGAAGAGAACCCTAACAGGCGGAAAAGGAAGCAAGCGACAGAAGAGCAGCTAAACAACCCTTTGCACGGTGTGAAATTAGTACAGATATTAGAGCGTGTTGTTGACTATTATGGTTGGCGATATTTGGCAGAAAGAGTGAATATCCGATGCTTCAAATACAACCCTACGATGAAATCTAGCGTCCGATTTTTGAGAACCACTCCTTGGGCGAGGGAGCATGTTGAGGACGTCTATTTGGATATGTTGGAAGAGATAGAAAACGATGCCGATAATAGGGGGAGGTAATTTCCTTAAATTCACACGGAAACAGAAACAATATTTAACTTACTGTCCATTATAGTCTAGCATGTCCACATGAAAGTGGTGTTTCTAAAAAGCACACAAAGATGATATGGTCAGTTTTGCAGCAAAAACGCTGAAACCCTAAAGCACTTGTCTATGGGCGGCCTCCAAAGCCGCAGCAAAGCCTATTAAAGGTGAGATTATTCTCGATTACTGAAATCAGGATTATAAGTCACACCACACTGAAAATAACACTTTCCAAAATCAGAAACTTGCTGAAATAGAACACCTAGCTGAACCCCGATTGTACTAGAAAACTGATATCCAAGTGCACCATATAGCCTATTCCTGTCAAAAAAAGTGGACTTAGAGTTAATGAAGACTTCATCGTAAACTCCTATAAATAAAGTTCCAGTCTCAATTTGAGGTTTATTTATAGGTAATAATAACATTAAGCGGTAGCGAAAACGGGCTTTATAATTAAGGTTTACCCATCGTTGCTCAATTCGATATCTGTGTTCGAATTTCACACGACCTATTTTGTTATTTAGAATAAATTGTTGCCAAACCCGGTGTTCTTTACTTTCAGGACCTTCCAACGAGCCTTCAATGTCATAATTAGTGATATAACCATATCCAGCTGTAACAAAGGCTTTGTCGGAAAAGTGATAATTCAGCCCAGTACGAAGCAATAACTGCTCAAGATTTACAGGAGCAATGGTATTATTTCTATGCTGAATTTCTGTGTGTATGCTTAACGTTTCACTTATTCGATTCGTTCCAAAATACATTAGCCAATTGCCATTCTGCTGCGCCGACAGAGAAAGCGGTAAAGCAAAAAGACATAAGAATAAAAATAAATAATTAGCCCCCTTCATTACGCGAAAAACTTTACTTCTCCGGTTTCAACTGAATACATACCACCGACGATGCCTATTTCTTGCTTTTCAAACATTTCACTTAAAACAGGGCTATTATCCCTAATTAGCTTCATTGACTGCCTAACATTATTTTCCGCCACCTTTTGTACAAACTCGGAATTTGAAGAAGACCTATCGCCTAGTTCAGTGACCGCATCAATGGCGGGCTGTATTTTCTCGAGTAGCCGTGTCAAGTTTCCGAGTTTTACATTATCGCAAGCACCACCTATGGCACCACATGACGAGTGACCTAACACCACAATCAGTTTTGATCCAGCAGCCTTACACGCAAACTCCATGCTTCCCAAAATATCCTCGTTAATAAGGTTACCAGCTATACGAATGTTAAAAATATCGCCGATTCCCTGATCGAAAACTAATTCAGCAGGCACTCTCGAGTCAATGCAACTTAGGATTACGGCAAAAGGGTACTGTCCAGAGCTTGTTTCAGTCACTTGAAGAGACAAATCTCGTTCTACTTGTGATAGTTTTAGAAACCGATTGTTTCCCTCTTTTAGGATCTCAACAGCTTTTTTCGGGGTTATAGCTTTTTGCGTTTCTTTAGTTTGTGTTTTCATTTTAAGGATATTTTTATTAAAAATTAAGCGTTACCGTTAAAATTAACGGTAACGTGCTGTGGTGGCACATCGCCTCTATGTGCATGTAAATCAACAATTTTGAGATGAATGTCTCTTGCAGGAGCGCTTATTTGAAAGTTTTGTATAATCTCCTCCACATCGTAGTGCATGTAACTAGTCTTCGAGGCATCAATAATTAACTCAATATTGTCAGGCATCTCATCTAGAGTCTTTAAGATGCTAGCCTTGTTTAAGAAAGTTACCTCTTGAGCTAATTCTATAGTCACCCTTCTTTTGCCTCCCAGGTCTTCTTTTGTTATCAAATATGGTGTTTCGTAATTGTTCTTTAAAACGATAAAAACGGCTACCATTAGACCTATCCCTAGGCCCCATAATAGATCGATAAATACAATACCTAAAATTGTAATTACAAAAGGAATAAATTGACCCATCCCCTGTTGATACATTTTTTTGAATATGGCGGGTTTGGCCAATTTATAACCCACCACAAAGAGCACAGCAGCAAGAGTGGCTAGCGGAATCATATTAAGAAGATTTGGAATAATCAGGATGCTGATTAATAATAATATTCCATGAAAAATTGCTGAAGTCTTTGTTTTACCTCCAGCTTGCATATTTGCAGAACTTCGAACAATAACTTGAGTAATGGGTAATCCACCGATTAGTCCAGAAAGGATATTACCCACCCCTTGGGCTTTTAGTTCTCGATTTGTAGGAGTAACTCTTTTCTCGGGGTCTTGCTTATCAGTTGCTTCTACACACAATAAAGTCTCCAAACTGGCAACAACGGCAATTACAATTGCAGTAATATAAACAGCGGGATTATTAAGAGCCTTAAAGTCGGGTAAAGTAAAACTACTGAAAAACTCTTGCGCACTACCCGCAACAGGGACACTTACAACTTGGTCCATACTAAGCATGAGGCTGGAGTAATTAGAAAACACCAAGTTTAATATTACACCAGAGACTACAGCCACTAAAGGCCCTTGTACTAACTGAAAAACCTTAAATCGTTTAAGAGCTTTGGTTTCCCAGAGCAATATGATAGTTAGCGAAACAGCAGCAATAATTAGTGCGCCAGGACTAATGTAGTCAAGCATATTTAGCAACTCAGAAAAGGTGTTCTGCCCATCTACCTGAATAAATGAAAAATCACCTTCAGGGGCTTTATCATAACCAAAGGCATGGGGAATTTGTTTTATAAAAATTATAATACCTATTCCCGATAACATTCCATAAATTACACTAGACGGAAAAAAATATGCAATTATTCCAGCTTTTGCGTAGCCCATAATTAATTGAATTATTCCAGATAATACAACCGCAACTAAGAAGATATCAAAAGCTCCCAAATCTTGAATCGCAGTTAATACTATCACGGCCAAACCCGCAGCAGGACCACTTACCCCTAAAGATGAACCGCTCAATGCGCCTACTACAATACCCCCGATTATTCCCGAGATTAATCCTGAAAATAAAGGAGCTCCGGATGCCATTGCTATTCCAAGACAAAGAGGTAAAGCGACAAAAAAGACAACCACACTCGCAGGTAGGTCTTGCTTAATTTTTGAAAAAAAACTGTTTGATATCATGATTTTGTTTATGAGATTGAGCTAAAAACTACCTGTGTAAAAAAATGAGTAATGCCCTTTTCACCATCTTGTGTGTCTGTCAATTTTGGAAGGTGTAAAGCAAAATGTTTTTGCTGATGAGCCCCCTCAATAACTGTTGAAATAAGCATATGTGAGTATTCATAATTTGGATTGAGCTCTAACACCATTACGCTAACCCTATGTACTAATCTTTTATAGACTAGAAAAAGACCATCCTTGTTATCAGAATCTACTTCTTGAGTATGATATAATTTTGAGGATTCAGCAATGACCACCTTGTGTAGAACACTCTCATTAATGTAGGAGTAATTTGAATCTTGTTTTGCCGTCTGAGTAAGAAGTTCTATTGCTGTCTTCAACTTTTCCTGGGGATCTTTGGTATTAACCGTTTTAAAGACGAGCTGATATTCAAGCCAGCACCAATACCAAGATGTTAGGTATAATAAAACCTTGTGCTTATTCTCAAAATAGCGATAAATAGAGCTTTCAGTTGAGCCAATTTTATTGCTAAGCTTTCTAAAAGTAAATTTTTCAAATCCAAGTTCGTTGATAAGAAAAATGCTCTCAGAAATAATATTTCGACCAAGGTTTGATGACTCAGGATTCTTCAAAAAGACTTTGTCATTTATTTTAATACTTGTCTGATTTAGTAATTCGTTCATTTCTAATGGTTAGAAAGAGGTTAATAATTGTCGCAAAGATAATAGTAAAGCTATTAATTAAGCACGGAAGACTATTGTTTTTAATTTAGCACCAAGAAAAACCCCCACTAAGCCTAGTGTTACAAGGCAATAGGCGGGTTAAAAGAAATTATAAAAAGGCCTTATTGAGGCTATCTAAAGAGTTTTAATAGATAGATTTTAGGTCACCCACAGCACGAATCGTCATCGCAAGGTTTGTTTTCTTGGATGGGCGGACATGGGATAGAGCCGTACGAACAATACACACAGCAGTCGTTATTTATCGGCTTAAGCACTTCGCCACAGCCATCACATTTGTAGAAATATTGACAAGCATCGGTCGGCATAGTTTCTTCCTTCTCGAAAGAACATAGCGGACAAGTGATTTTGGAAATGAGCTCAATTTTCATGGATCTGGGATTCGGTTACTAAATACCCCGTCTCTTCCTCTATCGCCTTAGTTAGGTCCTCAATCGAAGTCAGGGATTTATCGTATTTGATATTTGAAGTTCCGGACTGGTAAGAGGTTTGGGCTTCAATCACACCAAAACTATTCATCAGAGTCGAATTCACATGGTTTTCACAGCCCCCGCACGTCATCCCGTCTATAGTTAACTCAGCAACAGTGAGATTATCAGAATCTACGTCAAAGGAGTTCGTGGTAGGATTTTCAGAATTAAAAACGTGAGAATAATACGGGAAACCTATAGAGAGAACGGAGAACAACGTTATAGAGACTAGGAATCCACGAGATTGAAAAAAGGAAGGTTTACCGTCGGTTTCACAACAATCCGTAGCGCACGCTTCGTCCGCAGAAGGCTTTCGAAGGTGGGCATACCAAGCATATCCGATAGCTATAACCGCTAAGGCGATTAGATAAGGTCTAAGTGGTTCTATCCACGACATAGAAGCCCCCAGCCCTCCAACCCCAGCTAGGGCAGCTAGTACAGGAGGAATACAACAAGAAGATGCCGCTATAGCCGCTATTACACCAGTTCCAATCGCACCCTTTCCTGATTTTTTCATAATCCAAAGCTAAAAGAAAAAGGCGCAGCTTTGTGTTTACTTTTGTTAAGAGATGAAAAAGGAAATAACAGGATTATTTATTGTTGGTGTTATTTGTCTAGGTGTTTTTTGGGGAGTATTCTCGGCTCTTCAAAATGAAAAACTGTTCGAAAGCACGCTAGGTAAAGTAGGGCATACGTATGAGCGGGTAGATATAGAAGATGGAGAAAGAATAGTAAAAAGCACGAGGCCTTATGTAGAGGCTTCGGAAGAACTATTTCTGAGGTGGGATGCTGAAATTTTCAACTTCATCAAGGAAAGAAAATACGTTAAAGAGAAGGTATTTAAGGGGGAGATTCGTGCAGCGTTCTTTCCGATGTTTCCATCGATTTGGGGAGCGTCGGGTTTTTCTCCTAAAGAGATTTCGTTGTTTAATTACTTGATTTTTATTTTGAGTATCGCGATTTTGATGGCTCATTTTTATAAAGGGAGTGCGAAAGAGAAGGTTCCTATTTATGTAGTTTTGGTTACACTTCCCACGACGGTTATTTTTCATATCCCATATTCGGAATCGCTTTTTATGCTCTTTATGACCGTGGTCGCAATAGGCATCGTTAGGGAGAAATATAGTTGGTATTTCGTAGGGGCATTGTTGCTCGCAATGGTAAGGCCCGCAACGATTTTCGTGCTATTAGCGATTCTTGCTATCGAGGGGGTGAGGTATTTACAAAACAGGAGCGAGAAGGGGAGCGCGCTTGAGCTTATAAAGCGATCGATATCGAAAAGCTCGCCCTTCGTGCTAGGATATYTCTTCTCGATTTTATGGCAGCGAACATCGTCGGGATCGTGGTCGTCTTTTTATGACGCTCATAATCATTGGGCAGGCTTATTACCTCCGAACTCTGGAATTTCGGATTGGTCCATAGAGGGGTTTGGGATGAACGTCTTTAGCATCTTTTTTGTCTCTTTACCAGCTCTAATTTATTCGATATATATTATTCAGAGGTACTCGATAAAAGAGCTTTCCCCGAGGCAGTATTTACTGCTCATCTCATTATTATACCTGTCCGGAATTTTAATATTTACCGTACTTACCTCACATGGAAATTTACACAGTTTCTTTAGATTTATTATGGCTTCCCCGCTATTTTACATCTCCATAATCCTGCTTTTAGACCAAATAGCCTCACTACCACTTAAATTCAAATTCAGGGTGTTTTCAGCCATGATTTTATCTATCTCTATATTTTTTGCATCAGTAGGTTATGGAGGTGGACTCTTGAAATTTGAATACACCGGCCTATTTATATTGATAGGGATAACTGGATTAGCGTTCCCTAAAAAACAACATAAATCTCACGAAACGAAATACATTACACTAAGACGTATAGCATTCTTAGGGCTAGTGTCCTATAGCATAGTTTGGAATACATATATGCTCAACGCATTTCTATGTAACGCTTGGACTTTTACCTAAGAAACCTAGTGCGGCAACCTGTCTTTAAGCCTACCGTACACCACCACTCCGAACATAGCGGCTAAGACAGAAATAAGGATAACTCCATACCCACTTCCTATTAGAGCGTAAAGAGGTCCAGGACATGCGCCAGTTAAAGCCCACCCGAAACCGAAGATGATTCCCCCGATTAGATTCCCCTTCTTATTAAAAGTCTTAGGAGCGGGAGAGATGAGGTCGCCAGAAATAGATTTGGCATTAAAACGCTTGAGAAGCCACAACGAAACCGCTCCTACAGCAACGGCGCTTCCGATAACCCCATACATATGGAAGCCCTGAAACCAAAACATCTCTTGGATGCGGAACCACGAAAGGACCTCAGCTTTTACTAAAATTCCACCGAAAAGCATCCCAAGTAATATTGAATAAAGATTTTTCATGGTTAAAGCATTGCTAAGATTAATGGAAGAAGAAACCAACTAACGATAAGTCCGCCTATGAAAAACCCTATCACTGCTACGAGTGAACCAAGCGAAAATTGACTTAAACCCATGATAGCGTGTCCGGAAGTGCACCCTCCAGCATATCTCGTTCCGAATCCCACAAGAAATCCACCGAGGATAACAGAAATTAAAGTAGCAGGATTAGAAATATGGCTGAACGAAAATATCTGTTCCGGCATAAGACCTGTAAAGTCTGTAATCCCCATCGCGCTAAGTTTTTCAACAGTAGCATCAGAAATCCCTACTAGTTTGTTTGAAGGAAGATATTCTGAGACAAAAACTGCTCCTAAAAATATACCTAATACAAACAACAAACTCCACCGTTCCTTCTTCCACTCATACTTAAAGTAATCAGAAGTAGAAACAGAACACATAGCACACATATGCCTGAGAGAGCTACTAACTCCAAAGGATTTATTTAAAACAAGAAGTAGTATAGGCACCATAAGGCCTATTGCAGGCCCGGCTATGTACCATGGCCAAGGATTAGATAAAGCTTGTAACATTTACTTTAGTTAGGGATTTAAAGTGTAATTTCACCCCTTCAAGATATTACAAAAGATGATACGTTCAAACATTACCCTATTATTTCTATCGGTTTTAGCTTTTTTCTTTATAAGCACTTCAAGCTTCCAGGCAAAAGCCCAAACCTTAGTTGCGCCGGTTTTCATTTCAGGAGACAGTTATACACTAGGAATTACTGAGCTTGTTGACGAGGGGGAACCAGGAGAAAATATGGTTTGGGATTATAGTGGAGTAATAACTCCAGGAGGATATGAAATTGTTATTCTACCATCTTCTCCTTCACCCTTTGAGGATGACTATCCCGAAGCGAACTGGATTATGGAAATAGGAGCAGCGAATCAATCGATATATGTAAACTTCGGACCAGACTACCTAGAATATTTAGGAGGAGTGGAACAAGGCATTAGCTATCCACTGACGAACTCTGAAATTTTCTTCCCTTACCCATTTACTTATGGTGAGACATGGATAGACGATATGTCTGGCACGTTAAATGCCGCGGGAATGATTATCAACCGTTCAGGAATTGTAGAGAGTACTGTTGACGGGTACGGGTCTTTAAGTTTGCCTGGCGGAATCCAACTTAACGACGTAACTAGAGTTAAGACTCATCGCGAAATAACTGACTCGACGATTATAGGTGTTGACACCTATGTAATAGACCAAATCAGGTTTTATCAAGGGACTATGCTTGCTCCTTTGGTAAGCCATGCAAACATTCAAATAATATCACCTCTTGATACTACCGTAATTAATTATTGCGAACTACTTCAAACCTATACAGTAGGGATTGATAATATTGTTACCCAAGACGAAAGATTAGATTTCGGGATGTTCCCAAATCCAGCTACTAGCAGAGTTCAGGTCGTTACTCCATCTTTCGAATATGGTGGTAGCTCAATAAATATTATCGAGGTAAGAGATATTGCAGGACGTTTAGTTGAAACGATTTCTCCTATCTCTGGCATGAACGTTTCTGTGTTCGACGTTAGCTCTTGGACAAGCGGAGTTTATAACGTTACGGTAAACCCAGGCGAACAGAATTCAAGTACTAAGCAGCTTTTAGTAGAGTAGGTTTGGCAGAAAAAAGGGACTACTAGTATGCCCTCTCTGTTCGTCCCTCCATGTAATAAACGAACGCTTTATTTACAACGCGCCTACCTCCAGGAGTAGGGTAATTCCCAGTGAAATACCAATCCCCAGTGTGGTTTGGACAAGCTTCGTGAAGACCTTCGATGGTTTGGAATATAATTTTCACATCGGCACCCATACCCTCTGGAGTCAGTAGCTCAGAAATTTTATCGGAGATTTCATCAGCAGTAAACGGATCGTATATAGCAGTGACAGGGTTCATTATTTCCGCAAGTGGCTTTTTCAGCTCAGTCTTACACTTTTCGTAAGTTTCTTGAAGGATATGTTCCAAACCCCTCTCTTTCAATAGAGAAACGGCTGCTCGGAAAGCAATGAAGTCGTTCATGCGAGCCATATCTATTCCGTAACAATCGGGATATCTAATTTGGGGCGCGCTTGATGCGACGACGATGAGTTTAGGACCGAGGCGATCTAGGATTTTCAGGATGGACTTTTTTAAAGTAGTCCCCCTAACGATACTGTCGTCGATAACGACTAGGTTGTCTTTTCCTCGACGGATAGACCCGTAAGCGACATCGTACACGTGGGCAACGAGATCATCACGAGAAGAGTCATTAGTAATGAAGGTCCGAAGTTTCGCGTCTTTTATCGCTACTTTTTCGATACGAGGACGTTCGATTAGAATGCTCTCGATGTCTTCAGCCGAAGGGTTAGCGCCGAGACCTTTAATTCGCTCGATTTTACTTCTGTTGAGATAGGTTTCGAGGCCCTTTATCATTCCGTAATAGCAAACTTCGGCGGTGTTAGGTATAAAACTGGAAACCGTGTTATCAAGGTCGTGCTCTATCGCTTCGAGAATCTTAGGTACGACTTTTTCTCCCAAAGCCTTACGCTCTTTATAGATGTCAATGTCATTCCCTCGGCTGAAATATATGCGTTCGAAACTACAGGCGGTACGCTCTCCAGGTTCGATAATTTTCTCCATCGAAGCATCTCCATTTCTTCTAATAATAAGCGCGTGCCCAGGATCTACCTCCCGAACTTTATCGGCAGTTAAATTAAAAGCGGTTTGGATTACAGGACGCTCAGAGGCGGCAACGACTATCTCGTCGTCCTCGTACCAATAAGCAGGACGTATTCCATTAGGGTCGCGTAATACGAAAGCATCGCCATGACCAAGTAACCCACACATTACATAGCCTCCATCGAAGTCTGAAGCAGACGATTTAAGAACACTTCCTAGATCTAATGTATCAGCGATTCGTTCGGAGATAGTTCTATTATCTAGCCCTTCGGCTTTAAGAGCGTCAAATCGGTTTTGGTTTTCTACGTCGAGATAATGACCTATTTTCTCAAGAACGGTCACGGTATCTGACTTTTGCTTAGGGTGCTGGCCTATCTCGATGAGTACGTTAAAGAGCTCATCGACGTTAGTCATATTAAAGTTTCCTGCTACAACGAGGTTGCGAGTGCGCCAATTGTTTTGGCGTAGAAAAGGATGAAGATTTTCAATATCATTCTTTCCGTAGGTTCCGTATCTAAGGTGTCCTAAAGAGAGCTCACCAGTAAAAGCAAAATTCTCCTGAAGGAAATCGGCATTTGAGAGCTGATCAGAATCAAGCTCGCTAAATCGCCCCATAATATTTGAGAACACGTCTTGAATAGGCTTCCCGTCGAGAGACCGCATTCTAGAAATATACCTCTTTCCAGGGCTCACGTCGAGTTTGATGTTTGCCAAACCGGCCCCGTCTTGTCCACGGTTATGCTGTTTCTCCATGAGGAGATACATCTTATTTAAGCCGTAGAATGCCGTTCCGTACTTGTCGATGTAGTACTGAAGGGGCTTTTTAAGTCTTAGAAGTGCGATTCCGCATTCGTGAGTTAAGAAGTCGCTCATAAAGATGTTGTAGGTGGAGGTACAAAGGTAGTCATAATAGTATCTTTACAGCGATGTCAAAGGAGCTAGAACCAGAAGATTTTTACACCACAGAAGAGGGGTTTATTGTGTTCACAGAGAAGTATCACTTAAAGCGGGGTCATTGTTGTGAAAGCGGATGTAAACATTGTCCTTATGGCTTCGACAAAGCAACCGGTACTTACAGAAAAGTTTGATAGGATGACGATTGAAAAATTCCAAGAAGAAATTCAGGAGGGAATACCTTCTATTTTACCTCCGAAAAGACCTCTCGGAATAGACGTTCCTCACGCACCAGTTAGAAAAGATATTTTAACTAAGGTTGAAAAAGAACTCGCCCTTGCAAATGCGCTTAGGTACTTTCCAGCGGACCAGCACGCGGAATTGGCGCCGGAGTTTGCTCAAGAGTTATCGAAATATGGAAGGATTTATATGTACAGGTTTATGCCTGAGGGAGAGATAAAGGCTCGCCCCATTGATTGGTATCCTGCAAAGTGCAAGCAAGCGGCAGCTATCATGTTGATGATACAGAATAATTTGGACCCCGCGGTAGCCCAGCATCCTGAGGAGTTGATTACTTATGGCGGAAATGGTGCGGTTTTTTCTAATTGGGCTCAGTACCGTCTTACGATGAAGTATTTGAGCGAGATGGATTCAGACCAAACCCTTACGATGTATTCGGGACATCCTATGGGACTTTTTCCTTCTCATCCCGATGCTCCGAGAGTAGTCGTAACTAACGGAATGGTGATTCCGAATCACAGCTCTCAAGACGATTGGGAAAGAATGAACGCACTCGGTGTAAGCCAGTACGGTCAAATGACAGCGGGCTCGTACATGTATATCGGGCCGCAAGGGATTGTTCATGGAACTACGATTACTGTCCTCAACGCAGGCCGCAAACTCGGGGGTGACGGGACTCTTTCAGGGCGTCTTTTCGTAACCTCTGGGCTAGGCGGAATGAGTGGCGCACAGCCGAAAGCGGCAAATATCGCGGGTTGCGTGTCGGTTACGGCCGAAGTAAGTAAGGCCGCAGCTTACAAGCGACACGAACAAGGATGGGTCGATCATGTTATTGAAGATTTGAACGAGTTATCGAATCGAGTTCGAGCTTCCGTCGCGCAGAAGGAGGTCGTCTCGTATGCGTACCTGGGGAATGTCGTTGACGTTTGGGAAGAGTTCGATAAGCAGGAGATTTTCATAGATTTGGGCTCAGACCAAACCTCATTACACAATCCCTGGGCTGGAGGATATTACCCAGTAAGTATTTCTTTCGAGGAGTCAAATCGATTGATGGCGGAAGACCCGAAAGAGTTTAAGGAGCTAGTACAATCAACTTTACGTCGCCATGCAAAAGCGGTAAATCGACATACTTCAAAAGGAACGTACTTTTTCGATTACGGCAATGCTTTTCTACTCGAAGCTTCTCGAGCGGGCGCAGATATTATGGCTGAGGATGGAATTGCGTTTCGTTACCCTAGCTACGTTCAGGATATTATGGGACCCATGTGTTTCGATTTCGGGTTCGGACCTTTTAGGTGGGTGTGTACTAGTGGAGACCCTAAGGATTTGGCATTAACGGATAGTATTGCATGTGAGGTTCTCGAAGAGATGATAAAGGTTTCGCCTTCTGAAATTAAAACCCAAATGCGAGATAATATCACATGGATTAAGGGTGCTGCCGATAATAATTTAGTCGTGGGTTCGCAAGCTAGAATTTTATATGCAGATGCTGAAGGGAGAATGAAAATTGCTAAGGCCTTTAATGATGCGGTTGCCTCCGGCGCGTTAATTGCTCCAGTAGTTTTAGGTCGAGACCATCACGACGTAAGTGGTACAGACTCTCCTTATCGCGAGACGTCGAATATTTATGACGGCTCGTCATTCACGGCCGATATGGCTATCCAAAACGTAATAGGTGATGGATTCCGAGGCGCGACTTGGGTTTCTATACACAACGGGGGCGGAGTAGGATGGGGTGAAGTAATTAATGGAGGGTTCGGAATGTTGCTCGATGGGTCGTCAGATTCTGAACGTAGATTGAACTCGATGCTACACTGGGACGTAAATAACGGGATAGCTCGACGGAGTTGGGCTAGAAACTCGGGGGCGGAGTGGGCTATAGACAGGGCGATGGAGATAGAGCCTCGGCTTAAAGTAACGCGAGCTAACCATGCGTCTTCGGACGTAATAAAAAAGGCACTGAATGAACTTTAGCGAATCGAGGTTTAAGGTGGTTGCACACAGGGGGTACGCTTCGAAATATCCAGAAAACACACTCATAGCATTGCAGGAAGCGGTCAATGTAGGGGCGAAAATGGTCGAATTTGACGTTCAATTAACGAAGGATGGCGTTCCGGTAATGCTACATGACGAGAACTTTAAAAGAACGACGGGACTGAATTTGAGCGTCTTCGAAATAAATTCGAAAGAACTAGATTCAAAAGTTGAGCTGAAAAATGTAAGCAGGCTAGATGATGTCATGGTTTGGGCTAAGAATAACCCCGAAATAATAACGTTTGTAGAGCTTAAACAAGAATCCATAACATTCCACGGACTGGAAAAATGTGTGGCGGCTCTCAGAGCATCTTGCGATACTGCTTTATCTCAATGCGTATTCATCAGTTTCAATCCTGACTCAGTAAAAATGGCGCAAGATTTAGGCTTCGAAAAGACAGGTTGGGTATTATTGTCTTATGATGAAGTGGGAGAATCAATTTCTAGAAAATTGAAGATTGAATATCTTTTTGCTGACGAGGAAATCTTACCTCAAGGAGAAGAGAATCTTTGGAAAGGAGACTGGGAGTGGGTGATTTATGAGGTGGTTTCAAAAGAAGTCGCGAATAAATTATATGATAGAGGCGCGACAATTGTTGAGTCAAAAGAAATAGAAAAAATGCTATCATGACCTCAAATAAAACGTATGATTACGTCATAATAGGAGGTGGGATTCATGGAGTAGGGGTAGCCCAAGCTGCCGCCGCCGCTGGATACTCCGTTCTTGTTTTAGAGCAAACCGCTCTTGCAAACGGCACTTCAAGCAAGTCTAGTAAACTTATCCATGGTGGTCTGCGCTATTTAGAAACAGCCCAAATCAAACTCGTTTTTGAATGTCTTAGCGAACGAGCTCTTCTATTAGAACTCGCCCCAGACATTGTAAGATTAGAGCCATTTTATATTCCGATTTATAAAAACACAACGCGGAGACCGTGGGAAATTTGGACTGGACTTTCACTTTATTCAGTCCTAGGTAAACTTAAAAGTGACACAAGGTTTGAAT
Organism: Bacteroidota bacterium; assembly: GCA_002746975.1. Classification (GTDB taxonomy): domain Bacteria; phylum Bacteroidota; class Bacteroidia; order Flavobacteriales_D; family Sanyastnellaceae; genus UBA974. The sequence goes on along the minus strand of NVXE01000003.1, from coordinate 23,147 downwards.
CGATACCAGAAAATAAATGGTCTGGATTAGACGGTCTAGCAACGGAAAATCTGCAAGCTGTTTTTAGGTATAACGATGGTGCTACGGATGACGCTGCACTAACGAGGGCGGTTATGAAATCCGCCTCTACTTTAGGCGCAGAACTGGTAATGCCAGCAACATTTATTTCATCAGATGCGAGTAAGGAGATGAACGTAGTAAACTACTCCGTCAATGGAACGATACATTCTTGTAAATGTAGATTACTCGTTAATGCTGCTGGACCTTGGGCTAATTTGGTCTTGGATAAGGTAAATCCGACTCCTAAAAAACGAGAGTTTGATTTAATTGCAGGCGCTCATATAGTTATCGACTCACCTCCTCCTAATGGAATGTTCTATGTCGAAGCACCTCAAGATCGCCGCGCCGTATTTGTAATGCCTTGGAAAGGAAAGACTATGATCGGAACGACAGAGACAGCTTTTAATGGCGACCCTTCTAAAGTACGACCTCTAGAGTCCGAAGAGACCTATCTATGTGAAGTCGCCGCTCATTATTTCCCCAAGTTTAAAGATCTAACACGAGAGAATATCGACTCTTCATTTGCGGGCCTACGTGTACTTCCCCACGCAACAGGAAAAGCATTTTCACGTCCACGCGAAACCACGTTTCACGTAGATAAAAAGCTCGCCCCAAGGATAATAACTATTTACGGTGGAAAATTAACAGCATTTAGGATTACATCGGAGAAATTTGTAGCGAAATTTGCAAACATGCTTCCAAAAAGAAAACGCAAAGCGTGGACGAATAAACTGAAACTAAAGCCTGTCTTATCACTGATTACAGCCATCTTTCTTTCGACGATTTCAACCACCACCACCTTAGCCCAAACATCCCCAACTGAACTCTCTCTAGAGGGCGCGCTTGAAATAGCAAAAGAAAGCTCTTACTCTATGAGAATAGCGAAATATCGAGAATTAGAAGCAGAGACAACAAGGAAACAAGTATTAGCTTCAGGCCTCCCTCACATCAACGGGACCATAGACTATAATAATTTTATTGAAATACCCACACAAGTAGCTCCTGCTGACGCCTTCGCTTTTCCAGACTACCTAAACACCTACCTGTACGACCTAGGTGTGGCAACAGGGGTTCCTATAAACGCTCCCCCAGTAGATCCAAACGCTATTTCAGAATTCCAGTTTGGAAGTCCGCAATCAGCCTCAATCGGGTTTACAGCGACACAACTAATCTTTAGCGGATCTTATATTGTAGCTCTTCAGGTGGCAAAAGTCTTTGAAGAATCAAAGGCTATCACTACCGCAAAAACAGAAGTTGAAACCATAAAAGCGGTTTCGTTTGCTTACCACACGTGTCTAGCAGCGGCGAGAAATGTGGAAACCTTGAGAAGCGCTTTAAAGCTAACAGAAAAAGTATTTCAGGAAACTAAAGCTATGGCTGAAGAAGGCTTCATAGAAAGTAACGATGTTGACGTCATTGAGTTATCTGTAAGGAAATTAAAGCATGAACTTGCAAATTCGGAACTTCAACAAGAATTGACACTGTCTCTTTTGTTATTCCAAATAGGCCTACCCGTCGACACGAAGATTGAGTTAACGGACACGATGGAGGGCTTAAGGCAGAAAATGAACATAGAATTTGAGGAAATTGACGTTGCAGAAAGCCCTAGTGTAATGGAGCAGAGGTATTTGTATGAGCTTTCTGACTGGAACTTCAAGTCGAAAAAGATGTCATCACTTCCAACGATTTCAGGCTTTTATACGAACTCGCAAAATGCGCAACGCGATGTGTTTAACATGTTCGATTTCAATGAAAAATGGTATCCGACTCAATTGTGGGGCTTGCAGATTAAAATGCCTTTGTTCGGGAGTTTTGAGGGGAAGCATATTAGAAAGAAAGCTTTAGTCCAAACATATTTGGCTGCAACAGCTCTAGAGCTAGCTACGCAAGCAGCGGAGCTAGAGCTATCTGCTGCAAGAGCGGAATTTAAGAGAGCTACGAGTTCTATTTTAGAGGCAGAATCTAATGTTCAGCTTGCGTCTAGGATATACGATAACGTAACACTCGCTCATAATGAAGGTGTAAAAAGCAGCTTCGAACTAACTCAAGCACAGAACGACCTACTTTCTGGTGAGGGAATCTTAATCGGATCACAATTAAATTGGCTTAACGCTCATGCGCGTTTAAAAGCTGCCACAACGACCATATCAAAATGAATTCTATGAAGAACTTATTTTTCTCAACTACGTTGCTTTTAGTTTTAGCAGGTTGTTCGTCTCCTCAAGAAGGGTCAACAGAATCTAGCAACGAGATAAACACCATTCATCATCCTAATGTTGGAATTATTGATGTTAAATCTACACCCTTTGAGCACTCCTTCCCCGTACAAGGGAATGTAGAGACGGATAAAAACGCTTTAATTATCCCCGAATTTGCTGGAGCGATAGAAAAGATTTTTTTGAAAGAAGGAGCGAAAGTTAGAAAAGGAGATGCGATACTTCAAATTAACGACGATGTTCTTCAGGCAAGTCGCTTAGAGCTTGAAAATTCTCTCGACTTGGCTAAGGAAATGTTTTCTAGACAGGAAAGGATTTGGGCTCAAGAAATAGGAAAAGAAGTAGATTTCCTTCAAGCCAAATCAGCAGTTGAGTCGTTAGAAAAAGCTATCAAAACCCTCGATGCGACTATTGAAAAGTCGATTATTAGGGCTCCTTTTAGCGGTGTGGTAGATAGGATTTTCGTTAAGACAGGCGAGCTCGCTTCACCTCCTATGCCGTGTGTGAGAATTATTAACCTAAATGATTTATATGTTCGAGCTATGGTGAGTGACCATTATGTGGGTTCTGTTAGTTCAGGTGATAAGGTTATGGTAGAGATAGCAGGCTTCGATAGAATAGAGTCGAAAGTGAGAAGGGTGGGGTCGTTTATTAATCCCGCTAATAGATCGGTAGATATTACTGTAGATCTGCCTCACGAGAGCTCACTTATCCCTAACATGATTGTAACTCTATGGATTACCGATTTAGAATTAGAGGAAGCGATTTCATTACCCACCTCATTAGTGGTTCAGGACTCGAAAGGCTTAGATTTTGTATTTGTTTTTGAAGACGGAAAGGCAATAAAACGAATTTTAGAAACGGGAGCTACCTCAGAAGGAAAAATTCTTATCATTAGTGGCTTGAAAGAAGGAGATAAAGTAATAAATAGAGGAGGAGACAGGCTTATGGACGGAGACATTGTAAATCTAATCAACGACGCAAGATGAGTAATTCTCGTAGGGAATTCGGGCTAACTTCGTTTAGTATTAGTAATAGAACGACGGTTTTCGTTTTAATCGCACTCATTACATTTAGTGGACTTTATAGCTATATAACAGTTCCTAAGGATAGCTTCCCCGAAATTATAATCCCCGAAATTTTTGTAGTAACAGCATATCCCGGAAACAGTCCTGGGAATATGGAGAAGCTAATAACAAGGCCTCTAGAAAAGGAAATAAATGCAATTTCTGGAGTTGACGAAATTTTCTCTTCTAGTAGTCAAGGTTTCAGTACCATAGATGTAAAATTTGACTTTGACATCACTCCTACAGAAGCATTAAGGAAGGTAAAAGATGCGGTTGACAAAGTTAAGGCTGACGCAGATTTCCCTAAGGATTTGCCCGCAGACCCTAGTGTTACGGAGCTAAATTTCTCTGAGATGATGCCTGTAATGAACGTTAACCTTTCGGGCGACTATTCTCTTTTGACTTTAAAAAAATATGCTGAATATCTGGAGGATGAAATAGAGGACTTAGCCCAAATCTCAAAGGTTGAAATTCGTGGTGCATCAGATTTTGAAGTAGAAATAGAATTCGATTACCTACGAGCAGAGTCGATGAAAGTAAGTTTCAATGATATTGCTGGGGCTCTTGCTTCAGAAAACCTTACTATAGCCGGAGGTGACCTTCTAGTAGATGGCGTAAGACGAAATGTTCAGGTGAGTGGAGATTTCCATTCTATGAGAGATATCGAAGATGTTATAGTAAAAGCTGAAGAGTCTAGCCCTATTTATGTTAGGGATGTAGCTACGGTGAGATTCGTTGAAAAGGAAAAAGATAGCTACGCTCGAGAGTACTCGAAATCTGTAGTTACTCTTGATATTGTAAAAAGAGCAGGCGAAAACCTCCTCGAAGCCTCAGATAGGATAAACGAAATAATAGCTGAAGCGAAGAAGAACGTCTTTCCGCGAGATGTTCGTGTAACGATAACAGCAGACCAAAGCGATGCTACTCGTTCTCAAGTCGATGAGTTGCAGAACTCTATAATATTTGGGATTCTTTTAGTAGTAGGGGTTTTATTATTCTTCCTCGGGTTGCGAAATGCATTATTCGTAGGAGTGGCGATTCCACTTTCGATGTTTATGAGTTTTATGATACTCGGAGCTTTGGGTATTACGTTTAATACGATGGTTCTTTTTGCTCTCGTGCTAGCGTTAGGTATGCTTGTAGATAATGGAATTGTCGTGGTGGAGAACGTGTATCGATATATGAGCGAGGGATTCTCCCCTTTCGACGCGGCTAAGTATGGAGTGGGAGAGGTCGCTTGGCCCATTATCGCCTCTACGGGAACTACGCTTGCGGCATTTGCGCCCTTGGCTTTTTGGCCTGGAATAATGGGAGAATTTATGAAATACCTCCCCATAACCCTAATCATCGTATTAGGGTCGTCTCTGTTCGTCGCGCTAGTGATTAACCCGGTTTTAACGGCTGTATTTATGAAGGTAGGGGAAGAGAAAGTATCCATCAGCAAAACCTGGAAAATTTCAATAATATTATTAGGCATAGGGGTTTTGATGTTGCTTTTAGGAGTAACAGCTCTAGGAAATATACTTATAATCTCTGGCCTTATTACCCTATTAAATTCTTACGTTCTCTCTCCTGCCACGAAAGTTTTTCAGACCAAATCTCTTCCATGGTTAGAAGGAAAGTATGAGGCCATGCTTACCTTTATTTTAAAGGGTAATCGCCCCTCGTTATTCTTCTTCGGGACATTTGGGCTTATGTTTTTATCGTTTGGTTTGATGGGGCTCTTCCCCCCTAAGGTCGAGTTTTTCCCAGTAAACCAGCCGCAGTATTTGAATATATTTATTTCTAAACCTATAGGGACAGATTTAGAGATAACAAATAGTGTTACAAAGGACATTGAAGAAAGAGTGTTTAAAGTAATCGAGAGCGAACAGTTTAAACGTCCTAACGAGGAAAGTGGAGAGCTTGAATCGTTTCTGGTTAATTCAGTTATAGCACAAGTGGGAAATGGCACAAGCGATCCTGCTGAAGGGGCAAGCATAGGTAACACACCTCATAAAGCTCGTATCGCAGTGAGTTTCGTGAAGTTTCAACAGCGTAGAGGAATTTCAACTGCAACAGTTCTTAACGCAATCAGGGCTGACTTAAAAGGCTATCCCGACGCAGATGTTGTCGTGACTAAGAATTCCAACGGCCCTCCTCAATCTCCTCCGATCAATATCGAACTTAAGGGTGACGATTACGACCTTCTACTCGAAACAGCAGAACAAGTTCGCCACTACCTCGAAACCTTAGACGTACCTGGTGTAGAGGATCTTAAAATCGACATCAACAAGAGTAAGCCAGAAATGGCCATCAATATCGACAGAGATAAAGCTCGACGCTATGGCCTCTCCACTCGCGATATCGGCTCCACGATGAGATCCGCTCTTTATGGACGCGAGATAGGAACCTACAAAGACGGTGAGGACGACTATCCTATTAACCTTAGGTTCGCAGATAAATACAGAAACAACGCATCGGCTTTGATGAATCAAAAGATAATCTTCCGATCTCAAAGCGACGGCCAAATCAAAGAGGTGCCGATTAGCGCAGTTGCKACCTCAAAGCGCACATCTACGTTTAATATGATGAAACGTAAAGACCTCGACCGAGTGATTACGATTACCTCAAATACTCTAGAGGGCTTCAACGCAAATGAAATCGTGGCTACTCTTCAAGAGAACCTTGCTGATTTCGAAATTCCGGACGGAACTAGTTTGGTATTCACGGGTCAGCAGGAAGAACAGGCAAAGGAAATGGCGTTCCTCTCGAAAGCTCTCCTCATCGCACTTTTCCTGATTTTCCTCATTATCGTCGCTCAGTTCAATAGCGTAACCACGCCGTTTATCATAGGTTTCAGCGTATTTTTCTCCCTCATCGGAGTTCTTCTAGGCCTAGTTATATTCCAAATGGATTTCGTCATCATGATGACCATGATAGGCATTATTTCGCTCGCGGGAGTGGTCGTAAATAACGCGATAGTCCTTCTCGACTACATTAATATCGTAAGAGAACGATATAGAGAGGAGCAAGAAATCCCAGACGGGGCAGAACTTCCCTTCACGGAAGTTGTGAGGGCGGTAATCCAGGGCGGGAAAACTCGACTTCGCCCCGTTCTACTAACAGCGATAACTACGGTTCTCGGACTTCTACCTCTCGCTATAGGTATCAACATCGACTTCGTCTCTCTTGTTACGTCCTACGATCCCCATATTTATATCGGCGGTGACAATAACGTTTTCTGGAAACCGATGAGCTGGGCTATTATCTACGGTCTCACATTCGCTACGTTCTTAACCCTTGTAATCGTGCCAGTTATGTACTGGTGGATGGTGAAAATGACGTACAAATTTTCGGGTAGGGCTACGAACTAACCACGCATAGCAAATTTTAACATTTGCTCGAACAACCTTTTTCGACCTTAGGGCGTTTAGATATTGATTAGAAAGTCAATGTCGCGTGATTTCGACATTAGCCCATTGATGTTTCGCTCATAGAAACGAGCATCAAGGGTATTGGTTAAGGCTAGAGCGCCGTCCGAACGCGGATGGCGCTCTTTTCATTTACGAGTTTCGTATCAAGACCAATTGTTGGGGACTAGGCATATATTTGAGTTAATCGGAAAAGAAAAAATTCTTTATTTCTCACACTCCTAAGTTGCATTCTGAAGGCTTTAATTTTTGCATTAAATGATCCTGCAGCTGCGTTTATGCTTCTGATATCAAAGTAGTTTAAGATTTCTCTGTAATTATGAGTGATGGTATTGGTGATGATTCTAAAACTCTTAAACCCGGATTTTTCGACATCATTATACCAGTACATAAGTCTTGTCATAGCAATACTTTTATCCTTACAATTATTATAGAGAGCTCTTAGTTTATTGGACAGATCATACGCTTGTTTAATTTCAGGAGATTCATTAAATAATATCTCCGCTCTGCTTTTTTGTGACTCCGTTAAGTTCTCATGAGCCTTATATAGAAGTAAACGACTTCTTGCGAGTAATTGCTTTCTAGAGTCACCATTCTCAAAGAGCATGGGCTTATATATAACGCCATCTATTTTATCACTTTGAATTTGCTGGTTCTCTTGATCAATAGCTTCCCACCTATGTTTTATTCTGAAGATAAAGCTCAGTATAACTCTGTTTGTAGCTCAAAAACAAATGATTTTGAGCTTTATTTGTCGCCTTGATGAGCTTTAATTCTACGAGATTGTAAAAATAAAGCTCACGTAGTAACTGTTTGAAGCTCAAATAATGCGTATTTTGAGCCACAATAGACAAAAGTGTGAGCTACAAAAATAAAAAAAACATCATGTTAGATGATAAAACAAAAGAAATAATAGGCTTAATAAAGAGTAATTCTCCTATTTCATCAAAAGCTATTCATGAGATATTGACTTCAGAAATGAGCTACGCAACTGTCAAAAGGATTTTGACAAAACTATTAGCCGAAAGCTTGATTCAATCAACTGGGAAAGGCAAAGGGACAAAATATGTTATAGGGCAAGCATATGAATTACTATGTCCCATAGACGTTACAGCATATTTTGAAAATGATTTAGATGATAGAGATATTTTGGGTGGATATAATTTGACCTTAATTACTGATGTATTGAGACATGTAAGCCTATTCACTAAAGAAGAGTTGCATAAATTAACTAAACTTCAAAAGACGTACAAAGACAATATATCCACTTTAACAGCATCAGCATACGCAAATGAGCTGGAAAGATTAGCTATCGATTTTAGTTGGAAGTCTTCTCAAATTGAAGGGAATACTTACTCTCTTTTAGAGACAGAACGATTGCTGAAAGAGAAAGAAACCGCAGAGGGTAAACAAAAAGATGAGGCAACAATGCTTCTTAATCATAAAGAAGCATTGGATTTCATTATTTCTGAACCTAATTATATATCGCCATTAAAAATATCAAGGATTGAAGACATACATAGTCTTTTGGTCAATGGTTTAGGGATTGAAAGGAATATTAGAAAACGCAGAATCGGTATTTCAGGTACAAATTACACGCCCCTGGACAATGATCATCAGATTAAAGAAACCTTGCAGGATATGTGCGATTTGGTTAACGACCGGGAGTGTGTGTTTGAACAAGCATTACTCTTATTGATTCTGATCTCTTACATACAGGCTTTTGATGATGGAAATAAGAGAACAGCTAGGATTATTAGTAATGCAGTACTTATCAAAAATGGTTATTGTCCTATATCATTTAGGACAATAAATTCTGTTGAATACAAAAAAGCAATGCTAATATTTTATGAGAAAAACAACATCATTGCTTTTAAGAAGATTTTCATTAGCCAATTTGAGTTTGCAGTGAAAACTTATTTTTAACTGCTTTACATTCATCCTCCAACAGACGGAGTCGATTTGTACGGAAAACTAAATGAGTACTTCTACTATTACAACCACGAAAGACGGCATTCAATGATAGACGATAGGATACCGGAAGAAATGTACTTACCTTTAGCTCAAGCCCTAACCCCAGGGAAGGCTGCATAGAAAATGAATCAAACTAAGAAACCATTAAAAGCTGTCTGAAAAATTGTATTGACAGAAATGATGTAGCTTCACTTCTTGAGGCTCAAGTTATACTAACGAATGAGTTAATTCCAGAAAACTACGCAGAAGCGACAAGTATTGAGTTGTATTCGGTTATTGTAAACAACTTACTTGAAGGGGGCTCGATTTCTCAACTAGACTCCATTGAAAAGGCAATAGTAGAATCTATTGCGTGGTTGTGCCCATTTACGGAGGGTAATGCCGTTTATAGAGCAAGAGGTATTATGAACTATATCAATAGTGAGCATGTGCAGTACACTAACGAGTGCGAAATCCAAACCCAGAATCATGTTTCTCCCGGTGAGAAATCAAATAGAAAGGAATCGGAAGAAATTAAAATGATACTTTTTCCTAACCCAGCGTCAGATTTCATTTATGTTGAATTATCTGATAAAAGCGAGGTTGATGAAATTAAATTATTTAGTTCAACGGGGAAAGAGTTGGTGGTGAATAATCAATTGAAAACTAAAAAGGGAATACGAATTTCATTAGCGGGTCTTTCACCAGGAGTTTACTTTATAAGGAGTGGAGCCTTAAGTGAAAAACTCACAATTACTTCAAATTAATAATAACCATGAAAAACTTACTAACTATAATTGCCATACTGATTTGCTACAATTCTTATTCTCAAACGATACTAAACGGGAGTTTTGAGAACGACTCGATTTATATGAAAGGAGAAGTTTTGAGTCAGTTTTGGTCTCTTGGACAAGACTTAACATCATTTTATGAATTAATTGATTACGTTGACAACGTTTTTCCACTTGCACATACTCCATTAAAAATCAACATTCATTTGGATACAAATACTCACTTGCTTGGGTACGATGTTTTTTTAAATAACTATGTTCCCGATGGTCATTATGCGTTAATGTTAAAGTCAGACATCCATGCTTCAACAGGAACTGAGTGGCGTTCTGGTATATCTTTAGAATTGTCAGAGCCTTTAATAGATGGTCATACATATAACATTCGGTTTTATAAATGTAAACAGTATTTCAACGAAAAATGGCCCGTCAACCAAGTCTTCCCCGCAAAGATTAAAATAGGATTAAGCAATGATAAATATGTGTTTGGGGATTTAATTCACACAGCACAAGAAGCAAGTTCGATATATTGGGAAATTGACTCATTTAATTTTACAGCGCCCTTTGCTGCGGAATATATCACTGTACAAGGATTAGCTCCTGGAGTTGGTCGATTTAATGTCCAAGCTGACGACTTTGTTTTAACACACCTCTCGGGTCCTTTACCGGATTTAAATAGTATTAATGATCATATAGATAATTACACGAATTCAGTTGCAGATGACTTACACTCAAATTTGGAATACACGATTTCTCCGAATCCCAGTTCAGGGGAGTTTTATATCAATTTCAATGAAGGTGGCGCCCTACCCAAACACATTGAAATTTTTAATCAATTAGGCCAAAGGGTCTTTGAAACTATTTTAACCCAAAGTGAAAATAAAATCTCATTAAATCATCTTTCTCAAGGAGTGTATTATCTCGTGGGGGAAGGGTTAAAGCCTGAAAAAATTGTAATCTCACACGACTGAACTTAATTTATCTAAACATGAAAAATATAATAACAGTTACAATAGGCTTGGCATCAACAATCTCAATTCAAAGTCAAACACTGTATTCAAGTGCTGAATTAGATATTAATAATGTTAAAGCTCAAATATATTCTTGTGGGATGTTTTTTAGTGAATCGTCCGCCGATAGTACGGGTTATTTTTTAATAGATAATGAAAACGAGATTAGCCCTATTTACCAAAGTGCAATTTGGATAGGTGGGTTAGATTCTGAAGGGAATCTTCATTTTGCCGCAGAAACATTTAGAAATCCAGAGGAGTCACCTCCCGAGCGTGTTGATTATTGGCATGGACCAGTAGCGGATAGTTATAATGAAGATTTTGATTTACGCTATAATAAAGTTTGGAAAGTAAACAAATCGACGATAAACACACACATAAATAGCTACTCTTCTGCGGATTATGAAGTACCATTAGAAATTGAAGACTGGCCTGCTCATGGTATTGTAAGTAACGGTGAGGCTGAAAACTTAGCGGCTTTTGTGGATACAAATTTAAATGGAGTTTATGATCCCGAAAACGGTGATTACCCAGATATAAAAGGAGACCAAGCCTTGTTTATTATCATGAATGATGATAGAGATGTACACACGGCATCAGGTGGGGAAAAGTTAGTTATAGAAATTCACGCAATGCTATACGCATACAATTGTCCAGATAACTCTATAGCAACTCTAAATGAAACTACATTTTTAGATTTGAAAATCATCAATCGAAGTGAAAATGAATATAGTGAACTATATGTAGCTAATTGGACAGATTTTGATATTGGAACTGCAATGGACGATAATATAGGAAGCGACAGTACGTTAAGCCTGGTGTACGCTTTCAATGGAGATGATATCGACGGGGATAGTTTATACTTGCAATCAATCTATACTTATGGAGAAAATCCGCCGGCTTTAGGAGTTAAACTTCTTAATGCCAACTTCTCAACAGTTATTTCATATCTGAATTCTAGTAATGCTACAACTGGTGTGCCTACTCAGACGCAGCAATACTATAATTATTTACAAGGAAAATGGAAGGATGGCTCCCCCTTAACATATGGAGGCAATGGAGTTGGCGGTGAAGAAGAAGTGTCATTTATTTATTCGAGCTCACCTACTAACGTTGATGGTTGGAGCATGAATCAGGCTGGAGTGCTCTCACATGACATTAGAGGAGTCGGTTCAGTGGGGCCTTTCACTTTTTCGCCAGGAGAAACTATTGGGCTAGAGTATGCAATAATCTTCTCAAGAGATTTAAATCTAGACAACTTCGAGAATGCTGATTTGTTATTAGAAAATAGTTTGACAGTCCAAAATTTTTACGATGGGCTTATTAGTTGTTCAACTATAGGCGTAGAGAGTATACAAGAAGTGGAATTATCTGCCTCCCCTAACCCAGTAAAAAACACTTTGATGTTAAGTTGTGAGATCTCTATTGCGAACATTATTATTTACGATATAAATGGTCGAGTAGTTAGAAATTCCTACGACCTAAACTCTAATAATGTAAATCTGGATATATCTTCTTTAGAAAATGGTGCTTATATCTTAGACATCACCCTCATTAATGGTGATAAGACCTCAAAGAAAATCGTCAAAAACTAAGCGGGTTAAATCCGTACGACTCGTTCATGAATTCTTGCGAGAAGTTCGTAGGGGAGGGTTCCCGCAGCGAGAGCTACTTCCTGAAGGGTTATCGTGGTTCCGAATAGTTCTACGCTATCCCCGGCTCGAACGTCATGTCCTGTAACGTCTAWGGCGGTGAGGTCCATGCATATACGKCCGACTGTGTTTGGTCTAAAAGASGAGGAGTTATGAGAGGAAGTGACGAGGACTTCGCCTACGCCGCCGCCTAAGGATCGGGGGTAGCCGTCTGCGTATCCGACGGGAATCCATGCGATGGTTCTTTCGTGAGGGGCGGAGTCTGTGAGGCCGTAGCTGAGTCCTTCGCCGGGGGGGATCGTTCTAACGAGGGAGATGACGGTGCCTAAGGTGACGGCGGGGATGAGGCCCCAGTCGGTATTAGAAAGCTCCGAACCGAAAAGGGCGATGCCCACTCGTACGAGGTCGTAATTTTTATCGGGGAATCGGGAGACGCCTGAAGAATTCAGGGCGTGTGTTTTAAAGCCCGAGAGATGTAGGTGGCCCTTGAACGATTCGCGGAGGGTCGAACATAGGAGGTCGAAATTGTTGAACTGCTGAATCGTGTTAGGATCTTGGTCCGCAGACTCTGCCCCAGCGAGGTGGGTATAGACGGTAGCGATATTGAGGTTTTCGAGCGGAATAAGTAGGCGAACGATTTCGCTAAGATCTCGGGGGTCGAAGCCGAGTCGGTGCATTCCGGAATCGAAATTGAGATGGATTTGGTCTAAAGCTTCAGGATTCTCCTCCTTCCAGCTTAAATACTTTTTTAAATGCTCAATAGAAATTATGGTCGGCTCAAGCGAGTACTTGTTCAGATCGTCGAAAGTTATGGGAGCGGGGTTCATAACGATAATACGAGTCTTTACGCCCGACTTTCTCAATCTTACCCCTTCATCTACATAGGCAACAGCGAAAAACTTTACGCCCTCACGTTCTAATAACTTACTTAGAGCGGGAGCGTTAGTGCCGTACCCGAATCCCTTAACGACAGCAATTACTCCATCGGCACGAACTCTATCTCTAATGACTCTTAAGTTGTGAGCGACCTTTTCTAGGTCGAGGGTGAGGGAGGTTACGTGAAAGGTATCATCCATTTTATTTTGACGATTTAGACTCTTGCTCGTTTTTTGATTCTTCCTCTTGAGAGCGAAACATTACGTAGGCGTGCCTGGCGAGAGGAACGTAGCGGTCTTTTTCTCCGAGCTCGACGGTGTCCGTTCCGCCGGCGATGCGATGTGAAAAATGGGCGGCTCGCCCTGTTTCGACACAAACGGCGTGGAGTTTCGTTACTTCTTCTGCGAGAGCTAGAAGTCGAGGCATAGAACCGAACGGTTCGCCCGTGAAATCTAGATCAAGCCCCGCCACGATGACGCGGAGTCCTCGATTTGCGAGTTCGTTACAAACATCAGGAAGGTCGTCGTCGAAAAACTGCGCCTCGTCAATAGCAACTACGAGAGCGCTTCGGCCATCGACCTCTAGAGAGTTCAAAATCTCCTTACTTGTAGAAACGACTTTAGAAGGCATCGCGTTTTTATCGTGCGAAACGACTTCATTAATAGCGTACCGGGTATCGGTGGCGGGCTTAATTAGAACGGTCGGTTGATGAGCGATCATAGCCCTTCGCACCCTCCGTAAAAGCTCTTCTGTTTTCCCAGAAAACATAGGCCCGCAGACCACCTCTAACCGCCCCTCACCTATAGGCAGGGTAGTTACGTTGTGTATCGAATCAAAATTGTGCATATCGTGAGGGCAAGGTACGATTAGTTATGATTAGCACGTAACTTGCTAGGATGAAAAACATCCCTATTTTACTTGTACTAATTCTATCGTTTGCCTCGTGTGTAAAAACTCCTGGTGATGGAGGTAAGGCTTCGATTATAGGTAAGGTGGAGCTCATCCGTAGAGTCCAAATCAACAATCCCGCATCTACAGTTGACACGATATCCGCACCAGATTTATCAGTGTACATCATCTATGGCGATCATATTAGTCCTGATGATAAAGTAGACACGAACCCCGATGGTGACTTTGCTTTTGAGTGGCTTCGAACGGGCGATTACACTATATACGTTTATTCTGAGGACACAACTTCCACCGCCGCCCCCCTACCTAAGGTAGCTTTTGAATTTGACGTAAGCATCATGGATAAATCGGATGTGATAGATATGAATACGCTTTATATTTATGATAAGAATTAAACCAAATCGTTCACTTTTTATACTCCCCCTCGTTCTTTCTCTTATTTTAGGTATAGTATCTAAGACTAGTTTAGGGCAGTGGAGTGATTATGGGGTTTGGTCTAGTGTGTCATGCTCACAAAACTTATCTGACGACCTCAGCTATAGCGCGAGCGCAGCAACGAGGGTGGGGTACGACTTTACACGAGTCGAATCTGTATTTTCGAACGTCTCGATTTCGAGGAAACTCACGCCGATAGCGAAAGGCCTCAAGCTCGACGCCTCAATTCGATTAGGGATGTCAAAAACGAGCACCTATTTATGGCAACCCATTCGCAGGCTTTCCGCTTCAATCAAATGGAAGTTCGACCTCTCCGAAAATATGACGTTCTCATCCCGAGTTCGATACCAAACAGCTTCGAAAGGCCTCCTCGCTACCCCAGCATCCCACCATTTACGCTCCGCCGCCCGCTTTAAGACTGGACTTACCTACTCTGTTTCGAAAAAACTTCGACTCGGACTCTACACCGAGTTCTTCTCTCGCCCACAGAATCTAGGTTGGTATTACAGCGACCATCGAATGAAGTTAGTAGTTAACGTGAAAACGGCAAAACGACGTTGGGCTTCGTTCGGTTACCAGGTCGAGCAGCAAAAAAATACGCCCGACCCATGGACGGAACATAGGATAATTTGCGGGTTTGACCTTGAAATGAAGCAAAGGAAAGCGGAAAAGTAAAATTGTTCACTTAAAACGCTTGGTTATCCACATTGTTCGCTATCTTTGCACCCCTAAATTTTGGGGAATTTCGAACGCGCAACACATTAGCTGTGGATACTTTAAGTTACAAAACAATCTCCGCGAACAAGGAGAACGCCGATAAAAAATGGCTATTAGTCGATGCTGAAGGGCAGACTTTAGGTCGTATTGCCTCAGAAGTGGCTAAGCTTCTTCGCGGCAAGCACAAGCCGAATTTTACACCTCACGCTGACTGCGGAGACTACGTTGTAGTCATTAATGCAGAGAAGATTACCCTTTCGGGTAAGAAGTGGGATCAGAAGTTATACATGCGTTACACTGGTTATCCTGGTGGACAACGTACACGTACAGCTGCTGAAGTAATGGCACGTAAGCCGTTTGCGATGATGGAAGAAGCTGTTAGAGGCATGCTTCCTAAGAACACTTTAGGTCGCGCACTTTTCCGCAACATGCATGTATATGTTGGGGCAAACCACAAGCACGAGGCTCAACAGCCTAGGACTATCACTTTCAACGATTAAGCTGAAGCATGGACGTTATAAACACATCAGGCCGTCGTAAGGACGCAGTAGCTCGCCTCTACCTATCTGAAGGAAAAGGTGAATTCACAATTAACAAGCGTGACTACAAAGAATACTTCCCTACAGGAACTCTTCAATACAAGATTAACCAACCTTTCGAGTTGACTGAAACTACAGGTCAATACGATGTTAAGGTTAATGTATCTGGAGGAGGAATCACTGGACAAGCGGAAGCAGTTCGTTTGGCTATTTCTAAAGCTCTTATCGAGATTGATCCAGAGTACAAGCCTTGTTTAAAAGCTGAAGGTTTGACTACTCGTGATCCTCGTATGGTTGAGCGTAAGAAGTTTGGTCAGAAGAAAGCCCGTAAGAAAGAACAATTCTCTAAGCGTTAATGGCAATTGCCTTTATCGTATATATTTTTTAATAAATCGTTTAGCATCCAAATTCTTTAGACTCGTTGAAAATCAACGGCTACTTTAGAATTGTTTAAACCAGGAAAGTAAACCCTATGGCTCGTACAACATTTGAGCAACTGCTCGACGCCGGATCACATTTCGGCCACCTAAAGCGTAAGTGGAACCCACACATGGCGCCTTACATCTTCACTGAGAAGAAAGGAATTCACATTATTGATTTGCACAAGAGTATCGTTAAAATTGACGAGTCTGCTGCTGCAATGAAGCAAATCGCTAAAAGCGGAAAGAAAATCCTTTTTGTTTCTACTAAGAAACAAGGAAAAGATATCGTTGCTGCACATGCGAAAGCTGTCGGAATGCCATACGTAACTGAGCGTTGGTCAGGAGGTATGCTTACGAACTTCGGTACTATTCGTAAAGCGATTCGTAAGATGACCCAAATCGATAAGATGGGCGCAGATGGAACACTTGCTATTCTTTCAAAGCGTGAGCGTCTGCAGGTTAGTCGTCAACGTGAGAAATTAGACAAAGTTTTAGGTTCTATTGTTGATATGACTCGTCTCCCAGCAGCGATTTTTATTGTTGATGTGAGAAAAGAGCACATCGCTCTTGCTGAAGCAAAAAAACTTAAAATTCCTGTATTTGCTATTGTAGATACAAATAGCGATCCTCGTGGAGTTGATTTCATCATCCCTGCTAACGATGACGCTACAAAGTCTATCGATTTAATTACTCGTACTCTTGCTGAGGCAGTTGCTGAAGGCTTGAACGAGCGTAAAGCTGATAAGGCTGAGTCTGATGCAAAAGCACAGCTCCGTGAGGATGCAAAAGTTGCTGCGAAAGCAGAGGCTGAAGCAAAGGCAAAGGAGGAGGCTGCAGCAGCAACGACTGCTGACGACGCTGCAACTCCAGCAAAAGAAGGAGAGGAAAAGCCTAAGAGAGCTCGTAAGAAAGTTACTAAGGTTGAAGCGAAGGCTGACGCTAAGGCTGAGGAGAAGAAAGATTAATTACGCATTACCCCCACTTTTACAGATAATATCATGAGCATTACTGCTGCTGAAGTAAAAGCGCTTAGAACACAAACTGGCGCAGGCATGATGGATTGCAAAAAAGCTCTCCAGGAAGCCGAAGGAAATATGGAAAAAGCTGTCGAGATTCTTCGTTTGAAGGGTCAGAAAGTTGCTGCTAAGCGTAGCGACCGTGAGGCAAGCGAAGGAGTAATTCTGTCTGGCGTTAATACTGACGGAACTACTGGAATTGTGATGTCTTTAAACTGTGAAACGGATTTCGTTGCTCAGAATGCGGACTTCATTTCTGTAGCCCAAACCCTTCTCGATCTAGCTATCTCTGATGGTTGCGAGACTAAAGAAGACTTACTAGCTAAGACCTACCCTGGTTCAGACCAAACGGTTGCCGATAAGATTATCGAAGAAACAGGAAAAATAGGAGAAAGACTCGAAATAGGTGGTTTTTCAATCGCTAAAGGAGAGACCGTATCAGCTTACATCCACCCGGGAAATAGACTTGCTACTATAGTAGGTTTTAACGGATCTGTAGAATCTAGTATAGGTCGTGATGTCGCTATGCAAGCAGCAGCTATGGCACCTGTTGCTGTAGATGAGTCACAAATCCCAGAGGATTTGATCGCAAAAGAAAAAGAGATAGGAAAAGAATTAGCTATTCAAGAGGGTAAGCCTGCTGAGTTAGCTGAGAAAATTTCTATGGGACGTCTTAACAAATGGTATAAAGAGGTTACTTTAGTTAACCAGCCATTCATTAAAGACAATAAGCAAACTGTTGCACAGTACGTTGCATCAACCTGCCCAGGTGCTTCAGTAGTAAGCTTTAGCCGCCTTGCTCTAGCTTAGACGACCTGAGAATATAACTAAACTTGAAGAAGGACGCTATTGCGTCCTTCTTTTGTTTGTCGGATATTGTAAGCGAAATGAAGTATAAAAGAATCCTACTCAAATTGAGCGGTGAATCCCTTATGGGAGATAAGCAGTTTGGTATTGATAACGCACGTTTAGCTGAGTACGCCTCAGAAATAAAAGCACTTGTCGAAACAGGTGTTGAAGTCGCTATCGTTATAGGTGGGGGGAATATTTTCCGGGGTGTACAAGCTGAAGAAGGCGGGATGGAACGTACCCAGGGAGATTATATGGGGATGCTTGCAACCGTAATCAACGCTATGGCATTGCAGAGTTCACTAGAACAAATAGGTGTCGATACTCGCCTTCAGTCTGCGATTGAGCTTAAGCAAATAGCAGAGTCCTTTATTCGCCGTCGTGCATTGCGCCATTTAGAGAAAGGGAGGGTAGTGATTTTCGGTGCCGGAACAGGTAGTCCGTTCTTTACGACGGACTCAGCTGCAGCTTTAAGGGCGGTAGAGATAGAGGCAGATGTAATTTTGAAGGGGACACGGGTAGATGGTATCTATACAGAAGACCCTGAAAAGAATCCGAATGCAACTAAGTACGATGAAATTAGTTTTAAAGAAGTATTTGAACGTGGAATAAAGGTGATGGACATGACTGCATTTACCCTTTGTAATGAAAATGGAGTTCCCATCATCGTCTTTAATATGAATGAGCCCGGAAACCTTCTGCGAGTTGCTAGAGGAGAACAAGTAGGAACAGTGGTTACCTCTTAATAAGATAGATATGCAAGAAGCAGTTGATATGGCTCTAGAAGAGGCAAAAGACCAAATGGAAAAGGCTATGGAGCGCCTTAAAAGCGAACTTAAAAAAGTAAGAGCAGGAAAGGCACATCCTTCTATGCTCGAAAGCGTTAAAATCGATTATTACGGTACGATGACGCCTATCAGCCAGGTAGCAAACGTCAATAGTACAGATGCTCGAACGTTAGTAGTTCAACCATGGGAGAAAGGTATGCTCGAACCTATTTCGACGGGAATAATAAACTCGAATTTGGGCTTAAACCCTATGAATAATGGGGAAGTTCTGATCATCAATGTTCCACCACTGACTGAAGAAAGGCGAATTGAACTATCGAAGCGCGCAAGAAGTGAGGGCGAATCTGCTAGAGTTTCCATTCGAAATGCGAGGAAAGACGCGAATGATTTGCTTAAGTCAGCAAAAGATGAGGGCTTGAGCGAGGATATGCTTAAAACGGGTGAGGCGAAGGTGCAAGAGTTGACGAATGCTTATACCCAAAAGGTTGAGGACACTCTTGCTGCGAAGGAGGTAGATATTATGACGATATAAGTTAGAACTTGTTATCTAGAACTCGTTAGCTAGTGCTCTGGCTTCGGCATCTGAAGCGAGGAGAGACTTTAGGTCGGGCGCAGATTGGAAGGAGACTCGTGAGAGAGCGTGCTCTACAACGTCAGGAAGTTGAGCAAAAGCAATTTCGTCATTTAAGAATCGAGCTACAGCAATTTCGTTTGCCGCGTTGAGAACGGCAGGTGCGTTTCCTTCTTTTGCAAGAGCGTCAAAGGCTAGTCCTAGATTTCGGAACGCCTTAAAGTCGGGTGCCTCAAAGGTTAATGATGGATAGTCTAAGAAATTGAATCTTGGAAAAGTATTTGAAAGTCGGCGAGGGTATGTGAGGGCGTATTGTATGGGTAGTTTCATGTCGGGAAGCCCCATTTGTGCTTTCATAGAACCGTCTTCGAACTGAGCGATGCTGTGAATAATAGACTGTGGATGGACGATAATGTCTATGGCTTCGGGTTTGAGGTCGAAAAGCCATTTCGCTTCGATTACTTCAAGGCCCTTGTTCATCATCGAGGCAGAGTCGATGGTTATTTTAGCTCCCATATCCCAGTTCGGATGTTTGAGAGCTTGAGCTTTTGTTACAGAAGCGAGCATATCCGAACTATATCCTCGAAAAGGTCCGCCAGATGCTGTAAGAATGATTTTCTCAAGGTCATTGTGGAATTCGCCAGCTAGACATTGGTAAATGGCGCTGTGCTCAGAATCTACGGGGTGAATATCTACTCCCGCTTTACGAGCTTCCGAAGTTACGAGCTCACCAGCGACGACCATGGTTTCCTTGTTCGCTAGTGCTATATGTTTTCCAGCTCGAATAGCGCTTAGGGTAGGGCGAAGTCCCGCTGCGCCTACTAAAGCAGTGAGAACCATGTCTATCCCTTCCATCTCTACAATCTGAATCAATGATTCATCTCCAGCGTAAACTTTAATACCCTCGTCAAATAGAGCGTCGAAAACCTTATCGCGGAGAGAGGGGTCGGCAATAACTACTGCGTTTGGCTTAAACTCTAAAGCCTGCTTTATTAATAGGTCTGCGTTGCGCCCTGCAGAAAGAACTTCTACGTGAAGGAAATCGGATTGTTCGCGAATTACATCTAAAGCTTGGGTGCCTATTGATCCTGTCGATCCGAGAATTGCAATTCCTCTTGTGGGGGTATCGGAGCTCATTTATTTTTTATAGAAATCCGCACTCAAGCTTCGCTTCTTCACTCATCATGTCCTGTGTCCAAGGAGGGTCGAAAACGATTTCTACCTTAGCTCCTGTCACACCATCCATTGCAGAAACCTTGTCCTCCACATCTCGAGGCATGCTTTCTGCTACAGGACAATTCGGAGAGGTAAGAGTCATATCGATGTTTACCATCCCGTCATCTGAAACCTTAACCTCGTAAATAAGTCCTAGTTCGTAGATATCTACGGGAATTTCAGGATCGAAAATAGTCTTTAGGGTTTCTATAATTTTATCTGTAGTAGGAATAGCCATCGTATAAATTTCTTAGAATTGCTCTGGACGCATTTGAGGAAAAAGGAGAACTTCTTGAATAGAGGTTTGGTTTGTAAGCATCATAACGAGCCTATCAATACCTATACCTACACCACTTGTTGGAGGCATACCATATTCGAGTGCTCGGAGGAAGTCTTGGTCGATGAACATAGCCTCGTCATCTCCACGTTCTGCTAATTCGAGTTGAGCTTCGAACCTTTCTCGCTGGTCGATAGGGTCGTTGAGCTCGGAGTACGCATTTGCCACTTCCGTTCCGTTTATCATCAACTCGAAACGTTCGGTATATCCGGGTTTATCTCGGTGTGATTTCGTGAGAGGAGACATATCTACAGGGTAGTCAGTGATGAAAGTAGGTTGAATGTAAAGGTGCTCGCACTTCTCTCCGAAAAGTTCATCGATTAGCTTTCCTTTCCCCATAGAAGAATCAGTTTCTATACCCAAACTCTTACATGCCTCCCTTAACCCGTTTTCATCAAGTGAGTCGATATCGACTTTCGTGTGTTCTAAGATAGCATCTCGCATAGTTACCCTCGCATATGGAGGAGTAAAATCAATATCTGTTTCTGCGAGATTTACAACGGTTTTCCCATGTACAGCCTTAGCCACATCACCTAATAAGTTCTCCATCGCCTCCATCATCCAGTTGTAATCCTTGTACGCAACGTACAGTTCAAGAACAGTAAACTCAGGGTTGTGCGTTCTGTCCATCCCTTCGTTTCTAAAGTTTCGTGAAAACTCGTAAACTCCCTCGAAACCTCCAACAATTAGTCGTTTTAAATAAAGCTCGTTAGCTATGCGCAAATAAAGAGGCATATCTAAGGCGTTATGGTGAGTTTCGAAAGGCCTAGCGGCCGCGCCACCAGGAATAGCTTGAAGTACAGGAGTGTCAACTTCTAGCCACCCCTCTCTATCAAAAGTCTCGCGAATAGTCCTAATAATCTTACTTCTCGCAATAAAAGTGTCCTTTACCTTATCGTTAACACATAAATCGACATACCTCATCCTGTAACGAAGCTCAGGGTCAGAAAAGGCATCGTGAACATTCCCGTCCTCATCTGTTTTTACGGCTGGGAGCGGACGGATGGCCTTAGAAAGAAGAGTCAATTCGAACACTTTAACGGAAGGTTCACCAACTTTGGTCAGAAAAGTCACACCTTTAATACCTATGAAATCACCCCTGTCAAGAAGCTTCTTGAAGACAGTGTTGTACAGCGTTTTATCTTCGCCAGAACAAATCTCATCACGATTTACGTATAGCTGAAAACTACCCTCAGCGTCTTGAAGCTCAGCAAATGAAGCCTTCCCCATAATACGGCGACTCATCATTCTACCAGCCATACTTACCTCTACACCCTCTTTAAAGTTCTCTCTAAGAGAATTGCTTCTATGGGATACTTTAAATTCCTCAGCTGGATATGGGTTGATTCCCAAATCCCTCAATTGCTGTAAAGACGCTAGTCTTATTTGCTCTTGTTCACTCCTTATCATACCGCAAAGATACACTTCATATCGTGGCAATTTTCTGACAATTCTATTGGGAGAATCATTAGATTCGGCGCTTATTTATTGGTAGTAATTATTAGATTTTTTTTCATGAAAATTAAATTATCAGCGTCTTTAAGGTTAGTGTTTTTCGGGGCAGTAATTGCGTCTAAATTTTTGATTATCAGTTGTTCAGCCCAAACAGATACTTCTGGGATAGAAACATTAAAATTAGTAGAAATTTCAGAGGCCGTGGTAAGTTCTGGGCCGACATTGTTAAAGTTATCAGAATCTCCAAGGTCGATAAGTATTATTAATTCGAAGGAGATAATTCAAAGTGGGGCGACTTCAATCAGCGAAGTACTTGAGTACGTTTTTGGGGTAGATTTGAGGCAACGAGGTTTATTAGGCGTACAGTCGGACTTGAGTGTCAGGGGCGGTTCTTTCGAACAAACAGCTCTGGTTATCAATGGAGTTCGTATAAGCGCACCTCAAACGGGTCATCATTTAATGAATCTGGGATTTGATCCTGAAGATGTGACTAAAATAGAAGTGGTTCGGGGGGGAAGTTCTCCATTTATAGGAACGGGTGCTATGTCGGGAGCGATTCAATTTATTACCGGACCTTCGAGTACAGATGGTGCTCTTGTTTCTTTCGAGTCGGGGTCTTTTGGTTGGTTGCGAGCGAAGGCGAGGGTTGACTTCGGCTCGGATAATTTTCGGCATAGAATTTCACTTAGCCGGGCGACTACTACTGGTTACAAGGAAAACACTGATGCGAAGATGAATTTGGCTTCATATTATTCTGCTTGGAAAGGAGATGCTGGCTCTATTAAATACCAACTCACAATGTCTGCGAAGGCCTTCGGCGCTCAGGATTTTTATACGACGTATTATCCGACTCAGTATG
>NVXE01000014.1 GCA_002746975.1 Bacteroidota bacterium | reverse complement strand
AGCTGGAAACGGTTTACCTGATGCGAACATGCGTGTTCTAGTTCTTCAAGTAACTACTACAGGTGCTATTTCAGGAACACTTAACTACCAAGTCTTCCCGCTTGGAGTAGGAGCAGACCAAGTTCAGATTAGTATGCCATTTGATGGTGTAGGTACTTTTGGCGGTTCTACTGCTGTTGCAGGTTGTATGGATGTTACTGCTTGTAACTATGACGCAACTGCTACGTCAGACGATGGTTCTTGTCTGATTCCTATTGGTTGCGATTTCTGTTCTAATGGAGCAATAGTTAACGGAGATACTGACGGTGATGGAATTTGCAATAACGCAGAGATTCCTGGATGTCAAGACCCTACTGCTTGTAACTACGATCCTATATATACAGATAATGCGGGAAACTGCTTTTGGGCTGCCGATAACGGATGGTGTGATTGCACTGGAAACATATTAGATGCTCTTGGAGTATGTGGTGGAACTTGTACAGCTGACGTTGATGGTAACGGAGTATGTGATGACGCAGAGATCCTCGGATGTATGGAYGCTACTGCTTGTAACTACGATATGACTGCTACTCARGACGACGGYTCTTGTGCTRYTSTTGATGAGTGTGGAGTWTGTGGAGGTACTGGCATACCGGCTGGAGACTGTGACTGTAACGGMAACCAACTCGATGCTCTWGGAGTATGTGGTGGAACTTGTRCAGCTGAYGTYGAYGGTAACGGAGTRTGTGATRACGMTGAKRTTCTMGGATGTATGGACGCTAMTGCTTGTAACTACGATATGACTGCTACWSWWGACGAYGGTTCTTGTRCTRYTSTTGATGAGTGTGGAGTWTGTGGAGGTACTGGCATACCGGCTGGAGACTGTGAYTGTAACGGMAACMWWMKMGATRYKMTYGGAGTWTGTGGTGGWAMTTGTRCMGCTGACGTMRAYGGTAACRRMRTMTGTGAYRACGATGAATCTGGATGTACTGACCAGACTAATCCTAATTATGATCCCACTGCAGTATTTGATGATGGGTCTTGTATAACAGGTGGTTGTACTTTCCCGTCTGCATGTAACTATGACATGAATGCTGAATACCAAATCGTAGGCTCATGTGACTTCACTACTTGTGCAGGTTGTACAAATATTAATGCATGTAACTATGACTCAACAGCCACCATAGAAAATGGAAGTTGTATATATGCCGAATTCGGATACGGATGTGATGACGTTTGTATTAACGATAGTGATGGGGACGGTGTTTGTGACGAGTTTGAGACTAGTGGGTGTACGGAATTGGGGAACCCTAACTACGATCCGTATGCTACCGATGATGATGGGACATGTTTAATAGGAGGGTGTGTTATCCCTAGTGCTTGCAACTATGATTCTTCTGCAGAGTATCTAATCATCAGTAACTGTGACTTTGAAAGTTGTGCTGGATGTACGGATATGTCAGCATGTAACTACGATTCTAGTGCTACTATTTTAGACCTTTCACTTTGTTTGTACCCTCTAAATATGTTCGTAGATTGTTCTGGAGTTTGTAATAACGATTGGGACGATGACGGAATATGTGACGAGAATGAAATTCCAGGATGTACAGACCCTACAGCAAGTAACTACAACCCTCAAGCGACAGACGAAAATGGAACTTGTCAACCTGCATCAGTAGGTGGATGTATATTACCATTCGCTTGTAACTACGACCCAGGTGCTAACTACTACATCCCGGGATCATGTGACTTTGGTCCATGTAGTGGAATGCCTCCATCGGACATGTGTACTCAAGCGCAAGCGTGTAACTACGGTAGTGCTGGAGCGTGTGAGTTCGTTAGCTGTTTGGCATTAGGATGTAACTCCATAGGAGCCTGCAACTACGACGAGTCCGCAGAATACAATGATGGATCATGTGAATACCTAAGCTGCTTAGGCTGTAGAAATCCAGTGGCATGTGACTTCAATCCAGAAGCAACTATTGACGGTGCTTGCTACGACTTTAGTTCATGTACAGGATGTATGGATGCAAATGCTGACAACTTCAACCCAGAGGCAACTCAGGGAGGAGCTGTATGTATCTTCGAAGGGTGTACAATTAACGAAGCCTGTAACTATGATTCGGCAGCTAACAGCAACAATGGAAGCTGTGAATTTGACACTTGCTCAGGATGTATGAATGAGAGTGCTTGTGACTATAGCCCAGGCGCATCTATTGCTGGATCATGTTCCTTCCCTCCTGTTGGTTTTGACTGTGCTGGTATAGGAAATGTACACGGATGTACAGACACTTGTGCTTGTAACTATGAACCAAATGCTAATGCTGATGATGGTACATGTTCTTATGGATGCTTAGGATGTGTATACCCTAATGCTGACAACTACAATTCTACAGCTGTTAAAGATGATGGAAATTGTATATTCTCAGGATGTGATGATGCTGATTTCGCAAACTATAACCCTATAGCAAATTCAACTAGTGATTGTAGCCACGCTCCAATTTCTGCAGACTTTGACGGAGATGGTTCTGTTCAGATTTCTGACCTAACCACATTCCTTCAAGCGTATAGCCAAACTGGCCCGGAGTGGGGCGGTATGGACTGGATCGTAGAAAGCTGTGAAGTTGCTGCATATGATAATGAAGACATTCTAGCTTTGGTACAAAGCACCTTAGGAATACCTGAATATAATATCTGTGGTGTGGTGGGATGTACCTACCCTGGAGCTATTAATTTCAATCCTAACGCTAGTGTTGATACAGGAATTTGTGTGTTTGCTGGATGTACTGATCCTATAGCTTATAACTTTGACAGACTTGCCACTTATGATAACGGTGCATGTAATTACAGTGTTTGCCCTGACTTCAATGGTGATGGTGAAGTCCAAATCAGTGATTTAATGGACTTTCTAATCCAATGGGGCAGCATAGAGTAAACTCAAAAAACGATAATCTTTGGGGATATACCCCTTAAAAATAGAAGCCCTGCCATTTGGTGGGGCTTTTTGTTAAACATATTGGAATTATACATAAAAATATGTACCTTTAATTATCACAAATTATTATTATGACTTACTTCGCAAGCAAAATCAGCAAAATATTTTTTTCAATAGCCATACTGTTCTTATTAACTAGTACAAACTATTCACAAACAGTATTAGAAAGCGGATTTGACATCACATTGACATACCCGTATAATCCAGAATATCAAGGCAATAATGTGGTTGGGATAGCGGATTTACTACCCTTCCTTATCACATTTGGACAAAATTATACTATTGGAGATATAACTATAAATGAATTAGGTGGTATGCCACTAACACAGTTTATTGGAGAATTATTACAAGTAATATCCTCTCAACAAGCGGCATTAAACCAACTCACACCTCTTCTTGAATATATAGAAATAGATACGCTTTCTCAGTCTGTAAAAGTTATTGGGGCGAACTTAATAGTTAATAACGGATCTGGTAGTACATATGGAGAAGTCAATGGTTTGGGAAATATTATTATCGGGTATAATGAAAATGAGGGTGGGTTTACAGATATTGATGGAGGTATTCATGCTGATGATTTGCATACTGGATCTCATAACCTAATTATTGGGCCTGGACATACTTTTACTTCTACAGGAGGCATAGTCGCTGGACGAAACAATACAATTCTTTCACTGTCCTCAAGTGTGTTAGGTGGAAGAGTAAATCTTGTGTCAGGGGAGTTTACAACAATCCTAGGGGGACTAGACAATCTATCCTCTGGTAGCCTTAGTACTGTTTCTGGAGGTCATCTAAATATTTCCTCTGGGGATCGTTCAACTGTATCTGGAGGCTTATTAAACTTCTCAGCTGGTATCGCAACTTCTATTTTAGGAGGTCAATACATGCAAATTTTCGAGCAGTATGAAACTGCATCAGGCCAGTACGATATTAATAATTAATTTTTAGTGTAAATTGCAGTAAATTATTATCTGCATGAGATTTACAATAACAGTTTACTTAGCTATTTCAACTGTTTTCATACTTTTTTCGTCTATTACTCAAGCTCAATGCGAAGGTGTATCTGTTGTTGTAAACATTAATACTGGCTTATGGAGTGATGAGATGTCTTTCTCAATTGTAGGGCCCATTGTCAACTCAGATACTGAAGTTGTATCATTTCAAGGCCTTGTAGATAATTCCCTCACTAGTGATACATTATGTTTTGAGTCAGGATGTTATGCTGTGATTATGCAGGATTATTGGGGAGATGGATGGAACGGAGGAAGCATTAGTATTGATATGCCTGACGACACTCTAGAATTTATTATGAATTCAGGATATTTGGAATACCAAACCTTTGAAATTAACTCTATTACAGAAAATTGTAACTGGGAATTACTAGGTTGTACAGATCCTAATTCTGAAAATTTCATTGTTGGAGCGACTGTTGATGACGGAACATGCTATTCTCCTGAAATTTTTAACACAAGTGACGGAACTGAACGTACTTATTACTTACACAAACCTGAAAATCTAGAACCTAACTCACCACTAATTTTCGTGCTACACGGATATTATGGAGATGGAATAAGCATAAGCAATTATTCTGGCATGAATCAAATAGCAGATGCTGAAGGATTTGCTGTATGCTACCCTCAGGGGTTACCCGATATTTATGGAGCAAATCATTGGAATGCAAATCTAACAGGACTTTCTAACGTAAACGACGTTCAATTTCTAACAGAACTAGCAGCATTTTTACAAACTGAACACGGGTTTAGTGAAGAATGTACATATAGTTGTGGGTATTCAAACGGAGGGTTTATGAGTTACACACTTGCTTGTGAATCTTCAGATGTTTTTCGAGGTATTGGATCTGTAGGTGGTACTATGAGTGGTTACGATTACGCAAATTGTACTCCTACACTAGTTCCAGTAGTTCATCTTCACGGAACATACGATGACGATATTAGTTACTACGCAACTTCTCCTGACCCAAGTAATCCATGGGTGGGCGCTCCTGGAGTAGAAGATGTTGTTAAACAATGGGCCGATTCAAATCATACTGAGTACACTTCTATAACAAACCTTCCAGACCTCGATGTTGAAGACGGTAGTACAGTAGATCTCATTAAACACTTTGGTGGCGACTTTGGCTACCAAGCTTGGTTATACCGAGTAAACGAAGGGGGACATGACTGGTTTGGTGCGTGGGGAAATATGGATATAAATAGCTCAGCTGTATTGTGGTCTTTTTTCAGCCAAATCTGTGGCACCTTAATATCCGTAGATGAAATTCAATCTGCTATTAGTCCCGAACTATTCACTGTCTCGAGTAATTTAATTAATGCATCTCAAGAAATTACCATCAGAGGACTCGAAAATTGCACCATACGTATTATTGATTCTAATGGTAGACTAATTAATACTAAGTCTATCTTTAGAGACCAAACCACTAACATAGCTCCATTACGTTCAGGACTTTACACAATATTCGCACATTCGAAACCGAACGGAATTTCATCAATTCAAAGTGAAAAAATTATCATTCACTGAGAATTATATTGAAAACTAAGAAAGAATATTCTAATTTTTTCATGTAGCTTACCCATTCTATTTATTGACCTGAGATATAAAATGATAAAACCAAATAATATGAAAAAGCTTTTATTTTTAATTCCACTGATATTTTTACTTTTTATATCAAGTACTTATAGCCAATCTGTTGAATTGACTGACATTCAGAAGAGAGAATTTAGAGGAGTATTTCCTATACTCAACAAAAATACTAATTCCGTAAAAGGGTATTATAGCTTCTATGTAAATGAGAAAGCAGAAGCCGGAAGGAGAAATTTTGTCATCGTAATTTTTGATGAAAAACTAGATCTGCTAAATAAAACTAGTATCTCGATATCGAAAAGATCCGTGGTTGATGGAGCGGAGTTTGATGGCGAAAACTTTCTATTTATTTTCAATGATCTTATAAAGAAGAGACGGACCCTGATTACGTGTGATTCCGATGGAAATATTATTAAAGAAAAACATGTACAAGAGTCTAAAGGGAGCAACTACAATGCCTCTGTATATACATCAAGTAATGGCGGATTTTATATAGTTATGCCTATCAGAGAAAAGAAAACTGGATATTCTGTTGAAAAAGTAGACAAGGATTTAAATACGCTATGGGAAAGAAGATTTATGCCAAATAAAGGATTTATTGGAGTTGCTACTATTGAGTCTGGAGAAGGAATGATCATCATGATTCAACAGACTAAACCATCCTTAATGTCAAAAAAGATAGGAGCAAACTTAGTTGCTTTAGACGATGAAACCGGTGAAGAGGAATTCGTTTATCCGCTATATGACGGTAATATTACTCGTCAACCATCAGCTTTTGCTATTGGTTCAAACCATGAAATTATTACTGCAGGGATGTATTTTGATGGAGAAAAATGGGATGGGAAAAACTCTGATGGCATTTTCTTCCTTAAGCTTTCAGCTGATGGTGAGGAAATAATTTCTACTACTGAAAATTGGGATGAAGGTATTCAACAGATTATTAAAGATGGATCAAAAAAGACCTTCACTATCTCATCTAAGCCCAAGGTCTTATTTCACGATATCATTGTAAATGAAGCTGGAAATTATCAAGTAATTGGTGAGACATTTAAGAAATCATTTCAATTAGTCTCTATTATTTCTAAAGACATTATTACTGGTCGTTATATTGGTAATATAAATAGTGAAAATGCAAAGCCCATAACATTTGAAATCATGGATTTCATAATTTTTAATTTTGATAATGATGGAGAAATGAGTGGTATCAATATGATAACAAAAGAGCATACAAAAATATCATGTTATCCACCTTACTCTCGATATGGTGGTTTAAGTTTAGCTATAAAAGTTCGGGATTACGGATGGTTCAACTACAAGTTTATGCAAAGTGCTACTGGGTCCGAGGATAGTAAAATGGTGTCCTGTTTATTCGTACAAGATCCATACATAGGTATATACTCATTTGAAGATGGTGAATATTCTGATTTAGAGAGGATACCTATCACCAAAAAGTCTATTAGAGGTGGAGGCATGGGTGTTATGCCTGGTTCTCCTGGAAATCTTGGTGTATACATCTATTCCAAGAAAGAAAAATCTTTACTTATATATTTACAGGATTTTGACTGAAAATATAATCTTGGAAGATAGTAGAAATTTAAATTTCAAAACCTACTTTGACTCCAAGTGATATTGCAGGTAGGATTGCTTTATCCAAAACTGGTGTTGTTGAGATAATTTCTGATTCAGAATAAGTACAGGCAGATATTGAATTCGCTTTAAATCTCAAACCGATTCCTCCATATATATCGAAAAATATATTTTCAGTTATAAATAAAACATATCCTCCCGAAATTTTAAAATCTGTAAAAGCCCTGTATTCTTGTTTTGCATCTACAGGATAATTATCACACTTTTCTAAGATGGTATTATAGCGTCTGTGACTAAATTCCGGACCTATGTAAAACTCATCTAATGCTTTAGTATAGTTTGAGGGATAGAAACGTAATGACGCTCTAAAACTATACCCCATCTCAGGTGTGTGTTGCTCAACATAAGGACTGTAACCTAATGAGCTGTTGTAATAATTATATAAGTAATCGAAAACAGTAATTCCTATACCTACTTCATAACTCAATTTATCGTTCAATTTATGTTCTAGGTAAATAGGTATATCTCCATTTAGAATCAACAACGGATTTACCTTAATCAAATTCATTAAGCCTCTATCGACATATTGTTTATTGTATCCGACTTTTGAATACACTACTACCCTTTCGCTTGTAGGTGTTTTATCTTCCTTTTTACCAAACAAGTCTTTACTACCGTTTTCATATTTAATCATAAAAACATTAGATTTTTTAATCGTGTATAAAGGCCCATCGAGGTTCTCATATAACTTGTATTTTATGAGGACTTCTGTAATTTCAATGACTTTAACACTGAGTTCTGACCCATCATTTTTTGTTAAGATATCTTGAGAGAAATTACTTGCAATAAGTAAAAAAAGTAACGTGAAAAGAGAAACGGTTTGTTTGAACATATAGAATGTTTTTTTAAGATACATAATGTTAACTATGAGAGTATTATAAGCTATAGCCAACCAGAAAGTTAATCGTTTGGTATAAAATGAAATTCATGAAAATCTCCACCATTTTCATAGGAATACCAAAATTCATCATTTGTTAATTTAATGATATTGTAATGAGATGAAGAAATGGTACTGTTCTCTTCAGACCACTCCATACTACTCAATCCCGATAATATAATTTGAGTAAATTCTTCATTTAAAGCCCATTCTCCAGAATTACTGACGGATTCACCTTCTATATCAATATAGTTTCTTACAACCACCCCTGCATCAGAATACGTTTCACTTAGGTTACTAATTAGAACTAATAATGTCTCATCATTCCCATTGCGAAAATACCTGTCAAGCCCCCAAGAATGTTGAGTAACCGTTGCATCTGCTTTACAAATCCTTCCACCCTCATCATATTTTTGGCAACCAAACGACAGTGATAATAGCAAAAGCAATGAAACTTGTAAATAAATGATATTTTTCATGTTTTTATATGGTTTATGCTCTTATAAGAACTTTCATTACACGATTTCACACTGTTAAAGAGTTAAATTAATGATGAAATATAACTTTAACATTCAAGCTCCTGTAAAGTTGTGAAAAAGTTACTAAACTAAACTCCGTGGCTATTTACACCTTCAAGAGGCCAGGCCAAGCAATAAAGCGAAGCCATACACGATGGTTTACAACACTTCTTTACTTGCCCAATAATCAGAAGATTGTCGTTGAGTGGCATCCCTCATTATATCTCAAATTCATTCCATTCAGAATCTGATGGTAGACGCCAACCCTTTGGACACACTTTTTTTTTGTAAAGTCTAGTTGTATGAAGAATATAAAGTTTTGGCTAATTGAGAAATAGCTTCTTTATCTAAAATCATTTTTAGAGGAAACCCCATTAGAATTGATTTTGGAGAGTTTGGAATTATAAGCATTTTTAACTTATTTATACCATTTTGAAATTTCCTCTCCAATTTCGTGAGGATAATCTTCTTGGATAAAATGCAAACCTTCGCCTAAACTAATGGATTTTAAATTTTTCATTCCATCTTTAATAATTTTGACATCTTTTTCTTTGATTGCTACTCCAGGAGAAACATAAAAGAATAGTTTAGGTATATCTGTTTCAAACAACCACTTATTCCAAGAGGCAACTGCCTTAGCTACTTCTTTTGGTTTTCCACCATTAAAAGGAACTGCTTTTGGCCATTCAAGAATTGGCTTTCGACTTTTAAAAGTAGGGTATGGAGCTTTGTAATAATCCATTTCCTCTTTTGTGAGTTTTCGCAAAATCATATCAGGAATCATTTTTTTAACAAACACATTTGCGCCTTGAACTAATAATGAACCCAAAAAAGGATTCCGAACCATTTTAAGCATTATTTGTATTGAAAAAGGCATATCATAGAGTGTTGGTGCATCATACATTGCTTCCATAAACACAATTGATTTAATATTACTACGATTCAGATTGGCATAATGAAAACCCATTCCAGACCCCCAATCATGCAGTACAAGTGTTACATTTTTTAACTCCATTTTTTTAATAAACCCCTCTAAATATTCATATGTATCTTGAAAGCCATAATTAATATTTGGTTTGTCAGATTTCCCCATTCCTATTAAATCTGGAGCAATACACCTTCCCTGTTTAGTGAGATATGGAATAATATTTCTCCATAAATAATTTGACATTGGGTTTCCGTGAAGAAACAAAATCGGGTCGCCTTTACCTTCTTCAATATAATGAATTCTACTACCCTTTACTTCTAAATATTTTGATTCGAAAGGGAAATTTGCTGATATTTCTTTTTTCATATTATATCTTTAATTAACTAACATTTAACCGTGTTTGAATTAATTTAGATACAATCTATTTAATGGTGTTACAAAATTTGAGCTCAAATGTTAAATAAGTTTTTTAATGTTTTGTCATTAATTATTTTACTAATAATAGTTTGTGCGTCAAACTCAGATTTACTAGGATGATTTCTGAAAATTTCAATATATTTTTGGTCTAACACTTCCGTCATATAATCTTGATTTTCGGTAACAAAATCACCAATTTTTTTAGTGTAAGTTGACTTTAAAATCAAGTTGTGTTCGTTTAATGCTCCTATTTTTAGAGCACTCTTAGCTTTTTTAACACATCTACAAGGATTTGATTTTTTTATCAATCCACATCTATATTCCATATAATTATGGAGTTCTTTTCTTGCTCTACTCAGTTTTACTCTAAAGTTTTCTTTTGAAATACCAAATATTTCAGCACCAATATTATGGTCTATTCCGAAGGATGTTGCTAATAAATAAATAAGCCTTTGTTCTCTATCAAGGCAAATAAGCATTGCGGATGTACATCTAAATTTTACTTCTTGGGTGTATTCTTTTAATTCTAATTCTTCATGGGGAGTAAGTTCAGGGTCGGGAACGGAATTTAATTGCTTGTCGTGTGCTTCAAAACTATGAAACACTTTTTCTTTATCTTTTCTCTTTGTCTGTAAAAACTCATTAAATACAATTCGATATAACCAAGTTCTGAAGGCACTTTCCTTTTTAAAAGTGGATAGTTTAGTAATCACTTTTATCAATACTTCTTGGGTTAGGTCTAAAGCATCTTCATTGCTATGAGTCATTTTCCATGCTACGTTGTAAATAAAACTTTGATGGATATTTACAAGATTATCTAATGCTTTTGAATCTCCTTCCAAGACTTTGTCAATCAAGATTAAATTTTCTTCTTCTGAATAGTTATTCGATAATGGATTTCTCATATTTATTTGATGCAGAAAAAAGTTGGGTGTTACAAATCTTTGTTTTGTTCTGAGTTCCGATAGAGTTTTTTAAACAAACACTTCTTCTTGCTCTAATTCTGATAAATCACCATCCACCCATTCCATAATGCAGTCTCGTCTTCTATTAGAAGAAATTCAAAATGTTTGGCTTATGTATCTATTTCACTCTTAAAAGTGCCAATAAATCGATCCTCAGTTTTATAATTATCACCAGATCTTACTCAAAATTCTATATCCATAGTCTAATATACACTTCATAACAATTAAATACTAGTATTGAAAATTAATCTGAAGTCTAACCCCCACATCTACACTTTCCCTATCCACGTGCACACGAAACAATTTGCTGCCACATTTAACATCAACCAAACCTTCTTGTGGGAAAAGCATTATTAGCTACACCTGTATTCATATCATGGGCAACTATATTGTGACCACATATATACTCAGCTTGATTAATCCACTTTTCAATTTTAGTAAGCTGCGTTTTAATGCAGTTTAGGTTTTGTTAACCACTTTATTCTATAATTCTTACAAAATCTAAATCCTGGAAGTCGAAACTAAAATCAATTGCTGGAGAAATCCCCTTCATTAAAGCGGATGTTCCTTTCCCATTTTCATCTAACATGAAGGATATAAAGGCATCACAGTCCATGTCTTGGTATTCCCAAGCAATGGCAAATGTATTCGCCCTGTAAAATTTCATTTCACCTTTTAACTTTGGTGACCTCAAAGATTTGAACCACAACTTGTTGTCTTTTTCATAAACCATAACCTCGCCAAACCAA
This sequence comes from Bacteroidota bacterium, assembly GCA_002746975.1. Classification (GTDB taxonomy): domain Bacteria; phylum Bacteroidota; class Bacteroidia; order Flavobacteriales_D; family Sanyastnellaceae; genus UBA974. Next base: position 1,624 of record NVXE01000014.1, on the reverse strand, counting down.
TTGTCTTTATAACGTCCTAAATAATTATTGAAATCTAGTTTCGTTTTCTTCGACTTTTCAACTTGATCCCAAACTGCATTAACTATAGAGTCTGATTCGGAAGCTGAATGTGACAGCCGTTCTTCTGCCCAACCTAACCAATCAAACTCTTTAGTCCCAATGATTTCGTCTTTTATCTCATTCGTAAGTGTGACTAAGCTTAGACCTCCTGGAGCTGAATTAGTAAGCACTATAATTCCAGCATTCAATTCAGGAATTATTGTCACCATAGATAACATACCAGGTAATCCTCCAGAGTGATTAGCAACGCTATATCCTCCTTGATCTTGAAGGAAAAAACCAAGTCCATATCCACTGTAGTGACTTTCATAAACTCCCCATCCGTAGGGATCGTAATAGACATTTGTATGAATCTTCCACAGTTCTTTATGATTGCTTTTTGAAATTAAAGTATCGTTTAAACTATCTCCATACAAGCCATTGTTTAAATGCATCTGAACCCATTTACTCATATCTGAAACATTAGAATAAATGCCCCCGGCTGCACCAAGGCTACCATCATTCTTTGTATATGCTCCGATTTCTATAACCTTGTCGTTTTCTGTTTTGTGAGGAAAAGCCACATTCGGATTATTGAAAATATTTTGATAAAGCCCAACTGAACTGTTCATCCCTAATTTTGCCATTATTTCATCCTGTACAAAGTTGTCCCAACTCTTACCACTTACTCGGTGTACCACTTCACCTGCTACTATATATAGAAGGTTGTCGTAATCGTATTTTGTTCTAAAATCAGAAACAGGGGTTTGGTATTGAAAGCTTGCGATTACGTCATCTACTGTGAAATCAGATCCATCAGGAAAGAACATTAGATCTCCTGCACCCAAGCCTAGTCCACTTCTATGAGTTAGTAGGTCTAGAATTGTAAAGTTGGCAGTAACGTACGAGTCATACATTTTAAACTCTGGAATGTGGTCAATCACTTTGTCTTTCCAATCTATTTTACCTTGATCAACTAGAATCCCCAAGGCAGTGGCTGTAAATGCTTTACTGTTGGAAGCAATGGCAAACAACGTGTTTTCATCCACCGAAGTATTTGAGTTTTTTGAGGCAATACCGTATCCTTTCAAATGAGTGATTTTGCCATCTTGAATAACTCCTATTGCTACACCTGCTTGGGGAAATTTATTCATAGATAGATTTACTAGTGAATCAATAAATTTAGATGACACATTAGTTTGAGAAAAACTAGTAACTGGAATTAATAGGAGTAAAAAAATTATTTTGTTCATAATATTAATCATTGTGGTTAACGGGAGCCTGCGCACAAACTCATATTAACTTTAAAAATACCCTTTATTTTTGAATTCACTTAGGTTTAAGACACTTAAAATTTACTTACACTTTTTTATAAGGGATTGAATTATAGAAAGAAGGGGCTTAAAATGTCGTTGTTTTCTTTAAATATTCGCGAAAAATTGGACATGAGTCTTCACAGATTGTAAACCGTTCTATTGGTGGCTTAAATTCCATTTCTTGAACAAATATCAATGTGTTTTCCTGTGGTGTAACCTTTGTCAGTTATAACATCCATTTCATCTAGATTTAAAAGAGCTTTGGCATC
>NVXE01000012.1 GCA_002746975.1 Bacteroidota bacterium | reverse complement strand
TGCCTGAATGTGTGAGCACTTACCTTTTTCTGAATACCGGCATTTTTACAAGCCCGTTTGATGATTTTGTTAATGCTACTCGGACTGTAAAAGTTCCCGTTTTGCCCTTCGACTAAATAGGAACGAATGAGGGGTGTTTTAAGTGATGATTTTATAAGTGATAACATCCTAGGTCGTAATGGTACTTTCCTGTCTTTCGCGCCCTTGCTGTCTCTTATATGAATCTCGCTCCTTTCGAAATCGATATCGGATATTTTTAAATGTATCAGCTCGCTTACTCGAAGTCCACAACTATAAAGCATGGCAACAATGAGCTTGTGTTTGGGATTATGGATGATTTCTAATATTCGCTTCACTTCATCTTCAGAAAGTACCGTGGGGAGTTTTTTGCTTTTGGGAACGTACTCTACTTGACTGATATGCATCTGGTGTTCTTGTGGAAACCAAAAATAGAAGCGCTTTAAGGCGGATAGCATTTGGCGCTGGTAAGTATTGCTGTAAGACTTATCGATAATGCATCTGCGATTAAAGATCTCTAGATTTTGGGTGTTCAATGCCGCGGGTGGTTTGTCTTTGAAATAAGCGAAAAAGGTCTTTAGCATAGAGGTATATTGTTCAATGGTGCTTTTAGCAAATCGCTGTTGAATCATGAAATCCCTAAATGAAAATATGGCTTTTGTACTTAAGGGATGACGCGATTTCTCATCATGAGATAGTGGTTTCAATTCCAAACGGGGTTCTCCCTTTATGCCAATACCAATTGCTCTTAAATCAAGCCAAGCCCTGCCTTTAAAATGTTTAAATAGTTCTTTGATACTGGCGGACTCGTAAAGCATTATCCATTCTCCTGAAGTGCTGTCAAATTCGGCATTTGAGGGAACAAACTCTCGCAAAGAATTTGGCACACAAAAATGTAAATAACCTCCTTCCTTCTTAAATACGATTCGTTGCATGTTTGTAAGCACAAGGTATAACCTTGAAGTAAAAACATAAGAATCAACCACAAAACCATAAGGCACGTTTATAAAGTTATAATCCCTGCCACTATGCGTTTATGAAGATGTAAGAGCGTAAAGGAACTCGTCAGATTAGGTGATCTGTCAAAAAACATTATCTTTAATTTTGCTACAATTAGAAAAATAATGTATATCTTCAAATTAAAAGAAAATATTATGAAGTATTTACTATCGTTCAGTTTTGGAATTATCTTCTCTGTAATTTCAGGTCAAGAGGTTATTTCATATCCTTATAACCCTGATGCTAACAATGATTCTCAGATTGCAATTTCCGATTTGTTAGAAACCATTTCAATTTTCGGTTCTTCTTTTGCCCCTAATGAAATAGTTGTCAATGGTGAGACATTATCCATGGTAATCACACAATTACAATCTAATATTTTTACTTTGCAAGAAGAAAACATGTCCCAAGCAACCACAATAGCTTCACTACAATCAGAAATAAATACTATTTCAGGATTAATTGTTAGTTTAACTGATCAATATTCAATATGTTGTTCTGGACTAGATGTTGATGCTGATGGTATCTTAGATATATATGATAATTGCATTGATCTCAACGCATGTAATTACGATTCTAATCCTACTCAAGATTGTTTGTATTTTGATGCTATTTCAGTTTGTGGTGGTACGTGTTTGTCCGACATTAATAATGACGGAATCTGTGACCCTGTAATAATCGATGGATGCCTGGATTCTAATGCTTGTAATTTTAATCCTTCAGCTAATAATGATAATAATTCTTGTGTTTACTGTGACGATTTTAATCCTTGTACAAACGATACATGTGTTAACGGGGTTTGTGTCTATTCACCAAGCTATAATGCCTGTGATGATGGTGACGCATGCACCTATAACGATGTGTGTTTTGGTGGTTTATGTCAGGGCACTCCAGTAAATTGTGATGATGGTAATGCAAACACCTATGATTCTTGCGATCCTCAACTAGGCTGCCAACATATACCTATCGGTAGTACAACCGAATAATAGATTTGTTTTATGGATCTTTCTGGAGGAAAGTCCATAACCTCGTTACTATAGTCAGTGTAAGTCGTCTGCCAAAGTTGGACAAAAGGCAACCTCAAGAAAAATCAAAAAGTTATCTTTAAAGACAACTTTAGTAGCCTCGCCAGGAATACCTTCGTGCTCGCTTCGCTCGGCTCGGTGTTCATGTATAGCACTCACAGGGAACTGAAACATCTCGCTTCTCGAGTCTCAGCAAATGCGTCAGCCACAACCTAAAGCAAGCTTTGCTTGCGCTTGACTTCTTTGCTGCCACGACTGTGTCGTGTATGTTTCATTCAATTCGTAGCCTCGCCAGGAATCGAACCTGGATTTTGGGTACCGGAAACCCACGCACTATCCATTGTACTACGAGGCCAAAAAAGTTCGTTTTTACGAGCTTTAAAGGTTTAGGATTACCTCGCTGGGGCGAGGTGATCCCCGATTTACTCAGGAAAACAAAGTAAACTCACTCTCTGCGAGAGTTATTGCAAATACATAACCCGAAAGTTGAAGCGAGCTTCGCTTTCGATTTATTCCTTTGCAACCACAACTTCGTTGTGGTTTACTTTGTTTTTCTTCGTGGAGATACGGGGATTCGAACCCCGGACCCCTTGCATGCCATGCAAGTGCGCTAGCCAGCTGCGCCATACCCCCTAAATAACCGAGAGCAAAGATAGTGAAATAAGTAGTTTGTGAGCGGGCGTAAACCTAGTCTAGAACGTGAAGTGGGAGGCGCGAGATTTGTTGGGGATAGTTCGTTGGAGCGACGTTAACTATGTATGAACCTGAGCTTAAGGAACCGCAGTCTATCGAGCTTGAGGTGCCCGAGAGGCACTTCTTCCCTGATATTGAATAGATAGTCCAAACCACGTTCTCGCTCGCCCCCTTGATACTTATTGATTGGGAGCGTGAAATGGGGTTGGGGAAAAGGGATAGATGAGGAGTGGTTTGGTCTGAGATACCGACAGAATTAAAAAACATGGGGTCATTTTTAATTCCGAGACCTGGAGTAGTGGAAGAAATTTCCGGAATCACATCACTATTCTCGAGGCGGTAAACGCAAATACTGGCAGAACCATTTAAAAAACCATGGGTGGTACCGATTATCCAAATACGGCCTTGAGAATCCATAGTTAAATTCGAAGGAGTGTCGTCGAAGGAAGTTCCGAGGATTCCAGAATCTAAATAGCCTCCGAACTCTCCTAATCTAGAGATAAGGATATCAGGACCGGCACCCTGGTTGTAATCTATAGTTGCAAGTTTAATGAGATTATCCCCTGCCCACATCATTTTGCAGCCCTCGACAAAAACATCGCCTGACGTACTTACCGGAACCCCTGGAGTTCCGTTATCTGTATTCATATTCATTATCCCATGTCCAATAGGTAGGTCGGGACGATCGAATGAGTACAGTAGGCGGTAACCTTCAGGGCCTAGTGCTATGTCGTTTGCTACATTATCCCCAATTAATACTGTGTCAGGAGATATTCTAGCCCAAATCGGGGTTCCATTAGAATCCCAAGCCCAAATTGTCGATTGTAAGGTGCCGTCAATTTCCGTAGTTCCGGTGACTACTAGCGTGTCGTTATATACCCTTGCAGATTCTACCTTTTCAGTGCGAACGGGATGCCCCCAAGTAGTGAAGGACGCTCCAAGTGTAGCAAGTGGATCGTCGATATCTATAAGCCAACCATCACCTTCTGCTGAGCCTACTGCCCATCTACTCCCCCTCCATTTAATTGCCGCAACAGGTTCCTGATTAAGTGGGTGAACTATTTCTTGTGTCGAAACAATCTCGCCTGACTCGCCTAAACTTTTAATAGTATGAAGTACGATATTATATGATTCGTTATCGCCTAATCGCCTCGTCATAACAGTAATGTCGCCATTCCCTTCAGGAACGTAACCCCAACCGTCAATTGCCTTTTCTATGGGTGAGCCATACGGAGTAAGAAGACTCCAAGCGAATTGAAAATCCTCGTCGTAATTGATAATGTACCCCCTTACTGTGCCCGTAGCATGGCTAGAAGTAGAACCTAAAACGTAAGTGCTATTAGTGAGAGGAATAACAGCTGCTCCTTCATCGACGAGAGGTCCGCCGATAATTCGAAGCTGAATATCGCTTTGGGCCAGAGCCGAATTCACTGAAGCGAAAAACACTAAGGTTGCAATTAAGTGTACAGATTTCATAAACGAACAGATTCATAGATTGCTGAAAGTGACTTGAGGAGAGCTGGGAGGTTATCTAGATGAAGCATATTCGCTCCGTCAGACAACGCTTCAGAAGGTCTTGGATGAGTTTCGATAAAAACCGCATCTGCCCCAGCAGCAACAGCAGCCCTGCCTAATGGAGCTATGAAATGTGGGGTTCCGCCCGTAACGCCTGAGCTTTGGTTCGGGCGTTGAAGGCTGTGTGTAAGGTCCATAACGGTGGGTGCAAATGACCTCATTACGGGGATTCCACGCATATCTACTACTAAGTCTTCGTATCCGAAAGTGGTGCCTCTTTCTGTAACCCAAACATCTTCGTTTCCCGCATCTCGAACTTTCTGAACAGCGTGAATCATAGACTGAGCGGATAAAAATTGACCTTTTTTTATATTAACTGTCCTTCCTGTTTCCGCTGCGGCTATTAATAGATCGGTTTGTCGGCATAGAAATGCCGGGATTTGGAGAACATCGACGTGGACAGCTGCCATAGCCGCTTCCTCAGCGGTATGTATATCGGTTACAACTTTAACTCCATAACGATTGCGAACTTCCCCTAGAAGTTCTAACGCTTCGGCATCTCCTATCCCAGTGAAACTATCAATTCTCGATCGATTAGCTTTTCTATAAGACGCCTTAAAAATAACTGGCAGGTCTAAATCACGACAAGTCCCTATTACCCTTTCTGCCACTTCGAAGAGAGCTTTTTCACCTTCGACAACGCAAGGTCCTGCTATAACGAGGAGTTTCCCATTAGAAACCTCCTGGAAAGCTTTAATTTGTCCCTCTGTTTGACGATTAGGAAATGCTTGTGAATCCATTATGATTTTCAGAATATTTTATTTGCACACCGACCTGAACCTACCTCCAAGAGCTGACCACCCTGCTCCCGCTAATCGTTCTAACCTTAGAGTGACTCCTCTACCGTAGGTGTATTGGGCCATTTCAGAGTTCAAAAAGAATCCCACTGGATTTTCAACTTCTATAACTAACATCCTTTTACAGCTGTATCTCCATTGAGCCCAAACCGCAGGACGCATAGTTCCCCATCCACCATAGCGTGCCTCAACACCGAAAGCGAACTTTTCTAACGGCATCCAGCCCACACCGGCTGTATAAAGTGGTTCTGGCATCCAGCCCCCTGAAGATATCGATAATTCTATCATTACATCTGGCGAAGGCTCATAAATAAAAGTCGCCGACAATTTAGAGGGCAGTAATGTCATTCTCTTAGCAGAAGTCCCTACAAATAAAAGCGAGTCTGTATTTAAATCTCCATTTGCCATCGATTCCAAACTAAGTGAATCTCCGAATACCGGAAACCCCGTAGTAGTAAAGCTTTCCGAAAACGAAGCTACAGATGAACCTTCAGGCTCGAACAAAACACCCAAATCCTTAAAGTTAATTTCGAAGCGTATCGGCAATGTTTCAGACGCTAGTGGAAGACGCCCAGAAATCCCAATTCCATACGCTGGGAGAAGACTAACTTGAGAGCCAGAGCTTATCGTTGTATCAAGTGAAGCATGCAATCTCCCCTCAGTCCAAAGAAAGGTGTCTAGAGAATCTCCATTTTCAGAAACCCAAAAATATCCTGAAGGAATACTCCACTCAGCCCCAGCAATCCTTTGAACTACAGACACTTCAAATCGCTGCCTAGTTTTAGTACTTTCTAATCCCAGTCCTATTCTATTAAACATACCTACCCTTACTCCAGTGCCACTAAGTACGTCAACCCTCCCTGCGTGACCTCCATTTCCATACCAAATAAGTTCGAACAAATCTGAGGTCCATGCCGCGTCATAAATAATCTCGCTACCATGAGAACCACATAGCGCCCAATTACCTTTTCTCCCCAAAGGTTTCGAGGCCCATTCTTTCTCCCATCCAATGCTTCCTCCCAAATACCCTAGGCCTCCTTCGTGCATATTCAAAACAGGATCTAAAATATCATGACCAATAAACCCACCATTATATATTGAACTTGCGAAGCCCGTGGAAATAACATTACTGTTTTGGCTACCCCAAACAGACCATGAAGCGTCACCTCTCTGTGGCTTCAGTCCCGCAGAGTCTACCTCTAGAATCTCAGTAGCACCTACAACTATTCCAACACCAGCGTTAGAATATCCAATAAATGCAATAGTAGCAAGCAATACGATAACTTTTCTAATATTTTTCATAGCTATTGTACTTCAATTAATTGCGTTCCTTCAATTCTCACTTGAACACGAATATTCTCGTAACCTGTAAATATTTGGGCTCCATCAGTCCTCACTGTAAGTACCAAAAATATCTCTCCTCCAGGTTCAATAATTGCTTGATTAATCGGGATTTCAACAAGAGAATATGCTGGCGTTTCTGGAAAAGACATTCCTGCTTCAATAACACCGTCAATACTTACTACCGTTCCAATTGAGTCATTAACCACGTATTTGATGTCTGCTATAACTTCAACGGGAAAAGTACTTGTAAAGTCTACTAATAGCATACCGTCGAAATTAGGAAAGTCCATAGGGTCTATGGTATAAGATTCTTCTAGAATTACTCCATCCACACCCATATGGAATGGAATTTCGATTTCAAGTTCAACCTCCGAAATATAATCTATATCTATAAAATCATTTCCGAACGAAATATCTCCAAATGGGTTTAGCTCAACACTTCCTGCAATTCTAAGAAGCTGAGGCAAAGTCTCCATTAAGTCGAAAATATTTGACCCCGACTCCCCAAGATCTATTTCCAAAACTGTGTGATCAATAAGATTACCCTCAATCCATTGAGCTCTAGGTATGTCATGTGCCCCATAAAGTGAGGGGTGACTTACTGGAGAACCGTCGACTAATAATGTGTCGAAAACCATTCTGATATCCGCGCCTATAAGATTGTCAATGCGCAATTTAGCAACAGCTCCCTCAAGGTTAAGTACAGGGTTAGGAATAGGAACTGTATCGATTAAACTCACTTGTGTACCATACTCCAAATCCACATTCCCGAAATAGCCTTTTGCTTGTTGAATATCCATATCGTGCAACTCAATACTTATACTCAAACTATCAAGGTTAGTGATATAAAATACCTCTGAATTAAGAGGTGAGTTTATGGCAGTAAACGCGGATTGAATAATGTTATTACTCGTTCCATCCGCTCCTGTCAAATCGAAAACCGCTCCTGCTAAATCAATTGAAGAAGTTGCTTGACCGTTCACTCCTCCTAAAGATGCAGGCACTTCCAAATCTATCCCTACTACCACCCCGTTAACTGTTACGCTTGGTAATGAATAATTCATATTCAGAATCCCACTCACAGTACTTTCAACAGTGAAAGTCATTGTACCACCACTAAGTACTAATTCGCGTAGATAAGTATCTGATCCTCCCCCCAGATTAGTAATAGTCATATCATTTGTTATATCCATAAAAGGAAAATCCTCAGGAACTGGAATCGCAATAGGAAGATCATTCCCCATTGAAAACACATTATCTAGTGTCGTGTCAGGAAGAGACGTCAAGGTACTTTGTGAAAATATGTCCAAAGGTCCATTATAGACCAAACGGGCTGGCTCCCCACCTTCCCCTACCACTAAAATAGAGTCTGGGACTAATGACGACCACGTTATATTATCGTCTATCAATGGGAGAAATATTTCAGACTCCCAACTCAAAGCCTCCCTATCCCCACAGCTATTTAAAGCCAAAAGAATAATGAACGATACAAGGACTAGTTTGGTTTTAGATAACATTTATAATCGGTTTATTTTAATAGGATAGACGGCCAAAAATACGGATATCGCAGCGCACCACAATGAAATAGACGTGAACTGTGGCAATATTCCGGGACTTAATAGTAAATATGATGCTATTAGGACGACAGAAGTGTATGTAAGGGTTGCTTTAAGGGGGGAATTATTTGGTATAAAGTACACTGTTGCAGGGAGGGTCCAAAGTAAATTCCAATTTGCCCATATATCTGTATGATCTGTAAAAATCCACATCACTAGAAGTAATAACCCCAGTAAGGAAGCTAAGGATAATATTATTCCCTTAAATACTATAAACAATGTAGAGTAGATCTTAGGATTCGAGGCTGGAACGTTACGTGATTTGAATCTAAGTAAACATATCGTTAAAGCCAAAATCACCATTATAGCAGTAGGAATATTACGAGCCATCGATCCTTCTGGGGAACCAGAAAACCACGATCCTTCGACAATTAAAAGTTCGTTCTTGTCATCTTCGGTTGTAAGTGGCTCACCATTAATGGTCATTCTTAAAAGAGCTTTTGACAAATCATCTGGGATATACAGAGCGCCGCAAGGAGGCATGATTTTGTCAGCTTGTGGACCTAAAGCGAAATCCATACCTAAAGACGTCCATGGAGAGCCATCAATGTATGGCCCTAACCCATCTCTAAAAGTTCTTCCATCAGCCTCACAATTCGCCCTAAAACTATCTCCAAGAGAACTCTTCAATACTACAATTACTCGAGAGGCACAGTTATCCCTAAAAAACTCATATCGATAAACTGAATTCTCTTCCTGTAAATTCCAAGACAGGAAACTAGCTACACTACGAACTTCATCTGGAGACAAGTGTAAGACCTGCTCTATCAAACCGCGTCTTTGGTCTAAATATGACTTATTAAATATCTCAAACGGAGCAGCTGTCAGCTTATAATCAAGATGTCCCTTCAAAAATTTAATGTAAAAATCATCCGAAAAAGAAAATGTACCATAGTTAAAAACCCAATCCACAATAGGGATTTCAATCGGATCATAAATACGAATAGCTGTATGACCGAATGCAGAATATGTATCTGAACCAGGACTAGCAGTGAGAACGCTCACAACAGCCTCGTCACTTAAGTTTTCATACCATTGGGCTTGAAGCTGTGAATTTATAAGCCCTATAAACATTAGAAAAACTCCTAAAATCTTCATCACACCTCTTCTCATCTCACTAGCTTTTCCCGAAAGCCAAACCTCATCTTTCTTACTGAATTCTATAAACAATTCCCCTCCTTCCATTATTACTTTACGCCTTTTCTCGCCTGCATTTATTGAATAATCCGTCAATGCTGCAGCTACAGCACCCGTCCCACATGCTTTCGTCTCCCCTTCAACTCCTCTTTCATATGTACGAAGTCTTATCTCTCCTTCTTCCCCATCAAGCATCAGGTTTACATTAGTGCCACTAGGTAAATAGGTTTTGCTATTTCTAACTTTCTTACCAAACCCTTCTAAATCAAACTCCCTTAGTTCCTTCTCGCTATCAACGTAGTGCAAATGATGAGGAGAGCCCGTATCAAGAAAAAAGTCACCCGCAAACTCTCCTTCTAAAAGGCGAACCGGCTCACCCACAGGTCGAAACTTAACCGATGGCAAGTCGTATGTGGAATTTTGTTTAACGTCATGAAGACCGTCACAGGCTTCAAATACAGCAAAATCTCCGACCATCCCCTCTCGCCTCGCAAATGCAAATGCTGCGCGGGTTCCATTCCCGCAAAAAGATCTCGATCCATCTGAATTTCTGTAATCACATTTGAAGTCTGCGCCTAATTCCGAGGACTCTCCTAAAACTATTACTCCGTCTGCATTTTCTTTATGGCAAATTCGTTCGACAACTTTATCGTCCAAATTAGATAAGTCAACATCTAAATCACCTCGTAAAGAGTTTATTATCAAGAACGTATTACCCGTTCCCTCCCACTTTTGAAATTCGATTTGCAACTCTTCAGCCATGCCTTAAAGGTAACGTACCTTTGTTTCGATGTCGCAACACTCTTATACTTCAATATCAACAGAAAAACTCATAGCTGCGTATAAAACTATGCGCAAAGCAAGGAGCATGTCTGACCTTTTCGAAGAAAACGCAAAACTCACATCTAAATATGTACATGCTTGCTCAAATGGTCACGAAGCAATTCAAGTAGCGGCAGGAGCTTTACTTAAATCACAAGACTGGCTAAGCTGCTACTATCGTGATGATAGCATTCTCCTTTCTATGGGGCTAAAGCCGGAAGAACTGATGCTTCAGCTTTTCGCAAAACGTGACGATCCGTTTTCAGGAGGCCGAACCTATTATTGTCATCCATCATTAAATAGACCTGACCTTCCTAAAATCCCTCACCAAAGTTCTGCTACAGGTATGCAAGCCATCCCAGCAGCTGGAGTTGCAATGGGTATTCAATTCCGAGAACAACAAGGGATGGACAGCTGGGGCAAAGGAGAATCACCAGTCGTAATGTGCTCAATAGGAGACGCTGCCATTACTGAGGGTGAGGTGAGTGAAGCGCTTTATATGACTGCGCTAAAGAAATTGCCTATGGTTTGGCTTGTACAGGATAACGAATGGGATATCTCGGCTCACGCATCAGAAATCAGATTCGGTGATGCCGCTACCATGGCTGCTGGATTTCCACCCATCGAAGTTCGCAAAGTTGACGGAACGGACTTACCCGCCTGTATGACACTTATGAAGGAGGTGTTCGATATTGTTAGAGAAGAGCGCAGACCATTCTTAATACACGCCACCGTTCCTCTATTAGGTCACCACACTTCAGGAGTTCGTAAAGAATTCTATCGAGACGATCTAGATGAGGCAAAAAAGCGAGACCCATTACCGCGAATTGAAAATCATCTTCAAGAGAACGATATACTAGACGCTACATCTATCGCGCTAATCAAGGCGGAGATTGATAATGAGGTGAATGACGCTTTTGAGAAAGCTCGTAATGCTGAAGATCCAATTTTCTCAGAACTGCTTGAACACCTCTACGCTCCTACTTCTATTACAGAAGAAACGGGAACTCGTGAGCCTAAGGACGGCGAGTTAACCTTGATGGTCGATTGCGCACTTCACGCAATGCAAGAGATTATGAGTGAATTTCCTGAATCACTTTTATATGGCCAAGATGTAGGTAAGCGACTAGGAGGTGTGTTCCGAGAAGCGGCTACCTTAGGTGATAAATTTGGAGATGATAGAGTTTTCAATACTCCTATTCAAGAAGCATTCATCATTGGCTCAACAGTTGGTATGTCTTGCGTAGGCTTGAAACCTATAGTAGAAGTTCAATTTGCAGACTATCTATGGCCAGGTTTAAACCAACTCTTTTCAGAGCTCAGCAGATCTTACTTTCTCTCAAATGGAAAGTGGCCTGTACACTCATTAATTAGAGTACCCATTGGAGCTTATGGATCAGGAGGCCCTTACCATAGCTCATCTATTGAATCTGTTTTGGCAAACATCAGAGGAATAAAAGTAGCATACCCATCTAACGGAGCAGATCTCAAAGGTCTTCTGAAATCGGCTTTTCACGACCCTAATCCAGTAGTAATGCTTGAACACAAGGGGCTATATTGGTCGAAAATTCCAGGTACTGAAGCTGCCAAATGCATCGAGCCATCTGAGGATTACATTATCCCATTCGGAAAGGCAAGAACAGTCTTAAAAGTGGAAGAAACTGACAATCCATGTTGCTCCATTATAACTTATGGACGTGGAGTTTATTGGGCTTTGGAGGCTGCAAAAGGTTTTCCAGGACTTGTTGAAATCCTAGACCTAAGGACCATTGTTCCTGTTGATTTTGATGCCATTGCAGATACTGTAAAACGAACGAGTCGCTGTATCATTCTTTCAGAAGAGCCGAGTAACAACAGCTTTTCTCAAGCTCTAAGTGGCCGCATTGCAAATGAGTGTTTTGAGAGCTTAGACGCTCCGCCACAAACTATTGGCAGCACAGAATTGCCTGCTATTCCATTAAATGAGGCTATGGAAAAGGAGGTTTTACCCAATGCTATTAAAGTTGCGACAGTTATTGGCACATTGCTTGCTTATTAGTATATCATTATGAATACACGACACTTTATTCTTGAGCTAGTTATTGCATTCGGTATTTTGGGATTTAATAATCTTTCAGCCCAAACCGATCAATCACATCCTCCCTTTTCGGGGGTAATAACTTACTCTTGTGAGCCCGTTGAGGAAGAGGGGTTCGCTCCTTTTGAAGTTAAGGTCGTTACGCATGGCGGTCAATTTAGAATTACTGAGAGTTCTGAATCTGGCAAGTCCCAAACATTTCTACTTCTGGGCGCTGCTCAGGGATCCGTTAATCAATTCACCTTCTTCGGTACGGATATCGCATTAACTGGCCCTCTTCCTAAATCTAGCATTGACTCTCAGTATAATTCTGAACTAGTCTCATCATCTAACTCACAAATTATTGCAGGAATTTCATGCATTCCTTGTGGCGGAAATAATTGGTGCGCCCCTTCCCTAGGACCTTCCCCAGCAGGATGGCCGGGCTCAAGTCTTCCTTTAATAGCGACCATTATTTATGGAGATGTTTCGTACATCATTACCGCTACATCCGTTGTTGAGCTAGACCCCAAAGAATTTCGACATAACGCTAGTTACGGCGACTCATTCAAAATAGACAAAGGCAGAATCGTAGTAGACTCTAAAGGATTTGTTGAGCTTTTTCAACTTACTCCTCCCAACGAAGCGATTCGTTATTAGAATGCAAGTTCAAATTGAAGACGCCCCATTAAGGTAGGGTCTCCTAGTCCCTCATTGATTATCGAAAAGTCTGATTGCACCTTTAGTTTATGACCGTCTAAATATTTAGACACCCCCAAGGTGTACATTGAAATATCATCTTTTCCAAGTACGTCTTCTGGATTAATCGATGTGTACCTTAAAGCGAGTTCAATGTTGTTGTCAAATAAATATCCAGACTGAATATTTAACCCCGTCCCAGTATAGAAATACTCCAATCCACTACCTTCAACAATGAACACTGGAGTCTGATCAGATGATTTAACTGCGTATTCTGCCATTATAGAAAGGCCCTGATATTTGAACATCAAATCTGCGAAAATGGTACTTAACGTTCTCGTTTCGCTAAGAAAACTACCTGTATTACCTCTTTGCCTAGAGGCCTTATCGTGATAGTCATAAGTCAACCCTAATGCTAACTTGGGATTCTCTTCTCTTTTAAGATCTGAGCCGAAATAGTCCCCCTTTCCAGTAAATGAGCCGAAAGGCAACAACTCAATTCTACCCGTATAATCAAATCCTCCATAGTTTCCTGTAGTGATATTCCTTCCTTCACCCTGAGAAATTGATACCACTGCTTTACCCTTGAGTCCACCTAATTCAAATTTATGATGCAACTGAACCCCCATATCTCTATCTATATTGTATTTAGAATTTAGAAGAGATCTATCTACAAACTGAAGCTTCGATGAACTGATCACACGCTCTCTATTACCCGGAAGCTTTGTCTGACCAAACCATAGCTGCGTATTCTTCCCCATTTGATATTGAACAACCGCATCTAGAATCATCCTTGCAGAGTTTTTCGTCTGAGGAATCGGGCTTCCATGATCTCTATTAGACAATCCTAACTCTAATTTGTAAGTAAATTTAGGGTTAATCGTAGTTCCTTGAAATTTAAGCCTAGCTCGTCTTACGAGAAAATTTGACTCCATTTCTTCGCCAGTCATAGTAACAGTAGCTAAACTTTGAATTCGACCACTAAACTTCATTGATGGTGAACTAGAAATACTTTGGGCCTCCACACCTCCTCCAAAACATAAAAAACTAGCAGTAGCAACAAAAAGTAAAAAATTATTCATATTAACATTTAATTATCCTGCAAAGGAAAGGTCTAGGTATGTACTCAATGTTAAGCGTATGTTAACTTCATATTAACGAATCCCTAAATATTTATGTGTCTGAATGCTTAGTGACCAAACCGCACCCTGTTCCGTTTTCAAAAAATCTAACATCATCTCTGTTACCTTCTCCTTCTTACTCCACTCAGGCTGAAGATATAGTAGAGTGCTCTCCTCCACTTGTTCCGCCTGCTCCTGTGACCAAGTTAAATCGTGCTTATTCGCCACTACAACCTTTAGCTCATCAGCTCTTCCGTAACTTTCATATAAGCACGCCTTAAATTTCTTAGGCGAAAGGGTAATCCAATCAAACTCACCCCTAATTGGGTATGCACCCGATGTTTCTAAGTGTACTCTTAGCCCTGCTGACTTCAACTCCTCAGTAAGTGGATTGAGATCATACATACATGGCTCACCACCAGTAATCACAACCATTGCAATCTTACTATCAATAGCTCCTCCTACGATATCCCTGACCGTTACTTCCTTATAATCTCCTGCATTCCAACTTTCCTTAACATCACACCAAACGCATCCTACATCACATCCAGCTAGACGTATAAAATATGCTTGCACTCCTGAATACCTTCCTTCTCCCTGTAATGAAGGGAAAACTTCCATAATCGGATATTTCTTTTCTAAAGACATTAAACAAATGCTATTTCTCAGCTATTTCGCCATCCAAATCGAAAGCTGTCGCTCCGGTTATTTTCACATTAACGAAATCTCCAATCCTTAAATGCAAATCATCTGCAACAGGAATACGCACCTCGTTATCTACATCAGGGGAATCAAATTCCGTTCTACCTAACCAAAACCCACCCTCACACCTATCTATAATAACTTTAAAGGTCTTCCCTATATGCTTTAGGTTTAACTCCTCTGAAATCCCCGCTTGAAGCTCCATAACTTCTTCTACTCTCCGCTTCTTCACCTCTTCTGGAACATCATCCTCTAGATTATAGGCATGTGTATTTTCCTCATGTGAGTATGTAAAGCAACCGAGCCTCTCAAATTTCATTCTACCTATCCAGTCTATCAAATTTGCGTGATCCTCTTCCGTCTCCCCTGGAAAACCAACGATGAGAGTTGTGCGTATAGCTATCCCAGGCACTTTAGATCTAATATCGGCAAGAAGCGATTCAGTTTTTTTCTGAGTAATACCTCGACGCATTGATTTTAAGATGGAATCACTCGCGTGTTGAAGAGGCATATCTAGATAATTACAGACCTTTTCTGACACCGCCATTTGGTCTATTACATCCATAGGAAATCCCGAGGGGAACGCATAATGAAGACGAATCCAGTCTATTCCATCGACCTTCTCTAAAGCTCTAACTAACTCCGCTAATCGACGATCTTTATAAATATCAAGGCCGTAATATGTTAGATCTTGAGCAATTAATATCAACTCCCTAACCCCCTGAGCTGCAAGAGCTTCCGCAGATTTAACTAAGTCTTCAATTGGAGTAGAAACATGCTTTCCTCTCATCAGTGGAATTGCACAGAAGGCACATGGCCTATCACATCCCTCAGCAATTTTCAAATAAGCGTAATGCGCAGGAGTCGTTAATAAACGTTCACCTACAAGCTCCTTTTTATAATCTGCCCTCAACGTCTTTAAAAGCCTAGGTAAATCTCTTGTACCAAACCATGCATCTACTTCCGGAATTCCCTCTGACAATTCTTCCTCATATCGTTGAGACAGACATCCAGTAACGTAAACCTTCTCTACAGAGCCTTCCTTTTTTGCTTGTGCAAATCGCAAAATAGTATCAATACTTTCTTGTTTCGCTGATTCGATAAATCCGCACGTGTTAATTACTACGATTCCGAAATCATCTACCCGAGACTCGTGCTCGACATCGAAATCGTTTGCTCGAAGTTGAGCCATTAGCTGCTCCGAATCGTACAAATTTTTAGCACAACCTAGAGTAACTACGTTAACTTTTCGAGGGTTTGAAGATCTTGCTCTCATAATTTATTTTTCATCAAGAGATTCAGGAAGAAGCGAGTCGATAAAGTCTAGTGGATTAAAATCCTGAAGGTTCTCCATTTTCTCTCCCACTCCTATGTAACGTACTGGAATCTTTACCTGATCGCACACGGCTATTACAGCTCCGCCCTTAGCTGTTCCATCGAGCTTAGTAACGATTAAACCGGTGATGTCTGTAGCTTGAGCGAACTGCGTAGCTTGAACAAGCGCGTTTTGGCCTGTAGAACCATCTATTACAAGCCAAACCTCATGAGGAGCTCCCACTACTATCTTATCCATCACCCTCTTAATCTTTGTTAGCTCAGCCATCAAGCCCACTTTATTGTGCAGACGACCAGCCGTATCTATAATTACGACATCGGCACCTTGAGCTTTAGCAGATTCGAGAGTGTCAAATGCTACTGCAGCAGGGTCTGCCCCCATGCCCTGAGAGATTACAGGAACACCTACCCGTTCCCCCCAAATTTTCAACTGCTCTACAGCAGCTGCTCTAAAGGTATCGGCTGCACCTAAAACTACTTTTTTGCCTTCAGACTTATATCTATGAGCCAGTTTACCAATACTTGTAGTCTTCCCTACCCCGTTAACTCCCACAACTAAAATTACAGCAGGACCATTTTCAGGCCTTACGCTATCTACATTAAATGGCGGGTGGTTAGATAGTGCTGATTCAATATCATCACCCACTAGAAGATGTGCTATTTCTTCGCGAAGCATTTTAACAAGCTCGTTTTGGTCCACATAAGCTTCCCAAACAGCTCTCTTCCTCAACCTCTCAATTATCCTCTCTGTGGTATCTACTCCCACATCAGACATCATAAGAGCCTCTTCTAAGTCTTCAAGTAAATCATCATCGATCTTCCTTCTTCCCGTAAAAACTTTTGCAATACGGTTAAACACACTGCGCTTAGATTTCTCAAGCCCAGCGTCTAACGAAGCCTTTTTTTCAACCTGATCATCAGATTGAGGCTTGTCTTTACCGAATAATCGTTTAAAAAAACTCATTATAAACTTTTTTACAAAAAAAGGCCGGCTCAAAAAAAGAGCCAGCCAAAGTCCTTAAAGCATGGCTACTGCCATAATAAAGTTACTTCGCGAAGAAGTCCTTTACTTTATCGTTATGAACGATTTGCTCTACAAATGAATATGCACCTGATTTCTCACTGCGCACCATTTTAATCACTTTCGTGTGTTGCTTTCCTCCACCTTTCTGGAGTGACGCTACTACTTTCTTAGCCATAGTATTACAGTTTCAGGGTTACTTAATCTCTTTATGAACTGTGTACTTGCGTAGCACAGGGTTGAACTTCTTGAGTTCCATACGATCAGGCGTGTTCTTCCTGTTCTTTGTTGTCACATAACGTGACGTACCTGGGCGGCCTGAGTCTTTATGCTCAGTACACTCTAGTATCACTTGTACACGGTTGCCTTTCTTGGCCATAGCTTCGAGAATTGGAGGGCAAAGATAGTCAAACTTTCCTTTAAAAACCAACGTTTCGTCAACCTCTTGATTTGAACACTAAAACGTGAACAAGGAGAGTGCAATGTACTACGCCGACAGCCATTACCGTTTAATTTTACAGATTAGCACCATGCGCACCATTTTCTCCTCCTCCACAAACAAGAGCAAGCCCGCTCGAAACGTCCGAAAAGGGTCAAATTCGAAAGACTCTTCGAATAAAACATCCAAATCTTTTCAAAAAAAATCAAATCTTAAAACGGAGCATCCTAGGGTTACATTCCTAGAGTATTGGGAGGATGAAAGAGTGAGATCTACTGTAGGGCTCTTAACGCTAGGTACAGCAGCTTTTTTAATGCTGAGTTCTGTATCAGCTATTTTTACAGGCGTTTATGATATTCTTCTAGTTCAAACAGAGGCATCAACCCTACCAGCTCACAATATTGGGGGGAAGCTAGGGGCATTAGTAGGACATTACTTAGTACGAGGCACCTTCGGCTTTGGTTTCTTAGCTGTTCCGTTTATCCTGACTATACTTGGATGGAAAGCACTTACAGGACGAACTATACTTCCTATTTGGAAGTCGATAAGCTGGTCTTTACTTGCTATGATAATTCTTCCATGGATTACTGCTTTTCTATTCCACGAAGCAATAGATGAGTCGCTTGAAATTAATCTTTTCGTTGGAGATCACATTGTAGGTTTAGGGTCAGTCTATCTACTGAAACTTACTTTAATGTATTTCGGTAATTTCGGTACAGGAGTTATTATAGCTGTAATTTCATTCATCACACTATACCAGTTTGCTCCCAAATGGTATGAAAATATCAAATCTGATAAAATTAGATCTTTATTTAATTGGACTTCTTTTTTCTCAAAACAAATAGAGGATGAGGGAACAGATGAAAACAAAGGGTCTTTTAGTGATGAGTCTTCTCGTGAAAAGCCAGAAACTCAGCCACGAAATACTTTCATAAATCCTAATAGCAAGCTAGACGATATCGTTGATGACCTTTTGTCTGATTCCAAAGAAGAAAACATAGAGGACGACAAGCCTTCAGAACCTCAAAACAATACAACTGAACTACCTGAATTAAGCGTAAAGAAAAATGTTGACGAACCAGAAATAACACTCGAGATAAAGGAAACCGAACAGGAAGATTTGCTAAGCAAAGGCGAAGTAAATGAATTGACTCGTGAATTTGGCCTTTACGACCCATCTCTAGAGTTAGGTTCTTTCAAAATGCCTGGGCTAGAGCATTTGGTTAATCACGGTGATGGAAAGAATATGGTTAGCGATGAAGAGTTATCTATAAACAAGGATAGAATTCTAGCAACTCTCGCCAACTTTAAAATTGCCGTAGATAAAATATCTGCTGAAGTAGGACCTACTGTGACTCTTTATGAAATCATTCCTGCTCCGGGAATTCGAATATCTAAGATAAAAAATCTTGAGGACGATATTGCACTTAGTCTTGCGGCTTTAGGAATAAGAATTATCGCCCCTATCCCAGGAAGGGGGACTATCGGTATAGAGGTGCCTAACTCTAAACCCGATATAGTGAGTATGCGTACTTTAATTGCATCTGAGAAATTCCAAAATTGTGATTATGAGCTTCCTATCGCATTAGGAAAGACTATCTCAAACGAGACTCACATTTTCGATTTAGCAAAAATGCCCCACTTGCTAATGGCGGGTGCTACTGGGCAGGGTAAATCGGTAGGGCTTAATGCCATGCTTGTCAGTCTGTTATATAGGAAACACCCTAGCGCATTAAAGTTTGTTCTAGTAGATCCTAAGAAAGTAGAGTTATCTGTTTATAACCATATTTCTAGACATTATCTAGCACAACTCCCCAATTCTGAGGATGCTATAATAACAGATACGGATAAGGTCGTGGCAACCTTAAATTCTCTTTGCAAGGAAATGGATCAGCGATATGATCTATTAAAAGATGCTCAGTGTCGAAATTTGAAAGAATACAATCAGAAGTTTATAAACCGAAAGATTATCCCTGAGTCATCTAAAGATCTTCATCCTGAGAGAGGACATCACTTCCTTCCCTATATAGTTCTTGTTGTAGATGAGTTCGCTGACCTTATTATGACCGCAGGTAAAGAGGTTGAAACTCCTATTGCTCGTCTAGCTCAGCTCGCTCGTGCTATAGGAATTCACCTAATCATAGCTACTCAGCGCCCATCGGTGAATATTATCACAGGAACGATTAAAGCTAATTTCCCTGCTAGAGTAGCCTTTCGCGTAACTTCTAAGATAGATTCTCGCACTATCTTGGATGCCGGAGGTGCAGACCAACTCATAGGTAGAGGTGACATGCTGATGAGTACCGGTAACGATTTAATCAGGCTGCAATGTGGTTTCGTAGACACTCCTGAGGTGGAAGCTATTTGCAATCACATTGGAGGCCAAAGAGGATTTCCTGAAGTCTTTGAACTCCCTGAATTTACAGTAGAGGGAGTCGCAGAACGAGGGGCTACATCAGTTGATGAAAGAGACGTTTTGTTTGAGGAGGCGGCACATATTATAGTAATGCACCAACAAGGATCGACTTCTCTGCTTCAACGAAAGTTGAAACTAGGATACAACAGAGCAGGCCGCCTTGTCGATCAATTAGAGGACGCTGGAATTATTGGACCTTTCGAAGGGTCTAAAGCAAGAAAGGTATTAATTCCAGACGAAGTAAGTTTGGAACAACTTTTGCGTAGACCATTTGATGGGGAGGTTTAATTCATTCAAAATTACAATATGATTCGCACTTTATTTTTCGTCTTACTATCAATTTCACTAGGTTTTAATGGGTATTCACAAAATCCGGAGGAGCTTTTATCCAAATTAAGTGAGCGAGCAAAAACGTTTGAAAACATAGAAGCTACGTATTCATCAAAGATTGTAGATTTAAAAAACAATTTCGAAGAAACTATTTCAGGGAAAATCTATATCGAAGGAGATAAGTTCAACTTGAATTTAGGGGAGTTCATTATTATTTCGGATGGAATAACGGTTTGGACTTACGAAACCGAGACAAACGATTGCTACATCGACGACGCAGATATGCTTATCGAAGAAGGCATGGATCCATCTCGAATCTTCACCATATGGGAGGACGAATTCAAAAGCGAATGGAAAGGCCGTGAAATGGTCGGTGACCGAGATTGCGTTCAAATCAACCTCTACCCTATCGATGGAGAGGATAAGCCGTACCACACCTTAAAAATGTATATCGACGATGTTAATCTCGAAATAGTACGCCTTGTCGTTAAAGGTCGCGAGGGAACCGACACAGACTATATCATTGAAAGCTTTAAAACCGGGGTTACTCTTCCTAAGTCGAGTTTCAGTTTTGACAAGGCTTCGTTCCCTGGAGCATCGATGATAGACAACCGCATTTAACACTAATTCGCAGCTTCTAGAATTAAGCTTTATATCTAAGGCTTGTTAATATAAAAGCCGTCATCATCTAATTCTGGAACTAAGAAATCAGGGAGCATGGGTACAGTATCTGAGTCGCACCATTGACCTAGATGAAACGTTTTGAGTTTCCAAGCTTTATTAATATAGCCAGAAAAAGTGTCGACAGCACCCCAATCGTATTTTGTTGAGATTTGAGCAGGTAAGATAGAAAAATCCAAATCTCCCATTTCTTTTTTCTTTTTTCTTAAAAATGCATCGAGAAAAGCATCGTGGGCGCGAAGAGAATACTTAGACGGATCTGATTTATACATCTTACGAAATACTTTTACTGCAGCAATAGAAGTAGAGTCGTTCCAATCTATAACCTCGCTAACTGGAATCGTTGTTCGTGATCTTTCAAGAAATTTAACATCAATAAATCCCAAACCCTGTAGTTCGGGATGAGAATAAACATAGATTTCAGTTGAATCATTAATTTGAACCGCCATTTGAAGATTCGAAAGCATAGATCTTGCTGACCTTCCAGCAACGGTAACCACAACATTTCTTTCATAGAATTTAATCTTCTCTGAAAGTGATCCTACAGAATTTTTCGAACCATGTACAGTGTCAAACCTTAATGTGTCAGATATAGGAGTGATATAGTCAAAAGCAGAAGTGGTGTCTTGAATAGGAGATGCTACTAAAAGTTGTTTTGAAAGCTCATCCATAAAACGAGATTCTAAATCGCTATCCACACCATCTGCCATAACGAAAATTATATGACTGTCGCTATGATTTTTGGCAATATCCACAGCAATTAAGTCAACGGCAAATTTCTCTGAAGGGATAATACATCTTATGGCATCAGAGCTTTTAAGAAGGTTTTCATTTACTGGAGTAAGAAGTACATGATCAGCACCTAAATTTTCAATAATTCTTATGCTTTTTACTATAGAGCTAATCTGAAGTGGACCGAAAACTACATCTGAACCATAAATATCTAAAACATCCCAATTTGATTTGCCTAAAGTATCTGGCACCTCATCTAAAAAGGTCAAATCAATTAAGTATCCACTTTGCTTTAGTCGTTCAGCAGCCCAACGAAAACCCATCATATTTTCTATAGATATTTCCCGCATTCTCTCTTGACGTTTAGATGACGGTGTTAAGCCATCGTCTAAATAATTACTGAAAAAAGGTAGTAGTGCTACAGCTTTAAAATCAACTTCGTGGGTTCGTAAATCTTCAACTGAGTCAATCTTAATAGAGTCAGATGTGTTATTAAAAGTTGGTGATTGAGCTATGACAGGTGATATCACTAACGATGACAGAATCAAAACGATAGCATAAATCACTAAAGTTCCATAAGAAAATTTATAAGAATGAAAATCGCTTTTTAAAAACGAATTAAATATTGACGAATTATGATTTGATTTTACTCCCATTCGATTGTTGCTGGTGGTTTAGAGCTAATATCGTACACAACTCTGTTAACTCCCCTAACTTTATTAATAATGTCGTTCGACACTTTTGCAAGAAAGTCATACGGTAAATGACACCAATCTGCAGTCATTCCGTCTGTACTTGTTACAGCTCGTAGAGCAACAGCGTTCTCGTAAGTGCGCTCATCACCCATAACCCCCACGGACTGAACAGGGAGTAACATCGCTCCGGCTTGCCAAACTTCATCATATAGTCCGGCCTCACGTAGTCCATTAATAAAGATATAGTCGACTTCTTGAAGAACTTTCACTTTTTCTGATGTTACATCACCTAAAATCCTGATTCCGAGGCCGGGTCCGGGAAAAGGATGTCGTGCGAGAATACGAGGGTTAATATTCAATGCCTTGCCTACCCTCCGAACTTCGTCTTTAAAAATAGAGCGCAAGGGCTCTACTACTTTAAGAGTCATATAATCCGGTAGTCCACCTACGTTGTGATGACTCTTTATAGTTGCAGAGGGCCCTCCTGTAGCGCTCACCGATTCTATTACATCCGGATATATCGTTCCTTGTCCTAACCACTTAGCCCCCTTCACTTCCTTTGAAGCTTCGTCAAAAACTTCAACGAAAACACGACCTATAGCTTTTCTTTTTAATTCTGGGTCGCTCAAACCTTTAAGAGCTTCCATAAACTTTTCTCCTGCCCTCACCCCTCTAACATTTAAGCCCATATCTTCATAGTCTACAAGAACTTGCTCAAACTCTCCCTTCCTCAGTAAACCATTATCAACGAAAATACAATGAAGCCTCTCTCCTATTGCTCGATTTAGAAGCTCAGCAGCTACCGTAGAGTCTACTCCACCGGAAAGTCCGAGAATGACGTGTTCGTCTGAGGCTATTTGGTCTTTCAGCTCAGAAATAGTCGCATCTGCAAAATTATCTGGAGTCCATTCACCAGAACAACCACAAATATTCATGATGAAATTCTCAATGAGAACAGGTCCTTCAGTGCTATGAAACACTTCGGGATGGAATTGAATCCCCCATACTCGCTCATTCAAATCCTTAAACCCTGCAAATTTCACATCACCCGTACTACAAATAGTTTGGTACCCATCACCTAAATTTAAAATCGTATCACCATGACTCATCCACACCTGACTTTCGAGTGTAATACCGCGAAGTAACTCATCGTTATTATCTACTTCACTGAGGTTAGCACGGCCATATTCCCTTGTGTCACTAGCCTCTACACTGCCTCCATTTTTCAAGGCCAAATATTGCGCCCCATAACAAACTCCTAAAAGCGGGACTTTTCCGATAATGGATTGTAAATCGGGCTTAGGAGCATCATCGTCTCTAACGCTATGGGGACTTCCTGAAAGAATCACACCTTTACACCCTTCGGGAACCCCGTTAAATTTATTCCAAGGGATTATTTCTGAGTAGACGTTAATTTCCCTTACTCTCCTAGCTATCAGCTGAGTATATTGTGAGCCGAAATCTAATATTAAGATATTTTCAGTACTAGGACGAAGTTCAGACATCTCGAAAATTTGAATGTGCAATTAGCCGACGCAAAGTTAGCTACTACACTCTTTCTGATTGCGACTATAAAGGAACTAATTTCGCACCGTTCCCACATATTTATCATGCTATATCCACACCTGACGTCCAAACGAATTATTCTTGCCTCTAAAAGCCCGAGAAGATTAGAGTTAGTTAGAGGCTTAGAATTAGAGCCTGTGGTTATTATTCGAGATGTTGACGAAAGTTACCCCTCTGATATTAAAGGTTCTCAAGTTGCAGAGTACGTTACAAGGGCGAAAGCTGAAGCGTATCGCGACCTGATAGAAGTTGATGACATTCTAATAACAGGTGATACCGTGGTATTAATTGATGATGAGATTCTTGAAAAACCCGCAAATAAACAAGAGGCTATCTCAATGCTCAAGCGGCTGAGCGGAAGAACTCATGTTGTAGCTTCAGGAATAGCTATTTCTACATTGGAAAACGGCGATTTACAAACTCTTTGCGAAGTAGACACTTGTGAGGTTCACTTTGAAGAGCTTACAGACAAGATGATACACCACTACATAGACAAATACAAGCCATTAGACAAAGCTGGAAGCTATGGCGTTCAAGACCTTATAGGATATGTAGGTGTTAAGTCTATTAACGGTTCTTTTTATACAGTAATGGGCCTACCTATACATATTCTTCACCGAATGTTAGTGAAAGCCTAGGACTATAACAGCTCTACACTTCCTGTTTCTACGGAATACATAGCGCCCGAAAGAAGAACCTCCCCTTTATTAATCATGCCCTTTAAAACAGGACTCTCGTCCTTGATTTGATCTAAAATCTGCATAACGTTCGTTTGAGCTACCTTGTTTATAAACTCCATGTTTACAGTGTGATTATTTCCGTGAGAAGCCTTAACATCATCAATCGCAGGCTTAATTTTGGCTAACAATTCTGTCAAATTACCAAACTCCACACCTTCACATGCACCTTGAATTGCGCCACATCTAGTGTGTCCCAAAACAAGAATCAGCTTAGCTCCAGCAACATTACAGGCAAACTCTATACTGCCTAAAACATCTGTATTTATTACATTACCTGCTACCCTGACGCTAAAAATATCTCCAACTCCTTGATCGAAAATCAACTCGGAAGACACTCTTGAATCTATGCAACTAAGTATTACTGCAAAAGGGAATTGCCCACCTGTAGTTTCAACAACTTGTTTGAGCAAATCTCTGGGTATCGACTCACCATCTACGAAGCGTTTATTACCAGCTTTCAATATTTTTAAAGCCATTTCTGGGGTTAAAGCTGATCTCGTTTCTTTTGTTTGTGTAATCATTTTTTTTTCGTTTTACAGACGATAAGCAACCTTCGCTTTTTTAACTTTTAGCAATTCTGCAGAAATCTGTTCAATCCCATTTTCTTTTGACTGTAAATTGTGTTTAAGCCAAACTTCACAGTCCTTAAACGAGTCAAAAACATGCATTTCCGGAACTAAAATGGGTATAACTCCTATCTTCTTTAGCA
This sequence comes from Bacteroidota bacterium, assembly GCA_002746975.1. Classification (GTDB taxonomy): domain Bacteria; phylum Bacteroidota; class Bacteroidia; order Flavobacteriales_D; family Sanyastnellaceae; genus UBA974. The sequence goes on along the minus strand of NVXE01000012.1, from coordinate 59,635 downwards.
TATCAAATGGCTGTGGTTGTAGAGCTGCAAAAACAACGACCACATTCTCACTTTGCAAATCCATAATAGCCTCCTCAATTGCATAAATTCCTGATTGATCTATATAAGGAACTTCATCCATTCGGATAATTAAAACTTTTATATCGCCTTTTAACTCTTTAATTAACTCCTGAAATCTTGAAGTAAATCCGAAGAATAATGGGCCATATAAATGCTTGATGAAAATTTTATTTCTATAGTGCTCATATACTCCACCCTCGTCGTCCCATGCGTCCTCGCCGTCAAAGCCACTTAATGCTTTTAATGAAGTTCCTCTCTCAACCAAATCACTAGATTTTTTCATAAACAAGACACAAGCCAAAACTACTCCTACTCCTACAGCATGAAGAAGATTTCCGAATACCGTTATCAATAAAACTATAAGTAGAACCACGGCATCTGCTCTAGGCACTCTTTTAAGATGCCTCAGCCCCTTGTAGTCGATTATTCCTATTCCGACTGTAATTAAAATTCCTGCAAGTACACTTAAAGGTATAAAGGCCGCAAACTTTCCTAGTCCAAATAATATGGTAACCAAAAACAATCCATGAATTATCCCTGACAATCTAGTTTTTCCTCCAGCATTAACATTTACAACAGTTCTCATAGTAGCACCTGCTCCAGGAAGACCTCCAATGAATGACGCAGCAATATTTCCAATTCCCTGACCTATTAACTCTCTGTTACTGTTATGCTTAGTTTTTGTTATATTATCAGCAATAACTGATGTTAACAGCGAATCTATTGCTCCTAATGCTGACAACATAACGGCAAACTCTATTACAGTCCAGTACATAGCAGGCTCTACAGAAAATATTGTGCTAATTTTCAAATCAGGTATTCCCACTGGAATATCTCCTATCACCGGAACATTAACCCCTAGTAAATACGATAATCCACTAGCAACTAGCAAAGCTACTAATGCGCTAGGAATTGACTTAGTAATTTTAGGGAAAATGTAAATAATTGCAATGGTTAACACACCTAAGCCCAAAGCACTGAAGTTAATTTGGGAAAGAGGCTCATTAATATTTAAAAATATATCAACGGTGTTGCTTGCAGATGGATGACCTAAAAATGGATAGATTTGGTATAAAATAATTATGACGCCAATACCCGTCATGAAACCAGAAAGCACTGGGTATGGAATGTACTTTATGTATTTGCCTATCTTCAATAGACCATACATAATTTGAAAACCACCGGCTAGCATAAATGAAGCGATGATAATCCCCATACCCGCTTGAAGGCTTCCTGACACCTCAATAGCAGAGGCAATAACCATAGCTGAAATCACAGTCATGGGACCGGTAGGACCACTAACTTGGGTTGCAGTACCTCCAAAAATCGCTGCAAAAACCCCTAAGACCATTGCACCATACAATCCTGCTATCGCACCCATACCAGATTGAACACCGAAAGCTAACGCAAGTGGTAATGCCACAATTCCAGCTGTTAATCCTCCAAATATGTCTCCTCTCAAGTTTTTTAAGTCAAAAAATTTATTCATTTAATTATTTCTTAATTGTACTTAAAACCATATCTATAAAGAAATCCATAATGCTGCTTTCACCATCAACAACGTCTGTAAGTGCTGGTAAATGTTCTGCAAAATGTCTTTGTTGGTGAGCTCCCTCTATTACGATTGAAACTAACATATGAGGGTACTTGAAATCAGGATTAACTCCCATAACTAGATCACTTACACGCTGTACTATTCGTTTATATACCGTAAAAACGCCATCTGCATTATCTGCATCTACTTCCTTCGTATAGTATGATTTCGAGGATTCAGAAATGACTATTTTATTAAGTAAATACTCATTAACATGAGTGAAGTTATCGTCTTGTTCAACGGGTTCAGTGAGAATCTCAATCGCTTTAATCAATTTATCCTCATTGTTAGAAATATTCGCCGTTGCAAAGACCATTCTATATTCCAACCAACACCAATACCATGAAGTTAGATACAGTAATATTTTCTGTTTGTTTTCGAAATACCGATAAATAGTACATTCAGGTGACCCAATTTTATCACCTAGCTTTTTAAACGTGAAGGCCTCAATACCAATTTCTTCAATTAACTCAATTGAATTTGATATGATTCTTCTTCCCAAATCAGATGAGTCTGGATTCTTTAGAAATAATCCCTCATTGACTTTTATAGTAATTTGACTTAATAATTCTTTCATTGTGAAGCGCTAAGATAGTAATAGCATTACTATCAATATCGCAATGATTCATATTAGTTTTGATATTTCACTCCTAAAAAATGCGAAACACTAATATTTCACTTCTGTTTTAAGTCTTAATGAGGACTGTATGAGCAGTCGGGTCCGCCTCTTTAAGGTATCCGATTATTTCTGAAGATAGCCCACTTGAAATCAATATAGATTTTACTTCTTCTACACTTGAATCATTGGATACCGAAACTAGCAAACCACCACTCGTTTGTGGATCACAGAGAAGATCTCTAATGAAGCCCTTTGGAATATCTAAGTGCTTGCCGTAACTCTCGAAATTACGACGTGCTCCACCTGGGACGCATCCCTGAGAGTGATATGATTCTAGTGCTTTTCGATCTAAAGTGGGCACTGAATTGAAATCTATGACGGCTCGAGTGCCTGAACCCTGACAGAGCTCAAGTAGATGCCCCATCAACCCAAATCCTGTAACGTCTGTCATTGCGTTAACGCCTTTAACTTCTGAGAGCTTAGCTCCGACAATATTAAGCTTAGTCATTGATTCTATGGCTGAAGCTATGTGTTCTTTAGAAACTAGCCCCTTTTTCTCTGCCGTTGTAACCATTCCTACACCGAGCGGTTTGGTAAGAAAAAGGACATCCCCTACATGAGCAGACGCATTAGCTTTCAAATTAGCAAGAGGCACTCTTCCCGTAACAGCAAGTCCAAAAATGGGCTCAGGAGAATCTATACTATGACCACCCGCAAGAGGTATTCCGGCCTCAGCACACACAGACCTCCCTCCTTCTAAAACCATACCTGCAACCTCTGGCTTCAGTTTATTTATAGGCCAACCAAGTATGGCAATTGCCATAAGCGGGGTACCTCCCATTGCATAAATATCAGAAATAGCATTTGCGGCAGCTATTCTACCAAAAGTATGCGGATCATCAACAATAGGCATAAAAAAGTCTGTTGTACTAACAATTCCAGTTCCATCACCTAGATCTACAACAGCTGCATCATCCTTTGTGTCATTTCCTACAACCAAGTTTGGGTAAACTATATCATTATTCATGCATGACAGCATTGAATGTAGAACACCTGGTGCGATTTTACAGCCGCATCCAGCACCGTGGGAATACTGCGTTAAACGAATCAATTCAGACATAAAAAATCAGTTAAAAAATTACTTAAATGCTTTGCACAATCAGAAGGAGTAAGGTTGCGACAATCAACATTTGTTCTTAAATCTTCATTGCGCTTAGTTAGCCCGTGAGAATAGGTTTTGTCGTAATAAACCAAAGCAATACTAGCTGCTGTATATAAATCCCCTTGCTCCAACGCCGCTAATGCCTTATTAACATTGTCTCCTCCTAACTTATTAGCTATGTTATTAAAAGCTACTGCTAATAAATTGGTGTCAATTTCACCATACATCTGTACTAGATGCTTAACTCTATCATCTTCAGTGCGCTGCATTTCGAAACACCTTGATGCTATTAGTTGAGTGAAAATCGGTTCGGGCATATCGACCATACCTATGGTGCGACTTTCGTTCTCAACCCAAATAGGCCTAACTCGTGCAGGATCTCTTTCGTTCCAAGCATTCAATTCCCTCAATTTAAAAAAAAGGTCATTAGAAAACTGCTGAGTAGTCGGTTGTTGAATTCTTTCCAAATTACCAAAAGCTGAACCGAAATGTTTTGCCATTCCCTCAAGATCTATCACTGATTCTCCCTTAATTTTTTTAAGCTCTAACAGAGTATCCGTTTTTGCAGAACCCGTATATCCGCCAAGCACAGCAAAATCTATTTTCACATCAAACATACCTCGAGCATATGATCGGAAATTCTTGTATCCACCATCTAAAACTACAGCCGGAACTCCTGCCGTTCTTAATAACCAAGCAACGGATTCAGACCGCATCCCTCCTCTCCAACAGTGTATTAACAACGAATTACGAGAAGGCAAACCTTCATCGGATAACTGAGAGTCAAATAGTTCACGCCCATATCTTGCCATTTCCGCCATTTTAGGGCCTATAATTTCTAGTCCTAGATCTACAGCTTTTTCTCTAGACTTCTGTTTATATAAAGTTCCAATTTCAGCTCTTTCTTCATCCGAAAATAAAGGCCAAGATTTGGCTCCAGTGATATGCCCTTCAGCAAATTCCCCAGGGCTTCTAACATCCAAAATTATTCCTCCTCGTTCTGCTTGAGCAAGGAATTCTTTAGGAGATAGTGTTCGAGCAGGAATAACCATATGGTAACTTTAACTAGCTTTTGAAATGTAAAGTTACGCCATGAAAAACGCGTCACCGTAAAAGAGACGCGCTTCATGATTAGAAAGACCATATATGTATTTTATGACTTAGTCTATTTTCTTAATATACTTTCACCACTGCTTCAGGAGGAGAGTTAGGCTCTGCTTCAACAGCTATAGTAGTTTCATTTGAAGACGAACTTCCGTAGGCATCAGATACTGTTAACTTAAAGGTGTATTCTCCTGGGTTAGCTACAAAAGTTGCTGTATTTCCGTTAGAATCATCTTCATATTGAAGATATACATCGCTACCTGATGTTTGTGACCAAGCGTAAAAAAGTGAGTCACCTTCCAAGTCGAAAGAATCACTTCCGTCTAATGCTACAACAATATCTGTAGTATTAGCATCGCGATCATGAGGGATGGTAAATTTAATTTTCGCAGCTTCAATACGCTCGGCGGCTTCTACTGCGGCGGCTTCTACTGCGGCTGCCTCTGAGGCTTCGGCGTTAGCAGCGTAAAAATCGAGTTGCTCAGTCTTGAGGTAGCTAAGAGCAGCTACACTGACAACTAGCAAAACTATGGTTGCATAGCGTTCCATGGGAAAGGGGTTAATGCTTATTCAAAGTCCTTGGATTTATAAAGTACGGTCCGGCAAATCCGGACCGCCTTTATTTTATTTTAGGTAGACCTGTTACTTGCGATCAAGTATAGACCAAAGAATTAACAAGGCAACTAAGCCTACAAATCCTCCATTTCCGAGCTGAGAGATTAACCCCGTGAGGTTATCTACAACTTCCATACCTGGGAACATTGCTGCTCCGAACACTACTTCAGTCACAACTGCTAAAGCAGCGAAACCGATCATCAGTTGGGTAAGACCTTTGAAAAAGCCTCCCATAAATTTAAAAACGTTATCCATTGTATAAGGGTTTTTGTTTACAACTGAGGCCAATATTTGTAATAATAAGCATACAACTGAATACTCCCTTTTTTTAAAATTCACGTTGAATTGTTAAAATCCTCTGCAACACCTTAAAACACAAGCATTAAGATAAAATAACACCTGTAACAAAAAGGCCCTAAATGAGCCAATTATTTGATTTTCAAGCGGTTTTGAGTAGATACAAAAACACTAAAACACGTCGTTTTATCACATTTTTTGTGAAAAACTCGTTTAAATAAGGTTATTTTCTGAAGATACTATACCTATTAACTAAAGGTTTATTATCAATTACGCGAATCAATCTATGATCGATTAGGCAGAAGCTCTAAAACTGCACGTGCTGTCAATTGAATTCCCCAAAAAGTAGCCCAACTTAATACGGCTAAAAAGTATACTGATATAAAAGTTATGTTGTCCATAACATCATTAACGCATTTAACATAAAAAAGTTTCGATTTATGTAGAAACTTTAAAAACTAACCTTAAACTTATACTTCTTCCGGCTTGAGGAATGCCCATATTCTTAACAAGTGACAAGTGTGGAATGTACTCTTTATTGAATAAGTTCTTAGCTGCTAACCCCAATGTCAAGTTATGTGCTAAAGAAGCTCCTAAGCTAAAATTTACAATTCCATAACCTGGCGAAATAGATTCCCCACTTGATACTCTAACAGCAGATGCAACTAAATCGCTACTAATATTAGCATAGACATCTTTAACATTCATAAATATACTACGCTCATACCCTAACTCTGAGTGAAGGTTCATGGGGGGGATTAGAGGTAGGTATCCTTCAGTACTGACACCTCTAACATAAGAGATGGCATTTGATAGATAAAGACCTGGAATTAGGTTTGGTCTAAAAGATAGACCTAGCTCAAGTCCACTAAATTCAGCATCTGTAGCAGCAAATTTATACACTTTGTATCCTTCAATGTATTCTCCTGTTGAGGCCAAATAGATATAATTCACGATTGTATTTCGATAAACAGAGAAGTCAAAAGCAACGTTATGTAACCTCAATTCATAACCTAAATCCAAACTATAGCTCCTTTCATGATTTAATTCGACATTACCTATTTCATATCGGTAAGCCCCATCATGAATCCCGTCGGCAACTAATTCTGAAAGACCTGGCGCTCTATTTCCGTGAGAGAAACTCACCCTTAAGGATGACAAATCGTTTAAGTCGTAATTAGAACCTAGAGAATATGATAGATATTTATAATTATTTGACCAGTCTAATGTCGAAATATTTCTATCGTCATACCGAATTCCTATCTGCAAACTGATCTTATCCCTTTCCCAAGTAGAAATAGAAAAGGCACTCAGCTCATTAATTGAAGCGTTTGGAATAAATACTTCGTCAGCGTTATTTACGTTTGTAGAAATGAAGCCTTGAGAACCAAACAGCCAAGTAAATTCTCCTTGAGTTCTTTTTGCTTGAGTATCGAATCTAAGAATTCTAAGACTCAGGTCTACATCTCCGGCATTAGAATAGGCAGAGTCAGTATTAACATTCACACCCTCAAAGTTTAAGGGAATGTCAAATTCTTTCCTGTGATTTAATTGGTACCCAATCGATGGTTTAATCAGCCAATTATTAGAAATAATAGTTGCCGATGTAGACACAAGATGATCCCCTGAACGTTGAAAACCACCGCCCCCCATTAATCCTGCTGTATTATACGATGACGAATAAACTCCTTCTATCTTACCCCAGTCTCTGATATAACCCCATACTCCTTGAGCAAAAAATTGCTTATAACGAGAGTTTTCCGCTGCTAATCCGTTAGGAAGCATGTAGTCATAGTGCTTATTGTAGCCACCACTGAAAGCATGATGTGAATGACGAGATCGTTTTTTTGTTTGGAACGACGCTTGAAGTCCGGAAGTGGCAGAAAAACCTCGCATAGAGATATTTGATTCTCTACCTACATCAAGAAGAGGGTTTTCAGGGAGGAAATTCAGAACCCCTCCTATTGCATCAGCACCGAAAACCAGAGCGCCAGGCCCTCTAATTATTTCTACTCTATCAATACCTTGTTCGGGGAAATAAATTCCGTGTTCAGCTCCCCAAGCTTGGCTTTCTATTCTAACTCCTCTAAATAATGTTGCAACTCTCAATCCCGATAAGCCCCTGATAACAGGCTTTAACACACCTGAACCCATAGAAATCATCTCTACTCCTGGTTCACTTGCAAGCGATTCTATACGAGAAGGAGAACTAGATCTATCTAACTGCTCAACATTTATGGTGGCAACTTTCACTAGGCACACTCCTTCTGCTTGATTAGTTATTGACTCGACTACAACTTCATTTAATTCGAGTACATCTCTCTTAAGTCTAATCTTTAAATTCAGTTCTGAAATAGTAGATTTTACTTGTTTTGTTCTAAATCCGACTGAACTAATTTGGAATACAATAATATCCGAGGGAAAACAATTTATAGGACCTAGGCTGAATTCACCCGACTCATTTGAAGTAGTACCTAGTTCTAAAGTATGAGAATACACATTAGCACCATTTACTGGCGTGCCCTCATCTGACGTTATAGTTCCAGATAAGTAATAAGCGTTTGTTTGTGCAAACACTACAGAAGGGTTTAACGTGGCAGCCAGAAGAAAAACAACTAACAGCAGGAAAGAAAACACTGTAAGCCTTGACTGTAGATTCATGATGCAAAATTATTACACCTTGAGATACTTCAAGTCATTTTAGTGTCAGGTTTAGTGTTTGTTTATATGCTGACTCCAGAGAATTGAAAGTCCAAATATTGCTCCAATAGAAGCAAGCCCGCCTAATATCCAAGCAGGGTTGTTTTGGGACTGAGCTTGAAAAGCAAATACTCCCAGAACGCATAGTAAACTAATCAATGGAATAACTTGTAACCACGACTTTTTGTTTGCAAAACGCGTAACTGCTTCTGTTCTCTCACTCCAAACTAGGCGACTTAAAGCATCCTGCATATCTCTACCGAATGCCGGCGCCTTGTATATTTCCCCATCAGATTCTTGAATTGTAACCTCATAACGAAAATAACCTGAATTAATTTCGCTAGGACCTATAAGCTTGCAATCAAGTGCCTTTCTAGACTTTCTATTCATATTACCACTGATCTGATTCTAAAATAAACCCACTTTTCTCCCACTCTAGTTCTTTTAAATCGGCAATTAATGCAACACCTAAAATATGAGCTTTTAATTCTTCTGAAGTAATATTCGAAGTGATTTTAGCTATGTATGCTATCCCAGCTTGTGTTTTATCGTCAGAGTAATAAATACCCCAACTACCGACGGTAGTACGAGCAGTTTCTACTAGTAAATCTTGATATGTATCTGACAACATTTTTATACTGTCGCTATTACTTACAATAGCAAAACCATATAAATCGGATACATAAGCACCATGATATTCATTAATTTGTGAAGTTAGAAAAACTAAGTGAGTTCTCCCGTTCTCTACAGCAATGGTGATGCGGAAATCTCCGACATCAGTAGTCTCAAAATTTAGATCTGTTTTATTCAAAGTTTTCAATAACTTCTTACTCGCTTTAGCTCCTTGACCGAATGTATTTCCAAACACTAACCCAAGCAAAACAACAATTAAGGTTAATTTTTTCATGCCACGAAGGTATATGTATATTTACAAACTACAATGCGTTCAAACACCAAAACAGTTTCTTACAATTGTGTTTTTATTATCAAACTTAAATTCTAGGGTCCCATTTAAATAAATTAGCTTAATATTGTTTTATGAATAACATTTCCATATCAAATATCGTTTCTGAAGCTTGGACACTTTTCAAAGAACATGCTAGTTCAATAATCGTAATCCTGTTAGTTTACTTAGTGACTACTGCCAGTATTAGCATCATAGGGGCTGCTATTATGGGTGATAGCATATTTATCACCTTTATCTTCCAAATAATTCAATCTGTTATCGGGATTATCCTTGCGCTAGGATTTAATAGAATTCTTTTAAATATAATAAACGGGCAGTCTTATGAGGTGAAAACACTTTTCTCTCAAACAAATTCTTCATTAGTCCTTCATACCATCATTGGGTCAGTTGTTATGAGTATTGCTATTATCGTTGGTTTGATATTCCTTATTATTCCAGGCCTATATATTGCTTTTAGATTACAGTTTTTTAATTATGCTCTTTTAGAACAAGAAACACCCAATTTTTCTGACGCTATAAAAACTTCATGGGATATGACACGTGGTCATGTCCTTAACTTAGTGGGAATTGCAATAGTTTCCGTAATTATTGTAATCGGAGGAGTCTTGGCTCTAATTGTTGGATTATTTGTTGCCATGCCAGTCATTTCGTTAATGAACGTTTTGGTATATCAAAAGCTTAAGACTAAGGCTTTAGATACCGAGATGCCCAAGTAGCAATCATGACTCCTACATAAATGGAGTCTTTTCTATCAGTTAAGAGGTGATCAGCACCATCTAAAGAAATAAAACTCTTAGGGTGCCATGCTGAGTTATAAATCTCTGCGGCATTTTCTATTCCGACAGTCGTATCTTGAGGTGAGTGAGAAACTAAAATAGGTAGCCTCATCGCCTTCAGTTTATTAGACATATTCTTAGAATTAATATCGTCCAAAAACTGTTTCTTAATCTTAAATGGTCTTCCTCCAATTGTCAATTCAGCTTCTCCCCGTTCATTTATTTCATCTACCTCATCGTGAAACAGAAATTGAACGTGGTCAGGATGAGAAGGCGCCCCTATAGTTGCAACGGCTTGAATGCTGGGAATCATCGAGGAGGCAAAAACTACAGCAGCACCTCCTAAAGAATGACCTATCAATATTTTAGGTGCCTGATATTCTTCTTCTAAAAATTTCGCAGCGTAAACTAAATCATCAACATTAGACGAGAAGTTAGTTTTTGAGAAATCACCCTCACTTTCACCTAACCCAGTGAAATCGAATCTTAAAACGGCAATACCATTCGCAGTCAAAGCTTTACCTATATTTCTTACAGCTGTAAGATTTTTATTACACGTAAAGCAGTGAGCGAAAACCGCAAATGCATGAGGCGAGTTGTCACTAGGCATTTCTAACCTAGCTGATAACTGTAGCCCTGCTGCATTTAAGAATACTACCTTGTTTGAATTCATATTGATGATCTTATCTTTTGCTAACTTACTTCCTATTTGTATGTTTTGAGAAATCAAAATTATAATTCAAGCCTAACATAAGTGTATTATCCATTTCAAAAAGTGCACTCGGCCCCTTTTTGATAAGTTGGTTCATATAACCTATCTGTATATTTCCATTATTAATTTTCTTGCCAAATCCAAGATATATTCTGTTTTGGTTTAAATTATTTGAAGTAACATTTTCACCAAACGAAATAAAAACCTCGTCAAAAAAGGCAATGAAATAGTCCTCTTTAATGTTTACTGAGGTTGACAACATATATCTAAATCTATTAGAAAACTTATAGTCTATCTCTGACAGGGTCGTTGTAAATAATTGCTCTAGTCTGTATCTATGAGAGATTTTAAATACGCCAACATCTTGTTTGAGAGTAATCGTCTCCCATATAGCATGAGTTCTTTTCTTCTCAGATATAGGAAGGTCACCATAAGGATATGTAAGTACGTAATCATACCCAAATGCGCCCTGAGCTCCGTTTTTGAATCGGTAGGTTAGACCTATTCGATTTAAACTCTGCTGCCAATCAGTAATGATGTTATTTCTTCTTACATGAGACAGCGTATGAAGTCCCCATGTGTCATTCAAACGATGAGTACCAGAATACATGTACCAACCATTAGAATTTGTTACAACACTGTTTTCTTGAGCATTAATATTCAAGCCAAACAACATCAAACTTCCGACGATAAGAATCTTTAGTGATTTCATTTTATGAAAAATTATTATGATGACCTATATGCAAAATCATGTAAGTCACTCTTATGTAAACCCAGAAACAAACGAGCATAAATTCTATAAACTACCAATCCGTCTAGAATTAGATTAACTGTTAAAAACGCCAATAAAATAAATTGATTTTCGTGGACGTGTCCTAACATTAAATCCTCACCAATAAATGTAGGTGTTATAGGAAACCCCGAAATCCCTAAGCATGCTATCACGAAAATGAACGCGTGTTTAGGATAATCGTGAACTAATCCATGAAAGTCATTTAAATCTAAGGTTTGGCCTTTATTTTTTAAATTATTAAGAATAAGTAATCCCACAATTCCCGACACAAGAATTCCACTTAAAAATATATGAACCTGTGAAAAGTCGAATACTTCATTGTAACCGAAACAAAGAGACAGAAGCAACTGGCTTATTATTAAATAAGACCAAGCAATTATCGCTGACTCTCTGTTTACAAAAGCTTTAAGAATTAATATTAAGCTAAAGAGAGCGAACATCTCAGAAACGTAATGTTTAATCAAATCCGGAACTAAGTCTTTGAAATAAACACCATACAAGCCGATTAAAAATACAGTACCAAACGTTGTCATAGTTGTTCGAAACGAAAGCCTATCAATAAGCTTTCCCATCTTCTTGAGCGGGTTCCATAGATAGTTATACATAAACGTATCCAGGTTGAACTCCTTAATACTCAGCACGTATACCGTTAATTTTAACTTTTCATAAAATGTTTTATAGCCTTGCTTTTGTGGCTTTTTAAAATTAAAAAACTGATCGTGAATTTTATAGCTCAAAATAGAAGGCGAAATCAATAATTGATGAGTACGCAACATTGCATTACCTACAAAGTGTAGAATCGCTAATCCATAGAGGCCAAACGATACTTCAATAAACATTAAGCCTATCTGAGCTAAAGATGAATAAGCAATCTGCGTTTTAATTGAAGATTGGACTTTTGCAATTGATGAGGATACAATCACAGTCATAAGCCCCACCCCGCCAATTATGAAATGAAACCAATAATTACCTTCCCACAATGGAGCAATACGAATCAATAAGAATACTCCAATATGTGCTGATAGTGACCCATAAAATATCGAACTCGAAGTTGTAGGTCCTTCCATAGCTCTAGGTAACCATGAGGAAAATGGAAACTGAGCTGACTTAACCATAGCAGCAAGTAAAAACAAACCAGGGATTAAGTAGAAATAAATATCATCACTTAATAGATGATGATGTTCACTATAAATACCCTCTATATCATTGAAGTTAATGCTATATCCGAAATAGTGATGACTCAACCATATTCCTAGTAAAATTGAAATATCTGCTACTCTATAAAGAGATACAACTTTAAGAGCATTTTTAACTGGCAAATATCTATCTCTATAAAACCCTATCAAAAAGAATGAAGTCACACCTAAAATCTCCCATCCTAGAAATAACGTTTCTAAGTTTCCTGACATTAGTACCAAAACTAGTCCTAAGTAGAAAAATTTGATGTTGTTAAAAAACCTCTTATACCCCTTTTCTCTATGAATATAATTCTTACTAAAGACGATTATTATGGCAGTTAAAAAAGTAGCCGTAAAAAGATACGATAAACTGTAACCATCAATTAAAAAACTTATAGCAAAATCAGCATGTCCTGTATGAAATAAAACAGGACCTTGAATAAAAATAGGTTCAAAACCTCCTTTAAACCATAGAAAAGATACTATTAATAATACTCCGTAGTTAACTATGGCGCTGAGAAAAGACACATAAAAGATTCCTTTTTCATTCTCATTAGACAATCCGAACCCTACTACTAATGCAAATAGAGGGGAAAGGAGTAACGCATATAATAAATAGCTCATTTTAATTAATTTGGATAAACAATAGTTGGAATATTTTCCAGTGTTGCGTCTAAAATATGATTCGTCTTCATTTCTACCCCTTCTTCAATGATGACGTTAATATCATCTGACTTTAACACCTCGTTTTCGGGAACGTAAAGCTTAAACTCTCCTTTCTCAAATAGGTATAAATTATTGTCTTCTGGTGAGATTGATATTAGATGAATCCAACCTTTATCGAACCAATCATAAATACTCTTCGAGGCCTTTATTATTTTTAAAATAACCTCTGGTTTATGTTCAATCATCATAAGCAACCTCACTGGATCGTGATTTTCTATCATCTGAAGTGGCAGACCTGTTCTGATATCTCCATCACTACTATTTGTAACACCTATTAGACCTGTTACATTATGAGGTAATTTCGTGCCGGCACCCATTTTCTCCATGTCCATTCTAGAGAAATAATATTCTAAGTTTATCCCACCACAGACACCAGGTAGAGGTCCTAAAACTTGAGCCAAAACCTCTCCTTCTGGATCTTTCTCCCAATTATAAGATTGTAAAAAAGCCCTTCTATCTAGAAACAAGCCCTTAATTTTTTCCCTTGATCCAATATGACAAAGAGCGTTAGTTCCGTGCCCCAGCTCTGGTCTAGGTTCAAAGTAGGATACAGACCTCTTCTTAATCTCATTCCTTATCTTTTTTAAGTCTTTTTTAATGTTAATCGAAGCGAAGCGACGAGCTCTTTCCTTTGCATTTATATCTAAAGCCGATTCAAAATTTTGGACATTAATTTTATGAGCTTTAAGGTTTTCTTTATATAAAATATCCTCGTCATAAAATGCTATGTCATCACTCGCTGTATCATGCATAGCTCCTATGAACTGAGTTTTTTCAGGAATAATAACTCCGCGTTCGATTAATCTTTCTCGTACTGTTGAATGATTTGCCATATATGAGAAAACCCTAGCATTAACAGCTCCTGGCCTACCACTACAAGCTCCACAATCATGAGCTCCATGATGAGGGTTGTTTGCGCTACTGCTTCCGTGAGCAACTACGTAAACAATATCTGCAAAATCATCTGTTAGCCCAATGCCTACTAACAATGACTCAACAACATCTACCATTTCATGCACTTGATATCCAACGGGCAGCCCATTTTCTATCTCGTTATTACCCTTATTTTCAATTAAAAGTTTACCATTGACATCCATATGGGCAAATGCATTAGAAATATCTGCTTGCATTTTTGGCCTTGCTAAGTCAATTGTCATTTTTAACCCGGCTAATAAGCCTATAGAAAATGAGGACAATGCTCCTTGCAGTAGTGAATGAGTCTTATTATGATGATAAATCTCATGCTTCCTTACCTGTTGAATTTCAACCTCCTTAATTATATGAGTAGGAGTTACAGCTACAGGGCAGTTTTTATCGTAAAATTTTCCTCCGAAAGGCTTGAAATATATTGCAGCGCCATAAAATCCGGGAGCGCCTAGGGTAACGCATTTATTATCAATGCTTTCTAAATGCCTTCTATACGAACACTCTCTATCATCGACACAAAACATTGCTTGGAAGCTTACATTTTTGGGGCTTTCTTTCTTACGAGTTTTAGCTAAAAAACCCACACCAGCTAATACATCATCGTAATAATCCCACTCAAAAGCTTCCTGCCACAATTGAAGGATTTCTTGTAATTCTCCATGCTTAACTTCAGATAAATAATCAACAGGTTTTATAGATAACCCCTTTGCTAGTGGGTCCCATGATTTGCCTAGAACCTTATCCAGAGAGTCTATTTCTAAAAGCAATTCTAGGATTATTAAATCTTTAAATTGAACATTTTTCTTATAGAAAATAGTATCCGGATTTTCTTCAATAACACTCATTAAACCACTCCATCCTTTATGACCATATTGTTGGTCGAATAGATAGTTTTCAAAATACTTAGAATCACCAACAAGAATCTCTAGCAGCTTTTCAATAGAAAGATCCTCGGAGTGCAGTAACTCTTTCGTTCTTTTAGAATTAAAGAAACTACTAAAGCTATTTTCCTCTAGAATCTTAATTGCCCCTAACAGTCCTTTCTCTTCAAAAGGAAAATGCCAAAGAGCAATTCCTTGATCCAGAAAACTAGCTAGTATTCTAAATAAAATAGGTTGAACTAAATTATCTAAGTCAATTTTATATCTACTCTTCCAGTGCTTTCTTAATTGCCCCACACGAGGGTTATACTTATGGTCATACTCTTTATGGAGCATCTTATCTAGGTAAGAATCCAAATTGTGTGCACCCTTAGAGTTAATTATCGTTCTGTCTAAGATGTTTTTCTTAATCCTTCCTTGTTTATGCAACTTTCGGTAGTTGTATACATTAAACGTAACGTGGAAACCGAAGATTTTAGAAGCACTAAATATTCCATCAAAGAATTCTTTATTTTGAAAGGAATGCAAAGAATTATGGTGAACAAAGTCTTTTAAGGTGGCTTGTGCAGGTAAGTAGTGCCTTAATTTCTTTAAGACATCCTGTTCAATAAAGTTTTTATCACTCATATTATTCATAATTAGCGAATATGTACAGATAGTTTGTGAGACGAAATGGGTTTCATTTCCTGGAACCCTTCTATTAAAAACACTCCATTTGCTAGTTCATAGTCGTATTGCAATCTGTATAAATCATCAATAAATGAATGATCCATAAGTAGTACAGATTCAGATAGTAATACTGTGATTTTCTTTCCTTCAGGAATTTGGTCTATATATTTTTTAAAGCCCAAATAATTAGAGAACACCGCAGAGTCATTAATTTCAACCACATAACTATCGTTGTCATTTGTTACAACTACTGAAGACTTAAACAAGGACTTCATTT
Organism: Bacteroidota bacterium; assembly: GCA_002746975.1. Taxonomy (GTDB): domain Bacteria; phylum Bacteroidota; class Bacteroidia; order Flavobacteriales_D; family Sanyastnellaceae; genus UBA974. The sequence continues at coordinate 43,578 of NVXE01000012.1, read as the reverse complement.
TAACTCCTCGTATGAGATGCATTACTATCTTAAGTAAAATTCCAGCGGCTATTCCTATCAACAGGTCTTCTACTAACGTAAAAACAATCGTAGTTAAAAATATGGCCAACTGGTCTTTGCCGATTTCATACATATGTACAAACTCTTTCGGATGTGCCAAATTTATCCCTACCGATATAAGCATCGCCGCTAAAGCTGCGTTAGGAATCATTTCAAGAACTGGGTAGGCTACAAGTACGAAAATTAACAAGAATGAACCGTGAAAAAAGTTTGCCCATCTTGTTTTCGCTCCATTTTTAATGTTAGCCGAACTTCTTGCTACCTCAGATATCATAGGGTATCCCCCTAAGAAGGCAACAAGAGTATTTCCTATTCCTACTGCAATCAAATCTTTATTTGGATCTGATTTTCTTTTAAAAGGATCTAGAAGATCTATAGCCTTTACTGTCAGAAGGCTCTCTAAGGATCCCACTAAAGCAAACATAACAACATATTTAACGAAAATCCCAAGATGAGATACTCCCGAAAAGTCAGCATTAATTGCTATCGAATCTATGAGATTACCTACCTTAACAAGCGTGTAACTAGGTTTAATAGTAGAAAACTCGAATAACATACCTGCTGGTATGGCAAATAACAAGACTACAAGAGGAGCAGGTATCTTAGATAGAAATCCATTCTTGATTTTAGGCCAAAAAATCATCAAAAGTAAACTTACAATTCCTATAAATGTTGCACTTGGATCGAGGTTTGCTATGAATGTAGGAATTTCAGAAAACAGCTCAAAAGGCCCCATTCCTTTACTTAATTCTGGGGAAGTATTAAGTAGTACAGGAACTTGCTTCGCAATTATTATCAATCCTATGGCAGCTAACATACCATGTATTGCTGACAAGGGGAAGAAATCCACATATTTACCTAATTTAATTAAGCCGAATAATATTTGGACTATTCCAGCAGCTACCATTGCCCCAGCAGCTAATTTCCATCCTATTTCATCTCCTCCAAACTCTGAAACTGCTCCAGCCACAATAACTATCAACCCAGCAGCAGGTCCTTTAATCGCAAGCTTACACCCTGTGATAAATGTTACTAGCACACCACCTACAATAGCCGAAATAATTCCCATAAGAGGAGGTATTCCGGATGCTTGTGCAATTCCTAAACTTAAAGGAAGAGCCAATAAAAAAACAACAAATCCTGAACTCAAGTCAGATGAGAAATTCTCCTTCAATCCTTCTAACCAGTCTTTTGGTTGAGACATATTAATTTTATCCATAATCAGAAATATTTACTAGTTTTTAAGCACGCGACTAGCCTGGTGCAAACACATTAAAAAAAGGATGATCTAGCGAAAGACTCTCTCTAATTTTATACAAATTGAGAAGCTCGCGATCATGTTTTACTCGAAAAATTCTTACTATCTAAGAACTTGAGTAAAAGGTAGTTTTAGTGTACAGTAAACTAGGAAAAGTTCGTGGACGCTGTTACTTAGAAACAGGTCAACTTGAAATTTAGCTCTTATAGAGTGAATAAGGCTAATGGATATGAAATTTGGCCTAAAAGTGTGAGCAACTGAAGAGAACTGCATCTTATGTGATGCACTCTTCTTCCCTCCGTCTCCACTAATATTTTTTTCTTGAAATAAGAATGATAAAATCATCCCTTCCGATTCCTCTCCGCCCCTTATTTCTTCTTCAAATAAAGTTTCTTGTTGCTCGAGAAATAAGGTCTCTTTACTTAAAAAAGATAGAACCCAAACAAAAATCAGACTCGATATAATATTGAATGATTTTTTTGTTTTCACACCGTAAAAATAATCTCTTGATTTTTCGAGGCAAATGTTTTTGTGTTAAAAAAGACTTAATAATTGAGTTGCTGTAATACTTGAATTTTCTTTACCTCAACATTTGATAACTAAACAACTGGACAATACTGTTTTATAAAAGACAATTTGAAATGGCAGGTGTCTTTAAACATCTTTTATTTGAAAAATTCATCAAATTCATTCAAGTGATATTTTACTTTTTCGAAATTTATCATAGCTTCTTTTAACTCATTTGACTCAACTGACTCTATAAGGGCTTTTAATGGGTGTAAATAATGGTGAAGCTGATTATGCGATTCTCCTGACATAGTACAGTTTTGGAATATTAAATAAAACTCCTTCTGAAGGTTATTCGATAATTTCTTGTATGAGTTGAGGTTTTCCGTATCTGTAAAATTTTCGAGCATATCAGACATATTATGTATTCCCGTAATCGTCGCTTCGTTTGCCTTCCACCTGTCAGTACCATTAAGGACCAGGTTTTCTATAGTTGTTTGCTTAGACGATGTTTGAGAGTTGCAAGAAAATGCTGTAAACGACATTAGTAGCACTAAAACTGTATTAATTGAAAATTTCATGATTTATAATTATTTGGAATATGACTAGAAACTGTATTTGAGTCTTGAATAGACCATGTTATTATTACTGTATTGACCAAAAGTTCCATGATCTCCAAGAAATAAATTTGTACCTAGCTCGATACCTATTCCATCATAAGGAAAGTAGAATGCACGAAGCCTTAATAGGGCGTCTTGATTATTAAGGCCTACATATGAAAACATTTCAAGCCGAAGTTGGTCTCTAAAGAAGGTCTTGTTTACCATAAACGTCATAGTGTTATCCACTTCATCATTTATAATTAGGTCATCGTAATCGAGTATGACTTTTTGAATAAATTGAGTGCTCAACCTCCAATCTCCTAACGTCCTATCTAAACCTACAACATAGTTCAAGTAGCCCTTTTCTACTAAAGCCCCATCTGCGTATGGGTCGAGTGTCGAAAACCTCTTACCATCATAATATGCAGCTTCTCCCCTTAGAACGAAGTCGCCTAAAGACGCACTAAAGTTCATGCCACCAAGTAAAAGACGAGAATGCTCTGGCCTTACAATAATACCCGTAAGATTCATCGTAGAGTCGACTTGCATTTGAACATAATTGCTCGCAATGTCGTCCCAAGTTGAAGCTCCTATAAGCTGAAGGTCTAAAAATGATTTGCTTAATGAGTACCTTACAAAAATCTCACTGTTTTTAATATTTGTATTAACCAAAACATTTGAATAATCAAATGTAGGAACAATAGGGAATGACATTGAAGGACGCCAAATAGATCCCTCACCCGGTAAAAGTGAAGGTGTAAACGAAGGAATCCATACAACCTCAATATCGTGGTCAGGATGTGGATAATAAATCGCCTTTACGGCGTTAACCCCCATTCGTATTTCGTTAAAATCCCAAAGTAAAAACTCCGTTAAATTTAATGGAGACACAATATCCGTGATAAATACTCCATCTGCTTGTCCCCATACGATTTGTTGCTTTCCTATTCTTAAATCAAGTTTTTCCGTATAGATATCGACATATAGCTCTCTGAAATCGAAGTAATCGTCTTGGTACGAATACTTGTATATAAAAGGATTTGCGAAGAATCCGATATTTTTACGCCTATGTTTTAAACTTAAATCTAGTGTATTTTGAAGAATACTGTAATCACCATTATCGAAGAGTAATCCCGTATAATTTCTTGCAAAACCGTTTATCTCTACCGCTTCTTCTTGAGCGTTAATTTGCGTTGTGAGTGTTTGGGATAACAATACAGCTAAAGCAAATAATATTTTGTTATGATTTTTCATTTAAAAAAAATTAAAGTCCTCTCTCCATTTCACGCTGAGTGAACTTACTCTCATCTGTACCGTTTTCAACTTGTACATTATCTAATGAAATGACCGTTTTGTGGTTTTTCTGGACGTTACGCATCACCTGGTTCGTGATAATCCAGTAGCCTTTGATTTGGGCAGTTTTTTCAATAGTAAGGGTTTTTAAAAGCTCCCCATCTTCGTCGTAAAAGTCCATTTTTAGAGGCAAGCTTTTTTCTTTTGAAACCCAAACCACCCTCTTCGTGTACTGCTCTTCTTCTATAGGTGTAGCCTCGATAACCCATACCTCCTCACCATTGAAGTTCTCCGACCTTAGTAAGGTTTGAACATCTCGCTCGGGAGACCGTTTTTCCATATCCTCGTATGTAAAGTCAGACCCCATAAACTCGTTATCCTTGCTTGAAGATGAGATGCGCTTCACTTTTTTGAGGGCGGGTAGATATAACCACTGATCATCGTCACGATCTGCTTCTTCATAAGAAAAGTTCATAAATGAGGTGTTTTTCACATCGGCTGGGGCTGTGAAGAACATGATTTGTCTTTCTTCTTCCCCTAGGTCGATAAAAAACTGATGGAGTGACCTAACTCTCTCACCTCCCTTTTTATTTATGAGCGTCATCGTCATATCGCTCTCACCATTAGATGGTGCTTTGCGATTATAAACTTTGTACGCAATTTCTCGCGCATCAGATGTGTCTTGATAGTCTTGAGCGAAAAGGTTTGGGCTTGAAACTCCTAGCAATAGAATACCTACACTCATGTAAAAACTTGCCCTTAATATTATATTTGAAATTTTCATAATACTTAATTTATTTGTTACTTTTTATATAAAGATTCCCTACAACTAGGACTATAAACATCACTGTCACAGTACCTATGAAGCTCGTAAGCATGTTTAAAGAAACGATTGCACCGAGGGCAACGTTAGGCTTGAATGCCGAGAACGTTAACACGAGGAATCCAAGAATCACAACTATCGCATTGAAAGAAATTGCGCGACCTGAATGAGCCATAGTTTTCTTCATGGTTATTTCCTTATCGTTTGTCAGGAGTGCATTTATTTTATATCTGTCTATAAAATGGACCGCATAATCTATTCCTATTCCTATTGCGATACTCGAAATCAAAGCAGTCGTAGTTTCTAGTGGAATATTTAGCCATCCAAGTATTCCGAATGAAATAATTGTCGTAATAAACACTGGAATCGTTCCGATAAGTCCGATTTTAAAACTCTTGAACATCAATGAAAGAAGAAGGATAACGATGATGAAAGAGTAGAGTAGAGATTTTATTTGGCCTATTAAAATGAGGTCATTAAAGACCAAAACCTTATAACCACTCCCCGCAAAATTCAAGTCCACTCCTAGCGCCGCAAAATCATCTTTGAATTCCTCTATCGAGTCTATAGTGCCGTTCAAGCCCTTAGAATTATCACCTTTTAGCTGGAATTGCACATTTGCAGTTTTGAAATCGTCACTTACAACATCCCAAAGCCTATCTGACCCACCACTCATTTCATAAAGAAGGAAATATTGAGCGATTAGATCTCTGTCCTGGGGTATTGTGTAGAAATCCTGTCTATCCTCGTTCAGAACTTTATTCATTCGTTTTATGAAATCCACAACCGAAAGACCACCTCCTACAGCTTCGTTATCTGCTTCTACGTCGATAGCTAGCTTATCCATAAGCTTAAGTACCTCCGGATTTTTAAATGCATCTATCTCTGTTGCTTCGAGGATTACATTTACGGTAGTCGTTCCGAGGAAATGTGCGTTTACAAAAGCATCGGTTTGAACTAAAGGATTCTTGTCAGGGAATCTTGCTAAGAAGCTTGAATTAATCCAAACCTTAGACATACCCACTCCGAAGAATATCAATACCAAAACCGTAGCACTTATCACCCACTTTTTATGGCGAACCATGGCAACAGCGAATTTACTTGCACGAATTGTGAATATATCATGATCCTCATCCTCTTTACGAGCGGCAGGGGCTTTAGGCAAGCCTAGCACGTTAACAGCTGCTGGAATCAGAACTAGTGAAAGGAACATCGCCGCCATAACTCCGAATGCGGTGAATGCCGCGAAGTATTTTATAGGGTAAATATCCGAAGTCAATAAAGACAAGAACCCTACAGATGTCGTAACCGATGTGATCATAACTGGCATGAACATCTCGGACGTCATATTTTCGATTAGTTTCTTTTTCGACCAATCGCTGTGATTCTTAATCTGAAGTTGTAAATGACTAAACATATGAATGGCGTCCGCCACACCTATGGCGATCAGCATTACAGGAATAAGTGAACTCGGAGCGTAAACCGGAATTCCCATTGCGAGCATTAGCCCGAAAGTCCAAATCGATGAAAATATCACCACCACCATAGAAATGATAGTCGCCTGAACACTTCGCAGAACTAGAAAAAGAACGACTACTATGAGAAGTAGTACTATAGGGAACATCTTCTTCATATCCTGTGGCATCAGAATAGCCATAGTTCCCTCAACTATAGGTTGGCCCGCTACATATATGTTCACTCCATCACCCTCGTATTTATGAGCTATTTCCAGAATTTGGTTATATAACTCCTCAGTAAAGCTATTTTCCTTAATCTTAGTGAAAATAAGTGTCGCCTTTCCATCTTCAGAAACTATTCTCTTATGAACCATCTCATTAGAAACCACACCCGCTTCAATTTCCTTAAACCTCTCCACAGTTTTAGGTATTCTTTTAAAAAACGCCTCTATCTCTAACCCTCCATCGTCTCCTTTAATATTGTCTGCAGTATAAAGAGAAAGGACATCATCCTTATCCCCAACTACTTCGAGAGCCTGCACCTCCTTAGTAAGGGCTTTAATTTTCTTAAATGTAGATTCGTTGTAGATGCCATTTTCGTCTTCAATAGCAATCATAATCGCGTCTCGTATATCAAACATTTCTTCCGCTTTATCACTGTAGATAAATGCAGGATGAGACTTAGGCATGTAAGTATCTAGATTCGTCTCAAGGGCGAAATTAGTTTTAATACTATAAAGACTAGCAAGGGTAATAAGGACCAGTAAGGATATTATTAGCTTACTGTTATTTAGCACCAAATTCGTTATTTTTTTCATAGTTATGAGTGTGTTCGTTTACTAAAAACCTATTACATATATATTATTTTAACTTCAATAGCTTTATCGGCATTTAAGTTAAATTTTGACTTCTTAAAACTTGGGCGATTCAGTGGATTTAACGAACTGAAATTTGAGAAACCTATACCTTCAATAGGCAAAAACCAACCCTTTTTTATAACTCCATCCTCATCCTCATCGTGCAGAATATTTATTGCATATTCTCCATGCGGCAAATCTTCAAAAGTTATTGTCGAGGTGTTATTCAGAATTTCTGCGTTTAATTGCTTATAAAAATTCTTGTAATGTTCATCTGGGATTGATCCATCGATGTTGTAAATAGTGAATTGAACTACACCTGTAGAATTCTGTAATTTATTTACTTTTATCGTTAGAGAACTAACATTCACAGTATCATATACTAATACTGAAGATGAAAAAATTAATGTGTACAAGATTAATAAGACTTTCATTTTTTCCTTATCATAGTTCGAACTGTACCTATTAATTCTTCACCTCGTTCAATTAAATTGAACTTGAAATTAGAAAGCCTCCATTCTAGGATAGTAAGTCTCATACTTCCCATCACAATCGTTGCAATTTGCTCGGCAGGGATATCTTTACGTATAGAGCCATCTGTTTGGCCTGATTCTATAATACGAACAACATTTTCACGCTTCTTAGAAATTATTTCTGACACCACTTTAGAAAGAACGGTATCGTATTGAAAACTAGTTTCAGAGAAAATCACCATTACTATGGCAGGATTATTATAGAAATGATTAAACTGAAATTCTATCATCTTTTCAATTTTCTCAATACCCGTAATTTTTAAATTGAAAATTTCATTTATCTTCTTGCCTAAAAATTCTTTAAAAAAAACAAGTACTGATTTAAGTATCTCTGTTTTACCCTTAAAATGTCTATAAAGAGCAGGCTCAGAGAAGCTCATTTTAGACGCAAGATTTTTTGTGGTTAGGTTCTGAACTCCCTTCTCACCTATCAATTCGGTAGCTGCTCCGATAATCTCAATTTGTCTTTTTGTAAAATCCATAATGCAAATATATAACAATGTTAGTTAATACTAACTAACCTAGCTGTATTATTTTATTTTTGTTCCAACTCTGACCAAACTTTCATTAATTTGCAGAGTAAACAAACTCAAAGTAGATACTATGTCAGATGAAATGAAGAGTTGCCCTAAATGTGACTGTCCCTACGGTTACGAGCTCAAAGAAGACTTTTACGCTTGTCCTGAATGCAGTCACGAATGGGATATTAAAGAAGAAGTTGAAGAATCTGGACTTATCGTTAAAGACATTAACGGAAAAATCCTACAGAACGGTGACTCTGTTATCGTAATAAAAGATCTTCCAGTCAAAGGAGCCCCTAAACCTGTTAAAGCAGGCACGAAAGTAAAAAACATTAGGTTAAGAGATGCGGAACACGATATAGACTGTAAAATCAAAGGTTTCGGACAGATGGGCTTAAAGTCAGAATTTGTAAAAAAAGCATGAACCGATTTCTCGATTCAGGCCTGGTCTTTCACTTATGTTCACGTTAATAAATTTGAAAGAGTTATTCCACGATTTTTATAATTCAGTACAGATCACCATATTTAGTTTATCGAATACTCTAGCTCTTAAGTCTGATAGATTTGTAAAATCTGCTCCATTAATCATTGTATTGATAACATCAACACTCTCGAACTCAAATATTGCTATCATCTCAGGACTATCAATACCTTCTAATTGTTGAACAGTTTTATATCTACCGACTGGTTTGCCTCCATTTTTAGCAAAGACAGGCATGATGTTTTCCAAATACACCGGAACCTCGGCCATATTCTCTTTGTTGACTATAGCATTTATTACTAGTATCGCTTTCTCTTCTGACATGTTATTGAGTTTTTTATTTTAATGTGATCACTTTGTCTAGTTCCAGTAAGGTTGTCTCAACAACTCTTTCACCTGTTTCAATATATTTCTTATGACCTGCTAATACGGCATTCCAGTTTTTTGTATTCATCTGCTTCATCATTAAAAAATTCATCATATCAAACAGACTGTTTTTCATATTGTAGCTGAGGTCAGCTCGCAAAATAGTTTTCTCATTATCTGTTCGGACTGAAAAATCCGCCACCATTGTTTTAATCCCAGGTAGTTTCTTAAACTCATAAACTTCAATTGATAAGGACTCCCCCTCTTCCCAAGCAGTAATTCTCTCTTCTGCACTTGCTCCCATTTGTGCGAAATCACAGTGTCGTGTAGCTCCCACACCTTCTTGTTGCTTAGAGGTGACATGAGATTTTAAAACTCCTGGACTACCGTGACATATGTCACCAAACTTAGCTATCGCCTTCCAAACATCTTCTTTAGAAGCGTTAATTTCTATCTCTCTTGATATAATGGTCATCTTAAATTGTTTTTAATGATTTAATTAGCAATGTCATTGCGGAAATTGACTTTTTATTATCCCTTGTAGCCTTAGCTCTTGTTAATACACCAAAAAAAGTTGAGTGGATTAATTCTGTAACTGTTTTAGAATCTACTGAAGGTGAAATATCTCCCTCTAACTGCGCTTTTATAACCATAGGCTCTATCACATCAAGCAGGTTATCAAAAGCTCGAGCTGTAGCATTCCCTACAAGTTCATTCACAGAACTAATTTCGGACATCATGTTATTTGTTAAGCAACCAGTGAAATTTAAACTTGGTTGATTTTCTAGCATGATTACATACATGTTCAAGATTTTGTCTATCGCTCTTTTATTCTGATCACTCAACTGTTCAGTCAGATAATTCATATTCATATTCCCATAAGCCTCAATACACGAAAGAAGAAAATTCTCCTTGCTTTTAAATGCATTATAGAATGCACCCTTTGTCATTCCGGTAGCCTTGCATATTTTATCTACACCTAGATTTGAATATCCATTACACCAAAATAAATCTATACCCTTTTTTATGACCTTTTCTTTATCATGTTTGATATTCATATTGTAAAGGTACTCAAACAGACCGAACGGTACAAATGAAATCGCACTATTTGTTGTTCGAGATACGGAACCTAGAGTCTAATTGTTTTAAGAACAAAAAAGCCTGAAGCGATTTCTCGTTCCAAGCTTTTTATTATTGTGATCCCACAGGGACTCGAACCCCGAACCGCCTCCTTAGAAGGGAGGTGCTCTATCCAGTTGAGCTATGAGACCAATTTTTAAGAGGGTGCAAAGATGCACAAACTTTCGTGCTTATCACAACTGAATATTAATAAATTTGGTATAAAAAAAGAGCCCCAAAAAGGAGCTCTTTAATATTTCCCGAAAAGGAGGTTTAGTTAGACAGACCAGTGTCAGTTGTCTTTGCCTTCTTTTTCTTCTTCTTTTTAGTGTCAGAATCTTTGCTAGAGCAAGATGATTTAGCACCAGACTGAGAACAGCAAGAAGTTCCAGATTTCTGAGCAGCAGCTTTTTGTTCAGCAGTACAAGACTTTTCATTACCTGTAGCTGTTTTAGAACAACAAGATTTTCCTGATTTTTCACAAGCTGCTTTTTGTTCAGCTGTGCAAGAAGATTTTTTCTCACCAGAGCAAGAAGATTTCTTATTGCCAGACTTAGAACAGCAAGACTTTTCAGTTTTTGCTTTAGCATCTGGTGCAGGTGCATCAGTTTGAGCTGAGGTTGTGAACGCGAATAACACGAGCGCTCCGAGTAATAAAATATTCTTCATTTTAAAAATAGTTGTTTCGTTTTACTTGCATAAATATACAACTTCGATTTTGATTTTAGACCAAACACCATCTTAATAGTTCTTTTTTTCATTCATTTAACAATTTGCCCCTTCGTATTCGTCTTTATCTATCAGAATTGTGTAGATTTGCAGTCCAATTTCGTGGAGTGCTTCACTTGATTTGGATTTATTGGAGGAATGGCAGAGTGGTAATGCAGCAGATTGCTAATTTGTGGCCGGTTTCGGCTCCTGAGTTCGAATCTCAGTTCCTCCGCACTATCAAGCACTAACGCCCGCATCAGCGGGCGTTTTTTTATGCTCAAGAGAATCCTACAATTGAAATATTTTGTTGTGACTAGTATTCAGTATCACTTTTCTGAATCATTATTAATAGTCCAAAATAAATTGTATAATCAGTTTGTCAAAGGAAATTGTTGTGTATCTTTGCGACCGCATTAACGATCGGGGCGTGGCCCAGCCCGGTTAAGGCGCCTGGTTTGGGACCAGGAGATCGCAGGTTCGAATCCTGCCGCCCCGACGAAAGAATAACCGCCCTGACGAAAGTCAGCGGCGGTTTTTTCGTTTAGAGCGAGCCCAAGCTTGCTTGAGGGCGGAGTGATGAATGAAAAAACGGATCAAGACCAATTGTTGGGGACTAGGCATATATTTGAGTTAATCTGAAAAGAAAAAAATTTTACTTCTCACACCCCTAAGTTGCATTCTGAAGGCTTTAATTTTTGCGTTAAATGATTCTGCAGAAGCGTTTGTGCTTCTGTTATCAAAGTAGTTTAAGATTTCTCTGTAATTATGAGTGATGGTATTGGTGATGATTCTAAAACTCTTAAACCCGGATTTTTCTACATCATTATACCAGTGCATAAGTCTTGTCATAGCAAGAGTTTTATCCTTACAATTATTGTAGATAGCTCTTAGTTTGTTGGATAAATCATACGCTTGTTTTATTTCAGGATATTCATTAAATAATATCTCAGCTCTCGTTTTTTGTGACTCCGTTAAGTTGTCATAAGCTTTATATAGAAGTAACCTGCTTCTTGTGAGTAATTGCTTTCTAGAGTCACCATTCTCAAAGAGCATGAGCTTATATATAACGCCATCTATTTTATCACTTTGAATTTGCTGGTTCTCTTGATCAATGGCTTCCCACCTATGTTTTATTCTGATATCCTGTACAGCTTGCGAAGCCAGCTGTTGAACATGAAAACGATCTATAACCCTCACGGCTTTAGGGAAGGCTGTTTTTGCAATAAGCTTCATGCTGCCTGCCATATCTAGAGTTATTTCTTCAACCCTTCTACGTTTACCCTCAGGAATCTTCTGCAAGTACTTTATGACATCGTCTGACTTAGTTCCCTCGATGATTGCTACGATAGAGCCAGCTCGACCTTTAGCTTTTTTATTTGTCACAACTGTATATAGCTCTCCTTGAGATAAAGTAACTTCATCAATCGATAAACGCTTCCCCATGTTCTCAGGAAAGATGAATAATCTGAAAATACCTTGTCAGTCACTAACATATGTCATGCAAATACCGTACATTGCACAAGTATTAATTGTGTTTTATATGTAATCTTAACCAATTATCATGTTAAAATTTTCCATCAAATTCCTATTTTCTTCATTACTAATTCTGACACTTGCTTCCATAAGCAGTTCTGTAATATGTCAGAATGAAATGCCTTTTCTAGATTGGCGTAGTAATAAAGGCTCTCAGATTGCATACACTGAATTATCAACTACAGTAGATTTTATGGGAAATTCAGTAATCGCAGGGTCAACCATTAACTCTGACGGTGATTACGATATTATAGTGACGAAACAGAATAAGTATGGAAATGAGTTATGGACTTCTCAAGTGTCTGGAACAGGTAATGGGGATGATTTTGCCGCTTCAGTAGCTCACGATGCACTGGGCAATACATATGTATGCGGAGCTATTGAAAATACTCCATCTGGATCATATGATTTCTGGTTAAGGAAATACTCCGCAACAGGAGAAATCGATTGGACTATTGAGTTATCTAACCCAAATGGTGGACATAGGGTTGCGACTGATATAGCGTTAGATGAAAATCAAAACTTATTCGTAAGTGGTGCAGATTATGACGCTTTTCTAGCTGCTTTTGAGATCCCATTGCCTTCAGGTTTTGATGAAGTTGAATACCTACGGGAAGAGTTAAATCCTTTTCCAAATCCAGCTACAGAGTCCGTTTGGGTTCCTTTTATCCCTAGCGCTGAACAACAAAACTGCAATTTGGTTGATGGTTTAGGAAGACTAATTACAACTATTAATTGTCCTATCTATGCTTCTGGTGTTATTGTTGACCTCAAGGGTGTTTCGCCTGGTATTTATTCTATCTTATATTCCAGACCGCATACAAAATCCTCTAAATTAATAGTACAATGAATAAGGTTATAACGATGGCACTTATACTACTCAACAGCCAAATAACTCATGCACAGGTCTGGTTACCATTGGATGACGGTCTCAACAATAAAGTAGCTGATCTGCTATTATTAGATAACGATAACTTATTTATAACTGGAGATTTTAGTGCTGATGGAGATGGTAAAATTCTTAATGGCATTGCTGTTTGGGATGGTTCCGCATTCAACACTCTTTCAGGCTCACAAGCTCTGACAACAGAAAATGTAAAATTGTATGCTTATGAACCCGTTTTGATTAATGATAGTATTTGTTTTGTCTATGACAATCATTTATTCGGATCATATGTAACTGTCCCTGGTGAGGCAAGCGAAATTTACACTCCACCAACTTTTACTTTAGAAGGTCAAGAGCTGTATTTTGAAAAACCCACCGTTGTTTGCTACAACGGAAATTTATTTTCAATATTATCCTTACCACTAGAAGCCCAAACTCTTGGAGAAGTGAACGGCCAATTAATAATAGGAGTAAAGCCTATAGAAGCTGGAAATCCAATCGCTTACAGTTGGGACGGAAGTGAATTAGATAGTTTAATTTTATCTGGATCATTTGCAGGACAATTTAGTACAGGAGGACGTGTTCATCAGATTGATGAATATAATGGTTTCCCATTGTTTGTAGGTAAAATAGGCACAAGTCCTATTTCTCCAGTATTTTATTGGGGAGAAAATGGCGAGCCTGTTGGATTATCAAACGACTTTCCAACAAGTAGTGAGGTTAGCAATGAAAATATGAGCATTTTAGCTGTTGAATGGTTCAACAATAATCTTTACATTTCTACAGCAAGATTTATAGATTCAACTCCAAGACACTTATTTAAGCTAGTCGATGGAAATTGGGTTAGTGTAATTGATGATCTATTTGGGAAAATCGAAGCAATGATGTCTACAGATAATTTTCTATATGTCACGGGACGTATAGGGCATATTAACGGTGTTGATTGTACCGTCTCTCGATGGGATGGTACAAATTGGGAATGTGTAAGTGATGTTGGAATTAGGTCATTTGATCTGATATATCATGGATCGGAGGTAGATGACCTAATCGTGTTTCAGAATGAATTAATAATATCGGGAGAAATAGCTGATGCTAATGGCTTGAGAGTAATGAATATTTGCCGCCTTTATAGTGGACCCGAGCTGATTACCGAAGATGAAGGAGATGAATTTCTTGATCAAGATGAAAATCATTAAATCTCAGATTATGAAAACGAATATCAATAAATCCATATTATCAGTTTTAATGATTTTTTCATTAGCAACTGTAACACTTTACTCTCAAGAATATTCTAAAATTTATGCATCATATCAAACATACGGAAATGAGAAGATCTCATTTGCAGAATTTGATATTTTCAACCCAGAAGATTCTGAAAATGCTAACAGTGATTATTATGATCTATATGAAGTTTTCGGTTTTGAGTCTTTTTATTTCCAAACAGGACAAGTTTTACCTGGTACAGGTACATTCAACAACATTACTCGTAATACTGTTGGCACAATTTATTTATGGAATACATTTATGACTGTTGAGGTAATTCCATCATCGTCTGGAACCTTCAATTACTTATGGGATATAAACAACAACCAGGTAGACACAATAATTTTTAAATCTAACTATACTTCTTTTCTTTGGGATAATCACATAACTCAAGATTTAGAATCTGGTAATTTTTATGGGATTAAACAAAATTGTTTTGATTATATTCCAAAAGGAGTTCTATATGTACTTGACAGCAACCTAAATGATTTAGATGAATTAGACTCTATAGGAATAGTTAAGCCAATAGGGCCTGATAGCTATAATTCCATTACTGGAGATTTATATCTGCTCAGAGAATTTGAAATTGATGACGTTGATCATTACACCATTCAATTTTATAATGTAAATAGTTTAGAGGTTGTTGACAGCATTGAAGTTGGTGCTGTCAAACTTGCTCCAAACTCATTAGTAAATTCGATGACTACTGGAGACTTCTGGGGTGTAAGATGGGAATTAGGTGAAACATCCATAAATGAATATTGGATTCATATCGGTCAAAATGGAGAAGTTACCGATTTAGCTCCTTTACCACCTATGCCTGAAAATTGGACATTAGTTGAAGCAACCGTGTTAGACCAAACCAACTTGATTGCCACATTACTTTATCAAAAAGCAAACTCAATGTTTGGATCAAAACTAGTATCGATAAATGCTGTTACTGGAGAAATAATTTCAACTATAGATCATCCTTATTGGCTATATGGAATTCGAGCAGACAACACTCAATTTGCAATTGACAACTTCAACTTAGTTGTTTCAGGCTGTACAAATGAAAATGGGTGTAATTATGACCCATTGGCAACAGAAGAGGATATGAGTTGTGTGTTAATCGGTGATTCTTGCGATGATGGGGATGTAACCACTTTCGACGACATTATACAAGAAGATTGTTCGTGTAGCGGAATTGTCAATATTCAAGAAATAGAACAAAAAATTGAGTTTGATATAATACCAAATCCATCTGAAGGGGAATTTCAATTAAACATTCAAGAAGGAACTTCATTGCCACTTAAAGTTTCACTATATAATATAAATGGTCAATTAGTCTTTGAGAAGATTATTACTACAAGATCAACTAATTTGAATTTAACTCAGCTTAATCCAGGTACATATTATCTTGCTGCATTAGGTGTTAAAACAAGTAAGGTTATTATAGTAAATCAATAGATTTAAATAACTTTTCATCTCCTTAATTGTATAGAAAACAATGGACTTGCAATAAAAAAATGGACACTGAGTTAAGATATTGTGTAGCATGTCCACCATTTACTTAAATAGTTTTGTGTACTCTCTAAACAAATAGATCTTCCCTCTTTTGGCCCCAGTGATTTCGTTTAGGATTTCAAGTTTTTCTAACTCATCTATGAGTTTATAAACTGATGGAGAAGAAAGATTTGTTAGTTCTTTCACTTTCTGTGCATCTATAATTGGCCGTTGAAATAAATGATTTAAAATAAGCTGAGCATTATTTGATCTACTCCCTAATGATTGAATTTTAGCTTCAACCTCTTTTTGCAACTTCAAGATACTGTCAAATGTATCTATACTACTCTTAGCCGTTTCTATTACTCCTACTAGGAAGAACTTAAACCATTGAACTATGTCACCTTTTTCTCTAACCCTAGTCAGATTATCATAATACAGAGTTCTGTGTTTTTCAAAGAAGTCTGATAGGTATAGAGTAGGTTTTTTTAGAATCCCTTTTTCCACTAAATATAAAGTAATCATTAAACGACCGACTCTTCCATTTCCATCTAAAAATGGATGTATCGTTTCAAACTGATAATGTATTAGAGCTATTTTAAGTAAGTCAGGGAAAAATGATTCAGAATTGTGTGCGAAATTCTCTAAATCCCCCATATACTCATTTACATCTGAATGAATAGGAGGGATAAAAGTTGCATCATTTATACTTGCTCCACCTATCCAATTTTGGCTAATTCTAAACTCTCCTGGACGCTTATGCTTTCCTCGAACTCCTTTCAATAATATTTTATGGGTTTCTCTAATCAATCGAGACGAAAATGGTAATTTTCCTAGATTAGTTATAGCATAATTTAAAGCTTCTATATAATTTTGCACCTCCTCCCAATCATCTCTTTTTTCATCATTTACATCTTTTTGGTCTAATAGAGCATCTTCAATATTTGTTTTAGTTCCTTCAATTTTACTTGATTGAGTTGCTTCTTTTAAGACGTGCATACTTATAAATAAATCAATATTTGGTACATACTCCGAATACATATCGAGTCTTCCTAGTTGCCTATCTGCCTGACTTAAAAGCTTCAACACTTCCATGTCTTCAAGCATCCATTCTTTATTTATCTTGATCGGTTTAAAGCTCTTATAAGTTCCTTGATTTATGCGATTCCCTGCTTTGAACGTTTTCATTATATCGATATATCTAAACTTTATCAAAGATACCTCTTATTTAAGAAATACGCAAAAAACTTAAATAGTGATGATGGTTAGTTAACTTTTTAGCAAAAAAAGAATTCCTACCTTAAAATAGTGATTTTTTCGATATGGAGAGGTGTGTTGTCGTTAGAGGTAGAGAAGAGATAAAAACCGGGAGTTAAATTAGAGGTGTCGATTTCGAATTCATTTACTCCGGGTGGTATTAACTCGGTTAGGATTAAATTTCCTAAAGTGTCAAATAATTTGCAAGTTGTACTTCCTTCTGTTTTACCTAATGAAATCGTAAACGAATCTGTCGTAGGGTTAGGGAAGATTAGAGGCTGAGGAGAAATCGAAAGGGTTTGGTCTAAAGAGAGCGGATTGCAAGACGGATTGCCCACACCAGAGGTGCTGAGTGTGAGTGCATAGTTGTAAAGCTCGTCCACCACGTAGAGGTTCTCGCCCTCACCGTTACTCAGAACTATTACACCTATATTATTCAATGGGTTTATATATAGATCGGTGGAAACGCCACTCTCTCCACCATTGTGGCCCCATAGAAAAACGGAATTTCCGTCCGAAAGGTAAATCTCTTCCATATACCAATTCAGGCCTTGAGTTACGTCTATGAAAGGGATTTGCGGGACGAGCATATCGAATACTGACGAGGGGGAAAGGATTTCGTTGCCATTGAACGATCCGTTTTGTAGGAAAGTGATAGCGTATTTTGCGAGGTCTTGTACGTTAGATCGGAGGAGGCCATTAGGGTAGTCGGCGAATCCGTAATGCGGTATTGGAGTAAATTCACCCTTTGCGCCATTTGCGCCGCCTGAATATGAGTATGGGCGAGCGATGTTCGCCGAGTCGAGATCGGCTAGGTGCCAAGCCGAATTGTGCATACACATAGGACCGAGAAGGTTTACATCGCAATAATCGTCGAAAGGCTCGTTAGAGATAACCTCGACTAAATATCCTGCTAGAGCTGTCGCCATATTAGAGTATTCGAATTCCAAACCTGGAAAGCTATTGTTAAAGTTGTTGTCCGGATCGTAATCTATACCGTTCGTAGAAAAATACCTCTCCATACAATCGGCAAGTTCGATGGTCGGATCTCCCGTACTGTAATAATTATCCATCGCAGGCCCGTCTGAAATAGATGACGTATGCGTCATAAGCATCATGAAAGTAATAATTTCAGATGGGTAGTTTGGGTTATTTACAGGGAAAGGCAAGTAGTTATTAATGTCCTCATATAAATCAATCTGCCCTGTTTCGTAGAGCTGCATAAGCGCAGTTCCCGTAAATAATTTAGACATTGAAGCGAGTAAGAAAATCGTGCTGTCCTCGGTTGCGATATTGTTCTCTATATCTGCGAATCCGTATGATTCAATCCAAACTATTTCTCCATCTTTCACCACCACAGTAGACATCCCCGGTATATTTTCATATTCCATTTCCGATAGGATAAATTGATCCAAATCAGAGCTAGGGTTGGGGTTAGGATTTATGGTTTGGGCTGATAGATTAATCGTCAGAAAAGCAAGAATTAAGATAGAAAGATTCCTCATGAAAAATGCATTTATGCCTGAATACAATTCTTACTCTATGATCAACTTTGAAGATTGCCCCCCTACAAAAACAGTGTAGATTCCTTTCGAATACGCACTTACATCTATAGTAAAATCTACTTTCGATGTTGTCGATGAGTAAACTTTGCTTCCCACAACATTAAAAATAGAAACTACCTCGTTTGAAGGGTTTTGTATTCTAACGAAGGAAGATGCAGGGTTAGGAAATATTTTAAATGAATTTTCCTGTGAAACATCACCAACATTGTCAATAATGCCCGCGCAATTACACTCATCGTCATAGATATCGTTAATTGTCACGCTATCTCCATCATCGCAAGCATCCCCAGGAAGTGCACAAGAACCATCGTCTGTAGTCGCGTCTACATTGTAATTGCATGCCAAAGTATCCGTGCACCCTGCCACCTCTCCTCCCCCTACAACTGTCAAAGAGGCAACCATTCCACCAGCAGCGTGACCGTAGCCTGTACAATCATAATTGTAAACACCTTCTAGAGTAAATGTAAAAGTGCCAATACAAACTCCTCCTTTCGAACCACTGATTAGAGGAAAGAAAAATGGTTCTGGATTTCCGAATGACGCATTAGTCAATACACTAATATCACCATTTGCATTGTGAGTACCTCCGACATTAACCCAACCGACTGTAGTCCCTACTGGAATTTCAATTGCTGATGGTGCGAAGTACAGATCTCCTGTTTCAATGATCACAGTTGCTCCTGGACAGATTTCTGTTTGGGCTTGAGAAGTATTAGTAAATGCAGTAGTAGCTGCTATAGTCAGAAAACTAAGTAGAATATTTTTCATATTAATCTATTGTATTATTAAAACCAAATCTAACACTTTTTTAATTTACATAGCCCTAATATCTAGGTATGTGGCTGTTAGGCCGAGATATCTATCCAAACTTCCTCGTGTACTCTTCCGCTACGTAATCGCCTATTGCGAGCGAAGCCGTCGCTGCTGGAGAGGGCGCATTTAGTACGTGGATACTGCGATCGGTAGTTTCTATTCGGAAATCGTCTCGGGTGTCGCCATCGGTATTAAGGAGCATGGCTCTAACTCCTGAGCGTCCTGAACGGAGGTCGTCCATAGTTAATGACGGAACGAGATGCTGGAGTGTTTTTAAAAACAGGCGTTTCGAAAAAGCTCTTCTGTATTCGTTTATGCCAAACTTCATATTATTGAAGAAGAGCTTCCACGTACCGGCGTAACTAAGTGCGTCGATGGTATCGGCTAGGTCGAAGTCGGTTTTTCCATAGCCTTCGCGCTTGAAGGTGAAGACCGCATTAGGACCGCACTCAATTTCGCCATTCGTCATTCTAGTGAAGTGAACTCCTAGAAATGGGAAGTCTGGGTTAGGGACGGGATAGATTAAGTTGCGAACTTTATGCTTCGCATCGTCATTTAGTTCGTAATAATCACCTCGAAACCCTACTACTTTCTCCTTAAGTTTAACGCCATCTTTTCGAGCAAGGCGGTCAGCTTGAAGACCCCCACAAACTATTAAATGTTTTGCGAAATATGTTGATTTTGAAGTCATGACTGATGTGCCTTCTCCCTTTTGGATGAAGTCTATAACTTCTTCAGATAGGTGGACTGAAGAGAGAGGTTGAATGCTTAGTGCAACCTCCACCATTTTCTTAGTCGCATCTACGAAATCAATTATTCCAGTGCACGGAACCCAAAGGGCAGCCTCTCCCCTACACTCGGGCTCTATTTCACGAAGCTTATCTCCATTTATTAGCTCTATTCCCTCGATTTTATTCTCTATTCCGAGGCTGTGTATTTTATGCAGAGAAGGAAGTTCTTGATGAGTTGCTGCCACCACAACCTTTCCACAAACGTCGTGTGGTACGTTATACTCTTTTGCAAAGGCAACCAGTTCGTGTCTTCCTTTAACGCAATTTTCAGCTTTTAGAGACCCTGGCTTATAATAAAGTCCAGAGTGTATAACACCAGAATTATGACCTGTTTGATGTGAAGCCAAAGAGGGCATTTTTTCAATTAGAAGCAGTTTCTTGTCGGGAAAACGTTTCTGCATCTTGTAAAACGTGGCGGCTCCTACTATCCCCCCACCCACAATTATTACATCGTAATTATTCATCCGGTTCTTTTTCAGTCGTAAAGGTAGTCAGAGGTATTGGGATTTGGGAAAGGTAATCAAAAGGAAATAGGCAAACTTGTAGATGAGGTGACTTGTCACATCCTCTAACATAGTACTAATCCAAATCCTATAGCGGATAATATGTAAGTTACTATCTTGTCACACATGATGAAGATTTTTAAGAGAAAAGAGGGGCAAGAGAAAGTTAAGTGGGGTTGGGCTATGTACGACTGGGCGAATAACGTTTATTCACTGGTAATAACTACAGCTATTTTCCCCGTATTTTATAATAATGTAACTGCAAAGAAAGACGCTGATGGCATGATCATAGAGGGAAGTGATCGCGTGCTGTTTCTAGGCATGGAGTTCGTTAATACTCAGCTATATAGCTATGTTCTAGCGACTAGCTTTCTAACAGTCATCATCTTAAGCCCACTACTAAGTGGAATGGCTGATTTTGCTGGAAAAAAGAAGCTTTTCATGAGAATATTCTGTTATGTCGGAGCAGCAGGGTGTGTAGGGTTGTATTGGTTTGATGCGGAACATTTGGAATTAAGTATGATACCTTTTTTTATGGCTAGCCTAGGATTTTGGGGTAGTGTAGGCTTTTATAATGCATTTTTACCCGAAATAGCTCCAAGAGCAGAGCACGATAGCTTGAGTGCTAAAGGATACGCAATGGGATATTGGAGTTCGTTGATTATATTGGTTATATGTGCTGGAATGATAATGGGATTAGGAACTCATATGACGACATTTTCATTCGTATTAGTAGGGTTGTGGTGGTTTGGATTTGCACATATAACATTCAATGCACTGCCCGATAGTAAAGTTAAAGATTTACCGCCGGGGAATTTGCTTCTACAGGGATTTAGGGAGCTTAGGGGAGTCGCACGTGAACTCAAAGGGTACTTACACCTGAAGAGGTATTTGGGTGCCTTTTTTATTATGAGTATGGCTATCCAGACCATTATTATCATGGCTTCATCGTTCGGAATTAAAGAAGTTGGGCTCAACGAATCAGAATTGATTATTACAATTTTTGTAGTAAACCTACTTGCTATTCCTGGTGCTTTCCTAGTGAGTTCTCTGAGTAAGCGTATAGGCAATATTAAAGCTCTTATGACGTGTATTGCTGGATGGGCAATTCTTTGCTTATATGCCTATTTTTTCGCCACTACGAAAATGGGATTTTATGTAGCGGCAGGGGCTATAGGGTTCCTGATGGGTGGGACTCAAAGCCTTAATAGAGCAACTTATTCTAAGATACTTCCTAAAACAAATGACCACGCATCATATTTTAGCTTCTACGAAGTCCTAGAAAAAGGAGGTTTAATAATAGGAATGTTTGGATGGGGATACATCGAAGGATTTACGGGATCGATGAGAGAGTCCATCCTAGTGATGACCCTACTGTTTATTACTGCATTTATTGCAATGAGAATGGTCCCCAGCGAATATCGAAACAAAGTTCACTACGTGAGTTCTACTTAAGAACTAGACGAGAAAACTAGACATTAGAGCTAGTGTCTATTTCAGCTCGAAAGTAACTCTGCGATTTTGGGCGCGACTTATTTCAGTATCCCGAGTACTCGCGGGATCTAAATTACCCAAATCAGAAACAGTCATGCGAGATGCAGGGATTCCATCCGCTTCGAGAATGCGACGTATTTGGTCTCCACGATTTTTACCTATCATCTTGTAACGAGCATTAACCATGCCCTCACTACGCTCATCATCATCGCAATGACCTATAATATTAAGGTGCATACTTGGGTTCGCTTTTAAAATAGTGGCAATTTCAGCTACTGTTTGTTTTCCAGTACCAGTAGGCGTACGCTTGAGAAAAGCATAATATACAGCACTAGATTTAATTTTTTCAGCATCAGTTTTATCATCTGACATACCAGATGAAGAACCGTAAACTAGATCCATATCTCGTTCATCCAAAGCTGAGCATGCACACTGTGACTTAGCTTTAATTTCATAAACTTCTACATTATCTATGTAATAGTAAGCATGGTTTATTTGTGCTCCAGTAAGTCCCATAGGTCGCTTCACCTTTTCTATAGTCATATCATTACGACCTCCGAAACATCCTATTACAATATATTCTTCTTGACCAGTACCCACGAAAGTTCCACAGAATTTATCCCACCCTTCGTAATATTGAAATACTTTATTCGTCTTTTGGTTAACGTCAGCTTTCGTGATCATATCCCCCGTATTAGGTTGTTCTATTTTTCTATCGCTAATAAGAACACCGATATCATTAACAGCGTATCTACTTAAGTCTGCTAAAGAAATATCGAACGAGACACAGTACATAACATCTCTATCAAGCATTTGAGGAAGTTTCACCTCAATATAGCTTCTGCTCAATCTAGGGTCCTTAGAATAAGCTCTGAAACCAGCATAACATAGACCTGAAGAAGGTTCTTGCTTACCATATTTATTTACAGGGACAGCAACTTTATCTCCTTTAGCTCCTTCGCCATAAATGTCAGCAGGAACTTGAGTAGCAGAAAACCAATCCATGCTAAACTCTTCCATTTGGCCATAAGTCCTCAATTTATTTATGTTAGTGTCCTCAAAGCCACTATTCGGCACCAAGTTAACATTCTGAGCTAAAGAGCTTACTGTCAGTAACAAAACCGACATAGTTGCGGTAAATACGTATAGATTATTCTGAAGTTTCATATGAATTTCTTACAGTGTTCAATAATTCTTAGAGGTTTGCAAGATAACATAGATTATGCCAAACTTTATACTCGGTTAATTCCTTGCCTTACTCGATAATTAATTAAGAATTTTAAAAATAGTTTCTCGTAAAATCATGCCGTCGGAAATAGTAGCATTTCCCTGGCCTTTCGATTTCCTGTCAGCTTCGCGGAGGTAGCCGAAAATGCGACCTATTTTCGAAATTGGATATTTACTAGCCGCAGATGCGTAGTCTCGAACTGCGTAAGGACTGCACGACATTGCTTTAGAAGCAGATTGCTGAGATCTATCTTTAAGGCCTTGATAAACGAAAATTCTGCCGAAATAAGCAGATAATACAGGAATAATCATCGCTAGAGGATTACTCTTAGGATTTGCCTCGAAGTGGTTCACTATACGGAATGCCTTTTCGGAATCTTTTGTAGATAGAGCTTTCTGTAGTTCGAACACATTATAGTCCTTACTTATCCCTATATGCTTTTCTATTACGTCTGATGTTACAGAACTTCCTTCAGGCAATGAGATTTTAAGTTTCGAAATTTCATTCACTATCTTCCTTAGATCGTTTCCCAGATATTCAGAAAGAAGTTGAGACGTTCTGCCATCAATCTTTAATTTCTGAGCGTCAACATAAGATTCTATCCATTGAGCAAGCTTATAGTCGCGTACTTTCTCACTAAGAAATAAAATTCCATTTTTTGACAGAGTCTTAACAGCCTTCGATCTCCCATCAATTTTTTTATTCATATAAGCAAAGACCAAAACAGTACTCGGAACCGGGCTCTCTGCATAAGCTGCTAACTTCTCAAGTTCATCTTTTCGCTTCCAGCACTTTAAGTCTTGGGCCTCTTTTACTAAAACAAGTTGTTTATCGGCCATCATAGGGAAACGTCTAGCAGAAGCAAGAACATCTACAATATCGGCATCCCTACCGTACAGAATAGTCTCATTGAAATCCTTAAACGATTCTTCCACAACAGATTCCGTTAACGCCTTCGATATCTCCTCTATAAAATACGCCTCCTCTCCGTGCAAAACATACAATGGTGCAAACTTTCCAGCACGTATATCTCTTATAATTTGACGATGAGCCATAGGGCGAAGTTAACAACTTACATAAGAACTACAGAGTTTAACTTCGCACCATGTCTAGAATCAAAGACCTTCCCGAGCTCAATCTTTCCAAACCTACTTTAGTAGCTCGTTATGGAGAGAAACACGACGAAATACTTTGTTTAGTAAGACGTAAATGGGTAGCACTCGAACCCGAGGAATGGGTGAGGCAACACCTAATATACCACCTGTCAGAAAACTTAGGATACCCAATGGGATTAATGGCCGTAGAGCATTACTTGATCTTTAATGATGTGACGAAAAGAGCCGATTTGGTATGCTTTAATAGGGATAGAATGCCTATTCTTCTGGCAGAATGCAAAGCTCCTAAAATCCCCTTATCCCAAACTGTCCTAGATCAAGCTGCAAGGTATAATTTGGTACTTAAAGTTCCACTTCTAATGCTCACAAACGGTGTAAAACACTACGTAGTTGCAACTGACCCCAATCATCCAATAAAAATCTTAGGAGACATACCTCACTATGATAAGCTTAAATAAGGGTCCGTTCTTAAAACTTTTTGTACTTTCGCGTCAGTCAATTCACAAGAATTAAGATTTAAAGCATGAAGATTTCAGACGTTTTAGCAATTTCGGGTAAGCCAGGCTTATTTAAGATACTAGCATCATCAACTAAGAACCTAGTAGTAGAAAGCATGATTGACGGGAAACGTTCTAGCATTCCTGGATCTATCCGAGTGAGCTCACTTAGCGATATTACTATGTACACCTTAAAAGAAGATGTACCACTAAAGGATATTATTCACTCTATGCACGAGAAGACTAAGGGCAAAGCGGCAATATCTCACAACTCTTCACCCCAAGAAGTAAAGGACTTTTGTGATAGTGTTATCTCTGACCTTGACCACGACCGTGTTTACGCTTCTGACCTACGCAAGTTAGTACAGTGGTATAACCTTCTTGTTGCCCAAAAAGCTCTCCCCTTCGAACCTGAAGACAAGGAAAAAGACGGAAAAGAATCTGACGACTCAAAGAACTCAAAGGACTCAAAAAAATCTTCTACAAAAAATGCAACTAAGTCAACTAAAGCAAATATCCCTAAACCTAAAGGCGTAGGCAAGTCTGCTGTAAAGAAGACTGCAAAAAAGACTCCTAAAGGCAAAACATCTGGTACTCACGCTCCTAAAAAAGGATAACTTATACTTTCTTCGATCATGAATGCAATTACAGTAATTGGAGCTGGAACAATGGGGAACGGTATTGCTCATGTTTTCGCTCAAAAAGGACATAGTGTAGTTATAGTGGATATGTCTACTGAAGCTCTAGAGCGTGCTCTTAAAACAATCGATAAAAACCTAAGTCGTCTCGTTTCGAAGGAAAGAATTTCTGAAATCGAAAAATCAGACACTTTAGCTCGATTAACTACATCGACTGATCTTGAATCTGCTGTCTCTGCTGCCGATCTAGTTGTTGAAGCAGCAACTGAGAATATTGATTTGAAGTTAAAAATATTTCGTGATTTAGACAAATGCGCTCCTACGCATTGCATACTCGCAACAAATACATCCTCAATATCAATTACAAAAATCGCTTCGGTTACAAATCGTCCCGATAAAGTAATAGGAATGCACTTCATGAATCCAGTTCCGATTATGAAGCTTGTCGAGATTATCCGTGGTTATGCTACTTCAGATGAAACTTGCGAGAAGGTTATGAAAGCAAGTTCAGCCCTTGGAAAATCTCCCGTAGAAGTAAATGACTATCCTGGCTTCGTAGCAAATCGAATCCTAATGCCTATGATAAACGAGGCTATCATAACCTTAAACGAAGGTGTTGCCGGAGTTTATGAGATTGATACCGTTATGAAACTCGGCATGGCTCATCCGATGGGACCACTTCAACTAGCTGACTTTATAGGTCTTGATGTTTGCCTTTCAATAATGAGAGTTCTACAAGAAGGACTCGGAACTTCGAAATATGCTCCTTGCCCCCTTTTAGTTAATATGGTTATGGCTGGCAAACTCGGATCTAAATCTGGAGAAGGTTTTTACATACACACGCGTGGAAGCAAGGAGCTTGTAGTCGCTCCTTCATTTGCTTAGACCCCAACTATAAAACTAAGTTTGTATTTAGTGTCTTTTACTTTTTATAGGTAGAAGTATGTAATCGTACCGTTTTAAAAAGAGTTCACTACATTTATCAAATGAACAAGAACAGATTACACGAAGTGATTTTTGAGGCGGATACGCCATTGGGAAAGCTGTTCGATGTAATACTTCTGTGGGCAATAATGCTGAGTGTCGGAGTTGTTATGCTCGAGAGTGTGCCTGAAATCAATGAAAAACATGGAGAAACGCTAAGGTATTTGGAGTATGGTTTTACAGCGTTGTTTACTGTAGAGTACGTCTTGAGATTGATAGCGGTTAAGATTAAAAGTAAGTACGTTTTTTCATTTTACGGAATTGTAGATTTACTGAGTATACTCCCAACATTTGTTGAGATATTGTTACCTGGTGTGGGTAGTATTAGAGTGGTTCGGATATTTCGATTATTAAGAGTATTTAGAGTTTTAAAATTGGTAGGTTTCCTTAAGGAAGCCACAGCTTTAAGAACGGCTCTTTGGGCAGCTAGGAGAAAGTTGATGGTATTCTTGGCAGCTGTATTAGTTTTAGTAACGATTCTTGGAACTATGGTCTATTTAGTAGAAGATGCTGCTGCGGGTTTTACTAGTATTCCCAGAAGTATTTATTGGGCTATAGTTACAGTCACTACTGTGGGGTATGGGGATATAGCTCCTGTCACTGTCACAGGCCAAACCATAGCTTCTATAATAATGCTCATAGGTTACGCAATAATTGCTGTTCCTACGGGGATTATCGGTGCGGAAATCATAACGTCTTCTAACACGAATACTCAATCTTGTTCGAGCTGTAATGCTAATGAACACACAGATATAGCGAAGTACTGCAATCAATGTGGTGAAGTGTTATGATTGATGATAGGTATATTGTAATTTGGGCTTAATTAAATGACTCATGAAAAATCCCACTAGACTTTTTGATTTCCCTAAGTATCAACTTGAGCATGGGCCGCTAGAGGTGATGATGAGTATGCCAAATGATGGGAGTGGTAAACGTTTGAGTTACTCAACTGTGGAGTTTGTAGAGGAGATGGATAGAGCTTCTCTAGGCCTTATAGCAATGGGTATGAATGTGGGGGATAAAGTGGCATTGATTTCTCACAATAACCGTTGCGAGTGGAATGTAATGGATCACGGAATTATGCAAGCGGGAGGAATTGATGTTCCCATCTATCCTACCATGACTAAAGCTGATTATAAGTATATTCTCAATCACAGTGAGAGTCGTTTCGTTTTCGTTTCTAACGAAGATCTCTTTAAAAAAGTAATGGCAATTAAGAGTGAGTGCCCTACTCTTGAGGGTGTTTTCACATTCGAAGATGTGACAGGAGCTGATTCTTGGAGAAAGGTTCTTGACGCAGGAAGTGATGATTTTAAGCAAAAATTGGCAGAGAGATCTTCAGCCGTAAAGCCAGAAGAACTTGCAACTATTATCTACACTTCTGGAACAACTGGACTTCCTAAAGGGGTTATGCTTTCGCATTTGAACGTGGCAAGTAATGCACTAGTTTCTGTGGATAGGGTGCCATTGGACGGAGTTGAGGAAATGGAGGGAGAAATGAGGGTGCTTAGTTTTTTACCCGTTTGTCATATTTTCGAGAGAATGCTTCACTATTTGTACATGTACATGGGAGCGAGTATTTATTTCGGAGAAAGCCTCGAAACTATTAAGGATGACTTGAACTCTACTAAGCCAGTAATGTTTACTGCTGTCCCGAGACTTCTCGAAAAATTCTATGATGGAATAGTAGCCAAAGGACGAGCGGCAGGAGGTGTAAAGACCGCCATCTTTAACTGGGCTTTAGGAGTAGTTCTCGAGTGGAGTCCCGAAAAAGAGAAGGAAGGTCTTTACGCGTTTAAACTCAAGATCGCACGAAAACTTGTATTCTCGAAAGTAAAGGAGGCACTCGGACTTACCGGAATTAAAGCGGTAGCTTCCGGCTCCGCGGCGTTGCAAACTCGACTAGCTCGTTTTTTCAACGGAGCCGGAATCCCCGTACTCGAAGGTTATGGACTTACTGAAACATCACCCGTAGTTACTGTCAATACTATTAACCAGCCTGGTATGATAAGGGTGGGTTCAGTAGGTAAAGTAATACAGGATGTAGAAATAGGGTTTGGACCTGATAAGGAAATACTTATAAAGGGTCCAAACGTAATGATAGGTTATTATAAGGATGAAGAAAAGACCGCTGAAGTGCTTAAGGACGGATGGTTCCATACTGGAGATATCGGAGAGGTCGATAGTGAGGGTTTCTTACGAATAACTGACCGGAAGAAAGAAATTTTCAAAACTTCAGGTGGTAAATATGTCGCTCCTACCCTACTTGAAAATGCTCTTAAAGCATCTATTTTCATAGAACAAGTCATGGTTGTAGGAGAAAACCAAAAGCACCCATCAGCTTTAATTTCACCTGATACAAGTGTGATAGCTGAATGGTGTAGAAGGCACGACCACACTTACCCCGGTCACGAAAACATCAATGCAGACGCTAAGATAACAAAGCGTATTATGAGAGAAGTTGATAGGCTCATGGAGCCATTCAGCCAATGGGAAAAGGTGAAAGTGATTAGAGTTTTACCAGCACCATTTTCAATAGAGGGTGGTGAACTTACACCAACATTGAAATTGAAGCGTAAGCCTATTAAGAAAAAGTACTCAGCTCTAATCGATAGTATTTACGAGTAATCGTGATTGATTGGCTTTCGAAAATTGATGAAGCGATATTTCTCGCTATAAATGGAGCGTGGCCAAGTGGCGACACACTCATGTGGTGGGTGAGTAATCCTCTTACTTGGATTCCTCTTTACGTACTAATTATTGCTTCTATTTGGAAGGTATTCAAGAGCTCAAGATCACGTATCCTTATCTTTTCTGGACTTGTAATTACTGTAGGCCTCGCAGATGTTATTTCAGCTAGGGTTTTGAAACCCACAGCCGCAAGAATTAGACCTTCCCATAGAGTTGATTTAGTTGATGAGGTGTCTTTATATAGTCAGTCTGATGGTACGAAGTATCGAGGTGGAGAATTTGGTTTCGTCTCTTCACATGCTGCGAACCATATGGCGGTCGCAGTTTTTGTGGGCGGACTTTTTATCGGGACTACTGGTAGTGCGGGGGTTTTTTGGTTTTGGGGGCTCGTGATTTGGGCTTTAGTTATAGGATATAGCCGTGTACATTTAGGAGTTCATTTCCCTGGAGATGTTGTATTCGGCTGGTTACTTGGAGGTATTATAGGAGCGGTAGTACTTAAAATAGTACGACATCGAATAGGAAATATTCCATACAATTCGACAAATAATTTGCTTAAGAAAAAGAATGATACACTTGATGAATTAACCACAAATTCTAAATCGCAATGAATTTGAATTTTATGACTTTGGCTGCAATCTTTGTGGGGGGTGGCATGGGTAGTGTTGCTAGAGTGACTTTAGGAGCAAGCATAAATAAATGGGCAGACGAAGGGTTTTTAGTCTTTGGGAGTAGCATTGATTCATCATTAGCTCCCCTAGGAATCTTGGTTGCAAACATAATTTCTACTGCTTTACTGGTAATTGTTTTTGTGTACGGAGGAGAAAAACTTGGGAGAGATTCAATCTGGATACCCTTACTTACTGTTGGATTTTGCGGCGGGTTCTCAACATTCTCAACATTTTCATTAGATACCCTAAGACTTTTTGAGCAAGGAAATTCTAGCTGGGCATTCGCAAATATTATAATTAGTTTAATCGCATGTTTGGGAATAGGATGGATAATGTTCAAGATTTGGGCCAAATGAAAAACATAAATATGAGAGGGGTGAATAAGATTATAAAATTCGCACTAGCTATTCTAGCAACCACCTATATTACAGCAGGTTGCAACAATCGGCATAATGTCGTAAGCTCTGATAATATTTTACTTAATGAAACCGAGATTGAATTAGATCTAGATATCGAGCAAGGTGATAATCAAGTACCCAGACTTGTAATAGGTATTACTATAGACCAAATGAGGGCTAATTATCTTAACCGTTTCGGTGCTGAATTTTCAAATGGTGGTTTTTCTAGACTCATAGACGGAGGGTTTGTTTGCTATGATCATAATTTTGGATATGCACCTACTTATACCGGCCCTGGACATGCCTCAATTTACACCGGTACTACCCCAGCAATTAATGGAATAGTCGCTAATAATTGGTTCCTAAAAAAGGATACTGTAACCGTCTATTGTACTGAAGATTCATCAGTTAGAGGTGTGGGGAATAATGGAGTAGATTTAGATGGTTCTGTTTTTGGATATGCGGGCGAAATGTCTCCTTCGCGACTTCTCTCGACAACCATTGGTGATGAGCTTAAGCTCGCAACTGGACTCCACGCTAAAGTAATAGGAATTAGCTTAAAAGATCGAGGGGCAATTCTACCAGCGGGACACGCAGCAGATAACGCTTTTTGGTTTTATGGAAAGGAACTCGGGCATTTTATTTCAAGTACTTATTACGGGGAGGAATTACCTGTTTGGGCTAAAAAATTCAACATAAACGGCGAAGCGAATCAACTAGTAAATAAAGGATGGGATTTATTGCGCGACGAAGATGTCTACTTCAGTTGCACGCCTGACAACAATCCATTTGAGGGGTCTTTCGTAGGAGAAATAAGACCTACTTTCCCCTACGATTTGAAGACTTTAAAAGAGGCTAATGGCGGCTTCGACATACTCAAAGGAACACCTGGAGGAAATACAATTTTAGTTGATTTTGCTCTTGCTGCAATTAAGGGCGAAAACCTAGGCCAAGACGATATCTGTGATATGCTTACTGTGAGTTTTTCAGCTACAGATTATGTGGGTCATAGATGCGGTCCTCATGCAGTGGAAACGATGGATATGTACCTAAGACTAGACCTTGAATTAAAACGTTTTTTTGAAGGATTAGACGATTTGGTCGGAGAAGGAAGATGGACGGTGTTTCTAACGGCAGATCACGGAGCTGCTACTGTCCCATCTTATGGCCAGTCAATAGGTTTGCCTACTGGATACTGGAGCCATGGTAATATGCAGAATCGTATTGAGGAAGATTTAGATAAAAGATTTGGCGAACGCTTATGGATTGAAAACGTAAGTAACAATTCGATTTTCATTTCTGACGAAGCTTATAAATGGGTTTATTCTGATAATTCTGGCGAGAGAATTACCGCTGGTGAACTACAGAGATACATAAGTAAACTTGCTTTAGAAGAAGAAGGAATAATTCAGAGCATTGCAGAGACGGATCTCGCTTCTCGCGCTGCAGTTGATCCTATTGCAGAACGAATTTTTGCGGGACATAGACCGGGCGTCAGTGGAGACGTACTTCTTGTAATGAAACCTGGATGGCTTACTTATGGCCGAACTGGAACAACTCACGGAAGTCCCTTTACATACGACACTCACGTTCCTTGCTTATTTTATGGTGCCGGCATTAAGAAAGGAGCAACACACTCCCGAACTCACATTCGTGATATCGCTCCTACAATTTCATCGATTCTTGGAATCCCCTACCCTAATGGCACTACCGGTCATCCTATTTCTCAGATTCTAGATTAGTTATTTTATGCCAAACAACATCTCCAATACCATTAAATTAAAGGTCGAACGTGTTAAATGTAAATCTGCCTTAAAGTTTGAAGCTGTTTTTCCTAAAAATGAAGGTTCATGGGAAGCTCAGCTTCCTGTTTGGCGACCAGGAAGGTATGAACGAGGAAATTTCGCTCAGTATATTTTAAAAATGGTCGGAATAGACGATAGAGGAGAAGAGGTTAAGCTCGAAAAATCGGACTTACATCGTTGGATCGTCCCTTCGGGAATTTATCGGTTAAGATGGATATTTCAAGCTGACATCCTCAATGCTGGATCTACATATGTATCTGACGATTTACAGTACGTAAACCCCGTAAACTGTTTCATCTACGACAGTAATAATCACGATTTAAGATATAAGATCGACCTATCCGATATCGATTCTAGTTGGGACATCGCTACTGCATTACCTATCGTCGATGGACATCTCATAGCTCGAGATATGCAGCACGCAATGGACAGCCCATGGATGGCTGCTCCTAAACTTTGGCATCAAGAATACACAGTAAATGAAGGTGAGCAGAATGTTAAATTCCATGTATGGACTTACGGTGATGCTCCACCTCAGCCTAAACGATTTATGGATGATCACATCGCTTTTTCTAAAAGCCAAATCTCTTATTTCGGGTCTTTCCCTTGTGACGAATACCATTTTCTATATCTACTTCCATCAGAAATGGACGCAAGGCACGGTGTAGAGCATGAAGAAAGCACTGTTATCGCCCTGGGTCCTTCTGAAAGAATTCAATCTGATAAAGGTTATGACGAATTGATAGGTATTGCTTCACACGAGTTATATCACTCTTGGAACGTTAAAAGGATTAGGCCTTCTGAATGGACACCCTATAATTTTGCGAAAAGTTCACCAAGTCGCTTGGGATATATCGCTGAAGGAGTTACAACATATATGGGAGATCTCTTTTTACTCGAAGCTGGATGTATAGATTTAAAAGGTTGGTGCGATAAGATGGAAGAACTTTTTTTTAGGCATTTAAATAACCCAGGTCGGCTTAATTTAAGTGTTGCGGATTCTAGTTACGATACTTGGTTAGATGGATACCGTCCTGGAGTTCATGGACGTAAAGGATCCATATATGTTGAAGGTTCTGTTCTAGCATTCTTATGCGACACGCGAATTATGAAAGTTACCGATAATAAGAAGTCACTTTCGTCGGCAATGAAAATACTATGGGAGAGGTTTGGAATGCCTAGGATAGGGCTTACAGCTGACGCGTATTGGGATATTCTAGCTGAAGTTGCTGGAGAACGTCTTGACGATCTCCGATTAAAATATGCAGATGGTACTGAAGACACATGGGATGATTTGGTCTCTGCTATGGAAATAAATGGACTTAAACTTTCACAGATTAAAGATGAGAAGGGTATTGTGAAAGTAAAGCTGACAGTGCAAAGTTGACAGATGTTTAATACACTATTCTACCTCTCCGCCCATGGCAAACTGAATCAGATTAGCGCCCATCTGTAATGCCGCAAGTCTAACTGATTCAGGATCTCTGTGTACTTGAAAATCTTCCCACCCATCTCCCAAGTCACATTCTGTGTCGTAAAAACACACTAGACGCCCATTATGGAAAAGCCCTAAACCTCTGGGAGGCAGATTATCGTGCTCGTGAATTTTAGGCAATCCACTATCAAAGTCAAAGGTTTGGTGATAAACAGCATGATTAAAAGGTATTTCAATCCAATCTAATTCGGGGAAAACTTTCACAAATTCCTTCCTGACATAAGCATCCAAACCGTAGTTATCGCTAATGTGTAAAAACCCTCCAGCAATTAGGTATCTTCTAATATTTTTTGCCTCTGCGGTTGAAAACACAACATTTCCATGACCAGTCATGTGCACGAATGGATATAATGATAAATCTGATGAACTAACCTCCACATAAGGCACTTCAGGAGAGATATTCATGCCTAACTCACTATTACAGAACTCCACTAAATTGGGTAAACTTGTAGGGTTTGAATACCAATCACCTCCCCCTCTATATTGAAGTACCGCAATTTCGTACGTTGCTTCATTAGCATATGACTGCCCTAAAGCTGTATAAACACTCGAGAAAACAGCTATAACACTGAATAAAAATACATTTTTCATATTCCTTTCTGTATTAGATATCTCTACTTTCATTAACGCGACAAGTTACGACTTAGTACATCTGTTAAATGAATGAGTTTTTTCATTATATTTACGCCCCTGTAAAAGAACCCTTTTCGACAATGGAAAATAAAAATGCCGTCCAGATTTTCACTGTGTTACTCGCTCTCGCGACTCTATACACTTTATCATTCAACTGGGCATCGAAGAAGTTCGAAGCAAAAGCAGCGATTCATGGTGAATTTGTTGCTGATAGCCTCGCTCAAAATAACCTTCTTGGAAGTTTAACCATAGATGAAGCTACTAAGAAAGCTACTAGAGAATACTTGAGAGATAGTATTAATGTAGTTGCTCACCCTTTTGGCCAAACCTACCGCGAGGTCAAGGAACAAGAACTTAAGCTTGGACTCGACCTTAAAGGAGGTATGAGTGTTACTCTAGAGGTAAGTATTCCAGACCTCGTGATTTCGCTTTCTGACTATTCTGACAACTCAGATTTCAGATCTGCTATTTCTGCAGCTCGTAAAGCTCAAAAGAATTCATCAGATGGTTTTATGACACTTTTCGAAGAAGCTTGGAACTCTCAAGTTTCCGGTTCTGAAAACCCTACTCAGCTGTGGAGAATATTTCACAATATGGAGCAGAAAGATTTGTTCCCAGCTAAAAGTACGGACGATGAAATCATGGCAATTCTCTACAACGAGGCTGAGACTGCTATCGACAACACTGAAAACATCATCCGGAAGCGTATCGATCAGCTCGGTGTTGCTCAACCTAACGTACAGAAACTTCAAAACGGACGTATCTTAGTAGAGCTTCCTGGAGTTGAC
Source organism: Bacteroidota bacterium (assembly GCA_002746975.1). Lineage (GTDB taxonomy): Bacteria > Bacteroidota > Bacteroidia > Flavobacteriales_D > Sanyastnellaceae > UBA974. The sequence continues at coordinate 8,457 of NVXE01000012.1, read as the reverse complement.
GACCGTGAACGTGCTCGAAAGCAACTTAAATCGACTGCCAATCTAGAGTTCTGGGAAACGTACTTTAATGACGAAGTAATAGGACGAATTTCAGAAGCTAACACTGCTATAGGTCAGTCTTTAAATCCTGAGTTATTTGGAGAAGATGCCCCTGCAGATTCTACTTTATCTCAAGAACAACTTCAGGCTAAGAATCCGCTTTTCGCAACATTCCAAATGGAACTTGGACGTCGTTCAGCAATAGTAGGATATGCTCAAGTAAGCGATACTAATAGAGTTAACGACCTATTGAATAGAGCTGAAGCAAAATTAGCCCTAGGAAAGGACCTACGTCTTCTTTGGGATGCAAAAACAACTTCAAACATCGCCTCTCTTTATGCAATTAAAGATGAATCGGGAAAAGGAAAGGCTGTCCTTTCTGGAAAAAGTATTGTTGACGCTCGCGTTTCATACGACGAAATTGGAGATGTTGTTGTAAGTATGACGATGGATTCTGAAGGGTCTGCTATTTGGGGTGCAATGACTGAAAAGTGTTCATCTGAAAATAATAGAGCAGTTGCTGTGGTTCTCGATAACCTAGTTTTTAGCGCACCTAATGTTCAATCTGCTATTACTAACGGACGTTCTCAAATTAGCTTTGGTTCTCAACAATCTGCTGAACAGAAACTTATTGAAGCGCAAGACCTTTCCGGTTTACTAAAAGCCGGATCGCTTCCTGCACCTGCTCGCATAGTTGATGAGGTAAGCATCGGGCCACAACTCGGAGAAGAAAACATAAAAGCTGGTCTATCATCTTTCATCATCGCTTTACTAGTGGTATTTGCATATATGATCTTCTATTACAATGGTGCAGGTGTGGTATCTAACATAGCACTAATCGCCAACTTATTCTTTTTGATAGGAGCCCTTGCTTCGTTAGGAGCTGCGCTAACTCTTCCTGGAATTGCCGGTATTGTCTTGACTATCGGAATGGCGGTTGATGCAAACGTACTTATCTACGAACGCATTCGAGAGGAAATGCGAAATGGAAAAGGCCTATCATTAGCTGTTAAGGATGGTTACTCAAAAGCCTACAGCGCGATTATCGATGCAAACATCACTACACTTCTTACTGCATTTGTTCTATATAGTTTCGGTAGTGGAGCTATTAGAGGATTCGCTACGACATTAATTGTAGGTATATTCACTTCCCTTTTCAGTGCGATTGTAATTACTAGGTTAATTATCTTCTCTCGTCTTGATAAAAAGAAAAATATCACCTTCTCGTCGAAAATCACTGAGAACTGGTTCACCAAGTCGAAAATTGACTTCATCGGTAAGCGTCGCATGATGTACGTTATTAGTGGTCTCGTTATTCTTGGAGGTTTGTTCTCTTTGAATTCTCGTGGACTTAACTATGGTGTTGAGTTTACAGGAGGTACTACTTTCGACATCTCTTTCAATGAGCCTATTAATGCCGATGATGTAAGGACAGCATTAGCTACTTCATTTACTGAGGATGGAACTCCTGGTAACCCTTTAGTCCAAACTAAAGAGACTGACCAAAAGCTTCGCGTCATGACTAACTATATGATCGATTCTTCTAGCGAAAATGTCGATACAGAAATAAATGATGCTCTTCATGCAGGTTTAGGAGCCATAGGATTAAAGGAAGGTACAGGATATTCTATTGATATGTATAATAAAGTTGACTCTACTATCTCTGATGATTTCAGAGCTGGAGCTAAGAATGCAACTTTATTCTCCTTAATTATTATCTTCCTATACATTGTATTCCGTTTCCGCAAATGGCAATATGGTCTAGGTGCTCTTATCGCTACTACACATGATGTACTTATTGTATTATCTGTGTTTAGCATATTCTGGGGCATTCTACCTTTCACTATGGAGATAGATCAAGCGTTCATTGCTGCTATTCTAACAGTTATTGGATATTCCATTAATGATACTGTGGTAGTCTTCGACCGTATTCGTGAATATGTTGGTCTTTATAGTGGAAAGACAAATGATAAAGAACTAGTTAATAATGCACTTAACAGCACGTTAAGCCGTACAATAAACACATCATTATCTACTTTTGTAGTACTCTTCACAATTTTTGCTTTTGGAGGAGATAATATTAAAGGGTTTGTATTCGCTCTTATGGTAGGTGTGGTTGTAGGAACATACAGCTCTATTTTTATCGCTACTCCTAGTGTTTTAGATTTCTCAAAAAAATTGATTAATTAAGAACTTTCAAAAAAGTATTTAAATCGCTGTATAACCAGCAAATTCATAGCTTACAAAAACAGCCAACCTTAGCGGGTTGGCTGTTTTCTTGTTATCAAGACTTCTGTTTATCGACTTATAAGAAAATGTTAAATTATATTAATCGAAGAAAAATGCAACTTTAGCAGTATTTTGTCGTATTTTGTCGAAGTAAAATCGACTTTCGACTATCAAACATTTTGACATGCGCTGTTTGTTCCCATCCATAGTACCCACTAGTAAAACTCTAGCCTCGATTATTATCGGGGCGTTCTTGTTTTTTACACCTTTTGATATTTTCGCTACAGAAAACGACTTTTCTGACGCAAAAAACTACATTCCTGAAGCCGAAACAGTTCCAGGGTGTACAAATTCCAACGCTTGTAATTACGATCCTACCGCCACTGTGGATGATGGGTCTTGTGAGTACTTAAGTTGTATCTCATTTGGTTGTACAAATTCTACAGCTTGTAACTATGATGCTTCAGCTGATTATGAGAATGGGTCTTGTGAATTCTCCAGTTGTGCAGGGTGCATGAATCCAAATGCATGTGATTATGATCCTTCTGCAACAATAGCAGGTGTTTGTTTGGACTTCTCTTCGTGCGTGGGATGTTTGGAGGTGGGGGCTGACAACTACGATCCTGCTGCAACTATTTCTAGCGGAAACTGTATTTATTACGGTTGCACTTTTAATGGGGCTTGTAATTATGATGTAACTGCTACCGCAAACGATGGGTCTTGTGAGTTTACATCTTGTTCTGGATGTATGAATATTTTGGCCTGTAACTATGATCCTGCTGCTACTATTCAAGGTAGTGTAGGAACTTGTGTCTTTCCTGCAACAGGTTATGACTGTAACGGTGTGTGTTTAATTGACACTGACGGTGATGGCGTGTGCGATCAATTTGAAATTGCTGGGTGTACAGATATTAATGCTATAAACTATGACTCATTAGCTACAGATAACGATGGATCTTGTATCGCAATTATTCCAGGATGTACTGATGCTACTGCGTGTAATTTCAACTCTTCTGCAAATTCAGACGATGGATCATGTGAGTTTACATCTTGTGCTGGGTGTCTAAATGCTTCTGCATGTAATTATGACGCAAATGCAATTTATTATGCCGACTGTGTTTACCCTATTCCTGGTTATAATTGTGATGGGACTTGTGAGTTTGATATAGATGGTGATGGTATTTGTGACCAATTTGAAATTGATGGTTGTACAAACTCAACCGCATGTAACTATGACGACACAGCAACAAATGATGATGGGACTTGCGAATTCATCTCTTGTACAGGGTGTTTAAGCCCATTTGCTTGTAACTATGATCCTTTAGCAACTATTGACGACGGATCTTGTGAATACCTTTCTTGTATTGTGTTTGGTTGTCTTAACTCACTAGCATGTAACTATGATGCTACTGCTGATTACTCTGACGGATCTTGTGAATATGTCAGCTGTGCTGGGTGTATGAACTCAACAGCCTGTGATTATGACCCTAGCGCTACTATTGCTGCTAGTTGTAATGATTTCAGTTCGTGCTATGGATGTATGGATCCAACTGCTGATAACTACGACCCAAATGCAACTCAGGATACTGGCAACTGTTTCTTCAATGGTTGTACTATATCTATAGCTTGTAATTATGACCCTAATGCAAACTCTAACGATGGCTCTTGTGAATACACCTCTTGTGCTGGTTGTATTAATCCATTAGGATGTAACTACGATCCATCAGCTGTTTTATCAGGAACTTGCACCTTTGCTGATTCGGGTTATGACTGTTCAGGAAACTGTCTTATTGACTCAGATGGAGATGGAGTTTGTGATCAGTTTGAAATTGCTGGATGTACCGATGTTGCAGCAAATAACTATGACCCATTAGCAACTGATGATGATGGATCTTGTTTTTTCATAATTTTCGGATGTATGGACATCTCTGCTTGTAACTACGATGCAAGTGCTACATATGCTGCTACATGTACTTATGCTATTAATGGGTATAATTGTGATGGCTCATGTATTGTCGATACTGATGGAGACGGAATATGTGACCAATTCGAAATAGACGGGTGTACTGACTCAACCGCTTGTAACTATGATAGTACAGCAACAAATGATGACGGAACTTGTGATTTAACTTCTTGTACAGGATGTTTAAATCCATTTGCTTGTAACTATAATCCATTAGCAACTGTTGACAACGGATCTTGTGACTTCATATCATGTATTTCATTTGGATGTATAGATTCTGGCGCTTGTAACTATGATGCTACTGCTGATTACGGTGATGGGTCTTGTGAATACCTTAGTTGCTCAGGTTGTATGAATGCAACAGCTTGTGATTACGATCCTAATGCAACAATTGCTGCAAGTTGTAATGATTTCAGTTCATGCTATGGATGTATGGATGCTAGTGCTGACAACTATGACCCTAATGCAACTCAAGATACAGGGAACTGTATTTTCAATGGTTGTACCATAGCAGTTGCATGTAACTATGACCCGACTGCGAATGCTGACGACGGATCTTGCGAATACACTTCTTGTGCTGGTTGTATCAATCCATTGGGATGTAACTACGACCCTACCGCTGTGTTTTCTGGAGATTGCACCTTCCCTGACCCAGGTTATGATTGCTCCGGAACCTGTCTTGCTGATGCAGATGGAGATGGTGTATGTGACCCTTTTGAAATTGCTGGATGTACTGATAGTTCAGCCGACAACTTTGACCCCTTAGCAACTGATGATGATGGATCTTGTTTTTTCATAATCTTTGGGTGTACTGATGTTACTGCTTGTAATTATAATCCTCTCGCAAACACTGACGACGCGTCATGTGAATTTACCTCTTGTGCAGGATGTATTAATCCTAATGCTTGTAACTATGATCCAAGCGCGCTCTTTCCAGCAACTTGTATTTATGCTGATAGTGGATACAACTGTGATGGTTCTTGTATAATAGATACTGATGGAGATGGAGTTTGTGATCAATTCGARATCGACGGGTGTACAAGCTCCACCGCTTGTAACTACGACTCCACCGCCACAAATGACGACGGAACATGTGAGTTCATTACATGTACCGGGTGTTTAAGCCCATTTGCTTGTAACTATGACCCTTCAGCGACTATTGATGATGGTTCTTGTGAGTACATCTCATGTATCGTATTTGGATGTAATGATCCTGGAGCATGTAACTACGATAGTACAGCTGACTACTCAGACGGATCTTGTGAGTACATAAGTTGCTTAGGTTGTATAAATCCAACTGCTTGTGATTACGATCCTACTGCAACAATTGCTGCAAGTTGTAATGACTTCAGTTCATGCTATGGATGTATGGATGCTAGTGCTGATAACTATGACCCGAACGCAACTCAAGATACAGGAAACTGTATTTTCAATGGTTGTACCATAGCAATAGCTTGTAACTATGACCCTAATGCAAATTCTAACGATGGGTCTTGTGAATATACTTCTTGTGCTGGTTGCATCAATCCTCTAGGATGTAACTATGACCCAACAGCTATCTTATCAGGAGATTGCACCTTCCCTGACCCCGGTTATGATTGCTCCGGGAACTGTCTTGCTGATGCAGATGGGGATGGCGTATGTGACCCTTTTGAAATCGCTGGATGTACTGATAGTTCAGCAGACAACTACGATCCTTTAGCTACTGATAATGATGGTTCTTGTTTTTTCATAATCCTTGGATGTACTGATGTTACTGCTTGTAATTATAATCCTCTCGCAAACACTGACGACTCTTCATGTGAATTTACCTCATGTGCTGGATGTATTAATCCTGTTGCTTGTAACTACGACGCTAATGCCGTATTCCCAGCAACATGTATTTATGCCGATAGTGGGTACAACTGTGATGGCACATGTATCCTAGATACTGATGGTGATGGTATATGTGATCCGTTTGAAATATTTGGTTGTACTGATATAACAGCCTGCAACTATGATGCTACTGCAACTGAAGATGACAGTACTTGTGAGTTCACGTCTTGCGGAAACCCTGGCTGTACATACCCGTTTGCATGTAACTACGACCCAAGTGCAAATGTAAATGATGGAAGTTGTGAATTCTTCTCTTGTCTAGCTTTCGGATGTACAAACTCTTCAGCATGTAACTATGACCCAAATGCTGATTATTCTGATGGCTCATGTGAATACACTTCTTGTTCTGGTTGTATGAACCCTACTGCATGTGATTATGATCCTACTGCGTTAATTCCTGCAACTTGTAATGACTTTCTCTCATGTGCTGGGTGTACTGACTCTAATGCAGCTAACTACGACCCTACTGCTACAATAGATGATAATTCATGTCAATTCCCTGGTTGTACAATTCTTGGAGCTTGTAACTACGATCCTACCACTAACTATAATGATGGAAGTTGTGATTTCTTTTCGTGTCTACCTTCAGGTTGTATTAATCCTTTAGCTTGTAACTACGATCCAACGGCTATTATATCTACTGAATGTACATTCCCTCTAACGGGATTCGACTGTGATAATGTTTGTCTCAATGATGCTGATTTAGATGGAGTATGTGATGAGTTTGAAATACTCGGTTGTACCGACTCTAACGCAATCAACTTTGATCCTAACGCAACTGATGATAACGGCTCTTGTATAGATACCGTATTGGGATGTACTGATACTGGAGCATGTAACTTTAACCCTCTTGCTAATACTGACGATGGATCATGTGAGTCTATTTCTTGTATCGGTTGTCTGTCTTCTGCAGCTTGTAACTACGACCCTTTAGCTATTTACCCTGGCGATTGTGTTTTCCCGGATGAAGGTTATGATTGTGCTGGCAATTGTCTATATGACACTGATGGTGATGGAGTATGTGATCCATTCGAGATATACGGCTGTACAATACTAAACTCGATAAATTATGATTCACTTGCTACCGAAAATGATGGCTCATGTATCTTAATCGTTGAGGGATGTACGGACAATACCGCTTGTAACTTCAACCCAGGTGCAAACACCGAAAACAACACCTGCGAGTTCCTTACATGTGTAGGTTGTATGAACATCATAGCTTGTAACTTCGACCCTCTTGCTACAATATCAGGTTCATGTACTTTTCCAGAAACAGGTTATAACTGTAGTGGGTTTTGCATTACTGACACCGACGGTGATGGTATTTGTGATGAGTTCGAATTATCTGGATGTACAGATACAATCGCTTGTAACTTTAACATAGATGCTACTAACGAAGATGGCTCTTGTATCTACCCTCTAGCTGAATATGATTGTATTGGAAACTGTTTATCAGACCAAGATTTAGATGGTATTTGTGATGGCCTCGAGGCTCCACCGATTCTTACTGTACCTGCTGACACTTCTGCTGAATGTCATATAACTGATTTTGGTACTCCTATTGCTATTGGTGGTTGTAGTGACCCCGTTATCACTTATGAAGACACAATATTACCTGGAGATTGTCCTAATTCGTATACTATCACTCGTGTTTACACTGCTTCTGACAATTGTGGAAACCAAACTTCTGGTTCTCAAGTTATCGTCCTAATTGACACTACTGCTCCAGTACTTAGCCTGCCAGCTGATTACACAGCGGAGTGTTCTGACGCTCATCCTATGGATACCGCTACAGCTACTGATAACTGTGGGGCTGTAACGATAGACGTTGTAGAGACTACTACGCCAGGAACTTGTGCAGGAGACTACACGATTACTCGTGTGTTCACAGCTATTGATGAATGTGGAAACTCTTCATCAGCTACTCAGACTATTACTATTATTGACACTACTGCTCCATATATTACTTTACCTTCTAACTACACTGCAGAGTGCACTGATGTTTTGACTTTTGATAACGCCACTGCAATTGATAATTGCGGTTCGGTATCATCTCTTACACTTAATGAGGTTACCATACCTGGTTCTTGTGCAAGCAACTATACTATTGAGCGCACATGGACAGCTACTGATGACTGCGGAAACGCTTCATCGGCAACTCAGACGATCACGATTATTGACACTACTGCTCCAGTACTTAGCATACCAGCTGATTACACAGCAGAGTGTTCAGACGCTCATCCTATGGATGCTGCAACAGCTACTGATAACTGTGGTGCTGTAACGATAAACGTCGTAGAGACTACTACGCCAGGAACTTGTGCAGGAGACTACACCATTACTCGTGTGTT
>NVXE01000002.1 GCA_002746975.1 Bacteroidota bacterium | reverse complement strand
TGCCGAAGCGAAGAAGCGCGTCATGAGCGAGTGCGGAATCCACGTCGTGGACAGCCCAGCTCATATCGGCTCTAAAATGGCCGAGCTACTAGGGTAGGAGCATTGTCGATTGATTTAAAGTTGCTTCCCAGTTTTTTTATTATGATATTTTGCGATATTGCTGTGCCAAATGGTAGTTTTATATTGAAGTTTGGCACTGTAATAAATCGTCTTAGAATATTTGTTAAGGTGCCAGAATAATGATATTTGCGTATATTTGGCACAGTAATAATATGTGTAAATTGTAATTAGATGTCTAGAGTTATAGTTGGAAGAGTACGAGAGCAAGAGGTTTTAACAGATGTACTTAGTAGTCATAGGTCTGAATTAGTTGCAATATATGGTAGAAGAAGAGTAGGGAAACATACTTGATTAGATCGTTGTATGGAAAACAAATTGTTTTTAGCTTCACTGGCTTAAGAAAAGGTAAAAGAGGGGATCAAATAAAGAATTTCATTTTTAGGTCCTAAAACTCTCTTGTTATCGAAAATAGCAGTTATTTGATTTTCGGAAAGTGTATTGCCCTCTATTTCTAAAGATGACTGAATAGATTTTATTCTGTTTGCTTTCCTCAACTCCGCTTGAGGTTTGTATAAGTGGGTGGCTCTTACAATACCAAGTTTTTCAGAAATATTTACGACGAGCTGTAAAATATTTCCTGTCACTGTATATGGAGGCTTACTCATTTGATACTATCAAATGATAGTATCAAAGATGCTCGATTTATCTTAATACTCCCTAAACACGGGGTTTTATCTCATAAACGCCAGGTTTGCGAGGAGTGAGGATATATGTGAGGATTCTCTCGTAGTCTTCTTCTTTAGAAACGAAATCGAGGTCGGAGGTGTCGATCAAAAGAATGCGGGATCCTCTATGGTGTTTGTAATATGATTTATATCCCTTCTCGATCTTTTCGAGATAACCCTCGGGAAGGTCTTGCTCGTAACTGCGACCTCTCGCTTTAATCTGCTCCTTCACCCTCTCAAGGCCTGGGTTGAGGATGGCGACGACTTCTGGCGAAGGGATTTGGTCTGACATGAGCTTAAACATCGTGCGGAAGAGAGAGTACTCGTTAGACGGTAAATTCGCCTTAGCAAAGATGAGCGATTTCGCAAAATTGTAATCAGAAATCACGTGCTGACGGAACAGGTTTCGAGTGCCGAGCGCTTCTCCTAGCTGCTTGAAACGATCTGCTACGAAAGCCAGCTCCACAGAGAATGCGTGCGAATCTGGATCTTCGTAAAATCTTTCCAAGAATGGGTTTTCGGCGAACCTCTCAAGAATAAGATTACTGCCTGTCCTTTCCGCCATCAGCTTACTGAAAGTAGTCTTCCCGGCGCCGATATTCCCTTCAATAGCTATGTATGCATATGGACCCATGTCTGAATAGTCTAAAATAATCTTACTTCTGGTTCTTTAGGACAAACCTCTAACGCCTCACCCACACTCATCCCGCTCCCTGGAATTACCATACCTGAATCAAGGTCTGCTAGAGGCTGCAACACGAATCTACGCTCCGATAGTCTAGGGTGAGGGATTTCGAGGTCGGAAGTTTTCAAAGTAGTATCACCATCGAGTAAGATGTCCAAGTCGAGAGTTCTGTCAGAATAACCTTCCGTTTCGCTACGTTTTCGACCACACTCTTTTTCGACTTCTAATAATATCTTTAACAAGTCCTCAAGTTCTAAATCCGTTTCTATCGCCACTACGAGATTTAGAAAAGCGGGAGTTCCCTCTGGCATACCCCACGCCTGGGTTTCGTAAATGGGCGATTCGGTTAACGATTTTATAGACTTTATTTCTACTAATTCCCGTTCAAGCAAAGCTATCCCTTCCTCTAAAATGGCCTTTCTTTCTCCCAAATTCGATCCCACACCTATATAAACTGTTCGGAATAGCATTTTTTATCAATTCACGGCAATTTACATTCGTATCATTGCAGAATGAACTTTCTTAAAAATATTGCTAGCTCTGCTATTGGCTCAATCCTCGGTATGTTAATCGCAGGGACTATTCTCATATTTATTTTCGTGGGCGTTCTTATAGGTGGACTCTTCGGAGCTATCTCTGAACTAGAAGAAACTAACTCCGATATGTATTCTGGTGAGGCGAATGTTCTTGTGATGAACCTTGACATGAATATTGTCGAGCGAGGAGGAGAGGAGCCTTTCGCTCTGAACTTCTCTAGTTTTTCCCCTGACCCTCAGATAGGTTTAGACCAAATCCTAGATGGCCTCACCCGTGCCGCTTCTGACGACAATATTAAAGGTCTTTTTTTAAATATCTCAGGAGTTGCCGCAGCGCCTTCTACGCTAGAAGATATACGCGACGGAATTGCGAAATTTAAAGAGTCAGGAAAATGGGTAATAGCTTGGAGCGAATCGATGAGTCAAAGTGGGTACTATATTAACTCCGTTGCTGATGAAGTTTATTTACATCCCGCAGGAGGAATGACTCTTCTAGGACTTCGTGCTCAGTCGATGTTCTACCCAGGACTTCTAGATAAGTTAGGAATTGACGTTACAGTGCTTCGTGGTCCTAATAATAAGTACAAGTCTGCTGTAGAACCTCTTCTTCGCAAAAATTATAGTGCAGCTAATAGAGAACAGCTCGAAGGTTTATTAGGTGAGTTTTGGTCTACAATAAGTTCAGATATTGCTGAAAACAGAAATATTCCAGTTTCTCTTCTCGATGAAGTTGCGGAGAATATAGGAGTGCGACTACCTCAAGATGCGGTTGAATTAAATCTTATAGACGCAACTCTTTATGAAGATGAGATTGATGATTTAATAGAGAATCGTTTAGATAGTCTTAAGCTTGAATCTATTTCATTTGGAGAATATACCTTGTCTGAACGTATGTTCGGTATGGATATGTCTGAAGATGCTATTGCAGAAATTATTACTGCGATATCTGATAAGGATGAAGAAAAAGATGATTCTATTGACGAGGATTTATTGCCTTTAGGAGGGGAAATAGCTATTATTTATGCTGTGGGAGCGATTGAATCTGGGGATGGAGATGCGACTACGATAGGTTCTGCTACTACAGCGGCCGCTATACGCAAAGCTCGTCTTGCTTCTGATGTGAAAGCTGTAGTTCTAAGAGTTAATTCCCCAGGAGGTAGTGCTCTAGCTAGTGATGTGATTTGGAGGGAGACCGTACTTCTTAAAAAGGCTGGTAAAAAGCTAATAGTAAGCATGGGAGATCTTGCCGCATCAGGAGGGTATTATATCAGCTGTGCTGCAGATAGAATTTTCGCAAACCCTACTACTATAACGGGATCTATAGGTGTATTTGGAATAATTCCCAATTTAGGAGGGATGTACAAAAAACACTTAGGTGTTGAGTTTGATGATATTTCAACTCATAGTCATGCTGGAAAACCAGATGGTGTTTTCGCAATGAATAACTTTGAGATTGAAGCATATAACGAAATAATATCTGATATCTACTACGACTTCTCATCTAAAGTAGCAGAAGGTAGAGGAATGACGGCAGAGCAGGTAGAAGAAGTGGCTCGTGGAAGGGTTTGGTCTGGAAATGATGCTTTAGAAATAGGTCTAGTCGATGAAATCGGAAACTTAGAGGATGCTCTGTCTTACACGAAACAGCTGATTAACTCCCCTGACGCCGAGCACGTAATTCTGCCAGAAATTCGTGATCCTTTCGAGATGTTTATTGAAGACCTAACGGGTGTTCGTGCTGGGTTTGATGCTCTAGGGCTTGTAGCGGGTAATAATTCGACTCTTCTCGAGATTTTATCCGTGAAGCGAATGGTGGAGTCTAATGATATATACCAAACCCGTTTACCTTTCACTCTCCTCTTTAACGACTAAACTAATCTCATAATGTTAGTTTTCGTCCTTGAAGATGTCAGAAGCGGAAATAATGTCGGTTCGTTCTTTCGAACTGGAGATGCTTTTAATATTTCAGGAGTAGAGCTCTGTGGCATAACGTGCCATCCGCCACATCGTGACATTCTCAAAACTGCTTTAGGAGCTAGCGACCACATTACATGGCGCGGACACGAATCGGCCTCCGAAGCCATTTCCGTCCTCCGAGATGAGGGATTTAAGATAGCAGTCGTAGAGCAGGATTCTCGAAGTACGTCCCTAGAAGAATGGAAACCATGTAAGGGCGAAAAGTGGGCCCTCGTTTTCGGTAACGAAGTCCGTGGAGTAAAACCCTCCACTTGTGATTCCGCCGACATAATACTAGAAATCCCACAACTCGGCGTCAAGAATAGTATGAACGTAAGCGTTTGTGCAGGAATAGTACTTTGGCATGCAAGCCAGAGAATGAAGCTTCCATAAAAAAAGGACCTAGCCTGAGCTAGATCCTAATTTCAATTTTCTTGACTAAGTTTTATCGAGTGTGAACTCGTTGGGGGTAAACCCTAATGCTTAAAGTCCTAACTCAGAACGGAAGTTCTGGAATTCAAGGTCTTGCTGAGCTTTAGTACGTAGAGTGCCGTCCTTCGTAAGTGCATCAGTAATGTTGCGCTTTACGCCAGCTCCGTCACCTAGACGAGCACAGCAGATTGCAAGTAGGTAGCTCGAAATTGCAGAATCGTCGTTTGCATTTTCTAGAGTAGTCTTAGCTCCATTAGCGTCTCCGTTAAGAAGCTTTGCTAGAGCGAGGTTAGCAGAAGTTGATCCGCTCATATTAGAGATTGCAGCACCGTAGTTTCCCTGAGTAATAGCAACAAGTCCTTTGTTGTAGCTAACTTCTGCTCCTGATCCAGCCTTAGCGAACATAGAAGCAGCTTCGTCTGTTTTTCCTTTCTGACGAGCGATAGCTCCGAGGTTGTTTAGAACAGCTTTGTTGTTAGGAGCTATAGATCGAGCAGCGTTGAAAGCCTCTTCGGCTTGGTTTCTGCGTCCCATCTCCATTAAACAAACTCCAGCATTATTGTGACCACGTAGGTCAGAGCTGTAAACGTCTGCACAAGCAGCGTAAATCGTGTACTTATCGTTAACGTTCTCAAAGAGAGTAGCTGAGAATAATAACTCCTCAACAGTTAAGGTAGCCGGAGCGGTAGTCGCAAGAGCGATGAGTTCTTCATCGGTATATCCTTCTACTGTGTAGTTCATAGCTATAGTAGAGCGACGGAGAGAAGGAAGGATTTGGTCTTCAATCTCAGAATAAGTCTTGGAGATATTGCGAATCTCTTCCTCACGCTTAGATTTATCAGAATACATTTCCAAAACGCGTAGAATTAAATCCTTGTCAGCGATGTTAGACGCACTCATAAGACGCTTGAAGCCATTCCAGTCCTCACCTTTTGCCATCAGTGTATAGAAACCATCAGCGGTATCAATCTTCTTGTTCTTGAGCTCCTTCATTAAAGCCTTCTGAGCAGACTCAGCACGGTCAGCGGCAAGGTCCTCATTTAGAGTAATCTCACCCTCAGGAGAAGCGAATGCCTCGATAGTAGTTCCGGTTAAAGAAACGCTATCAGCAGATGCAGCAAGAGCGAAAAGTTCCTTCATTGCTTTCCAACCATCTTGACGTGTCTCAGCAGTGGTAACTCTAGAACTATTGTAAGCGTAATTAATATCATCACCTAAAGTGTAGGCAATTGTGCGCTGGAATCTGTCTGGAGTAACAGCAAACTTGTCGTCTGGCTGAACTAGTTGAGGAGTAGTAATAACACCTTTACATAGAACGTATGGGTCAAATTCTACAACTTTGTCTCCCTTTAGGCCTTTCAGACGAAGCTCTAGATGAGCGCCGTCTTCCATAGCCGCTTCGTAAGGGATACTAGCGTTGTAAGTAAATGACTTGCCAGATTCGAAAGGAACTACAGTGTAGTTGCCCGCAGCATCTTCTCCTTGAAATCCTTCCATTTCAAATGCAGCCTCTCCACCGTCCCAAACTAGAACAGGGGTAGCCTCCAATCTAACTTTCTTAGCGAAGTATTTTGCAGGGAAGTTTCCAGTGATCTCAACCTCGACGAGGTCGCCTCTTTGGATCAGTGTTTCTGGGTTAACTTTTAAGTTGAGTGTTTCAATGGCTTTTTCCATTGAGCCTAGTCCGGCACAGCCGGCTAAGAATATCATTGTAGCAATAGCTACAAAAGATGCTTTTGTACGTAGCATTCGAAAAAATTGATTCGTGAATCGAAAAATATATAAGACAAAATTAGGGTAAAAGGTCCGGGTTATATAGTAATATTTACTAACTCGTCACCACTCCCATGTTAGAAAACTTGCGAATACGCGTGTCGATGCGTTTGTCAGCATCTTGGGGCATGAGTTTTTTGAGATTCATAAGAATTTCTTTTTTAATAGTAGCATACATCTCATCTCTATTATTATGAGCTCCACCAAGAGGTTCAGGTATAATCCCGTCAATAAGACCGTTAGATAACATGTCCTCTCCAGTGAGTTTTAAAGCATCAGCTGCTTTTTTCTTGTGATCCCAAGATTTCCAAAGAATAGATGAGCACGACTCAGGAGAAATCACACTATACCAAGTATTTTCGAGCATCATCACCCTATCTCCAATACCTATGCCTAGTGCTCCTCCAGAAGCTCCTTCTCCAATAATAATGCAGATAATAGGTACTCTTAATTGAGTCATCTCCATAAGATTCCTTGCAATAGCTTCTCCCTGACCTCTTTCTTCAGCTTCCAGCCCTGGATATGCTCCAGGTGTGTCAATTAGAGTTACTACTGGTATGTTAAACTTTTCAGCCAACTTCATCAAGCGGAGTGCTTTCCTATAACCTTCAGGGTTTGCCATGCCGAAGTTTCTGTATTGGCGCATCTTAGTGTTGATACCTTTCTGTTGGCCTATGAGCATAACGGGCTTACCATCAATCTCTCCCAAACCTCCCACCATAGCCTTATCGTCTTTCACGTTTCTATCTCCATGAAGTTCCATGAAATTCCCATCTGTGAGGGCATTCATATAGTCAAGCGCATACGGTCTGTCAGGATGGCGACTCACTAAAACCCTCTGCCAAGGAGAGAGTTTACTGTAAATTTGCTTCGTTACCTCCTCAATTTTCTCCTCAAGTTCTACAATAGTTGTAGTCATATCGAGTCCGTTATTAGACTCAATTCCCTTCGCCTGTTGAAGCTGCTCTCGCAGAGTTTTAATGGGCTCTTCGAATTCTAGATAATTCATTCCGCAAATATGGGCCAAACCGAGTAATTCACGGCACTTTCGACGTCATTTCACACATAAGTATTCTAACATGCTTCGAATCGCTAAACCTCGATGACTGATATCGTTCTTTTCTTCAGAGCTCATCTCAGAGAAAGTTCGAGATTCTCCCTCGGGGATGAAGATGGGATCGTACCCGAAACCTGCTGTCCCGGAGCGTTCTTGAGCGATGTTGCCCTTGCAAATGCCTTGTAAATCGATTTCTTTTGAATCGACGATGAGATGAATGGCAGTTCTAAATTGGGCGGACCTACTTTCTGGAGTGTGGGCTCCAGCTTTAGAAAGTTCGGAAATGAGGTGATTCATATTATCCTCGGCGTCTTTGTTAGGGCCTCCGTAACGAGCCGTGTAAACTCCAGGCTCTCCATTAAGTGCGTCGACTTCTAATCCCGTGTCGTCGGCAAAACAATCGTATCCATAATTATCTTTTACGAATCGAGCTTTCTGTCGAGCATTGCCTTGAAGAGTATTGCTAGTCTCAGGAATATCTTCAAAACAACCTATGTCAGTTAGGGATTTTACTTCGAAATGATCTTTCAGAAGTTCACGAACTTCAGAGGTCTTATTTTCGTTAGCTGTCGCAAATACAATTACAGGTTTCATCTGATTTTGTCTAATAATTTGATTTATACCCTTTTCGTTTTACCTCGATTAGTTTTACTAACCTTACCGTACTCTATTTTTCGAGGGGCATGATGATGGGGAAGGTTTTTAAGAGAAGCAATAGCTTTGAGTAGTTTTATTTCAGCAGATATAGACATCTCTTCAATATCTATTTTTAAAACTACCATTTCTCCGAGTAGTTCATCCTTCCTTCCAAGTATGATATAATCACAATTTATCGGTGACATAATCTCTCGAATCTCCCTTTCTACAAACTCGGGATTCACTTTTATACCTCCAGAATTAATAATATGGCTTTCTCGACCTATCCAGATAAAAGATTTTGAGTCTATTAACTCGACAAGATCGTCAGTAATGATATCTAAGACATTACGTGCTGTAGCGCTAATTATAAGATTACCTCTCTCGGATATTTTGAAATAAATACCATCTAAAGCTACAAACGGCATTTTTGAAAGTGATTTAAATTCAGTTTCAGTTTCAGTTTCACGCTTTGAAATTTGCCTAACTGCAACATGAGTAATAGTTTCAGTCATCCCAAACCCTTCCCACACCTCAACACCCTTAGGTAAATTCTGTCTCAAGTTTTCTGAAACAGCTCCACCACCTAGAAGTAAGCAGCTTGCTTTCGGAAAAGAGGGCAGGAGAGAGGTGCATTGATGAGGAGTTAGCGAAAGGAAGTCAATTGGATTTTCGAAAATAGGTTTCGAGGTAGGTTCTACAATTTCAATATCACACCCTCCTACTATTGCACGGATTAACATTAATCTCCCAGCAACGAAATCTATAGGTAATGCCATTCCGAGTCTGCACCCCTCTTTCAAATCGAAAAATTCAATTGTAGCTTCTGCACTTGCTATAACAGCTTCGCGGGAGTGAGTTATCTCACGAGCGACTCCACTAGAACCCGAGGTTTTGAACTTTAAGGGTAGTGTTAAATGATTAAACCAAATATCTAACGCTTCAGCAATTCCGTCAGTCCATTTAGGTCGTAGAAGGTTGTTTTTAAACTCGAGAGCACCTTCTTTGCTTAGCTCACAAGTTAAACCGGCACAGAAGAGAATTCCTGGTTTGGTTTTATTATGATGAGAATACAACCTCCCCTCAGAGATATTTAATGTAGTTTCAGTGTTATTTGTAAATAAGCTACCTGTGCCAAGCCCCTGAGCGATTTTATCTTTACGCATCTTCACTGTCCATCCAGAAATTGCAGCTAACCCCACATTAGACTCCAAAGCGGAGGTTGCCCACCACCCTATATCCAGTTTTTCCGCTATTTCAATAAACTCCTCAGACGACTCCAACCCCCCCAGTAAACTTGGCTTCAATACAATAAACGCTGGTCGTAAGTAATCTAATAGCTCAAACCTATCATTCCATTTGTGAACTCCAATAAGCTCTTCATCGAGAGCAATAGGAATAGGGGAGTTGAGGCATAACTCTTTCATTTCAAAGAACTTACCCACTTCTATGGGCTGTTCTATGCTGTGTAAACAGAGGTGCTCCATTGCCTCCAGTTTTTCGATCGAAGTAAGTCCATCTTCTGCAGGGGTTCCGAATGCACCATTTGCATCAATTCTAATCGTAAACTCATCCTTAGGGCATCTTCTTCGTATCTCCTCAAGCATCTTTAGTTCCTCGAAGAAAGGCATGGTTCCGACCTTAAGTTTAATCGTTTTAAAACCTTTAGCAACTAGTTCATCTACCTGAGCGAGCATTCCTTCTATACTCTCCATCCATACCAAACCGTTTATTTCTATCCCACCCGACCATCGTTCATTTCCATCGCGATAAAAATCATTCAAAGCAGTCTCTACTGCAAATCTCACAGCGGGAAGCTTTTCTGGGATAGAGTTTAATTCAATAGAGTCGAGTTTAGTTAACTCCATCAAATAATCTTCAGCCTTACTTTCAGATTCTAAGCTTAACCCAGGAATTAAACTACATTCCCCTACGCCAGTCCTTCCGTTTCTATCTCTTATAGTCAAAAGAAAGGATGGCTTAGATTTTAAGACGTTTCTAGAAGTTCGAGCTGGCTTTTTAAAAACGAGGGGATGACGAGTTAAGCTAATCTTTACGTCTTTGACACTTTTTCGACCCTCCATAATCTAAGCCGTTACAGTCAGGAACATAAATACCGCTACCACGAATGTACTTAAAGCCACCTTTTTTAGTTCGGCATCTAAGAGTCGTCGCTCTTTATTTCTAACCACAAAAACCAAATGTCTCATCTGCACTAGTCCAATCAAAATGTACCACATCCCACCCCTCCATGTAATCATATCTCCCCACCCTAGAATAAAAGGGAGCATAATTCCCCACGCAATAATTAGCAAACTAGCATGATATCGTTTCCCCCCTTCAAACCCGAGCCTTACCACGAGCGTGTTTTTATTAAACCGAGCGTCATTTTCATGATCGCGCAAGTTGTTCAAGTTAAGTACTGCAACAGCCATAAGTCCAGAAAACGAAGCGGGCAAAAGCCAAACAGTTTCAAATCGATGACTCAATAAATAGGCTACACCTAGCACTCCGATATAGCCGAAAAATAACATCACATATACGTCACCAAGTCCTTTATAGCCATAAGATTTAGATCCGATTGTGTAACGTAACGCTGCAACTATGCTGACACCCCCTAAAACCACAAGTCCCATCACGGCGAGCCCCTGTGAAATAGCATTGATTTGGAAATTAAATGCAAACCCTATCGTAGCACAACCAGTCACAAAAGCTTTGATAGAAGTTGCGATTAAAGCCCTCTTCATCTCGACCTCCGTTATCTCACCTGAAGCCATTGCTCTATCCGACCTTTCTGGCCCGTCCGTCCCCTTTTTAAAGTCACCGAAATCATTTGCGAAATTCGCTAATACCTGAAGAAAGACTACAGTTAAAATCGCCAAAGAAACCACGATTAAAAATCTTGGATTATCTCCACCATACATTCTGGAAACCGCAGCCCCTATCAGTACGCAACTTATTGAAAGAGGTAGAGTTCTAGGCCTTGCGGCCTTTATCCAAGCGCTTAGATTTGCCATTCAAAAAGATTCAAGGAAATTTAGGGAACTGCTTAAAATCGGGCTCTCTCTTCTCCAAGAAAGCCTTCTTTCCTTCCTGTGCTTCCTCCATTAAATAGTACATCAAAGTAGCATCTCCTGCGAAATCCATCAAACCGCTCTGTCCATCAAGCTCAGCATTCAAGCCTCTCTTAATCATTCTAATTGCAAGTGGAGACCTCTTCATGATAGTCCTGCACCATTCCACTGTAGTATCCTCTAAATCAGACATAGGAACCACTTTATTGACCATGCCCATCTTCTCAGCTTCCTCCGCTGTGTATTGTTCACATAGAAACCATATTTCCCTAGCCTTTTTCTGTCCCACTTGGGCAGCTAGAAAACTTGAGCCAAACCCCGCGTCGAAACTCCCCACCTTCGGACCTGTTTGGCCAAACTTAGCATGTTCCGCTGCTATTGTAAGATCACAAACGACGTGAAGTACGTGTCCTCCTCCTATTGCATAGCCGTTAACCATTGCGATTACGGGCTTAGGAAGAGATCGAATTCTCTTCTGAAGGTCTAGAACATTTAGTCGTGGAACTCCATCTTTTCCGATATAACCACCGACGCCTTTTACATTTTGGTCTCCACCACTACAAAATGCAACATCTCCATCTCCAGTTAGTACGACCACCCCGACATCATTCATTTCACGCGCGATATCCATTGCGTCTATCATCTCGATATTCGTTTCCGGACGGAAGGCGTTTAGTACTTTAGGACGACAAATTGTAATCTTAGCAATACCTTCAAAGTGCTCAAAACGAATATCTTCGTACTCTTTAATTGAAGTCCAACTATAATTGCTCATGTTCTCTTATTAATCTTAACTCCCGTAAATATCTCTCGTAGGTTTTCGCACTAATTTCTGGCTGAGTCTTTATCTCTAAGATTGCTGGACCATCGAATTTTTCGAGATCTACAATTCCTTTTTCAGTGCTTTTATAATCTTCTGCACAAAAGTAAGCTACCCCACAGAATCGAGCCGCAGCTTTAATAGAAGTTTTAGGCTTCGTAAGGAAATATTTGTCAAGCAACCCCGATTTTTCTGGCCCCTCAAGCCATTTAAATATGCCTCCCCCTCCATTATTCACTACAATAACCTTAAAGTTTAAGGGCAACTCTTGTACAGAGGCAAGCCCGTTGATGTCATATAAAAATGCAATATCTCCGCTCACAAGTATCACATCACCTTCTCCATTTTTTCCCAAAGCGTGCCCCACAGCTGTTGATGTACATCCATCTATCCCCGCTACCCCTCTATTTGCGTGAACCTTAAAATGATTTTCAGTATCGAAAAATAAGGCATATCTCGCAGATGTACTGTTCGCAAAATGCAAAGTGTTATCACAAGATCCACTCTTATTAAAAGATTTGAATACTGCTTCAAATGCCTTTAAATCACTCCATTCGACTTGTTTTATAAAGCTTTCATGCACCCTGTGTTGATTCCGTTTTAATTCGGCAAACCCCTTTACAAACCCTTCATCTTGCTCTACTTCATTAGAAAACATTTTAAGCCATAATCCTAAATCGCACTTTACAGAGTCTTGCAAAGTCCCAAACATATCCCATCCATATCCATCCATCCCCACATGCACATGAGGTATTTTTAGGGACGAAATTTGATTTCTCAAAGACTTGCTTAAACTAGGTAGCCCCACTGTAATAACAGCAGTAGGTTCGTGCCCTTTCTCGATTTGAAATAAATCTCCAGAATTGATCAATGAATCGCCATAGAGTCCTGAGTAACGTTCGGAAATTCCTGCGATACCATTAAATTTCGATGACGCGATATTCACGTGATTCCAAATCCCTATCGGACCTGCAATCACGATCGCTCTAGACCCCTGTTCAACTAAACATTTGGGAATTCGTAAATCATTTTCATCTCTTTTACTTAAATCTCCCTCAATGATTCCACCACTTTCTACTTTAATGCTTCCATAAAGCGGTTCTTCAAATGGTAGATTTAGATGCACAGAGCCGCCTTTTATTGCTGAACTCCAAGCTTTTACCGCAATGTTTTCAATTTCAATTTCGTTAACTTCACTTTCGTCAATTGTCGCGCTAAAGACTGTGGTTGCACTAAAAATTCCTTGCTGCGAGGTGGTTTGGCCATGACCTGCGCCAGCAAAACGAATAGGCCTATCGGCAGTAATACTTATAAGAGGAACACGCTGATGAAAAGCTTCAGCAATCGCTGGACCGTGATTTACAGCTGCAGTCCCCGATGTGCATATCACTATAGCTGGTTTTCCAGTTTCTAAAGCCAAACCTAATCCCACATATCCTGCCGCTCTCTCATCAATCACCACATGTACCCTTAAAAGAGGATTCCCTGCCACTGCAATCGTAAGAGGTGCATTCCTTGAGCCAGGACTTATCACAACATCCCTTAAGCCAAGCTGTACTAAAGTCTTGATTAAGGTAGACGCTCCAATATGGTCGGAGGTCGTGACTTGTGGAATATTTTTATTTTCCAGCATTCCGCTAAGGTAGTGAGTGAAAAATGGATTAGTGTACATTGACATTCCACTCTGAGCATACAGTCTAAATGAGTATTGTTGTATAAGCAATAATATCCCCCCCCCCCAAGCTCAATCCATAACCTCAATTACGCTAACGATGTTTTGATAGCTTCAATTTTCGCTTCAGTTTCCATCCATTCGTCCTCTGCTACAGAGCCATCAACGATGCCTCCTCCAGCAAATAATCTAACTCCACCTATCATCCACATAGCAGCGCGCAGGTTAACGTAGTATGCGCTACCTGATGCAGTCTCTACTCCAAGGTACCCAGAGTAGTAAGCTCTGTCAATGCGCTCGTTTGATTTTATAAAGTCGCAGGCAGCTTTCAAAGGTCTTCCTCCTACAGCCGGAGTGGGATGAAGATCGGAAGCTAAATTTAAAATATTGCCTTTAATCGAACAACGAAATCGGGTTTCGAGATGCACCAAGTTACCATACCTTCTATCAGAACGAGGCTCAATACTCATTTCGTTAGCTCCGTGGTTTTCCAATACAGATTTGATAAACTCAGTAACTTGATTTTGTTCGTCACGCTCTTTGTCACTCCAAGGCTCAATGGCATTTCCGTTAACTGCAAATCGTGTCCCTGCAAGCGATACTGTTTCAACTCTATTGTCGCTTGCAGCAATTAATAGCTCAGGTGAAGCTCCACACCAAACCCCACAACTCGGATGATCTATTAAGTATACAAAAGCATCTGGGTGAGCTTTACACTTTAAGGCAAATGTAGCTTCAGGTGAAGCAGAGGTTTCTAAAGCAAGTACTCTGGCAACAACGACCTTATCAAGTTTATTATTAGAAATTTCGCGAAGCGCCTCGTTTACGGATAAAATGTGTTCAGATTTATCCGTCGATGAACTGTCAAAAGGAGTAGTAACTTCAAGAGTTCCCGGGATAGGTAGTTCCCCAATTACAACGTGACCTCGCATTTCTATCGAAGGGTAAATATCAGAAGTCTTAAACGGTGTAAATCGAAAACACGAAGTACCGCTATCCGACATTTCCATCGTGTAAATTTCATCACTCCCACTACCAGGTGGTCTCCACCATACCCTCGGTTCACTCATGCTGTGATAATCATTACAGTTAATCTAGACGTGCAAATTAACACACCTTCCTCATTTTTCAAGTTAATAGACCAAACATGAGTTTTTGCGCCTCGATGAACTATTGAGGCTTCACCATAAACCCAACCACTAACAACACTTTTCAGATGATTTGCATTTACCTCAATGCCTACTGCAGCCTTACCGTCGTCTTTAACCAGGAAGTGTGACCCTATCGAACCTAGTGTTTCGGCTAACACAACACTAGCTCCACCGTGGAGCGTTCCGTAAGGTTGATGTGTTCGAGAGTCTACAGGCATTTTTCCTTTCACTTTATCTTCCTCGATTGAAGTGATTTCAATACCCAAGACCTCTGCGATTGTGCCTTTGCCTATCTCTTTTCCTAATTCTTTATGATTTGTCATCTATTACACTCGTAAATTCGCACCGTTAACAGTTATTCGTACAAATTTACTTTGCAAATGTCGGAAAATTCTAAACGAGTCCTTGTTGTTGAGGATGACGGGTCACTTCAGAAGATGTTAGTGATGAACCTCGAGGCAGAGGGATATCATGTTGTTGCCGTTGGGGACGGGGTAGATGCTCTTGAAGTAGTTAGAAACCAAAGGATTGATGCACTAGTTTTAGATGTTATGTTACCTGTAATAGATGGATATCAAGTTTGCTCTACCATAAGATTAGAGGGACATAAAATGCCCATTTTATTTTTGACAGCAAAAAATTCCGGACCGGAAAGAGTAGAAGGATTGAAGTTGGGGGCAGATGATTATCTAGGAAAACCTTTTAATGTTGAGGAATTATTACTCCGTTTGGCAAGATTAATTGAACAATCTAGGAGAGGTGAAGCCGGCACAGTGGGAGTAGCGTTAGAAATGGATGTTAGAAAAATAGGAACGGGAGAAGTTAGGTTTGGGAAATACCAAATCGTAACTCATAACGGAAAGGTTAAAACTATTTCAAAGCGTGAAACGATGCTATTAAGGCTTTTGACTAATCGGGAAGGGGATGTCGTGAGTAGAGATGAGATTTTGGAAACGGTTTGGGGATATTCAGTTTATCCTAACACAAGAACAATTGACAATTACTTACTTTCTTTCAGGAAGTATTTCGAACCTAACCCGAAAAAGCCAATTTATTTTCACTCTGTAAGGGGCGTGGGCTATAGGTTTGAGGAGACTTAAAAAATTAATTTAAGTTTTTTTTTAAAAAAGAGGCAACCCCACGAAAAGTACTCCGTCTTAGATGTAACATGGTCAATGACTATGTTGGTTTCAATTTTCTTGCAGGTATATAAAAGGTCCCATCGGGGGCCTTTTATTCTTTATAAACTTTCGTAATTAACGATCAAAGCGTAACATAAACAACTGCTTTCGTTTCGAAAAACTCCTCTGTAAACCATTGAGGTATGGGAATTATCTCGGACGGGTAATTAATTTCATTTAATTCATCAATTAAATCCCCCCCTTTCAAGTAGAGAATACCATTAGGCCAAGCATTAATGTTGCGTTTTCCGATTTTATTCTCAACCCAAGGAATAAATTTTGACAGTCTAGATACTGCTCGACTTATTACAAAGTCAAATTCCCCTGTAATGTCGCAAGCTCTTGCCTGAATCCCTTTGGCATTTTTCAGTCCAAGCTCTGATATTAGTTCATTTACGACCATGATTTTCTTGCCAACACTATCGCACAGTATGAACTCAACGTCGGGCATTAGAATAGCAAGAGGAAGTCCAGGAAGCCCGCCACCAGTCCCAACATCTAGTATTCTTGATTTTGGAGCAAATTTCATCGCTTTAAATATGGCCAAACTATGAAGTAGGTGTCTTTCCTGAAATTCGTCTATATCCTTTCTAGAAACTAGATTTATTTTGGTGTTCCATTTGGGAAAACTCGTTGCAAGTTTTTCGAATTGAGAAATTTGCACTGGACTCAAGTCGGGGAAATACTTTAATATAGCATCAATCATTAGCTCCTGATTTACAGGTGGTCTCTAGATCCCTCCATTATAGTAGCGAGGATATCTCTAGCTCTGTATAATTGCGCTTTCACAGTACCTAATGGAAGATCGAGTTCTTTAGCTATTTCGTCATAGCTAAATTCTTCAAAATATCGAAGCTCTACGAGACGTCTATATCTCGGCTTAAGCTTAGAAACGACTTCTCTCATACGCTCGACTCGTTGTTTTTTTTCGAGAGTTTCAATTGGATCTGGAGCTTCATCTTTTACAGTAATGTGTAATTGGTCTCCGTCTGATGTAGTAAATCCTTGATCTAATGAAAGGGCCTTGATGCGTTTCTTTCGGATGAAATCTATACTGTGATTTGAGGCAATTTTAAAAAGCCAAGTAGAGAAAGCAAATGTTGGAGTGTATTGAGCTAGTCGCTTAAACGCCTTAGCAAAAGTTTCAATAGTTAGGTCGTCAGCATCATCGTCATTAAATACCATACGCCTGCACAAATGGAAAATAGCATCGCGATACCTCTCCATTAGCTCGGCATAAGCCTGCTGATCGCTTTCTTTCGAAGCTCTAAGCACAAGAGCGTAATCGTATTGCGCTTTTTCTGAGAGGTTTGGGTTTATTTCCATTTTTGGGTTTTGACAATCATTCCTTGAATAGCTAGCACTTGTCGAAGAAGTCCCATTAGAGGTTCTAGCAAAAGCCAGAAAGAATCTTGACTTGGTCGACCTACACGAAGCAGGAATGTTCGAAAGATAATACAGCGAACTAATGTATTTATCACTACTGCCCCTATAGGTATCCAAATTGTACTGTGCATAAAGTCCATATTTCCTTTCACACGCAAAACAGAAAGTAATAGCCCTCCGTAAAGTAATAAGTCCCCAATTAATGGAATGCTTAAAAGACTAATCGTAAGCGTATTGTATCTTATTCCCGTTGTCAAATGCCTCCTCATCTGCCTCATCCATCCTCTCCAAGTATCAGGCCAAATAGAGATGCATTGTGCTTCTTTTCGAACTTCAGTACCCACGATGAAACCAGTTTTAACAATATCTTGAACGAAGAGATCGTCATCTCCTGATTCTAAATCACTATGTCTTTGAAATCCCCCGACAGCTTTCCAGCTAGATTTTGTAAATGCGATATTCCTTCCCACCCCCATGTATGGATGGCCCGACTCAGCCATACCTATGTAATTATGTGCTATACGCTCTGCTTCGAAATTTTGAAATCGACCTAGTAAACCCCGACCTTTTTTAGGTAAGCTCACCCCTAACTTTACATCGTGCGAAATGCCTAGTTCTGCCGTCATCATCTCGGCCCAAAGTTTACTAGCTGGAATGCAGTCTGCATCGGTACAAAGTATTAAGTTATGCTTCGCCCTTTCAATACCCACAGATAATGGACGCTTCTTACCGTTACCTCCTCGATCTAATCTTACAACCTCGATAGAGCTCTCCTTCCTAGCATAATCATCCAGTTTTTTCGATGTTCCATCTGTAGATCCATCGTCTACTAGTATGATTTGAGTAGGTGAGGGGGTTTGGTCTAAAAGCGAAGGAATTAAATTATCTATATACCCTTCTTCATTGTGAAAACATACAATGATGGAATAATTAGACGAAATATTACGACGAAAAGAGAGGGGATTGCGCCTAGCGTTTATATGCCATGCCCAACCCCCTCTTAATATCAAGCCAGCAAATGCAACAATTATTGCAATGTCGATCATTTGCTAATTTGAATTTTTAAGTTAATGAGATACAGTAATTCGAGTAGTGTAAATCTCGTTGTTTTTGCCTATCCAAGAGACAATATATAAGCCTTCAGACCAGTCACTTACGTCAATGCCTGTTTTGCTTTCCCTGTCAAAAGATTGGTTAACCATAGTCCTCCCAGTTATATCAGAAATGAATACATGTCCTTCAAGTTTTGGAAATACAATAGTCAATAGATCATTAACTGGGTTAGGGTAAATGAGACCTGTAAGCTCATGTTCTACCCCTTCTATAGATGCTTCATTAGTGCAAAACTGGTCTGTCTCAGAATCGCCAAACTGTCCGTCAGAAGATGAAATCACATCTCCTTCTCCATCTAGAATAGACCAAGTTCCATTTCCGTATTCACAACAAATACCATCTCCATATTCGTCATTAATTGTAAAGATATAGCAGCCATCTTCTAGACATAAATCAACAATGATTGATTCACCATCAGTTCCATCACTGTATGGGCCGCCGAAATAGATTACTGTACCTAGTTGCTTTATTTCCCATGATGTTTCAGAGCCATAATCGTCTAAGGTAATAGCTAGCTGAAAGTCAAAGGTTTCCCCTGAGAATGTAGTAAAACTTACCTCAGAGGAATTATTTAAGTTGTTATCATCGGCAACTCCATTAGGGCTTGTAACCTCAACAGTAATCGTATTTTCACCACCTACCGCATTGAAGGCAGGAATTGAAATAGCTTCAGAGGCATATTGAGCAAGATTACCATTCCAGTCAACCTGTTGTGCTGTTGCTCCGTTTATGTTGTACGTAATTGTTGCAGAAGTTAGATTTTCTGTACCGGTATTTGTTAGCACAATCTCTAGTGAAATACTTGCAGCTCCACAAAGTAAGCCCTCAGGAGCACCTGTTATAGTAACTCCGGCATCATTAGCATATGAAACAGCCCCATCAGGAAATCCATCCCATGCAAGCATTCCTGAGCCAGTAGGGTCAAGGTATTCTGCTGCACCTAAATTAAAGCTTTCGTTAAACCTTCCGTAATAATCTAGTTGACCATTATTTACATTTCCTGTACATGCTGCTGCACCACCATAAAGTTGTCCAATAATTCTATGATTTTGGTCAAATAAAGGTGATCCTGAAGAACCTCCTTCAGTTACTCCAAGCTCCCACTGGTCTATCATCCAAACAGCAGCTCCCGCTTGATTAGCAAAATACGGGCTATCTTCTTCAAAACAGATTTTCTTCACATCTCCTGATGGGTGGTGAATTCCTGTTGCAGAAAGAGGAGTGTCTCCAGTAGCATCCCATCCAGCATACTGGACGTTAAATGAAGTAGGTGGAATTTCACTTAACTCAATTAAAGCAAAATCTGATGCTCCATCACTCACGAGTAAGGTCCCTCCTGAAATACTTTGGTTTGTAGGTCCAGAGTTACCATTACAAGTTGCACTTTCGTGATTGAAATAGTAAACCCACGATCCTGGATTACCCAGACAATGATTCGCTGTTAGGAAGTAAGGAGTACCGTCGTTCAAAGTGTTGTTAATCAAAGCTCCTGTGCAAGCTGCGAATCCGCCCTCAACAATTAAAGCAACACTTCTTTTTTCAGTAGCCCAAAGCGCACCTTCAGGGCAATTGACATTGATATTGCAACTTCCAGAGTTTCCAAATGGACCTCTCTGAGCTGCAGCTAAACTTTCAGGGTGTAAAAGTAAGCTACGGTATCCATAAACAATTTGATCTATCTCTAAAGTAGATGTGAATCCCCATGCTGAAGGTTGGTGAAGTTCAACGATAACCTCAGAGCCAGTAATTACTCCAGTTGCTAAACCTCCCCAATCTTTATTATTTCTATGGTCAAACTTTCCGATGAATTGGTGGCTGTCTTTAGACCAAATATATACATAAGCGCCTTTTCCCAAATTGAATTCAGAAAATCGTACAGATACAGATATAGCAGAAGGGCACTCAATATCAAGTCTCCAAATATTTTCATCTCCTTCAATCGTCCAAAATCCGTTTTCAGAGGTTGTGATATTCACTTCGTTCTCAACACCAAATCTCCAAGGAACCTCCTTGATTTGGTCTGTAACAAAGTCGGCTTGATCGAGTGCGTTTCTGTCGATAGCAGGCATTACAACCTTTGTGTTATAAAGAGTTTCCTGATTTACAAGAAACGAAGGTGTTCCACCGTAGTTGATTTGTGCTATGGAAGAGGAACTTAATGCTATGCTAAACAGCACAGCAAATGTTGAGTAAATTTTACGCATGTTGGTTTCAATAACTGTAATTAATATGTAGGGGCCAATTTTCTAAAATCAATACTGTAATCCCATCAGGAGTGCCTCGAAAGGAGCTCACATCGAATTTTAATTCTTCTTGAATCAAAGAGCGGCATGGGTCATTGTCGGAACGATGTATAATGCGAATAGGTTGCTTTGGCGGGAGGCTTTTCATCAAAAACCCCACTTTTTCTATCTCGAATTCGTGATTTCCACAACCTCCTGAATATTGGACTAAGACAATAAGTGAGTCTTCTTCAATCTTAACATCTAAGAATGTAAAAGGAGGGTTGTCGTTTTGGAAATCAAGAGTTTCATCCGCTCCGACTTCATTATTTGAAGCATCGGTAATCTCATAAGTTCTACAGCTAGTTAACGTCATTGAACCCATTAAAAAACTCACTAAAGCAAAAGCTGAGAGAAATCTTATCATATCGCAATTTACCGTTTCAATTTTAAAAGTTATCCTCTAACATCCAAAAGATTCATAATTACAAAATATTCGTCTCGTAATCGAGCCGCTTCCATGAAATCTGTGTTCTTAGCGGCCTTGTCCATAGCTTGCTTTGTCCTTTCTGAAAGTGATTTCAGTTGATCGCGAGACATTGATAACAGCACGGGGTCATTACTTGGAGTGAGAATTTGTTGCCCAGGCTCAGCTGCAATATGAGTAGGACGGTTTTTAAGTAAATCACTTTTAACACCTGTCGATCTTTTAATCTGTTGAGGTTCAAGTCCGTGATCTTTATTGTACTTCTCTTGTTTTTCTCTTCTTCGTGCAGTTTCGTCTATGGTTAAACGCATACTGTTTGTGACTTTATCGGCGTACATAATAACTCGTCCATTAATATTTCTAGCTGCTCTACCAGCGGTTTGGGTTAAAGAACGCACACTCCTTAAAAACCCCTCTTTATCAGCATCCATTATAGCCACTAATGACACCTCTGGTAGATCCAGGCCCTCCCTAAGTAAGTTTACTCCGACTAAAACATCAAAGACACCATCTCTCAAATCCTGAAGAATACTTACTCTATCTAGAGTTTTCACATCTGAATGAATGTATCGAGTTGAAATATTTAAACGTTCCAAATATTTGGTTAATTCCTCCGCCATCTTCTTCGTAAGTGTTGTCACAAGGATCCTGTCTCCAAGTTCAATCACCTTCTTGATTTCCTCCACTAGATTATCAACTTGATGAGTACAAGGTCTCACTTCGATCGGGGGGTCCAGAAGCCCAGTAGGGCGAATAACCTGCTCCACAATAATCCCCTCACATCTTTCTAATTCCAAATCAGCAGGGGTTGCGCTAACATATATCGCTTGATTCAACATGCCTGTAAACTCTTCTGCTGTAAGTGGTCTGTTATCTAAAGCAGATGGCAGCCGAAACCCGTGTTCCACAAGATTTGTTTTTCGGGATCTATCCCCTCCATACATTGCTCCAACTTGAGGTAAAGTAACATGACTCTCATCAACAACTAATAAGAAATCGTCATCGAAGTAGTCCAAAAGACAGAATGGCCTTTCACCAGATTTCCTCTTATCGAAATATCTAGAATAGTTTTCAATACCTGAACAATATCCTAATTCCTTGATCATTTCCAAGTCGTATAAGGTTCGTTCTTCTAGTCTTTTAGCTTCTAAAAACCTTCCGTTATTAGTGAAGTACTCCTTCTGCACCTCTAAGTCTTGTTGAATAGACCAAACAGATGAGTCTGTATTATCCTTACTACTCACAAATAAATTTGCGGGATACACCAAATATTTATCGAAGTCTAGCAATCTTTGACCTTTCTCAGGATCTATAGTGTGAAGGGATTCAATTTCATCTCCCCAGAACGATATTCTCAAGGCGTAGTCAGCATACGCTAGATAGACATCTACTGTATCTCCTTGTACTCTAAACGTTCCTCTAGTTAGTTCAAGAGGAGTCCTACTGTATAAGCTCGATACCAGCTTGTGCAATAACGCGTTCCGTGTAATTTTCATGCCCTTTTCTAGTGCAATTACACTTTTGTGAAACTCGACAGGATTGCCTATTCCGTAAATACAGCTAATACTAGCCACGACTATGACATCTCGTCTTCCGCTCAAAAGCGCCGATGTCGTACTCAACCTTAACTTCTCAATCTCCTCGTTAATTTGAAGATCCTTCTCGATATAAGTATTTGATGACGGAAGGAACGCTTCGGGCTGGTAATAATCGTAATAACTCACAAAGTACTCTACCAAATTATTAGGAAAAAATGATTTGAATTCGCTAAAAAGTTGGGCCGCTAAAGTTTTATTATGWGMYAKWACYARWGTRGGYYTTTGNANGTTTNNKYAATYAYATTWGCYAYWGTRAARGTYTTTCCMGAKCCAGTAACACCTAGTAGAACTTGATGTTTTGTTCCACTTTCAACASCATCAACTAGTTGCTTAATAGCTTCAGGTTGATCCCCTTGGGGAGTGTAGTCACTTATTAGTTTGAATTCCGTCATATTACTTGTAAGGATGTAAATATAGTACTCAGGGTCAAGAAAATTTATATCAAAAAAAGACCCACAAAATGTAGGTCTTTCTTAAATATTTTATAAGTAATAAATTTACTCTGCAACAACGTCAAACTTGACAGTAGCAACTGTGTCTTTGTATACTTTTACTTTCGCTTCGTAAGAACCAAGTTCTTTAATTGCGTCGTTAGATAAAGTAATTTGCTTACGCTCGATATCATATCCAGCAGCTTGAATTGCCTCAGCAAGTTGAATATTGTTAACTGATCCGAAAATCTTTCCAGTTTCTCCAGCTTTAGCTCCGATTCTAACTGTAAGCTTATTAAGAGCATCAACTATTCCTTGAGCAGCCTCCAAAGCTTTAGCAGCTTTGTGAGATTGTTGGCGAATTACTTCAGCTAGTACTTTGCGAGCAGATTCTGTCGCAGCGATAGCCTTTCCTTGAGGGATAAGGAAGTTGCGAGCAAATCCAGTCTTTACAGTAACAATGTCGTTCTTATGACCAACCTTGTTTACATCTTCTTTAAGGATAATGTCCATGTCGTAGTTACTTAGTGGAGGTTATCAGCTACGTAAGGCATCAATGCTAGGTGACGGGCTTTTTTAATTGCCTGTGAAGCCTTGCGTTGGTACTTTAAGCTAGTTCCGGTTAGACGACGTGGTAAAATTTTACCTTGAGGGTTGCAAAGCATTAGAAGGAAATCTGCGTCCTTGTAATCGATGTACTTAAATCCTTTTTTACGAAAACGACAATAGCGATCCGCTTTTGTGTCGATATCAATTGATTTTAGGTAGCGTACTTTTTTATCTGCCATGATTTCAGTGCTTTATGCTTTTGCTTCAGTTTTTGAACCATCTTCTTTAGAAGCGGGAGCTTTAGCTGGTGCTTCAACAACAACTTCTGCTTCAGCCTTAGGTTCAGCTTTGCGGTTAGACTTATCGCGGCGAGATTCCGCGTAGGCAACATGGTGCTTATCCATAGCAGTTGTGAGGAATCTTAAGATTCTCTCATCGCGTCGGAATTCAGTTTCGAAGGGTAAGACTGCAGTTCCCTCAGCTTCCCACTCAATCAGATGATAGAAGCCCGTAGACTTCTTCTGTATTGGGTAAGCGAGTTTTTTTAGTCCCCATGCATCCTCATGGATTGTCTTTCCTCCATTCTTGAGGATGACAGCACGGTACTTCTCTACTGTTTCCGCCACCTGCTCAGCAGATAACACGGGAGTCATAATGAAAACAGTTTCGTAACGGTTCATAGATCAATTAATTTAAAATTGGGGCGCAAAAGTACGTCAGTATCAAAGGAAACACAAAGGTTTTGGTATAAAACATAAGCCTATATAAAAAGAATGTGTAAAACTACTATTGTATTGCTAACTAAAGCCCCCGATATTCGCAGTATGTCTGATACACCCTATTTAGTTTCCGCAAGGAAGTACCGCCCTCAGGATTGGGATTCTGTCGTAGGGCAATCTGGGATTACTCAAACTCTTCAGCAATCAATTTCTTCAGGCCAAATCGCTCAAGCTTATCTTTTCTGCGGCCCTCGTGGAGTAGGTAAGACTACAAGTGCAAGGATATTTGCCAGAGCTATAAATGGGTTTGCTCCTGATGATGACGCAATGGCGTTCAACGTTTTTGAACTTGATGCAGCTTCTAATAATAAGGTAGAGGACATTAGGTCTATTGTTGAACAAGTTCGAATACCGCCTCAACACGGAACCTATAAAGTGTACATTATTGATGAGGTACACATGTTAAGTCAAGCCGCTTTCAACGCGTTCTTGAAAACATTGGAGGAGCCACCTCCCCATGCTGTATTTATCCTTGCAACAACTGAAAAGCATAAGATTTTACCTACTATTCTTTCTAGGTGCCAAATTTTTGACTTTCATAGAATAACTGTTCCTGACATGGTTACTCACCTCCAGGAAATAGCCGGCAAAGAGGGAGTTACTACTACTGATGAGGCTCTTCACGTAATCGCTTCTAAAGCCGATGGCGCTTTAAGAGATGCTCTAAGTATGTTTGATCAATTAGTAGCTTTTGCGGGAAAAGAACTTACTTATGACGTAGTTACGGAACAGCTACACGTACTCAATCACGATACTTATTTTGAAGTAATAGACTTCGCTTTAAGTGCAAACATCCCAGAGGCATTACTTATTTTAGATAATGTTCTAGCAAGAGGATTCGATGCTCATCATTTTTTATCAGGTTTGGGAGATCACCTCAGAAATCTAATGGTATGTAGAGATCAGCGAACTTTGAAGCTTATGCAGGTTACTCCCGATGTAGTAACTAAATTTAAAAATCAGTCGTCTGCTACAGATCTTCATTTTATTGTTGCTGCTCTTTCAATAACTAATGAGGCAGATACTCAATATAGAACTAGCCAACATCAAAGGCTACTTGTTGAGTTAGCTATTATGAAGATATGCTCTCTTAAAGCTCCTAATTCTTCATCTCTGCCTTCGGCGGAGAAAAAAAAAACAGTTAACGAGTTAGCATCTCCTTTAGTTAGTGAAACAAATAGCTCTAATGTGAGCGCTTCTAAGCCTCAGGCGATTGTCTCAGAGGTCAATACCGAACTTCAACCAGAATCTAAGCCCGTTGTAAAGTCCCCCAAAAAGAAAGTAATTTCGGGAAAGCTTCGCGGAGGTGGCTTAAAACTAGCAGGGAAATCTAAAGTTCTTGCGGAAACGAGAGATTCATCTGCTGCAGGAAAAGCAAAAGAAGTCGATGAATCGTGGCAAGACGAGGTGACAAAGGAGGGGTTAAAAGCTGCTTGGGATGTATTTGTAGATAAACAAAAAGAGGCGAAACGAGTAAGTCTGGTTTCAACTTTAAATATGTGTGAGCCAGAATTAAAGGGTAGCACAGTATGTTTTCGAGTAATAAATGCTCTTCAGGAAGTTCAGATAGACGGAGAAAGAACAGACTTGTTGTTCCACTTAAGATCTTCTTTAAGGAATGCATCATTAGAATTATCGATAGAGATAATTCCAGTTAAAGAAGGAGAGGAAGATGTTAAGATATTTTTGACTGAAAAAGAGAGATACGCAAATATGGTTGAGAAGAATCCATTACTGGATGAGTTAAGGAAGAAGTTAGATCTTGATTTGGGCTAAATTCAAGAAATTAATATGAGGGTAGATAAATTTATATGGGCAATTCGGGTGATAAAGACCAGATCTCAGGCTGCTAAAAGGTGTAAGGAAGGAAAGGTGAGTATTGAAGGTGTAAAGGTGAAACCTGCTCGAATCTTAAAATTAGGTGAGATTGTGGATGTGAGGAAAGGGCCAGTTTATTTCTCATATAAGATTGTAGAATTCCCTAAAAGTCGAGTAGGAGCTTCTTTGGTGAAAGACTACTGCATTAACGTTACTAAGACCGAAGAACTTGAGAAATTAGAGATGATTAAACTTACATATAAGGATAGTCCTAGAGGAGTGGGAAGGCCAACAAAACGCGATAGGCGTAATTGGTTAAAGGACGTAAGAGGTTTAATGAGTCAAAAATGAAAAGGTCTTTTGATATAAAAGTGGAGAGAGTAGGATGCGAGGCTTTAAGAGAGGTGAGATTCGAAGTGCTGTGGCCTCATTTAGAAAATAGTAATGAAGCAAAAATAGATATTGACGAAAGTAAGGGAGCACTTCATTTGGCCGCGATTATTGAGGGTGATATTGTAGGAGTCGTATCCGTATTCGATCAGAAGTGCGATAGATATCCCCATATGTTTTCCGGGGATAATGTGGCTAGAATTAGAGCTATGGGAGTGCTTGAAAAAATGAGGGGGATGAATGTCGGACTTGCATTGATGCGAGAAGTGGAGAAATTGAGTACGGCAAATGTTATTTGGTGTGACGCAAGAAAGGTTTCGTGGGGCTTTTACGAAAAATGTGGTTTTTTGTATGCTTCAGATGTAAGTGGAGTTGAGTATAAATGTTATTCAGTGCGTGACGTTGGTTTTCATAAAACGATGTACAAGCGTTTGTAAAACGATTGAGTTTTACACGTGTTTATTCTTTAAACGCGTGTACTTTTACACCCATATTTAATTGATACAATGCCTAAGATTTCTAAAGTAGGATTAGCTATGCCTAGCAGTCCCATTCGTAAATTGATGCCTTTTGCAAACGCCGCAAAACAGGCAGGGAAGAGAGTAATTCATCTCAACATAGGACAACCAGATATTGATTCACCTAAAGAAGCACTAAAAGCTCTTAAAGAAGATGATAGAACCGTTGTTGAGTACAGCCCTAGCGAAGGGTATGATTCATATAGAACGAAGTTGTCAGAGTACTACAGAAAAGGTGGTATTCCTGTAATGAAAGAGGATATCATCATTACAACTGGAGGTTCTGAAGCTTTGGTTTTCGGGTTGATGTCCTGCATGGATCCAGGGGACGAGATAATTATACCAGAACCATTTTATGCAAATTATATAGGGTTTGCTCAAATGGCTGGAGTTAATATTGTGCCTGTGACGGCTATCATTGATGATGGTTTCGCACTACCGTCTATCAGCAAGTTCGAAAAATTAATTAGCCCTAAGACAAAGGCAATCCTCATTTGTAATCCAGGAAACCCTACAGGAAAGGTCTATTCTCCTGAAAACCTCAAGGAGTTGACGGATATGGTATTAAGGCATGATTTGTATCTGTTCTCTGATGAAGTTTATAGAGAGTTTTGTTATGATGGTGCTGAAGCAAAGTCGGTTTTGAGCTTTAAAGGGCTTGAACAAAATGCCATAATGATAGACTCTGTTTCTAAGAGGTTCAGTATGTGTGGTGCAAGAGTTGGAACAATTGTCACTAAGAATGCTGAGTTGCGTAATACGATTATGAAATATGCCATGACTCGCCTATCTCCCCCAACCTTAGGCCAAATAGCTGCTGAGGCTGCTCTTCTAGCTCCTGAATCATATTTTGAAGAAGTACGTACTAGATATGTTGAACGCAGAGACGTTCTTGTACAGGGGCTAAATGAAATTCCAGGAGTTATATGCCCTAACCCTGGTGGGGCATTTTATGCTGTTTGTAGACTTCCGATTGATTGTAGCGATAAATTTTGTCAGTGGGTTCTAGAAGAGTTTGATCTAGATGGAGATACGGTTATGATGGCTCCAGCTTCAGGCTTTTATTCCACGAAAGGAGCGGGTAATGACGAGGTCAGAATTGCTTATGTTTTAGATCTTCCACTATTGAAAAAAGCAATATCTTGCATTGAAGCCGCTTTGCTTGTTTACCCTGGGCGAACTAATTAAATTTATAATCAAGAACAAAGATGTTATTATTTCAAAACGTTAAAGAGACAATATATCTTGTTCTTATAGTAGGGGTTTTCACCTTGGGTGTTTCTGGTGTAGTATTTAGTCAGGGCGATACAACTTGGGTTTCTACATATACTTGGGAAAGCCAAAACAATCCACAAACTAATTACGACTCTCCTGGCCGTAGGTGGTTTGAATTTCCATCTGGCGATAATGGTACGGAGTATAGAAAGGTTTTAATGTATCATAATCTTAAGTGTTTTGATCAAGGAACTGCTGGTGGTTTAGGTTATGCATGCGGTGAGTGGGATTACCTCACCTATAATTATTTGTTTGATCATACGGGAGAACTTGATTCTACTAGCTTAACACATCCGCAGTATAAAATAAACAACTCTGATTTCGAATTCGATTCGATTATATTTTCTCCTCTCGAAGGGACTCCTTACGATACAATATTGACAGAATATGATCGATATTTTCATGATATAATAGGTACAGTTTCTTTATCTACTAGCTCGGGAGCTTTTATGTCTACAGATTTAATTTCTGATGCGGTTGGACAGCGATTGCAAATGGTTTGGTCTGAGGAAGAGTTAAGCTCAATGGGAGTTGAGATGGGGGTCCCTATTAAAACTATTTCACTAGAAGTGGGTGCTATTTCGGCAGATTTATTGACGCTTAGGTACAAGTGGACGAACTCGATGAATCTCGAAAATGTAGATAATAACGGCTGGACTACAGTTTTTCAGTTTCCAGTGAACACAACGGGATTACTTGAGCTAGGTCTTAGTGAAAATATAGTATGGGACGGGGTTTCTGATCTCAAATTCGATCTCTCTTTTGAGAATCTTATTGTAGACCAATGCGAGGTCGTTTCCTCACCCGGTAATTCTATCTCGTTCGTTTCAAATGGAGGATACGTACTATTTGATGGTGGCGATAAAATGGAGCTCGACGTAAATTCGCTTCAGTCACTTTCAGATGAAATCACGTTAGAGTGTTGGCTCAAAGGGGATCAAGATTGGCTTCCAGCGAACACTACTATTTTCGAAGGAGTTAACGCTGAATCACAAAGAGAGATAAACGTGCACTTGCCGTGGAGTAATTCTCGCATTTATTGGGACGCGGGTTATAGCGATGGTGGTTACGATAGAATTGATAAGCAATCGAGTGAATCAGAATTTGAGGGGACTTGGTCTCATTGGGCATTCTCTAAGAATGTTCAAACCCAACAAATGAAAGTGTACAGAAACGGCTTGGTTTGGCATGAGGGGTCTGACAAAGACAATGCATTTGGTGAAATTTCTAAGATGTTTCTAGGCTCCGCTTTCAATGGTGATAACAGTTACAGAGGTGGGGTAGAAGATTTTAGAATATGGAGTGTTGAGTTAAGTGAGGATTTGATTTCACAGTGGATGTACAAATCCGATATGACGGGTCATCCATTTGAGGATAATCTTATGGCAGTTTATAATTTTGATGGTGACAATGGTACTGCTGAGCAAGAGGATGTAGGTTCACCATTTGGAGGATATTATTTCGGAAACGCTGGGCGGTTTTCTTACAGAGCAACTGAGTTGTTTTTGAACCCCTTTTCGCCTGGAGGAAATACAGAAGGTGGTGGGTTAAGAGCTGCATTCCAATTTATTCAGGGAGATGATTCTAATTTCGTAAGCGTAGTAGAATATGCCGTATCCCCTTATTTCCGAGAAAAGCCTCCTGTTAGCGTAAGCACTTGGGTGGTTAACGGAAATGACGTTGACTGGGTGGAAGTGAATTATGGGTGGCCACATGATCAATTAATAGTAACTTATAACGAGCTTGGAGATACTCTTTCAACTTATGCTATAAATGGAGATATTGTGGAGTTTTCAAATTCAGAATTAATTTATTTTAGCCCTCCATTTGAAGTTGTTGATCGATACGAATTAGGTAGGTTTATTACTCCTTACGGTATTAATCTTTCTTTAGGGTCTGATGGTTGGACTTGGATTTATGACGTTACGGATTACTTGCCATTATTGAGGGATAGTGTTGAGTTGGAATGTGGGAATTGGCAGGAATTACTTGATTTGAAGTTTGC
Source organism: Bacteroidota bacterium (assembly GCA_002746975.1). Classification (GTDB taxonomy): domain Bacteria; phylum Bacteroidota; class Bacteroidia; order Flavobacteriales_D; family Sanyastnellaceae; genus UBA974. Next base: position 253,631 of record NVXE01000002.1, on the reverse strand, counting down.
TTTTATAGAAGGGACTCCACCTCGGGATATTAAGAGAGTGGAGGCTTTTTGGAACGGTACGTTTAATTTAAATACTTGGAATGAGTATGTTTTGGCCCATTCGTTTACTCCTGAAGCAGATGAGGAAATGTTTCGTCTAGTTACACGAGCAAGTGGGCATTGGTTTGGTCAGGGTAATAATTGCGGCGAATTTTGTTACAACACACATAGTGTGAATGTAAATGGAGCGGAGCAATGGAGTTGGGAAATTATGCAGGAGTGTGCAGATAACCCACTATATCCACAGGGAGGAACTTGGATTTATGATCGCGCTGCGTGGTGCCCAGGAGCACCTGTAGTAACACGTCGTTTCGAGTTAACTCCCTTAGTAGAGGGCTTGCAAGATTTTTCAGTTGAGTATGATGTTACTGATGATCCGTACGGAAATTACAGGATGGAAGGCCAAATCATTGCTTATGGCGCACCTAATATGACTTTCGATGTTGAGCTCATGGATATAGTATCCCCTAATAATAGGAAGGTTCTTTCAAGATGGAATCCTGTCTGTGAGGATCCTGTTGTCAGGATTAGAAATAATGGGTCTGAGCCTTTGGTTTCATGCACGTTCCTGTATGGAGTAGCCGGTGAGGAACTCCAAGCCTATGAATGGACCCCGGATTCTCCATTAAGTTTTTTAGAAACAGCAGAGTTAAGCCTGCCTTATGACGCACCAAATTATACTCAAGGAGATGATGATGATTTACTTGAATTCACTGTTAATGTCGAGCTCACGAATGGACTTGATGAAGAGGAAATGAATGGGCAGGGATATTCATATTTCCGTCGTCCTCCTACTTGGTCTTACAGTGGTTTAGATGATAATCGCATAATCATTTGGACTAAGACAAATAATAACCCATTTGAGACCTTAGTTGAGCTGACTAATAGAAATAATACAGTTATATGGTCAAGAACTTATGATCAGGCAAATACAATATATCGAGATACTTTGGAACTTAATGAAGGATGTTATAGGGTTACTGTAACGGATTATGATGATGATGGTTTAGAGTTCTGGGCAAATAATGATGGAGGGGGTTATGTTAGAATTAAGAAAGTAGCAGGTGGTAATTTCTTGAGCTTTGAGAGCGATTTCGGAAAGTCAATATCTCAGGCATTTCGATTTGAGACTAATTTAATTTCAGCAGTTGAAGAAGTAATTGAAATAACAGAAGCGCCTTCAATTGTGATCTTTCCAAATCCTACAAATGGATCCGTAAAGCTTAAGATTAATGGCTTCGAAAATTCAGCTGATTGGGTTCTAAGAAATGCATTGGGACAGGAAATAGATTCTGGTCAGTTTAGGTCTGCTGGTGGTTTTCTGTTAAGTCTAGATTTTTCTGATTATAATTCAGGGATGTACAGCATTGTATTTTCCAATGATAAGCATAGGGCAGTTTCTTGGATAATTCGCGATTAGTGTATTTAAAACAGGGGGTGATCTAGATATTTATAGCTTATTGAAGTATTCAACCCGATTTTTTAGGGGTATGAATAACTTTTGCTCACTTTTTTGGTCAACACCCCCCTAGATTATGCGTAACTTTGCTCTTAATTAGATATTTCAAGTAAAACGACTTCCGTAACACCTATTTTTTATGAGTTTGAACCGCCAACAGGTAATGCATGATGTCCTAGGTCGCAAGCCCAAACCTCCGACTCGTCCAAATAATAAGATTTCTTCTTATTATGGTGAAAATGTATTCAACCAATTCGTGATGCGATCCTATTTGCCTGACGAAGCCTTCAAGGATATTTTAAAATCTATCGAGGACGGATCTCCTGTAGATAGGAAGGTTGCAGACCAAACAGCAACTGCTATGAAAGAGTGGGCCATATCTCGTGGCGCAACTCACTATACACACTGGTTCCAACCATTAACAGGAAATACCGCAGAAAAGCACGATAGTTTTATTGCTCCTACAGGAGATGGTAGAGTCATTGAAAAGTTCGATGGGTCATTACTTGTACAACAAGAGCCAGATGCTTCATCATTCCCAAGTGGTGGGATTAGAAACACCTTTGAAGCTCGTGGGTATACTCTATGGGATCCTGCTTCTCCCGCTTTTATTTGGGGAGAGACTTTGTGTATTCCTACAATTTTCATTAGCTATACGGGTTTTGCTTTAGATAATAAAACACCACTCTTAAAAGCGCTTTCTGCCGTTGATAGTGCTGCCACTGCTGTATGCCAGTATTTTGACAAAAACATCAATAAGGTTAATGCATCTCTGGGTTGGGAGCAAGAATACTTTCTTGTAGACAAAGCTCTTTTTGCAGCTCGCCCTGATTTGGCGATGACTGGGCGTGCTTTGTTCGGTGCTCAACCAGCTAAAGGACAACAGCTAGACGATCATTACTTTGGTTCCATACCTCAGCGCATTAGTGCTTTTATGAAGGATTTTGAACTTGAAGCTCATAAATTAGGAATTCCTGTTACAACTCGTCACAACGAAGTCGCTCCGAACCAATTCGAACTCGCTCCTGTTTATGAAGAGACAAACCTTGCGAATGATCATAACCTTCTACTTATGGAGCTTCTTAAAGTTGTTGCTCAACGTCACGATTTCCGTTGCCTTCTTCACGAAAAACCTTTCGGAGGTTTAAATGGGTCGGGAAAGCACAATAACTGGTCTTTAAGCACTAACACTGGTGTTAACTTATTGCAGCCAGGAAAGAATCCGAAGTCAAATATGCGATTTCTAACTTTCTTTGTAAATACTTTAGCTGCTCTTCATACCTATGCGGACATTGTTAGAGCGAGTTTTGCAGGTGTGGGTAATGACCATAGACTTGGTGCACAGGAGGCCCCTCCTGCAATTATTTCCGCGTTTATTGGGAGTCAGTTGACACAGCTTTTAGACGACTTAGAGGTGCATATTAAGCACGGTAAATTAACGCCTGCAGATAAGACTGCTCTCAAACTTGAGATAGGGCGAATCCCTGAAGCTCTTCTTGATAATACAGATAGAAACAGAACATCACCTTTTGCTTTCACAGGTAATAAGTTCGAACTAAGGGCAGTAGGTTCATCAGCTAATTGTGCACTACCGATGATGGTTCTAAACACTATCGTAGCAGATCAACTTAAAAAGTTTAAAACATCCGTAGATAGAAGAATAAAGAGTGGAGACGGAAAAGACGAATCAATCTTAAAGGAGCTACAGGTACTAATTAAAGAAAGTAAAAATATTCGCTTTGAAGGAAACGGATATGGAGATACGTGGATTAAAGAAGCAAAACGACGTGGATTATCGAACTTAAAGACTACTCCCGAGGCCCTAACAGTATGGGGAAGAAAAGAAGTTATAGATCTTTTCGATAGAATGAAAGTCCTTCACCCTGCAGAAACAGATGCGCGTCAAAAAGTTGAGTTCGAAAAGTATGTTATGCACAGGCAAATAGAGGCTAATATAATAATCGACATGGCTCGAAATACAATTCTGCCCGCTGCTATTTCATATCAAAACATTCTTTTAGAAAACATACTCGGCATTGAAGAAGCTTTTGGTAAGGACGCAAAAAACATGACTGTTCCACAGCGAGATATACTGAAAAGGACTTCTGCTCTAGTAAATGAGCTTTATTCTACCTTATCTAAGCTTAAAGAGAGTAAAGAAGTAGTTAATAATAAAAAATCTACCCAGAAAAAAGCGGATGGATATAGCTCTATTATAACTCCAATTATTTCTGATCTTGGTGAGATATGTACTGCCCTAGAGGGGTTGATAGACAATGAGTTGTGGCCTCTTCCTAAATTCCAAGAGCTACTGTTTACTCACTGATTTATGGGGAGTTAAAACGCTATTGACATTTAGATGTTAGGGTTATGTGAGATTTCTAGCGGTTAAATGCTGCTTTTTCAGTACTTTCGAGCCTTAGTTAAACAAAGCAAAATTGGATATGCAAAGTTACCTGCAAGTAATAATGACACGGTTAGTCGTGTGTTCAGTCTTTTTATTCGGAGCCACATCAGGCATCTTTTCTCAAGAATTATATGAAGAAGCTGATCGTGCTTTTGAAAGACGAGGATATTTTGAGGCCTCAAGCGACTATGTTGCGGCTTACGGAAAAGTTAAGTCTGATTTGGAGTTGAAAGCGTATTGCGCTTTTCAAGCTGGAGAATGTTTTCGCCTGATGCACAACCCTGTTGGTGCAACAGAGTGGTATGATAAAGCCCTAGGTCTGCGTTATGCAAAGACAAACCCTAGAATTTATCTTCTCTATGGTGATGCTCTACGTGATCAAGAAGATTTCTACTCTGCTATGGAATGGTATGAAAAGTTTGGGAATGCTGGGGATAGATCATTAGCAGATGCAAGGATTGAAGCCGCAGATATAGCAGCTTTGGCTTTAGATGAGCCACCAAGCAGGTTTATTGTAGAGCCTATGATTACAGTGAATTCACCTTCATACGATTTTGCTCCTGTTTACGCTTCTAAAAAATCTAACGTACTGGTTTTTGCATCTTCTCGCGAGAGTTCTGCAGGCACTGGTGAAGATCCGATTACTGGCGAGTCATTCATGGACTTGTTTACTACGACTCAGGATAAAAAAGGACGTTGGAGTGAACCAGAGCCTCTAGGAAATACGATATCTACACCAGATAATGAAGGTGCTGCTTCTTTTGATAAAAAATTCAAAACAATATATTTTACTAGATGTGTTGATCAAGATGGATCAAATCTAGCTTGTGATATTTACTGGGCTCCTGTAATGGGAAGACAATTTGGCGCCTCACAACCATTATTTTTAGTAGATAGAGAAACGGACGATTCTACACAAATTGGTCATCCAGCAATTTCGTTAGATGGGAATTACATGGTCTTTGCATCTGACTTACCTGGAGGAGCTGGCGGAAAAGATTTATGGTTTTCTTCATTTAATGATGATAATGACACTTGGGGAGTTCCTCAAAATCTTGGTGATGAGATTAATACGTCTGGTGATGAAATGTTTCCAACTTTTAGAGCTAATGGCTCACTTTACTTTTCTTCAAATGGTCATAACGGACTAGGTGGATTTGATTTGTATTACGCTGAAGCTCGTGAAGGTGTAATGGCATTTTCTGAGGTTAAGAGTCTTCCATATCCACTTAATTCATCTGGTGATGAGCTAGGTATTATTTATAAAGGCCAAACAAACTCTGGTATTTTTGCTTCGAATAGAAAAGGCGGAAAAGGTCAGGATGATTTATATGAATTCAAGCTTCCCCCTATGGAGTTTTGCTATAAAGCATATGTATACGATAACGATACAGGGATGCCAGTAAGTGGAGCAACGATTACATTAGAAAGCTCAGAAGGAGAAGTGAATTCGTATACTGCAGATGCTGATGGTGCTGTTGAATTATGCGATGGTGAAATTGAAGAAGGTGTGTCTTACGATGTTAATGTTAAAAATGATGGTTTTATCGGCACTGGAGATAGGTTTTCTAGTATTGGTTTGACTGAATCAACAACATTTGCTCGCGAGTATTTCATGAAAGAAATTATTTTAGAAAAAGAATACGATATGCCATTAGTGCTCTACCCTCTGGGTAGTGCTGAATTACTTGTCAATGAGGAGATTAATTCAACAGACTCGTTAAGTTACTTAGTCGACTTATTACAGAGAAACGAGAATCTAGTTATTCAATTAGAAGCTCATACCGATAGTCGAGGAACAAATTCTTCAAACAAATCTTTAAGCCAAAGACGTGCTGAAACGTGCGTGAATTTCTTGGTTGAACAAGGGATTGCAATTGATAGATTAGTTCCTGTAGGACATGGTGAGGATAAACTCATTATTTCGGATGCAGAAATAGCGAAATTACCAGAATCTGAACGTGAAAATGCTCATCAAGTGAATAGACGTACAGTTTTTAAGATAATTCGTTTTGATTACGTTCCTACCGAAGAATAACGGTAAAATATACAACAAGTGTCAGACGCAAGTAGGTATGCAGCTCGTGGTGTAAGTGCTGGAAAAGAGGATGTCCATGCAGCTATTAAGAAAGTTGACAAGGGATTATTCCCTCAAGCTTTTTGTAAAATAATCCCTGATTACCTTACTGGTAGCAATGAGCATTGTATAGTAATGCATGCGGATGGTGCTGGAACTAAGTCAGCTTTGGCATATATGTACTGGAAGGAAACAGGGGATATTTCTGTCTGGAAGGGTATTGCTCAGGATGCTCTTATTATGAATGTTGACGACCTTATTTGTGTAGGTGCAACTGGACCGATGCTTGTTTCCTCTACAATTGGTCGAAATAAACATCTTATACCGGGAGAAGTTATATCAGCTATTATTCAAGGTACTGAAGAGATATTGGTAGATTTAAGAAAAGAAGGGATTGATATTATTTCTACCGGAGGAGAAACAGCAGATGTTGGCGATTTAGTTAGAACTATTATTGTTGACTCAACTGTTGTTGCGAGGATTAGAAGGGATGAGGTGATAGATAATGCAAATATTACTGCGGGAGATGTTGTTGTGGGATTATCTAGTTCAGGTCAAGCTAATTATGAGACTGAATTTAACGGAGGGATGGGAAGTAACGGTTTGACATCTGCTCGTCACGATGTTTTTAAGAAAGAACTTGCAACTCGTTTTCCTGAAAGTTTTGACCACGGAACAGATTCAGAATATATTTATACAGGAGAATATGATTTAACGGACTCTATAAAAGGAGTACCTATTAACGCAGGAAAGCTTGTTCTGTCACCCACCAGGACTTACGCTCCGATAATTAAAACTTTTCTAGAAAACTGGAGCGATAGTGTTCATGGTATGGTACATTGTTCTGGAGGTGCTCAAACTAAGGTGCTTCACTTTGTGAACAGCGTTCATATCATTAAGGATAATCTATTTCCTACTCCTGAGCTATTTAAAACTATACAATCTTCTTCAGGCACTACCTGGGAGGAAATGTATAAAGTTTTCAATATGGGGCATAGGTTGGAAGTTTATACTTCCGAGAAAGCTGCGGAAGCTTTAATTTCCATCGCTAATGATAGAGGTGTTGAAGCCCAAATTATAGGTCGTTGCGAATCTTGTTCTCATGGTTCAGTAACTGTGTCAGGTGAGCATGGTACTTTTAAGTACTCAAATGCATAATGGAAGATTTACTTGTAAAACTAGAAGCTATTAGAGATAGATTCCATGAAGTCGAAAAATCTATTGGTGACCCAGATTTAATTTCTGATAACAATGCGTATCGTGAAGCGATGCGCGAGTATCGACGCTTGGAACCTGTAGCTGAACATGCAATGAAATTTAGGGGCATTTGGGATGATTTGAAACAGGCAAAAGAATGGGCCTCATCAGATGATGTTGAATACCGTGAAATGGGTAGAGAGGAGGTAGGTGTTTTGATAAATAAGCTTGATGAGGTAGTTCAACAAGCTAGAGAGATGTTACTTCCAAGGGATGAAGCTGATGATAGAGATGTTGTATTAGAGGTTAGAGCTGGTACAGGAGGAGATGAAGCTGCCATTTTTGCTGGTGAACTTTTGAGAATGTATATCAGACATACAGAATCTAAGGGGTGGACTAATACTTGGGTTTCTTCCTCGGAAGGTACTTCAGGTGGTTTTAAGGAGGCAGTTGTACGGTTGAGTGGTGAAGGTGTATATGGTTGGTTAAAATTTGAAAGTGGTGTTCATAGAGTCCAAAGAGTTCCCGCTACGGAGTCACAAGGAAGAGTTCACACTTCTGCTGCTACTGTAGCTGTTCTTCCCGTTGCCGAGGAAGTAGACGTAGAGCTAAAGGTGTCCGACCTTCGTAGGGATACTTATAGAGCTAGTGGTGCTGGAGGTCAACACGTAAATAAGACAGAAAGTGCAGTTAGATTGACTCATATTCCAACTGGAATTGTTGTGGAATGTCAAGACGGAAGGTCTCAACATAAAAATCTTGAACACGCAATGTCTGTAATGAGGACAAGGTTATTCGAGCAAGAACGTATCAAGCAGGAGGCAGAAAGGTCTGAGAACCGAAAACAACTCGTATCAACAGGTGATAGATCTGCAAAAATCAGAACTTACAACTTTCCTCAAGGTCGTGTGACAGATCATAGAATAGGCTTTACTTCTCACGCTCTTCCTGCAATTTTATCAGGTGATTTAGACGAAATAATTGAGGCATTGCATCTTGCTGAAAAGGCTGAGCTTTTGAAAAACCTTTAACTACTAACAACTTTAAGATATGGATAGAACATGCTCATTGACAAATCGTGAAGAGTTATACTCGGCAATTCTATCAAAGAAATCTTATCTGTGTGTGGGATTAGATCCAGATCCTGAAAAAATCCCAAGCTGTTTTGGTCAGGGAATTGAGGCTATGTATAACTTCTGTATTTCAATCATTGAGTGCACGAAGCATGTTGCAGTTGCTTATAAACCAAACCTAGCTTTCTTTGAATCTTACGGTCCTGAAGGTGTTGCCACTCTAAAACGAATAATCAAAACTATTCCTAGTGACTGTCTTGTAATTGCTGATGCTAAGAGAGGTGACATTGGGAATACAGCTAGAATGTACGCTTCGTCTCTCTTTGATGATCTTGGAGCAGATGCAGCTACAGTCGCTCCTTATATGGGCGAGGATTCAGTACGCCCATTCACTGACAGGAACGATAAATGGACTATTCTCCTTGCCTTAACGTCTAACTATGGAGCTGATGATTTCGAGTTTCACGGTACTCCACCACTATTTGAGAGGGTCATAGAGAAAGCATCTGCATGGGGCACGCTTGATAATCTAATGTTTGTCGTTGGAGCTACAAGACCGGAGCTTTTGTCTCGTGTTCGTGAACTTGCTCCTGAGTCATTTCTACTTGTACCAGGTGTTGGAACTCAAGGAGGTACTCTTGAAGCAGTTGCAAAAGCAGGTTTGAACTCTAAGTGTGGTTTGTTAGTTAATTCCTCTCGTGGGATATTGTACGCAGCGGACAACCCTAGAAGTCGAGAAGAATCAACCTTAGCATCTCGTTATCAGGCAGAAGAGTTAGCTTCTAAAATGGCTGATTCTCTTCAGAGATAAGTCTACCCCCTTCGTTTATAAAAACCACGAAATTAATTTAGGCTGTTACCTATGTAATCCGTAGTTTAGAGCGTGATTTTTAAATTTAAATCTTTCAAAAGACTTTACGTCGCATTAGGGGCAATATTTATTGTAGTTCTAATGGGCAGTGTCGGGTTTGTGTTCTTAGAAGGTTATTCCTGGATAGAGGCTTTCTATATGACAGTAATCACTGTTTCGACAGTTGGATTTAGGGAGGTTAGGGAGTTAAGCCCATTGGGAATGATTTTCACTTCTTTCCTGATTATTTCAAGTATTAGTGCATTTGCTTATTCGATATCTGCACTTACTACGTACTTTGTCGACGGGGAATATCATAACACTTATAAAGCAGCTAGATTGAAGAAAGAAATTGATAAACTATTTAAACATGTAATCGTTTGCGGCTATGGTCGTGTTGGTGAGATGGTTGTTTCGGAGTTGCGAGATCACGATACTACAGTCGTAATAATAGAAAAAGATGAGTCTAGGTGCCAAATGCTTAGGGAAAAAGGCTTTCTAGTTATTACTGGTGATGCTACTATAGATGAGAATTTAGAAAAAGCAGGTGTTGAGAATGCTAAGGCATTAATTGCAACTATGCCCGTAGACTCTCAAAATCTCTATGTTATACTGTCTGCAAGAGAACGAAATGTGAAAATGTTATTGATAAGTAGAGCTTCTCATATGAACTCGGTAAATAAATTACGTGTCGCCGGAGCAGATAATGTAATAATGCCGGATAAAGTTGGAGGTGCTCATATGGCATCTCTTGTAGCTATGCCAGATGTCGTTGAATTTCTAGATCACATTAGTATACAAGGTGGAGATTCAGTTAATCTCGAGGAGATTTGCATGGATCAATTCCCTCCAGAGATGAAACAATCTACTCTTGGTGATGTTGTTGAACACGATCGCTTAGGTATTAATGTTGTAGGATTGAAAAGAGCAAATGGAGAATACGAAATAAACCCAGGGCCATCCACAATCATTGATGCTACATGTAAATTATTCGTTTTAGGAACTGCAGAACAAATTAGAGCACTCAATAGAATGCTGAAGTTTGCTAAACCCAAACAATAAACCATACCTGAACCTACTTTAAAATATACCATGTCGATTTTCAATAAAATTACAACGACAATCTTTGGATTGTTTATTTCATTTTCATCTCTTACATCTTTTGCCTCAGAGTCACTTATTGTACAAAAAGATATTTCTGAAGAGATTATGTCTATCGATGAGCAGATTGAATCCTATATGGAACCTGTTACAAATAGTATAATGGATGTGATTTTTGTAACTGTTCCTATTGGTTTCGGTTATGAAGTTCCTTTTGTGTTAATCTGGCTTCTTCTGGGGGCAATATTTTTCACTGTTTATTTTGAATTCATAAGTATTTCAGGATTTAAACACGCTATTGACGTTGTAAAGGGAAAATTTGATGACCCTAAACATAGAGAACAGGGTGAGGTTAGTCATTTTCAAGCTCTCACAGCAGCTTTGTCAGGAACGGTAGGAGTAGGTAATATTGCTGGAGTTGCAATTGCTGTGTCAATTGGAGGTCCTGGCGCTACGTTTTGGATGATTGTAGCAGGACTATTAGGTATGAGCGCAAAGTTTATTGAGTGCACTCTTGGGACTAAGTACAGAATTCAAAATTCGGATGGCTCTGTATCAGGCGGGCCTTCGTATTATTTGAGCCGTGGTCTTGCTAAAAGAGGCGACAAGATGGGGCAGCTAGGTAAGGTTTTGGCAGTTATGTTTGCTATTGCTTGTATTGGGGGTTCTCTCGGAGGTGGTAATATGGTCCAAATAAACCAGGCAACAAAACAACTTATTGCTGTAACTGGTGGTGTAGATTCGTTCTTCCATGGTCAAGCTTGGGTATTCGGTGCAGTAATGGCTGCACTTGTAGGACTTATAATAATAGGTGGAATCAAGAGTATTGCTAAAGTCACTGATAAAATCGTGCCTTTTATGGTGGGTATCTATGTTTTAAGTGCCTTAGTAGTTTTATTTGGCAACTTCAATGCAATTCCAGATGCATTAAGCCAAATTTTAGGAGGAGCCTTCGATTCAGGAGCTATGTATGGAGGTATTATCGGAGTTATGATACAGGGGTTTAAAAGAGCAGCCTTCTCTAACGAAGCAGGTATTGGGTCTGCATCAATAGCACACTCTGCAGCAAAAACAAATGAGCCAGTATCAGAAGGTATGGTTTCGTTACTTGAACCCTTTATAGATACTGTTGTGATATGTACAATGACTGCTTTGGTTATTGTTATATCAGGATATGGGAGTTATTCAGCTGAAGAAGCATTACTCCACGCTCAACTAGGTGATTTGAAGGCTATTGAATTGACTTCTTCTGCTTTTAGCCAAACGATTTCTTGGTTCCCAATAGTACTTTCAATATCGGTTATATTATTTGCTCTTTCTACAATGCTCAGCTGGAGCTACTACGGACTTAAGTCGTGGACTTATATATTTGGAGAATCTAAGATGTCTGATATTAGCTATAAAATACTATTCTGTGTTTTTGTAATAATAGGCTCAGCTATTTCTGCTAAGAGTGTATTTAATTTCGGAGATGCTATGATTTTCGCCATGTGTTTTCCTAACGTTCTCGGACTTTATATCCTCGCCCCGGAGGTTAAGTCTGATTTAAAGGATTATTTAAGAAGAGTAAAATCTGGGGAAATTGTTCAATACAAAAAATGATTTAGGAAAAACATCTCCTCAACGAGATGAATTATTCCATTTGACTTCAATAGTCATAATAATATTACTCTCCATTTTTGCGTGGGGGCTGGAATCTATGCGCTCACCAAATTATGAAAGAGTATTACCTGAACTTCTCTCGCTTCTAGATCAATGGCCTGTGAATAATGGTGACTCGAATTCGAATGAATTTAACGTAAAAAAAGTACAACCTAAGGGTTTGGTTCCTAAGCATTATATTAAAAAAAGGGAAACTGGTCTATCAGATTATAGAGAAAGAAAACCCTCATTGCCAGCACCGAACTCGCTAGATATAAATACTATTGATAGCATCTCTCTTGAGTCATTACCTGTTTTTGGTCCAGTACTATCAGGTAGAACTATAAAATTTAGAGACGCTCTCGGTGGGTTTCATAGTATAGACCAACTTAGAGAAGTTTATGGATTAGACTCTATCGCTTTTAATAAAGTGTCAAACTGGTTTAAGTTGTCTGCCGAAGATGTCGCATTAATTTGTGTTGATACTGCATCTTGGGATATAATGAGACGACATCCATATATTGGTGTAAAAGGCGCTAGGATAATTGAACGATATCGTCGACATCATGACCTAATAGAAATAAGTGATGTACGTTCCATTCCTCAAATGAATGATAGTATATGGGCGGTTTGGTCTCCATATATTAAGATATCATCTAAAAGAGATAAAAATTAACCTAGAATAGAACTTACCACCGACATTTGCAAAATGAATTTCGAATTATCAGCTGATCAGAAGATGATCAAGGACTCTGTGAGTGAGTTTGCTCAGCGTCGTATTCTCCCTAATCGTATGATATGGGACGAAGACCAAATCTTTCCTCGAGACATTTTTAATGAAATGGGAGAGATAGGGTTGATGGGCATGCTTGTCCCTGTTGAATATGGAGGGGCAGGTTTAGGGTATATTGAGTACAAGATCGCAATTGAAGAAATATCAAGAGTTTGTGGCTCAGTAGGGCTTAGTATGGCAGCACATAACAGCTTGTGTACAGGTCATATATTACAGTTTGGTAATGAAGAACAAAAGAAACGCTATTTACCTAAGCTAGCTTCTGCTGAATGGATAGGTGCTTGGGGTCTTACAGAGGCGAATACTGGTTCTGACGCGATGAGAATGCAATGCGTTGCAAAAAAGGATGGTGAGCACTGGGTAATTAATGGTACGAAAAACTTCATTACGCATGGAATAAGTGGAGATGTTGCAGTTGTACTTGTCCGTACGGGAGAGTTGTTGGATAGTCATGGAATTACGGCATTTATAGTTGAACGTTCTACTCCTGGATTCTCAGGTGGTAAAAAAGAGAATAAGCTAGGGATGAGAAGTAGCGAAACATCAGAAATGATTTTTGACAACTGTCGTGTGCATGAATCCCAAATATTAGGTGATGTGGGTGAGGGTTTTATTCAGGCGATGAAAATTCTTGATGGAGGACGGATTAGTATCGGAGCTTTAGGCTTGGGTATCGCTCAGGGTGCATACGATACAGCCTTGGCTTACTCTAAAGAAAGAGAGCAGTTTGGGCAATCGATCTCGAGATTTCAAGCAATAGCGTTCAAGCTAGCGGATATGGCGGTAGCTATTGAAACATCCGATTTGCTGCTGCTAAAAGCATGTACTTTGAAGAATGCGGGTAAGCCATGTACACTTGCCAGCGCTATGGCCAAATATGAGACGAGTGAAGTTGCGGTTAAAGTTTCAACTGAGGCTGTTCAAATTCTTGGAGGATATGGTTATATAAAGGACTTTCCGGCTGAAAAATATTACAGAGACTCTAAGCTTTGTACAATAGGAGAGGGTACTTCTGAAATTCAAAAATTAGTAATCGCCAGAGAATTGGTTAGTTAATTTCTTTAATCTATCTTTGCACTCCAATTTTTTGATTATGCTCAGCATCCCAGTAAAAGAAAACGATAACATAGAACGCTGCTTAAAGCGTTTTAAAAAGAAATTTGACCGCACCAAAAAGATGAAGGAATTACGCTCACGCCGTGAGTTTGTTAAGCCTAGTCTTCTGAATCGTGAGGCAATGAAGAAAGCAGCTTATAAAAATGCTAAATCTTTAAGGGAGGATTAATCCTCTGATAATACGTTAAATAGACGTATAATTATTATTATTTCGACGAATAGCTTGTTTTTGTCGATAAAAAAGGCGAGATTGCAATTACTTCTCGCCTTTTTTGCGCCTTGACTTTCTACCCTTGAATCATAAATCAACAATATTATCTGACTTCCTAGTTTTTCTTGAAAAGGAAAAAAGAGGGTCTGAGCATACTTTGCGATGTTATCGCTCTGACCTGAATCAATTGATTAGGTTTATGGCTGAGCATTATGAGGAAGAAGATTTATGCCAAATAAAAGGCGATTGGATTAGATCTTGGGTTGTATCTATGATGAAGCAAGGGAAATCACCGAGCACAATTCACAGAAAAGTATCTTCATACCGCACCTTTTCGAAGTACGCAAGAAGAAAAGGTATTATGACGTCTAACCCAGTTGAATCTGTTATTTTACCTAAACTTAAAAAAGGTCTACCTGAAGTAGTTCCTGAGCATGCGATGAGAGATTTATTCCATGAGGATATATTCGCAAGCGATTGGAAAGGTAGGCGTGATAGATCTATGATGGCGCTTCTTTATGAAACTGGCATTAGATTAAGTGAGTTAATTGCACTGAAAGTATCGGATGTTGATGGTGGTAGGAAGTTGCTAAAGGTTTGGGGCAAAGGGTCTAAGGAAAGATTGGTTCCACTAATGCCGCATACATTGGAAAGTATTATGATGCATGTTATGGATAGACCAGTTGGAGGAGATGAATTATTTGTGACTGATGCAGGTAAATCTCTTTACCCTTCATTTGTTTATAGACGAGTGAATTATTACCTTAGTGAAGTGAGTACGCTACAAAAGTGTAGCCCTCACGTTTTACGACACACCTTTGCTACTCATTTGTTGAATCGCGGGGCAGAGCTAGCTGCAGTTAAAGAATTACTTGGTCATGCTAGTCTTGCATCAACGCAAATATATACTCATCACACGACGGCAAAGTTGAAGGAGTTTCACCTAGCCAGTCCTTTGGATAAACGTCCAAAGTAAGGCAACTAACAGCAGCTTACCATGAAGGTGCAAATACATTCAATCCACTTTGATGCCGATAAGGCACTTTTAGAATTTATTGATTCAAAACTTCATAAACTTGAAACGTTTAATGATACTTTAATTTCAAGTAATGTTTTTCTACGTATTGAGAAAAATGATGAAAGAGAGAACAAACTCGTTGAAATTAAGATACACATGCCTGGTAAAGAGCTTTTTGCTAAGAGGAATGCCACTAGTTTTGAGGCGGCAACTGATGAAGTTGTAGAGGCCTTGAGAAGACAAATATTAAAAGTTCATGCATGATGATTTTTAAGGTATAAATAAACCAAATATTTTTTATATACTTTGCTTGTTTGAACCACATTCTATCGTACATTTGCCCTCCTGAATTTCGGGAGGGTTTTATTTGTTTTGCTCTTTGACTTTTTGCCGGTGTAGCTCAGTGGCCAGAGCAGTTGATTTGTAATCAACTGGCCGGGGGTTCGAATCCCTCCACCGGCTCATCGAAATAAAACCTGCACATTCTATGTAATATTAGGATGTTAAGGGGGTACGCCGGAGTTGGAGAGCCGGGGCAGACTGTAACTCTGTTGTCTTAGACTGAATAGGTTCGATTCCTATTACCCCCACATTTTCACTAGCTTTTTGCGAATGAAAATTACCAAGCGGAAGTAGCTCAGTTGGTAGAGCATCAGCCTTCCAAGCTGAATGTCGCGAGTTCGAACCTCGTCTTCCGCTCGATTCTAGCCGATGTAGCTCAGGGGTAGAGCGCGTCCTTGGTAAGGACGAGGCCACGGGTTCAATTCCCGTCATTGGCTCAAATAACGAATCACGAGATAAGAAATAAATTRAATAATATATAATTGTTAAGACCATGGCAAAAGAAATGTTTGACCGGTCAAAACCACACGTTAACATCGGCACAATCGGCCACGTTGACCACGGAAAGACCACTTTAACTGCTGCTATCACTAAGGTGATGGCTGACTCTGGTTATAGCGAGGCTAGCTCGTTTGACCAAATTGATAACGCACCTGAGGAGAAGGAGCGTGGAATTACTATTAACTCTTCACACGTTGAGTATTCAACAGCTGAGCGTCATTATGCTCACGTTGACTGCCCAGGTCACGCTGATTATGTTAAGAATATGGTAACTGGTGCTGCCCAAATGGACGGTGCTATTCTTGTTGTTGCTGCAACTGATGGTCCTATGCCTCAGACACGTGAACACATCCTTCTTGGACGTCAGGTAGGTATTCCACGTATTGTTGTATTCATGAACAAAGTTGACATGGTCGACGATGAGGAGCTTATTGAACTAGTTGAAATGGAAGTGCGCGAGCTACTTTCTTTCTATGAGTACGATGGAGATAACTCTCCTGTAATTCCTGGATCTGCACTTGGAGCTCTTAACGGTGAAGAGAAGTGGGTTAATACAGTTAAGGAACTCATGACTGCAGTTGACACTTGGATTGAAATTCCACCTCGTGATAACGAGAAGCCATTTCTTATGTCTATTGAGGATGTATTCACTATTACAGGTCGTGGAACTGTCGCAACTGGTCGTATTGAAACAGGTATCATTAATACTGGTGATGACGTTGATATCATCGGTATGCAAGATGAGAAAATCAAGTCTACAATTACTGGTGTTGAGATGTTCCGTAAGATCCTCGATAGAGGGGAGGCTGGAGATAATGTAGGTTTATTACTTCGTGGTATCGATAAAAGCGATATTAAGCGTGGTATGGTTATCGCTCGTCCTGGAACAATTACTCCACACAACAAATTTAAGGCCGAAGTTTACATTCTTAAGAAAGAAGAAGGTGGACGTCATACTCCATTCCACAATAAGTACCGTCCACAGTTCTACTTCCGTACAACTGATGTGACTGGAGAGATTTCTCTAGAAGCTGGTCGTGAAATGGTAATGCCTGGTGATAACGTAACTATTGATGTAACTTTAATAGCTCCAGTAGCTATGGACAAGGGACTACGTTTTGCTATCCGTGAGGGTGGAAGAACTGTTGGCGCTGGTCAAGTGACTGAAGTTATCGCATAATATTAGAGGATTATCCTCTGTAGAAATAATCGGGAAGAAGGTTCCGAATTACGGTTCCTTCTTCCTGTATCTACGGGCGTAGCTCAATTGGTAGAGTAGTGGTCTCCAAAACCATTGGTTGTAGGTTCGAGTCCTACCGCCCGTGCAAAACAAGAAATAATGTCTCAAATAATGAATTATATTAAAGAGTCCTACACCGAGCTTATAACTAAGGTCACTTGGCCAACTTGGAGAGAACTTCAGGAGTCTTCAGTTCTAGTATTTGTTGCATCTTTGCTTATTGCAGGTGTGGTATTTCTTATGGATTGGTCTTTCGGGGTAAATCCTTCTGATTCTATTTGGAAAGGAGTAGTAGGTAATCTTTACGACTTATTCTAGACGATTTGGCAACTATGAGCGAAATAGAAAAAAAATGGTACGTTGTCCGGGCTGTAAGTGGTCAGGAAAAACGAGTTAAAGAGACTATCGAAACGGAAGTCGCTGCAGCTGGTTTACAAGACTACGTAGGCCAAGTTTTAATACCTATTGAAAAGGTCTTTCAAATTCGTAATGGTAAAAAAGTAAGTAAGGAAAAGAATTTGTTTCCTGGTTACGTATATATTGAAGCTGCTCTTGTTGGTGAAATACCTCACCTTGTTAAAAACGTAACAAATGTTATAGGGTTTCTTGGTGCTGAAAAGCGTGGAGACCCAATGCCTATCCGTCAACATGAAGTCAATCGCATCTTAGGTGTTGTTGATGAAATGGCCGACGCTGAAGAGGAAATTAACATTCCATATAAAGCTGGTGAACTCGTAAAAGTTACAGATGGTCCTTTTAATGGATTCCATGGTAATATCGAGGAAGTCAATGAAGAGAAAAAGAAACTTAAGGTTATGGTTAAAATCTTCGGTCGTAAAACACCTGTAGAACTAGGCTATCTCCAAGTAGAAAAAGATAATTAACGGAACAGACAGTTAGAGCCGTTCGCATGTCCCTTGAATGCTTCCCATTCGCGCGAATCTCAATACTGTTCATTATATATAGATAAAATGGCGAAAGAAGTAGCTGGACTAATCAAGCTGCAAATACGCGGTGGAGCAGCCAACCCTGCACCTCCTGTCGGACCGGCTCTCGGTGCGAAAGGAGTAAATATCATGGAATTCTGTAAGCAGTTTAATGCTAGAACCCAAGATAAGCCTGGAAAGGTGCTCCCTGCAGTTATCACAGTCTATAAGGATAAGTCTTTTGACTTTATCATTAAGACACCACCTGCTGCAATCCAATTATTGGAAGCAGCTAAACTCAAAAGCGGTTCTCCTGAATCGAACAGAGTTAAGGTTGGACGTGTTAACTGGGATCAAATCCGTGTTATTGCAGAAGACAAGATGCCCGATCTGAATTGCTTTTCCATAGAATCTGCCATGAAAGTGGTAGCAGGAACAGCAAGAAGTATGGGTATCAATGTCACTGGTAAATTTCCTTCTTAAGTCACAAACCGCACAAATATGGGACGATTAACAAAGCACCAGAAGGCGGTTGCCGAGAAATTCGACGCCGAAAAGCCTTATACGCTAGATAAAGCATCTTTACTAGTTAAAGAATGCTCAACGACGAAATTCGATGCCTCGGTAGACCTTGCCGTGCGACTTGGAGTAGATCCTCGTAAAGCGAATCAAATGGTTCGTGGCACAGTTTCCCTTCCTCACGGAACGGGAAAAGATGTCAAAGTACTTGTACTATGTCCACCTGACAAAGATCAGGAGGCTTTAGATGCAGGTGCCGATTACGTTGGACTCGACGAGTATGTGACGAAGATTAAGGGGGGATGGACCGATGTGGATGTAATTATTACTACACCCCAAGTTATGGGTAAAGTAGGTGCGTTGGGACGAGTACTCGGACCGCGTGGCCTAATGCCTAACCCTAAGTCGGGTACAGTAACTATGGATGTGGCTAAGGCTGTCACTGACGTGAAAGCAGGTAAAATTGATTTTAAAGTTGATAAATTTGGTATTATTCATGCTTCTGTTGGAAAAGTCTCTTTTGAGGCTGCTAAGATTGAAGAGAATGCTAACGAACTTATTCAGACTTTAGTTAAATTGAAGCCTGCTTCTGCAAAAGGTTCTTACATAAAGAGTATCGTTTTGAGCTCTACTATGGGACCTGGTATTAAAATTGATTTTAAATCTTTGGTTTAACCTTTAAAACGCATCAAATATGACACGTGAAGAAAAAGATTTACAGATCACCGAGCTAAAGCAATTATTAGCTGACAATAGTGTTGTTTACCTTACTGACGCCTCTGGGTTGAATTCGGAAGCAACAACAAACTTGCGTCGTGCTTGCTATAAGAAAGATGTATATGTGCGTGTTGTAAAAAACACACTATTACGTAGAGCTATGGATGAGTCTGAGGGCACAGATTACAGTGAACTGTATGAAGTGTTATCGGGACAGACAGCTCTTTTATTAGGTAACGTAGGTAATGTACCTGCTAAATTGCTGAAAGAATTTCGTAAAAAACATAATAAGCCTGTTCTTAAAGCTGCTTATGTTGAAGAAGCTTGTTACTTAGGTGACGATCAAATAGATGTACTAACAGAAGTTAAATCGAAAGATGAGCTAGTTGCGGATGTAATCGCATTGCTACAGTCTCCGATTAAGAACGTTGTTGGAGCATTAAACTCCGGTGGAAACACCATCTCTGGTCTTGTCAAGGCGCTGCAGGAACGCGGCTGAGCTTGATAAAATATTATTAAAAGAAAACCCATCAATACAATAAATATGGCTGATTTAAAAGTTATGGCCGAAGAGCTCGTTAACTTAACAGTTAAGGAAGTAAACGAACTTGCTACGATCCTCAAAGATGATCACGGTATCGAACCAGCTGCTGCTGCTGTTGCAGTTGCAGGACCCGCTGCTGGCGGTGATGAAGGTGGCGGTGATGAGAAAACGGAATTTGACGTTATTCTCAAAGCTGCTGGCGGATCTAAGCTAGCTGTTGTTAAACTAGTAAAAGAGCTTACAGGCTTAGGTCTTAAAGATGCTAAAGGCATCGTGGACTCTGCACCAGCTCCTATTAAGGAGGGCATCCCTAAGGATGAGGCTGAAAGCCTCAAGACTCAACTTGAGGAAGCAGGAGCAGAGGTTGAGCTTAAGTAATAGCACAACTCTGACTATTTAAGGTTCAGGGCGGAGAGCAGGTCTCCGCCCTTGAACCCTTTTTGCCTGTAATACACTTATGTAAATAAGTAAACAGGTTAAGGTACCTGCTTTTTTGTAGTCTGAAATTAATTTGACCCCCACCTCTCATGTCTTTGGTCAAAAGCACCCCAGTCGCCCCAAGAAAAAGTTTTGCTAACGTTGCGTTACCGCTTAAGCATCCTGATTTTCTTGATATTCAACTCCGATCTTTCCAGGAATTCTTTCAACTTGAAACGAAGCCTGAAAATCGTGAATCTGAAGGCCTTTTCAAGGTATTTAGCGAAAACTTCCCTATCACTGATACGCGGAATCAATTCGTTTTAGAATTCCTTGATTACTTCATTGATCCTCCTCGTTATAGCATTGCAGAATGCATAGAACGTGGTCTAACTCACAGTGTGCCTCTAAAGGCAAAACTAAAGCTGTATTGTACAGACCCTGAGCACGAAGACTTTGAAACTATTGTTCAAGATGTTTACTTGGGAACTATCCCATATATGACTCCACAAGGATCATTCGTAGTGAATGGTGCAGAACGAGTTATTGTAAACCAATTACACCGTTCACCTGGTGTATTCTTTGGACAAAGTCGCCATGCAAACGGCACAAAACTGTATTCTGCTAGGATTATTCCATTTAAAGGATCCTGGATAGAATTTGCTACTGACATCAATGGTGTTATGTATGCATACATTGATAGAAAGAAAAAATTACCTGTCACTACTCTTCTACGTAGTATCGGATACGAGACAGATAGAGATATTCTTGACATTTTCGATCTTGCTGATGAAATTAAAGTTAGTAAAGCAGGACTAAAGAGAGTGGTAGGACGTAAGTTGGCTGCTCGTGTGCTGAAGGTTTGGGTTGAAGACTTTGTAGATGAAGATACAGGTGAGGTTGTCTCAATAGAAAGAAATGAGGTAGTTCTCGATAGGGAAACTATTCTAGAAAAGGAGCACGTTGCTCTTATCATGGAAAGTGGTACGAAGTCGATTATTCTTCATAAGGAGAGTATTAATCAGGCTGATTACGCGATCATTTATAATACTCTTCAAAAGGATAGTTCAAACTCTGAAAAAGAAGCTGTTGAGTATATTTACCGTCAACTTAGAAATGCTGAGCCACCAGATTTGGATACAGCTAGAGGAGTTATTGATAAGCTATTCTTTTCTGAAATGCGCTATGACCTTGGAGAAGTAGGTCGTTTCAGAATTAATCGTAAACTTGGGCTATCTGAGGATGAAGTAAGTAGGACTTTAACTAAACAAGATATCCTTCTAATCATTAAGTACTTAATTGATCTTGTTAACTCTAACGCAGATGTTGACGATATAGATCACTTAAGTAACAGACGTATCAGGACAGTTGGTGAGCAACTTTACTCTCAATTCGGAGTTGGTTTAGCTCGTATGGCTCGTACTATTCGTGAGCGTATGAATGTTCGTGATAACGAAGTATTCACACCTACAGATCTTATTAATGCTAAGACATTGAGTTCTGTGATAAATAGTTTCTTTGGAACTAATCAATTGTCACAGTTTATGGATCAAACTAACCCACTTAGTGAGGTTACTCATAAGCGTCGTATTTCTGCACTAGGGCCTGGTGGTCTATCTAGAGAGCGTGCTGGTTTTGAGGTACGTGATGTACACTACACTCACTATGGTCGTCTTTGTACTATTGAAACTCCTGAGGGGCCTAACATTGGTCTTATTAGTTCACTATGCGTATACGCAAAGGTTAACCGTCTAGGATTTATTGAAACTCCTTACAGAAAGGTTGTTGATGGAAAAGCAGCGACTTCATCTGAGGATGTGATTTACCTTTCAGCAGAGGACGAAGCTCAGTCTATTATTGCACAAGCAAATGCCAATATTGATAGTGAAGGTAATTTTACGGACAAGCTTGTTAAATCAAGACTTCAAGGAGATTTCCCATTAGCTAGTCCTAAAGACTTGGAGTACATGGATGTCGCTCCAAACCAAATAGCATCTATTGCCGCCTCGCTAATTCCTTTCTTGGAGCATGATGATGCTAACCGTGCACTAATGGGATCAAATATGATGCGTCAGGCTGTTCCTCTTATGATTCCAGATTCTCCAATTGTAGGAACTGGAGTTGAGTCTGCTGTCGCACGTGACTCAAGAATTCTTATGCGTGCTGATGCTGACGGAGTCGTTGAGTATGTTGATTCGGATGTGATTCATATTCGTCATAAAATGGATGAAAGCGATTTACTCGTTTCATTCGATGATGATCTGAAAATTTACAAACTAGTTAAGTTTGCCCGTACAAACCAAGGTACTTGTATGAACCTTCGTCCTATGGTAATGAAGGGTGATCGCGTTGCAAAAGGAGATATCTTAGTTGAAGGTTACAGTACTGACAATGGAGAGCTTGCACTAGGTCAAAACATGAAGGTTGCTTTCATGCCTTGGCAGGGTTATAACTTTGAGGATGCTATTGTGATTTCTGAGCGTGTTGTTCGTGAGGATGTATTCACATCACTTCACGTAGATGAGTATACACTAGAAGTTAGAGATACTAAGCGTGGTATTGAAGAGTTAACTAATGATATCCCTAACGTCAGCGAAGAGGCTACGGCTAACCTTGACGAAAATGGTTTAATTAGAATCGGCGCTAATGTTAGTGGTGGTGATATCTTAATTGGAAAGATAACTCCTAAGGGAGAGTCTGATCCAAGTCCTGAGGAGAAACTATTGCGTGCAATCTTTGGTGATAAAGCCGGAGATGTAAAAGATGCATCTTTAAAAATGCCTCCTTCCAGCAAAGGAGTCGTTATTAACAAGAAGCTATTCAGCCGTGCAGTAAAAGATAGAAAAGCAAAAGCTGCAGACAAAGCTATTATAGAAACGATTGATATCGAATTTGATAAAGAGGCTGCTAATCTTAAGAAAATATTGGTTGACAAGCTAATGAAGCTTGTAGCCGGTAAGGTGAGCCAAGGTGTCTTTAACTACTACAAGGAAGAACAGGTTAAGAAAGGAATTAAATTCACTCAAAAGATTCTTTTGAGTTTGGACTTCCTAATTATAAATTCTGAAGCTTGGGTAAGAGATAAAGAGATTAGTGATCTTGTAAATAGAGTTGTGCATAATTACACAATGAAATACAATGATCTTCTAGGAGCATACAAGCGTAAGAAATTCCAAGTAACTGTAGGTGATGAATTGCCAAATGGTATTGTTAAACTTGCCAAGGTTTATGTTGCTAAGAAGCGTAAATTGAAGGTGGGTGATAAAATGGCGGGGCGTCACGGTAACAAGGGTATTGTTGCTCGTATTGTTCGTCAAGAGGATATGCCATTTTTGAAAGATGGTACTCCTGTAGATATCGTTTTGAATCCACTTGGTGTACCTTCTCGTATGAACCTTGGACAGATTTATGAAACTGTACTAGGATGGGCAGGACAGAATCTCGGAATGAAATTTGCAACACCTATTTTTGATGGTGCTACTTTAGATGAAATTACAGAATTAACAGAAAAAGCTGGCGTACCTGAATGTGGCGTTTCTTACCTCTATGACGGAGGAACTGGAGAACGCTTCGATCAGCCAGCGACTGTAGGAGTAATCTATATGATTAAGCTGAGTCATATGGTAGACGATAAGATGCATGCACGTTCTATCGGACCTTATTCTTTAATTACGCAACAACCATTAGGAGGTAAAGCTCAGTTTGGTGGTCAGCGTTTTGGAGAGATGGAGGTTTGGGCGCTTGAGGCGTTCGGAGCAGCAAACATCCTGCAAGAAATTCTTACAGTTAAGTCTGATGATGTAATAGGCCGTGCGAAAGCATATGAAGCTATTGTTAAAGGAGATGTTATGCCGAAGCCGGGTATCCCGGAATCGTTCAACGTTTTGCTTAACGAGCTTAAAGGTCTCGGACTTAGCGTTTCACTAGATTGATAACCCGTATCGATAACTGACATGTTCCAACAAAAGAACCCCCAACAGAGCTCGAGCGATTTTTCGACGATAACGATTTCGTTGTCATCGCCTGAGACAATTCTTGAGCAATCACATGGTGAAGTACTCAAGCCAGAAACAATTAACTACCGTACTTATAAACCAGAACGTGATGGATTGTTTTGTGAGAAAATTTTCGGTCCTGTAAAAGACTTTGAGTGTCACTGTGGAAAATACAAACGTATTCGTTATAAAGGAATCGTTTGTGACCGTTGTGGAGTAGAGGTTACAGAGAAAAAAGTTCGTAGAGAGAGAATGGGTCACATTTCACTTGTGGTTCCTGTAGCTCATATTTGGTATTTCAAAAGTTTACCCAACAAGATTGGATATCTTCTAGGTCTACCTTCTAAGAAATTAGACCAAATTATTTACTACGAGCGCTATGCTGTAATAAACCCCGGTATTGCAAAAAATGTTGAAGGAGAAGATTTAAATATTAATGACTTCTTAACTGAGGATGAGTATTTCGATATTCTAGACACTCTACCTAAGGAGAATCAATATTTGGACGACAAGGATCCTAATAAATTCGTTGCTAAAATGGGTGCTGAAGCAGTTCACGACCTTTTAGCTAATCTTGATTTAGATGAACTTTCGTTTAAACTTCGTCACTCAGCTGACACGGAGACTTCTCAACAACGTAAAAGTGAAGCGCTTAAGCGTCTTCAGGTTGTAGAAAACATGAGAGATTCTCATAAGAGAATTGAGAATCGTCCTGAGTGGATGATTGTAAAAGTCGTTCCGGTGATTCCACCTGAATTAAGACCTCTTGTTCCTCTTGATGGTGGTCGTTTTGCTACATCTGATTTGAATGATTTATACCGTAGAGTTATTATCCGTAATAATCGTTTAAAGCGATTAGTGGAGATTAAAGCTCCAGAGGTAATCCTACGTAACGAGAAGCGCATGCTTCAAGAAGCTGTAGACAGCCTTCTTGATAATAGTAGAAAGTCTAGTGCTGTTAAGACAGAAAGTAATCGTCCTTTAAAATCTTTGAGCGATAGTTTAAAAGGAAAACAAGGTCGTTTCCGTCAGAACTTACTTGGAAAACGTGTTGATTATTCAGCCCGTTCTGTAATTGTTGTAGGACCTAAGCTGAAAATGCACGAGTGCGGAATGCCTAAGCATATGGCGGCGGAACTTTACAAGCCGTTCATTATTCGCAAGATGCTTGAGCGTGGAATTGTTAAGACGGTTAAGTCAGCTAAGAAAATTGTTGACGCTAAGGAAGCTATTGTTTGGGATATACTTGAAAACGTGATGAAAGGGCACCCTGTGCTACTTAATCGTGCTCCAACCCTTCACAGATTAGGTATTCAAGCTTTCCAGCCTAAGCTTATAGAGGGAAAAGCAATACAACTTCATCCACTTGCATGTACTGCGTTTAACGCCGATTTCGATGGTGACCAAATGGCAGTACATCTTCCTCTAGGTCATGCTGCAGTTCTTGAAGCTCAGCTTCTAATGCTTGCTTCTCATAATATTTTGAATCCTGCAAACGGAGCTCCAATAACTGTGCCTTCTCAAGATATGGTCTTGGGTCTTTACTATATCACGAAAGAGCGCAAGAGTACTCCGGAGTGGGAAGTGAAAGGAGAGGGGACTGTTTGTTATTCTCCTGAAGAGGTAAATATTATGTACCAAGAAGGTAAGCTTGACTTACATGCAGCGATTAAAATGCGTTTCATTGATCTAAACGGTGATGCTACGATTATTGAGACTACTTGTGGGCGTGTTCTGTTTAATGAACACGTTCCAATTGAAGTCGGATATATCAATGAACTTCTTACTAAAAAGTCACTTCGTGATATTATCGCAAAAGTTTTAGAAATTGTCGGAATTGCAAGAACAGCTGAATTTCTTGATGATATTAAGGAATTAGGTTTCTATATGGCATTTAAAGGTGGTTTGTCATTCAACTTGAATGATGTTATTATACCGCCTGAGAAGGAGAAACTTGTTGCTAAAGCTACTGCTGAAGTTGCTGATGTTATGGGGAACTATAACATGGGACTTATCACAAATAATGAGCGTTATAACCAGATTATCGATATCTGGACACACACTAACTCACGTCTTACAAATATCCTTATGGATAGACTTGAGACAGATAAGCAAGGATTTAACTCTATTTACATGATGATGCATTCAGGTGCTCGTGGATCTAAAGAACAAATCCGACAGCTTTCTGGTATGCGTGGTCTCATGGCTAAGCCTCAAAAGTCATCTGCTACGGGTGGACAGGATATTATTGAGAATCCAATTCTTTCTAACTTTAAAGAGGGTCTTTCGATTCTTGAGTATTTCATTTCTACTCACGGTGCTCGTAAAGGTCTTGCCGATACAGCTCTTAAAACTGCTGATGCTGGTTATCTAACTCGTCGTCTTGTTGATGTAGCACAAGATGTTATTGTTAAGATTAATGATTGTGGAACACTTCGTGGTGTTATGGTAAGTCCACTTCGAAAGAATGATGAAATTATTGATGGTATTGGCGATCGTATTGACGGTCGTGTCCCTGCCATTGAAGTTAGACATCCTGAAACAGATGAGATTTTAGCAGAAGAAGGAGAGGAAATTACTCCTAAAATAGCACGTATTATTGAAGCTGCCGGAATTGATGAAGTTGAAGTTCGTTCTGTTCTTACTTGTGAGTCCCAAAGTGGAATATGTGCTAAGTGTTACGGACGTAACCTTGCAACTGCAAGAATGGTTCAACAAGGTGAAGCAGTAGGTGTTATAGCTGCTCAATCAATAGGTGAGCCAGGAACCCAGCTTACTCTTCGTACTTTCCACGTTGGAGGTACAGCTTCAAAAATTTCTGATGAGAATGAGTTACGTACTAAGTTCGATGGTCTTGCAGAGATTGAAGATTTGCGTACTGTTGATCGTATAAATGCAGATGGCGAAAAGGAGACGGTTATTGTTTCTAGATCAAGTGAATTCAAAGTTATAGATCCAAAGACTGGGGTTGCATATTCTACAACTATTCTACCATACGGTTCGTTATTATTTATTAAGTCTGGAGATAAAGTTAAAAAGAACACTTCAGTTTGCAAGTGGGACCCATACAATAGTGCTATTATCAGTGAAGCTGTAGGTACTATTAAATTCGAACACATCGAAGAGGGTATGACTTTTAGAGAGGAACTTGATGAACAAACTGGTTTCCGTGAGGTTGTTATAACTGAGACTAAAGACAAGAAGAAAAACCCAGCAATCCTTGTGGTTGATAAAACTGGAGAGGCTTTACGTACTTATTCTCTACCTGTTGGTGCTCACATTATGGTTAAAGAAGGAAGTAAGTCTTCTCTAGGCCAAATACTTTGTAAGATTCCTCGTGTTGCTGGTAAGTCTGGTGATATTACAGGGGGTCTTCCTCGTGTAACTGAATTATTTGAAGCTCGTAACCCTTCTAATCCGGCTGTTGTTTCTGAGGTTGATGGTATTGTTTCATACGGTAAGATTAAGCGTGGTAACAGAGAGGTTATTGTTGAGTCTAGAGTTGGAGATAAATACAAGTACATGGTTCCTTTATCGAAGCATATTCTTGTACAAGATAACGATTTCGTAAGAGCTGGAAGTGCATTATCTGATGGTGCCATTACTCCTAAGGATATCTTGAATATTAAAGGCCCTACGGCTGTTCAGGAGTACATTGTTAATGAGATCCAAGACGTTTATCGTCTTCAGGGTGTGAAAATTAACGATAAACACTTCGAGGTTATCGTTCGTCAAATGATGAAGAAGGTTGTCATTGAAGATTCTGGAGATACGAAATTCTTAGAAAAGCAGAACGCTGAAAAAGCTGACTTCTTAGTTGAGAATAACAGGATTTTCGGAATGGTTGTAGTGACTAATGCTGGTGATAGCGAAGACCTTAAAGAAGGTCAAATGATTTCTGCTCGTCGTCTTCGCGATGAGAATGGATCTTTAAAGCGACGAGATTTAGCACTTGTCGATGCTAGAGAAGCAATCCCTGCAACTTCTCGCCCACTTCTACAAGGAATCACTCGCGCGTCCCTACAGACGAAGTCATTTATTTCTGCTGCATCATTCCAAGAGACGACTAAAGTCTTGAACGAAGCTGCTGTTAGCGGTAAACAAGACCACTTGCTAGGACTTAAGGAAAATGTAATCGTAGGTCACTTAATTCCTGCGGGAACTGGATCTAGAGCTTTCCAAGATTTAATTGTAGGTTCTCAGGAGAAATTTGATGAAGCATTAAAAGTTACGTCAATAACAACTGAGGATTCAGATGTCATTGAAGAAGCAGCTACTGAGCCAGCTTCTTAATGTAAGATTTGAATTAACACTTTATAAAAAAGGGCTTCCCGTTTGGGAGGCCCTTTTTAGTATAGGAAATATTTTAAATATTGATTCACTCTAATAGTGAAACGAAATAAAGTTAATTAGATCAACTTTGATCTATTGCTCTTGCAGCAGCTTTTGCAGGATCTTCATGGGATTTGTTCATAGGCTTAACGCCACAGTATCCGAATAAACATTTTTCCTTAATGATTTGATCTACAAAAATGGGAACAAGAGATTCCCAATCACTTTCACCATTCTTTATTTTTCTAAATGCTTCTGTGGAGAATATTGAAAGTACACTTTCATCGTAGTCCTCGATGTCAACTATTTTCTTATTGAAAGTTAAGTAATCGTACAAAGCCTTCAATCTTGGATGAATAGGAGTTGTTTTAGAAGTCCAAAGCGTGTTTGATTTCTCATCCTTCCAGGGATATAGAAGGATTTTTAAGTCGCGAGAGAATAGAATACCGAAAGCTTCGAGAATTCCACCATTCAAGTCGCGATAGTACTTTTCATTGAAAATATCAACCAATGTAGAAGCTCCCATAATAACGCCCATTCTCTTTTTTGAATGACGTGAGAAGAATTCTATAAGCTTATAATACTTTTGGTAATTAGAGATAAGCACTGTTTGTCCTATAGAGCATAAAATATCCGCTCTGTCGAGAAAGTCTTGTTCGTCTATATCACCTTGAGACTTTAGGTTGTTTAGTGTAATCTCGAAAAGTACTTGGATATTGTCAGGATCCACTTTGGGTTCTTCCTTGAATCTTTTTAAGCCTTTGGCAATCATATCAATGTTCACCTTAGTAACGGGTCTAAAGCTTCCACGTAAGGCTAGAATATTCTTTTTATATAGAACATCTGCAGCCTGAAGGTTATGACCATCTGGAGAGAAAATGACAGCATCTGTCATACCATTCTTTACAAGTTGAAGAGAAAGTAATCGATTATCAACACTTGTGAAGTCGGCTCCATTCATTTCGATCATATCGATTTCTAACTGACTTCTATCTAGATTATCATATAAGGATTTTAATAGCTCTTTAGGATCTTTATAGAAGAAGAAACAACCATATATGAGGTTAGTTCCTAAAATTCCTGTAGTCACCTGTTGCATTAGAGCATCAGATTCATGAAGCCGTGCGTGTAGAAAAACTTCTGATGCAGGTCTCCCAGCTTCGGTTTGAAATTTTACACCAAACCATCCATGACCCTGACTTGTTTTATGGAAATTAATCGTTGCAACAGTATTAGCGAAAGCAAAGTACTTTTTATTTGGATGATTTTCCCGTTTAAGACGTTCTTCAATTAATTGATACTCGTGTTTGAGCATTTTTTCTAGTCGAAGTTGGCAAACATATCGACCTTTTTTTTCCTCTCCATAGATAGCGTCAGAGAAATCTTTGTCATAAGCACTAATAGCTTTCGCAATAGTCCCTGAAGCTCCTCCGGCTCTAAAGAACTGTCTTACAACTTCTTGCCCGGCTCCTATTTCTGCAAATGTACCGTATAGCTCTTGATTAAGATTAATTCTGAGAGCTTTCTGCTTAGCAGATAATATGACGCGTTCTAAGTCCACAATTGCAAAGGTAAGGATACCTTTGCAGGGTGAATAGAATAAACCGATATGATTTGGGTCTGGAGTATCTTAAGATAACTCTTTTAGGGACTGGGACATCTCAGGGAGTGCCTGTAATAGGTTGTAAATGTGATGTTTGCACATCTGAAGATTTAAAGGATAATCGCTTAAGAACTTCAATATTAATTGAGACGATTTGTGGAAGCGTGGTCATTGATACAGGACCTGATTTTAGGACTCAAATGCTGAGAGAGGATGTTCAATCTCTTGATGCCATTGTTTATACACATGAACACAAGGATCATGTAGCAGGAATGGATGATGTTAGAGCTTTTAACCAAATTCAACATTGTGCATTAGAAGTTTGGGCTAATAAAGACGTTGAAAAAGCTTTAAGGAGAGATTTTTTCTACGCATTCGGCAATGAAAAACACGGAGGTTTACCTCAAGTGAATATTAACTCTTTGGGATTAGAGGAAGAAAATAACGGGTTCTATATCAATAAAAGCAAGTGGACATTATTACCAGTTAAGCATGCACAAATGGATGTATATGGATTCAGAGTAGGTGACTTTGCTTATATCACAGACGTGAATTTTATTCCTGATTCTACTTATAATAAATTAGCAGGGGTAAGGGTGTTGGTTATTAGTGCCTTGAGGAAAGAAAGGCATCCGAGTCATTTCTCTCTTGATGAAGTACTTCAGGTAGTTGAAAGGATAAAACCTGAGGCAACATATTTGACCCACTTAAGTCATTTTATAGGGAAACATGAAGATTTACAAGCAGAACTTCCTGAAGGAGTATTTGTAGGTTGGGATGGTTGTGTAATTGATAATTTGAATAAGTCAAACAAATAATGGGTAAGTTTAGTTCGAAATTATTGTTAGGGGTTATGAAGGGGGTGGGTATGCAGCCTTGGTGGCTGATACACATGGAGTCAAGTTTTCTGTCATGGTTTATGAGCTTAGTAGGTGGGTACAGAGGGAAAATAGTTAGAGGTAATTTAGATAAAGTTTTCGGAAAAGAGGGTGTTAAATACGAAGGTGGATTTTACAAGAATTTCTGTGATATTACATTAGAATCGATGAAACTGTTTAGTGCCAGTGAGGAGTCGATACTAGAGCGGATGGAATATGGTGAGGAAGGTTTGGAATTGATTGATGAACTACATAAAAAGGGACGTAATGTTATTCTTGTTGCAGCTCATATGTCAAACTGGGAAATGTATGCAATGACATTTTCTAGAAAAATTGCGTATAAAACTGTAGCACTTTATAAAAAACTTAGTGATCCAGTTATAGATGAGGCGATGAAAACTTCGCGGCAAAGAATGGGACTCGAGATGACTGAAATTGCTGAATGTAAAAAATGGATGGATACTCATGTTGCAAAAGGAGGAGAACCTATAGCTGTGGGTTTTGGTTTTGACCAAAGTCCTCAAAGCCCTAAGAGGGCTTGGTGGACTACCTTTTTAGGCGTTGAGACGGCTGTTTATTTTGGAGTTGAACAGTGGGCTCATAGATATGATGCGGCTATAGTTTATTCGTCCGTAAGACGAGTGGGTAGAGGTAGATATAAAGTTAATTTTAGATTAGTTGTTGAGGATGTGAAAGAATTAACTAAAGGTGAGGTTGTGGATAAGTGTTTAGGAGAATTAGAAAAAGAAATAATTGCTTCACCTAGCGATTGGCTTTGGTCTCATAAAAGATGGAAACACTCTAGGCCAGAAGGTATGGTGTTACAGCCTAGGGCATTTGAACGTAAATTAGTGAAGTGAATCGAGGTAATTTAAATACTACAGGTGATAGCATTCCTCTTGCTGAGAGGATGCGACCTCGAATATTAGAAGATTATCTTGGCCAAACACACCTTGTGGGGCCTGATGCTGTTCTTCGTAAAGCGGCTGATGCGGGAACTCTGCCATCAATGATTCTGTGGGGCCCACCTGGAGTAGGGAAAACTACTTTAGCTAGAATTTTAGCTGATAAAGTAGGTCTTCCTTTTCATCAATTGTCAGCTATTAATAGTGGTGTTAAGGAGGTTAGGGAAGTTATATCTAGAGCTAAGAGCGGAGGTATGTTCTCAGGAAGATCTATACTGTTTATAGATGAGATTCATAGATTTTCGAAGTCTCAACAAGATAGCTTGCTAGGAGCTGTTGAGCAAGGGTGGGTGACTTTAATAGGAGCCACAACAGAGAACCCTTCTTTTGAAGTAATACCTGCTTTACGGTCTAGATGTCAGATTTATGTTCTTGAACATTTAAGTTTAGAAGAACTTGAAACACTGATAACTCAAGCGATAGAAAATGATGTAATGCTCTCGACAAGAGATATAACAATTATTGAGCAAGATGCATTGATGCGGGCAAGTGGAGGAGATGCTCGTAGGATGCTGAATGTTCTTGAGATGGTAGTCCAAAGTATTCCAGATGGCCCAGTAAAA
The DNA here is from genome assembly GCA_002746975.1 of Bacteroidota bacterium. GTDB lineage: Bacteria > Bacteroidota > Bacteroidia > Flavobacteriales_D > Sanyastnellaceae > UBA974. The sequence goes on along the minus strand of NVXE01000002.1, from coordinate 221,107 downwards.
GTAACGAATCAAGCTGTAAAAGAATTAATTGGATCTACAGCGGCTGGATATGATAAAGGAGGAGAAGCACATTATGATATTATTAGTGCTTTTATTAAAAGCATACGAGCGAGCGATCCAAATGCTGCAGTGTACTATCTCGCAAGGATGATTGAGGGTGGAGAAGATGTGAAATTCATAGCTAGACGCCTTTTAATTTCTGCATCTGAAGACATAGGTAATGCTAACCCGACAGCTTTAGTACTAGCCACATCTACGTTTCAGGCAGTGGAGCGCATAGGTATGCCTGAGTCGCGAATATTACTTTCTCAATGTGTCGTTTATTTAGCCTCTAGCCCTAAAAGTAATGCTTCGTATTTAGCCATAAAGAATGCCCAAACTTTAGTGCAAGACACAGGAGATCTTGCTGTCCCACTTCATTTAAGAAATGCACCGACATCACTAATGTCGAAACTAGGCTATGGTAAAGGTTACTCATATGATCACGACTCCCCAACAGGGTTTAGCGAACAGGAGTGTATGCCTGTAGGTATAGAAGGAATGCAGATTTACAATCCTGGAGATAATCCACGAGAGCAGTCAATGAGAACTCACTTGAAGTCGCTCTGGAAAAATAAATACGGTTACTGAATAACTCCAGCGATATAGTTTTCCGTTTTAACCAGCCTACCTTTTTCGTCGTAAAAGTAAACGGGGCCGTCTAATTTCCCCTTTACGTATTCCCCCTCACTAGATACTTGGGTGCCTTTTAGCACTTGTCTCTTCAGTTGTTCTCCAGTTTCTGGGTCGGTGAAATCTTCAATTACGTATTCACCTTGATCATACCAAACCCTAAATGGTCCATCCTTCATTTTATCTCTATAAGTGTATTCACTTTTAGATCTTCCGTCAGGAAATGTCTCTTCAAATGTTCCGTTAACGCGTATTTCCTTAACTCTTTTACCGTATTCGTAATGAATTATGAGTTCTAGAACTCCCTTATTTGAATAGGTCTTCCAAACTCCAGTTTCGCGCCCCTCGAAATAACTACCTTCTATTTTAGGAAATCCATTACTGTGATTTACTTTGAAGTCGCCTTCGAGAGTACCGTCAAGATAATTCATTTGTTGTCTTACAACTCCATTGTCGTAATAGGTTACTTTTTCTCCATTAAGTACTCCAGAGGCGTACTCTCCTTTCTCAACAATTTGTCCCTTCCCGGTTTTAATCCAGTATGGACCGTTAAGTTTACCAGAAGAATATGTTTCCATCTTCCTTTGTTTAGAGCCCTCGTCATAAAACCCCCAACTACCCTCACGTACAGGATTGTCATCTTCATCGGATGAAATATAAAATCCAGATGCTTGAACAGATGAATTCTCGCGATAGTGAATAGCAGATGTTTGGTTTAAAGTGTTCTCAGATGAATCATGATATGGATGCTCAATTTTAGACATGAGCTTACCAGACTCATAGAAGTAATAGAATACTCCTTCTGGAACGCCATGGTTGAATGTTCCGATGTAATAAAGTTTACCTTTCCCAGCCCCTTCACCGTAAACTCTAATCCATACTCCATTCTTTTCCCCCTCATTATCAATTAAGTTATAATCCACACCAGCTTCTCCTTTAGGCCAAACCGATTCAGCTGTAGGTAGATTTTCTAGACTTTGAGCATAAGAGATGTTGTTATTTATGGAAAACCCCCATATGCAAGCTATGGTAATTAGTGTTTTGAGAGTTGATGCAACGTTCATAGACCTATTATTTAAAGTATTTCTTCCAATACAACGAAAGTAGGTACTCTTTTCTTCTCTCAGGCGTCCCACGGGCTGTACTTTTGCACTCTCAACCTAAATAACTTCTTATGAAAGTAACTGTTGTCGGTGCTGGTAATGTAGGCGCCACTTGTGCAAATGTTCTAGCTACACGTGAGGTATGCAACGAAGTAGTATTACTCGATATTAAAGAAGGTTTTGCCGAAGGCAAGGCTCTCGATATATGGGAAACATCTCCAATTAATCTTTACGATACTCGTACGGTAGGTTCAACGAACGATTACGAAAAGACTGCTGGATCTGACGTCGTAGTTATTACTTCTGGACTTCCCCGCAAACCAGGAATGAGTAGAGACGATTTAATCGCAACAAATGCTGGAATTGTAAAATCTGTTACAGAACAGATTATGGTTCATAGTCCTGAGGCGATTCTTGTAATAGTATCTAATCCTCTAGATGTTATGACTTACTGTGCTTACCTTACTGCAGGAGTTGATTCTAAAAAGGTTATCGGAATGGCCGGTATACTTGATACTGCTCGTTATCGCTCTTTTCTAGCAGAAGAATTAAACGTAAGTCCTAAAGACATACAAGCAGTTCTTATGGGTGGCCATGGAGATACAATGGTGCCTCTTCCTCGATATACAACTGTAGGTGGTATTCCAGTGACCGAGATGATTTCTGAGGAAAAATTAGAAGCAATAGTTAACCGCACTAAGAAAGGAGGTGGTGAAATTGTTAACCTTCTAGGTACTTCAGCTTGGTACGCACCAGGTGCTGCTGCTGCTCAGATGGTTGAAGCGATTGTTAAAGACCAAAGAAGAGTTTTCCCTGCCTGCGTTTGGATGCAGGGTGAATACGGTATCTCAGATATGTATCTTGGAGTACCAGTAATTTTAGGTAAGAATGGAATTGAGAAGGTGATAGAACTTGACCTAAACGAAGAGGAGCGCGAGATGCTATCAAATAGCGAAAAAGCAGTTCGTGAAGTAAAAGCTATCCTTGACGGTATGAATTAACGAAAAGCTCCGAACTGAGTTTTATAAAGCTCTTAATTGAGCTTTATCCAACGAACAGGAGGTCCAATAGGGCCTCCTTTTCTATTTAGAATAGAATTATTTCCAGAGATATTCGCGTAATTGCTATCTTCAATTATTGAAATAATATAAATGCCTTGATCCCAACTTGCAGTTGAGATACTTCCTGAGATACTTCCAGAAACTAATGTGTTTATTTGAGAAGTATAAATGGTTTGGCCTAATTCGTTACTAACTAAAATATGGGAGCGACCCATATTAGAAGATGGATAATTAACAACCGAGAATTCCCAATTGAGGATATCATTACCGGGATTAGGGAAAACGTGTAAATCTAGAGTTGTTAGTGAGTTTATTACGCTCTGAATATTAGACGTCGAAGAGTCACCGGATATGTAACAACGCAACCCTCCATTTTGAATTCCGATTATACAATCAACAATAGTATCTCCGTTTAAGTCTGCAAAAGCAGCCCCCACTCGATAACCGTCCCCTCCATTTCCTGCAGCAATTACTTCAGGGTTTAGTTCTAACATTTCCATCTCTAAGTTTGAAGTTAGCAGCCCAAACGACTGAACAGTTCCAGTTTCATTTCCTACTAATACGTGAATTCCTTCATCATCCTTAAAAAGGGCAGGAGTAGAGTATCCGTTAATGCCTAAAGTATTAGTTACATGAATGTTACCCCAGTTTTCTCCGAATGAGTCACTAACGAATTTACACCAAACAGGAGCTGAACTATCCCCACAATTTAGGTAGAGCGTCAAAGTCCCATTCTTTTCACCGACAACCAAATCGAGAAGTCCATCTTCATTAAGATCGATTAATTGAGGAGCAGCGAATTGACCTATATCTATAGGGCTGCCTTCACTATCAACAACAGAAAGTTCAGATATTTGCATCGAAGGCATTACACCTACACCTGCAATATTTAGGAATAAATGCATTAGCCCCAACTCATCACCGACTATTAGGTCAATATCACCATCACCATCAAGATCTCCCATAGCAGGAAAAGCACTTTCAATTCCATAAGTAGAAAGATTTACAGTATCTTGAATTTGGAGTTCGAATATAGGACTTGAGCTAGTTCCCGTGTTCTTAAACATGATTATAGAAGAAGGGGTATTATCTACGCTTTGGTATTTTTCCTTATTAGAAATTACCAGGTCAAGTAGATTATCACCGTCTAAATCTATCAGTAAGGGATATGCTCCTCGACCTAATTCAATCATTCCGTCTTGAATAAAATCGTTTTGAATATATTCCCAACTTGGATTCATATCCTCCCCCGTATTTCTAAGATAGTGAACACTTGCATCGTCGTCGGTTTCGAGATATGTGTTAGGGCTGAATACCAAATCCCTAACTCCATCATTGTCAACATCTAAGTGATAAGCTGCTGGAAATCTTTGACAATTAATGGCCTCAGTTCCTCCTGTTAGCAACGGGAAATTAAGGTCGACGAATATTGCACTATCCTGAAAGTCAATTGCATCTTCCATAAGAATAGCGAGTGAATTAGGGAATGAAACATCGCCAATTAAAAGATCTAGGGGCCCCTCATTATCAAGTTGTAAACTTGTGATTGATCCACCAGCATGTAGAGCATCTCTAGGGTCAGCGACATTGTATGAACAATCGAAATTATCGCCAATAAAAAGGGCGTTATTTTCAGAGGCTTCTCCAAGCATTCCATAACACCTGTTAGTACATGTCATTTCGAGACCACATCCTATCTCGCCTTGGAATTGATATAGAGTACTAGATGTCTCTGTAAACGAAATAATATCAATATCCCCATCCCCGTCGTGATCTAGAATAGCGGGAATATCTACACCAAGGCAAATTACAGGCAGCATTTCTGGCCCCGCCCCTAAATCGTAAGAAGCAAGTAGAGGAGTGGCAACAGCTTCAAAAATCGGCGTTTCTGGTTCTACTGTAAGATTGCGATACACGTAAACACCATTCTGATGGCTAGTGAAAATATCGGGGCGCCCATCACAATCATAATCACGTAATAAACACCAGTCGACCATTTCTGGCCAGCCTTTAACCCACTCAGGTCGATAAATCCAACCTTCACTAGTTCTTTCAAAAGCTAATAATCTAAAGCCGTCTCGCTCGAAAGCAAATAAATCTTCATCACCATCAAAGTCGAAGTCTATAGGCGACCATTGAGGAGCAGTTAGACCTCCTACCCACGGATTCTGTAAAGTATCTCCCTCAATAACGACAGGAATTACGCCTTGCTCAAATTGAGTAGGGAACTGAGCATAAACGTTGGAAAAAGTAAAAATGAGAACTATTAATACAACGTAAGAATCTATAAATCGCCTCATATTTTCAAGTATTTGTAGGTTTTTTTTATAGCTTAGGATAATAAACTAATTCGTCCATTCCTATAATACTTCCCACTTCAGTATTTACACTGCCAGATCTAACATGTGCACCATTAAAGTCTATACCTCCTTTATTTGTTAGGGGTAAACTTTCCCCAGTATGTACTCTCCAACTACGTTCATCCGTAAAGGCTTTGTATTCCATTGAAATGTCGATAATATGATGACTTATAAATTCATCTAATAGATCTTCATTCCCAGGGAGTAATAAATCTTTATAATTTGGTAGGATATCAAAAGCTTTATCTACTGGTGCCAAAACTGTAACATCTCCGCTGTGAATGAACTTTGCAAGACTAGATTTTACCATAAGACTTGTGAAAATAGGATAATCATCAGAAGTAGTCAGGTATTTAAATGCGCTGCTCATATTATTTTCTTTAACCTTAGAATCTTTAATTTTTGCATCCTGTCTTCTTTTCAGTAGACGCATACCTCTTTTTTCGGCATCGGATAAGTTTTTCAATCCGTTTGGTAGTACCGCTTCTTCAGAGGTTTCGGTAGATTTAGAAGGTGTCGCTTTTTCTAAATTGTTAGAGGAATCAGAGCTATTGCAAGATAATAATACAACGATAGACAAGCTTAGAAGGAGAGTTATATTTTTAATCATGTCGTAAAGATAAATCGAATTGTGGATGGGGGTGAACAGGTTTTGAACAAAAATACCATGTTTCGATAATCTTATACATACATTTGCAAAAGGAATCTTAATGATTAATTCCTCAACAACATGAAGCACGTCGGCAATACCCCGTTTAGGGCCTCGCTAGAAGCTATTGGATTAGAAGGTGTTGCATGCGCTCACTGGAATCTTCCTCCCTCAAAACTAATTTTACAGACTCTCCTGCGTGGAGAAGGTGTTCTCACTGATTCAGGAGCTTTGTCTATTAAAACAGGCAAGTTTACTGGTAGATCTCCTAAAGACAGGTTTATCATCGATGATGATAAAACCAACTCTAGGGTTGATTGGGGTGATATAAACCAAAAAATGTCTCCAGATCACTTTAGTACTCTACTATCAGATGTACAGAAGTATATGGAGGGAAAGAACGTTTATGTTCGGGATGCTGCAGTAGGAGCTGACCCTAAAAGTAGAATTAAGGTAAGGGTAGTAACTGAAAAATCTTGGTCTAATCTATTCGTTCATAATATGTTCTTAAGGTTGGATGCCGAGGCGGTTTGGTTAGCTGATCCTGCTTGGCATATTGTTTGCGCTCCGGGTTATCAAGCTGACCCAGAGCGTCATGGTTGCCGCCAAGGCAATGTGAGTGCTATTGATTTTACTAGAAAAGTAATTGTTATCGCAGGAAGTGGTTATACTGGTGAGATTAAGAAGGGAATGTTCTCAGTTATGAATTTCGAGCTCCCAGAGGTACACAATGTTTTACCTATGCACTGTTCATCTAACGTAAATTCTGATGGAGATGTAGCAGTGTTTTTCGGTTTAAGCGGGACTGGAAAAACTACTTTGAGTAGTGATCCTAACAGATTCTTAATTGGAGATGATGAGCATGGATGGACTAACGATGGGGTCTTTAATATGGAGGGAGGATGTTACGCTAAGACGATAGATTTGAGTCCTGAGGGAGAGCCTCAAATTTTCAACGCGATTAAATATGGTGCGCTTTTAGAAAACATAGGTTTTGAGGAAGACGGGGTGACACCTAATTATGAAGATGATTCTATCACTCCTAATACACGAGTTTCTTACCCAGTAGATTTTATACCAGGAGCTGTAGAGAACGGAATGGGAGGTCATCCTACTGATGTTTTCTTCCTCACATGTGATGCTTTCGGAGTATTGCCTCCTATCAGCAAATTAGATGCTAATCAAGCTATGTTTCACTTTATCAGTGGTTACACAGCTAAGGTTGCTGGAACAGAAGCGGGTATAGTTGAGCCACAAACAACTTTCTCCGCTTGTTTTGGAGCGCCATTTCTTCCATTAGCTCCGACAGATTATGCAAATATGTTAGGAGAGCGTATAGAGAAGCATGGAGTTAGAATGTGGTTAGTAAATACGGGTTGGACTGGCGGTGGATATGGCGTAGGCTCTCGTATGAAGCTTAAGTATACTCGCGCTATGATTACCTCGGCATTAAGAGGTGACTTAAATGTAGAGACTATGCGTACTGATGAGGTATTTGGCTTAAAAGTTCCTACATCTTGTCCGGGAGTCCCTGACGAAATACTTACTCCTAGAGAAACGTGGTCGGATAAATCGGAATACGATAAAGTAGCTATTAATTTGGCTAAAAGATTTATCAATAATTTCGCGAAATTTGATAAAACAGCAACAGATGATATGCGTTCAGGTGGCCCTAGAGTATCTGTAAAAAGTCTTTAATAGATGTTTATATGAGGTCTCTTTATGTTCCTGAACTTAGAGTAGGATGTTTTAACCTACCTAAAGATGAAGCAAAACATGCATCCAGAGTTCTAAGAGTTAGAGTTGGAGATTCATTTTCTTTGATGGATGGTGTAGGAGGAGTAGCCGAGGGTGTTTTCATAGAGGTGGAAAAGAATAACTGTCTTGTTGAGGTCAAAGAATTGATAAGAGAGGAGAAAGCTAAATTTGGTCTCACCATGATAGTCTCTCCAACGAAGCATACGGATAGATTCGAGTGGTTTTTAGAGAAAGCAGTAGAGATAGGGATAGAGTGCATTCAACCTGTTTGGACTGAAAGGTCAGAAAGAAAAGTTGAGAAGTTTGAGAGATGGAATAAAGTTCTTGTTTCTGCCATGAAACAAAGTAAAAGATCATGGCTACCTGTTCTTATGCCTGCATGCACACTACCCGAAGCTTTTTTAATCAAGAATGAAGAAATGACGAGCTCTCTTTATATAGCTCACTGCATGGATGAATTTGTAGATGGAGGAAAAAAACACTTCCTCAAATCATTACCTGCTTCTAAATCCGCGATTGTTGCAATAGGACCTGAAGGTGACTTTACGCCAAGCGAAGTGGAGTTTATGATAAGTAGGGGAGGTGTTGAAATTTCCCTTGGAGATAGTAGGCTGCGAACTGAAACCGCAGCTCTTGCCGCAGTAGCATTTTTCGAAGCAAAGCAGAAAATATAACCCTTACTTACCTGGCCCTTCTGGAATAGCCTTCCAATGGGTTACGTCATTGAAGAAGTGATTGCTGTTGCCTTCACCAGACCAAAAGTGAATTCCGTATTTCTTACTTTTCTCTTCGTTACCTTCATAAAAGTTCTTACGGAAGTGCAAAATTATAACCTCTCGAATTTCGAATTTCATCTCTATTCCGGGTAGATATACTTTGTTGTTAGGAATAAAGGCGATTACTCTCTGGTCATTTGAGGGTAGTTGTTTTTCTATTTCTATCCACTCACTCATTTACCGATAAATTTAGGAGATCGTTTTTCTAAGAAGGATGAGACTCCTTCAGCATAATCAAGAGAAGCAGCAGCCCTAAATTGGTAATCTAATTCTACAGTAAGATGTTCTTCAAGACTTAAGTCCATCCCCTTATGAAAGGCTGCTTTTGTAAGCCCTAAAGCGTATGTAGGCATTTCTGCCACCTTAGTTGCAATAGATATTATTTCATCATCAAACGCATCATCCTCAACAGACTTAAATATCAACCCCATATCAACGGCATCATCTGCACTAAGCTTGTTTCCGAAAAAAGCAAGAGCTTTAGCTCTTTGCATTCCTACAAGTCTTGGTAACCACCAAGTACCACCACTATCAGGAATCAAACCTATTTTTGAGAATGCTTGAATGAATGAGGCGCTTTTTCTTGCAATAGTTAAGTCACATGCTATAGCAATATTTGCACCAGCTCCCGCCGCAACTCCATTRACCGCGGCAATTATCGGCTTGCGCATATTGAAAATACGTCTTATACTAGCATTATACGTTTCTTCAACGATTATTTTAAAGTCAGGAGCGTCAGGAGCTGTCACCTCCTTCAAATCTTGACCTGCACAAAAGGCTCGCCCTTCACCAGTTATAACCAAACATCTTACCGAATCATCTTCGGCAGCTAAGTCTAACTCCTTTTGGAAAGACTTCCCCATTTCTCTATCGAAGCTATTAAATGCATGTGGGCGATTTAGAATAATAAATCTTACACCTCCCTTATTCTCTACTTTTATTGATTCTGACATAAGACTTAATCTATAGCTTCTTAATTATTACTCTTGACGTAGCTACCCCAGTTGAAGATTGAACAACCACAGTGTACGCACCATTTTTTAAATAACTTAAATCAAGAACTAGAGAAGTTGATGAATTTGAATTGTTTGCAGTAAATACAGTTTGGCCTTGCATATCGTAAATAGTAACCACTGCATCACCTGAAGTTTTATTCAAAACTAAATTTATAATGCCAGAAGTAGGGTTAGGGTATAAGCCTACAGCTAAAGGAGAGATGGTATTAACACTGTCAATAATAACACTAACAACTAACGAGGCAGTACATCCCATTATGTCTGTTACAGTGATTAAGAAATCACCACTTACAGAAGTAGAAAAGTCTAATTCTTGAGAGAATGGAAGTATTGTGCTATCACTAAGATTCATCCAAGCTATAGTATTTAAGTCAAAAGAACCATTAGATGAAACAGAAATATTAGCATTGTTTGAGTCATAACTAATGCTGTCTAATTCAAGTGCAAGGTCGCACATAAAGCAACTTGCTATAGGAGTAGGGTTAAGCTCTATGGGTGCGCCAGCGATTAAATCTATTCCATCAAATGCGGGAAAGTCTGCTGGGTATCTTTGAGCTCTGAAAGTTAGATTTTGGAATGGATTTAATATAGTTCCCTGACTAACAGGCGATGCTGTTCCCTGCTGATTTAATAGTGGTGTTTTGTAATACCAAACTAACTCTCCATTTTGGGTGTACTCTCGAGTATCTCCACTTTTACCAGAGCAAATTAAACTATTTCCGTTATCAAGTCTTTGGAATGAAGAAACGATGTTTGAATAAATAGTATTTGGATCTGGAGATGAGAATGTCCAATCGAAATCAGAGGGCAGATATGTACCCGTACTTGCATTAATTGCATATTCGTTTTCATACTCATCGTAAAAAGGAGTTAGAGTGTGTACAGTACTGTACTCAGAGGTGTCACCTTGTACTCTGTTGTTGAAAACGCCTACTTTTCCGAAATCGGGGTTTCCACTATTAAGTGCTAAGTCTAACCAATGTGTATGGTGTTGAAAACCAAGTTTTGTGTCAGAGCTGTCACCTCGGTCATACGCCATTGGGTTTCCCCATCTCCATTTAATTTCACCTGGAGTCATATTACCACGGTCAATAATCCATATTTCGTTGAATGTAGGAACACTAACCATAATATGCTGACTGAATGGGTCGTAGTCTATGGCATTTATATGTAGCCAATCTGCAGCTGCACCTAAAATAAGGCCAAAATTGATATCGATTTTATTAATGTTGTCTGCGACAACACCATAGTTAGATTTAGTGCTATCGAAGTCTTGGATTAGATGATCCCATACGGCCCATTCCCATACAACTTCTCCTTCTCCGGCATCATTTGGTCCTATTTCCCAAATAACCTCTGACCATATTCCCGATCCAGTTAAGTTGTCAGGATTGCGACCAGCTTCAATGCATTCTAATGAATCTCTTTGCTCCCAAGCCGTTACCAAAACATTGCCATTAGCTAGTGGTTGAATGTCGTGGTGTAACCTGTAAGCTGAGTCGTTACGGGTAAAAGACCATATAGGGTCATTATTCCATGTCCTTCTTTCAATTGAAGCTCCTCCTCCTCCAGCCCAAATGGCGTCACCACTATGGTCAGCTGGCCTGTATGTAGTAATAACATCGCTATTTTCAAGAATGTATAGGATATTAGCAGGACGAAGAGTGTCAGCATGTTCCCATGTATGAACTACGTTGCCGCACATATCCATAAGGAAAGCTGTAGATTGATTGTGTGGGTAGATTAAATTGTACCCCCCATCAGAAAGTTCAGAATTATAAAGTATCGTTCCAACAGTGTTTTCTTGGGATAATATTGAAAAACTGAATAAAAATAGCGTTATGCTTAATAGGTATAATTTTTTCATAATAGTAATTTAGAGTTTCAAGAGTTTCAAGGTAAAGGATTTATTATTATCCGTAGAATTATATTTTAATATGTAGCAACCATTAACAAGGTCATTTCCTAAATAAGAGTAGCTATTTGCATGAGCGATTCCATTAATAACCTTCATGCCAGAGGAAGTGAATATTTCCCAAACGCCTTCTTCAGGAAATAAAATGCTGAAGTTATCAGAAAAAGGATTTGGAGATATTTCTATCGGATTTTTTTCAACCTCACTTATGATAGAGGAGCATCCTGTATCCCAACTATCAATTTCTAAAACATCACCTGGTGTAAGGTCTCGTCCATATAACCCCGAGTAGTTCTCAGGATACCTTGGAAGGCGGAACAGACTATTATTTCCGGCATTATTTCCTTGAGTAGTGGCTCCGAATGCTGTAATAGGATTAATATAATCCCACACTATTTCTTCGTCGGCATTTACCTCAAAAGCATGTCCAGAAGGTCCGTCACAAATTAATGTGTTTCCGTTAGGCATTCTAGTTGCCCCAGAAATAATATCTCCAAAAAACTCAGGGTAGAATACTTCTGGGTAAGACCATGCATAAGTTGATGGGCCAAATGCAGAAATTTCGTCAATAGGGTAGGTGCCATTTTCCATTTGTGGTAGTTCAATAATATCTACAGAGCTGAAATTTCCTTCAGGCCTATTTCTGCCATTATTGAATAATATAATTGACCCAGCATCATTTAAACCTTCTGCTACCCAATGCGCATCGTGCTGAAAAAATAATCTTTGATCCTCGTCCGTTCCTCGCCCGTAATTTCTAGGTTTCCCATATCGATATAGCACGTCGCCTAATTCTGTAGCTGCTTCTTCAGTTGTGAGAGAATGATCTATGATGAATATCTCGCAAAATTTAGGCGAACTAAGGATAATTTGGTCTAATGATTCATTATAGTTAATCGCATTAATGTGCATCCAATCAGGATGGTAACTATTGGGGTTATTACTTACCAAATAGTTGATGTCAAACCTGCGAGGTGAATCAGATATTACAGAGTAATTAGGGAGTAAACTGTCAGTGTCCTGTACCAAATGATCCCAAACATTCCATTGCCATACTATTTCACCTCCCTCACTTCCCGTGGGTGATATTTCAATTATTTCAGTAGTCCAAAGTCCATATTCACTATCGTTTGGAGTTTTTCCTAAAACCAAACACTCCTCGTAAGAGTGAGAGTTCCATCCTATGATTAAAATGTTTCCGTTAGGCATCATTTCAATATCGTGGTGTTGGTGATGTGACGAATCAGCCCAGTTCATGGACCAAACGAGATCTCCCTCCCAGCTGAATCGTTCAATTCTACCTCCTGTACCTCCACCCGAAAAGGGGGGAGTTGCATTTGAAGTTAGTCGTGCTGTGCGTAGTAATGATCCGTCTTCCAGTAAATATGCAGACAATCCGACTCTATAATCACTCAACCATTCGTTAATTAAATGGCCACAATTATCAATCAAATAGGTGTTGTTAGATGCTGTCGGGGCAAGGAGATTATATCCCTCAAAAGCTTCAGAAGTATTCGTAAAAGTCCCTACTGTTTGGGTTTGAGCGCTAAGAAAATTAGTTAATGAGGATAAAAATAAAAAGAAGAGCCCACGATTAAAGTAATTCCCAGTCTTCATTTTATGTAATGTCTTTAGGCCAAACCTTTTCTTTAACATCGTCACAAATATATGACGCTTCCACAGCCCAAGCATTACATTGATTTAATTGTTCAACATTAAAACCAAGGATGTTATACGCTATTCGATATTCGTCCATTAAGTCAATATCCATTACTCCAGGATCATCACTGTTAATAGTAGTTCGGACTCCTAAGTCGTATAGCTTTTTCAATGGATGTTCTTCAATACTCGGTACGGCTTCTGTAAGCCAATTGCTTGTAGGACAAAGTTCTAATACCACTCCTTCATCTACAAGCCTATGAATTACTGCCTCGTCGTGAATCGCTTGAACTCCGTGGCCTATTCTGTCCGCGTGCAGAAGATCTATTGACGTAAGAATATTTTTAGGAGCTTGAGGAAGGTTAGGTTCACCTGCGTGGATGGTCACACCTAATCCGGCAGCTTTTGCCTTTGAGAAAATAGGAGCGAAAGGTTCTGGTGGGTACCCCACTTCGTCATCAGCTAAATCAACAGCTAAAAACTCACCTTTTCTTCCGATTGCAAAATCGGTCCAATACATATTTTCCTTAAGGGATTTAATCCTCTGAAGAGTGCAAATTAGCCCAACTGCCATTGGATATGTAAGCTCTGCTCTTTTACATCCTTTCACAATAGCTTCATGAAGATTGTCAGCGCCTAATTCAGGGAAAACCTCAAGAGTGAAGCTAGGGGCATATCTAAGTTCTAAAATTCTAACATTACTCTTTAAATACATGTCTTCACATGCTTCAAAAGAAAGTCTTTCTATCCTTTCTAATGATGAAAGTCTATCTCTAGTTTGCAGGAATTTCTTTAAAACAGAAGGTAGGTCTTGCATAGGCTCCTTAATAAGGAATTCCTTTGCAAAGTCATCCTCAGATTTTATCTCAAGACCGTCTTCAATTGCCCACTCCATCATCGTTGATTTGCGATATGCAAGTTCTAAGTGGCAGTGTAATTCAACTTTAGGTATGTTGAATAATAATTTTTCTATCTCCTCGTGATTCATTTGTGTAATATCGTCATAAACCTATTCGGGACAAAGCAAAATCCTTTGTAAATCATTTACCTTCGTGCTGTGGCGATAGAAATAAAAAATAAAAAAGCAGCCTTCACTTATTTCCTTGAAGATGAGTTTGTTGCGGGCATCGAACTTAACGGTGCCGAGATAAAGTCTATTAGAGGTGGTAAGGCAAGTATCGGTGAGTCATATTGTAAGTTCGACAATAATGAGCTTTACGTGTTTAATATGTACGTAGAAGAGTATCGTAATGCAGGTTATACGCCTCAAGCACCTAGGCGACAGCGGAAGCTGCTTCTGAATAAAAATGAACTCAAGAAATTAGATAAGAAGTTGAAAAATGTCGGGATCACCCTTGTTCCAACTTTGATGTTTATTTCTAAATCAGGATACGCGAAGCTCAAATTCAGAGTTGCAAAGGGAAAGAAAATGCACGATAAAAGAGCAACTTTAAAAGAGAAGGATATCGCCAGAGACTTAGACCGTAGTTTATAAGGTTTGAGAGGTAACCCTGTCTTCTACAGAACTCAAATCGGTAGTAGTGATGCGGTAGTTATCACTAATCTCATCCCATCCCATCATGAAGGTTCCCATGACATCGCGGAGGTTTTTCATAATAATAGGGTTTGGTACATTCATATCCCTAAAATATGGCTCTTGCACCTCTATAAGTCTATATTTATAAAAGACAGCTCTAGTCATAGCAGTTAGAACATTATTAGAAGGGTGGTTCGCTTTTTTCATAAACATGCGGTACTGCTTAACCTTAAGTGCAAAATCCTCTTTAGGTACACCTAGGGCAAGCCCAAACTTTGCGCAACAACGTTTAATAATAGCTCTGTCAACTCCAGGCTCAAAGTGTTTAGGTACTAGGCTGAGGTTAGCAGCGACTACTATCATAAGGAATCGTCCATAATCGCTAGGATCTAAATTAGGCTCGATAACGAATTCTGGAGAGGCATTTAGTAGAGACGCGACTTCAGGCCATCCTTTTTCAACTGTTTCAAAAGTAGAGTTGACAAAGATGTTTGCTACCTTTTCATCGGTTAGCTTTCGCTTAGCGAGCCATTTGAGTAATCCAAAGTTCTTCATACTATGGGAACCAAAGTTAACGGAGACTCATTGAGGATTTTGTGATTATTTTATGGTCTATATTAACAGGGTTATCCACAATTTAACATACTTAAAGAGCATCTTATTACATTTGCACAATGTATAGAAAAGTCCTGAAACCCTTGTTATTCTTGATGTCACCGGAGAAGGCTCATTATTTTTCTATGTCGGTGTTGCGAATCGCAATTAACATTCCTGGGTTGAGGTGGTGCTTAAAGCAATGCTTTAAGTTAGAGGTAGAGGATCGACCGGTAATCATATGTGGTTTAAAGTTCCCAAATGCAATAGGTATGGCAGCGGGGTTTGATAAAGACGCACGTTTCTTAAAGGAATTACAATTTTTAGGCTTCGGTTCTGTTGAAATAGGAACATTAACACCTGTTGCTCAATCTGGAAATCCAAAACCAAGATTGTTTCGCCTTAAAGAAGACGAAGCGTTGTTAAATAGAATGGGCTTTAATAATGGGGGCGTAAATGACGCAATATTAAGACTTAAAGACAGGCCTAAAGGATTAATAGTTGGAGGGAATATCGGACGAAATAAGAACACATCGAATGATGATGCAATCTCTGATTATTTGGCAAGTTTCAATGCCTTATATCCTTACGTTGATTATTTCGTTGTAAATGTGAGCTCGCCGAATACCCCTGGTCTTCGAGAGTTACAAGATAAAGAGCCTTTAGCGGCCTTGTTAAGGGCTGTTGTTTTACGTAATAATGACTCAGCCACACCTAGGCCAGTATTTCTTAAAATAGCTCCAGACATGACCTTAGAACAGCTTGACGATGTCATAGAAATAATTATCACAGAAAAGGTTGATGGAGTAATAGCCACTAACACGACAATTTCTAGAGATAACCTGATTACTCCTGAAATTGAATTTATGGGTTCAGGGGGTGTGTCGGGAGCTCCTTTGAGATTACGCTCTACAGAAGTTATATCTTATCTATATGAAAAGTCAGGAGGAGCCTTCCCTATAATAGGAGTGGGAGGGATTGACTCTTTAGAATCAGCCCAAGAGAAAATCGACGCAGGAGCTTCTATGGTTCAGGTTTTTACCGGTTTTATATATCGTGGTCCAAGTTTAGTAAGCTCGATTCGCAAGGGCATAAAACTTAAGGACTAAAGTCTCAAAAAGCCTCTGCTAAATTCGTTACTCGAGCAAGTCTAGGACCTTTTTCAGTTTGTTCTAAAACACAAATTTCGTTAGAGGCATCATGCTCTAAGAATAAGTGATACCCATTATCGGCGGCTTCATTAAATATACGTGTACGTTCATCTAAAGTGAGTAAAGGCCTTGTGTCATAGCCCATTACATAAGGGATGGGGATGTGGCCCGTGCTTGGGAGCAAATCGGCCATAAAGACAATCGTCTCAGCCCCAATTTTTATTATCGGGCACATTTGTGCATCTGTATGTCCATTTACAATAAAGGCATCGAATCCTAATCCAGTAGTAATTCTAAGATCACGCTCACCTGCTTTAATATATTTCAATTGACCACTTTCCTGTAAGGGAATAATATTCTCTGATAGAAAACTAGCTTTTTCTCGGGAATTAGGCTCTGTTGCCCATTTCCAATGTCTATCATTTGTCCAGTAAGTAGCATTTTTAAAGCTAGGTCTGTATCCATTTCTAGAGTCATTCCATTCAACCGCTCCTCCAACATGGTCAAAATGAAGGTGTGTTAGGAAAACATCTGTAATATCGTCTTTAGAAAAGCCAGTAGATGCTAGAGATTTTTCTAAAGAATCATTGCCGTGTGGGTGGTAGTGTCCAAAGAATTTTTCGCTCTGTTTGTCGCCCAGTCCACAGTCGATTAATGTGAGTTTATCACCGTCTTCTATAAGTAATGATCTCATAGCCCAGGGACACAAGTTATTTGAATCTGACGGGTTCGTTCTAGACCAAAGCTTTTTAGGCACTACCCCAAACATAGCTCCTCCGTCTAATTTAAAATTTCCGTTGTGAATTGTATGAAGTTTCATGCTACTAAGGTAAGTAGTAAGGTGGGGTGTACGGTGGCTTCAACGTATCTTTGCGCTTTGAATTAAAGCACTGAAAAACATACCCTCATGCCGCTGTCGTCTTTAAATGCAATATCGCCTGTCGATGGTCGTTACCACAGACACACCAGATCTCTTGCCCCTTTACTCTCTGAATGGGGATTGATTTTACACAGGGTAGAGGTGGAAGTGAGGTATTTTATTGAACTAGTGGAGTTACCTCTACCTCAACTTTCAACTTTCCCGATTGAAAAATTCGTGGACTTGAACAATCTATATCAGAACTTTACCGAAGAAAACGCTTCGAGGATCAAGGATATTGAGGCTACGACTAACCATGATGTTAAGGCAGTAGAATATTGGATTAAAGAGGAGATGGCGAAGTTAGGATTATCCAAATGGAGCGAATTCGTCCACTTCGGTTTAACTTCACAGGACGTAAATAACACAGCTATTCCGCTATCATTAAAGAGGGCTACCGAAGAAGTGTACTTACCTCTTATCGATGAAGTTCTTTCAAGATTACACTCGCTCGCAATAGAATGGAAGGGAGTTCCTATGCTGGCACGAACACATGGACAAGCAGCATCTCCTGTAACGTTAGGTAAGGAAATCCGTGTTTTTGAAGATAGGCTTAGAATTCAAAGAGATGGGATTGTAAATTCAGTTTATGCCGCGAAATTTGGTGGTGCTACCGGAGGATTTAACGCACATAGAGTGGCCTATCCTAACATTGATTGGCCGTCTTTTGGGACGAAGTTTGTAGAGAATAATTTAGGTCTTCATAGAAGCCAAGTAACTACGCAAATTGAGCATTACGATCATTTAGCTGCTTGGTGTGATAACTTGAGAAGAGCGCACACGATTCTGATAGACTTAGATAGAGATGTTTGGACTTATATATCAATGGACTACTTCAAACAGAAGATTGTAGAGGGAGAAGTAGGATCATCTGCGATGCCTCATAAAGTTAATCCAATAGATTTTGAGAATAGCGAGGGAAACTTTGGGTTAGCGAATGCCATTCTGGGACATTTTTCTGAAAAATTACCTATATCGAGAATGCAAAGGGATTTGACAGATTCAACGGTTTTACGCAATGTGGGTGTTCCATTAAGTCATGGAATTATTGCTCTAAAATCTTTGTTAAAGGGCCTAAGTAAGTTGGTATTAAATAACTCAGCTTTAGAAGGTGCACTTGAAAATAATTGGGCTGTTGTTTCTGAAGGAGTCCAAACAATTTTACGTCGAGAAGGATATCCAAAACCTTACGAAGCTCTTAAGACTCTTACTAGAACTGGAAGTAAAATAGATGCGGATTCTATGCGAAATTTTATCGATACTTTAAGCGTTTCAGATTCAGTTAAGGATGAGCTCAGAGCGATTACACCTTCATCATATCTGGGTTATTCGGAAGAACTAGTTTCATAAAATAGATACTTATTTATGAAAAGTCTTTCAGTACTATTTCCTTTATTCCGAGACTATCGTCTGAATTTAGCTTCTAATGCAATTTTGAATGCATTAGGGGCGATATTATCTCTCTTCTCATTTCTAAGTGTAGTTCCATTTTTGCGAATTCTGTTCGGGGGCGTGACAACTCATGCTGACGATATTCCGGGACGAATTGGAGAGTGGTTCGACAATTATGTGATTGCAGTAGGTACAACTGAGGCGTTGTTCATGGTTTGCATATCTGTAGTGGTGCTTGCGGTATTAAAGAATTTGGTCTCATATCTTGCCATGTATAGCCTTGCAACTATAAGAACTGGTGTTAGTAGAGATTTAAGGAATAATATGTACAAACGTGTGCTAGCCCAAACCATGAGCTGGTTTACTAATTCCCGTAAAGGGGATGTACTCAGTAGATTAACGGTAGACCTTAATGAAGTAGAGGTAAGTATTGTAGGCTCTATCGAGGTAATGTTTAAGTCACCACTTATTGTAATTATTTCTATTGCGGCATTATTTGCACTAAGTTGGGAATTGACAATTTTCGCATTGGTATTTTTACCAGTAAGTGGGGTTCTTATAAGTCGAATAGCTAAGAAATTGAAGCATTCGGCACTTAAAGGAAAAGAGGAGTTGGGTGGTTTGGTAAATATTCTTGAAGAGACCTTGAGTGGAGTGCGAATAATAAAAGCTTTTGGTATTGAGGGGGTATTTACGAAAAGATTTTCTAAAAGGAATGAAAGTCATTTTCAGGCTGTTCGAAAGATGTATAGAAGAGAGTATTTGAGTTCACCAGTAAGCGAAGTCATTTCACTTACTGTTATGGCAATTCTGCTCGGTTATGGTGGTCATATAGTTCTCGATGGAAGTACAGGATTGACAGGAGATTGGTTCATAGGGTATTTAGTCGTTTTCTCTCAGATAATTCCTCCTGCAAGAGCATTTAGTGATGGTTGGTTCAGAATAAATAAAGGTGTAGCATCTTTAGATCGACTTGAAGAAATGTTTGAATCAAAGTCCTCAGTGCCAGAGGCTCCCGCGACTTCGTTGCCACTGGAAAAATTTGAAAATAAAATTGTATTTAAGGATGTTAGTTTTTCGTACGAATTAGACTCATCAGTTAAGGTGATTTCAAAGTTGTCATTAGAAATTAAGAAAGGGGAAGTCGTAGCTCTTGTAGGCGCGTCAGGATCGGGAAAAACAACCCTTTCTAACTTGCTTGTTAGATTTGATGATCCAACCGAAGGAGTCTTAGAGATTGACGGTCGAGATTTACGAGATATTCCGATAGCTTCTTGGAGGGATAAGTTAGGCGTCGTTACTCAGGAGTCCATTCTTTTCCATGGATCTATTGCATCAAATATAGCAATCGGAGATGAGACGATAGATGATGTAAAGCTTCAATCAGCATCTGAGGCAGCTCAGGTTAAAGAGTTTGCTAATAAAATGCCAGATGGATTACACACAGAAGTGGGGGATGGAGGAGGAAAGCTTTCTGGAGGACAGCGTCAGAGAGTTGCTCTTGCTAGAGCCTTATATCGCAATCCTTCTATTCTTGTTCTAGACGAAGCTACTTCGGCACTAGATGCGGCATCTGAACATGCTGTCCAAAAAGCTCTTGACGCTGCTATGGAAAATAGAACAGTTCTCGTAATTGCACATAGATTATCGACAGTTTCAAAGGCCGACAGAATAATACTGCTATCTGAGGGTAGGATTTTAGAAGAAGGAACTCACGATGAATTAATACTCAAAAATGGTTCGTATTCTAAATTAGTTAGTTTACAGTCATTTACGTCGTAATGTTTTTAGCACTTTAGAAAAAAATGGAACTAAGCAAGAACAAAT
This sequence comes from Bacteroidota bacterium, assembly GCA_002746975.1. Taxonomy (GTDB): domain Bacteria; phylum Bacteroidota; class Bacteroidia; order Flavobacteriales_D; family Sanyastnellaceae; genus UBA974. The sequence goes on along the minus strand of NVXE01000002.1, from coordinate 200,718 downwards.
TAAAAAAAGTACTTACTTGCAGCTGTCCGCAGTGTGGAGAAGGAAAAATGTTTGTTTATTCTAATCCATATCACCTCTCGACGATTACTAAAATGTATCCTTCATGCACTAAGTGTGGTGAAGACTTTGTTAAAGAGCCAGGTTTCTACTTTGGAGCTGCTTATGTCAGTTATGCCCTTACGGTTGGGATTTGGGTTGCTGTTTTCGTAATACTTAAAACTTTGGCGTTTATAGGATTCATTGAGTTCGAGTTCCTTAAAAATGCCCCAACTTTAATTATCTCAGGAGTTACAACACTTATCGTTCTACTTCCTATAATATACAGATTATCTAGATCTATTTGGTTGTCTTCGTTTACGAAGCTGAAATAACATATCTGAAATTACAGTAATAAAAAAAGGGCCCTCACGTTTGAGGAGCCCTTTTTAACCAAATCGCCTGATTCGTGCGTCAAATTGACGCGGTTAACCAAAACCAAACACCTTTACGTATTCTGTAAGGATTTAGTTACAAAAAGAATCAATAATTTTTTATTTTTTCTCGGAATTCAGAATTTCACTTTGAATTCGAATGCTCTCTTTGTGTACCTGCTCTAGGATTCCTCGAAGAAACTCTTCTTGCAAGCCCATTTCTTCAGACCAAGCTTTTCTTGTCTTCATTATCTCTCTCCACCTAGAAAGTTGCAAAACTGTAAGGCCATTTTCTTTCTTGTATTCTCCAATAGCTTGTGCGACACTCATTCTGCTGCTCAATAATTCAACTAGATGTTCATCTATAGAATCCATTTTAATTCTTAAGTCTCTCAGGTCTGTAATATGTTTATCGTCAAGAGTTAGGTCTCTAATATTTAAGTTGTCAAGCAACTTCACTAGATCAAAAGGTGTTAATTGTTGCTCAGCATCACTTAAAGCTAATGAAGGGTCTTCATGCGACTCTATCATTAAGCCTGCCATTCCGAGATCCATTGCTTTTTGCGATACAGATTGCAGAAGTTCTCTTCTCCCACAGATATGGCTGGGATCGCAAAAAAGTTGTATGTCTGGCATTTCTGCCTTAAGTCCTATTGGAATCTCCCACATCGGTGCGTTACGGAATTTCTTTAATCCATAGCTTGAAAATCCTCTATGAAGGGCATGAACATCACCTTTTGTTGTGTTTTCTAACCTTTCGATTGCACCCATCCAAAGCTTTAAGTCAGCGTGCATGGGGTTTTTCACTAGCACAGTTATCCCAGATCCCCGTAAGGCATCTGCTATAGTTTGAACAGCGAAAGGACTTACGGTGGTTCGTGCGCCTATCCAAACCGCATCTAGTCCGTATTGTAAAGCCAATTCTGCATGATGAGCGTTTGCTACCTCTGTCATAACAGGGATACCGATGTTCTTTTGAACTTCTACTAACCAGGGTAGACCTTTAGTTCCTACTCCTTCAAATGCATTAGGTCGAGTTCGTGGTTTCCATATCCCTGCCCTAAAATAATTTACTCGTCCCTTTAATGCCCGAGCCGTGCTTATCACTTGTTCGCGAGTCTCCGCACTACAAGGGCCAGCTATTACAACTGGTCGTGATTGAAGATAAGATTTTTGCACTCAGCAAATATAATTACTAAGCTCTACTTTATAGTACTAGGGCAAACATAATCTGTCACAGGTAAATCTGTTTTCGAAATGGCTGAATACCCACCTAAAATGTCAACACCATTATGTATGCCTTGAGACTTTAATATAGAATTTGCTATTACAGATCTATACCCCCCAGCACAGTGTAAGTAGAATTTCCCTTCGCTTGGAAAATCGTTGATGTAATCTTTAATGTAGTCTAGTGGAGTAGATTTGGCTCCTTCAAGATGTTCTGAAGTGAATTCACCGGGTTTTCTAACATCGAATATTTCAGGACGTGTTTCCTCATTGTTTTCAAACTTTACAAGCTTAGCTAGGTCCATAGCTTCAATAGTATTTATTGTATCAATTTCCTTTCCCTCGGATTTCCATCTATCAAAACCTCCATCTAAAATTCCTATTACGTTATCGAACCCAACTCTTGATAGTCTTACAATAGCTTCTTCCTCAAAGCCCTCTTCAACAACAAGAAGTAAAGGCTGTTTTACATCGACTAATAGTGTGCCTACCCAAGGAGCAAAGCCTCCATCAAGCCCTATAAATATTGAACGCGGAACGAATCCTTTAACAAAATCGGCTTTGTGTCTAACATCTAAGATTACAGCTTTTGTATCATTAGCAGCTTTTTCAAAAGCATCTGGAGACATCAGGTTTGTCCCACTTTTAATGACTTCATCGATTGACACATATCCTTGCTTATTCATTTGGACATTAAACCCAAAGTATTCAAGAGAAGGTAGTAAACCGTCAAGGACTTCTTTAATAAACTCATCGCGCGTCATGTCTGCCCTAAGAGCATAATTAGTTGCCTTTTCATGCCCTATAGTCCCCACAGTTTCCTTACTCATACTCTTTCCACAGGCAGATCCCGCACCATGACCGGGATAAATAACGACATCATCATTTAAGGGCATGATTTTCTCACGAATACTATCAAACAACATTCCAGCTAGCTCTTCTTGTGTCATATCAGCTGCTTTTTGTGCCAAATCAGGACGTCCCACATCGCCTAGGAAGACTGTATCCCCAGAAAATAAAGCGTGTTGTTTTCCGTGTTTATCATAAACTAAGAAACAAGAACTTTCCAAAGTATGTCCAGGAGTGTGTAAAAGCTCAATCTCTAGCTTACCTACTTTGAATCGTTGACCATCTTTACCTATTAAAGACTCAAATCCAGTTTGTGCTGAAGGGCCAAAGACGATTTGGGCTCCAGTCTTCTCAGCAAGAGTAACATGACCAGAAACGAAGTCTGCATGGAAATGCGTCTCAAATATGTACTTAATTTTAACTCCATCTTTTTCAGCCATGTCTATATATTGCTGAACCTCTCTTAAAGGATCCACAATCGCCGCCTCCCCGTTACACTTTATATAGTATGAACCTTGAGCAAGGCATCCTGTGTATATCTGCTTGATTTCCATGAGTATTTCTGTTTTTTTAAATCTAGGCAAAATTACTCCCACCTTCATTAATTCAATGTAACTACTGTTACATTAGACACATTTAAAATAATTGCGTTACTCGTCTTCGAGATCTACCTGTGTGGCTACCTTTCTTAAGCCGTCGTGAATAGACCCCGGTGCTTCTAAGTCTGAAATAGCGTAATGTATTCCAGTAAAACACCTTGTTTTGCCTATCCTTTTGATCAAATCAGAAGATTCAATAACATCTCTGACGGGTCCTATTGCCGCAGCAAGTCTAAAGCAAATATTTCGGTTTTCAAGGTCGTCGATTAAACTTTCTAGAGCTGAGATTCCTGACGCATCAATATATCCAATTGATTCAGCACAAAGTATTATTGTGTTAATAGTATCTCCTCTATTTGTCCTTTCCTCAATTACATCCTCAAGTGATGACTGTAAAAATCTGTAGTTAGCGAAATGTAATGCAGAATCAAACCTCACAATAAGTAGTCCGTCTCTCACTTTTGCTTTAGGAAATCTATGCACATTTCTAAAAACCCCTTCGATTTCTCCAAGTTCTGTGAAATGTGGCCTCATCTGTCTGTATACAAGGACTACGAGTGAAAGGCCTACACCTATAGCAATTCCTTGAGTCATCCCTACCGTAGCCGTTACTAAGAAAGTAGCAAATAATAAAACAGCTTCAACTTTGTGGCTTTTCCATAGCATAATAGGTAGCTTGAAATCGATAAGGTCTATTACTGCTACCATAACTATTGCTGAAAGCACGGCTTTAGGTAAATAGTAAAATAACGGTGTTAAGAATAGAAGAGTAAGCCCTATCAAGACTGCTGCTATTAATGAAGACATAGGTGTAACGGCTCCGGCATTATCATTTACGGCAGACCTTGAAAACCCTCCAGTTGTAGGGTATGACTGGAATAAAGCCCCAAAGATGTTAGAAAGACCTATGGCTCTTAGTTCTTGGTTTGCATCAATTTTATAGTCGTGTTTCTCCTCTATAGCCTTTGCTACTGAGTACGCCTCCATAAATGCAATTAATGCGAGCGTTATTGCAATCGGTAAAAGCTGTCTAATGTCTGAATAACCAATAGATGGTGTAGAAAATGAAGGAAGTCCTGTAGGAATATTTCCTACGACTTTAACACCCTCGTTAGCGAGATCAGTCCCCCAGACAAATAGAATTCCAGTAATTACGACAATTAAAGCTGCAGGAACTTTAATTATATTTCTGTATTTAGAAATAACTACTAGCAATATTATTGCTACGATACCTATTAATAGTGTCGAAATATGAATTTCGGTAAAGGTTTCAGAAACGGAAAAAATAAATTTGTGAATTTGATTATTTCGAGGAATATCTATGCCAAATAGATTAGCGATTTGGTTTGCACCAATGATCAACGCAGCAGCAGACGTAAACCCACTAATAATAGGGCGTGACAGGAAATTTACGAGAAACCCAGCTCGTAGAAACCCCAGCAATAATTGAATAGCTCCCATCAGTAACGCGAGTCCAATTGCTAGCTCAATGTATCTTTCGGAGCCTATAACTGCAATTGCACTTAATCCAGCAGCTACTAATAATGAATCCATAGCAACGGGTCCTACAGAAAGTTGACGAGATGTGCCTGTAATAGCATAAATCATCTGTGGGACTAACGAAGCATATAGCCCGTATTCCATAGGTAGTCCCGCAATTAAGGCATATGCCATTCCCTGGGGAATAAGCATAATACCCACAGTTATTCCGGCTGGAAAATCGGCTAAGAAGTCTTTCTTAGAATAGTTTGGTAACCAAGATAATATGGGGAATAATTTCTTTATCACGCACGCAAATATACGGACACCTTGAAAAATACGAGATTTCAATTTGAAAGACGTTTTATTTAAATTTTATAATTTGAAAAAAGAAAACCTCGAAAGTGAATTCGAGGCTTGAACTAATTCATTGTGCTAAGAGCGGGAGTACCTCTCTACGTTCGGTGCACCCTTCTTTGACTCAACAAAGCATGAGAACTCGCGCGATTTTTGAGCCAAAAAAAAAGCAAGTAAACTCAAAATCACCTTGCTTCGCAAGTTTTAGCTCTTTTCAGTTCTCAAAATTTGAAATAAACTTCAATTTTAATCCCTTCAATAGCTTAGCAACAGTGTTGCGTGATTTTGAGTTTACTTGCTTTTTATAGCAAACGCTCGTCTCTTTTTGTATTCGTGCCCAGAGCGGGAGTCGAACCCGCACGCCCTAACGGACACATGGCCCTCAACCATGCCTGTCTACCAATTTCAGCACCTGGGCAATTAGGTAAAAAGTGACCTGGCTGGGACTCGAACCCAGGACCCTCTCATTAAAAGTGAGATGCTCTAACCAGCTGAGCTACCAAGTCATGTGCCCTATAAAGGGGGGGCAAAGATAGTCAGAATCTTTCTTTTGCAAAAAGAAATGGAGAATTAATTTATCAAGTTTTTTAGACTGTCAATAGTTGGTTATCTTGCAGCATCATTACCTGCATTATGAAACAAATTTTCTTAGTATTTTCGGCTATCTTATTGATGTCATTAATTCCCCCGTCCGCCTATTGTCAGTCTGATATACCTGGTAGCTCAGACGTTAAATCTGTGTTTGGAATAACACAAATAGAGACTGATGATGATTTGGAGCTTTGTTGTTTTGCTGCATATGGTTGGCATCTAGTAGATGAATTAAAGTTCGACGCAGAAATTTCAGAATTTCCTTTTGAAGACATAAGTATTGTGGAGAGGTTATTGAAGTTCGGTTTAAGACCTATTGATACTGAGCAGTACTATCAATTAGAAGATGGCAGAATCGTAGTCATTCTGTCTCGTTCTAATTTTGAAAAAATCTTGGATAGGTTTATACGAAATGTTAACTTGACAAAAGAAAAGAAGTAATCATGAAGCATTCATTTTTATTAATCCTTTCAGTTTTTGTTTTCGGAGTTTTTGATGTTTCATCGCAGGAAATCAGCATTTCGTCAACAGACACATATACCTCATGTGAAGGAGCGGTTGTTGATTCAGGTTTAAGTGCATCTGATTATGGTGCTAATGAAAACCAAACCATAACTTGGTGTCCTGAAGCTCCAGAAACTGTTCTTAACTTATACTGGGTAGTTTTCGATTTAGACTTGGCTTCAACTTTAACAATTTACGATGGAGATGATAATACCGCTCCAGTTATTGGATCTTACTCAGGAGCAGATCTGCAAGGGGTAGATATTTTTTCAGGAGCTGATAACTTAACTGGATGTATGACTATAGAATTCACTTCTGGGTCTAATAGCTCAGGTAATTTTGGAGCTTATGCTTCATGTGGATATCCATGTGACAGACCTTTTGCTATTGTAAATCCAACGGAACTTCAGCCATTATATGCTTGTCTAAATGAAGAGGTTCATCTTGAGGCTACATCTTCAACTGTTGCTGATGGACAAGAGATTGTAAGCTGGGTATGGGATTTAGGAGATGGGACGATTGACTATACCTCTGGGCCTATATTGACACATACTTATTCTTCTCCTGGCTTGTACACAATGAATTTGGCTTTAACCGATGATAATGACTGTTCTAACAACAATCTTCTTGATTATCAAATTCTAGTGTCCACAAATCCGGATTTCTCTGGTACTAGTTCAGATCTGACTATGTGTATAGGAGATGAGGTTGATATTACTGGAATGATTCAAGGTGTTCTATATAATGCCGAGCCTTCAGTTGATTTTGGTGATGGATTATTTATACCAGACGATCAGGGACAGTGCTTCTCTAGTCAACTAACATTTACAAGTTTTAATGCTGGAGCTGTTGTAAATGATGCTAATGTTGATATTGTAAGCATTTTTATGAATTTCGAGCACAGCTTCATGGGAGATATCACAATTACATTTATTTGCCCTAATGGAGGTTCAATTCTTGTACATCAACAGGGTGGAGGAGGAACTTTTCTCGGTGAACCTGTTGACGATGATATGTTGCCAGATAATCCTGGGATAGGGTATGATTACTGGTGGGAGCCTGGTGCTACAAATGGTACTTGGGCTGACAACGCTGGAGGAACCTTACCATCGGGAGTTTACCAATCAGTACAACCTTTCACAAACTTAAACGGATGTCCATTAAATGGAACATGGGAAGTTGAAGTTTGTGATTTATGGGCATCGGATAATGGATTTATTTTCGATTGGTCTATAGAATTTGCTCCTGAACTTTATCCTGAGGCAGTATCATTTACTCCGACCTTTGGAAATGAATGTGACTCAACTTGGTGGGAGGGACCTTCAATTATAGATGATGGAGGTGATTGTAATATTGTGACAATTTCGCCATCTGAATTAGGTGTTGAATCATATGTTTATAGAGGGCAAAATGACTTCGGATGTTACTACGATAGAACTATCAACGTTACAGTTATTGGTACGATTCCAACAGTTACGGCTAACCAAAATCAGTTTTGTGGCTCACCCGTTCAAATGATGGCGAACATTGGGGATATTAATCCAGATAATTGCAATTTTTCTTGGACACCACCTAATAATTTAGATGATAGTTCAGCGCAAAGTCCTACAATTGAATTTATGGAGAATACAACTGAATATACTGTCAGTGTAAGTTATTCAACAAGTGGTTTAACATGCTTAAGCGATGCGTCGATTAGAATTGAAACATGTGAGATAACGATACCGAATGTGTTTTCCCCAGATAATCTTAACACAGGGGGGAATAACACATGGAGAGTAGAAGGATTAGAAGCATTCAATGGTGTTAAGTGTTTTATATACAATCGTTGGGGTACAGAGGTCTTCTCTAGTATAGACTTCGGATCTTCTGCGGGATGGGATCCTGGCGTTGATGGAGCTGCAGAGGGAGTATATTACTATGTATTAGAAATCCCCTGTAATGAGGGTGATGAATTAATAACAAATCAAGGAGGAATCATCACCGAGTTTAATTGTGATGGTATGGTACCGTTTACTGGTACGATTGACTTATTTAGAGCTAACTAATAACGAATTAGCTCAAGCTATAATCTCTCCAGTTGTTTCGTTAATATCACCTTCCTCAGTATTCATTTCTTCGCTAATTATGGATTGAGTTACTGGTGTCCATTCTTCTAGGGGAAATACTTCAGAAATCTTTTGGTAAACGATTGAAGGAATAATATAACCAACATGTACAGCATTCATGTGAGTTGCTACTTTGTCGAAAGCGTCTCGAACATCGGCCGCTGATACGAGTAGGTATTGGTTAGCCTCTTTCTCAACTCCTTTAGACTCATCAACAGTTGTAAGTGCGATTTTCACTCGAAACCACTTATCGCATTCTGCAAAACGAATTACTTCTATTAGGTTTGTTTTTGTTATTTGGGTTATTTCAAAAGGCCTGATACCCTCAGACTCAAGAACTTCAACCATGCGTGTTTCAGCCTCAGTATATGTGTATGCATCAAGAACGAACTGCTCCGTCTTCTTAACATCATTACCCTCAGTATCGGGCTTCATATAACTCACCTTACAATTAAACCAATGCTTTTTCATGCTGTAAAGTTAGGTGGCTTATCCACACTTTAGTTGGTGAGAATTCACACAATCTCTTAACAATTTATAAAAAGAGTTATTATCTTTCAAGGGTGAAAAGAGAAGATAATTACCGCCATAAAGGCCTGAGAAAACAATTAGTTCAGGAACTTAGAGACTTAGATCTCTGTAATGAGAAAATCCTTGCTGCTATAGATAAAGTTCCACGCCATTTCTTTTTGGATTCAACTTTTGAGCAATTTGCATATACAAATAAAGCTTTTCCTATAGCCTCAGGCCAAACCATTTCTCAGCCCCAAACCGTCGCTCTGCAAACACAGCTTCTATTATGCAAGTCTGGGGATAAGGTGCTCGAAATAGGAACGGGATCTGGATACCAGTGCGCGGTACTATGTGAATTAGGCATTAAAGTTCATTCTATCGAACGTCAAAAGGAATTATTTAATTTAACTGCCCCCCTTTTGAAAAAGATGGGATATAATCCCGCCCTTTATTATGGTGACGGTTATAAGGGAAAGGAAGTTTATGCTCCATTTAAAGGAATAATCGTTACTTGTGGAGCACCTAAAGTTCCAGAAGCATTACTCAAGCAACTTGAAGTGGGAGGTAGACTTGTTATTCCAATAGGAGCTAGTAATTCTCAGCGGATGTTAACCTACGATAAGATAGGCGAGAATGAATTTACGATGAAGGACCACGGAGATGCGGCCTTTGTACCTATGTTGGAGGAAAAAGCGCGTTAATCGTGTTTTTATCTCAGACCAGAAATATCTCCTCTACCTTCTCGGATAACTTCGGGAATACCGCTAGTGCAATCAACGATTGTTGACGCATATAGTTCTCCGAATCCACCATTTATAACTGCATTGACAGCATGTCCATGTCGTTCCTCAATAAGTTCAGGATCAGTAGTATATTCAAGTATGTCATCTTCATCGTGAACAGACGAAACTACCAGTGGCATTCCTATCTCGCGAATCACTGCCTGAGCAATGCTATTGTCGGGTACACGAATGCCTATTGTTTTTTTCGTGCTGCGAAATAGCTTGGGCACATTACCCCCGGCCTGAAGTATGAAAGTAAAAGGCCCAGGAAGAGCTCTCTTCATGAGCTTAAATACTTCATTAGGGACAGGTCGGGTATAGTTGCTGAGATCACTAAGGTCAGAACAAAGAATGGAGAAGTGCGCTTTATTTGGTCGTAATCCCTTAATCCGAGCAATTCTATCGAATCCTTTGCTACTTCCTAAAGAACAAGCGAAGCTATATACCGTATCTGTAGGCAGTACGATAACCCCATCCTTTCTAAGAATGTTCACGACTTCACGAATTTTTCGAGGGTCGGGATTATCTGGATGGATGGGGATAATCATGTGGTGTAGTACTTTTTAACTGTTAGTTTTTGCGTGGTCGGCTAAAAATTGGGCGAGACCGGCATCAGTTAGTGGATGCTTTAAAAGACCTAGGATTACGCTTAAAGGTCCTGTCATTACGTCGGCTCCTATTTGAGCACAGTTTACAATGTGCATGGTATGACGAACACTAGCGGCAAGGATTTGTGTAGAAAACTCGTAATTGTCGTAAATCTCACGAATGCTCTCAATTAAGTCAAGCCCGTCAGTACTTATATCGTCAAGACGACCTATAAATGGACTGACATAAGTAGCTCCAGCTTTTGCCGCTAGAAGTGCTTGGCCAGCAGAAAACACTAAAGTACAATTAGTGCGTATTCCTTGAGAAGTAAAGTATGAAATAGCTCTGATTCCGTCTTTAATCATGGGAATCTTAACTACGATATTTTCGTGTAGGGCTGCAAGTGCTTCGCCCTCCGTAATCATGCCTTCGTAATCTGTTGCGATTACTTCTGCAGAAACGTCACCATCTACGATGTCACAAATAGCTTTGTAGTGGGCAATAACATTATCGTATCCCGATATACCTTCTTTCGCCATTAGAGATGGATTAGTGGTAACGCCGTCGAGTATACCGAAGTTTTGGGCTTCACGTATTTGGTCTAAATTTGCTGTATCAATGAAAAATTTCATGTATTCTGAAATATGAATATTTAAGGGATTGCTTTCAAGTGCAAAATTAGCCATCTTAGGCCTATGTTAAGCGATAAAGAAAAGATAGATATACGTAATCGTATTATTGAGAAGATGGAAGGCATAAATTTGAGGATTGAAGAGTATAGAGAATTGACGAAGCCGATACCTCCTTCTGTTGCTATAGGTAGGGTTAGCAGGATGGATGCTATTAATAATCGCAGTGTTAATGAAGCTGCTCTGCAGCAATTAGAGAGTCAGAAAAAGGCGCTAGAGTCAGCAATTAGTAGATTAAATGATGATAAGTTCGGTAGATGTGTAAGATGCGGTGAACTTATTCCTCTAGAAAGAATTATCATTATGCCAGGGGCAACAAAGTGTGTGCGTTGTTCTTGAATAAGTCAATGCTTAGGGCTTTACCTTTGTGACGCGTATAGGAAACTAAGAGCACATTGAAGCTATTAATAAAATATCAACCGTTATTCATTTTCTTGGCTACCATTATTGTTGTTTCGGGATGTGATATTTGGTCTGATAAGCCAGGAGTGCCACACGAAATATTGATTAAATCATTTAGTTTGGTTACAGGTGAGGGTGAAGGGACAAACTCTAATAATATTTCAGAGGTATGGGTTTATTCAGAAACTGACGTAATGGGAGTATTTCCCCTTCCAGCAAGCATACCCCTTATTTCTGAAAACAATGACCCATTAGTTTCGATTACTATTTTACCGGGTATTAGAGTGAATGGAATATCTGCAACGCGCAAACCTTATCCATTCTATCAGGCCATGGAATTGGATGTGTTTTTCGAGCCTGGAAGGATAGACTCCATTCATTTTGAATCGAATTATACAGATAATTCAGTGATCATCCTTGCAGAAAACTTTGAGAGCGCAAATAGGTTTGAGTCAAGCTCTACGAGTACTGCAGAAGTGGTGAGAACTATTGATCCTTTGTGGGTTTATGAAGGGGTTGCTAGTGGGTTGATTTTACTTTCTGAAGAGGCGGCACATATAACATCAACAACTCAAGAACAGTTGTATAATCTGCCTTCAACAGGAGTTATTTATTTAGAATTTAATTATAAGTGTGACAACTCGTTTGCTGTAGGCCTCGAGGTTATAGGAGGTAATAATGCCCAAAGAACTCCCATCATAGTTCTTAACCCTACTGGAGATGAATGGAAAAAGATGTATCTTGATTTAGGGCCTTTGGTTTTATCTACACCTGGAGCATTTGGGTATGAGTTAACACTAGACGCCATACTTGATATAGGAGAGGAAACGGGATATGTAGTGGTAGATAATTTTAAAATCGTTCATTATTAATGAGAGGAAGAGGAAGAGTTGATAGATTGTTGCCGTTATGTTATGCTATTTCAGATAGTATTTCTGCTCTTTTTGCTTGGACTATTTTATTCGTTTATAGAAAAGTAGAGATAGAGAAACTTTGGACATGGGATATTGAATCATTCAATTTCGATCTAAATTTTTATAGAGGACTTGTCTTCGTATCTATGTTTTGGATGGGGTTATATGCTGTATTAGGTATGTACACAGAACCTCGCAGGCGACATAGGGCACTAGAAATAGCACAGGTTTTAAAAGCTACTGCGTTAGGGTCAATAATTTTATTTTTCACCTTACTTCTAGATGACTTTGTAAGCAGCTACGAACAGTATTATTATACATTAAGAGCATTAGTCCTCGCTCATTTAACTCTAACTATTGTCGGTCGTTGGATTCTAGTTTCTCATACACTGAATAAAATTAGAAGTGGAGACTGGGCATTTAGAACATTATTATTAGGGGGTGCTGAAACAGCAGTTCAGTTTTCTAACGATCTTCAAAATGAGATTTTATCCTCTGGCTTTAATATTTTGGGCTTTATTCAGGTCAATAAAGAAGATCCAGCTATGTCTGAAAGACTTGAAAGATTGGGAGGGGTAGATGAAATAGTTTCTGTTCTAGATAAGTACGAAATAGAAGATGTTATAGTGGCTGTTGAACCCTCAGATAGGGATAAAACAATTCGTTTACTTGCGCTTTTGGAAGGAAGAGGCGTATCAGTAAAAGTGGTTCCGGGTCTTTATGATTTACTCAGTGGAAACGTAAGGTATGGAGCTGTTTTTGGTACACCATTAATCCATGTTGACAGAATGGTAATGCCTCACTGGCAACTTATAGTTAAGAGGGCGCTAGATATTTTAGCGTCTATTTTTGCATTAATAATACTATCGCCTCTTTTGATTATTCTAGCGATAATAGTTAAATCGTCCTCCAAAGGCCCGGTTTTTTATACTCAGGAAAGAATCGGAAGATTTGGACTGCCATTTAAGATAATTAAATTCAGAACTATGGTGGTTAATGCTGAGTCGGGCACTCCTAAGTTGAGTTCTGGTTCTGACCCTAGAATAACACCTTCTGGAAAGTGGATGCGTAAGATGAGGTTTGATGAGCTACCTCAATTCTTTAATGTCTTGAAAGGGGAGATGTCCCTTGTAGGTCCTAGGCCTGAACGTCAGTTCTTTATAGATCAAATTAAGGAGAAAGCTCCTCACTATGCTCACCTTCAAAAGGTACGCCCAGGAATTACATCTTGGGGGCAAGTAAAGTATGGCTATGCAGAAAATATTGCGCAAATGCTTCAAAGACTTAGATTCGATATTATGTATATAGAGAACATGTCGTTGGCACTTGATTTTAAAATTTTGGTATATACAATTCGAACTATTTTTCTTGGTCAAGGGAAGTAATTTATTCCTTTCAAAAAACGTTCGTTTTTTAACATAATTTTCCCGAACTTCGAGTAATGGCTATTTTCAGTCATATAAGAAGCTTAATTATTCACTCCAAAACGATTTTTTTAACGCTGGGGCTGATTTTTATGTCCTTTATTTCAAATGCCCAAACCGATGAATCTCGGCTTGTAGGAACAAAGGAGGGGACTTTAATAGTCAATTATTGGAATTCTGCGCCTGATCCAGAGGTCGAAGCATTGAGGTCAATAACGGTTGAAGCAATTGAGATGTACCTAAACGGAGCCATAAATATAAATAATGGTGAGGTAAATTGGAAATCAAGTTCCAAGTCTATAAAGAAAGACATGGAGCGTATTGTAAAGGATATGATGATTCTCCGTAAGTTCAAAGAAAAGGTTCCCTTTGAGGGGTTTTCAAATGAAGTAGTCGCATTATTAGAGGACGTTGATGAGCTTGATGAAAGAGATGTAAACAGGATGAGACCTTCCTCAAAAATACCCCACGAAGAGATGTTCTACTTCCTGATTCAGTCACGTATTCAGGAAGTCACTCTTCAAGCAGGACTAGAGCTTGGTTGGTATGTGAATAAAGGTTTGTTAGCATTAGTAGGCCAAACACAAGAACCTATAGACACAGAATCTCTTGAAAATTGGCGTGATTTTGATCCTAATTCGCCATTAAGTCCTATTGAAATAGATTTTTCAGTTGAGACGATGGATTTAATTTCGGGCTCCGATAATAGCTCATTACCAGCTTATAAATTGGGCTCTAATTCTTCAATATCGAATAATATCGAGACGCAATTGCTTGAGAGAATTATAACACTACTAGAAGATCACAATGATCGATTGGATAAATTAGAAAAAGGAACTTTTAATCCATCTGAGATTGCAAGATCTAGTTTGAATCTTGAAGGCAGGATGTCTATTTCTTCGGACCCTCAGCTTTTGGCCTTGAATATCCCTAAAAATTTCGATGTCAGATTTTACACAGGAAGCTCTTCGCTAACACTTAATGCACAGCTTCAACTTAATGAACTTGTGGGACTTATGGGGAGATATCCTCAGGTTCGAATTGTGTGTACCGGGCATGCAGATATTTCAGGTGATAGATATGTGAATCTTAACTTATCTCGTGCTAGGGCTAATAGAGTAAGGAATTTCATCCTTGATAGCGGCGTCAGTTCTGATAGAGTTATAATGAATTTCTTCGGAGAAGAACAGGCCGAGAATAAAGGGGCGAAGGATAGAAGGGTAATCGTTACGTTCTTTGTAGACCCATGAAGATAATTTGTATAGGTAGAAATTACCGAGACCACGCTTTAGAGTTAGGAAATAAGCCCCCTGAAGAGCCCATGTTTTTTCTAAAACCAGATAGTGCTGTACTTCATAAAAGGCATGCGTTTTACATTCCTGATTGGTCTGACGAGGTGCATTATGAAGTTGAGGTAGTGGTTAAAATAAAAAAATTGGGAAAAGCTATACAAAAAAAATTTGCATCTAGATATTATGACGAAATAGGTTTGGGTATTGATTTTACTGCAAGGGATGTTCAAAACGTTTTGAAAGAAGCAGGTCACCCTTGGGAAAAAGCTAAATCTTTTGATGGATCTGCGGTAATATCCGAGGAGTTCTATTCTTTAGAAAAGCTAGGTAAAGGAGTGCAAAATATTGATTTTGATTTATCGATAAATGGTTATATAGTACAATCGGGTAACACTTCAGATATGCTGTTTAAAGTAGATGAACTTATAGCATATATTTCCAAATTTATGACTCTTAAAACGGGTGATTTAATATTTACAGGTACTCCAGTAGGCGTAGGTAAAGTTAACTCGGGGGATAAAATAACAGGAACACTTGAAGGTTTTCAAATACTTAACGTTAACGTTAAGTGATACAAAAAAGTAGTAGTTTTGATAAAACTGCAGTACTCTTGTGTAAGGATGAAATAAAACTTTATTTATGCATTTGATTTTAGTTGGATTTATGGGGAGTGGAAAGTCAACGTTAGGAAAGCGCATCTCAGAGCAAATGGGAAGGCCATTTATTGACATGGATTCTAGATTAGAAGAGGCTTTCGGTTGCTCTATTAGCGAATACGTTGCTCAGTTTGGTATGGAGTCGTTTCGTGAAGAAGAATCAGAGCTTCTACGAGTAATTATGAAGGAACCAGAATCTGTAATTGCAACAGGAGGGGGGACTCCATGTGCAGACGGAGCTATGGCTTGGATGCGCGAACATGGGGTGGTCGTTCATTTATCGGTCGCAGTTCCTGAATTGGCGAACAGATTAAAAGACAGTCTAGCATCAAGACCTCTTCTTGCCGATGTACACATAGATGAGCTAGAACGGGTTATAGGTCGTAATTTATTAGTAAGAGCTGCTTGTTATGGGGGAGCACATGTAAGATGGGATAACCATTCTTATGACGACGATCAGTTAGCGAATAAACTTAGTTCTATAGGTTGGAGATTACGCGAAGCGTTATAATCGTAGAGTCTTTATAATTCAAGGAAAACGGCATCAGATTTAGATTTGGTCTTAGAGACTTTTACAGAAATATGCTCTTTTAGATGAGTTGAAAGAGATAAGCCACAATAATCTGCCCTCACAGGGAATGATCTGTGTATCCGGTCCACTAATACAGTTGTGTATACTGCTTTAGGACCTGCGTCTAGAACATGTTTTACAGCATAGATTAATGTTCGTCCAGAATTAAGTACATCGTCAACGATTACAATTATTTTTCCAGAGATGTCTTTTGAGTCAAGACTATACTTTATTTCAGATGAAAGCGGATTCTCCTTATTTAACTTTATTTTTTCGAATCGAACCTTTAAAGGGCTAATAGAAGTGAGAATAGATTGTAATCGTTTAGCAACAACTAAGCCCTGTCCATCAATTCCCATGAGAATTAATTCTGCTTCAGAATGATGAGCTTCAAGTAATTGTCTTGCCATGCGTTGAAACTTACGCTCAATTTGGTCTGCATCGAGAATTTTTGTATTACTCATATCGCTATTTATTCAAGTCAATTTTCGTCGTAAAACCAGGAATACGCTCAAAAAGAGCAACACACTCGACGTGAGATGTGTGTGGAAATTGATCAACGAGTTTAAACTGTACTAATTTATATCCATTTTCAGACAAAGTAGCCATATCTCTAGCTTGAGTAGCAGGATTACATGATACATACACCATTCTGTCGGCTTGTAATCTAATAACTTTCCTTAATGACTTTGGAGAAATCCCCGCCCTAGGAGGATCCATTACAAGTGTTCGTATTCGACCTTTGTATTCAGGATATTCGAGTAAAAATTTACCAACATCAGCTGCAATGAAAGTGACGTTTTTTGCATCATTTCGTTTTGCAGAAATTTTTGCGTCTTCTATTGCCGACTCTACGATATCTACACCGATGATTTCCCCCTTATGATGTCTTGCTAAAAGTTGAGAAATAGTTCCAGTACCACAAAACAAATCAAGCACTACAGCATCTTCCCCACCCATATTGCTGTCTACTGCAAGTGCAATAACTTCAGCATAAAGACGTTCAGCACTTTGAGGATTTGTTTGAAAAAAACTACTTAAACTTATATCAAATTTAAGTCCGTGAAGAGTCTCTGTAATTCTCTCTTGGCCATATATTACATTAGAACTTCCCTCACGAGCTTCAACCCTCTCACCTATATCGTCATTTATAGTATGTAAAATACCTGCAACTCTATTTCCCCAAAGATCTAGTATGAAGTTGACAAATTCAGATTCTACAAACTTCCCCTTACCCCCAGAAGTAGTTACAAGATTAATAAGTATTGTGTTTTCTGAAATACTACGTCTTACCACGAAAAATCTGAAAAACCCCTTTCTTTGAGGTGGATGCCATGCAGGTAGGCCAGTTTCTTTACACCATTCTCTGATTTTGTGAAGGTCGTTCTCAATTTGTTTGTCAAAAAGACCTGAGTCTTTATCTAAATTTTCTACTGCCCACCAAGTTCCCCTATGTTTAAATCCTAACCCGAAATCGTCTACTTTTTCTCCAGTCTCTAAATCGTGTCTGATTTCAGAGAAGCTGTACTCCATTTTATTTCTATAATGCCATAAACTAGGAGAATCCACCATGCCTTTGTATAGGCTCCGTACGTCATCTATACCGCCAATTCGTTCAAATAAATCAATCGCAGTTTCCTCTTTGTATTTGTGTTGAAGTTCTATGGGAAATGATGCATAAGGAGCTCCAGGTATTGTTTGGTATTTAGTTTCAACCTCATTTGGGGAAGGTTTAATAATATCCCTTAAACTACACTCCGCATATCGATTCTTACATTTAATAACTTGGGCTTTCACTTCTTGTCCTGGAAATGTATTTTGAACGAAAATCGTAAAATCTCCTTTTTCTGTTGGAATCTTCGCAATCCCCTTTCCCCCAAAGGCAGAACCTGTAATAGTGACCTCTAAAACCTCACCTTTTCTAAACATTTTTTGTTTTCCCATATCGTGGCAAAGGTAAAGCCCGTTTTATGCTAATTCAGGTACATTTGTAAGATGCACCTAAGAATCGTTATTTGTGCCTTCGCACTATTGTTTTCCGTTAATTTTTCTGCCCAAACCTCACTCGAATTATCTGTTTCAACTTTTAATATCAGATATGATAACCCTAATGACCCGTTAATTTGGGATGAAAGGAAAGATGAAGTTTCTAAAGTGATTGCATTTTTTGATATTGTGGGACTTCAAGAAGTTCTTCCAAATCAACTCGCAGATATAGTTTCTTCACTTCCATGGATGTCTCATTATTCTGTAGGTAGAGACTATGATGGTAAGGGGGAGGCATGCCCTATTTTTTGGCAAACAAAACATTTTGAACTATTGCAGTCTGAAACAAGATGGCTATCAGAGTCATGGTCAGAAACAGCATCTATAGGTTGGGACGCGGATATGCCTAGAATTGCTTCAATAGTTACTTTGTATCATATAGAATCCAGACAAATCATTCGAGTTATTAACTCACACTGGTCCCATATAGGCGAGGAAGCAAGAAGTGCAACAGCTGCTCTGATTAGAAGTTGGGCAATGAAAGGAGAAGCAGATGTTGTGGTTGTTTTAGGTGACTTCAATGCTGAAGTTGAGTCTGACGAGATAAACTATCTATTGTCTAGCGGTCTAGTTGATTCATACAGTGCTGCAAAGACTCGATGTCGTAAGAAATTTGGCACCTTTACAGGATTCGACCCCTCAGGATATGCAGGGCCTAGAATCGATTACATTTTTGTTGATGGAGCTGAAATCACCTGGACCTGTGCAGATGAATTTTTAAAGCACGGTTTGTATATATCAGACCACCTTCCAGTACACGCGTTTATTTCGTTGAAAAGTCAATAGTCAGTATTTATTCAACTAAATTGTGAATCGTAACTTCGTCCTATATGATAGCAGGAGACCAACATAAAACAATGGGAACTTGGCCAGTCTTTCTGACGGCTATTTCAACTATTTTAGGTGCTATACTATTTTTAAGATTTGGGTATTCAATTGCTCATATTGGATTATTTCAGACTCTTCTAATAATCTTATTAGGGCATCTTGTCACAGTACCCGCAGCTCTCGCAGTTGCTGAAATAGCGACTAATCAAAAGGTTGAGGGAGGAGGTGCTTACTTTATGATTTCCAGGTCGTTTGGCCTTAATATTGGTGGTGCGATAGGTATTACTTTGTTTTTAAGTCAGGCCATAAGCGTTGCCTTTTACATCATAGCTTTTACAGTGTCAAGTAGAAGTGTTATAGCTTGGGTTGAAACGGACTACGGATTAATAATTGAGCCATTATGGGTTAATTTATTAATGATGTCACTTCTAACTTTACTAATGCTAACGAAAGGAGCAAACGTTGGAGTTAAAGCTTTATATTTTGTTGTAGCTGCATTAGGAATGGCACTTTTGTTTTTCTTTTTCGGTACAGGCCCTGGTAATCCAGTTCTTGATCCAACAGCTACAATTCCTGAAATATTTATAACCGAATCTGGAGAAACAATTCACCGTTTTACCTTTTTTGAAGTTTTTACGTTTATTTTCCCTGCTTTCACAGGTATTGCTGCTGGCCTGGGGCTAAGTGGTGATTTAAAGGACCCAAGAAGAAGTATTCCTAGAGGAACTATTTATGCGACAATTGTGGGTATAGTAGTTTATGTTGCTGTAGCTTTTAAATTGTGGTGGTCTGCACCTCTTGAGAGTCTAGCCTCTGATGAGTTATTTATGGAACAAATAAGCTTATGGCCTCCAATGATTGCAATAGGTCTTGCTTGTGCAGCAATTAGTTCAGCTTTAGGATCAGTTATGATTGCCCCCAGAACCTTACAGGCTCTTGCTGTAGATGGAGTTTTTCCAGATAAAATGTCTGCTTGGCTTAGTGTGGGTAAGGGTGATAGACAAGAACCTGTGAGAGCTTCCATTGCTACGTGTTTAATAGGTTTTGCGTTCGTTGCAATCGGAGATATTAATGTAGTTGCAGAAATAATATCCATGTTCTTTATGGTTACTTATGGCGCTATTTGTCTTGTTTCTTTCTTGGAGCAAATGGCCGCCGATCCTAGTTATAGACCCACATTTAGAACACATTGGTCTATTAGTCTTGTTGGGGCGGTTCTTTGCTTTGCTCTTATGTTTGGAATGAATACGCTTTATGCTATTTCTAGTATTTTAGTTATGTTTTTAATTCACGCATGGGTTGCTAGAAAAGGAGGTGTAAATCAAGGCGGGATGGTTCGGTTGTTTAGAGGTATAATATTCCAAATCACACGTTCTCTTCAACTAGCTCTTCAAATGAACGATAGTGATGGGCTTGAAGAGAAAACGGGCTGGAGACCTTTTGTTTTATCAATATCCCCTGATAGTTTTAAAAGGCGAGAGGGGTTTGATATGGTAAGATGGATAGCCCATAGATATGGATTTGGAACTTATATGCATTTTGTAAAAGGATTCCTTAATGAGAAAACTCGCGAAGAATCTGTTATTGCCCATAAAGAGCTTGTAGAGTGGGCTAGGGGAGGCCAAACCAGAGTTCACCTAGATACAATAATAAGCCCATCATTTACTTCAGCTATTGCGCAATGTGTTCAGTTACCTGGTTTAAGTGGTAAGGGTAATAACCTGTTCTTGATGGAATATGAGCCTGAACATCTTGAAAACAGGGACCAGTTACTTAATAACCTAGCTATACTTAAAGCTGTAAATTTAGATTTCATTTTACTTAGAAGTAGTGGTAGATCATTTGGAAATAGACATGATATACACCTTTGGATTACACCTGAAGATAAGGAGAATGCAAGTTTAATGATTCTACTAGCTTATATTTTACAAGGTCACCCTGACTGGAGTAAGTCAAGTATTTCCGTGTTTTTCATATATGATGGGGCGGATGATCAACATGCAATAGAATTAAGAGCTCAGATTTTAGAAGGTCGTATTCCAATATCGGAACAAAATATTGAGTTAATTGAGGTTAATAATAATGAGTCAAAGGTTAAGAAGATTCTTAACCATTCGGGTGGAGCAGATTTGGTAGTTTTAGGTTTTAATTTTGAAAACGCGAGTGGTGATGAGTTTGAAATTTATGATGGACTTGGTGAGACTATGTTCGTTTATGCAAAAGAATCTAAAATCATTCAATAACTCGTATCATGTCACGTCCTAACATACTGATACTTAATGGCCCAAATCTAAATATGCTAGGCATTAGGGAGCCAGAAATATATGGCCGATTAACACTTTCTAAGCTTGTTGATCAGATTAAGAAAGAGTTCCCACACATTGTTATTGATGACTTTCAATCAAATGATGAAGGGGCTTTAATTGATGCAATACACGATTTCGGGATGAGGTGTGACGGGATAGTTTTTAACCCAGGTGGATATGCTCATACTTCTGTAGCAATAAGAGATGCAGTTGCATCAATTAAAGCGACAGTAATTGAAGTACACATTTCAAACATACACTCTAGGGAAGGGTTTAGAAATGTTTCTATTGTAGGTGGAGCATGTAAAGGTGTAATATCAGGGTTAGGAATTCGTAGCTATAGTATTGCGATTGATTTTTTATCTTCCCTGAAGTAGTTTTTAGAGGATATTCAAAGATTGATTCTTATTGTTTTTATTGCGACTGTTTCTTAAACCTACTGTCCCTTTAAATAAATACCAGTACCCCCTTGCTTGTTAACTATTCGTCCCGAGCTGTCGAATATTGAATTCACTAGTATTTTCTTCTTCCCATCATCTTCCGTTGTGGGACCGGTTGGACAAATAGTGATTACTGGATTTGGAGATTCTACGTTGATGTCTATTACATTACCTAAACACTCATTATTAGTAGTGTATAAACTTGATGATACTTGAAATGAATTGGTAGTTCCATTATTTCCAGAGTTATATGATGAATCACCATTAAGCCAATAATTACCTTGAATAGTCCAAGTTGAATTACAATCCCAATTGAGATGCCCAGAAATTGAATACATTCCATTAGATCCAAAGTTATTCATACCTAAATCTAATAATGGTATAGAAGATTCATCTAATTCTAAGTGAACTCGATTGCTATTAAACCGGTTATAGCCACCTCCATTTAGGGGGTTCATATAAACGATTGACTTATCTTTAAAATGTATTGCCGTATCCCACCCTTCAAATTGATTGCAGCTTAATGTTGCTTTTGAGTTAATTATACTAAGTCCTGTTACGCCTTCTAAAAACCTATTCTCACTAATTCTAACGTTAGACTCTACTCCTTCTGAAATAGTAACTGAAGCACCAGATATTCCATAAGTTCCCTCAATTAAATTGTTTATTAATTGGCAAGGACCTAAATGATGGTTTGATTTAAAAATTACTGATATAAATTCATTGTCTATCATCTTGAACCCAGTGTTTTCTAAATTCCAAATACACTCATCAACGTTATTATGAATAGAAATAAGTCCTGCAATCCCACTATTTTCGTTCGAACTGTCAATATTGAGCATTACTCTTGCCCAATCACTATCTTCCACCCTCAGCTTACTTGTGCTTTTCCAAGTTGAACTACTAGTCCCATAGATATTTATGTCTTTGAAATTTGATTTACAAGCTTGCAATGCAATAGAATTGTCAGACATATGTATTTCTGAGTCGATAATTTTTAATATACCATCTCCATTAAAATGACAGTGAGCATTTTCTGCAAAATCGATGGTATTATTTCCTTGAATTAATAATTCAGCCCCGGTTTTTATTTTTATTTTTGATGTAGTTCCGAGAATTGAAATTTTAAATATTGACTGGTTTACGCTAGAAATTTTAGAGTTTGAACCCTCTTCGACTTGAATTTCCCCTTTTAAGATTAACTCAGACTCGACTCCTTCAAATAAGATACGGGCATTATTACGTAGATGTATAAAACCTCCAGTTTGAATTTCTAGAGTGGCTTCAGAGAAAATGTGTAAAGTCATATTATCCAGAATCAATGTAGCACCAGGTTCTACTACAATACGACTGCCGCTATAGATATTTATTACACCTCCATCATTTCCTATTAGTTCGCAGTTATTGCTTATTCGAAGATGCCCTTTGCCCTGTTCGTAAGGTGATCCTAGGAATAGTTCACCTCCTGCGTTAACTGTAATTTTCGTATCACAAAGCATTGTGCGAACTTCTGAAATAGAATCGTTAAAAAGTCCTTGTCCTCCAATTCTAATAGTTCCACCACTATTTATGTCGGTACTTCCTATCCATTTTACAACTCCTTCGAAATTGTTGTACTCAAATAAAGTTTGGTCAGCTTCCTGCCCCAGTTCGCTTGGTGCGATTTCATCCCCTAATATTATATGATCTAAAACCATCTTTCTATGAAGAAAGGATAACGCGACATGTTCCTCTGGCGAGTTCCAAGAATTTGAATGACTGATATAATCAAAACTGGGATTTTCACCTTCCTGAATGTTACAATTAAGAGCACTTGAAGTTGGAATAAATCCACAGAAAGGTTGATAGTCATCACTAGAAATTTCTAACAAACCAGATGCGTTAATCCCAGAAACTAGGGCTTCCATGTGTCTGCCTAATGATGATGGTTCAGTGTCCAAATCTATTTCAGGGTAATAACTATATGTTTCATTTTCATACCAAATAGGAGTCCCATTAAATGGAGTGAAATCTACAGGTAGAGCACATGAGGATGAAAGAGCGAGTGAATTCCCTCCAATAGGATGTCTATTTGCTAAAAGATGAGCTGTTCCTAACCACCACCATGACTCTGTCCAATATAGTAATGGTGCATTTTCTAATTCTAGATTCACTGCAGGGTGGCTATTTGCAATTGCAAGGTTTACGCTTTTCTTAGGCATCCCGATATTTTGTAGCATTTCCATTGCTGCAGAGTGTATTGCTGCTCCGTTAGGCGAATTAATCACTAATTGTTTTGCGGCTGATGAGTTCAGACCTTGATAGAAAATAGCAGCTTCTGAGGATGGGACAGAAAGCAGAGTAATCAATCCGACTAAACCAGGGGATATATTTGCGCCTCTATGTGGCGCATCTATGCTGATGTATAATCTAGTACAATGTTCTATACCAGATTGCTCCATTGAACACAGGGCATGTCTTGCAACTACACCACCCATGCTTGCACCAAGTAGCACTAATGAATTACTGCTGACTTTATATGAGTTACAAAGTTCAATTACTCTTTGAACTAATTTAGATTTCCTTTCAATAGTATGAGTCCCATCTGCGAAGTCAATAAATACTAGGTCATACCCTAAAGAATACAGGCTATCTAATAATATTGGATACTCTAAAGTTCCAGGAAAGACGTCAATATTACAAGCGAACAAAGATTCCCAACCGAAATTACCGTGTCTATGTTCTTCCATATTACCACCGATTCCGAAATCGAAACCTTCTACAATGATTACAGGTTTATCAAAAGATTGATCTATTCCCAGACGAGTGTATGCACTTCCGTTTGACACCCCTAGTTCGCTCACAGTTTCTATCCACCAATCATCAGGAGAATTAGAACTTGCGCTCCCCCAAGGTGGCGTATCTGGCTCAGGCCCACAGCTAGAGCGTGAGGATGATGGGTTATAAACGAAAATAACAGAATCGCCTGGGCATTTAGATTCCCATGTCACACTATCTTCTTTTAAGATCCAACCGATAGGTTCCCATGGATGGTTTGGAGTAGTAGGAGGTGATAACTGAGACGCTTTTCCATTGTTTCGGATAATAATTGCGTCACCTCCATCAGTAGGACAAAATGCGGAAAATTCATTCCTCCAGTGTAATGAGTCTAATAAATCAGCTATTGGTGGTGCATATTGTGGGACAAGTTGCCACTGAGAATGATAAGCTTGTCTAGCTAATGCAAGTTCAGAATGTACAATTTGTGTTGTTTGTGCAGTTAATATTAATGGAAAGAAGCACAATGAAATAATTACTAATCGCAACATGACATAGAATGATTTGATGTGAATAAAAAATCGCTTGTATTGCTGTCTATTGAAGCTGTAAATCGTCCGTGTTTATGCCAAACACCATCACCTAGTCTAAATAGATGAAGAAATAAAATCGAGAATTCTGTAAACTCTATTTCGGAAGCCAAAACAGAGCGATTATTTTCAACTAATCCCCAACATTGAAATTCAGAGGTAGTTATATTCGAGCCATCTATGTAGTCAGGTGGATTTTCATCTGGGGATACATATAGTGCCCAAGCTTTAGCAGGTGATGGTAGTGGGAGTGAGGAACGAATTACCACCTTAAAGTTTCTAGATTGTGGAAACGTTAATTTGACTTCAGGTGTACTTCTGTCTAAAGCAGCCCAAACATGTCTAAGATTATCATTTGTTCCTTCATCTGGAGAGAAGCTATGAATTGAAATAGACTTCTCTTTATTTTCCCTAATATCTAACCAATTCACAACTCCATTTTCTGAGCTGTCCCAAATCAAAGTGTCGGAAATAGGTACTCGTAATGTCGCATATCCAGTATTTGGGTCTAAGTGTTTCTCATAAACGATAGCCCATCCAGTGGTGGGAATTGAACCATCAGGTTGGTTGAAAATAAAAGAATATGCATCAGTATTATTTTGCTTTGAGCAATGACACCCAAAAAACGAAATGCTGATAAGTCCTAAAAGGAGTGGTGTTAGTATTATTTTTGTTTTCATGGGGCAATTATGCCACTGAAAACTCACGTAATTACTGAAATTACATAGATGTCGGCCTAAACTTTGTGAATGGCTATTGTCTTATTAATGACGTTAGCTAGCTGCTTAGAATCTTGTGTATTAAGCTGTTTTCCTAGCACTTTTGTTTTGCCTTCATAAAGGAAATATAAAGAATCACCACCAAGTATCCAGTAACTATTGTCAAGTTGCTTCATAAATGAAGTCTCGTCTGAAACGTGATAATTGACCTTTCCCATTTTACTTAGTTTATATACCCACTCTTTTCCTCTTTTGTTAAATGCATTTTTAACCATCATACCATCTTTACTTATGGATATAATTTCTTTACCTATTCTACGCCATGCAACAACCTTTGCTATTCTTACCCAAAAGAAAGCCCAAAACACCATTCCCCCAATGTAAAAGATCCTTTCATCTCCTCCTTCAGTGAATGCACCGTACGCAAATAATGTCCCCAATCCAGTCCATCCTCCGAACCACATTTCAAGAGATAGTCGCTGAGCATTTGTAATCGTTGAAGCAATAACTATTGTCGTAGCACTTCCGTGGTCTGCAATTGAAATTCGCTTTCCAATAGACTTAAATTTAGGCTTTTTATAATTCATTTGGCACTGACCTTTTTGTATAAGGCCAAATATTTAGGTAATACCAAATCTATCCTGAATTCCTCAGCTCTCATTAGAGAAGAAGCTTTAAACTTCGATAAAATTTCTGGGTTTCTTAAAATCGTAACAGCATTTTTTGCCATATCCACAACATCTCCAACATTGCTCATAAATCCCGAGACACCTTGCTTATTAAGCTCTGGTAATCCGCCAGTATTTGAAGATATAACTGGAACACCAGAAGCCATAGCTTCTAAGGCCGCCAGTCCAAAACTCTCAGATTCTGATGGTAATAAGAAAAGGTCACTAACTAGTAAAGGTTCAATAGGGTTCTTCACTTTTCCCAGAATTACTACCTTATCGTCAATTCCGAGTTCTCGGCATTTCATTTCTGCAGCACTTCTTTCCGGCCCATCTCCCACAAGGAGAAGTCTCACATCTAATTCTTTTGTAATCAAAAAGAATGTTTCTACTACGTCTAGAATACGTTTAACCGGTCGAAAATTAGAAATATGAGTAATAATAGGTTGACCTTCAGGGGATATTTTCTTTCTAAACTCTTCGTTTGGTGCTAGTTTATAATGGCTAGGACAAAAGAAATTAGGAATAACATCTATTTCCTGAATGACACCGAATAGCTTATTTGTCTCAGATTTCAGATTTTCAGAAACTGCAGTTACGGCATCACTTGAATTTATTGCGTAAGTAATAACCGGTTCGAAAGACGGGTCTTTGCCTAGTAGCGTGATATCAGTCCCGTGAAGAGTAGTAATTATAGGTAGTTTAATCCCCTCTTCTGCCAAAATGTTCTGTGCCGTTACCGCAGCACTTGCATGAGGTATGGCATAATGCACATGTATTAAATCGAGGTTGTTGTCTTTTGCAACCTCAACCATTTTACTTGCCAAAACAAGTTCATAAGGAGGGTAATCAAATAAAGGATAATCAGAAACTCTTACTTCGTGATAGAAAATATTTGGTCTAAAACTACCTAGTCGTACAGGAGTGCTATAAGTGATAAAGTGGACTTCATGACCTTGTGCTGCAAGAGCTTTTCCAAGTTCAGTAGCTACGACTCCGCTACCTCCGAACGTTGGATAGCAAACCATTCCTATTTTCATCTGATAGGTGCGTTTAAATGTTCCATAACAACCCGCTGAATCTCAGTTCTCACATTTAGAGTTATCAATTTATGATTTTCTGCATCAGGATATGTGCGATTACTCAAAAATACATAAACTAGATCGTAATCAGGATCTACCCATAAAAGAGTACCAGTAAATCCAGAATGCCCAAAGCTAGAAGCTGATGCTCTATCACATGTAGGGCCAGAGTCTAGTTCCAGAGCAGGTTTGTCAAATCCAATTCCTCTACGATTACTATCCTCCTCCGGATAAGCTCTTGCAGTCCAAGACTCTAAAGTACTCTTCTCAGGGTCGAGGAAATCTATGCCTAGGTAAGTACCATTGTTTAGAAGCATTTGGCCTAACCTAGCTAAATCGTTTGCATCGCTAAAAAGACCTGCGTGTCCACAGACTCCTCCTAAAAGAGCTGCCCCAGGATCATGAACATGACCTTGAACAGTACATTTACGGAAGATATCATCTTGTTCAGTAGGTGCAATGTCATAAAGCATCATTCCCGGCCTTTCTAGAGGATTGAAGCCCATGCTGTAGAGTCCCATTGGATTATAGAACCATGATGAGGAAATAGAGTCAATAGCCTTCGAGGTTCTGTAAGTTTCATTCAACATTTTATTAATAAGGTAATAGCCCAAATCGCTATATCTATACTCCCCAGCAGGCCTAATTTCAGCTTCGAGTATTCTTAAATACATGGTGTCAACAAACTCCTCGCAAATGAACAAGTTAGGATTGATGCAAATGTTATTATCACATAGTGGGATATCAGAAAGTAAGTCTAATGAATCGCTTAGTGTTTCGAGATAAAATGGAATCCAAGGATATAAACCAGATTGATGAGAAAGTATCTGCCTGAAGGTCCTAGTACCCAATTCTAATGTGTCTAACTCGTGTAAATACTTTGAAATAGGGGAGTCCAAATCAAAATTCCCAGTTTCCTCTAACCTCATTAAGCAAAGAGTCGTAGCAGCAACTTTCGTTATCGATGCTAGGTCGTAAACTGTTTTTTCAGTCACCTTAACCTTGCCGTCAGTAGTTCCGTATGATCCATCATGCATTACGACTCCCTTGTAAGCTACCATCACCCTACATCCAGGGAAGGCTTCAGCGTCTAATGCTATTTCTACAATAGAGTCAATCTTAGATGATGGCCCCCAAGCACCTCCACAAGCAGAAGTATTAAAACCTAGTCTACTAGAATTTTGATTATCTACAATAATTCCACAACCCTGTTTAAATGAAGAGTCAGATGGTGTAACAGGTAAAGTTCCTTTAGTCCCATGCACTCCACAAATTAAATCTACAACAGCTTCCTGAGTTCTATAATCATCCTGATATGCCAAAACAAACCCTTCAGCATTCTCAATAATTCTTGCCCAGTTTTCATCGATGACATATGGGTTCGCGAATAAGTTCACGATCCACTTTGTACCATTCAAAGAGTCAGCCTTAGATTTTAGTATTCTAGTTGAGCATTCGTCTAATGCATTGCGAAAAACTCCGTAGTTTTTTGAGGGTCTATTACTAGTTTCTAAAAAATTAACGAGTACTAAGTCAGCATCTTCACAAGCGAGCTGTACTTCAGTTCTTCCCCATCCAGATCCGTCTTTACCTACAGTAAATGAGCTGACTTTAAAAGATCTGCCCAGAGTTTTAGAAAGATGTTCTGTAAACTTACTGCTAGAAGCTGTTTTATTTGCGATGTTAATCACAGCTATTTTACCTTCTGCCTCTAACATGGGAATTACCTCGTTCTTGTTTGTCAAAAGCGTAAGAGAAGCTTGCAATATCTCACGGTGAACATCTTCAGCTTCTGCAGCATCCCATGGAGTGCCATATGGAGGTAATTCTTCATCAGCTTTAGTCCAAACCTTGGCCATCAGAACTCTACGACATTTTTCAGTAACTAAAGATGAGTCAATAGATCCATTTTTAAGCGACTCTATAATCTCCGAAATAACTTCAATAGGGTCGCCTGGGAAAAGTAAAATATCGTTACCAGCTAATAGTGCGTCTCGAGCTCTAGGCCTATCCCCAGCGAAATCGGCAAAGCCTTTCATTGATAGAGCATCTGTAAAAGCGAGTCCTCTAAAGCCTAATTCCTGCCTAAGAAGTGTATCTACGATAGCGGGCGATAGGGTAGAGGGTTGCGAATCGGTGCTGTCGAGTGCAGGAACATCTAGGTGAGCAACCATTATCGCTCCGACTCCTCCATCGATTAACACCCTGAAAGGGGCGAGCTCAACAGAATCTAATCTTGCTCTATCTCCAGAAATACGAGGTAGTGTTTTATGAGAGTCAGAGTCACTATCTCCGTGTCCAGGAAAATGTTTGGCAGTTGCAAGCACATTTACATCTTGTAAACCACGAGAATAAGCAAGTCCTAGTTCACCTACGAGTTGTACATTTTCACCGAAACTCCTACTTCCTATAACAGGATTAATCGAATTAGAGTTTACATCAACAACAGGGGCGAAGTTTACAGTAATACCAGTATTTCTCAATGATATCCCTACCGCTCTACCAAACCTCCTTACTAAATCAGCATCTCCAGTAGCACCAAGTGTCAATGCTCTTGGAAAGCTTCGTGTAGAGTCTAATCTCATACCCAACCCCCATTCCGCATCAGAAGCTACCATTAGTGGTATTGCAGATAGATCTTGTAAACGAGTTATTCTATTGCGTTGGTTTTCTGGCCCACCTTGCATGCATATTACTCCTCCTAATCCCAAATCTCGCACCCAACTTTCAGCTTCACTCCACCCCGATGTATCACTACGTGAATACACAGGAACCATTAAAAGCTGGGCTACTTGCTCCTCCATAGTTAGAGTGTCTAAAATGCTGTCTACCCATTCTGTTCTAATAGATAAGAACTCAGGCTCCTCAACCTTGTCTATTCCTAAAAGATGTTCGTTAAGCGAAGAGTTTTCTTGTTGAGCACAACCTGCCAATGCTAAAGAAAACGTAAAAATCGAAAGTATTTCTCGGAATAATGGCTTAGACGTCATACCTCTTCCATTCTCTTTTTCGTGATATTCAGCATGAATTCGTATTGCTCCTCTGTCGTAAGATTACTGTTATCAATGACAATAGCGTCTTTAGCTTGTTTTAAAGGAGCTACTGCTCTTTCGGAATCAAGTCTATCTCTTTCTAAAACATTTTCAAGAACTTCGTTGTAAGTGACATCCTTACCGTTTTCTTGCAGCTCTCTTAATCTTCTCCACGCTCTCACCTCAGGGTCAGCTGTCATAAAGAATTTTAAATCAGCATTAGGAAGAACTACGGTTCCGATATCTCTACCATCCATCACCACACCACTTCCTTCAGCCATCCTTCTCTGTTTTGCAACTAACTTAGTCCTTACAGCTGGAATCTTAGATACTAAACTGACGTTTTTAGCTACCTCCATAGTGCGAATTTCCTTCTCAATGTTCACACCACTTAAATACATTTCGGAGCATTCTGTATTAGGATTGAATCTAAATGTTAGAAACAAACGTTCTAATGATCTTATAAGTCCTTCTTCATCGACTTCTCCATTCATCACTAAGCGTTCTTTCATAGCATAGAGTGTTACTCCCCTATACATAGCTCCCGTGTCAACGTACACATAGTTTAGCTCCTTTGCTAAAGCTTTCGCCATAGTGCTCTTACCAGCGGAAGAGTGGCCGTCAATTGCAATGGTTATTCGGTGCTTTGCCATGGTTCGAAGATAGTCACGTGGCTTCAATCATAATGCATTATTGGCCAGGAAGTGAGAAAACGATGGATAAGTGAGTAGACGATCCTGCAAAGTGGTAGGTATTTCTTGCCAAACCAAGATCAACATCACCAATTTTCATTGCTAACCCTATAGAAAAACCGTTCGTCCCCCTTCTTCCAGTAGCCTCCATTTCTAGCCTTCGTCTGTGATCATACCCCATTTGAGCCATTAAACCACTACCTAAATTAACTTCAACTCCACCTCTTAAGTGGCGAGACAGCTGATCACCGAATTCCCACTTTTGGTTTGGTATAACTTCACCGGTAAGCGGATCAAGACCATCATCATAGGTTCCAGCTGGAGCGAGGCCCCATTTTTCAAGATGCTCCATTTGCAAAAAGAAAGTAAAAGGGGCATTGTCAAAGCCTTTAGTAAAACCAGCTTGTACGTTTATTGGCATGCTTCCCACTGGTTGACTCCCCGTTCCAGCAAATTGCTGTCCCAAACCTGAAATCAAAACTCCTACAGCCAAATAGCGTTCATCCCATCGGCCCATTATACCAACATCAACTCCAATAACACCTGCGTTTTCACGAGCAAGATTTCTAAATCCACTCCATCCGGTTATTCCAGCACTCCAAACGGAGTCTAATTTCCAGCTTACACCTGCCTGTAAAAAATAATCTCCTCCAGAAAAATCACCAGTGGAAACACCAGAGGGGTCATATCCATCAAACTTACCGAAAGAAGAAAATCTAGCACCGGCATGAACAGTACGTTTACCTTTATTATTAATAACGGCATCCACGGATCCTACTTTTATTCCTGCGTAATAATTAAGATAAGAAACGTAAACCTGACCTATTGAGGCACTATCAACAAGAGCAGGATTATAGGTTGCAGCTTGTTCGTTTGGGCTTAAACTAGAAGCTAGTTTCCCTCCCAATGCTGCACTTCTAGCATCAATTGCTAGATCCAACGGAATAGATCCCAAAACAATGTCCTGACTAAAAAGACAATGTGTCCCTAAATACAAGAATAATAAAGTAAGTATTGATTTATAAGTAGTTATGTGCATTTAAATAAACTTACTGTTTAATCTAGCTTCTTGCCGAAATCTATAGGTGTATCTACTTTGTCAGAGAGTAATGCCCTTTTCACCACCTCATCCATTTTCGTTGCGTAAGTGAATTTCATACCTTTTATATACCTAGAATCGATATCTTCTATGTCTTGTCTGTTGCGCTCGCAGAGAATGATTTCTTTAATTCCAGCTCGCTTAGCAGCAAGAATTTTTTCTTTAATTCCACCCACTGGAAGTACTTGACCTCGTAATGTAATTTCACCACTCATTGCAAGATACTTCCTGACCTTTCTTTGAGTAAATGCTGAGGCCAAAGCAGTAAGCATAGTTATACCCGCACTTGGTCCATCTTTCTTAATAGCTCCCTGAGGAACGTGAACGTGAACGTTCCATTTTTCGAATCTTTCAGGTTTTATTCCTAACTCAACACAGTGAGATTTTAAATACTCAAGAGCGATTATGGCACTTTCCTTCATCACTTCTCCAAGATTACCTGTTAAGGTTAATTTTCCTTTTCCGTGCGTTAATGAGGTTTCTATAAAAAGTATGTCCCCTCCAGTAGGAGTCCATGCTAGACCAGTAACTACACCAGCAACATCATTGTTTTGATACCGATCTTTCTCATAAGGTCTACCTAGAATACCGGTAAGATCATTAGGAGATACTTCTGCTGTATATGATTCTTCCATAGCTATTTCTTTTGCACGATTTCGTACAACTTTAGCTATTCTTTTGTCAAGCCCTCTCACTCCGGATTCGTTTGTATAAAGTTCTACAACTTTCTCAATAGTTGCAACAGGTATAGTTATTTCAGTACGCTTAAGTCCTGTATCCTTAATGAGTTTAGGTAGGAGGTGACGTTTTGCGATTTGAACTTTTTCTTGAATAGTATAGCCAGAAACTTCAATTATTTCCATTCTGTCTCTGAGAGCGGGATGTATTGTAGATAAGTCGTTGCAAGTAGCAATAAACATTACCCTGCTTAGATCGTAATCTAAATCAAGGTAGTTGTCATGAAACGTACTATTCTGTTCTGGGTCTAATACCTCAAGTAAAGCAGATGATGGATCACCATGACTGTCTTTAGCGAGTTTATCTATTTCGTCCAGTACGAAAAGTGGGTTAGATGTTCCCGCCTTTTTTAGATTTTGCAGAATACGTCCAGGCATAGCGCCGATATAAGTCCTTCTATGTCCGCGGATTTCAGCTTCATCTCTCATTCCTCCAAGGCTCATTCTAACATATTTACGTCCAAGAGCTTCAGCTATACTACGGCCTAATGAAGTTTTACCTACACCGGGAGGCCCATAAAGACAAAGTATGGGAGCCTTTAAGTCGCCTTTGATTTTAAGTACAGCGAGATGTTCTACAATTCTCTCTTTAACTTTATCTAGTCCGTAGTGATCTCCATTTAACACCTTCACTGCATTTTTCAGGTCGAAATTGTCTTTCGAACGCTCATCCCAAGGCAAATCGAGTAGTAGCTCGATATAATTAGATTGCATGCTGTATTCAGCCGCTTGTGAGTTCATCCTCTCGAGCCTCTTAATCTCTTTATCGAACAGCTCAGATGCAGCCTCTGGCCACTTCTTTTTAAGTGCACGTGCCTTCTTTTCTTCAATCTCCTCTTTTAATGGATTAGCACCCAGCTCCTCCTGAATTTTCTTCATCTGTTGATTCAAAAAATACTCCCTTTGCTGTTGGTCCAAATCATCCCTCACTTTACTTTGAATATCATTCTTAAGCTCTAGAATTTGTTTCTCCTTATGAAGCATTTGAAGAACTTTGTTAGCTCTTTTTTCAAGGTCTTCAATCTCGAGTAATTTCTGTTTTGCTTTAACAGTAGCATTCATATTAGAACCTATGAAGTTTACAAGAAACCCCAATCTTTCAATGTTTTTTATCGCTCCAGCGGCTTCTGAAGGGATAGTTGGGCTCATTTCAATTATTTCTATCGCTAAATCTTTTAAACTCTCAACTAAAGCCTGTGTTGCTTTCGTGTCTGGTAAGCTCTCAACTCCTCCGTATGCCGATACTTTTGCAATTAGATACTTGTTTTCTTCAACTATTTCATCCCAAACAAATCTCCTTTGGCCTTGAAGGATAACGGTATTAGTACCATCGGGCATACGCAAAAGCTTGATTATACGAGCAACGGTACCTATGTGGTTCAAATCATCACCACTGGGCATCTCTACTTCAGCATCTTTTTGCGATACCACTCCTATGTGCTTTTTATTCTTCTTAGCTTCTTTAATAAGGCGAATAGATCTGTCTCGTCCCACTGTAATAGGGATAACTACCCCTGGAAAAAGAACAGTATTCCTCAATGAAAGAAGTGGCATGTTTTCAGGAATCTCCTCTTTATGCATAGCTTTTTCGTCCTCTTCTGAAATAATAGGAATAAACTCTTCGTCGGCTGAGTCAGTAAGTAATTGGAAATGTGGATTGTAATCAGTCATGAAATTATATTCTACTCTTCACAACGCAAGGTGCGTGCCATAGAGTATGTCTGACAGCGTGTCAGGCGATTTTTGTCAATTTTGTATCGAGAACTAGCATTTAGGCCAAACTACTTTTCCCTATCCTCTTCACTATCGGAGAATAATTTTAATATTTCTACTTCAATAACTGGGCTGAGTTTAATATCTCTTCTAGCCATAACTTTCCTAGCCGTATTAATGGCCTGCTCCACTTTATAAACTTCAAGCCCATTGGATCCTCCCCATGAGAACGAAGGTATATGTTTAGGAGGAGTATCAGGTCCGAAAACGTTACAGAATGCTCCTACAACGGTAGCTGTATTAAATGCAGTGTGAATACCTGTTTTACTGTGATCTCCCATTAATAGTCCACAAAATATTAGTTCGCTTTTAACTAAAGTTTTTTCCCCGCCACTGTAAACTTTAACCTTTCCATAAGTGTTTTTCAAATTACTTGAAGATGTCTCAGCACCTAAATTACACCACGATCCAAGCACGCTATTTCCTAAAAAACCACCATGTGCTTTATTAGAATAATCGTGAAAGACAACATTACTTAATTCGCCACCAACTTTACAGTGCTTTCCGATTGAAGTAGGGCCATAAATAAGTGCCCCCATCCTCACCTGGCTCGATTCGCCTAATGTGAAGGGCCCCCTAATACAAGCTCCCTCCATAACCTCGGAATTAGGTCCTAAGACTACATCACCTCCTTCAGTATTAATAATACAGCTACGTAATTTTACTCCAGGTGAAATATGTAATTTATTAAGGTCACCATGAATGATTACTCCGGAAAGCATCCATGCTTCTCTTTCGTTTTCAGATAAAGTACGAACGCTCCAAGCTGATTTTAATCTCTCTAAATCTTCACGAATTCCTATATCACATAGTTTGAAATAATCATAAGCGAATTCTGTAAATAATAATGGGTCTTCTCCCTTTAGATCAGTTTCTACGTCTCGAGTTTTATATGATTCAGTACCATACTTTTTAAATTTGGCAATGAATTCGTCCTTTAAAGTTATAAAATCACCCGGTTTTAACCCCTTGATAAGGTTAACGGCATTTGAAGTGGGAAGAAGACGAGAGTTTAGTTCAAGGTCACCATCACCCATGTCTCTAAGAGCCTCTTTCCATTGTTGAGCAGAAGATCTCGCTCCAAAGTGCAGAGTAGACTCACATCTACCGACATTTAAAGGATATATTTCTGTACTTTTCGAGTCTGATATATAGGTGATATTCAACATGTAGCAAACTTAATGAATTGAATGATAATGAAATTACTTATCTTACAGCAAATTACCATGAAGAAGATAACGCTAAAACCCCGCTTTTCGTACATAGCTATTTCATTAGCTTTCTTTTCTATTGTATGCGAGAACATTGTGTCAGCACAAATGAATATTTCTCAGGCTATGACACCTACTCAGTATGTTAATAATGTACTTTTAGGTGAAGGAGTAACAGCTACAAATGTTCAATTCACGGGTTCTCTAGAACAAATTGGGTATTTAACTAATGCAGTAGGCTTTAACGTTAATAGTGGTGTGATACTAAGTACCGATTTGGCAACAAACCCTGCAACTTGTGACCCTTCTTCAGGATGTACAGCATGTGGAGGAGCAGGTGATATAGACCTTCTTAATGTTGCAAATTCAGTACCTCCACTAATTGGAGAATTCTTCACTGTCTCATCTGTAAATGACGTTTGCATACTTGAATTTGATTTTCAACCTTCTGGAGATTTCGTTTCATTTAACTACGTATTTGGCTCAGATGAGTATCTTACATACGTTAATTCTGCTTATAACGATATTTTTGCTTTTTTTCTTTCAGGGCCAGGGATTACAGGTCCATTTGCTTCTCCTGCAGGCTTCCCTAATGGTGCAATTAATATTGCTCAAGTTCCTGATTCAGATCCCGCCCTACCAGTTACTATAAGCTCAGTTAACAACATATTAAACTCAGAGTATTATATTGATAATCCCGCTGCTATTGAACAGCCATGCATTAATGGATACACACAAGTTTTCACAGCGTCTAATCCTGTAAGTTGTGGGCTAACATATCACATCAAGCTTGCTATTGCTGACGGTTCAGATGATTGGTTAGAATCTATTGTTATTTTAGAGGAGGGGAGTTTCGGGTCGCCAATTCCTACTGCATACGAAGCAACTGCTGCTCCAGATTGTGACCCTGACCCACTCGATGACCAAGTCATATACTGTGCATGGGAAGATTGTGGTGTTTCGACTATTACAATCAGTAGACCATGTCTAGTCCCATCTGTATACCCTTTTGAATTCCAAATCCAAGTAGATCCACTATCGGAGGCATCTTTCACAGATGATATAGAAGGCCTGCCCACTACTGCGGTTATTCCCATAGGAGAGTATGATTTGGCCCTTTCATTTGTCGTCCCACAAGACTATATTGATGAAGGGACAGAGGAGCTTATTTTAAACATTATTAGTGGTACAACAGAAAGTTCCTTAAGTATCTTTATTTACGATACACCTCCTCTCGAAGCAACAACTCCAGAGACCGTAACAGCACTTTGTGATGAGTATGCCACAGTTTGTGTTGATTTAATTCAAAACCCAACACTAGAATACCCTCCGGTAACTTATAATTGGACCATTAACGGTGTTGACTTTGGGTCAGAAGAGTGTATCGACCATACCTCATTGACTCCTCAACTAATGGAAATTTATATCCACGATGGCTGTGATAGGGATCTTTATTTACAGACACTTTTTGAGGTTCCATATGATCCTCTTATGATTACAATGCCTAATGACACTTTGCTTTGCAATGGAGCTGAGAGCACCTTGGAGCTTTCAATTGAAGGTGGTCAGCCTCCATACCAAATCTTTTGGGAGAATTT
The DNA here is from genome assembly GCA_002746975.1 of Bacteroidota bacterium. Taxonomy (GTDB): domain Bacteria; phylum Bacteroidota; class Bacteroidia; order Flavobacteriales_D; family Sanyastnellaceae; genus UBA974. Next base: position 163,185 of record NVXE01000002.1, on the reverse strand, counting down.
TCTAGATGACGAACTTGCGCATACAGTTTCGCCAACAGTTGGTACAACATTCGAAGTTTTAGTAGTTGATAATTGTGATTACGATATCTCCGCTTCAACAAGAGTAGAAGTTGAAACAGTATCAGCAACAGTAGTTCGATATGATCTAGGAGACGATACTTATGATTTTAGTGTTATCACTGATCCTGTAGAGCCATTTCCGGGTGCATTTAATTTCATTTGGAATTTTGGAGATGGAAGTTACGGATATGAAAGAGATGTTACTCATAATTATGATGGACTTGATGAGTATGATGCTGAAGTTACAGTAACATCAAATAACGGTTGTTTCGATGTCGCACAGATTCACCTTTACGGGTCTGTGATACTTTATATACCATCTGCATTCACACCTAATAATGATGGATTAAATGATGCATTTAAAATTATTGGACGCCAAATAGAGTCTTTCGAATTAGTTATCTACAATAGATGGGGAGACATTGTTTACTCTAGCACTTCTTTAGATGATGCTTGGATGGGAAATGTTAATGGAGGAGACCATTTTGCACCAGATGGAGTATATCAATGGGTTATTAAAGTTCAAGGTTATGATGTTGATGCCGAAGAAATGAGGGGATTAGTCAATTTACTTCGATAAAAGCATCTAATATCCCTAATAATTATTAGGAATTACCAATTAACTATAACATCTTAGTAATAATTACTTAAAAAGGTGAGTTTTCGTCTCAATTAGTGTTCTTTCGCACTATCCTTTAATGGGCAAAATATCAATAACAGAAATGGCACGTAAAAAGAGAGAAAAAGAGCTACAACCAAATATTAAGGTTAGATTAGATAGAAGAACTGTTATTACGGTTCGTGATCGCAGTAAGTTAGAGTTTTGGAAGGAAAAGTATCCAGGACTTGAGATATTAGAGGAGTCTTATGAAAAAGTGGAGGAGACAAAAGAGACGCCAAAAGCAAAAAAATCGGCAAAACCTAAGAAGGACGCAAAATAGGTTACGATTATGATCTGTAAATACAGGTCTCTTGACATATTATTGAAAAAGAAAGGGGGCTCCATTAAGGGCCCCCTTTCTTGTAATAAGGTAATAGTTTAATATGTTAAGCTAATACATTTTCTTTATTCCATGGTGCAAAAGACAATTGCTCTCTTCCTTTTTTTGTCAGCGTGTATCCATCTTTATTTTGAATAAGCCCGTCTAAATATAGATTTGTGATTCGTTCTCCAATTCTAGCTTGTCCCACATGTAGGTCTGTATCAGCTTCGATACATTTCCAGAAATTACGCTCTAAAACGCTGAGTCTAATATGACTCTGGTTTTCTATTTTGTGAGATTGAATTATGTCCAAAATCATGAAATCGTATTTATCCATCTGCATTGTGGTTCTGTTTAAAGGGTTTAGATTACTCAAGCAATTTAGTAGGAGTTTTAATAGGTTTTGCGAAAGAAAGTAGTCAGATATTAACGGCTTGTTAACGAAATGGATGCAATTGTTAATAACATGTTAACTCAGCTACCTCAAGTTAAGACTCAAATTTGTTTGAAGTATTTGAAGAATCGGCTTAAATATCTGATATCTCGCTCGGGATAAAGAGAAGGTCTGAATTGAGAATGGAACTTCACCGCTTTATGAGTGGTGTCCCATGCACATGCTGAGACTCTAACTTTATGTTTTCGAGATTTAGCAAGTAATTTCGTTAATGCTTTTTCGTCAATATCATCTTCCCATCTAACTAGTGCCGTGTGATTTTTCTTTAGAACTTTCTTTATTTCAGAAGTATTTCGAAGATCTATCCACTTAGAATGAGTAGAGGTGAGATAGGGCATCCAAAGTTGTTGCTTTTTATACAGCCCACCACTTGCTGGACTTATAAAAATAATGTGTCGCCATTTACTTGGGGGGTCTTGTCCTCTAAAGCGCCAACCCATTAATTTTAGTAATGCTTTTGCAAGCCTTCTTCTAAATGTGAAAAATGAAGTGAACTTAAACATAGCCTATTCTGTCCAATTTCCTTTCCTAGTTTCTCCAGCTTTAATATACTTTTCAAGAAGTAAACCGAAATCATCTCTACTCATAGGAATTGCTCCTAAAGTAGCTATATGACTATTCATCATTTGGCAATCAATAGGCCCAAAGTTCCATTTCTTCAGTCTTTCAACAAGATGGAATAACCCAACTTTAGAAGCGTTTGTCGCCTTGGAAAACATGCTTTCTCCGAAAAACATTTTCCCTATAGACACACCGTATAAACCGCCGACAAGTTGAGCTTCTTTCCAGACCTCAACAGAATGTGCAATACCTAGCTTGTGTAGGTCTGTGTATGCTTTAATCATATCATTCCCTATCCATGTTTCGGGTTCTTCACCGATTTGCTCTCCTCTCAAACTGTTGGAGCATTCAATGATTACCTTTTCAAAACAAGTATCGTATGTTACACTATACCTCTTTCTATTTAACTCATTACGCATGCTTTTATGCTTCTTCAAGCCATCTAATGGGAGTATACCTCTTTCTTCAGGTGACCACCACATAATCATTTCACCTGGGTTATACCAAGGGAATACTCCGTGCTCGTACGCTGCTATTAGTAGAGATGCACTAAGTTCACCTCCAACAGCAAGAATTCCCGAACTGCTAGTTTCAGAAACAGGTGGGAATTCATTGTTATTATCTAAGAGGTAGGCTTGCATTTAGCTAAGGTAAAACCGACCGACCTTGTAGACGTGAAACTTGATAAAGAAAATAAAAAAAATCCTCTTAAGGGTAGTCCTGATGAAATTATTTCGTTGTTCTCAAGACTTAAACGTTCTTTACCAGGTTTATCATCGCAGTTAAAAGCAGCCCCTCCATATAGGGATTTATCATTCGAGCTTTCTCTTCTCTCAAAAGCTAGAAAAGCATCTGTGTTATGGTTAATGTACCCATCTGAAGAAGGAAGAGTTGAGGGCGTACTTATTGAAAGGTCGGAATATAATGGTGTACATTCTAAGCAAATAGCTATGCCAGGAGGGGAGAGAGAGGATTGTGATATGGACGATTTAGCTACTGCTTTACGGGAATGTGAAGAAGAATTAGGAGTCAAAGTTGGAAGGAATAATGTGATAGGTGCTCTTACTCCATTATATATACCCACGAGTAAGTTTTTTGTAAGACCTTTTGTTGCTTGGTTGCCAGTTAAACCAGTTTGGTATCCTGATTCTAAAGAAGTAGCGAGTGTTCTGTCGTGTGAGATGTCTTATATATCAAATAAAAAAAACTGGGGTAAATTTATGGTTATGGGGAAACAAGTTCCAGGATTTATGTTGAACAACAATTTAGTGTGGGGTGCAACGGCAATGATTCTGTCAGAATTGGTAGAATGTTGGAGTGTTAAAGCTTAGCGGATATCTTTGCAAAATGAAAGAACTTTTCTCTACAGATAATAAGAAAGTTAAATCTGCTTTAGATCAAGCGGATAAGAAGGGAACGGTTAAATGGATTAAGCCACTTTTAGAAGCATTCCGTGATAGAAATGAGGATGATCTACGAAATAGAATGCGAGGTATGCTTTCAAGTGTTAAACTAAGCGCAGCAGAGGATATTTTTATAGAAATACTTAGTGATATGGATTTTAAAGATATTCACGCTGATATTTTGGGTTTTATTTGGAGTGCTGGATTCGTACCCTCAGAGAGTATAGATATCATTGTTAGGGCAGCAACATCAGGAGATTTTAGGGCAGCAATAGAAGGGTTGACTCTTATCGAACAGTGTGACTTGGTTGAGAATGAGCAACTATTACTAGAATCAATTATTACTGTTCGAAACGCAATGGATGATAAATCAAAAAGCAAATCTCACGCTCTCTTTATTCCTATGCTCGAAGTCTTAGAACATTTAGAGCGCAATCAGTAATAGACATACATATTCTAGTCAAGGTGCTTTTTTATTCTGACGATAGGACCGGGGCAACTTCTATAGTGACATGCTAGGCATTCCTGAACAATTTTGTCAAACCCCTCCTTTGAAGGAGCTGTATTATATTCTTCAGATATTTTTTGAAACGATACAGAGTGTTCAAATACAGCATCCGATAGCATACTTTCTCTGGTAGGTTCCTGTTCTGATATATCAGGGAAATTAAATTTCAGATTAGGCCAATCGTCACTCTGTTCTGAAGCAACTTCAATCTCGATGAGCCTTTCATCCATATATCTCATTAGTTGCGCTAGTTGACTAGGCGGATTAGCAATCGTAACCACCTTTTCTTTCTGCTTATTACCAGAATTTTGAGAGCCATCATCATTTACAGTACACGAATAAAGAGAAACTGTCATTATCACTGACGCGATAACGACACTGCGACATTTAATTAACCTCATTACTCAAGCCCATCCATCATTACACCTGTAGCTGTGAATTGCAATCTGTACTCTGGCTCAGTGATAGATGCTATTTCTTCTTCAGACTTACCTGCGTCTTCTGCGAAATGACGTAAATCATCAACTGAAGTTGTGTCGTAAAAAGCAACTCCTTCCATAACGGTATGGAATCCTTCAACTCCTGCGGTTGGAACGAAAAATTTATAGTCTTGGAACTTTACAAAAACAGTGTCCTCACCAGAGGCGACATCCATCCAACATCCTTTTTTTGCACATGTAGTAACTACAGTTCCCTTCATTCTAACCTTTACTGAATCAGAGTTCTGAAGTCTTTCGCGTACACTCTTTGCGTCTAAAGCACCTGTAGTTTCAATAACAGAACCATAATACGCTTCGTGTTCACTTGTTGACTTAGATGTCGTTTGTGAGAGATCTTTTTGTGAGCATTCGCCATCACAAGTACAACTTGATAGCGAAAATAAAATTAATGCGACTGCACTAAAAGTAATATAAAATTTGAATTTCATTATTTTTATATTTAGTATGTTTTCGTTAAATTACTTGGAGTTGTGATAATAAAATCAGCTACACCAATACTCTCTTCACCTAAGTTGTCTATTGAATCTTGTTCTGATGCTGAGATAGTAACAATTTTTAGGTCAGGATTTATTTGATATAAGTACCAAGCGATTCCTTCTTTGTTTTGGCTATGATAAGCACCATGATAGTGAAGGAAAATCCCATTTTCAGGTAAATTCAGGCTGATAAAGTGAGCCATTGTAGCGTCTTTAATAGCTTGTGATTTAGGGAGGTTATCACCACCATGGCCACCTGACATCTGAAGCATATCTGCATAACAACCAACACTTGCATCGTATGCGATAGGTAGTGGGGGGAGGAATGAAAGTGCCTCTGCAGAGAGAGTTGATAGCGTATCTAGACCGTAATTGTACACGAATGAAGCATAACGTCTTGGAATATTTGTAGCGATAAACTTATGATCGTGCTCTAAAGCGTAGTCTAATAATGGTAAGTAGTCCGTTTTGAAATTAGGCCAAACCCTTGCATTATCTTCCAATTTACTCAAGTTAATTATTCCAGAAAGATATTCGTTTATTGGAAGCTGATCATCAGACTCAAACATTTCAGCTCCGAGAACTAATTCTTGCCCTTCAACATCAATAGCTTCAGTAAGTAAAAGTTGTAACCAATGAACCATAGGATTATCGTGTAGTTCTCCGAATAGAACGACATCTGCATCTAATGATGCTTCAATTACTTTGTCAAAAGAAACCAAGTTGCCCTCAGAGTCATGTATGACGTATGGAGTAGGGTTAGAGGCTAAAATAGAAGCCCGAGCTGCAGCTTCTTTTTTACTGACCTTCTTAATATTTGTTTGGGCTAAAGAAGGAAAGGTGATACTTAAACTAAGGAGTAAAATTGCGAAACGCATTATTTTTAAATTTATTTTATTGAAAATCATGTTAATCTCAAGTTTGAAGAACACCAGGTCGAAAAGGTTTTTCAGCAGGTGTCGCATTTGCAGCTTCAATACCAATGCTGATCCAATTTCTAGTGAGTTCAGGGTCTATTATAGCATCAACCCATAGCCTTGATGCGGCATATTCTGGTTGAGTTTGTTTTTCATAACGAGCTTTGATAATTTCTAGAAGTTTTGACTGCTCCTCCTCATTTACAGGTTTCCCAGCTTTTTTAAGTCGTGAAACTTCGATTTGTTGAAGAACTTTAGCAGCTTGTTCTCCACCCATAACAGCTATTCTAGCTGTAGGCCATGCCAAAATAAGTCTAGGATCATAAGCTTTTCCACACATAGCATAGTTCCCAGCTCCATAACTGTTGCCCACTACTATTGTAAATTTAGGAACCACGCTGTTCGCAACAGCATTTACAAGCTTAGCGCCATCCTTGATAATTCCACCATGTTCTGATCTAGAGCCTACCATAAAACCGGTGACATCTTGAAGAAAAACCAGAGGTATGTTCTTTTGATTACATGTCATAACGAAACGAGCAGCTTTATCGGCACTGTCAGAATATATAACACCTCCAAATTGAAGGCCTTCTTTTGTTGACTTTACCGTATTTCTTTGGTTACAGACGATTCCTACACTCCATCCATCGATACTTGCATATCCGCAAATAAGAGTTTTTCCAAAGCTTTTTTTATACTCAGTAAATGAATCCGCATCAATTAAGGCATCTATTAATTCATGAGATGCATAAGGCTGAGTCCTAGATTCAGGAAGTATAGAAGAAATTGAGTGACCACTTGGCTGTTTAGGTTCTTTACGAGTGAAATTTGCTGCTTTAGAGGTTTCACCCCAATGAGAAGCAAGATCTCGAATTGTTTTCAAGGCGTCCTCATCATCCTTACATGGGTAGTCAATAACTCCACTTATTTCACAATGTGTCTTTGCACCTCCTAAAGTTTCGTTATCAATATTCTCTCCTATAGCTGCTCTTACCAAATAACTACCAGCAAGAAATATAGATCCAGTTCCTTCAACAATTAAAGACTCATCGCTCATAATAGGTAAGTAGGCTCCTCCCGCAACACAAGATCCCATTACGGCTGCTATTTGTGGAATTCCTTCACTCGAAAGCTTTGCGTTATTACGAAACATCCTTCCAAAGTGCTCTTTGTCTGGAAAAATTTCATCTTGAAGAGGTAGAAATACGCCTGCACTATCAACTAAATAAACTATTGGAAGTCTGTTTTCTAAGGCTATTTCTTGTGCTCTTAAATTCTTCTTTGCAGTTATTGGAAACCAAGCTCCTGCTTTAACGGTTGCATCATTAGCAACAGCTATGCAAAGCCGTCCATGAATTCTTCCGATTTCTACGACTACTCCGCCAGAAGGACATCCACCATACTCTTCGTACATCCCATCGCCTACAAAGGCTCCAACTTCAAACCTTTCACAATCATTGTCGAAGAGCTTTTCTAAACGCTCCCTTGCTGTAAGTTTTCCCTTTGAGTGTTCTTTTTTTATCTTTTCACTCCCACCTCCTTTTCGAATCAGATCAAGTTTTCGTTCTAGATCCGCAACAAGCAAACGCATTCTATCCTCGTTTTTATTGCGGATTATATCGGAATTTTTTGACATGGCACGAAGGTACGAAATGATGTGCGGTCAGACCTACCTTTGGGGCATGTCCTTAACGATGAATTTTAAGATATTTCTCCCCATACTAATCGTTATTTCAACGTGTTTCCTCAGTGGCTGTGAGTACTCGGATCTTCAAGTAGATGAACATCATATTATTAAGGCCGAATATGCCGAAGGTTTTAGGTGGGTAAAACTTAATAATGTTAGCTGGTTAGAATGTTTAAATCCAGAATCTAATGAGGTTTTATCCAGAGTAGTTCGGGACTCTTCAGACTTAAGTTTATTGCCTGAAGAAATGCTGACTAAATTTGATTTTATTGTGTTGTGTAAAGGGGAGCGCCTTGCAACATTAAGCACTACTCATGTTGCTTTAATCGAAAAAAGTGTAGGGTTAGAACATTGGGCTGGAGGTGCATTTATATCCTATCTACAAAGTGAAAGTGCCTTAGAAAAAATCAAGAATGGCACAGCATTGGATCTTGGTGGTAATCCTGAAATTAATAGGGAAATGTGCGTTTTATCTAAACCTTCAGCCTTACTTATATATCCCTTTGGAGATCCATTAAATGGAGATGGTGAAGTCTTTGGAATACCCGTTATTCCTATTACTGAATACCTCGAGCCATCTCCTTTAGGTAGAGCTGAGTGGATGCGGGTAATAGGTTGGTTAGTAGGAGAGGAGGAGAAAAGTGATTTGGCCTTTAAAGAAATTGCAGAGAAGTATAATAGGCTGCGTAAAGAGGTACATAGGAATAATTCGAACGTGCCTATTGTCTTCACAGGAAGTGTAAAAGAGGGGAAGTGGAATGCTCCAGGTGGAGGTAGTCTAGTTGCAAGGTTTATAGAAGATGCAGGAGGTAAATATCTTTTTAACGGTGGGCGAGAGAATATTTCTATGGAGCTTGAGAGCGTAATATCTGCTGCATCCGATGCGGATATTTGGGGAATGGTTGTGTACGCCCCAGAGGGATATAGTAAATCTAAGCTTGTGATGGAGGACCCTCGTCACTCTTATTTAATACCAAAATCGGGAAAGGTTTTCTATTGCAATACTGCCACGACAGATTACTTTGGGTCTATGATAGTTCAGCCAGAAGTAGTATTGGCGGACTTAATATCATTGATTAGACCTGACCTTGCTGGAGACACTTTATTTCTAGGCCCAAAAACTCACGAAGAAAAGACATTTAAATGGCTACCCGAATGAATGTCCGAAGCACAATATTTACGACAGTTGTATTGACGCTTTTTACAATCTTGATATCTGTCATACACCTCATTTGGGGACCAGTAGATTTATCTAAAGTTCCAGATGAAGTTCGAGAAGTAATTTTTTGGGAAGTAAGACTTCCAAGAGTGCTTACGGCTCTCGGTGCGGGTGCGGGACTAGCTCTTACGGGTCAGTTTATGCAGACTTGGTTTCGAAATTCACTAGCAGGCCCTTCTGTTCTAGGAATAACCTCAGGAGGTTCACTTGGAGTAGCTATAGTTACTTTGCTAGGAGTTGCATCCTTCGGGGTTATGCCAGCTGCTGCTATTGGAAGTTTAGGAGTTTTAATTTTGATTTTTTCTGCCTCTAAAAGATTTACCTCACCTGTAACCTTACTCGTTTTCGGTTTAATGGTTGGTTATACAGTAGGTGCTATAGTGACCGTACTACAAGCTGAAGCTAGAGCCGAAGAACTTCAAGCTTTCGTTTTTTGGGGAATGGGTTCGTTTGGTAACTCGACTTTGAAAATCGCACTAATTTTACCATTTCTTGCAATTATCGCAATGATTTGGGGGATGGTAAGAAGTAAATGGCTGGATGCTTGGACTTTGGGAGAAAATACTGCTATTACTATGGGAACCCCATCAAAAAAGTTTAGAATGGAAATTATAGTTATAGTCGGAATCGTAGCGGGATCTATAACCTCGGTTTGTGGTCCTATTGCTTTTTTGGGTCTTGCGACACCTCATGTAGTTAAGATGATTACTTCCGAGAGAAGCCATAATAATATTCTTCCTTTAGTTGTAATTACGGGTGCCTTAATTGCTCTTTTGGCTGACTTGTTAGTAAGGTCTCCTTGGAGCGATTCTTCAGGATTACCTTTAAACGCTATCCTCGCATTATTTGGAGCTCCTGTTGTAATTGCTGTTATATGGAAAAGAACTCATGAGCTATGATGGTACAAGTTGAACTAGAGGTTAAATCAATAGAGTTAAGTGGTTTGGTCTTAGGCTATAAAGGAATGCCAAACCTAACTCTACCAATATCAACCGAGTTTAAGGGGCCGGGAATTCATGCCCTAGTCGGAGGTAATGGAGCTGGTAAGAGTACCTTAATAAGGACAATTCTGGGTTTACAAGATGGTGTAGAAGGGGAGGTGTTGTACGGTGGAGATAAAGTTCGAACTTTAAATTATTCAGAAAAAGCTAGTATATTTTCGTTCGTTGGTTCGACGCCACCTAAATCAAGTGGTCTCAAAGTAAAGGAAGTTCTCAACCTCGCTGTGGAAATGTCTCGTAGCAACATCGCACCTGATGTTTTTATGTCAATTATCAAATCATGGTCGTTACAGAATCTATTATCGAGACGACTCGACACCTTAAGTGACGGTCAGGCTTCAAGAGTGATGTTCGCCAGAGCCGAAACTCAAGGAGCTTCGTGGATGTTCCTCGATGAACCTACCGCATTCCTAGATATCCCCGCTCGAAAGCAATTAATATCGATGCTTAAAGAGTTCTCTCAAAATAAATCTGTAATCATTGCTACGCATGATCTTCACGCTCTTGCTGAATTAAATCCAATAGGAGTTTACGAGGTAGGGGATTTTGGGCTGAAAACATTAACATCAGCAGGAAAAACAGAATCTGAATTAGTTGTGCATTGGGAAGAAAAATTGGGGTAATCGCCGATAAATGTGGAGTACCTTTGTGAAATAATTAGGAAATAAAATAAGATGGCTGACGATAAAAAAGTAATATTCTCGATGGTAAAGGTGAACAAAGAAACACCTACCGGAAAGCATATTTTAAAAGACGTTTACCTTTCATTCTACTACGGAGCTAAGATTGGGATTATCGGAGTAAACGGGTCGGGAAAATCAACAGTAATGAAGTTGATTGCAGGCCTAGACGAGTCATTTAGAGGTGATATAGTTTGGGCTCCCGGTTATACGGTAGGTTATTTACCTCAAGAGCCCGACTTAGATGAATCAAAGACTGTTCGCCAAATTGTTGAGGAAGGAACTCAAGAAATAATTGATACTCTTGCTGAATTCGAAGCAATAAATGCAAAATTCATGGATGAGGAGATTTTAAATTCTCCTGAGAAAATGGACTCGTTAATTAATCGTCAAGCAGTAGTCCAAGATAGAATAGACGCATTAGACGCTTGGGAACTAGATACTAAGTTGAGTATAGCCATGGACGCTCTTCGTTGCCCTCCTGATGATCAGCTTATTTCTGAGTTAAGTGGGGGTGAACGCAGACGTGTTGCACTTTGTCGCCTTCTGCTTAAACAACCTGACGTACTGCTTCTTGATGAGCCTACTAACCACTTAGACGCTGAATCTATAGATTGGCTCGAGCAACATTTAGAGCAGTATGCCGGTACAGTTCTTTGTGTAACTCACGATAGATATTTCCTTGACAATGTCGCTGGATGGATTCTTGAGTTAGATAGAGGGGAGGGTATTCCTTATGAGGGTAATTACCAAAGTTGGTTAGAACAAAAGACTAAACGCCTTGCACTTGAAGAAAAGCATGAAAGTAAGCGCAAAAAAGAACTTGAAAAAGAATTAGACTGGATTCGAACGAGCCCTAAAGGTCGTCGTGCAAAAAATAAAGCTCGTATTTCCAACTACGAAATCATGCTTTCTGACGGTTCTAAAGAGAAGAGCACGCGTCTTCAGATACCTATTCCTAATGGACCTCGTCTAGGAAGTAAAGTATTAGAAGTTGAAGGCCTCCAGAAATCATATGGGGATAAACTCCTCATTGATGGTCTTACATTCAGTCTGCCACCAGCGGGTATTGTAGGTATCGTAGGGCCTAACGGAGCAGGTAAAACCACCTTATTTAAGATGATAATGGGGCTGGAAGAGCCTGATGCTGGAAGTCTTTCGTTAGGTGACACAGTTGAAATCGGGTATGTAGACCAAACTCATACATCAATAGACCCCGAACTAACAGTTTGGGAAGTAGTGTCTGGTAAGAATGAACATATTGAAATAGGGGGGCAGCTAGTAAATAGCAGAGCTTATGTAAGTAGATTCAACTTTAACGGTCCAGATCAACAAAAGAAATGTAAGGTGCTTTCAGGTGGAGAGAGAAATCGTTTGCATTTAGCAATGACTCTCAAAACTGAAGCGAATGTTCTATTGCTAGATGAGCCTACAAATGATATTGATGTAAATACTCTTCGAGCATTAGAGGAAGGAATTCTGTCTTTTGCTGGTTGCGCTGTTGTAATTTCTCACGACCGTTACTTCCTCGACCGTATATGCACTCATATCCTAGCTTTTGAAGGAGACTCAAACGTATATTGGTTTGAGGGTGCATACTCTGATTACGAAGAGAATCGTAAAAAACGACTTGGCAATAATGGTCCTAAGAGGATTAAATATAGAAAACTAGTAAAAGGCTGAAATACTTTTAAGTATTTTTAGTCCTTTTTAGTTGCTGCCTCTGGAGAATGAGGATGGTATTTTGAAACCTGGTCCTCAAGGTACCTTTTGTCAAGATGGGTATATATCTCAGTCGTTGTAATTTGAGCATGACCGAGCATTTCTTGCACAGCTCTTAAATCAGCACCCGCCTCAATTAAATGTGTAGCGAAGCTGTGTCTGAAAGTGTGAGGGCTTACATTCTTCCTTATTCCAGCAGAGATTACACTTCTCTTGAGCATGGTGAAAGCCATTTGGCGAGTCATTTTACGACCTTGACGCCCTATAAATAAAATATCTTCGTGACCTGGTAAAGGAATAATTTCTGCCCTATAATGTGATAAGTAGTCATCAATTGAGTCACAAGCTTGTCTGCCAATGGGAATAATTCTTTCCTTGTTTCCTTTTCCGACGACTCTAACCACACCATCTATCAAATCGACACGTGACATTCTTAGGTCTGTAAGTTCACTAACACGAAGCCCACAACTGTAAAGAACTTCGAGCATCGCTTTATTACGTACACCTTCACGACGGCTCATATCTACAGATGATATAATGCTCTCTACTTCAGAAACAGTAAGAACGTCCGGCAGTTTTCTCTCAGGCCTAGGTCCTTCAATTAATTCTATTGGGTCAGTATCCATAATACCCTCAATTCTCAGAAACTTACAAAAACTTCTAACACCGCTTAGCATACGAGCTTGACTGTTTCTTGCAAGTCCTTTATCATATAAAAACGCAAGAAAATGCTCTACGTGAGTAATGTTAATTGTTGATGGATTTGTAACACCATCCTGCTTTTCTATTTGGTTTGCAAATTGTTTAATATCCCTCATGTAAGCAAGGATAGAATTCTCACTGAGCCCTCTTTCCAAAGCTAAATAATCTTCATATCCTTTTAAAGCTGACTTCCAGTCTGTGTGTATTGTTGCCATTATGGTATCCAGTCTTGTTGTGAAATAACCAAAGCTTCCTCTACCGAAATTCGTTCTCCACAATAATATGCAGTAACGAACGGTTGAGGAAAGTGATGTGTTTTGTTAATGTTCTCTCTTTCATTTCTTGCCTGTTTATAAACAGGGAAAGAACCCGTTGTGTATTTGATCCAGCCTTCATGAAGTTCAGTGTCAGCAGGACCTGAGAAGTTATATGTATTAGAAATCCAAGTTCTACTGACATCATTATGACCAGCTAATAATTGAACGCGATAAGCTACCCCGTTATCGGGCGTCAGAGCATTATGATTATTAAACTGAGTCACTAAAATGGGTGCAGAATCATCTGCGATTTGGGAGATATTATTCAACACATCATCTTCAGGGAAGTTTTGTGTTAAAAGTGCAATATCTTGATAAAATTCGTGATTACCAAACGCATATCTAATTTCACCTGATAAATCATTAAGGTTGTCACCAGAACACCCAAGCAATCTATATGAAACAGTTATAGGCAATGGTGACTTTGTGTCGAACCAAACGAATTTAAGAGTGCCATTTTCTTCTTCTGCTACGGACCCTCCTGTATTTACAATTTCAAAAAGACAATTGGTGGGAATATTTTCCGTAATCTTGATGAACCCATCATAGTTATTTCCTTTAATGGTTAAGTCAACCTTAGTTATACCATCCTCTTCAGCAGTAATTGTTCGAACACATGAAATGCCTTTAGATTTTTGGTCTAAGTCAACGCAAATAGGAAAAGTATTAATAATGGTCTTTTTAAGTATAACGTTAATACGTTCACCATTATTCATATAAGAGATAGTAGGTGTAATCGCACCACTATTAAAGCCATTCATAGGAGAAAGCCTGAGTTCTATGGAAATCTCATCAGAGTTCAAATCTGCCCAAAGAAATGAAATGCTATTATCCCCAGTTGTGACATCGGCATTTTGATCTTCTATAACACTTACAGAAAGGCTGTTAGGAATGTAAAATTCAAGTTGAGTAAGTCCTGAGATGTTTTCAGTTTGTATTCGGATAGAGTAAGGGGTTTCTGTTCCAATGGAAGTAGTACTAGCCGAATTAGTATCATGTATAAAGCTAGGGTCGCTAAATACCCCGTTTAAAATAACGAGCAAAATAGATATTAATATAGAAGAATTAACTGTTAGCATATTATAATTAACACTGCTAAATTCGGGAGTTTATGCTTTACTTCTCAGGGTAAGAACAGAGTGTTACCAACACACATAAACTCAAAACTGTATAAAACCATAGTGGGTGTCCATGAAAATATTTTGGAAAAAGAAAATCCCGCACTGACGTTTCAATGCGGGACCAACTTAACCAAATTATCACTTGATGTTTAGCATTATGCTAAACTCACTTAAATTCTATACAAAGATATAACAAAAGCTTCGTAACCCCTAATTTAGGGGTGTTGTTTTTACATTTTTTATCAAATATGCAGAATTAAATAAAATCAATCATCTTTAAGAGGGTAAATACTCCAATCTTGTGTATCTTTGCCGTCCAATTTTGAGAGATGAAAAAAGGAATCCACCCAGAAGACTACCGCACTGTTGTTTTTAAAGATATGAGTAATGAGTTTGCTTTCTTAAGCCGCTCAACCACAAAAACTAAAGAAACGATTAAGTGGGAAGATGGTAATGAATACCCACTTATTAAAGTGGAAGTTAGTTCACAGTCCCATCCTTTTTATACTGGAAAAGCTCAGTTTGTTGATACTGCTGGTAGAATTGATAAATTCCGTCAGAAATACGGCAAATTTGATAAGAATAAAAATGAAGAGAAATAAATTCTCTTTTATTTAGATATTAAAAAAGCCCGCTATGAAGTGGGCTTTTTTAATATCTAAAATCTTAGACAATGAGATTGTTGATGCTCTATAAGTAGTGGTTAGGTAGAGATAGGAGTATGTTTGGAAATTGTCAAACCATAACCAATGTCACCTGTTTTTCTAGGAGTGTCTGATAGTAAATTGATGTTTCTTATCCCCAGGTCTCTAACTATTTGAGCTCCTATTCCATAATCCTTAGAGTCAAAAGGATGGAAAACACCTAATCTCTTTTGTTCTTTGTGATATTGAGAGTAAGCCTTTAATTCTTCGGCAAAACCTCCTCCTTGACGTAGCTTATTAATAAAAACAATTGCGCCACAGCCTACTTCTTCTATTTTCGCCATAGCAGCGTGTAGCTGAGGGCCTTTGCCGAGGTCTGAAACTTGAAAAACATCACCTATCATGCTTGAGGCATGCACCCTAACCGGTACAGGACTATCATCATCCCAAGTCCCCTTGAATAAGGCAAGATGCTCCATGTCATTAGTCAATTGCTTGTATGAAATTGCAGTGAATGGTCCAAAGGCAGTGTTTAGTTGGACTTCCGCTGTACGCTCGATTAATGTCTCGTTTTCAAGTCTGTAAGCTATTAGATCAGCAATTGATACTAATTTCATATCATGCTTTACAGCTAACTCTTTTAACTGAGGTAACCGCGCCATAGTTCCATCTTCATTAAGAATCTCGACAATTACTCCAGCGGGCTCAAATCCAGCAAGTCTTGAAAAATCAATAGCGGCTTCTGTATGGCCGTTCCTTCTCAAGACCCCACCAGCTTTAGCTCTTAATGGAAAAATATGTCCTGGTTTGCCAAGGTCGTCAGGTTTTGTAGATGGGTCTACAAGTGCCATCACGGTTTTGGACCTATCACTTGCAGAAATTCCAGTTGTGCATCCACTGCCTAGTAAGTCAACGGATACTGTAAATGGTGTTTCATAGGCAGCGTTGTTAGTAGTGACCATCAAATCTAGCCCTAAAGCGTCACAGCGGCTTTCGATTAATGGAGCACATATTAAACCACGTCCGTGAGTAGCCATGAAGTTAATTACTTCAGGTGTGACATTTCTGGCGGCAGTTAAAAAGTCCCCTTCGTTCTCTCTGTCTTCATCATCGACTACGATAATGACTCCTCCGTTACGAATAACTTCAATTGCTTCTGGAATAGAATCTAAAATAGGCATCAGACAAAGGTAGCATTGATACCTTTGTAATATGGTAAAACCTGTAGTTGCTTTTGGCGATCCTGTTTTAAAAGCAGAAGCCGTTGAGATAGAAAAGAATCATTTGGGTCTTGATTCCTTGATTGATGATATGTGGGAGACCATGTATGATGCTGAGGGAGTAGGGCTTGCAGCGCCTCAGGTAGGCGAGTCGATTCGTCTTTTCGTTGTTGATGGTTCTCCTTTTAGTGAGGGTGAAGACGGAGATGAAGGGTGTGACAATTTTAAGAGAGTTATGATAAATCCCGTGATTTTTGAATCATCAACTGACGAATCGGTTATGGAAGAGGGGTGTTTGTCAATTCCAGGGATTCGTGAGGTTGTTTCTAGACCAAACGAAATCAAAATCGAATACTTCGACCACAATTGGGACTTAGTAGAGGAACATCTAAAAGGAATTGCAGCAAGGATAGTTCAACATGAGTATGATCACCTGGACGGAATAATGATAACGGATCATATTCCTGCCGTTAAAAGACGATTGTTACATGGGAAACTTAGAGATATTGGGTTAGGAAAAGTCCCCGTGGATTATAGAATGCGTTTACCTAAAGGGAAAATTAGATGAGGTTTATAATTGGTTCAATATTTCTTGTATTAATCAATGCTTGCTCAGAGGGCTCTGTTTCTGAAAACGAAAATTCTTGTGCATCGTTAAAAACGAAAGTTACCGAATTAGAATCCCAAGTTGGGAAAACTGATGATTTTGACTTACAACTTGCAAGTAAATTAATGAGGGCTTATGCGAATTTTTCAAATGCGTGCCAAGGAGACTCTCTAGTTCCTGAGTATCTAATGAGACGAGCTGACTTGTTAAGGGGAACGGGTCAAATTCACGAATCGATAAGATTATTTGAATCCATTCATGATGGTTATCCCACATATGAAAACAAAGAGCTATGTGCTTTTCTCGCAGCTTACTTGTTTGAGACTGAATTGTCTGATTTTGAGATGGCCGAAAAATTGTACACTAAGATTATAGAACTATATCCAGACTCACGAGAAGCTGAATTATCTAAAATGTCTCTAAAGTATTTAGGAGAATCTCCTGAGGAATTGATTCTTAAATTCAAAGAGAATCAGTAAATTGCGCACTATGTGGCGCTCTATGCAGTATATGTTGGCTTGGACTATTCCCGTTTCAGGGGTAGTTGCCTTATCGTCCACAGGGATTTTTGCATGGTTTAGTTTATTATTCGCTTTCGGTTTGTTGCCGATTTTAGACCAAATCATTCCGTCGAATTCACGTAATCTTTCACAGTCCGTGTTGAAAGAAGTTGAGTCGGATGGAGTATATGACTTTATTGTTTGGGCTGTTTTTCCAATGCAGTTAGGTTTGTTAGTATGGTTCTTACTCACAATTTCGAATCCTGAATTATCGGCAACTACTTTCTACGGTCGAATTGCGAGTATGGGAGTTCTTTGTGGCGTTACTGGAATTAATGTCGCTCATGAGTTAGGACATAGGACATCAAAAATCTCGCAATTCATCGCGAAAATTTTACTCTCTACTTCTATGTATAGCCATTTTTATGTCGAGCACAATTTCGGGCATCATAGAAATGTCGCAACTCCATTAGATGCCGCAAGTGCTAAAAGAGGACAATGGCTCTTCCCCTTCGTTGTGAAGTCTTTCATCTTAGGTTGGATTAGCGCATGGAAAATTGAAGCGAAAAGATTATCTCGAAAAGGACGTCATGCCTTTAATGTACAAAATGAAGTATTAGTTTGGCAGGTGATACAATGGTCTGCATTAGCAATTTGTTTCTTATTATTAGGTTTTAAAGTGGGGTTTGCATGGTTAGCGGCTGCTGCTATTGGGGCTTTCTTGTTAGAAGCGACTAATTATATTGAGCACTATGGTTTGGTAAGACAGAAAGTTTCAGAACACAGATTTGAAAAAGTAGAAATACATCACTCATGGAATTCTGATCATGCAATGGGAAGAATTATTCTATTTGAACTAACCAGGCATTCGGATCACCACTTTGCACCAAACAAACCTTATCCCACATTAAATAGCTCTGAAGGATCTCCCCAATTACCTTTGGGCTACCCGGGGATGATATTGTTGTCTCTGGTTTGTCCTATATTTATAAAAGTTATGGACATCAAGCTAGATTCTGCTTAGTGGATAGCTATTAAGGTGTTGGGAATAAGTATTTTTGTAGATAAATTAATATCATGTCTAAACGATTTCGTTCAGGTGTTCTATTCGGAGATGAAGTCCGAGCTGTATTTATGGATGCTAAATCACGTGGGTATGCCATCCCTGCTGTTAATGTAATAGGATCAAATTCAATTAATGCAGTTATGGAAACTGCTAAAGACGTGAACTCTCCCGTTATTATTCAGTTTTCAAATGGAGGAGCAATTTTTAATGCTGGAAAGGGTCTAAAATTAGAAGGGCAGAAAAAAGCTGTTTTGGGGTCAGTTGCTGGAGCTTTACACATTAACGCTCTTGCTGAAGCGTATGACGTCCCGGTTATTCTTCATACAGATCATTGCTCTAGGAAACTTCTTCCTTGGATTGATGGTTTGATTTCAGAAAGCGAAAAGCATTTTAAAGCAACTGGAAGACCTTTATATAGCTCTCATATGATAGACTTAAGTGAAGAGTCTGTTGAAGACAATGTTGCTACATGTAAAGAATATCTTGCTAGAATCGCTCCTATGGGAATGTTTTTAGAGATTGAATTAGGAGTTACGGGGGGTGAAGAAGATGGAGTTGATAATACTGACATTGATAGCTCTCGTCTTTATACTCAGCCTGAAGAAATATCTTTTGCTTTCGATCAGTTGTCAGAGGTAAGCGATCAATTTACTGTGGCAGCGGCTTTCGGTAATGTCCATGGAGTTTATAAGCCCGGTAACGTTGAGCTTCGTCCTATAATTTTACAAAACTGTCAAAAATTTATTTCTAATAAAAACAACCTTAGTGATTCTCCAGTTGACTTTGTTTTTCACGGGGGTAGTGGTTCTACTTTGGAAGAAATAAGGGAGGCAATTAGCTATGGAGTCATTAAAATGAACATTGATACAGACATGCAATGGGCATTTCTCCGAGGTGTTAGGGATTATGTTGAGGGAAAATCTGACTTTCTGCAACACCAAATAGGTAATCCGGATGGTGATGAAAAACCTAACAAAAAATACTATGATCCTCGTGTTTGGTTACGTGAGGGTGAGCTGTCATTTATAGCACGACTTACAAAAGCATTTGAGGACTTAAACTGTATAAATCGGAATAAATAATTTATTAATTAAGGTAAAGCAACCTATTTATTAAATTTGCGTCTTCTATTCGAATCATAAACAGCGAATTCGGATTATTTGGAAGAATAATCTGATAAAATCACAACACATTACGCGTAAGCTGAAAATTACCTTAATATATGAAACATTACTTACTACTTGCAATTGCAATTCTAACTACTGGCTTAGCGCAAGCCAACTTTGTCGGCCTCGAAAGTGAGGTTTTTGCCCAATCTCCATACGGAACAGTATATAGAGTGTATGCAACATTCGATAGTCCTACAGATGAACTAGTTGCAGTTTATGCGCTTGAGACATCGCCTATGGTAGTCGATGTAACAACATCATTTTATCAAGACGCAGTAGGTGGAGCGTTAGGTAATACAATTAATCCATTATTCTTTGCCGCTTTCCCAAGTCTTGAGTTTGATAGTTGGTTTACTATTGGTTCTGCAGATTCTAACGGAACCAGCGATATACAGCAAGTAGGAATGGATGCTGCTTTTGCTTCATTTGAAGCAGGAACGGGATTTAATCTAAATGCATTTGTCGGCGGCTCATTCTTCCTTATTCCAGGTGTCTCAACAGATGCTGTTGCTGGTGCTGATGGTCGTGTGCTTATAGCCCAAATAACAACAGATGGTGTGGTCAATATGACT
Organism: Bacteroidota bacterium; assembly: GCA_002746975.1. GTDB lineage: Bacteria > Bacteroidota > Bacteroidia > Flavobacteriales_D > Sanyastnellaceae > UBA974. Next base: position 143,096 of record NVXE01000002.1, on the reverse strand, counting down.
ATGAATTTCCAATGGGACGATGTAAACTCCAACACTAGTAATGCTGAAGGAATTTCTATTTCTTTCCCATTCGTTGCAGTTCCTGGATGTACAAATCCAACAGCTGACAATTATAATGCAGCAGCTACTGAAGACGATGGTTCTTGTACATATGGAGGCGGACTATTAACTGGTCTGTCGTACGATATTGTCGCAACGGACCCTATGGGTACAGGCCAAAACACGTATCGTTTATACGCAGACTTCTCTTCACCTAACGTTGAAGTGACAGCAGTTTACGGAACTGATACTACACCTTGGCACATGACAAGTGATGCAGTTGACGGTTTCTATAACGACCCAGTAGGAGCTGATTTCGGTGGTTCAGTAAACCCATTGTTTTTTGCAGCATTTCCTAACTTGGAATTTGATAGCTGGTTTACTATTGGAGCTCAACCTGGAGATCCTGATGGTTTGAACAATGCGTTTGATATTGCTCTGACTTCAATGGCTGATTTTAATAGCGGCGGAGATTTTATCGTTGATACTTTTATAGGTGGTTCAATATTCGTAGTCCCGGGAGCTAATACACAAGGTGTCCCAGTTAATGGGCGAGTACTTATAGGACAGTTTACCACTTCTGGATTAGTTGATGCTCTTGTAAATATTCAATTTCGTGACGCCTCTCAGACAAGTTTATATGCTGAAGGAGTTTCATTATCATTTCCTCAAGTTGGGGTGGGTTGTACTGATATTACAGCATGTAACTTTGATCCAGCAGCTGTTTTAGATAATGGTTCTTGTTTGCAAAACGATGTTTGTGGAGTTTGTGGTGGTAATGGTTCCACGTGTAGTGGGTGTACAGACGCTACTGCTTGTAACTACGATTCAACGGCAACTATTGATGATGGCTCATGTCTTCAAAATGATGGATGTGGCATTTGTGGTGGTGATAACTCTACATGTGGAGGTTGTACAGATATTACTGCATGTAATTATGATTCGTTAGCTATATTGGACGATGGCTCTTGTGTTACAAATGATGCTTGTGGTATTTGTGGAGGTGATGGAACTTCTTGCAGTGGATGTATGAACCCTGATGCCGAAAATTATGATCCAACTGCGCTTTTTGATGATGGTTCTTGTTCTTGGGGTGATGGTCTATGTCTAGGCTTGTCTTACGAAATTGTCTCAGCTGACCCTATTGGAACAGGTCAAACTACCTACAGATTATATGCTGATTTAGTATCAAATAACGTTGAAGTTACAGCTGTATACGGAACAGATACAACCCCATGGGAGATGTTAACTACAGCTAATGATGGTTTTTACAACGATGCAGTAGGTGGTGACTTTGGAGGTGGAGTTAATCCATTATTCTTTGCAGCATTCCCTAGCCTTGAATTTGATAGTTGGTTCACGATTGGTGCTCAACCAGGTGATGCCGATGGATTAAATAGTGCTTTCGATGCAGCTCTAACGTCATTAACAGATTTTAATTCAGGAGGTGACTTTATTGTAAATACCTTTATTGGAGGATCCATTTTTGTCGTTCCAGGAGCAAATTCTCAAGGAAATCCCGTTGCTAGTAGAGTTCTTTTAGGTCAATTTACTACTTCGGGTCAAGTTTCGGCCTTAGTAAACATTCAAATTCGAGATTCTGTTCAAGTAAGTCACTATGCTGAAGGTATGGCTCTAACTTTCCCAGCAGGAGTAGCCGGTTGTCAAGACATCACTGCATGTAACTATGATCCTAACGCTACATTCGATAACGGTTCTTGTTCATACCCAGCACAGTTTTACACTTGCACTGGCTGTATCAACGATACAGATGGCGATGGAATTTGTGATGAGTTAGAAGTTTTGGGATGTACTGACATGACTGCTTGTAATTATGATATAGCAGCTACAGATGACAATGGTTCGTGTACTGTTGTTGATGGATGTGGCGTTTGTGGTGGAGATAGTAGTAGCTGTTCGGGCTGTACTAACTCAATAGCTGATAACTACGACCCTACCGCTACAATTGACGATGGTTCTTGTATCATATTAGGATGTACAAATCCTTTCGCAGACAACTTTAATCCTGATGCTACCGTAGATGACGGTTCTTGTTCTGCAACAGGTTGTACATACCCAGGAGCAGATAACTATAATGCAGCTAATACAGCGGAAGATGGTAGTTGCATATTCTCTGGATGTACTGATCCTACAGCTGATAACTATGTGGCATTTGCTAATTTGGATGACGGTTCGTGCTCTGTTTGCACAGGAGGTCCTTGTCCTTTTGACGCTAATGGAGATGGACAGATTGGTTCTGCCGATTTACTTGAGTTCTTAATTGCATATGGTGAATCTTGTATAAACCTATAAAGGTTTTATTAAAGAATTAACGTGTTTTATAGAAACGCCAACCCTTGAAAAGGTTGGCGTTTTTATTTGTCCGAATAGTTTATATTCGACAATAATTTACAAAAGATGCAAAAAGAAAAAAGGCGTTTAGGTTTTTGGGAGATTTGGAACATGAGCTTTGGATTTTTAGGGATTCAATTTGGGTTTGCTTTGCAGGGAGGAAATATGTCTCGCATTTTTGAAACATTAGGAGCTAGTTCGGATGACATACCTATGCTATGGATAGCAGCCCCTCTAACAGGGCTATTGGTACAGCCAATTATTGGATATTTAAGCGATAGAACGTGGTCACCAAGATGGGGCAGAAGGCGTCCTTACTTTTTTATGGGAGCAGTATTGAGCACAATAGCATTGTTCTTTATGCCATATAGTTCAGCTCTATGGATGGCTGCTGGTTTCTTGTGGATATTAGATGCTAGTATTAATATTAGTATGGAGCCTTTTAGGGCTCTAGTAGCAGATAAATTACCAGATAGTCAAAGATCTTATGGGTTTGTAGTCCAAACCTTGATTATCGGAATCGGCACATGGATTGCCTCAAATTTGCCCTGGTTTGTCACAAAGCTAGGAGCGAAAAATGAAGCAGGACCAGGAGAAATTCCAGAAAGTGTTTTCTATGCCTTTGCAATAGGTGCAGCAGTATTTATTCTTTCGATTCTTTATACCATCATCACAACAAGTGAAGATCCTCCTACAGATATAGAAAAATTTAAAAAACAAAACAATGAAAGTGCAGGTTTAATTAATGGTGTAAAAGAAATTGTTTCACATATTTCATCTATGCCCAAAATAATGAAACAACTAGGAATTGTTCAGTTCTTTAGTTGGTTTGCTTTTTTTACAATGTGGTCTTTTGCTACACCTTCATTAACGGGTTGGGTTTTTGGATCGCCTAGTCCTTCAGCTGATTCATTAAATTTCGAGGTGATGAATTTGGCTTATAACGAAGCGGCAAATTCAGTATCTAGCTATATGGGTATGTATGGACTAAGTTCTATGTTGTTTGCTCTAGTTTTGACATTCTATACATCAAAGTTTGAGATCAACAGAAAGGTGATTCATTCACTATCTCTTGCAGCAGGTGGATTTGGATTTGTATGGATGCTTTTCTTATCTCCTGAGAATTCAAGCGACTTAAGGTGGTGCTTCGCATTAATAGGAATTTCTTGGGGTAGTATTCTCTCAATGCCTTATGCAATGCTGTCAGGTGTAATCCCCACTGAGAAAATGGGTGTCTATATGGGTATTTTTAATATGTTCATTGTTATCCCCCAAATAGTAGCCGCTCTTGGAGGAATAAATTGGCTTTACAAAACTTTTATAGGAGTAGAAATAATAAATACAATGGTATTAGCTGGAATTTGCCTTTTCTTGGGAAGTTTAACAAGCCTTTTAATTAAAGAGAAGCCGATAGTTAGTTTGTAGAAGTATCTTTGTTTTATGAAACCATTAGTCGAGTCGAGGTTGCCTACAAAATTTGGAGGCTTTAGAATTCTTGCTTTTGAGAGTGATGTAAACGAGATGCCCCATTTGGCACTACTCTCAGATAATTTTATAAAAGGAAACGGAATAAATGTTTCTGTTAGAGTTCATAGTGAGTGTATGACTGGAGATGTATTCGGGTCTTCTCGATGTGATTGTGGTGAACAGCTTGCTGTATCTATGAGTCAACTGTCTCGTGATGGAGGTGTACTTATATACTTGCGTCAGGAGGGACGAGGAATAGGTTTAGTTGAGAAGCTAAAGGCATATATTTTACAGGACACAGGACTTAATACTTATGAAGCAAACGTAAATTTAGGTCATCCAGAAGATGGTAGATCATTCGATGCTGCTATTGAAATATTGAGATATTTGAAAATTTCATCAATTAAATTAATAACGAATAACCCTGAAAAGCTTAGGGCGTTTGATGGTGTTGAGGATATTGAAATCGTTGAGAGAATACCTCTAGAAGTGGGGCTGGATCCTGAAAATGCAGGATATTTAGAAGCCAAACGCCTTGTTAAAGGTCACTTATTCACGAAATAACGTGCATCCACTCCATGCAAATTATTGCAGCGACAGTTCCTACGGCGTAGCCAAGGACGGCTAATAATATACCTACAGGAGCTAAAGCGGGTGAGAATGCGCTAGCTACAATAGGTGCAGAAGCAGCTCCACCTACGTTTGCTTGAGATCCAACAGCAACGAAGAAAAATGGAGCTTTAATCAATCTTGCAACTGTAATTAGTACAATGATGTGTACAAGCATCCATATCAAACCTATAATTATTGCAGAAGAATAGGTGCCCCAATTTGCTATAAGTGCAGCTACATCCATTTTCATGCCTATAGTTGCTACTAGAATATATAAGAAAAGCGAACCCACTTTACTCGCTCCTGCTCCTTCGTAATTCTTAGCTTTCGTGAAACTAAGAGCGACCCCTATTATTGTAGACATAACCACAATCCAAAAGAATCCCTTTTCTAGTGATGAGAGATATTGAACAAAACTATTAGGGTTAGTGCTTAATATGCCTGAGAACCAGTCGTGGATCCCTACGCTGGCAGTATCTGCAACGATATGAGAGATAGCGACTGCCCCGAAGGCTATTCCTACAACGACCATTAAATCAGTAAATGTGGGTATACGGGCGATACTCTCAGAATACTTTTCGACTCTTTCTTTTAATGCATCAACTGCTGAGCTGTCAGCTTTAAGCCACTTGTCAATTGCCTTTGTGCGTGATGCTCCATATAGTAAGAACGGCATCCAAAGGTTTGCCACAAATACATCTACGATAAGCATAATAGAAAACTGCTTATCCATCGTTTCAGAGATCTCTTTAAGAGCAGCTTGATTTGCACCACCTCCTATCCAACTACCTGCCACTGTTGAGAGACCGCGCCACATAGCTTCAGGACTGTCGCCTCCGAATACTTCGGGGTTGATTTGACCTACAATCCACAGAGCAATGGGACCACCTATCACAATACCTACTGTTGCTGCAAAGAACATTATTAAAGCTTTTGGACCTAGGTTGTATATTCCTTTAAGATCAATGCTTAGGCATAGTAAAACCAAACTTGCAGGTAACAGGTAGCGTGAGGCTACAAAATAAAGACTTGAAGCCTCACCATCAACTATTCCGAAGGAATTGAAAGCTGCAGGGATGAAATAACAAAGAAGTAGACTAGGAACAAAAGTGAAGAATTTTTTGAACTTAGGAAGACTTGATGCATAGAAAATACCAGCTAGAGTTACAGCTAAAAGACCTAAGACTACAGCGTCATTTGTGATGGGGAACATACTTGAGGTTTATGTGTTTTCAATTCAGCCTGTAAGCTACAAAAAAGTGCGGCCTCTTAATAAGAGACCGCACCCTTCTTTTCGGCGGTGAACCGAGCCCTATCACCTTATCATCAATGGGATTGCACTGAATGGATTTAAGGATCCCAAGTGGGCGATGTAAGTGCCAGGGCTTATTGTTTCGTCTATCATGAAAATTTGTATTCCTTCTGTATATGGTATTCCGTTTCCTTCCCAAACTAATCTACCATCTGTGCCCACAATTTTAAGGAGTATAATATCTGAAGAGGACGTTTGAATAAATAGACTTCCAGTTTCATTAGAGTAAGGGTTTGGGTATATCTTAAATATCTCGCCTTCAACTATATCATCTATTGAATCGACTGTAGAGTTACCCTCACAATCATAATTATATTCTGCATAAGTACACTTTCCTTGGTCAGTTGCTTCGGCGTTATAATTGCAAGCTGATGGGTCTGTGCAACCAATAATTTCGAATGCGTCGCAAATACCATCACCATCAATGTCTTGTATACAATCTCCATTGCAACTGTATTCCTCTTCTGGAAACGAACAACTGTCATCATTTATGTTTGATAAAGGGTTGAAGTTACATGCTGAAGATTCTTGACAGCCCAACACCTCAGCACTGTCACAAATATTATTTTCGTTTAAGTCTTCACACCCCTCAAGTTGAAGAGGGAGAGCACAAACTTGACTAACCTCTTCAAAACCGAAGTGGTCTCCATATGTGTCAGCTCCCTCAGCTAGAATGTCTCCATTTGCTGATGAAAGACTGTACGAGCCACCAAACTGCATACCATCACCTGCGCTATCATATATCGTTAATTCGTAACACCCCACGCTGACACATCCTGTTTGGATATATGGAGCAGAGTTATTATTCTCATATGGGCCACCTGACATTATTTCAACGCTATTTGAGTCTACTAACGCCCATGTTGTCTCTCCTGCAAATGCATCGGGAGATACAGAAATAGTCCAAAAGTCACTTTCCTCTACAACAAACGAATGAGAGATATAATCATTTGGACTCCAACCATCTAGCTCTCCAGATTCTAAAGTTACAGAAGCACTAATTGTATGAGGGCCATATGGGATTGAAATAGATGGAAGAGTAGCTATGATAGATTTACCAACTTCAATAGAGTCTGAAAAAAGGACTCTAATAGGTGAATTGTTATCCACGCTTAGAAGTATCTCAAAGTTATATATAGTTGAATTGCCTAGGTTTTGTAATTCTAATTCAGGAGCAACCTCTGGTGTACATTGTTTAATTCCAGGATTTATAAATGAAACAGCAGCTAGGTCTAATTCAGCAACAGGAGTACAACCCAAACTTTCAAGCAAAGTTGCTCGAGCAGTTGTTAATGTTGTTCTCATTCTATCGGATTGACCTTGAGTGAATGTATTTCTACAATTTTCGTCTGTGTAATCCATGTAATTTTCAACTTGTGCATCCGGACAATTTACAGAACCAGAACACATGGAATTTGCAGTAGTTGAAGGTGTATCACAAACTTGATCTCCCTGAGTTTCACAATTTGTTTCATTCGTGCATTGACTAGCAGAGTTGGTATTGTAAAATGTATGGTAAAGCCCTAAACTATGACCTACTTCGTGAGTTATCGTACGATTTAAATCAGTATATGTTTTCAAGTTTCCAACTTTCCCGAATGCATTATAGAGAATAGTTATACCGTCTCTTACATCGTTGAATGGAAAATATGCAAACCCTTGAGTTCCTCCCCCAGCTTCGTTATTGTCAATTTCTGACACTACCCATATATTTAAGTAGTCTTCTCTAGGCCAAACTGAAAATGATTTCAACTCTGTTTCGTCTGCACCTTCACCGATATTCCCACTTTTTATGCCTTGATCGGCGTAATAAGTAACAGATGAAGCATCAACTCTAATTATCCCATTAGTCGGTTCTCCATCTGGAGTTCTAGAAGCCAAACAAAACTCGATTTCTACATCAACTCCTAATCCGTCACCGTTAGTTCCAGAAATTTTTCGAAAGTCTTCATTTAACCCTTCTATTGCACTAAGAATTTGTTCCTCAGTAATATTTTCTTTAGTACCTATAGCCACACCAGTATGCATAACATGCACTACAATTGGAACTTTAAGCACCTCATTATTTGTGGACTGTCTATCATTATTTTGGCGCATTTCTTCTATAGCGTCTTGAAGCTCGAAAAAGCTTCTTCTATATTCTGTAGAACCAGATAGAGCTTCTTCGTGTACCTCTGTAGAGGCGCAAGTTACTGTTTGGGCTAAAACAAATGAAGACCCACACACCGAGATGGTGAGTGTAAGTATAATTGATGTAAAGTGAAATAAACGCATGATGAAGGGTTATGCCTCATCTACGTTTATTAGCAAAGTATGGTTACAAAAAATGGCGAGAATAAACCTCGCCATTAATTAACTCGCTAAGAGTAAGTACGTTACTTCGGGTTAGTCGATGGTTTCAACTTCAAGAAGTTCAACAACAAAGATTAGTGCTGCGTATGGTGGTATAGGGCCACCTGGGTTAGGATGGGCTCCATAAGCCAAATCTTGTGGGATGTAAAATGTAGTTTTTCCACCAATTTTCATTAATTGTAGACCTTCAGTCCAGCCTGGGATAACTCCATTTAAAGGGAATGAAATAGGCTCTCCTCTTTTGTAGCTTGAATCAAATTCAGTACCGTCAAGTAGTGTGCCTTGATAGTGAACGGTTACTTTATCATTTGAATCAGGAGATTTACCTGTTCCTTCAACATCATGATGATACTGAAGTCCAGAAGCGGTAACGGTAATTCCGTCTTTCTTAGCATTTTCTGTGAGGAATTCCTCGCCTTCAGCTTTTGCAGCTTCAGCGGCCTTCTCTTTCATAGCAGTCATTGCTGTTCTAACTATGCCATCGGCTTCAGCTTGATCCATTGTTGCATTATCAGACATAACTGCGGCAAATCCATTTGCAAGAGCATCGCTGTTGATTTCTGTCATCCCTTCGGATTTCATATTTGATGCGAATAAAACTCCTAGAGCATAAGAAACAGAATCCATTTGGGTACTGATTTGTGTGTTGTGAGAAGGTTGTGCTTGTGAGCAACTAGGTAAAGTAGAGACCAAAACCATAGTCGCTAATGCGCCGCGAAGGTAGTTCGTGAATTTCATGTATTTGTTTATTGTTTTGTTAATCTTGTGAAAATTATATGATTCAGCGTCGAAAGGTCGTGATTAATCTTGTAACCTAGTCTGTTAAAATCCTTCAATTTTTCAATTTCTTTAATTTCCTTCTGAATTACGAACCTTGCCATCTCACCTCGAGCTTGTTTTGCAAAAGTACTAATAGACTTTACACCATTCGATGTTTCTTCTTTAAATGAACAAGTAACCATTCGCGAATCTACTGAAGACCTTGTTACAACTTTACTATACTCGTCACTAGCTAAGTTTAAAATAATATTAGCATCTATCTCTTTCAATTTCTGTTTAATGGGCTTTTTAAATAATGAACTCCAGTAGGCATTAAGTGAAGCAAAGTTATTATCTAGACCCATTGTTTGTCCCATTTCTAGTCTATATGGTTTTATTAGGTCAAATGGTCTTAAAATCCCATATAGCCCACTTAAGATTATTAAATGGCGTTGAGCAAAATTTAGCTCCTTGTCGTTAAAGTCTTTTATATTTAGTGATTTATAAGCTTCACCTTTCATAGCGAAGGCACACGGTAATGCGCAGTCTTTAATGGCAGAATCAGTGTCTTTGTATGTCCCCCATTTTTTATGCCAGCCAGAAACGGTATTTATCATCTTGTTAGACAACTTCATGGTTTGGCCTAATTCATTATCACTAAAAGACTGAAGTAAGGACATTAGATAAGTGCTTTCACTATTGAATAGCGGCAAAGTCACATAATCCTCAGGAAATTTAACATTTAGATCAAGAGTTTTTGCTGGAGAGAATAAGATAAGCATAACGACAAAGGTCGCTATATGAGTTCTCATAAGTATATTGCACACATGCATAAATTGAAATCAATCGTTATTTTCGCAATGACACTAGTTGTAGGTAATGTTTTATTAGCACAATGTCCTATCGGTGATTATTCCGTCCAAGTAGTTATAGAAACAGATAATTGGGGTGAGGAGGTGTATTGGGAACTCGTGCCTCAAGGCCAAATGTGTGGCGAAGCTCCCGTTTTGCTTAGTGGAGGAAACATGGATGTAGGGTGTGATTATATCGGTGGTGGTGCTTCAGATGGATTTGTATACAATTCTAATGATGTTTTTATTTCTGACATGATATGTTTAACAAGTGATTCACAAGTTGATTTAATTCATGTAGATTCATGGGGTGATGGAGGCACAAATTTCAGAGTTATTATCAATGGATTTTCTGCAGCTTATCTAGAGGGTAGTGGAAATGGTGAAACTTGGACTATAGACGTGGCTTCAAACATGTTGATCGATCACGATAGCCCTTGTGATGCCGCTGAAATATTAACAGACGGGACTCCAATCTTACTCTCAAACGTTGGTGCTACGGCTGAGTTTTTCGAAATACACCCTCCCACATTAGGATGCAATATCCCTGGAGGATGGTGTGAATCAGGTGCTACAAATACTGTTTGGGCTAAATTTATCGCTGACGAGGATGTAGTGTATAAAATTAATGCTTGTAACTCGGGTACAGATTTCGATTCTCAAATAGCGGCATGGGTTGTAGATGATTGTGGAAATTGGGACACTTACTCTCTTAAAGGAGCTAATGATGATGCGTATTGTGAATTAGGTGCTTACTACGCTAGTACTTGCTTCATCTCTTGTGTGCCTATTGGTTCAGAAGTATATATTCAAATAGATGGATGGTATGGTGCAGTAGGGCAAGTTGAGGTTGATGTGGAAGTTTCATACAGTAATATCGAGGTTGCAGCTACAGTCCAAAATATTTCATGTGCACTAGAAACTGACTTTAATCCCGACGGTTCTATTTCTGTTTACGTTAATAATGGTGGTCTGGATTGGGAAGCTAATTGGACTGGTCCATTTGGATATACGGGGTCAGGAATGTCTATTACGGGGCTGTTGCCAGGAACCTATAATGTTTCAGTAGCATCTGTATGTTCAGGAGATGTCCTAAATGAATCGTTCACAATTATTAATCCAGACCAACTAGAACTGGACGTCCAAGTGACTACTTCGTGTGACATCGAGAACGCAGGTGATATTGACTTGACAATCTATGGAGGAACAGGAGATGTTGATGTTATGTGGGATGGACCTGATGGAGAGACTTGGCTTTCTGAGGATATATATTCAGCATCTCCTGGGTTTTACTACGTACAGGTAGTTGATGCGAATGGCTGTGTAGAAAACACGGATGTAGAAGTCGAATTTTTAGGCATAATGCCATTTGATTTAGGCGGGGATTTTGAAATGTGCTCTGGAGAAACAGAAATTTTATATGGTCCTATAGGTAATTACAGCTATGAGTGGATGGATGGGTCAACAGGTCAATTTTATATATTAGAAACTGATCAGGGTGTATCTACAACTTCAGTAGTAGGAGTAACTGTAACAAACTTTTTCGGTTGTGAAGTAACTGATGCAGTTGTTATAACTATCATAAATTGTGGACTTTCTATTTCAAATGTTGAAAATAGAAGTGACTGGAATATTTCTCCGAATCCATTTTCTAAATCGTCCGTTTTACACCTTGATGGAGTTGGAGAGAATAGCAAGTGCATTGTACGAGATGGAAGAGGTAGAATTGTTAAGGAGTTTTCTATTTCACCTCTCACTTATTTTGAAGCTTCTGATTTGAAGTCAGGGGTCTATTTTGTCGAAATAGTTGACGAAAAAGGAATTAGCCTTTGGAATTCTCGTGCTGTAATACAATAAACACAGTTTTATGAACTTTATTTTTAGAAGTACATCCCTATTATTTATGGGACTAGTTATTTTTGGTTTAAATACAGCAAATGCTAAGGAAGGTATGTGGATTCCCACACTTCTAAATGCACTTGAGGGTGATATGCAATCAATGGGGCTTCGACTTAGTGCTGAGGATATTTACAGCGTAAATCACAGCAGTTTGAAGGATGCCGTTGTTCATTTCGGTGGCGGTTGCACAGCTGAGATGGTCAGTTCGGAAGGACTTCTTTTAACTAATCATCATTGTGGATATAGTCAAATTCAATATCATAGTTCCGTTGAAAATGATTATCTGAAAAATGGTTTTTGGGCTATGAGCCGTGATGAGGAATTACCTAACCCAGGCCTTACAGCAACGTTTATTGAAAGAATTCACGACGTTACTGAGCGTGTGTCTAAAGCTCTAGAAGGATTAGAAGGAGAGGAGTTAGCGAATGCACGGAAACAACTTTATGAAGAGATATTATCTGAATTTACTGAAGGTACTGATTTAACAGGTGGTGTTGTTTCATTTGATTTCGGAAATCAACATTTTCTGATTACTAAACGAACTTTCTTGGATGTACGTCTTGTAGGGGCGCCTCCTTCTGCGGTAGGTAAGTTCGGAGGAGATACAGATAACTGGCTTTGGCCAAGACATACAGGAGACTTTAGTGTATTTAGAATATACGCATCTGCAGATAACTCTCCTTCCGAGTACAGTGACATGAATGTTCCATATAAGCCTGCACATCACTTCCCGGTTTCAATCGATGGCGTTAGTGAAGGTGATTTCACAATGATTTTCGGATTTCCTGGAAGGACAGAACAATACCTATCATCAGATGCGGTAAGTCATGTAATAGACAGACTTAACCCTATGAGAATAGCGATGCGTGATATAAGTTTAGCTACTATTAATGCAGCAAGAGCTTCTAGTGATGAGCTAAGGATAGCATATGCATCAAAGCAGAGTAGTATCTCTAATGCTTGGAAGAAATGGGCAGGTCAAACTGATGGCCTTAAAGAATTGCATGCTGTTCAGAAAAAACTAGATCTTGAATCTGAATTCCTATCTCGTGCAAAAGAAGCACCAGTCCCAGATCCGAGTTACTTAAGTGCTATCAGTGATATTCAAAAAGCGAACGAAGAGTATTTCCCATACTTAGAATCGAGGTCCTTATTTATAGAGCTTGTTTATTATGGACCTGATATTTTACTTCACGCTTTTGAATTTGCAGACCTAATTGAAGACTGGAGCTCTCTTGAATCTTCAGGTAAATTACAGGAAACGATAGAATATCTCAAGGGTGTTAATTCGGATTATTCAAGGAATTATAACGCAACTGTAGATGAAGATCTACTAGGAGGGCTTGTCGAATCATATTTGGGATTTGTATCTCAGGAACTTGCTCCAGCTGATCTTCAAGTAAAGTTTGATAAAGCAGGGTCAGCAGATGAGTATTCTGAGACATTCTTTAAAAATTCTATTTTCGATAATCCAGAAGAGTTAGCAATATTGCTGGAAAAAGGAAAAGAAAAATCATTTGCCAAGCTTAAAAAAGATCCTGCATATGAATTAGTTATGGAACTTAGATCAAACTATTTCGAGAAAATTTCTCCAGGATACAGAGCTGGTGTAGCCTCAATTGAGGAAGCAACTGCGACTTATACAAGAGGTTTACGTGAACTATTTCCAGAACGTCTATTTCCCATAGATGCTAATTCAACACTTCGATTAACGTATGGGAAGGTAGAGGGATCATCTCCGCATGATGGTATGAAATACGAGCCGCTGACAACAGCGCGCGGAATTTTGCAAAAATACATTCCTGGAGATGCCGATTTCGATCTACCTTCAGATTTGGTTGCTGAATTAGAGGACGCTGATTGGGGACGATATGCTGATTCAAATAACGACCTTGTCATTTGCTTTACAGGAAGTAATCATACAACAGGAGGTAATTCAGGAAGCCCAGTAATTAATGGTGACGGCTACTTAGTCGGAATTAATTTCGATAGGTCATGGGAAAGTACTATGAGCGACATACTCTTCGACGAAACTAGATGTCGAAACATTATGGTAGATATACGCTACGTACTTTGGATTATTGATAAATATGCGGGAGCTAGCCATCTCGTAGATGAGATGACTATTATAGACTCAGTAAAATAAGCCTTTACGACATAAATGCAATAGCAATTATTACTATTGCAAACACTATCAAAGCAAAAGTTACTGGTCCTCCAATTTCGTTTTGTTGTGGTTCTTCGTGATGTGACATTTCAATAAATAATAATTTTTGTAAAGATACGTGTTGGCATACATATAGAACATGATAAAAATGTTTTGATGTCCTTTTTTTTGAATTAGAGCATTGTTGGATATATATTGTGCTCTGAATGAAAACTTTACCAATAACCCTTTTAGGGGGCTTGTTGTGCTTTACACAACTGTCACTTGCCCAAGTACCAGCCTTCCCCTATAATCCTGACGTCGATTCTAATGCGTTTATCGAGCTAACAGATTTACTCTATTTTTTAGATCTTTATGGTCAACCATGGTCTTTTTCAGATGATGTTTCTGAACCTGGTGATTTATTGTATTACGATGTATACGAAAATGAATCAGGGGATATGGACTCTGCTTGGATTCGACTGCCTATAGGGGCTGAAGGCCAAATCTTAAGTGTTTATAATGGCATTCCTAAATGGAGTTATCCTGCGGATATTTTATTAGATGCCTTTCCTTGCTTAGAAAGTATTTGTTTAGGGGGAGAAGAAATAATATCGGGATGTACAGCTCCATTAGCATGTAATTATATGATAGGCTCGACTAACGATGATGGGTCTTGTACATACGATTGCTACGGATGTATAGACCCCGAAGCGTGCAATTTTAATTCAACTTCAATAATTGATAATGGTAGCTGTGAATATATTAATGAAGGTGACTGTGATTGTCAGGGAAGTCAATTAGATGCACTTGGAATATGTGGTGGATTTTGTGAAGAAGACTTAGATAATGATGGTATTTGTGATAATATTGATCAAGAATCATGTAATCCTATTGGAGGTTATAGCGTAGGCGATATTGGTCCTGGAGGTGGGGTTATTATTTACGATAATGGTACTTATATCTATACTAATTACAATAATTCTAGCTACGACTGTTGGAGATACCTCGAAGTTTCATCGGAGATACTCTCTCCCCAAATATGGGGTTGTTACTCTTCCAGTATCTCAGGATTGACAAATGCCATAGGTTCCGGTGAGATAAATACTCAAATAATTTTAGACACAGGATGTGAAGAGATTTCAGAAGTTTATGCAGCTCTTTCAGCATCAAATTACTTAGGGGGTGGTTTATCTGATTGGTTTTTACCTTCTCCAGATGAATTAATGCTATTAACATCAGGTGAATCATTTGATTTTACTCAATATATAAACAATTGGGAATTTGGAGAATACTGGACTTCTGATCAGTTTATGAATGTTGGATATTTAGGAACTTTCATTAATTTTTCTGATGAGGGTAAAGGAGGGATTCAAACTATTATAGGTGGAACAAATGTAAATGTAGCAGAAATAGCTATAATTCCTATGCGTAGATTTTAAGCGTAATTAAGTAAAATAGTGTATTTTGCAAATTGTTGCCTGTAATTGAAACCTACACTATTAATGAAAAATCTACTAAGCCTTGTGAAGAGCTCGTCATTTGCACTTGCTTTCGTTATTATTTATTTTACTTTTTCTAATTCTTTTTTAGCTCAATCGTCATGTCCCGACGGACAATCAGAAATAATAGTAGAAATTATTTCTGATGGATATCCTCAAGAAATCAGTTGGAACCTAAATGTAGCTGGGAATGAAATCGCTTCAGGAAGTTCTGTTGGAGATACTATCTGTGTCGAAGTAGTTGAAGAGTTGCCGTGCTTTGAATTTGAAATCTTCGATTCTTTTGGAGATGGAATTTTCGAACCAGGGGGGTACTGGATTTATTTTAATGGAGTAGAAATAGCTTCCGGGGGGAATTATAATTACGGTGATGCAGTTTCGTTCGAGTGCTCACCAGGAACTACATGTAACGATGCTGTAGAGCTCACTGAGCCTTCTGAAATGGGGGATGTTATTACACAAGTGGGGAATGACTTTTGGTACACATTTACACCAGCAAATAACGGGATGTACAATTTCAGTAGTTGCGGCACAGGATGTGACACGAAGCTATATGTATATGAATACTGCAATATGAGCAACTTCGATGACACAAACATTGGTACAATTTATTACGATGATAATCAAGGTGGTTGTGGTGAGGAAGCAAGCCAAACAATGCTTTTAGAAGGGGGAGTTACTTATTGGATTCGTTGGTACTCTTTAGAAGGTTGTACGGTAAATTGGGATTGGGTTCATACATTTATGGGACCTCCAGCAGGATGTACCGATATAGAAGCTTGTAATTACAATCCTCAAGCAGAGGTTGATAATGGATCTTGTATTTATCCAGGAGACCCTGATTGTACAGGGCCTGACCTAATAGTAGTAGAACAGGCAATAGTTAATAGCATTCAGACAGATATTATGGAGGTTTCTGAGTCAGATTGCTATATCGGAGAGGGATGCCTTAATGGGTACGGAAGTCGTGAGTTAATCAGGTTTACTACTCATATTAAGAATATAGGAGATCTAGATTATTTCATAGGTCAGCCTTCAAATTCTAATTTTCAATTCGAGTTTGCTGATTGTCATAATCACTGGCATCATAAGGGATATGCAAAATATGACTTGTTCGAATTAGATGGTACGTATATCCCAATAGGTTTTAAAAATGGCTTTTGCGTAATGGATTTAGAGTGTAGTGATGGTGGGACTGGACAATATGGGTGTAGTAATATGGGAATTTCATCTCATTGCGGTGATATTTATAGCAGCGGTCTTTCTTGCCAATGGATAGACGTTACTGATGTAGCAGATGGCACTTACTTCTTGATCGTGAGAGCAAATTGGGATTTTATACCAGATGCTTTGGGACGTGAAGAGACAGATTATTCAAATAATTACGCTTCTGTTTGCTTAAACATAGATAGGAGCATGGGTAGCATGCAAGTGAATGTTTACACTGATTGCGAACCGTTTTATGATTGTTCTGGTACACTTTTCGGTCAATCATCATTTGATTGTAATGGAAATTGTAACGGTGATGCTTTAATAGGAGATTTGGACTTAAATGGTGCACAAGAATATACCGACGCAGTGTCTTACGTTGAGGGGATTCTGGGAAACGATATAGATGTCGCGTCTTGCACCGATATTGATCAAGACGATGAGATTACTGTTTCTGATGCAGCACTTATGTCTCGTTGCCAGTACTGGAACGAAGCACATACTCATCCAGACAGCTCTGGTTTTCACGATAAATGTAACTTTCCGGTAAATGAGATTATTAATATCTACGATACGACTCACTTTCAGATTGGTGACATTAATTGGGAGCAAGGCTACTTAGACATACATATCCTCAACCCTAATAATAGGGTAGTAGGGTATCAATTAGAATTTAGCGGTATTGAAATTTCTCAAGCCATTTCACTTGCAGATGTAGTTAACTATCCTATTACTCCTTCTTTCGTTCCAGGAGGTGCAGAGGTGATAGGGTTAAGTTACGAGGGGGAGAGCATGATGAAGTTTTACGAGTGGACACCTTTCCTAAGGTTATATTGGCAGAGCGTTGAGGAAGATGTATGTATTTTGAGTTGTATCGATGTTGTGAGTGATTTATACCAAAACACTCTTACAGAAATAATACAGGGTTGTGTGGGAGCCGTACAATTAGCGAATAATATCGAAGCTAAGGTAACGGTGGTTCCTAACCCTATTTCCTCTAATGCGATTATAACATTCCCTAACCCTATGCGCGACGATCTCACCTTACAGATAATAGACTCTAGAGGAAGAGTCGTAAGAACGGAGCTAGTAAGAGGAACTCAACACGTAATTGAGAAAAGGCAGTTGAGCTCAGGAGCATATTTCTTTAATATTTCTGGAGTAAGATTAGCTCCTATTTCAGGTCGTTTTGACATTCAGTAATTATGCTAAGAGGAGTTTCGATAAAACAGCTATCGCTTTTTGTGCTATCGATAATAATATTTAGCACAGTAGTTGAGTCGCAAGTAGTAATTAACGAGTTTTCATGCTCGAACTATTCCTTAAACATAGGGGGAGATAATGAGGATTTCATTGAGTTTTACAACCCAGATGCTGTAGGAATAGATATTGGAGGGTATTTCTTGAGTGATAACCCTCTCAACCCCACGAAGTTCGAAATACCAGCGGGGACTATGGTGCCTGCTGGAGGGTATTTATTAGTAATATGTTCTGGTGAAGGAGAGCTTCTACTCAACCTTTATTTAGGGGGGAATTTAAATACGAATTTTAAAATTAATCAATGTGCTGGTGAATCGATTGTATTCAGTGATGAGACAGGCTCCATTTTAGAGCAATACACATTCATTTCAGAAATTTCAACAACTCAAGCAAATCATAGTTGGGCACGAGAGGTTGACGGAAGTGGAGTTTGGTCTATTTGCACAACACCTTCACCAGAAGCATCTAATGTTATGGGGATGTTCAGTTCATATGCTCCAACACCTATGTTCAGTGATGAAGCTGGGTTTTATACTTCTGGACTCAACCTAGCAATAACCGTTCCTCCAGGGTATGAGGTGAGGTATACTACTGACGGATACGAACCTACTGCTTCAAGTACACTCTACTCAGGAGAGATAAATATTGCGAATACAACTGTGATTCGAGCTATTACAATTGACCCAACTGGGGTTGAAGCGTCAAGTTTTATTACTACTAACACCTACTTCACCGGTGCAGATTTACATACAATTACTGTAGTTTCTATAAGTGGAGATAATCTAGAAACTGGTGCTTGGCCATTCGGCGAAAATGATCCTACTCATATAGAATTTTTCAATTCAAATGGTACTTTCAGAGTAGAAGCTACAGGAGATAGTAATGAGCATGGAAATGATTCTAACGCCTATAGTCAACGTGGGTTTGATTATATTACTAGAGACCAAATGGGTTACGACTATGCCATAGACGCTCAGTTATTCCATGTCAAACAACGCGATAAATATCAAAGACTAATTTTCAAAGCGGCAGCTAATGATAATTACCCATTCGAACCAGGTGCTCACATACGCGATGCCTATGTGCATACACTGAGTCATTTGGCGGACCTTCACCTTGATGAAAGAACAAGTGAGAGTTGCATTGTTTATATCAACGGTCAGTATTGGGGAGTTTACGAGTACCGTGAGAAAGTCGATGACGTTGATTTCACGACAGAGTATTATAACCAACCGAGACATTTTGTAGATTTCCTTAAAACATGGGGGGGGACTTGGGAGGAATACGGTAGTGGTGATGATTGGTACACGCTCATTAATTTCGCTACAACCGAGGATATGACTGTAGCGGCTAATTACGACTACGTTGAAAGCCAACTTAATCCGTTAAGTTTGATTGACTATTTCATTTTAAATAGCTACGTAGTTTGTGTAGATTGGTTGAATTGGAATACCGCATGGTGGAGGGGCAGACATCCTGAAGGTTCAGCTAAAAGATGGAGGTATGCATTATGGGATATGGATGCTACATTTGGTCATTATATAAATTATACGGGAGTACAGGATCCTACATCTTCTGCTGATCCATGTAATCCGGAAGCTTTAGGAAATGTAGGCGGTCAAGGGCATGTTCCTTTACTGAATGCGTTAATGGATAATGAGACATTTTACTCAACATACATCAATAGATGGGCAGACTTGGGTAACACATATTTCACATGTGATTACATGAATGCTGTACTTGATAGCATGGTACTTGTTATTGAGCCTGAAATGCCTAGACAGTGCGAAAGATGGGGAGGAGATGTGGCTGGCTGGCAGTCTGAACTACAAGAACTCCGCGATT
The DNA here is from genome assembly GCA_002746975.1 of Bacteroidota bacterium. Taxonomy (GTDB): domain Bacteria; phylum Bacteroidota; class Bacteroidia; order Flavobacteriales_D; family Sanyastnellaceae; genus UBA974. The sequence continues at coordinate 123,491 of NVXE01000002.1, read as the reverse complement.
TTATAGATGAGAGATGTGAATCTGAGTTGATGTCTGGGATGGAAGATTGCTACGACGTTACTGCTGTGACTTTAGAGGTTTCTGTTGTGGGACTAGGCGATGTAGGTATTAATACCATTAATGTAACACCGGTGACGACTCCATTTTCGGGTAGTTATTTTGAGGAAATAACAGTAAACCTAGAAGCTCAAGAGAATTATGGTGACCAATTTTTATACTGGGAAATTGTTTCTGGCTCAGCGGTTTTGATTGACGAAACAGACCCTAATTGGGATTTAAACTTAGAGGGAGATTTAAGCATTATTGCTCATTTCGGAATTCCAGCTCCTCCGGAAGATATTGTTTTTAACGTAGAACCAGAGGGTGCTGGTAGTATAGTTTTGGACGGGGAAGTAATCCCGACATATCCTTCCATTGAATCACTAAGTGTGGGCAATCATTCTATAGAAGCTGTGGGGTTTGGTCTATGGTGGGAATTTTCTCACTGGAGCTCAACTTCAGCGGGTAATGTTATAGATACAGATGTGAACTTGCCAAATGTGAACCTCAATGTTTCAGAAGCGGGTTCTGTTACGGCTCATTTTATTTACATAGATCATACTCAACTTGAAGTTACGGTAGAACCAGCTGGTGCTGGCTCAGTAACGGTTGTAAATACTGCTTACGTTGATGATTATTGGACAAGCGGTCTGATCTTAGATAGCCCCTTGATTTTTAGGGCTAATGCCTTTGATCAATGGGAGTTTGATAGATGGGAAGTTCAGGAAACGGCCCCTTTCCCTAATGCGACTAATTCTGAAATGACTCTGGACCTTGAGGGAGTTGCTTTCGAAAGCGTAACGGCAGTTTTTAAGGAAATCGATTTTAGACTTTTTATACCCAATGCATTCACTCCTGATAATGATGGAGTAAACGATAACTTCCTTCCGTTAGGTCAAGGATTTACTGCTGATAGCTATAGGTTCACGGTGATCAATAGATGGGGAGAAATAGTTTTCGATACCACAGACCCATCCATTCCATGGATAGGCCAAAACTCTGTTCAAGGAGGTGATTATTTCGTTCCAGATGGGGTTTACATGTACACAATTACTGCATTAGGATCACACGACCTAAGTTCTTCGATATTTCGAGGTAGTGTTACTTTAGTGAGGTAATCTTCCTGCGAGTTTCAATAGACAATTTATATCCTAATAGTGCGGCGGGGAAGTAAAGAATTATCTCACTTATTTGGTACCAAACAGGATGGGGAATGGAGATAAGATTGATAACTCCAGCAGATAACATCAGTACTCCAATAGTAATGGCGGGAATGGGGCGACTTAGACCGGACAATAAAGTTGCGATAAATGCAGCAATTACAGTACCTAAACTATGCGCAAGTAATAATAATAGGAAAGCTTTTATAGGTAGATTCCCCACGAAAGTTGAAAAGGCCTCTTTTTCACCAATATCTGGAACGTTACTGTATACAGAGAACATTTCATGTCCGCTTCTCTCAATAAGGAATACCACAAGTCCCCCAACGGCAATTCCAATTATTACGCTTACAATATTTCTCAGAAAGCTCATTTTACATATTGCGCCTGTACGCTCCACCTACCTTGAACATAGCATTTGTTATTTGACCTAAAGATGCAACTTTACCTACTTCCATTAATTCCATAAATAGGTTGCCGTTTGTTACGGCAGCTTTTTGGACTTTAGATATTGCATCCTCAGAAACTTCATTCATTGCCTTGTGAAGCTCACCTAGATTTTTAAGTTGTAATTTCTTTTCGTTTTCTGTCGCCCTAATTACTTCTCCAGGAACGATAGTCGGCGATCCGTCTTTGCTAAGGAATGTATTAACGCCGATTATTTCGTACTCACCAGAGTGTTTAAGGGTTTCATAATGTAGAGATTCCTCTTGAATTCTTGAACGTTGATACATAGTCTCCATAGCTCCTAGTACGCCTCCTCGTTCTGTGATTCTGTCGAACTCAATAAGCACAGCCTCCTCTACAAGTTCTGTAATCTCATTCATTATAAACGAGCCCTGCATAGGGTTTTCATTCATGGCAAGGCCTAGCTCCTTATTTATGATGAGTTGAATTGCCATTGCTCGTCTTACCGATTCTTCTGTCGGAGTTGTAATCGCTTCGTCATAGGCATTCGTGTGCAAGGAGTTGCAGTTATCGTAAATAGCATACAAAGCTTGCAAAGTAGTTCGGATGTCATTGAAGTCGATTTCTTGAGCATGTAGAGAGCGACCAGAGGTTTGTATATGGTATTTGAGCATCTGTGCTCGAGGCGATGCTTCATACTTCTCCCTCATTGCTTTAGCCCAAATTCTTCTTGCTACTCTCCCAATCACAGCATATTCAGGATCGACTCCGTTTGAGAAGAAGAAGCTGAGATTAGGCCCGAAGTCATTAATATCCATACCTCTACTCAGGTAGTATTCTACATAAGTGAACCCGTTTGCAAGTGTGAACGCAAGTTGAGTAATCGGGTTCGCTCCAGCTTCAGCAATATGATATCCACTAATAGACACGGAATAAAAATTTCGAACTTTCTCGTCAATGAAATACTGCTGAACATCTCCCATAAGGCGTAGGGCGAACTCAGTTGAGAAAATACAGGTGTTTTGAGCTTGATCCTCTTTGAGAATGTCAGCTTGAACGGTCCCCCTTACGGATGTTAATGCCTGTATTTTAAGCCTTGCATATGTCTTTTTATCTAGAATCTCGTCTCCTGTACATCCGAGTAACATTAGCCCTAGACCGTTATTCCCTTCTGGGAGCTTTCCTTCATAATTTGGTCGTTCTAATCCTTTATCGTCCCACTTTGCTTTAAGAACTTTTTCTACTTCTGACTCAAGCCCATTTTCTGCGATATACTTTTCACATGTTTGGTCTATAGCTGCATTTAGGAAGAAGGCCAAAATCATAGGCGCTGGTCCATTAATAGTCATTGAAACACTAGTGGTGGGGGAGCAAAGGTCAAATCCACTATATAGCTTCTTTGCATCATCTAGGCAACAAATACTTACTCCGGCATTTCCGACTTTTCCATAGATATCGGGACGTATGTCAGGGTCGTTTCCGTACAGTGTTACCGAATCAAAAGCAGTTGATAGGCGTTTCGCTGGCGTGCCAAGACTTACGTAGTGAAAGCGCTTATTCGTTCGCTCAGGTCCACCTTCTCCAGCGAACATACGTGTAGGATCTTCCCCTTGACGTTTAAATGGGTAAATTCCTGCTGTGTACGGGAACGAACCAGGAAGATTTTCTTGAGTGGCATATTTTACCAAATCACTCCATCCATTAAATGTTGGAAGAGCAACTTTAGAAATACTTTTATTAGAAAGAGAATTCCTTTTTGTAGGGATTTTTATTTCTTTTCCGCGAACTTCAAAACAGAAAACATCGTCRCTATATCGTGCTTTTAACGACGGCCATTCTTCAAGCCACGCTAGCATTTTCGCATCGAGTTCCAGTTTAACTTCGTTCGTCTTTTCTTCAATTACTGATCTTACATCATCGTTATCTTTAAACTCCTCTGTAGATTTAAGAAGTGCCTCTAACCTTCCGGCTACGATAGATTGTCTTTCAGCCCACTTATCATAAGAACGGTTACTTTCAGCAATTTCGCTTAAATATCTTACTCTAGAAGGAGGTATAATAAAGACCTTTTCGCTCGTTTCATCAGGTTCTGTAATAATTATTCCGGGTTTCAAATCTGCCCCAGTTTTATCAGTTAATTTTAACATTAAACTAGAGTATAAAACGTTGGTGCCAGGATCGTTAAATTGGCTTGCAATCGTACCTATCACGGGTAGATCTTCGTCTTTTGCATCCCATAAATCGTGATTTCGTTTAAACTGCTTCCTAACATCGCGCAAAGCATCTTGTGCTCCCCTTTTATCGGACTTGTTAATAGCTACGACATCAGCAAAATCAAGCATGTCGATTTTTTCAAGCTGAGTAGCTGCTCCAAATTCAGGAGTCATAATATAAAGAGCTACGTCGCTATGCTCCATTATCTCAGTATCACTTTGGCCTATACCACTAGTCTCTAAGATGATTAAATCAAATTCAGCGGCACGTAAGACATTTAATGCTTCTGCTACGTGCTTAGACAATGCTAAATTCGATTGTCTAGTAGCTAAAGATCTCATATATACTCTCTCGTTGTGAATTGAATTCATACGAATTCTATCACCTAAAAGGGCTCCTCCAGTTTTGCGTTTCGATGGATCAACAGAAACAAGTGCGATTCGCTTGTCTGGGAAGTCAGATAGAAACCTTCTAACTAATTCATCAACCATTGAAGATTTCCCCGACCCTCCAGTTCCTGTAATACCGAGAACGGGAACTTCAGGAAGTTTTTTATATAATTTTTTGAACTCTTTGGAAAATTCCTCTGCGTCATTTTCAGCGGCAGTAATTGAGCGAGCGATATCTCTAATATTTCGCTTACCTAACCTCTCTAATGCTCCATCAAGAGCTGACATAGAAGACACAGTTTCAAAGTCAGACCTTTTTACTAAGTCATTAATCATGCCTTGAAGGCCCATCTCACGACCATCATCAGGATGGTAAATACGCTCTATTCCATAATCCTGAAGATCAGCAATTTCCTCTGGAAGGATAGTTCCACCACCGCCTCCGAAAATTTTAATATGACCAGACCCTCTTTCTTCAAGAAGGTCTTTCATGTATTTAAAGTACTCATTATGACCACCTTGGTAAGATGTCATTGCAATTGCCTGTGCGTCTTCCTGAATTGCTGTATTCACAACCTCATCAACACTTCTATCGTGTCCCAAATGAATTACCTCACATCCTGTCCTCTGAATAATACGCCTCATAATATTTATGGCGGCATCATGCCCATCAAATAGACTTGCGGCTGATACAATTCGGACTTTGTTTTTAGGTCTATAAGGCTGCTGAGCTTCCATGATATTATTTTCAATCGCGAAATTAAGCCATAGCCGACAGGTCACCCACTGGGTGTGATATTACTATAAAATGAATTTATTCTCAAGGCAATATTTTCTCTAATATTAGGCCAAAATAGATTGTAATCTGCTACATGCCAGTCTTTTAGTCTAATTAGCGCACCTAATGGAGGATGGAGAGGTTTGATCCATAACAACCCCTCGTGAGGACGTGCGGATAAGGATTTAGGATAACGAAACTTAAATTTTCGAGTCAAAGTACCCTTATGTAAGTTATAATCAGAGTATTCGGTCAAATTTGCTTTAAAATGAATAGGGTTTACAACAATATTATTAGACATCGTTTGCTTATAATATTTAGGGAAATGTCCTTCCGTTACAGTCATCCATCTCACATATCCTCCAGTCGAATTAGGACATAATAGCGGAGGAATGTTAGTAAAATATTCAGGATCTAATTCCATTCCAGGTATATAAGCTGCTATAAGTCTATTTTGTAAAGGGGTGCCATCAAAAAATTCCTTCATTAATCTAATTAGGTGATAACTACCTTGGCTATGTCCAGCTAGAATTATAGGCTTACCGTCATCTTCTCTCTCTAAAAACCAATGAAATGCTGCTTTTATATCAGAATATGCGAGGTTTAGTGATTTTTCTGAATCTGCAGAGTCTATATAAAAACTTCTCAAATGAGCTTGTCTATATCGGGGTGCATATATCGCCCCCATACCTACAAAAACCGAAGCTTGATGCTTTATAGCCCAAGTATCAGTTATTTCGTTTACTGAATCATTATTCCAATCAGCATTCCAATTCTCGCCAAGTCCTCTAAATGTTGTTGGATGAATAAAAAAGATATTACACTTATTTCCTACTCCTTTTTCTGCTCCTTTAGGCACGAAGTTGAGAGGCCGATGTTCAGGATGTACTGCCCATGCATCAGGTAAACACGGAGGTAAAGGCCGTAACCTTGCACCTTTCGAGAATTCGAAAGGAACGTGATACTTGTCTTTTTCGTCTTTTCTAAACATGATGTCTTACCCAATTAATACGCAGTTTTTATCACAAATGTTTCACTGAATAAAATTAGGTTGACTCTTTTAGTATGTAATTAGGTGAAAATCGTTATTTTGCGCTCTTGAATTGAACCCCTTTTCACATTGGATACTTCAACTATTTGCATGAAATCTCGTCTATTAATTTTAGTGTTTGCTCTCTGTTTGGTCTCAACGACACAAGCACAAATGCTGGGTATCACAATTGAAGTTGATACAGCATTCTACGGACCTAACACTCCAACTATCGATGACACATTTGATCCCACAGGTTCTATGGATGGTATGGTTACGTATCAAGTTTATGCAGAATTCACTAACCCTACCGATGTCATAAGCGCTATTTATTCGGATGTAGCATCACTTGGGACCATCCCTATGGAAATAGACGCTCCATGTGGATGTCATAATCCTGTAGATATTAGCGTTGCTATGGATGGGTCAAACTCTTCTCTATTTTGGGGAGCATTTCCTATGTGGCAATATGATACTTATTGGACAGTGGGTATGCCTAGTAGTGATGCTCCGGGTATTATTCCTCAGGCTATCGGCTTACCTCCAGGTAATCAGATATGTTCTGCTGCAATTGTTGACGGTTCTGTTTTCGTTGCAGGCTCTCCGATTAATGCTATTGCAGGTGACGATTTGAGGATTTTAGTCGCTCAGGTTACAACGTGTGGGGATTGGTGTTTCGGAGCGAGTTTTCAAATATTTATTGAAGGAGTTCAAACTCAAGTACAAAATTTCGAACCTACAGAATCTACTTGTGTCGTAAATCCTTGTGAACCCTATTTATCTCAAGAAGCTGTGATTTCTGGTGCTGTACAACCATGCGCCGGTGGGTCTTCGACTGTTCAAGTTGAATTTCTAGGTCTTGGAGATCCTGCATTAGCAACATATGGCCTGTTAGACCAAGGGGGGAACGTTTTGGTCGAAGGTCAAAATTCGTCATCATTTGATGCATTATCCCCAGGATTTTATACAATGTTCCTCATTGATGAATTTTCTTGTATTGATTCAACAATTTTTCAGGTAACAGCTCCTGATCCAATAGTTGCTGAATTTGATCTAACTGTAGATAATGACTGTTTCGGTGAAGGAAGTGCTACAATTTGTATGTTAGCGCCTGGGGCTGTGGGAGGTACGGGAGTACTGTCAATTTCTGCGGAAGACCCTAGTGGTAATTTCGTTTCTTCCATAGATGGAGCTAATGAGTGTTGGACCAGTTTGGTATGTCAAGACGGAGACGGGGCGTTTAAGTTTTCGATTCAAGATACTGAAGGTTGTTCTTTTGATACCACTATTGTAGTAAACTGTCCTATGCCTATTGAAGGTTTAATTTCGAGTAGCGATATAGACTGTCAGGGCAATGCAAATGGACAGATTAACGGTGTAGCTTCTGGTGGGTCAGGAATTCTATTTCTTGTTGTCAACTCTGATACTCTTGTTTTGCCTGACTCTGCCACGGGGCTAGTTCCAGGTAATTACAATGTTCAAATAATAGATGAATTCGGATGCTCTCCTGGCATTGAAGCGATAGAAATAATTGAGCCAAATGATATAACGGTACAAATACAATCTGCTGCTCCAATTAGCTGTGGAAGTGATTGTAATGGAGCTGTAGATTTGATATATTTCGGTGGGACCGGGGAGTTAGGTGTCGAAATTTTAGACGTCTTAAGTGGTGAATTTTCTCCTACTCTTGATAGTCTTTGTGCTTCAGAATACGTAGCAATTGTAACTGATATTAATTCGTGTGAAACACAAACTCCTTTTTTAATTGATGCTCCACCACCACTAGAATTTTTGATTTCAACTTCTCCTGCTACCTGCACAGGCATGAGTAACGGTTCTGCTGACATTTTTCCAGCAGGCGGAACGGGAGAGCTAACTTGGTCAGTACTTGACACTTTAGGTAATATTGCTAACCTAAATAATCTTAGTGAGATGACCTATACAGCTATTGTGACAGATGTACTTGGATGTCAACTTACAGATACGTTCTCTATAGGGTTATCTATAATTACTGATATGGCACTTACTACTTTCTATTCTCCCGTTACTTGTTGGAATGCAGAGGATGGAACTATTACAGTCTCTGTAGATGGTGGTGATTCTCCATTTTCTTACTTGTGGAGTGATCCTTTTTCCCAAACATCGTCAACAGCAGTAGGTCTTACGGAGGATGTTTATACAGTTACTGTAACGGATGCTATTGGATGTAATATTTCAACTTCTCAATATGTGGATCATATCGAGGGATGTCTTTTTATAGCAGATGCAATTACTCCAAATGGAGATGGATATAACGATGAATGGATAGTAGGTGGGCTATTAGACTTCCCTCTTTCAGAGGTTAGCGTTTATAATAGATACGGTCAGTTGTTGTTTTTCTCTAACGGTGGTGACGTTCATTGGGATGGAAGGTTTAACAATCAAAGACTTCCCGTAGCCGACTATTATTATACAATTTTATTAAGTCCATATGATCCGCCTATAACAGGTACAGTATCTCTTAAATACTGAAACAATGTATAGAATAGTCATCACCTCAATATGGATTTTAATCCTATCAGCTCCTTTACAAGCTCAACAGCGCTTTAGGAGAACTGCTTTCCCAGTTAACTCATTTCTGATAAATCCTGCTGTCGCAGGAACTGAACCCGTCACTGTATTCGGTTCATCATACCGTCATCAATGGGCGGGGTTTGATGGTGCACCTACAACTACAGTGTTTAGTGCTCATAGTTCTACACCAAGCCAAATTGGCGCCGGCTTAATTGTTTATAAGGACGATATGGGTGGGGCTGTATCTCAAACAGGGGTGGAGATTACGGGGTCTTACCAGTTACGATTACCTAATACGGATGCCGTCTCATTTGGAATAAGTCTTCAGGGGACTCAATTCGGTTTCGATAGTAGTAATTTAAATGTTTGGGATCAAGATGATCCTGCTCTCACGGGAGGAATGGAAACTACTTTCGGAATTGATGCTTCTACTGGTATGATGATTTTTGGATCGGATTATTCATTTGGCCTTGCTGTTTCAAATTTATTTCAAGATAAACTTGGTCTCACAGGAGTTATGTTGGATCTCAATCAACACATACGCCATTATAGATTTATGGGGAGTTACACAGCAGATATTTCGAATAAAGTTTCTTTCCAAACCTCAGGTATGATAAGGCTCACTGAGGTTACGCCAGCTCAGATAGATATTTACACTCGAGCTATTTATAAATACTACCAAGGGTTATACTGGGGTGGGGTAGGCTTACGTATGGGAGATGCTGTTACATTTAGTGCAGGTGTAGAATTTGCAAGCATAGGATTTGCATACTCTTACGATATAACAACGGGAAATAATTTATTAAGTAACTATTCACATGAGATAAATTTGACCTACTTATTACCTCATAAAAAAGGATTTGGTCAAGCATCTCTAGGAACGAGAAGAATTTTGGACAAAAACAGATTAGTTAAATAGAATTTGACCTTTGGCACCACATTTGATTATCTTACTGTGACTTTAACAATAAACAGACTTTAATAATAAATAAATCGATATGAACCGTATAACTTTACTACTCACTGCTGTGATTATGGGATTAATGGTTACTCCTATGAATGCACAATTCATTAGACTTGATGTAGATGAAATTGACAACCACGGTATGGTTCCTGGAAAAACTTTTCGGGTGTATGCTGTTTTTCAAAGTGAAGGTGATATTCTTGATGCTGTCTACGGCGAAGCCTCAGCACCACTTTCAATAACTTCAACTAAGCCATTCTACCAACACCCAAAGGGCGGCCCCCTTTCTACAGATATACAGAGGTATGATATGTCTGTGAACCCTGAATTAGCTTATGATAGTTGGGTTACGATAGGATCTGAAGATAATTATATGAATGCGTTATCTGGATTTATTATGGAATTCGGTGAATTTGAGACATCAGGAGGTGAGCTAGTGACTAATAATGGAGCTTGGTTTGTTACTCCAGACAAACGTCAGAGTATGGCTGGTGAATCTAAACGAATACTTCTAATGCAATTAACTTCAGAGGGAGAAATTACCGGATTAATCAACCTTCACGGCCGCACTAAAGCTATTTTGGAAAATGAGGTACAAGTGGGAGGAGGAGAGCAAATTAAAGCTGAAGGAATTTCTTTTGTTGCAAAGTAAATATTCTTAGCACATACTTAGTAGAAAGATTCTTTTACTTATCGTTTTACTAAGTACGAAAATTTGAAAAGCTAGATGAACATAGGTTTATCTAGCTTTTTTCGTTTTATATAGTGTGCGTAGTTTGTGTGGTTGCTATAAATTTAGGTGTTTACCTGTAATAGAATCCGTGCATTTCACGAGATCTTCGGGTGTGCCTGTAAATATTAAATCCCCACCTTCTTCACCGCCTTTGGGTCCTAGGTCTATTACGTAATCAGAGGACTTAATAACGTCCATTTGGTGCTCGATAACTATAATGGAGTGTCCTTGATCTAGGAGACGTGTAAACGATTCTAATAGTTTTGCTACATCATGGACATGAAGGCCAGTTGTAGGCTCATCAAAGACGAAAAGCGTGTGTCCTTGTTTGGCTCCTCGAGATAGAAAAGTGGCGAGCTTGATACGTTGAGCTTCACCGCCGCTCAGAGTATTAGACCCCTGACCTAGAGCTACGTACCCTAGCCCCACATCATATAAGGGTTGAAGTTTCGTTATAAGTCGATTTTCTGAAGCGGAAGCTGATCTCACATCTGATGGTGCAAAGAATAACAGAGCATCTTCCACCGTCATTGAAAGAATTTCATGAATATTTTTCCCATGCCATTTTACTTCTAGTACTTCAGAGCTATATCTCTTCCCATCACAAGATTCACATTTGAGTTTCAGGTCTGCCATAAACTGCATTCCCACTGTAATAACTCCTTCTCCTTCACAAACTTCACAACGTCCTCCAGCAACATTAAAGCTGAAATGAGAAGGTTTAAATCCCTTTGCTTTAGAATGAGTAGTCTCACTGAGTAAGCCTCGGATTTCATCGAATGCTTTTACGTATGTTACGGGACAGGAACGAGAAGATTTGCCTATTGGATTTTGGTCTATAAATTCCAGAGAATTGATGATGCCTATATCACCTTCTAAACCAGAGAAACCCTTAGTGAAAGGAGGAGAGTTGTCTAGTGCAGAACGAATAGCTGGGACTAAAATATCGGTAATTAAAGTACTTTTCCCAGATCCGCTTACACCAGTGACTGCAACTAGTGATAGCAATGGGATTTCGACATCAAATCCTTTTAGGTTATTAGCTCGAGCACCTAGCAACTTTATTTTGTCATGAGAATTTCTTCTTTTCGAAGGAACAGTTATGCTCATTCGTCCACTTAAATAAGCCGCAGTTAATGAAGGGTGGTCATCCGGCAACTCCTCAAGACTTTTATGTCCACCTGAGAATACCACCTCTCCTCCAAACGTGCCAGCGAGAGGCCCCATATCTATCAAATGATCTGCAGAAGCCATGATATCATCGTCATGTTCTACTACGACAACTGTATTTCCTTGATTTCTTAGACCATGGAGTACAGAAATCAACCTCTTAGTGTCGTATGGATGAAGTCCTATACTAGGTTCATCAAGTACGTAAGTACTTCCTACTAATGAGCTCCCTAGACAAGTACTCAAACCTATTCTTTGGCTTTCCCCCCCACTGAGAGTGGGGCTAGAGCGTAAAAGAGTAAGATACCCTAGTCCTAGATTTTCTAAACATTCAAGGCGTTCGGTTATTTCGTTAAGAATTCTTTTTGCAACGATAGCATCATTTTTGCTTAAATTAATATTGCGAACGTGCTTCAATACCTTAGTTAATGGCCATTTTAACAATTCAGGTAAAGTAATGCCGTCAATTTTAACAAAAGCTGCTTCTTTTCGAATTCGCGCTCCTTTACATTCTTCACATACAGCCCTTCCTCTATATCTGCTGAGCAAAACGCGATATTGTATTTTGTAGCTTTTCTTTTCTACGTATTCGAAAAATTTGTTTATTCCCTTGAAACTTTTTGTTCCAGACCAAACCTTATCCACTTCTTCTCTGCTCAACTCATGCCATGGAGCGTGAATATCGACTCCTGACTCACTGGCACCCAAAATAAGATTATCCTTCCATTTTTTCATTCTATCACTTCTCCAAGGAGTGATAGCATCTTCGTAGATACTTTTAGAAGCATCTGAAATAACTTTTTCTTTATCGATTCCCAAGGTGTTGCCGTATCCTTCACATGTGGGACAGGCTCCTACAGGACTATTAAAACTAAAAAGATCTGGAGTAGGTTCTAAAAAGATAATTCCGTCTTTCTCAAATCTATTGTCAAAGTCATCAACTTTATTATTCACTGGATAAACTACTGAACAAGCTCCGTCGCCTTCAAAAAACGCAGTTTCAATAGAGTCGCTAAGTCTAGACGTCTCTTCTCTAGCAGCTGAGACGGACATCCTATCGATCACTAGACTTAAATCTCTACCATTAAGGTCTTTTTTTGAGTCATTACTTAAGACTTCATCAATAAGAAGAGCTTGATTATTGAGTAAAATCCTCGAAAACCCCTGTTGTCGTAGTAACTCAAGGTGTTTTTCTTTACTTAGACCTTTTTTTTCAGAAAGAGGAGATACTATCATAAACCTGATATCATCGCTATTTTCTAATATTGAAAATACCACATCAGAAGGTCTATCACATTTTACGATATCGCCAGAAATAGGACTATAAGTCTTTCCTATCCTAGCATACATCATTCGCAAGTAATCGTGTATTTCAGTCCTTGTACCTACAGTACTTCTAGGTCCTCCTGAAGATGAGCGTTGCTCTATCGCAATAGCAGGAGAGAGGCCATGAATTGAATCAACATCTGGCTTATCTAGTCTTCCTAAAAATTGTCTTGCGTATGAAGATAGTGATTCAACATAGCGTCTTTGACCTTCAGCATAAAGAGTGTCAAAGGCCAAAGAGCTTTTGCCCGAGCCGCTTAGTCCTGTGATTACAGTGAGTTTTTTCTTGGGAATCGAAACGTCGATATCCTTCAAATTATGCATACGAGCCCCTCGGATTATTATCGACATCAAGATTACATTAGTACTTTTTAACACACGAAAGTTACTTAGGGATTTGCTTATATGAAATTAAATCGTATATTGAGGTGAGTTAAATAAAAACAACAACGCATAGAAACACTTCTACTCTAATTAATCCTTCTTTTGAGCCAGTAAACCTGGCACATGTGAACTTAAATGTGTAGAATCATGCGTGCATCTTTTTCTGATAGCGAGTTAATCCGTGCTTATCGCGGTGGAGACGAGCAAGCCTTCGAAATTTTATTATCTAGACACCAAGACCGTGTCTTCACGAAAATTATGTTTATCGTGCGAGATACAGATTTGGCAAATGACTTATTTCAAGATACTTTTATTAAAGTTGTCGGATTACTCCGAGCAGGTAAATATGTTGAAGAGGGGAAATTCCTTCCTTGGATTCTTAGAATCGCGCACAATATTGCTATTGATCACTTCAGGCGCAATAAGAAAATGCCCCTCGTCCGTGGAAATGATGACTTCGATATATTTAATATTATCAATACTGGAGAAACTAATATTGAGGATAAACTCATTCAAGACCAAATCCATTCGGATGTGCGTGATTTAATAGATCATCTACCTATAGAACAGCAAGAAGTTGTGAGAATGCGTATATACCAGAACTTAAGTTTTAAGGAAATATCTGAATCAACGAATGTCAGTATTAACACAGCTTTAGGAAGAATGAGATATGCTGTTTTAAATCTCAAACGTCTGATAGACGATAATAAAATTCAATTAACTCCATATTAATATCTTTCATGATGCAATATATTAAGTTAATAAGCGTTTTTGTGGTAAATATAAACCCTGAAATGCATGAAGCACTTTACTTTAAAAGTCGCAAGACAACTTCCTTTTTCTTCCCCTTCATTGTCTTCAATCCGAAATATTTTGGCTTACTCCCAATCTACGTCGATTGTGAAAACAGGCGAGGCGAATAAATTAATTCACACTTTATTTTTAAATTAAAAGTAGGATGATAATATGCAGATGAATCTGCATATTATATGTAACTAACAATAGTTATACGGGGACATCTCAAGTACGGTTTGTCAATCAAGACTTACGTGAGACCTCATGGTTAGTTCAAGTCGTTCTAAAGGCCAGTCACTCTCATCTGTAGGAGTTGAGGCTAGTTTGTCGACGATATCCATCCCTTCAATAACTCTACCGAAAACGGTGTGTTCCCTATCTAGATGAGGGGTTCCACCGTTTTTTTTATATAGGCGTTTTTGTTCATCCGAGTACTTGATTCCAGATTCAATTTCAACAGACGCTATTTCCATATTCGAATATTTACGACCAGTAACGATATAAAAGTCATATGATGACGATTTCTTTTCTGGATTATTAGTGTAGGATCTAGACATAGCAATAGCTCCTCGAATATGAATGTGGTCATTGCGTATTTCAGGAGAAAGAGTAAACTTCCCTATGAGAAATCTCATTTGTTGGGGCTTCTCCTCTTCGCTGTTACCACCCTGAATGACAAAGTTCGGGACGACTCTAGTAAATTCACTAGAGTTGTAGTACTGTCTGAATATTTTATAAAGAAAGTTCGCTCGATGTAGGGGAACATCATTAAACAGTTCAAGCACAATATCTCCATATTTCGTAGAAATTGTAACGTATTGTTCATCAATATCGGACACCCAATCTAAAAGAAACTCCTCGGCATTGTCGTTATCTAAAGTGGGTAGTCCTATTCCAAGCATAGCTCTAACTCTTGCCTGCATTTCAGTATCTTCGACATGATTAATTAATTCACTCACGCCATTAGCTCCATCTAAATTAGAGGGGCTGGAATTTTTTGAGTTACAACCAAACAGGATAGTAATAATGAAAATAATGAATTTGTTTGGCATTAAGCAAAAATATAAATTTATGACTAATCTTAATGTAATAGTTATTACTTGTGAAAACACATCTATGACTTCATTAGCAAGAATTGTTTCGAGTATCTTGCATTTATGAATCAGAAGATCTTTTTATCATTTCTCACATTCTTATTGTTCATCACTCCGCTCATCTCAACTGCACAAAGCTGGGATGATGAAGATTCATATATTCCGAGTAGGCAAGGGGTTGAGTTTGGTGTAAATATTGGTGTTTATAGGGCACATCCAAATTCTACAGTTTTTTATAACGGAGCTGGATGGTATGAGCTAGGCGATAACCTGGCTACTTTATATTCTATTGAGGATAGGCTATTTCTAGGTAATACAGAAGACCAAATAAATAACGTTCTTAATCTAGGTGGAGGAAGTTTCTGGCTTCCGTATGATTCTTCACCATTAGTCATGCCTTATGATCCTGGCCTTATGATGGGGCTCAAGATGCTTTATTTCTGGAATCCAGAAAGTGCGCTAGTGATGAGTTTTGACGCCGTCAATCTTAAAGCTGCTGGGCCCTGGACATTGCAGACAGATCTATTGCCAGGACAGGGTCAGGGGAGTGACGACATTCATGTGTACGGGATTTTTGGTCAGGAGCGTAGAATGCTCGGTACTTTAGGTTACAGAACGGCAGCTTACATTATCGATGAAGCATCGTGGATTTTCGAAATAGGAGGTACAGCAACGGGTGTGCAAATAAAGCGTAACTTTATTATGGTCGAAAACAATTCCTATGACTTGATTACGTTTTATAATGGCAACGGTCAATTTAGTGGAGCAGCGAGTAACCTAACATCAATAGGGTTTGGCTTCTATGGAGTAATAGGGCTGGAGGCGATGTTTGAGGAAGGAGGTAATTTAGAGGCAAACTTTAGGGTAAGTCGTGATAATATAAGACTTGGTAATTACGAGGAAAAATTGTGGAATTTTGCTGTTTACGTGACTTGGTTAATTCCTCCACATATTGGAGATTTTGTTAGAGCATCATTTTGAAGATGAAAGAAAATAACGGTTCAATTGATAAATATGATAGCACTAAGAATATTAGGGTTGCTTTCTTTCTTAACCTCACCTTTACCATATTTGAGTTTATAGGAGGTTACTATACTAATAGCGTTGCTATCATGGCTGATGCTGTGCACGATTTGGGAGATAGCATTGCTCTGGGGCTGTCATGGAATTTAGATAAAAAATCTAAGCAGCAACGTGATAATAAATTCACTTTTGGCTATAAAAGGTTTTCTCTTCTAGGTGCTTTAATTAATGGGCTAGTTTTGGTGATTGGTTCTGCTTTTATCTTGATTAAGACTATTCCAAGGCTGATATACCCTGAACATGCAGACGCTGAGGGCATGCTTTGGTTTGCAATTGTCGGAATTTTAGTTAACGGTTTTTCTGTAATTAAACTTTCTAGCGGAAAGACCTTGAACGAAAAAATGGTAAGATGGCATCTTATTGAAGATGTAATAGGATGGGTAGCAGTATTTATAGTTAGTATCGTCCTTATGTTCTACGATGTTCCTATTTTGGACCCCTTATTGTCATTAGGTATTATCTCTTATGTTCTTTATAATGTGATAAAGAATTTAAAAGAAACATTCTTGGTATTCCTTCAGGGAGTTCCGTCAGATATTGATTATATGGCTATTGAAAGTGCGATTATAAACCTAAAAGAGGTTAAGTCTGTTCATAGAGTTCATGTTTGGTCTTTAGATGGGGCTTCAACTGTGATGACTATACATGTAGTTATTAACGACGTGAAAACCTCTAACGAAATGATCTTTGCAAAACGAAAAGTTAGAGAAGTTCTAAACGATTACTCAATAGAACATTCAACAATAGAAATAGAACTCTATAAAGAGGATAGTTTACAAGTCCCTGCGGACTAGTTCCCATGGATTTATGCTCCTTAA
The DNA here is from genome assembly GCA_002746975.1 of Bacteroidota bacterium. GTDB lineage: Bacteria > Bacteroidota > Bacteroidia > Flavobacteriales_D > Sanyastnellaceae > UBA974. The sequence goes on along the minus strand of NVXE01000002.1, from coordinate 106,553 downwards.
GTCTAAAGTGAAGAGAAAGTAATCTTGTGGAGCATACGATTGACCAAGATTTATCTCGGACATCATAGAGCTACTAATTAGAGGCATAGTTATTTTTATTGGTCCTAGTGAATATGTTAACCCCGCAACAGCATCTGAAGCAGTTTCATCAATGTTAGTGTCGTAAAATAGTACTCCTCCGAACAGCTCGAAATTATCAGACAGGTCTATTCCTAACCGAGCACTAGTCATCCAGTTTTTTGCGTAATGCCGCAATGGTAGAGCACCGTACTCAAGTGATACCTGGTTTGACATTAAACCATCTACTGAATTTCTGTCAAAAATGAAGTTGTCTGCCATAGGGTCGAAATCGGCTCCGTATCCAGCCGTCGCTATGTTGCTTTGATGCGAGTAGCTATTTGATAAATTAGCTTTTCCTAGTAGCTGAAGATTTATATTATGACCACTGTTTCCAATCTCCTTATTGAGGGAATAGTATGTTGTAGCTTGGAGAAAATCATAACTATAAGTTTCATTCTGCCAAATAGGAAGGTTTGTTGTAGGAACATCAAAATTGAATTGCCTTAACTCAACCCCCATATTTTGGGAAAGCCCTATAATATTACCTCTGCTTTTCAGGGCATCAAATTTCAAGCTTAGTGAAGTTCGCTTAGGAGCAGATGAATAAAAATCGCTATCTGCGAATCCATTTAAAAACGCATATTCAAATTTCACTTTCGAGGACCAGTTAGAATTGGTGATTTTATTTAATTTAACCCCGGCATTGAAGCTAATTCTACTGTTAGGTGACTGTGGGATATCTACTTCAATGGTGTAATCTATTCGTTCTGGAGATGAAAAACGTTTCATTTTTAATGCAAATGAAAATGGTCCTGTGTGGTATGTTATTCGACTGACACCTGCTAATTGTAAATTCGAATTACCGAAAGAACTTTTATTACTTAGAAGAGGAGTGAACATCCACTCAAAGTCCCTCAGTGGGATAGTTGTATTATGAAATGTTGCGCCTAGCATAAGACCGTTATGGGCATTCCACGCCATAGCAGGAGAGTAGAACAATTGAGTTTTAGTTCCATCCTCTAGTCGAGTGAGTAAGCTTATTTTAAGAGGCTCCACTTTTTTAAGTATTCCCTTTGTCTTTGAGTTGTTATTCTTTCTATCGTAGTCTAGGTCATATCTGTTAGGATCTAACACGACAAGTGTAGCCTGGTCGATATCAAAAAATACGATTTGTTTAGAACCCGGTTCAGATGGACTAACCCATTTACGACCTATTTTAGTTTCGTTATTGAAAACGACAATTTCGACAGGTGAGGTAAGTTCTCCGGAGTTTTTTACGATTACTTCTGTACCGCCATTGATAGCTTTCGAACTAACTATCTTCCAATCGTTCTTGTGCGTAGTATTAATCCATCCGCCGAAAAACCAACTGAGATCTTCACCACAAGAGTTCTCCATAGACTTCTGTAAATCACTAGGAGAGGGGTGTTTAAATTTCCAATCCTCGAAATACTTCTGCATAGCTAAATCGAAACGCTCTGTCCCTAAGTAATGATGTAGGAATGCGAAAATAGCAGCCGTTTTTTTATACACGATAGCACCGTAATTCGCAGGCGAGAATGCATCACTGTGACATTGTAAAGCTTGATCTGTACCAAAGCGAGCAGGTAAGATATATGCGAGTTCATCTACCCAACGGTACTCGAAGTCCTCTATATCTAAACGCTTCATCCATTTATCTGACAATCGACTTGAGATAAGCCCTAAGTCAGGCCCCCTGTCTTCGTATGATTGTAGTAAGTATCGTGTTTCATTTAATGAATTGAGTCCTTCATCCATCCAGGCATTAGTTCGTTCATTTGATCCTAGAATTCCGTAGAACCAGTTGTGACCTACTTCGTGAGCAATTACTACATCAAGTGAGAAAGCGCTTCGGGATTCTCCTATAACAGTAACGTTAGGGTATTCCATTCCACCTCCTGCACTAATAGTTCCGTCAATTGCTGTGACTTGATTATAAGGATAATCTCCGTTCCAAAGTGAGTAATAATAAGTTGCATTTCCAATATACTTAGAAGCATCTCTCCAGAGGTCTTCTTCGTTGGGTGTAAACATTACCCAGGTTGTTACTTCTCTTCCCGAGTGTGGGAGTTTTATAGAGTCTTTTAAAACTTTAAATCTTTTATCTGCGAACCAGGCGAAATCGTGAACGTTTTCCTGATGGTAATGCAATGTTTTTAATTTATTAGAGGATTCTGGAAATTCTCCTTCAGGATTTTCTTTAGCTCCCCCTTCGTCTAAGCGTTTAAAATATAATCGAGTTTCATTATTTAACTTTTCGAGTCGATATATTTCAGCATCATTGTCATTGCTTCCACCTGACAGTAAGTCTCCAGTAGCCCCTACTGTATAGTTATCGGGAAGAGTTATGAAAACATCAAAGGTTCCGTATTCTGAGTAGAATTCGCCTTGGTCTAGATACGGCATTTCATGCCACCCATCCCTATCGTATACGGCTGGTTTAGGGTACCACTGTGTGATTTGATACGATTCTCCAATATGGCCCAGTCTAGAAATTTTACCTGATGGGATTCTTACAGAAAATGGAGTAGAAATTTCAATACTCTCCCCTGAAGCTAATGGCTTGTTTAGATAAACCTTAACTATGTCAGGGTGTTGTGGGTGGAATTCCCAATTTGCTTTTGAACCATCTATTTTAAAATCTAACCCGTCAATACCTCCCATATCTTTTGCTATTGCATAAAACAGGAACAAATCACCTCCTCTGAATTGTTGTTTGGCAAGTGCTGTCTTAGAACTACTATATGCATTAGGCCAAACATGCATCCATATAAAATCTAGTTCGTCAGGACTGTTATTTAAGTATGTAGTAACGATATCGGCATCGAGTTCGTCATCTACATCATTCAGTTGCACGTTGATGACGTGATTCACTGTTTGTTGAAAGTAAGGAGTGGTTTGGGCTAAAGAAAACCCTGAAATGAGGGTGAGGGATAGCGAAAAAATAGCAGGTAAAATCAGCAAAGCTTTATTCATGGGCCACAAGTTCGTATTTTTAAGCCATGAAATTTCAAAACCGCCTTAAATACCTTGGAAATTTAACATTTCTAGCACTTGTTATTTTTTCAACCTCGACTGCATTTTCTCAAGATTCGGAGAGCATAGCTTTCTCATACACTTTCAAGCCTTTAGTCGATAACACTGCTACGTCTATAAAAAATCAATGTAGAACAGGTACTTGTTGGAGCTATTCAACGTCTAGTTTTTTAGAGTCTGAAGCTGCAAGAATTTCTGGTAATATTGTAGATTTAAGTGAGATGGCTACTGTCCGTTATACCTACCCTTTAAAAGCCCAAATGTACCTTCGTATGCAAGGGAAATATCAGTTTGGCCCTGGTTCACTAGCTCATGACGTATTAAATGCAGCAGCAGGTTGGGGATTAGCTCCTCAAGAAGCTTACACGGGATTGCAGGAGGGGGAAACAGTTCACAATCATGGTGACATGGATGCCGCTTTACTCGCTACAATGGAAACTCTTGTAAAAAAGCCTAGTGGTAAATTAGATCCAAGATGGAGGGAAACCGTCGAGGGGATTCTCGACACTTATCTAGGTGAACTTCCTACCTCTTTTGATTTCGAAGGTAAATCATATACACCTAAGTCATTCCGTGATTTTCTAGGAATAGATCCAGAGGCTTATATAAACATTACTTCATTTACTCATCATCCATTCGGGAAGAGCTTCATATTAGAGGTGCCTGACAATTTCAGCCGTGGTGAATTCTTCAATGTTCCCATAGATGATCTACAACGAGCGGTTGAAGCAGCTCTAGAAGCTGGTTTTACTGTCGCTTGGGATGCTGATGTTAGCGAACAGGGATTTAGTTTTAGGAATGGAATGGCGCTGTGGCCTGCTGAAGGTGAAGAGTCTAAGCTTTGGAAGGAAGAAATAACAGAAGCAAATGTTACACAGGAGTCTCGTCAGAAAGGATTTGATAATCAAACCACCACGGACGACCATTTAATGCATATTGTTGGACTTGCAACAGACCAATCTGGCGCTAAGTATTTCGTAATTAAAAATAGTTGGGGCCAAGGAAATAAATACGGAGGACGTCAGTATATTTCTATGCCTTATTTCAGAGCGAAGACTATTGCTATTCTAGTACACCGTGATGCGGTAAAACGAGTTCTTAGATAATTAATAAATTACAAATGGATAAATCTGAAAAACGTATTTTAAGAAAAAGACTCTTTCATCATCTTGATGGACTTGCTATGTGTGGGGTCATTCCTGTTCTTGAAGAGTGGGGACTTCTTGAAAGAGTTTTCAGAACTTCGGGTGATGTAGATGAATTAGCAGGAGAATACCGAGCTAATTCAGGTTATTTGAATGTTGCTCTTAGGATGCTGTGTTCTCAAGGTTTATTAGAAGCTGTAAGGGCAGAAGATAGAATTAATTACAGACCTGCAGTAGGTAAGACGCCTACAGATTGGTATAGGCATAGTACTGCATATGCACCTGGTAGAGCTTGGTTAGAGCTTTCAGTAAATTCGTGGAATACTCCCGAGGCGCCTATTACTTCAGAGGCTATTATGGCCATGGAGGTTTTAATGGATGCTTGGTCTGATATGCCAAATGAAGGTATTATGGGCAGAATAAAGAACCATCTAGAAGGAGCGCTAGTCTCTCCCTGGTTAGTCGCTCTAGGAACAATTCACGGAAACAAGCCTATTTCAACTTGGGAAGAACATGATATTGCGGTTTTAAAAATGGATGAGTCCAAGCAAGAGTCGTGGGGTAAAGTTTTACAACTACTTGGGTGGGATAGAACAGAAGAGGGAGCTTTCTTTTTAAAGAGATCTTCGGCTTATGGCGTAACAACTTCTTATACAAGAACTTTTATTTGGACGCGTGAACTCATCTTTGGCGACGGTTCATATCTATGGCGTACAGAACCCGGCGAGCCAGAAGTACATGTTGATAGAACTCTAAATGTATGGGGTTCTGGTGGGGCTCACCAAGCATACTTCAGTCACTTAGACGAGGTCATAAAGACTGTGTTCAATGCACCTTTAGAAGAACAGCCAGTAGGAATATGTGATATGGGATGTGGTAACGGAGCCTTATTACTTCATTTGTTTGAAGTGATAAAATCATCTACTCTTAGAGGTAAACACCTAGATACTCATCCACTAGAGCTAGTAGGAGCTGACTTTAATCACGAAGCTCTTGTAGCAACGGCTGATCATTTCAGGCAGGAGGGAGTTGATGGGCATTTTATTTGGGGTGATATAGGTGATCCAGATCAGTTGGCTCTTGATTTGTGGACACACCACAAGATTAGATTAGGAGATCTTATGAGCGTTCGTTCATTCTTAGATCATAATCGAGTGTATAATAGACCTATTATAGACAGACCTGAACGAGCTACTTCAACTGGTGCTTTTGCTTTTCGGGGTGAACGCTTAAAATTGCGGAATGTAGAACAAAGCTTAAAGGAGCACTTTTTAAGATGGTCTCCTTATGTAGCACAACACGGACTATTAGTTGTAGAACTACACACCATTTCTCCAGAAGAAGCTGCGGAGCGCCAAGGTATTATGCCAGCAACAGCCTACGACGCTACCCACGGATTTGCAGATCAATACATTGTCGAGATACCCGTCTTTGATGCAATGGCTGCAGAAGCAGGTCTAACTATAGAAGAGTCATGTTCGCGAACTTTTCCCAGCGAACTGCCCGCTACAGTCAGTATTCGTTACTTTAAAGCGTAATCCTTTCATTGTCAAATAAGTGTGTTGAGATGTTGGACTAACAATTGTGAATAATGATTGTTAGTCTCTTGTTAACTCCTTTGTACTTTTTTATTTGACTTGCATATGAAAATAGTTGCTTATTTGCTTCAAGCAATGCGACTAAACCCCCAAAGCGATTTAAATTATGAAGGTTCAATTTATTGATTCTGATTGTTTAAAAGGTATCCGAAAGGTGAAAGGGGTCCCGAAAGGGAGTTGATTTCGAGAGGAAAAAACAGAAGTTACAAAAAGGAAAGAGTTTCAGAAATGAATCTTTAACCCCGACCCTAGACCGATTGAGGTTTAGATTGCTAACCCTTCTGCAAAGGCAGATGGGAGTTCGGTTTTGATATGCGTTAGGGCCTGAGAATGGTCAGATTTCGAAAGGAATCAAACTTTGAGGTTTTAGGACCAAATAGTTTTAACTAATTGAGAAGCGTGTTGAATGGATGAAGATTTAGTCTTGTAAGATTCTTAATCATCGTTTACAACTAACGTGAAGGCATTGCCATCATCAAAGTTGTCAAATAAGTAGCGAGTTAGCAAATAAACGCCTAGCGTGTTTAATTGTTTTCAATCGAGTTTATTAGATTTAACATGACGAAAGCAGAGTATGCGCTGAAGAAGAGCTTGTCTCATCATCAGTAAAACTTAGGAAAGCAAAGAAGGATTTATATTATTTAGATTCTATTTTCTTCACCGAGTTCTAAGCAAACTATCGTCCGAATAGCGCAAGCGAAAGCTTCGCAAACACTGAGAGAAGCTAAATAAGGCAAGCCTCAGTTTTCCGTAGGGTATTGATCCCGTGTATCCGCAACAATGTTGCATGGTAACGGCTCCGATATGCCATCGTTTTGTAGAGGTTCCCTCAACATAACGAAAGTGCTTGAGGATACAGCTGAGTCGCAAGACACATGGAATTAAATCCCTAAGGATGCCAGCCGTTCGATTAAGATTACATCAAAATTGATCGGACCGGAGAGTAGCTAGGGCTTTATGCCCTGGCCCCTCGAAGGCGCTCCTAACCGGTTCAGGTATAGGAGCCTGGAGGATCCGCATCGGTGATTGTTTAGGTATAAAGTTTCTACTTTTACTCCTAGCCACCGGTGCGGATTTCTTATTTGTAGTAAATCCGAATAATAAAGAAAAAACTCTATCAAAACTTGCTGCTCGCAAGAACCTGAGTATCTTTGCCGTCCGTTTGTGCCTAGTTTAATTTACAAATGGATTGAAATGGCCTTGTAGCTCAACTGGATAGAGCATCGCATTACGGATGCGAAGGTTTGGGGTTCGAATCCCTACAGGGTCACACTAAAGGAGAAATCGTCAAAATTGATGATTTCTCCTTTTTTTATGCTCTTCAAAAACCTTATTAGCTCTGGGATTGGAGCAAATAATGAATTTATTCTATGGGTTCGAACTTTGCCTTTTAACTAGTCGTGGACATGCTACACTAGAATGGACAGTGAGTTAATATATTGTTGCTAAGAATGAACTTATCAATATGTCAAAAAAGAAAAGAATTTACTCTGCTGACTATAAACGCAATGCTGTGAAGTTGTCTGCAGAAAAGGTAATGTAGCAAAAGTAGCCAGGGAGCTGTGTATTGGCTCGCAATTGATCCATCGCTGGAAAAAAGAACAGGACGAGTTTAAGCATAATAGCTTTCCAGGTCATGGAAAAGCTAAACTTACCGATGAAGGTCGTGAGATAGCTAGATTAAAGAAAGAGTTACGAGAGGCAAAACTTGGAACGTAGATATTAAAAAAAGCGATAGGCATCTTCTCCGCGAACGACAGCTAAAATTCTAATTTATGAAACAACATAAATTAAAATATCCTGTTGAGTTGATGTCAAAAGTGCTCGAAGTGAGTAAAAGTGGTTACTATAATTGGTTACGTTCTGGCCCATCAAATCGATGTTAGAGACTAGAAAAGTCATTAATCTTATCGAGAATATTTTCGAAGAAAGCCATCAAAGTTATGGCTCACCTAGAATGAAGGTAGAACTGGAAAAACGTGGATACAAGGTTTCTAGACCCCGAACGGCTAGAATAATGAAAGCGGAAGTTCAAGAACACAGGCAGATTCCAATCATAATTATCCAATATCACCCAACCTATTAAATCAAAATTTCTCAGTAGATAGTCTCAATCAGGTTTGGGTTTCAGACATCACATACATAGAAACCACAAGAGGATGGGTTTATCTAACAGTAATCATTGACTTATTTGACAGCAAGGTTATTGGGTGGTCTTTGAGTGAAGATTTAACTACTGAAAACACGATAATTAAAGCTTGGAATGCGGCCGTAGACAATAGGCCCATCTGCAAGGCTTTTACTTTCCACTCTGACAGAGGTTCGCAGTACGCAAGCTTAGCTTTCAGGAAGATTCTAAAAAGCCACAAGAAGTATGTGAAACAAAGTATGTCAAGAAAAGGTAATTGTTGGGACAATGCTGTTGCAGAAAGTTTTTTCAAAAGCCTGAAGGCAGAATGGGTCTATAAAAAGCATTACGAGGTGTATTCTGATGCCGAAATATCGATTTTTAAGTGGATAGAAACCTGGTATAATAGAAACCGAAGACATTCCGCCTTAAATCACAAAACAATCAATGAGCTCGAATTAGAAATTAATTACAAAACAATAGCCGCATGATCTTAACTCAGTGTCCATTTTTTTATTGCAAGTCGACTTCCTGATTTTGAGGAAATGTGGAGAAGAATAGAACGGCAGTTTAGAGCATTTGAATCAGTCAGTTAGCTTTTCAAGTTGTTAAGGCCCGCCCGCCGATCACGTGCACTGCTCTGCAGTGCGAGTAACCCCGCCAGCAATTTACATGTGCCACTCTAATGTAAAAAGAGTCCATTAATCTTAGTCAAACTTTCGCTTACGACTTACAACCTGATAATATAAATTACTTACGGGAGATCATTTTTTTTGTTTATATTAGCCTGATTTATAAGCCGATATAATTAGGTTTCCATGAGATGAATTAATTTATTTCTAAAAATGGATACAATTTATTGGTTCCTTTGACTCAAACCTTTAATATTATTAACTCCAGGGAAAATCACTTAATTGATAATGAAAAATCTAAACTTTTTAATTCTGCTTGCATTGCTTTGTCTTACTTCAAGCTACGTACTGTCTCAAACAACTTTCACAGGTCTTAATAGCGAAGATTGGTATGATCCTATGAACTGGGACTATGGATTGCCAGCAAATGGCAATGATGCGACCATTCCATACGGACTTACTGTTGTTCTTAATGATACTCTCACAATTAGTTACAATATTCAAAATTTTGGAACCTTTAACAATATGGGAACGATTAATTCCAGTATAATTAATGTAACTATTTATAACGAAGGGCTCATTTTAAACAATGGATATATATATAATGACGGTGGGACAATTATCAATAAATCCAACGGTGTATTAGACAACTTCAATCATATTAGGAATTGGGGGGAAATCACCAATAATGTTGGAGGCATAATTGTTAATCACAATTCAGGGGAGATTCATAATTATGATGGAAGTATATTCGCTAATAATGGAATGACCGGGATTAATAATAGTGGGATTATATCAAATTATGGGAATATTCTTCTCGTAGGGCAGGGCGCCCCATCATTCCCATATAGTGGTGTCTTCAACAACGAACTTGGAGGTGTCTTCAACAACGAACTTGGAGGCGTAATTACTAATAATGGTATATTTAATAATCAAATTGGGGCTACTTTTTACAACCAAATTGAAGGAACCTTCACAGTTAACAACATTGGTATATTCAATAACTTTGCAAACACAAATAATCTAGGTGTTTTTGGAATAGTATATGGCGGTATACTTCATAATAAAAGCACCGGAATCTTTAGCAACTATGGACTCATCCATAACGATAATGGAAACATTGTCAATGATGTTGATGGACAAATTAATAATAACTCTGAAGGTTCTATTAGTAACTCAGGAAATTTATCAAACTCGGGAATCATCTCAAATTATGAATCGATCACTAATGTGAATGGAATTATTACTAATAATATAAGTGGCGAAATCATAAACATTTATTCAGATTATGATGTAACTATAATTGATAATTCTCAAGGTGATTTGATCAATGATGGTGTCATTACCAACGGAATTATTGGTCTAACAGAAATTTTCAATGGCACTGGGGGAGGTATTACAAACTCGGCAACTGGTAACATCAATAATAATTATATTGCTGAAATAAATAATTTTGGCGGCAGTATTTACAGTAATGGAAACATAACTAATTATGGAGTAATAGATAATTTTGGAGGAGAAAGTACCTTTGATAATTACGGAACATATAGTAATCTGTCAGCGGGAAGAACTTATACTAAATATGGTGCTATCTTCAACAATGAAGGTTCAATATCCACCGAATTATATTTTGAAATATCCCTAGGAGGGATCTTATTCAATAATGGAAACATTGATGTTATATCTGGAACTTTTAAAATATGGAATAGCTCATCCTTGGATAATCAAGTCAATGGAATCATTAATAATTCCGGACTTATAATGAATTTAGTCAGTTCCACAATAAATAATTATGGAACTATTTACAATTGCTTTGGTTCCTATCAAGGAGTACTTCCCTTTAACATTCCCCTGGATGTCATTTCTTGCCTTCCAGAAATTTGTGATGGTTTGGACAATAATGAAAATGGAGAAATTGATGAGGGTTGTGGATGTATTGATGAATTGGCTTGTAATTATAACTCTTTAGTAACTATTGATGATGGCTCATGTGCATTTCAGGGATGCACTGATCCAGCAGCATGTAATTATGACATATCTGCTGGATGTGACGACCTGTCCTGTTTATTTGGGATTTCTGCGTGCACTGACCCTGTAGCATGTAATTATGATGTTAGCGCCACTTGTGATGATGGCTCATGCATTCTTCCTGATGGTTGTACCAACCCCTTGGCATGCAACTATAATTTTAATGCCGTTTGCGATGATGGTTCTTGCAACGGAGATCTAGGTTGTACTGATGATTCCGCATGCAATTTTAACTTATTAGCTCTTTGTGATGATGGCTCTTGTACCGGATTGAAAGGTTGCATGAGCGAGACTGCCTGCAACTATAATTCTATAGCGACATGCGAAGACGGTTCTTGCAACGAGTCAGATGGATGTACGATTGCAATCGCATGCAATTTCAACCCCTTAGCTTTGTGTGGAGATAATTCATGTGTTTTTTCCCAAACAACAACCTGGACAGGAGCTGAAGACTCGTTGTGGAATAATTCTGGCAACTGGAGTTGTGGTCTTCCGACAAACGGCAAGAATGCGATTATACCAGCCGAATTTTCTGTATATATTAATTCCTATGTATCAAGCCATTTTAGTATCACTAATTATGGATTCATATATGTTTATGATATACTTGATAATTTTGGTACTCTTGACAACTTTGGAAGTGTCACTATTGGAACTTTCGGTGTAATCAAAAATAGATCCACAATGAACAATAAGGATGGAGGAACCATAGTTAATAATAACTCAATTCGTAATGTTGGAAACGGGGTCATAGAGAATAATGTTGGCGGTGTCATAACTAATAATGATATTATTAATAATTCTAATTTCATCAACAATCAAGGTACCTTATATAATTACGATAATTATATCAACGGGATAGGAGCGACGACCAACAATTCTGGAAATTTTGAAATTTTTTTTGGAGGAGGACTTTTGGATAACTATTATCAGTTTCACAATTTAATTGGTGGAATATTGGATAATGAAGGGGATATTATTAACTATGGTGGCGCTATAATATCAAATCATTTTGGTGGTATGTTGGACAACAAAGGCACGATCGTTAACAATTTTCAGATATCCAATTCTGGAATTATTTTCAATTGTTTTGGAAATTATGGTGGGAGTTTACCTGCCCCTATTCCACTCAACATAATTGGCTGTCTTCCTGATATTTGTGATGGTATTGATAACAATGCGAACGGTGTGGTTGACGAGGACTGTGGGTGCATCGATCAGATTGCTTGTAATTACAATAATGAAGTTGATTTTGACGATGGGTCATGTAATTATCCAGGTTGCACCGACTATTCAGCATGTAATTATAATCAGAATGCTGGGTGTGAGGATGGAACTTGTATTCCAAGGGGGTGTGTGGACGGCACAGCTTGTAATTTTAATCCTCTTGCAGAATGTTCAGACGACTCTTGTATATATCCAGGATGCACAGATTGTACTGCTTGCAACTACAACTCTCTAGCAGGATGTGAAGATGGCGTTTGTTTTTTCGAAAATGGCGGCTGCAATGATCCCGAGGCTTGCAACTATGATGGCATGGTTGGATGCAGTGTTGGCTCTTGCATATATGGGGGGTGCACTGATACAAGTGCATGCAACTATAATCCGGATGCCGGTTGCGATGACGGTTCCTGCTCCCTGCCTTCGTGTGACAGTTATGGAGGATGTTTTATCAGCGATGTTTCAAATACAGACTTCCCAATATTTGCAACTGGATGGGGTCGCACAATGACCTTCGATGTGGTGAATCTGAATGGTCAAGGAAGTGTCGCTTATGTTGAACCTGGAGCAAATATTTCAGTAATTATCTCTGGGAGTCGTGTCAACAATTACACAGACTGTCCTAATTGCTTAACTCAGTCTTATGCTCGTTTTGATGGTCTCTATTCTGCATGTATAACAGAAGCGGATGGACTCTTCAATTTTAGTGATTCTTTTAATGCGCCTCTCAGTTCTGGTGTGTATTACATGAATACTGCCTTCTCGTGGCAATATGATTGTCAAGTCACTACCTCAGTTTTCCCAGGTTACAGGTCTGTTGCAGAAGGACCTGTGACAATAGCAACTTTGGTAGTTGGTGATGCTAGTTGCACAGGTTGCACGGATATAAATGCGTGCAACTTCACAGGTGCTGTGATTGAAGACGGCTCATGTACATTCCCTGGTTGCAATGATCCAGAGGCAGGTAATTATGACTCTTTTGCAGCATGTTTTGATAATACCGTGTGTTTCTATATCCCCCCAATAGCTGAGCTTTGTGGACTTGAGAACGGAGTTTTTGATATAGAAGGTACTTGTTGTTTACCAGAGCAAATTGATTGCTTAGGTGTTTGTTCCGGTACTGCGGTGACAGACATTTTTGGTAGTTGTTGTGATGTGTCAGACCTAGATTGCAACGGTGTTTGTTTCGGAGATGCTGTAACAGATATTGATGGAACATGTTGTCAAGCTTCAGACCTGAATTGTTACGGCGTTTGTTTTGGGCCTGGGGTTGTTGATTGCAACGGCGAGTGTGATGGCACATATGTAACCGATGTTGAAGGTAACTGTTGTCCTCCAGAGGATCTGAATTGTAATGGGGTTTGTTTTGGCGTGACTACTGAGGGATGTGTGGACCCTTTAGCATGCAACTTCGACATATATGCTCATTGCGATGATGGATTGTGTGTGTATCCTGGGTGTACAGATCCTGTTGCTTGTAATTACAACTTTGCTGCTGGTTGCGATGATGGAAGTTGTGACTATTTTATCTGCCAAGGCTGTACGAGTATAATTGCTTGTAATTACAGTTCTGTAGCACTTCTGGATGACGGTAGTTGTGACTACACTTCTTGTTCAGGTTGTACGTATCATAATTCACCAGAATATGACCCGTTGGCAACTATTGATGATGGTACGTGCAGTTTAAATTCTTCAAATTGTCAAGGAGATTTAAACCAAGACATGATGATAAACACAGCAGATCTTTTGGGCTTTTTAGTATTGTTCGGAGGAAGCTGTCCTTAACCTAAGTTGATGGAAGATTAAAAATATAATAATTAGGTGTTTATTTTTGAATACGTTTCAAATTTAGATAACTTCGAAGTTTTAAACAAAAGTTATCTATCGCTCAAAAATAACAAATGTCTTATGCGATGCTCACCAATCATCGATTGAGAATATGTAAAATTCAGCTTGACATACCCATCATCGAGGTGCTATCCTCATTCTAGCTAAGATAATCAATGATGAAATTAAAGTTAGCACTCCTATTGCAACAATTGCAGACATAATACCCCATGAATCAGCTATTATTCCAGTTAATATCGCTCCGAATGCATAACCTAGGTCACGCCAAAGTCTGAAAACACCTATGCTTTGCGCTCTTTGTGCGGGATGTGTGAAGTCGGCAATACCTGCCATAAAAGTGGGGTAAACGAGTGCTGTGCCGAGGCCTAGAATTGAAGACAGGACTATGAAATCGACAAAGGTTTGGGCATAAATGAAACACAATAAAGAAAGACCTTGTGCCAACATACCTATGAAAAGTAAATATTTTTTATTGACTAAGTCTGCTAATTTACCTGTGACTAGCTGACCGATTCCCCAAACTCCAGGATAGATTGCCACAATTATACCTATATCTTCTATTGAAAAGTTTCTGGATGCCAGGAGGATTGGAAAAATACCCCAAATCATTCCGTCATTAAGGTTATTTACTAGACCTGCTTGAGAGATAGAACCTAAATTTCTGTCTGTCCAACTGGTTTCTACAAAAATGTTTTTAAGTTTGCGAATAGAGCTGTTTACAACCTCTTTTGTCACGTGATGAATGGTGTCTTTTACAAAGAAAATGGAAGTCAAAAGCCCTATGACTGCAAAACCAATCCCTAAGTAAAAAGGGTAGGGGCGAAGTCCATATTCACTGGCTATCCAGCTAGTAAGGAAAGCAACACCTCCTATTGCTAAGTATCCTGCAGATTCGTTAAGTCCCATTGCGAAGCCTCGATCTTTTTCTCCTACGAGATCTACTTTCATTACAACAGTACTAGACCAAGTTAGCCCTTGGTTTATTCCGAGTAAGATGTTCGCGAAAATGATCCAATTCCAATCTGAAGCATAGATTAGAATAAACGGAATAGGAATAGCGAATATCCACCCGATTACAAGTAGTTTTTTCCGCCCCACTCTATTCGCAAGTGCGCCAGTGAAGTAGTTTGTAATAGCTTTTGTTATTCCGAAAACAATAATAAAAGAAAGAATCGCAGTTTTAGCGACCATATTAAAATCAGTCTCAGCAATTTGAGGTAATATGGATCGCTCTAGTCCCACCATTCCTCCAACAAAAGCATTAACGATAACAAGCAAAATAAACTGTTTCCAGTTTTCCTTTAATCCTAATTTAACGTTGCTCATGCTAACTCTTTTATTTCAAAACACTTCTTTTCTTATTAGGTCAAGGTAGTAATATTATATGTTTTATTGAAGATAAAATTTTAAAAGTTATAGTTTACGTTCTTCTTTGATTGCAAGAGATTGAATATTTTGATTTGATGTAAGAATTTATCATCTTCACGACATGAAAAGGAAATCATTTTTGCGTTCAATAGGAATTGCTAGTGGAGCAGTTGTGTCAGCACCGTTGTTAGCTGCTACAAATTCGTTAAATCCAAAAAGTTATAACTCATTAAATAGAGCTAGAGGAGGTTGTGTTTTAATTCCATCAGAATCTCCTGGTCCATTTCCATTAGATCTATCGGAAAATTCGTTCTTTTTCAGGCAAGATATTAGAGAAGACAGGCAAGGAACGTTAATGTTTCAGAAGATTAGAATTGTAGGTTTAGAAAACTGCCAACCTATGCCTGATGTGAGGGTAAATATTTGGTGTTGCGATAACGATGGTAATTACTCAGGATATGGAGGAGAGGAAGGCCAA
The DNA here is from genome assembly GCA_002746975.1 of Bacteroidota bacterium. GTDB lineage: Bacteria > Bacteroidota > Bacteroidia > Flavobacteriales_D > Sanyastnellaceae > UBA974. The sequence goes on along the minus strand of NVXE01000002.1, from coordinate 90,990 downwards.
ACCTATATGAGGGGATATCAAATCACAGATGATAATGGCGAGGTTGATTTTACAATGATATTTCCAGGATGGTACCCAGGTCGTGTTGTTCATATGCATTTTCAAGTATTTGTTAGCACTTCGTACTCAGCGGTTTCACAGTATACTTGGCCCCATGCTGCAGCTGTAGAAATAGCTAATGCAAACCCTACAGACTATACTCATGGTCCAGACCCTATGGTTCCTGAATCAGACTTCGCATTTACTGACGGATACGAAAATCAGCTCGCTACTTGTGAATGGAGTGAGGAGGCTCAGGCCTATGTTTCTGTTTTAGAGGTGGTAGTCGAAGGAGCTGGCGTAAGTGGGGTAGGGTATCTTGAGAATGAAGCGTCTAAAGTGTTCTCTTTAGGCCAAATCACTCCTAACCCTGTTTCTTCTTCATCTACTCTCAGTCTCAATCTTCTTGTTCCTTCAGATGTGCAATTATCGATACATTCTATTTCTGGAGCGAAAATTAACAAAAGAAGTTTAGGTAGTCTCAGCGAAGGAGATCACTTATTAAATCTAGATTTTGACAATCTAAACCTTAGTTCAGGTTCTTATGTTCTTCAACTAGACATAACGTCAAATGGTAGGACACACCATGATTTAAGACGATTCGTCATTTCTTGATTATTGTTCTATTTAAGCTTTATGGAGGGGGAAAACAAATTGAACATATACCGATTTCTCTCTAACGAATCAGAAAGGAGCGAGGGTATTGACGCAATAAATCATCATATTTCTACCCTTGAAAAAGGGAAAGACCCAATGTTTAATGCTGCAAAAAACGCTATTAAAAGAATCAAAAAGAAAGTTCTAAATTAGCCCGTTGTTTAATTATAAATTGTAATTAAACTATTGGTTATTCGAAATTTAAGCCTTGTTTATTAAGTGATTGCTTTGAGTTCCAAGCGTAGTATACGAGGTATGCAAAACATAGTCCCCCGATAAGGAAGGAGCTTTGAATCCCCACAGACTCGAGGTCAGCTAATTTTCCTTGAATAGGCGGAATTATCGCCCCTCCGAGTATCATCATTACAAGAAAACCTGCGCCTTGGCTTGTGTATTTACCTAGTCCTGCTGTTGCGAGAGAAAAGATACACGGCCACATTATAGAGCATGCAAGTCCGCAGCTTAGTAGTGCATATACAGCGATGATTCCGTCCGTGCTTAGAGCTACTGCTATAGCTAGGACGCCTAAAGATCCGAAAACTCCTAGGGTAAGTGCTGGCTTGTCTTTGGTGAGAATAAAAGCTGCGATTTGGGCTAAAATGCAAATAAAATACCACTTCAGGACTGAAACTTCATACCCAGCTAGATATGTAGATCCCATAATTACTCCGAAAGCAACGAAGGGAACAGTAAACTTCAGTAATAACTTTTGCTTTTCAGTGACTGGAAAAACATTTACGGCTCCCACCCATCTTCCTATCATCAGGCTTCCCCAAAACATAGCGACAAATGGAGTTATTTCAGATGCTTCGTAACCACCGAATAAAGGCTGTTTAAGGAATTCTCCGAGATTAGAACCTATAGCTACTTCTACTCCTACGTACACGAAAATGGCTAACATCCCCAGTGTAAGTTGAGGGAATTGCATAGCTCCCCAGCCTTTAGGATTTATTGCCGATTTAAAGTGTGCAAATAAAATCCCTATAATGACCACACATAGTCCGCTAGTGAGCCACAACATTCTAGTTATCTCTATAGATGCTTTGTCTACCCCATCTGTCTCACCCCTGTAGCTGTTGAACACTGGTGCAAAACAAAGAATAAGGAGTCCTGTCATTACTAAAAGAGTATTTAGTGATTTAGACGCTTTTTCTGGAATTTCATTATTTATTCCATCGGGAACACTTTTAGAATATCCGAGAATCAAGGCTACAGCTAAGAATAAAGCTCCTACTCCCGCATATAGGATAATGACTTTAGACAAGCTGAGAGATGCAATCATGCTGTCGTCAACTGCTGTAGCAGAGCCGAAAAGAGCGAGCGCAACTACAAGAGGGCCTAGAGTTGTGCCTAAGGAATTAACAGCACCTCCAAGATTGATCCTATTACTTCCCGTTTTCGGATCGCCTAAGGCTATCATAAATGGGTTTGTAGAAGTTTGTTGTAAAGAGAATCCGAGAGCTACAATAAATAGACCTAACAACATCCCTATGAAGTTGTCTAAATAAACAGAAATTATCATAGCGCCAGCTCCCATAGCTGAAAAAATCAAGCCGTAAACTATGCTTTTCTTATATCCCCAACTACCTACAATATCTTTTCCCCTAGAAGACCCCGCCGCAAACAGTCCTAGTGCACCCAGAAAATATGCTAGATAAAATGCAAAATCTATCAGCTGTGATTGGAATTGATCTAGAGAGAAATAATTTTTACAAAAAGGAATGAATATGCTATTCCCAGCTGCGATGAACCCCCAAAAGAAAAATACCGTTGTCAAAGTGGCAAGTGCGCTATAATTAGTTTCTTGTTTTGTCATATTACTGAGCGAATGATGTCTTTTGTAAACGATAAGTGAATTTAAGTTCGAAAAGCTACGAAAATAAGTGTCATTTTTATTAGTGCCGATAGTGTATTTTATACACGAAGTACCTATATTTGGCTACAAACATGAATTTTCGCCCGATGAAGTTATTTTTCTCAACCCTTTTTTCTTTAGTATTATGCGTTAGCATATCTGCCCAATCCTCAGTTACTTTCCAAGTCGATATGTCTGTCGAAGGTGCTAATCCCATGGGAGTTTTTATTGCTGGATCATTCCAAGGATGGACCCCAGGTGCTTCACAAATGTTAGACCCTGATGGAGATGGGATATTCACCTACACAGCTATTGTAGATACAAATACAACTATTCAGTGGAAGTATCTTAATGGAGCATCATGGGGCATGGAGGAGACTGTTCCTCCTGCGTGTGGTAATCCACTCGATAATAACAATAGGTCACTTGACGTAGGGATTTTAGATGTAGTTATACCTCCAGTTTGTTACGGCTCGTGTCAGGCTTGTGGAACTATCGCGATTACTACCGATGTAACTCTCACAGTTCTTACATCTAACATTACTGTGGCAGTTGACGGAATGTTCCTTGCCGGTTCATTGAACGGTTGGACAGGGGAGCCCATGGTAGATAATGGAGATGGCTCATGGTCGATTACTAAGGCCCTTGCGGCAACTTCTTATGATTTTAAATTCCAAAATGGAGCAAATGGATGGGAGGAGCTCGCTTGTGGAGGAAATAGATCTTTCACCTTCCTTGAAAATGATCCGGCCTTTTCAGTAGTAGGTTGTTTCGGTCAATGTAGCGATGTTTGTGTGGTAGACCCTACACCAGCGGCTATTACTTTCTCTGTTGATGCATCCCAAATTACAGTTGATTCTACTGGGATATTCTTATTGGGGTCTTTTACGACTCCAGCTTGGCAAGCAGGAGCAATTCCCATGCTTGATTTAAATGGAGATGGTATTTACACTGTAACGACTATGGTTTCAGGTCCTGCAGATATACAGTATAAATTTAATAATGGAGACCCTTTCCCAATGGGAGTAGCTGATTATACAGGAGAAGAAGGAGCAGACTTCTTGGGGTTTGGTTGTGGAGTTGATAATGGAGTAGGAGGGTCAAATAGGTCTTTTACAAGATCAGGTTTAGATGAATCAACTCCAGCAGTTTGTTTCAATAGCTGTGTTGCATGTGCTCTTATTCAGCCTGTTCTAGTTTTTACAGTAGACCTATGTGGAGCTTCAGCAACAGAAGTAAGACTTACGGGTGCACTTTGGAACTGGGACTTAACTCTAGGTCCTTTAGCAACAGATAACGGAGATGGAACTTGGTCTGTTACTTTCGACCCAGCTCCTACAGCTGATATGGATTACTTATGGATAGTTGATGGTATTCAGGAAGACCTACTCAATGAAGCAATAGCTGGTGGAACTTGTGCTCCAATTACAGATTTGACAACCTATGCCCGTAGATCTTGGGTATTAGGATCAGCTGACCCATCAGACGTATTTGGTCAGTGTGGAGCTTGTGCGGGAATAGTTTTAGGATGTATGTATTCAAATGCGACAAACTACAATGCATCAGCAAACGATGATGATGGATCGTGTATTTTCCCAGTAACCTCGACTTGTTTGGGCGATGTAGATGGAGATAACTTGGCAGGCACGTCAGATTTATTAATGTTGTTAGCTGGTTTCGGATCAATTTGTCCATAGTCAGATTAAGTATTTTCATAAATAGTAGATGCAACGAGAGTTGTAATTACTAGTGAGGTATATGATTTAATACTGAAATAGCTGTAGTTTTGAAGCATGCTAAATATAGATCTTCGAAGCGATACGGTAACCCGCCCGACTGAGGCTATGCGTTCGACAATGAATTCTGCAATTACTGGTGATGATGTTTTCGCTGAAGATCCAGAGATAAATACTTTACAGGACAGGTGTGCAATGATGTTTGGGATGGAGGCAGGTTTGTTTTGTCCTTCAGGCACCATGACAAACCAAATAGCGATTTCTGTCCATACTTCTCCTGGAGATGAGGTGATATGCGATAAACTATCCCACATTTATAATTACGAGGGAGGTGGGATTGCCCGTTTAAGTGGAGCGTCGGTTCATTTAGTCGATGGCGATAGGGGGCGATTTACTTCATCACAAATGAAGTCATCAATTAACCCTTTAGCAAGTCACTTCGCAAAAACAACCTTAGTAAGTTTAGAGGATACTTGTAATAAGGGAGGGGGGAGCGTTTGGGATATGACTATGTTGAGGGAGGTGTCACATGAGGCTAGAAAATCTGGACTTGCTGTTCATCTTGACGGTGCAAGATTGTGGAATGCGCTTGTCGCTCGTGGCGTGCAAAACAATACAGATGCTCTCATAGAGTACGGTTCTTTATTTGATTCAATTTCGCTGTGTTTTTCAAAAGGCCTTGGATGTCCTGTAGGCTCAGTGTTGATCGGCTCGAAGGATTTTATTTCGCGTGCACATCGAGTAAGAAAAGTATTTGGAGGGGGGATGCGTCAGGCGGGATTTGTAGCAGCAGCGGGGATTTACGCGTTAGATCACAATATAGATAGGCTTGTGATAGATCATGATAGAGCTAAGAAATTAGGTGAAGCAGCACTATATCACCCAAGTGTTAAATCGTGTGATGAAGTAATAACTAATATAGTAATTATAGAACTTAAAGATGGAGTAGATGCCGAATCCCTCGTGTCAGAATGGGGCAAATTAGGCATCCACTGCTTCCCATTCAGCCCTACAAGTGTTAGATTTGTTACTCACATGGATAATACTGACGAACAGGTTGAGGAGGCATGTGAATTATTGATGTCTAATACCAAATTATAATGTCACTTGAGATTAAGAAGGGAGATGAAGTGAAGTTCCTCAATGAAGTGGGGGGTGGGATAGTGATTGCTGTATTTAGTAATGGTACTGCAAGTGTAGAGGGCGAGGATGGATTCGATAAGGCATACGACCTTAAAGAACTCATGCTAGTAGAGAATCGCGATAAGGAGAACGAAGCCTATAATAATAAACTTCCAGATTTGGCATCAATTCTTGCGCAAGATGTTGATGAGCATAGGCAAAAGGAGATTCAAAATGAATTCGATGTGAAGTATGCGAATGCGAGGGCAACAAATATGCAACGTCGTGACGAGCATATGATTATCGACCTTCATATCCACGAACTCGTCGATGATATGTCGGGCTTACGAGACAGAACTAAGCTCGATATTCAGCTTAATCATTTCGAGCGAATGATGCGAATTGCGGGAGAACAAAGAATCAGGCGTGTCATTTTCATACATGGAATAGGGCAAGGGGTTCTAAGACATCAAATCCATTCACGCCTAGAAATGTATTATCCTGATTGTACAGTACGCCAAGCAAATCCTAGAGACTACGGCTCTGGCGCCACAGAAGTGCTGCTGGGTCAGTCTTCGTTTTGACCTTTCTCAGTCTTGACTTCCTTCTCCTTCTCCTTCTCCTGCTCTAAGTTTTTAACGTACTCTTTTGCAACTTGATGTAGACTTAACCCAGGTACATTGATCATATATTCATCTTGTATAATCGTGAATTCACTGTCTTTCCCCCAGTCTAGGACTCTAAACTCATAGCCCTCGTATTTTAAGCCTAATGGAAGCCAAGCTTCTTTTATTACTGCAGAAGAAAGAGCGGGTACATGCGGTTGGTTTCTTAGCCAAAACGTTAATCCCTTCAAAAGCATTTCTCTTTCAGATCGTTTTACATCAGTCTCATCTCCTACAAACATGAGATATTCTTCTCCATCAAACAGAGTTGAAGCTTTATGACAAATAATATCATTAATGGTTTCCGTAGGCGCTCCTTTAACAAATGAATAATGTACAGGAGTACTTTCACTATTTGAATAACCTAAAGCGACCATCATTGCGGGAGACAATTCTGTTCCTTGTTTAATAGATGGAATTAAGGTTAAAATGGGTGAATCATCAGAAGCCTTAAAAAAGTATGACTTGTCATTATTAATGTTATCGAGCCAAACAAAGGCATCTGTTTCGTCTGACATAAAAAGTTTGCCAGATCTTTTCCTTCCTCTCTCTTCAACAGTAAACTGTATCCAGTTCTCAAAATTAATTGTGCCCTCACCTAGTTGAGTCCTAGTGAGGTTAGCTATTTCATCAGCCATAGAAGGAAGACGTTTTGTTTCTTCCACTTGAGCTAGTGTATCAGTAGTCAATGTCACAGACATACAGGCAGTTGTGGCTATAATATAAAGCTTTAATTTAAGTGAATTGGCCATTTTAATTGGATTCTCGTGGATCGTTATACGGTCTGTGTCGCTCTTTATCTCTTGAATTATTGACATCAACATTTTGCAATAATTCCCATTTCCCTTTAGTCCAAACATAGGCGTCATATTCTAATGTTGGACCGTAAAAAGCAGTCGCACCCGCAAGTGATGGGTCGCTAGGAGCAAGTTTGTCGAAAACGATTCTGCCGTTTTCTGCATCGTATCTGAGGGTCGCTTGCAGAGCGTCTGAGTATTCTAATACGTGACGTTTTCGAATTCCATCTGGGCGATTTAAGTAAGGAACTCCAATTCGAACTCTATCGTTCGTAATAATCATCGTCTCCATAATCTTACGAGTAACTTGAGCATTAGCGCCATCCCATCCTAAAAGAGTGTAAATCGGAGTTTTCCCGTCGTGAGTAAGTACGAGTTCATAATATATAGCTCCTGGCCAGTCATCAACCCTGTAGCTTCGAGATTCATCTGTAGGGTCTTCATTTCTATTGTGAACGAGTTCAGTCCATTTAAAACTATCGTATAAATCAGCTCCCTCGAATCCATAAATTACAAATCCCCCGTAATCTTCAGTCCTATCCTGACGCTCGTAATTCCATGAAATTACTGTAACTAATTCGTCACCTTTCCCTGCCGAAGCAATTCCAGCTGGCCAGTTTTCGAATAAATCGAATAACATTTCAGAAGAATCGAAGTCTGTAAGAATATTTCTTACAAATATTTTTAGATCGCGATGAGCAATTTCTCGCTCTACGTCATTTACAGCAGTTCGTAGAGCAGTAAATTTAGAAGTAAGTTGTGAAGAGAGTGAGGTTTGGGCTGAAAAGCTTGAAAAAGGACTAATTATTATTATGGATAGAAGAAATAAAGGTAATAGTGACTTAAAAGTTATGTTCATATACCTAAAACGCTTCAAGTTAAAATAATATTATACGTGCAAAAAAGCCTTTTTTGAGAGTAGAAGCTCTTCACTCTCACGGACGTCTTCATCATCTACGCAACAGTCAACAGGACAAACGGCAGCGCATTGTGGTTCGTCGTGAAAACCAACACATTCGGTACACTTTTCAGGAGCTATGTAATATAGATCCATGCTTACCGCGTCATTATCTTTATCTGCTTCAATATCTCCAGCAGTAGGGTGAGTACCTTTGCCTTTAAAGCCGGTTCCATCAGAAAAACGCCATTTTGCAGCCCCTTCATAGATAGCTGTATTAGGGCATTCGGGCTCGCAAGCCCCGCAATTAATGCATTCGTCAGTAATAATGATTGCCATGTACTTTTGCCTTTAATTATTCAAATGTAAATATACAGTGAACAATCTTCATACCATATTAAAAGAACTCGGAATTTGGTTTCGCGAAATTGCTCCCAACGAAAGTGAGTTAATTAGATTGGCAGAAGCTCATAATGGCTGGTTTACAGAGGATAGCGTTTTGAAAGCATTTTCATCTCATGGTGAGTCTTTAACCGATATTAATATTGAGGAGTGGCTTAATTCATACGATTTACAGCACGTTAATCATTCTCCAGGAACAAGACCAAATAAGAGATTAGGTCTTATTATGGCGGGAAATCTTCCTTTAGTAGGTCTTCACGATATTTTGTGTGGACTTGTAGCAGGTTGTGATGTCGCTGTTAAAGCATCACGGGATGATGTAGTACTTCCTCAACGAGTAGTGCAAGAGATAGAGCGAATTGCCCCAGAATTAAAGGGGAGAGTAGAATTTGTAGAGGGCAAGCTAGGTAAAGTGGATGCGGTTATTGCAACTGGAAGTACAAATTCTATGAGGTATTTCGACTCATATTTTGGACACATCCCACATATTTTCAGATCTCAAAGAACAGGCGTTGCATTCCTAGACGGTCAAGAAACTCTCGATGAATTGAAGGGATTAGGAGACGATATGTTCACTCATTTCGGATTAGGATGTCGGAGTACGACCAAAGTATTTCTTCCTAGAGATTTTGATTTGGATAGATGTTTCGAAGCTTGGGTTTCTTGGGGACATCTGGGGAATAATAATAAATTTGCAAATAATTATGACTATCACAAAGCTATTTGGCTTTTAAATAGAGACGAATTAATTGAAAATGGATTTTTATTAGTAAAGGAAGACGAGGCTTGGGTGTCTCCAGTAGGCACATTATATATTGAGAGATATGACGACATGGCAAATGTGGTAAATAAAATTGCCGACTACAGGGACGGATTACAATTAGTTACCTCTAGAGTTGGGGCAGTGGATTTCACTAAAAAGCTTTCTAAAGCAGCTCCTGAGATTTCGCAAAAACATTTAGGGGATGCTCAGTGTCCTTCATTAAAGGACTACGCTGATGGAGTCGATTCTATTGAGTTTTTACTCTCATTGTAATAATCGTACTTAGGTTACCTTCGCATAATGCAAGCAAATTTTAAGACGGTTGTAATTTTGGGTAGTATGGCTATCGCATTTTTTTCACGTTGTAATACAGACGTGGATCTTACTGCTCCTTACATGTCTATACCTGTTGTTTTTGGACTTTTAGACGCTGAGGCTGACACTCAGTGGGTACGGATTAATCGCACTTGGCTTGGTGAAGGAGACCAAACCGATGCCGCACTTATTGCGGACTCTTCAGAATACTCAAGTTCAAGATTAGAAGCACAGTTTGTAGAAGTGATCAATGGCGTTGACGGTAGAGTATTTACCCTACAGGATACTTTATTACAAAACAAGAGTGAAGATGGTGTGTTTTTTGCGCCAGAGCACAAAGCATATTTCGCCCCTACACGAGTAACTGACGAAATGAACTTAAATCCGGACGCTCAGTACAGGCTTGAACTTGTAATTGACGATACTACTGAAGTTGAAGCACTCACGAATATGATTGCAGTCACTATAGGCAATATTACTCGCCCTCCCATGGGAATAGATAACATTAGGTTTGGATTCGCTAGTGTTGGTAGCTCTAACGTTACCTACCCTAATTATACATTTAAATGGTACTCAACCCCTGGAGCCTCTCGTTACGATGCTATAGTTAGAGTTCATTTTATTGAGCATTATTGGGCTGATGACTACCAAACCATTCTAGATAGCTCACGAACTAGAATGATTGAAATACCCGTTGGCTCAGAGGATCCTAACAATGATGACGGAGGAGAGTTAATCAAGAAAATATTTGGAGGTTACACCTTCTTTTCTAATTTAAGTACACGTCTTATTAAAAGCCCTAGAATAACTCGCGAACTTGGAGTTTGGGATGAAGATTCTCAGATAGCTAGAGCATTTGATTTTGTGCTAATTGTCGCAAATGAACAATTAGCAATATATCTAGATATTAATTCTCCAGTTACAGGAATTATTCAAGAACGCCCAGAGTACACTAATATCAATGGAGGATTAGGGCTGTGGGCTTCTAGGACTACTCAAGGGGTATTTGGTATAGGATATACGACAGACACAATTGAGCACTTGCAGGAAGGAGATGAAACAGCAGAGTTGAATTTTTGTACGCCGAACCCTTTTTCGGATTATACTTGTAATTAAATGAATGAACACTCACTAATTTCGAAAAATAAGCTCGCCGATATAGAGGTGACAATGGGCATGTGTGTTATTAACTATCACGCTAGTACTATGATAGATTTGGGTTGTGTAATGCGTGTTGAGGATGAGAGGAGGGAGCTTTCCAATTCCGGACCAGTTCTTCATATCATCCCCTCTGACTCTCCTCTTGTTGAGCAAGAAGCTCTAACTTGGCTAGGCTCCGATGACGCAATGCAAAATGTAGTTGCCAGAGCCATAGTCGTTCCATCAAATCTTGCTGTATTACAAGATAAAATTCGCTGGGTTCTATTCCGCCAATCAGTGCCTTTTCGAATTTTTCGAAATCCACAAGTTGCAAAGGGATGGTTAATCGATGTTTGGTATGAAGAACTTGCTAAAGAAAAAGCAAGAATATCACGTAGGGATTAGATAAAAATCACACTATATAATAACAAATACTACTGGTTTTGAAAGTTTACCCTTTATTGAAGTGTTTGAGATAAGGTAAGTTCCGGGCTTAAGGCCATCACTAGAAATTGTTGTTCCAGAACCTGTTTTAATTATTCGTCCTGCTGAATCACGTACTTCCCATTTGCTATTTGAATCAGCACCCCCTAAACGGATATCTTCTCCAATAGCTGCAGGGTTAGGAAATGGACGGAAAGTATTCGGAGTAATAGCTGTAATTCCATCGGTGTTTGAAGTATCCACTGAAGGAGCTTCACCTTGGTACTCTACGCTAAAAGTAACTCCAAAAATTGTTTTTACTTTAAGATAAGGAAGACCACCGTCTCCTACCCAAGTATAAACTGTATGAATTCTGTCTATTTCGAAAGGATCAGAACCTTCTTGGGTAAAGATGTCGTGGGTTGTAATGGTTGTGTTTATTCTAAGTACATCATGTGTAGCACCATTTGGTAGTAATAATGTCCCCCAGCCATCAACTGAACCCTCTCGTGTTGACGAAGTGGTATAATTAAAAGTATTAGGAACGTCTAGTTCATAGGCAGAGGTCGATGATATAATATCATCGAAATGCAAAGGTAGAGGGTGTATTTCATCAATGTCACTGTATTGTACAGGTACGTCAAACCCCTCGATGTTGATTGATATACCTGCAAGATTGAAAGAACTAGAAGAAGTCTGGTAGTAACTCAACATATTAGATATTGAAACGGGAAGATCTATTCCGAGTTCCGTTAAGAATTCTAGGTCGAACTCACCCGGCCCAAAGACATCGCAGAAATAATCTGGATTTGTCCAAGAGTTATTGAATGATAATTGCGCAATGTTTGGTGCATCATTTAAGGATCCGAACTCAACTAATGTTTCAGAATTAGAATCTAGCATAGAGAAATCCCATAAATAATCGGCTCCTGTACTTACGTAGTCACCGGTAATATCTGCTGTTGAAGTTTGTATCAAGTAACTACTGCCAGGCTGTGGAAGGTTATCTGAAGTTACTATTGTTTGTGCAAAAGAAGATGCAGATTCGCAAGTGATTAAAATAGCTAAAGAAAGGATTGACAATTTATTCATACCGCAATTTACGGGAATTTAGGCAAATATTTAGTATTTTCACTTTTCTTGCCTTTTGAAAAGGTCTTTTATACTTTCAAAATCTCGACGAAAAACAATTCCCACTCCTTGTACGCTTTCGCCTTCAAGCCCAGGGATTGTTGCTCTCTGAGTAGAGTATCCTGTCAATTGCAGAGATCCATCATCTTTGATGTCATAACGAAGTCTGAAATCTCGGACTTGCAAATCTTGGATAGAGCCTGAATTTAGGTGTTGGGTTCCTACCTCTCCCTCAACATGTAGCCTGTCGTTTAAAAGTTGAGTAGAAAGAGCTACAGCAAGTGCAGCTTCGTTACCAATATTATTACTAGCATCATAGTCTATTCCGATATTTACATCATCACTTATTCCAGAAAGCCAATTTCCGAGCTGTGCTGATATAAGTTCAGTACTATTTTCTTGAAGGCCTGTTGATCCTATTGCTGACGCTTGCCATTGTGCAGGTAGGAATTGTTGGAGTACAAGTAATGATATTGCCTGTCGATTCATTTCTTCCTCGTTGGCTATAAGGGAGGCTAGTGTAGCGCGCGTACGAGCATCACCTTCGGGTAATATAATGTCAAATTTTATGCCTGGCCTTAGGAGGTCTCCATCCATTTCTAAAATAAGGTCAACTCGCTGTTTCGTGTTATCCGATATTTCAGGAGAAATAGGTCGCAGTGATGTACGTGTTGAATAGTATGTTTTTAAATCTATTTCTGCCTTGTATGGATCACCAAACCATTTTATAGTTCCTCCGGGTTCAGCAATGAATTTTTTATTGATAAAATTCGAAAGAGTGAAGAGATATTCACCTTCAACTACTTCAAGTGAACCGAACATCGCAAGCCGTTCGAAATCGTCTATTGCAATATGCATTACACCATTGCATCTTCCGATAATTTCATCTCCTACCACCTCGTCGAAGACTATCTTAGCTATACTCTCATCTGTAACGTCAATAATTAGGTCGAGCTTTATTGAGGTCTTTGTGTCATTTTCAGAGGAGTCCAAATTAGAATGGTCATTAACGTCATCGTCATGGTTTACAATATCAACAAAGCTCGACCAAGTAGAGTTTGAAGCAGCACCCATAGGTAGAACGAATTCTGTTCCTTTAGTTGTTTGAACTCTAGCTTCAATCGTGATTTGGTCATCATAACCGAAGATGTTAACATCTCCCCACGCATTGCCAGTACCATAGAAATAAGCATCTGGGGATTTGGAAATGTTCATCAATTCAAGTGGAGAATCCTCATTTTCAAAACTTAAGGAAATGTCTAAGTTCCATTTATTAAAGTTTTCATGAAGAGCAGTTCCGACCAAAAACCCCTCTCCACCTTTCCCATCTTTCACCTGAAGCCCATTCAACTCTATTCCGTAAGGCGTTACCCCAAAACCTCCAGTCACATTATACTCTGTACCTAGGTAAGCTATACCCACTAGGGCGTTTTTTAGTGTTCCGCTACCTAATAGAGTAGGGGAGGTAAGTTTACCATTTATCGTTAAGTCGGCATCAAGTTGACCTCCTAGTTTTGCTGTTTTTTTGTCTAAAATGGCATTTGTCCAACTTAAAGGAAAATTAGTTAAAGAAGACATCATGTCCAAGTTGTAGTCGCCAGAAGTAATGTTTTTAATCGTTCCACGAGTGATGATTTTCCCACTCCCTTCATCACCAAACCCTGAAAAATTAAAGTCGACTAGTAATTCATCTTCCAAATACGTGATTTTAAATACACTATTAGGTATAGTTTCTCCTGCATAAGAAAGACCTTCACTTATACCAGAAAAAGTAAGTGATGGGCTTATTAGTGTTCCTCCAAATGACCCAAAAATTGAAATATTATCAGCACTTATAGGAACATTAAACCATAATTTCGTGCGGTTAGAATCTATTTTGTCTGTGTGAATGAGAAAATTTAGCGGTTTATCTCCATTACCACCTATTTCACCATCTATTTCTGCTTGARACCCGCCACCTTTCCAACTCATGCCTTCACTTGATATTTCAGTTTTGCTTATAACTATGGGTGAAGGTATCCTTGTCAGTTCTAGCGTGTCAAGCCCTAAAGGTATGGTAGCTTCATAAACATTAAAATTCCACAAATCTTCTTTTTCCAGTGATCCTTCTATCCTTATTAATCCCTCAATACCGTCGGTGTTTTTCCACCCAAAGTCTGTAGTCCAAACAGTGTCCGCATGAACATCCATGTTGAATTCTGCCCCAACAACTTCATCACTTTTTAAAACATCTGATACCTCAATATTAATCCAGTTTTCCTCTGTTTGACCATCCATATTGAATGTAATTCCATTTAAAGTAAACTCATTATATCTAAGCCATTCAGAATGCGCTTTGATTTCAGAATAACCGTCAGTTATCATCCAGTTTATTGAAGTCCCCTTAGAAGCAGACGCAGCGATTCCGAAAATTGTAGCTATAGGTTTAGCTCTAAGAATTTCACAATGTCCTATTGTAAGCTTAGTGTCTTTTATATCACCATCCTCTTTTTGTACTCTCTTTATAGACCTATCAAACCAACTAGTCCATGTATCCATTTCTAAATTCACGAAACCTTCGCCAATAATCAAGTCAGATTCTATTTCGAATTCTAAGAGCTTATTATTTTTAATATTTACAGATATATCAAACCTTTCAAAACTAATAGGCGGTTGATTATCACTCATAACAAGGGAGTTGCGAAAGTTTAATCTTGATTTTATTTCTGTTTTATTAAGCCTAGCATAATCTATCGAAGCATACCCATTTAAATGAGAGTATAGTTGTAATCCTTCACTATAAACTTGAGCATTTAAAATTTCATTTTCCCATTTAAACTCAGCTACATCATCTTTTATGTCTATATCTCCTACTAAATTTTTAATGATTCCATATTTACTTTTTAAGCTATCAATAGTTATTGAGCAGCTTACACCATTTCTCCAGTTTCCTTCTTCAATGACCAAATCATAATTCACCTTTAAAATAGATTTATCTCTGCTTCTTACTTTTTCATTTAGAAAATGAAGAGATATCTCTCCTTTTGCGTTATTTATCTCACCAGAACCATTTATTTGGATATTTTTAAGATCATCTACATAAGCTGTGAATACTTCGTTATTTAAGTTTAACTCATCTATCAAAGGTTTCACGATGTCACTATCTAGATTAATGTCGACAGACCAATTCCCCTCATTTTCATTTACTTCACCTCTAATCAAAAACTGTGTATTAGTAAAGTTTTCAAGACGTACGACACCATTTTTAATTACTATTTTTCCTTTGATCTCATCCGTCTGCAGCCTTGATACGATATCAACTATTTCATCACTACCCCATTTGGCATAATAGCTAGGTTTAACAGTAACATTAATATCTAGATTAGGTATAGGCGTCAGAAAACTCCCTTCGATACCTTTATCCTGGTTCAAATCTATTTCTAACAGACCATTAAACTGCATACCCACAGCATCGAACTGTTTCACTTGAGCGATTACAATATTATCATTTGTGGATATTCGACCTAAGCTCTTTCTTACTGTAATATTCTCTTTCTTCTTTTCACTTCCAAAATCTTTGAGTAGGACGTTAGTTTTTAACATTGATAAGTCAAACTCGCCGATGATAATTTGCGATTTACGTCCGATTGTGGAGGGCAGAATTTCGATAGAGTCGAGAGCGATTAACTCCAAACTTCCGTTCAAAGAATCCCCTATTATCCATGTAAAATTCGATAATTCGAAATGCTCAATAAAAGTAGATTTACCATTTCCTTTATTTAAATTTTCACTAGAACTTAGGTTTTCTATAAAAGTATTTAAATCATCTATACTTTCGGTGTTAAAATTTAGCCCTTCTAATTCCACTGACTTCAAGATAACTGTCCATCCTTCACTAATCTTAAAATGAAATAAATTAAGACTCTCTAAATTGATAGAGACTTCGTCAGTAGTGTAGGCAATTCCATTAAGTGATAAATCACCGAGTATTGGATGTAGCTCTATGGACTCTATTTCGACAGAAATTCCAAAATTTGTTGTAACATAATCAGTTGCGTAATTAAGTAATTGTTTCTGAATAAAAGGTATTTGGATGGTAACACTAAGAATTATAACAAGTGAAAAAAAACCAACAAATAGCCGTAATGCCCACCTAATAAAATAGTTGTGCTTCTTTTGTGGTGATTTATCTACTTCGATCATTTATTGTATTTCAGTTAGCAAGATAAGCGCCTTGAACGCTTAAAGGCCTTACTTTTGCATAAGTGATTATCTCGCAATAAAATTCTATGAAAATCCCCGAAATCACCATTTTAGCAATAGAATCGTCTTGTGATGATACTGGAGTAGCTGTTATTCAAGGTAATCAGGTTCTTTCTAATCTAGTTGCGAACCAAGACATTCATTCTAGGTACGGAGGAGTAGTTCCGGAGTTAGCCTCTAGGGCTCACCTTAGTAATATTACACCTACTGTTGATCTTGCTCTTAAAGACGCCGGAATATCCCACCATACCATAGATGCCGTAGCGTATACTATAGGGCCTGGACTTAACGGGTCACTTCTAGTTGGGGCTTCATTTGCTAAGGCTTGGGCTTGGGCAAACGAGTTGCCTACAGTACCCGTACATCATATGCGAGCACATATTTTGGCTCATTTCTTAGCCCCAAACGATCAACCGGATTTCCCATTTATATGCATGACTGTTTCAGGTGGGCATACTCAAATAGTTCATGTGCACTCACCGTTCATGATGGACGTCATAGGTAGTACTTTAGATGATGCAGCTGGAGAAGCTTTCGATAAGGTTGCAAAACTCATAGGTCTGCCTTACCCTGGTGGGCCACTAATAGATAAATATGCCGCTTTGGGAAATCCAGATGCATTTTGTTTTTCAGGTTCTAAGGTTAATGGACTAGATATGAGTTTTAGTGGTTTAAAAACTCAAGTTTTGCGCTTCCTTCAAAAGAACTTAAAATCTAACCCTAATTTTATAGACCAAAATTTAAATGATTTTTGTGCTTCAGTGCAAAAATCTATTGTATCGATGCTAATATCAAAACTTGAAAGTGCTGTTGAGAAAACAGGTATAACTCAAGTTGCAATTGCGGGTGGCGTTTCTGCAAATTCGGGCCTTCGTAAAGCTCTTAAAATTAAATCTGAACTAGAGGATGGTGCTTGGAGAGTGTTTATACCTCCAATGCAATATTGTACAGACAACGCTGCGATGATAGGTATGGCAGGAGTATTCGATGCGAAGGAATGCAAATTTGGGACACTATATGATACTCCAAGTCCGAGAATGCCAGAATTTATTTAAGCGAATAAGTGGAGGTTATTTAGGGATAAATATAGAGGCTATACAACCTTGCCCATCTTTTCTATTTTCAATTATAAATTCTGCTTGCGGAGAAATTAAACTTAGCCTTTCCCTTAGTATTCTCAATCCGTGTGACTGTCTTTTAGCTGCAGATTGATTAACAGCTTCTCCCATATTTGGCGAGTCACTTAATCCTCGCCCGTTATCTTTAACAGTTATGAGTAACCCATTTCTTACCTCTTCCTTTAAAAATTCTAGGCGAATGTCAGGGACTGAATTCTCTACGTCCTCATTGTCATCTCCACGCTCAAGTGAAAAGTTCACTCCATGCCAAATTGCATTTTCTACAAGTGGTTGAATTAGGAAGGCAGGGATAACATATTCGTTTTCAACTTTCGACTCTACAGAGAACAAAACGGAACCCGAGAGACGAAGTCTTTCTAAGTCTACATAGTCGTTTAAAAAAGAAATTTCCTTACCGACATTAGATTCTCTTAAAGTTTCGGGCCTATCTGTTGCACTGCCCCAACTTCTGATCAATAGTCCTTTAAACTTACCTAGAGATTCCAAAGCAGCCTCTGTATCACCTCTTAAAAGTAGCATGTGAATTCCCGTCAACGCATTGAAAATAAAATGCGGATTCATCTGCAATTGTAAGTTTTTCTTTCTAGCAGCTACAATTTCATCTACAACATCAGCCCTTCTACGTAATTGAATTAGCGACGTATTTATCCCCCTGTATCTCTGTGTGAGATTAAATGCCTCACTTACCTTTAAATTCCCTTCAAAAATGGCTCCCAGTTTATACCCGATTAATACCCCTAATGTTAGGATTATCATAGGCCAAACAACAAACCACAAGATCATTACTATTCTTCGGCAGCAGCTGCGGCATTAAAGTCGTGTCTCAGCTCAGTTTTTAATCGACGTGTGTACTCGTCTTGCAACCACGTTCTGTAGTTGTCAGTTGTCTTTGCCATGCATTTGGCATAGATCTTTACTCTAAAATTTATATCGCCCTCGAGAGCATCGATAATTTCAACGGCATCCCAGTAATCTCCTGCTGCGTACTGAATAATGGCTTTGTGCTGCAATAGGCTTAAATCAACTGCTTTCTTAGGTCTCTCCGCTTGCTTCATTACGTCTTCATAGACTTTAAGCATATCGAAATTAGTATCAGGTCCACCTTCGAATCTGGCGGCTAATTCTTTTGGCATTTGGTATACAAACTCATCTTCAATCTCCTCATCAGAGTATAAACCATCAATGAAAGACTGGGGAGATTTGAATATTTCATGCCAGTTAATATGTGCATCCCATAGCCCAAACCTTCTCGCATTATTCCCTAGGTCGATTACACTAAACTTCTTCTTATTAGGGAGAGAGCGAGAACCTCGACCTATCATTTGGTGATAGAGAGTTAGGGATTTCGTAGCTCTATTGAGGATGATGGTAGAAACTGTCGGCTCATCGAATCCAGTTGTAAGTATACTTACAGAGGATAGAATAGCATCTGGTTTTTCGTGGAACCATTTAAGAATATCGGCTCTCTCTTTTTCGCTATGTGTATTGTCGAGGTGTTTGCATTCGTATCCCTCTTCCTCGAACATAGCTTGTACTTGCTTCGAGGTGTTTATTCCGTTATTGAAGATGAGGGTTTTTGTGCCTTTTGCTTTTTCTTCATAAGCATATAAAAGCTTCTCCTGCATCAGGTAGTTTCCGTAAAGTCTTTCAGAAGAACTTACAGTGTAATCACCATTAATTCCTACTTTTAGAGCTCGTAAATTAACGTCGTAATTATACGTGTGAGCTCTAGCTAGGTAGCCTCCGTCAACAAGGCAAGAGATACTTTCTCCAACAATCAACTCGTTGTAGTTATCGTGAAGAGGTAATTTTATGTTTGAACTAAGTGGAGTTGCAGTTACACCGAGAAGGATTTGTTCACGGAAATGTTTAAAGAGTTTTCGGAAACTGTTGTAGTGAGCTTCGTCGACTATGACAAGACCGAGATCTTTGAACTCCATTTGTTCATCGTTAATCCTATTGTTCAGTGTTTCCACCATTGCTACGTAACACCAATGATCCTCACCATCATCTAAATCCTTAACCTTAGCATTGATTACCTTATTAGGGACTCCTATTTCGGAAAGCATTTTACTTGTTTGGCCTAAAAGCTCTATACGGTGAGTGAGAATCAACACCTTTTTACCTGTGAGAAGGATGAATTTTTTAGCTAACTCAGAAAAGATCACGGTTTTACCACCTCCTGTAGGAAGCTGGAATAACAAATTAAAATTTGAGGGTTTCTCCTTAAATTTTTTCATCATCTCTTTAATGGCATTCTCTTGATAGCCATACAGAGTTTTCCCACTCTTACTTTGTAAACGAGCCTTGATTTTAGGATCCATTGGGGGTGTTATAGTAGTCTGCAAAATGAAATGAGAAAAGGCAAAAATACCCTTTACTTTGCTATGTCAAAAATTATAGTACGTCGATTATTCACAAGATGTTAAAACAGCTGTCGAATTTTAAAAGTAGTGAAGGAGATATAGCATTGACTATAAGCTCATTAGATGCGGTATTGGCTAGCGATGGAGGTCTTGGAGATTGGGATACAATTTTTCATAAAATCTCTTTTATGGAGTGTTGGAGTGCCTTAAACGACAAAGTTATTGATGCTTATTGTAGTGGAATCTGTTATCCAAAGCCCGAATTAATCTTTCGAGCGCTAAAATTATGCCAATTATCTGATGTAAAAGTAGTTATACTTGGACAGGATCCATATCATGGAATAGGCCAAGCTAACGGTTTGTCATTTTCTGTTCCTAATGACATAAAAACCCCACCTTCATTGCGGAATATATTTAAAGAAAGGGAGGATGATCTACGTGCTAGTGAAAGGAGTTCTGATCTTTCTGATTGGGCATCTCAGGGTGTGCTTTTGCTTAACACAGTTCTAACAGTAGGTCATGGTAAAGCGGGTTCTCATTCTAAATGGGGGTGGGAAAAAGTGACCTCTGAGTTAATTAAAGCAGTTAATAAGAAAGAAAGTTTGGTGTGTTTCGTGCTTTGGGGTAATTACGCATTAAAACTAGCACCTCTTATAGACACTTCACGTCACATTATTTTCTCTGCTCCTCACCCCAGCCCTCTTTCATCGTATAGAGGTTTTTTTGGTTCCAAACCCTTTTCTCAGATTAATAAAAAGCTTCAATCTTCAGGGGAAACTCCTATTGCTTGGTAGGCTATTATTTCGTAACTTAGGAATATGAATTATTTATGGATTGCAGTATGTGTGTTGATTATTTATTCTTTTGTTAAATATCGAAGACAGTTGAGGAGGTGATATTGAATTGTAAAGAGTAACTTTGGCCTCTATGAGTAAACCCTCTATACCCAAAGGAACACGTGATTTCGGACCTCGTGCGATGGCGAGAAGGCAATGGATTTTTGCTACTATTCGAGAAGTTTTTAAAAGACACGGATTTCTACCTGTTGAGACTCCATCTTTTGAAAACCTTCAAACTTTGACAGGGAAATATGGAGAAGAGGGAGATAAGTTGATTTTCCGCATACTCAATAATGGAGATTATCTCTCTAAAGCAGATCCTAGCATACTGGCCTCTAAGGACACTAAAGCACTAACTCCAACTATTTGTAAAAAAGCACTACGTTACGATTTGACAGTGCCTTTTGCAAGGTTTGTAGTTATGAATAGGAATGAATTAACGTTTCCCTTTCGTCGTTATCAAATTCAACCTGTATGGAGGGGGGACAGGCCCGGTAAAGGAAGATACCAGGAATTTACGCAATGTGATGCAGATATTATAGGAAGTACGAGCACGCTTTGCGAATTCGATTTGGTACAAATAGTATCTGAAGCTCTCACTTCGTTGGGTATCCCTGGCTATACTATTTTAATTAACGACCGCCGTATTCTCGCTGCAGTCGCATCTTCAATGGGAGTAACTCCCGAACGTCTCACAGATTGGACGGTCGCAGTTGATAAATACGACAAAGTCGGAATAGAAGGCGTCGTGAAAGAACTTGAAGTACGTGGCTTCGATAAAAAGGTAGAGAACGGAATTGAAAAACTATTCGAAATAAATTCAGCGTCAACAAGTGATGAGGTTTTGTCACTTTTAGAAAAGATGATTGCATCTGACGAACAGGGCCTTATAGGTCTTGCTGAGATGAAAAAACTTTTATACAGATCTGCTAATGATGGAATTATTGAACCAAATATTAGATTCGACGCTATGTTAGCAAGAGGATTAGATTATTACACAGGTGCTATTTTCGAGGTTCGTGTGGAAAATTCACCTGTAGGAAGTATATGTGGAGGAGGAAGATATGATGACCTAACAGGAATTTTCGGTTGGTCGGGAATGAGTGGTGTGGGAATTAGTTTCGGTGCGGACAGGATAGAGGATGTACTAGAATATTTAGATATTTTTCCAAAAAACATTGATCTGACGACTGATGTACTTGTCACATATATGGATGAGGATAATTGCGATTTGGAACTTCAAATTGTGACTCAATTAAGAAACGATGGATTTGCTGTAGAAATGTATCCTGAAGCAGTAAAGCTCAAGAAACAGATGAAATATGCTGGGGATAGATCCATCCCTTACGTAATTTTAATTGGTGAAGAAGAGAGGAGTACGGGTAAAGTTACTTTGAAAAATATGGATGATGGGTCCCAAACCCTGGTTGATCCGCTTCAAATTTCTTCCTTTCTTTCATAAGTTTTTCCATTTACTTTAAGTAGGAAAAGAACTTCGTAAGTGTCACTAATAATTTCAAGATTTACGGTTTTAGAAATAGTAGAGGTTTTTGTACAATCCCAAAGAGTTTCTAATACCCATGGTGTAATCGACATTGATTTAATAGTCCTGCCTTTGTCAAATCCGTTGAGTCTATCTGTGTTTATTTCGTAAGCCCATGTATTCTGATTCATCGCGCTCAAAAGTGATAATGAACTTTCTAAATGATCGCATGTCTCATCAATTTCTATCCTGCTAGAAGCACCTTCGTGTAATAGTTGCCTCAAATGTTTGCTAAACCTAGTTAATAACAAATCAGCCCATTTTTCGTTGTCACTCTTTATAGCTAATTCTAGTGTGTTCAAGATCTCTTCGAGTCTATTAATTGACTTGTCAATAACGGCACTATCTCCATCAAATTCATCAACTCTTTTCTTAAGAATTGCAAGTTCAGTAAGCCGCATTGTATGATTGCGAACACTCATAATGCGTTCCTTTAGTACAGCGCTTTCCGAATCTATATCTTTTATCAACGTCTCAGTAAGACCACTTTTTTTCCTAAAATACGAACCTAAATAATACCCCACAAGACCAGCTATGGCTGATAGTATAATGGATAGTATAATTTGGTTTGCCATTATTTATCGCTATCGGAATTAACCCAATCCCAAGCTGCAGAAAAAGCACTACGTGTACCTCGAGTAACTTCTAATTGTAATTTATTCCAAAGTAATGCAGATTTCGGATTGTCCATTTTTTGTGCAAGCAAGAGATCTCTTGCATGTGTAGTCATTCTATCAGAGTTTTGGTTTGCGCGTTGTTTAGACCACCATCCACTCTCTTTCCACAATTTAGTAAGGGAATCTATTTCCTCTCTAATTTGAGAATGTCCAGACCCATCAATACTACTAGCTAAAAGGACATCTACTTTTTCTCCACTGGGAGGAGGGGGAAATAGGTGTAGTGCGTTTATGTATGCCTGAGCAGTACTAGCACAGGCAGCGATATTATCACCATCGGATTTGTGTACGATAATTAGATCGGCCATTTCAACAATTCCACGCTTAATCCCCTGTACCTCATCTCCAGCTCCCCCGATAAGTAAAAGACAGAAAACATCGACCATTTCTCGGACTGCGGTTTCGCTTTGGCCTACACCTACCGTTTCAACAATAATTCTATTATAACCCGCAGCTTCACATAAAATCACAGCTTCCATAGTTGCCCTCGCTACTCCTCCTAAAGCATCTGAAGCAGGGGAGGGACGAATAAATGCATTCTCTTGTACAGCTAGCTCATCCATACGAGTTTTATCACCTAAAATACTACCACCTGTCCTCTTACTAGACGGGTCTACTGCCAAAACAGCTACTCTATGCCCCTCTTTTATTAGATCAAGTCCCAACCTCTCTATGAAAGTGCTCTTGCCCACTCCAGGTATCCCTGTGATGCCAATTCTTACAGTATCGATTTGAGAATAATGCGATTTCTCTTCGATAAAGCTCTTTATTTCTTGTAGTAATAATTGAGCAAGTGGTCTATCTGATAGTCGCTCACTTTCAATTAATGTAATCCCCCTAGCGAGCTCTTCAAGTTTTCCATTTATGATGCCGTTTGCTATCTCGATAGCGTTGTGATTATCTGATCGATTCGTTCTAATTCGTTCCAACGCAGCATCGATAGCACGTTTCTTAGACGAAAATTTCTTTTTTGTCATGTGGGGAAGTTAACAATCCTTACACATCTCACCACATCAATGTGTATGTAACTTGCGCTTATGGTCCAGAAATCTACCTTCGCAACGATAGTAACGTTAGTTTTTTTGCTATCTCATTCGACTTTCCTTCTAGCCCAAACTCAATCTCGTTGTGACTCTTCTCTTGTCGTTAGTGGATGGGTATTTGAATCAGGAGGAGGTATTATCCCCTCGGCAATGGCTGTTAATAGACAAAGTGGAGGAGGAGTTTTTGTAGAAAGAGATGGCAGCTTTCTCGTTAGAGCATGTCCGGGAGATACTTTAGTATTCGGTGCAATAGGGTTTTATTCTGTAGAAAAAAGAGTGGTTTCTGCAATGAGGTCTGTCGACTTCAAAATAGAACTTCAGCGACTCAAAGTAGATGTCGGAGTTGCCGAAGTATATGCTCCACGAGCATTACGACAAATCCTTAATGACATCGAATCCTTAGGTTATAGTGAAAAGGACTTTCGGGTTTCAGGTGTAAACGCTTTACAAAGCCCCATAACTTTCTTGTACGAGCAGTTCTCAAGAAGAGAGCAGTCAAGAAGGCTAGAGGAGGAATTAATTAACAATGATACAAGGCGAGAGTTACTACAAGAGTTGTTTGTTAAATATGTAGATTATGACATCGTCCAATTAAAACAAGACGAATTTGAAGCATTTGCAAAATTTTGTGATCCTGGGGATGCGATGCTCAAAAAGTGGACTCAATATGAATTTATTCTATACGTAAAAAGACAATATGGAATTTTCAGAATGCTTCCTAGTCGATTAGATGAAGGAGATTACAGGTATGATTTGGACTAATAAAAACTAAATAATAGTCGACTTCACTAAGATAAAAACGCGGAGTCCATATAGAAAACAAAGATTTGGAATAGAAAGGAAATCACACAAAACCCCACAGCTACGACATGTGCAGTCTGTAGCTTCACCTTTAATTTATCAAATCTGACCACTAAATCCACAAAAAGTGTTCCTATTGCTATAAATTCAATAATCATTAGTGGAGTTCTTACAGAGTCCATTACCGTAAAAATATTTTCGGCAACAAAAGGGAATGCTTCATTCATAAACTCTGAAATAAGGAATAGCGAGTTAATTACTATCATCGCCCACAGAGTTATCCGAATCATTCGTACATCTTTTTTCATTTTGCGAAGATAATATGTAGTTATGAGGTTTTTAACGTTTTATAGTGAGCAACACCTTTATTTTTTTTCGTATATCTAAAAATTTGTCATAACTTTTCACACATAAATAATAGTACTATGAAGACCCTAAATATCAAATCAAGTGCTCGTTTCGTCGCAATTCTAGCCATATTTATTTCATTCGTATCAATAACTTCTTGCGCTACTCAGCATCAGTCATGCGAGGCGTATCAAAATATTGATTTAGCGAATGAGCCTTGTACTGAGTAAATTAATTGTTACTTCTTAGAATTGGAAGTAAATAAAAGGGGATGGGTCTGCTCCTTGAACCTTCCATAGCACTAGTGCCACTACTGCACATATAGCCCAAACTGATATTAGCTTAAGCGAAGTAAATAGTTCGATAATATTTTTCTTGATTTTTTCAGGTGCTAAATGCACGACAAATCCTAATATCATCAAGGAAATACAGATAAAATGTCCCCTTGCTATGGCTTGAGCAGGGATATCAAAAAAGTGATGATAGATTTGATATAAAAGATCATTTGCCGTGAACCACTCCGTTAGTAAATTGTGATTTCCCGGAACGGTTTCCCATCCTATACCTGAGCCCGCCCTAAACCAAATCCTTGTGAATGTAATAAAGTTGAAGGTTGTGAATACACCTATAGCTCGTGCCCAAAACTTATCTCTAGATGCCCAAGGTAAATGTTTGCCTACGATTTTATACAGCAATAAACCTGCACCATTTAGGGCGCCCCAAAGTAGGAAATTCCATGAAGCTCCATGCCACAAACCTCCTATAACCATCGTAGCCATAATGTTTACGTAGGTAGCAACCTTCAATCCCCATTTGGGAAACATTACTCCTGAAGACCAAATTAATAGCATGAGCCCCATACCTAAAAACAATACCCCCATATTTATTCCACCATCAACTCCAAGCATTTTGGCAATAAATGCTATAACTGAAATTGAAAAAATCCACGTAAAATAGGAAGATCTACGGCTACCTCCCATGGGTATGTATAAGTAATCTTTTAACCATGTTGAAAGTGAAATATGCCACCTTTCCCAAAACTCACCGACATTTCTAGCTTTATATGGAGATCTGAAATTTTCAGCTAATCGAAATCCCATAATTAATGCAACCCCAATTGCGATATCACTATAACCACTGAAATCGGCAAAGACTTGTAAACTATAGCCATACAGTCCTATAACTACCTCCATGCCACTATAGCTGGTCGGGTTTAAGAAGACTCTATCAACTAAGTTTGTTGCGATATAATCTGCGAGAATAATCTTTTTTATGAGTCCTGTTAGAATCAACCAAATACCCATTTTAAATTCTTTTTGGGTTAAGTTATATGGTGCTCTCAGTTGTGGTATGAACGATTTGGCTCTTACTATGGGGCCAGCGACTAATTGCGGAAAGAAAGTTACATAGCATCCGAAATCCCTGAAAGACTTAACTGGTTCTATGTCTTTTCTGTATACATCAATAGCGTAACTCAGGGTTTGGAAAGTGTAAAAAGAAATTCCGACAGGAAGTAATATCGAGTCCACTCTAAAGGATGTTCCCAAATTCGAGTTCATCCAATTTGCTCCTGGTATTATCGCCTCCCACGTGGTCCCAAATAAAGCTGAACTAGCGTCTGCGAAGAAGTAAGCGTACTTAAAGAAGCCTAATAAACCAAGGTTTATTACTATACTTAGCACTAGCCAGGCTTTTCGTTTCCAAGAATTGGATTTAGACATCGCAAGCGCGATGAGCCAATCTGCAGTTGTCGAGAATAGTAGTAAGAAGACAAAGCTTGCACTTGTATTCCAATAGAAAAAGATACTAGCTGAGAATAAAAAAGCATTTCGCATCCCCGTTTTCTTCTTCAGCAAAGACAAAATCGCAAGAACGACAAGCATAAACAACCAAAAAGCGGGTCTAGTAAATAAAAGCTGAGAATTCATTCAGATGCTCGTTTAAGTTTACCAGAGCCATTATTTCGAACTAAATATTCCCAAGTCCTGTACTCAGCACGAAATGCCATATCTAACTTTTCCCCTATGATTCGTGCACCTTTTGGTGTGAAATGTACCAAATCAGGAGATGCTAATTTAGGTGATGATGTAGACCATTCGGACATAGTTCCTGGACCTCCCATTGCTTCACTTAAATCCCAATACAGACCTCCTTCTTTTATAGTTTCTTCTTTCAAGGCACGTCTAATTTCGCCTAACATAGGGTAGGTTAAATTTGTAGAGTCCATAGTTTCTCCCATATCTGAAGGACCTATAACAAGAATGGCAGCATCTGGAAGCAATTTATGGAAATAACGAACTTGCCTTCCAAACCTCGTTCCATATCTATTCGCAGATTCTTCAGTTTTTACATAGGGGGCAGTATTTCCGCCGTATTGAAGAATCACCATACCTACATTCCATTCGCTGAGATATCTTCGTAGGTGATCACTACCAATCCTTGTGAAAATAGTTCCGGAACTCCCTCTCATTGGGATATTGTGAATTTGCACACCCCTAGAACTTCCTAATCGAATACCTGTTACTTCAACTTCATATCCTTCGATTTTTAATACCAAATCTTCCTTTTCCCCCGCCAACCTCACTTTAATAGAATTGTGTGCTCCTTCGGCACTTGGAGGGATATCTACAAATACAGAATCCGTTTTTTCTCCATAAATACTCATAATTCCTCCCATGGGAACCGAACCAAATAATATTTCCATTTCATGCCATGTTTGGTTCTTTATAAAACCTAATGGATGTGGGTGAAGTAATATTGTAGCGGAATCGTGTATTACGCTTAGTGCCGCCATAGCTCCATAATTTGTGTGTCCAAGTGTTGTATCTACTCTTCCAAATCGAGTAAATCTTTTAATACTTCCTTCATGTTCCTGACGGATTGCAAGTGATGAGATAGGTTGAATTGCAGGTAATAGGCCAGGTCCACTTCCGCCCCAACTTTTTTGCCAGCTAGACCTCAACCTTCCAGTTATCCTGTCGCCCTCAATTTGAGAATCTCCGAAATGAAAAATATGTAGGGGCTCAGTGTCATTTGAGCTTAGTCCATTGAGGCTTTCAAAAAATTTATAAAGTCTATTTCGTGCCTCTTTAGATCCATAAAAGGTATTTGTAAGTGCAATTGTTTTAACCGTACAAGTATCGTAATCGGGTGACCAAAAGTTAGATCTTATCTCAATTGGTTTTGAAATAATAGCCTCAAGACTAGTTGTGTCTTCCTCTTGAGATATTTCGGGGACATTAACAATAATAGGAGGTAAGCTATCTACGTCTTTATTTGATGTGAAGTCTGCCCAAACTGGAATATTTTCTTTTACCACATCAATTGAAGGCTCAATTTTTGATTCAAACTTCAGAGAAAGAAAAGGAACTAAATACAGTAATACAACAAGAAATAGTAGAAAAAGAGTACTTGTCCTAGGTTCGTGAAACTTCATAATCAGTTGGGGATTTTTAAATTACTGCCTTCTGAAATTATAGTGCTTATCCCTAGTTCGTTGATTTTCTGTAGTGACTCCACACTCACGTCATATAATTTGGATATGCTGTACAAAGTTTCGCCCTTAAGTATTTTATGAATTTTATCGCCGTCTTTCATTTCTGTGTTCTTACTTACCTCATCCCAAACTCCTTGAAGATCATCCAACTTAAAATTTTCAAGTAGCCTAATTAAGATCCTTAATTCATGTAACCAAACCATAAAATTATCCCCCTCATAAGCATATTCTAATTTTTCAATTAAAAGATTAGAGTCATTTTCAAGGTCAATAAAATTATTAAGTATTTTCACAGATTCTTTGCATGAACAATTGAGATCTTTCGTTAATAATAAAGGAAAATAAGATGATGAAAGTGGGAGATTATGCGAGTCTGTAAAATTACGCCACTCCTCTCTACATCGGTAATTCCAAAGATTTGCCCACTGTAGTTTCTCGAATCCGTTATTTCGATAATTATTCATTATCGAGGATTGAATGTTTTTGTCGTCTGCAACGATGTTAAGAATAACTTCCCATCTATCGGGTGCTCTCAATTCAGATTTAAGGGCAGGTTCGTAATTCACAATAGGAAAAACGCCTAGTTTTTCGGCAATTTCAGTAGGTATCTCGCTTGAGAATAACGTCTGAGCTCTTATTCCATTATTAAATAATACGCTCGTGCTTAGCAACATAAAAATAATATTCACGAATTTTATCAGTAGCCTAGACATTTTGTAAAAATACAATTCCTACCTTACCGATATGCACCACTCTCCAGATGCTTTAGCAGGTTTTTCACTTTATTTGAAAGGTAAGGTTTCAGACAGTATCAAGTCTGCCTTAGATAGTTGGGGATTAGTGGTTTATAGTGGTGATAGTTTTCAAGAAGATGTGCACTATGATTTGGTTATTGAAAAAGACCAAATACCAATGAAGGATTCAGACTCAATATTTCAATTTTTATCCGATAATTTCCCTCCTGTACCTGCAGTTAGAGCTGATGAGAAAGCTATTAACTTACTTTACAAAGATATGCCTGAGTTAATATTGGAAGTAAATACGTTAGCAAAAGCTAGCTTACAAGAAGACCTAGAAGTATTAAGATCAGCTAATGATTTGGACGTAACGGCTTCTATTCTTCATAAAATGAAAACTACTCTTGCCCATATAGGATATATAGGGCTTCAATCAGAAGTAGTTGCATGGGAAAGAATTTGGAAACACGGTCAAGGCCAGTCGTCTAGGTTTGAAAATTGGACTGACCACAAAGATTCACTATTAAGTAGAATCTCTGCGGTCGAGGAGTTATTATAGATTTCGTCCAAAAACTATTCTTAGTGCTGCCATGCTTGGTCAATAAGATGACGAATGTGTGATCTGTGTGCGCTAGTTAAATTATCAGGAGAGTATGCGTTTTTTTCAACTCTGTCGATATTATTTAACTGTTGAAGTATAACACCCCTCGCTATTCTATCGTATTTTTTCTTTACGTCTAGAGCATTTATAAGTGCCTCTACGTAAGTTACTTGAAGCTGTTGTCTGAATGTGTTAACGGACTTGCGAAGGTCTGATTTAAATATTGCGTCGGTAAGATCGTTCATGTATGTCGCGATATCGTATTCGTTGCCGTACATGCCTGAGTCGGTGAGGCGTTGAAGAACTACAGGATGAAGTAGGTGAGCCAGCGCGCCCTTTTGAGCTGAAAGAACTCGGGAGTGAATTCTCGGAGCCTCACCTTTGCCGAAGAACCCGAAGCCGCGACGTTGTTGTTGTAAGTATGCGTAACAATCATTAGCAGCATCGAATGCGTTAGGAGAAAAAGCATACTTGTCTAGGGCGGCGAGGGCGGCCTTTTGGTCTTTTAAGGAAACAGGAGTAAACGGAGTATTTCCATCCATGAACTTAGTTCCAGACCTATTGTATCGAACTCCACCAATTTGACGAGTCATTACTCTAAGCTGCACAGCATATTCTCCAGTAAGAGAAAGGTATGCAGTCCTTACTTCATTGTATGTTTTCCCTGAATCAGTAAATTTTTCTACAAAATCACCTAATAAATCATTTACAAGTTCACAACGTTCTGAAGCATATGCCACTGGGTCATTTGAAAGGTCGTAGATGTTAACATCTGGGTTAATCCCTGAACCGGCTCTTCGCATATCGTCAGCGTCATTTCCGAACTGCAATAGGGGAGAAGTAGATTTGGAGAGAATTGCCTCGAGTCTGGCATCTTCTGCCTCAGCATCATCAAGGCCAGTACTATAACCGTACTCGACAATCCAATAGTCGTATGGACCCGGTGAATCGTCATAGTAAAGTGTTTGATCTTCAGGATTTCGCGCGAAATTTATAGCAGGATATTCCATAACACTATTGCACATTCCGTTTGACGCTACTACTTCAGGATCTTTCAATTCATCAGGCGAGAGCATAGTACTAGCGTGCATATTATGACTGAATCCTAATGTGTGTCCAACTTCATGTAGAGAAAGTCTGTGTAAGGTTTGGCGTATAAATTCATCGTGATCACTATCGTCAAAAGAAAGAACTTGCATTGCCGCAAGCGAGAACAATGTATTTTCAGCCATAACACTCCCCGCATTACACATGTTTATCATCTGGGCTGTTCTTTCACGTGTTGATAATCGCATTCCATCTGTTTCAAATACTCCGGCTTTCCAAAGTCTACCAGCCATACCTGCAAACTCTAACATTACATCAGCACCTAAAATCTCACCAGTTCTAGGATTGACAAAACTTGGTCCATATCCACTGAATGGAGTAGAAGGAGAGGAGGTCCATCTAAGGACATTATATCTAATATCTCCAGCATCCCAATCAGCATCATCAGGCTGAATTTTTACAACTATTGCATTCTTGAAGCCAATTTTTTCAAAAGCTAAATTCCATTTTTCTACTCCAGTTTTTATATAATCTCTAAACTCATAAGGCGTGGTGTTTTCTATCCACCAAGTAATAGGCTTTACAGGTTCAGAAAGCGCAGCTTCAGGATCTTTTTTCTCTAATCTCCACCTGTGTATCATGTCATTCCACGGCGTTAAATCAGGACTAGTCATGTCGTTTACCTGAGTCATGAAATATCCAATTCTCGCATCGTCTTTTCTAGGAGTAAAACCGTCCTCTTCAGGCATTTGCAGAAGAGCGTGTCTGTAACTCACGGAAATGTATCTTGAATCAGTAAATGCGCTAGACCTTCCACTAGGGTTAGGATTGTCAAAAAAGTAATCAACAACAACCTCAAGGTTTTCAGGATAATTATTGATTTCTAAAATCTTAGTTTTATCCTTAGAAAGTTTCCCGAGTGCACTTTTTCTAGGCCCATGACTAGGAGGTTTAATCATTGAAATTTTTTCGCTTAAAAAGATCAAATCTCCTGACACTAAGTACTTAGTTTCGGTACTATCTGTTGCTTTATCTTTTGCTACAATTTTTAAACTGGCAAGAATCGGTGTGTTGATATTTGCATTATCCGCTTTCGAAAGGGGGCTTTCTGGATTGAAATAATAACGAGTGTTTTCTTGAAGAATTTCTATACGTTCGTATTCTTTGTTAAAGGAGATCACCTTACTAGCCCCATAACTCCCTCTAAATTTACCTGTTTCTAAAATACCATCCTCAACTTGGGAAAAGTATATGAATTCTTTTGTAAAAGCATCTTCTGAGATACTCATCCAAGACTCCCCAGTAATGGTATCACGGTACATTGTAAACAATCCATCAAATTCTTCAGCGTTTTTAGTTATTTCGCTGATTGTCTTGTGTTTAGGAGAGTTTGATTTCTTATCTTCAGATTGCTCAGTCTTCTTGTTTCTCTTAAAAAATTGTGCTTCTGCATTTAAAGGAGCAAGCATTTGTAGACCAAACATTAACGTAGCAAAAGCAAACGTAGCGCGGGTATTCGTATTAAATCTCATAATAGGTTTCAAAAGTATGAGGTACGAATATAGTCTTACTTTATACTTATTTCACTTAAAACCTCTAGACTTCTTTATTTGCTCATATGCTGCTTGAACTTGTAAGAAACGTTCTTTTGCTTTTTTTCGCGGTCCTTCCCCTAGATCACCAATTTTATCAGGATGGAATTTTATAGCTAGGCGGCGATATGCCTTCTTTACCTCGGCATCAGTCGATGCTTCATTTATTTCAAGTACTTTGAATGGGTTTAGAGATCCAGAATGGAAAGGCTCTTCAATACTTTCTATGTCTTTTACGCTAATACCTAAGTGACGGGCGATAGTTCTAATGAGATCTATCTCGGACTTGTCTACATGTCCATCAGCTTTCGATATCCCATATAGATACTGAAGAAGTAGTAATCTTTTAGGGTGATCCATGTTAAAACGAATCTGTGATGAAACACCTCTAATGTCAACTTGTTGTTTAAGCGCCTCTCTTAACAACAGGAGTAATTGATCAGCTTGAGTGCTTCCGAAATTCAGTTTCAGGAATTTCTTTACAAAATCGAGTTCTGATTTAAGGACCTTACCATCAGCTTGCATTACAGCAGCGCTAAGCACTACTAATGACATTGCAAAGTCACCAGGATTAGTTGTGCGATTTTGGAATCCTTGAGAGCGACCCTGTGTAAAAGGATTACTTGTTTGGCCTCCAGAACTGAATAGTTTTCCAACCTGATAACCTAAAATTCCTCCTATAGGCCCCCCTAAAGCCCATCCAAGTGCACCACCCACCCATTTTCCAAATCCTGCCATATTATTATCGTTTAAAAATGAGACTAAAAACTTCCTCCAGCTCCACCACCACCAAACCCGCCACCACCGAATCCTCCAAATCCACCACCTCCAAACCCACCGCCTCCAAACCCACCTCCTCTACGATAGTGACCAGTTCCATGAGTGAATTGATTGTATGAATTACGACTCCTTTGCATTTCAGAAAAAACCATTGCAAGAGCTAGACCGAATGCTAGATTATTTCTATTCATCACCCTCCTTACATTCAACCCTACTGACAAAATGGGAACAAAAAGGAAAAAGAATAGTAGGATAATCATCCCGGCTAGACCATCAGTTTTTTGACTTTCAGATTTTGCTAAATAGTCAGATTCTGAAATTTCTCCGCTTGCAAGACTCATTAGGTCATTAATTCCTAATGCCAAACCATTAAACCACATTCCTTCCTTAAATGAAGGAGTCATTTTATCCACGATTCGACCAGTTAAAATATCCGGAATCGCACCCTCTAACCCCTCACCAATAGCAATAAATATCTTTCCAGACTCGGACCCATTTCGTGGCTTTAATGCAATAACAATTCCATTATCTAAATCACCTCTACCTACTCCCCATTTATCGCCAGCTTCAATAGCAAACACTGATGGTTCGTATCCACAAAAATCTAAGTGCGTAACGACAACAATTGTGTTACTTGTAGAAGATTTAAAACTTAATAGTACATTTTGAATTTCTATTTCTTCTTTATCAGATAGGATGTCGCCTAAATCATAAACTAGTTTGTTTTCTATAGCAGGGGGTAGGCAATCATCTCCTAAGGTTTGGCCTAAAGTATTTAAACTAAAAAAGGCTATTGACATTAAAAATGTCACCAAAATCACTTTCAATTTATTCATCGCCCCATGAGATTCCATCATCAAGTTCATTGACATCGCCTTCCTCGTATGGGAAATAATCTCGCAAAACTTCACCACATTTATCAACAGCTCTGCAAAGAGCTTCAGTCCATTCACCCTTTTTTAAATATGGTAGTGCAGAATCGTATGTAGATTGCCAAAATCCATCAGGAACTTTTTCATTAATGCCTCCATCCCCAATTATTGCAAACTTTCTGTTTTCTGTAGAAAGGTATATTAATACACCATTCCTAGCTTCAGTTTTATGCATATTTAAAGTTGAAAAGACAGAAGCGGCTCTATCCATTACATCCCCTTTGCACTTTCTATCTATGTGCACACGTATTTCACCGGAAGTTATTTTTTCAGCCTTTGAAATAGTGTCTTCTACTTTAAGTCTATCGATATTACTTTTCAAATTACAACAGCTTTATTTAAAACTCACTGTAGGTGCAGTGGCTGCTTCGGTAGTTGACTCGAAGTATTCTTTAGATTCAAATCCGAAAAGACTAGCCCATATCTTTCCCGGGAATTGTCGGATTTTCTTATTATATCCCTTGACAACTTCGTTGAAATCGGTTCTAGCTTTCGTAATTCTATTTTCGGTGCCTTCAAGTTGTACTTGTAAATCTCGAAATCCTTGACTTGACTTTAGGTCTGGATATCGTTCAGTATAACCCAGTAGACCTCGCATAGCACCACCTAGTACGACATTAGATTGTTCGAACTCTCTAAGGTCGCCAGTCTCTCCAGCTCGCTTCATAGCTCCTAATGCCGAAGCACGAGCTTCCGTTACTGCAATTAAGGTCTCCTTCTCGATATCAGCATACCCTTTTACTGTAGAGACAAGGTTTGGAATCAGATCAAATCGACGTTGATATTGTGCCTCCACATTAGCCCATTGTTCTGAAACAAGCTCTTCAGAATCGACGGCACCATTATAATTACTTTTGGCATTCATGCCTATAAGTAAAATAACAGCTAGTGGAATTAGCCACTTTAACATTGAAGTATTCATGACTGTAAGTTCTTAAAACCTCTAGAAATAAATTCTGCAAGTTCTTTTCCCTCAAGAATCCCTTGAGATAGTCTAGCTAAATCAGCGGCCTCTTTAACTGTAGCAGATCGTTTTTCCTCATCCTTTTCATTTAAAAGTTGAGTTGCAAGAGGGTGGTTTGAATTAACAGTTACATCAAACTTCTCAGGCATATCACCAAACATTTGGAATCCTCCTCCACCAACAGCTTGCTGTTCTTTCATTCTACGCATCCACTCACTACGAGTAATTACGAAAGGAGCAGAGGTAGGTGACATAGCAGCAAACTTTATATCGTACCCTTTTTCCGGGAATGCCCCTTGTACTATAGGTGTTAATTCTTTCTGTGCGGATTCGTCAAGTGCGCTAGTTGAATCATCGTCTTCTTTTTCAATAAGTTTTTCGATGATGTCAGAATCAACACGCTTGAATTGTATGTCAGTATGTGTTTGTTCTAAAGAGCCAACTACGTGAGCCGCTAAAGGACCTTCCATAGTAAGCACCTTATACCCTCTGTCGGTAGCGTCCTTTACAAACATGTGTTGAGCAGATGCGTCAGATGTGTATGGGAATACGATTTTACCGCTTTTATCTTTTTGAGTTTCCCCAACCGCTTCAATTAATTCCTCATGAGTCATGCATTTACCCTCAGTATCCTTATATAAATAGAATTTTTTTGAACGTTCTGCGAACTTTTCGTCTGTGAGTATTCCGTATTCAACAAATATTCTCAAATCGTCCCATTGGCTCTCAAAAGCAGGCCTGTCTTTCTTGAACATACTAGCAAGCTTATCCGCAACTTTCTTCGAAATGTAACCAGATATTTTCTTGACATTTGCGTCCTCCTGTAAGTACGAACGGCTAACGTTTAATGGAATGTCTGGTGAGTCAATTACTCCATGAAGCATAGTCAAGAAATCAGGAACTATGTTATCTACGTTATCTGTAATGAAGACCTGATTTGAATAAAGATGTATTTTATTCTTTTGTAAGTCCATCTGTTTTTTCAAAGGAGGGAAGTACAAAATACCGGTTAAATTAAATGGAAAGTCCACGTTTAAGTGAATGTTAAACAACGGATCTTCCATATTCATTGGGTAGAGTTCACGATAGAATTTTGTGTACTCTTCCTCATTCAAATCTGCAGGTTTCTTCATCCAAGCTGGAGAAGTGTTATTGATAACATTATCAATTTCTTTGCTTATTTGCTTAATATTTCCTTCCTCGTCTTTTTCTCCCGATGTATCTTCTTCTTGAATAGATCGTTTACCGAACACAATGTCTACAGGCATAAACTTGCAGTATTTGTTTAAGATTCCGCCTATCTTATCGTCTTCAAGAAATTCTAATGAATCCTCTGCGATATGTAGAACGATATCAGTACCTACTTCTTTCTTTTTTGCGGATTCAATAGTATAGTCAGGAGACCCATCGCAACTCCATTTAACAGCTTTCGCGCCTTTGGTTGCACTTAATGATATAATATCTACGTGTTCAGAAACCATAAATGAAGAGTAGAAACCCAAACCGAAGTGGCCTATTATCGCCTGCTTAGCGTCATCATCCTTGTATTTGTCTAAAAATTCAGTAGCTCCTGAAAATGCGATTTGGTTTATATACTTATCTATTTCATCAGCAGTCATTCCTATACCTTGATCTGAAATAGTTATAGTTTTCGCATCTTTATCAAGTTTAACAATCACCTGGGGATTGTCATCTTTAAAGTCAACAATATCACCAGCTTTAGCGATGGTTTTACGCTTCTGAGTAGCATCAACAGCATTAGAGACAAGTTCTCTTAAGAAAATCTCGTGATCGCTGTAAAGAAATTTTTTAATGATAGGGAAAATATTTTCCGTAGTTACATTAATACTTCCTTTTTTAGTTTTTTCAGTAGTAGCCATTGTATTATTTTTTCTGTTTTATATCTACTACTCTGCAAGTCCTATGCCATCACTATGCACAAAAAATAAACTGCCACCATGGCACAGCATGAAGCAAAATCACCTGTCTAAATTAGGTTTTTCAGTCAGATTGTCACTCTAGTTTAGAAATTTGGTTTCAAATCTGATTTTGAATGGTATTGAGTAATTACTTTCACGGCTTCTTCTGGACTATCTACTACATAAAGTAAATCAGGGTCTTTTTCGGAAATAGTTTTATATTCCTTCAACATAATCTCTCGAAACCATTCAATTAGTCCTCCCCAGAAATGTGACCCATACAGAATAATAGGACGGTGATTTAGTTTTCCTGTTTGGAGTAAGGTGAGAGCTTCGAAAAGTTCATCAAGAGTACCAAACCCCCCAGGCATTACTACAAACGCTTGGCTGTACTTCACAAACATAACTTTCCTAACGAAGAAATAATCGAAATCTATGCTTTTATCTCTATCGATGTATGGATTATCGTGCTGCTCGAAAGGCAGCTGTATATTTAGACCTACTGACGGTCCTCCCGCTTCGAAAGCCCCTCGATTTCCGGCCTCCATAACTCCTGGTCCTCCTCCAGTGATTACCCCATATCCAGCTTCTGCGAGTAAGCTGGCTACTCTTTGAGCATCTTTATAAACTTGAGTATCTGGTCCTGTTCTAGCAGAGCCATATATTGAGACACATGGTCCGATTCGTTGTAGTGCTTCATAGCCCTCAACAAATTCACTCATGATTTTGAAAATGGACCAACTGTCTTTCGACATGATTTCGGCCCAAGTACGATGTTTTAATGGTTTAGACATTCGTCAAACTTAGTCAAGAATCTCCTTGAGAAACTGACCTGTGTAACTTTTTTTCACAATTGCTATTTGTTCGGGAGTTCCTGAAGCAATTATTTCGCCCCCTCCATTGCCTCCTTCAGGACCTAAATCGATAACGTGGTCGGCGACTTTTATAACGTCCATGTGGTGTTCTATTACGAGAACGGTATTTCCTTTATCTACTAGACGGTTCAGCACGTCTAGAAGCATTTGAACGTCTGAAAAATGAAGTCCTGTTGTAGGCTCATCGAGAATATAAAGGGTGTTTCCTGTGCCGACTCTAGCTAGTTCTGAAGCGAGCTTTACACGTTGGGCTTCTCCGCCCGAAAGAGTAGTCGAAGGCTGCCCTAAAGAAATATATCCGAGTCCTACGTCTTTTAGAGTGGTGACAATTCTTTTTATCTTAGGATATGGATCGAAAAAGGTGGCAGCTTCATCAACGGTCATGTCCAGAACGTCTGAAATACTCCTGCCTTTGTAACGAACTTCAAGAGTTTCACGATTAAATCTACGCCCAGAACAGGTGTCGCATGGAACATGAACATTCGGTAGGAAATTCATTTCAACGGTTCTAACTCCAGCCCCTTTACAGTCTTCACATCTTCCTCCTACAACATTGAACGAAAATCTTCCTGGTTTATATCCTCTAATCCTAGCTTCGGGTAGTAAGGTGAAGAGCTTTCGGATGTGGTCCATAATCCCGGTGTATGTAGCGGGATTAGAGCGCGGGGTTCGACCTATAGGGGTTTGGTCTATTGCAATAACCTTATCAAGGTACTTTAAGCCCTTTATTTCACCATGAGGAAGGGGTGTACGAATGGGCTCATGTAGGAAATTCTGTAAAGCGGGGTAGAGGGTGCTATTAATAAGTGAGCTTTTTCCACTACCTGAAACACCAGTAACGCATATAAATTTTCCGAGAGGAAGAGTCAGTGTCACACCCTTGAGGTTATTACCCGTTGCATTAGGGATGATGAGTTTTTTACTTGTTCCTTTGCGTCTTTTTTTAGGCACTTCAATCTTCTTATCTCCTCGTAGATACGCAGCTGTGAGAGAATTTGAACTCAAATGTTCAGATGGAGGTCCTTGAGCTACGATTCTACCACCGTGTACCCCTGCACCAGGCCCGATATCTACTAAATAATCAGAAGCTAACATCATTTCCTCGTCGTGTTCTACTACAATGACAGAATTTCCAGCATCACGAAGTGCTTGAAGAGACGAAATAAGCCTGTGGTTATCTCTCGAATGTAGGCCTATCGAAGGCTCGTCCAAAATGTATAAAACTTCGGTTAAACTTGATCCAATTTGCGTCGCAAGTCTAATTCTTTGGCCTTCACCTCCTGAAAGAGACTTTGCAGGTCGGTCAAGACTCAAGTAGCCAAGTCCTACGTCTATCATAAAACCAATTCTTGCACGAATTTCCTTCAGTGGCTCCTTAGCAATTATTTGTTGTCTTTTTGAGAGTGACTTCTCTATCCCATTAAACCACTTTTGAAGAGTGCCGAAATCCATTGCGCCTAGTTGAGAAATATCTTTATCGCCAATGCGGAATTGTCTGCTAATTGCTTTTAACCTAGTTCCTGAACAACTAGTGCAGGGTATTTTATGCATAAACTGCTGCGCCCATCTTTTGAGTGGCACTGAGGTAGCTCTCAATGCAGCTTTTTCTACAATAGCAACCACTCCGTCGTATTTTACTCCTTCATTTTTAGGACCAAACCTGCTTGGAACTTTAATAAGTTCATCTGTTCCGTATAATATCTGCCCGATAATATTTTCACTTAAATCCTTTATTGCAGTTGTAGGTTTTATCCCATGAGAGGCTAGTAATGCCTCTATTATGTTTGAGGTTTTATTGCTTTTCAGTTCTCCAAGGGGAGCAATCCCTCCTTTTCGTACACTTAGATTAGGGTAGGGGAACACCAGGTCGCGATTTACTTCTGCTACCTGACCTAATCCGTTACATGTAGGACAGGCTCCGTAAGGTGAGTTGAATGAAAAGAGATTTGGTTCTGGGTCAGGATATGCGAGGCCAGTAGTAGGACACATTAAATTTCTTGAGAAATGAATTGGTCGGGGGTTTATTTTGCCGTGTTCAAGGACGGACATCGATCCTTTGCCGAGTGTGAGAGCCGTTCTTACCGACTTCAATAGTCTCTTGCTATCTCCTCCTACGATAACTCTATCTACAACTACTTCGATATCATGCACCTTGTATCTATCCACTTTAAAGCCCGAGTCAAGTTCAACTATTTCACCATCAACTCTCGCTCTTACATAGCCCTGTTTACGCACCTGATCGAAAAGTTCTCTATAATGCCCTTTCCTACCCCGAACTAACGGAGCGAGAAGAAGCAGTTTAGCATTTCCAAAACGAGATTCTATACTATCAGAAATCTGTTCATCGGTGTATCTTACCATAGGCTCTCCAGTCTCTAAGGAATATGCATCAGAAGCACGTGCGTATAAGAGTCTAAGGAAATCATGAACCTCTGTTACTGTTCCGACAGTCGATCTAGGGTTTTTAGTTACCGTTTTTTGTTCGATAGAAATTACAGGGCTAAGACCGGTAATTCGCTCAACGTTTGGCCTCTTTAAACCTCCTATAAACTGACGTGCATATGCAGATAAAGTTTCTAAATATCTTCTAGACCCTTCAGCATAAAGCGTGTCAAAAGCAAGACTAGACTTGCCAGACCCGCTAACACCAGTAAAAACGACGAGTTTATTCCTAGGCAGTATTAAATCAATGTCACATAGGTTATGCTCTCGAGCACCACGTATGACTATATGATCTTCAATAACGTCACTATCCGGCGCCATCTTTATACTTCAGTTTATATCCAAATCCGGCAACTATAAGTGACATTATAGGGCTCACCCAGTTGAAAATACAATAAGGAGCATATGCTAATGTTGCAACTCCGAGAATACCGCTTTGGGCTACACCACAAGTATTCCAAGGTATAAGCACAGATGTAACGG
The DNA here is from genome assembly GCA_002746975.1 of Bacteroidota bacterium. GTDB lineage: Bacteria > Bacteroidota > Bacteroidia > Flavobacteriales_D > Sanyastnellaceae > UBA974. The sequence goes on along the minus strand of NVXE01000002.1, from coordinate 50,181 downwards.
TACCTGCATCCTCCAAAGTGCGGCTAAGATTTTCGGGGGCCAAACCTTGCTCGTCATACGCATCCTTAAGCATCTTGCCAGGAACAACAATAGCAATATATTGATCGGACACCAAAATATTGAAAGCAATGCAAGTTCCAACGGTTCTTCCAATAAGTCCGAAAGCACTATTCACACCTGATATAAGTGCGGCAGTTATTCGCTTTAACATTCCAGCAGCTTGAAGAACAGCTCCGAATGTCATAGCACAAATTACTAGCCATATAGTATTCATCATACCATTCATACCACTTGCCTTCAAAAGGTTGTCGGCAAGAGCATTATTCGTTATGTAAACAGTATCTACAGCCATAGCCTTCATCGATGCAACATACGCTGCTGCCGCAAAGTTTAATTCATCACCAGCAATCATTTTGATAGCGTCTGGCTGGAAAATAATTGCAGTAAATGCACCTAGTAAAACACCGATAAATAGAGCTGGAGCAGCTGGAACTTTACGAGCTATCATAACTATCACAACAATAGGGGATATAAACAATCCTGGGTGTATGTTAAAAATCCCTCTTACAGAATCTCCAAACCCTTCAGCAAGACCTGCTTCTATGGTTGTGGTAGCACTACCTCCAAATCCAACAATAAGAAATACAATTAGAGCGAAAACAAAACTAGGAATAGTTGTAATCGTCATATACCGAATATGAGTAATCAAATCTGTTCCTGCGACAGCAGGAGCGAGGTTAGTAGTGTCTGAAAGAGGCGATAGCTTATCACCGAAATATGCACCTGATATAATCGCACCTGCAATCCAGCCTTCTTCAAGACCAAGAGCTGTGCCTATTCCAAGTAAAGCTACACCTACAGTTCCAATGGTACCCCATGAACTGCCTGTTGTAATCGATAGTACTGCGCAAACAGAACAGGCTGCAAATAAAAATATACCTGGTTGTAAGATTAATAGTCCATAATGAATAAAAGCAGGGATAATGCCTGCCATAAGCCAAGTTCCAGCTAGAGCTCCTATCAATAAAAGTATAAGTATGGCCTCAGTCGATTGGCCTATATTCAAAGCAATAGCTTCACGAATCTCTTCCCATTTAGTACCGCGGATTACTCCAATAATACCAGCTATTAGGGCAGCTATAAGAAGAGCAATTTGGTTTGATCCATATGAACTGTCTTCACCAAACAATGACACATCAGCCGCCAGCATAACTATTAGTGCAAGAACTGGAATAAATGCAACCAGTAGCGACATCGGCTTAGCTGATTTCATTATGAATTCTTTTGAAGCTCTATGTCAGCTTCGTCAGCACCTCCCTTAGGCGATACCGCTGTTTTGTCAATGCGGACTTTTCCTTGTTCAAGTTCTAGCATTACTGTAAGGTCACTAACGGATAGGACTTTCCCGTGAAGTCCTCCAATTGTGACTACTTTATCTCCCTTTGAGATAGATTCACGAAATGTCTTTGCTTCTTTTTGGCGTTTCATCTGAGGACGAATCATAAAGAAGTACATGATTAGAAACATTCCTCCTAAAAGAACGATGAATGAGAAATCACTTTCTTCAGCAACGTCAGCTTGTAGTAGTAGGTTTAATAACATTATTATGAGATTTTAATATTCTTGTAAAAAAAGATAAAGCTAATGCTTTATATCTGAGGGTAGATGATCAGGGCCTATAACATCACCAATTAATTTTAGGGTCAAGTTAGCAGGTCTTGTATTCGTTACAACATCTATAGTTTTCACTTGAGGTCCAACTCTATCGCTAGAGTCAAACACAACTAATATCTCACCTTTTTCTCCAGGCAGAATAGGTTGTCTAGGCCAGTCCTTTGCAACAGTACAACCACAAGGGGCTTTTATGTTTGAGATGATTAGTGGAGAATCGCCTGCGTTAATAAATGAAAAATAATGTTTAATATGTCGCCCAGCGACAATAGTCCCAAACTTAAACTCCAACTCATCCATTTTAATGACCGGACCTTTTAGTTCATTTGATTCTTTGGAATCAATGACAGTTGCTGCTGTGCCAGGAATATCAATTAAGTCGGTGTCGAACCTCTTGGAAGAGTTGTTTCTCGTATTATCTACACAACTGGATAAAGAAACAACGAAACATGAAAGTGCAACAATTGATAAGCCACTGAATGTAGAGCAAATGCTCATAATTAAATAAGTCCTCTGCCAGTCTTCTTTATTTCTCCAGACTCATTGAGCTTGGTGAAGAGCTGGTCTAAAATACCATTAATGAAACCGTGACTCTTTTCAGTACTGTAATACTTTGATAACTCAATGTACTCGTTGAGCGTCACTTTAAGAGGAATAGAAGAGAAAGTCTTTGCCTCGGCTAATGCCATTTTCATAAGTATACGATCTACTAGGGCTATGCGTTCAAGTTCCCAGTTTTGGGCTCCTTCCTTGATCAAGGCTTCATTATCCTCACCTTGTGCTAGAGTTTGAGTAAACAACATTTTCGCAAAATGTTTATCATCCTCATCATTTCGCCATAATGGAAGAATATTTAGTTCTTCATCATCTTCTTTGATCGATTTGATGGTTTTAATTACCATAGAACTAGCCAAATCAAGGTCGTCCATCCAGAAAATACTTTCTTCCTCGAGCATTTCTTGAAAAGCCTCTTCGTTAATCAGATGCTTGCGAAACATTCTTACGAGTGACTCTCTATCATGACGAAAGCTTCTTTCATCGGACGCCATATATTCTGTGTATTCTTCGTGCTCGATTAGACTTCGGAAAAGATTACGAAGGAGTTCTCGGTTATTTCCCCAACCTACACCAGTTTCAGCGAGTTTGTTTTCAAGCTTTTTGCTGTTTGCAAGTACTCTTAGTGGAGCATTTCTCACAAATTTTGTGTTAGGATGAAGATCCTCTGGGGTAGGAAGTTGCTTCTTTCGCCCAGCTTCAATTTTATCTATAGCTAATCCTTGTAAATCAGCAATCATAGATAAAAGCAGCAAGTAAAGCTCATACATCTTATCGATGCTGTGGTCTAAAGCCTTTTTTGCTTTTACTGCGTCTAAGTCTTCGTCCTGGTAAAATCCGTATAGGATATGTAGGATCTTGATACGGAGGTGTCGTCTGTTTAGCATGTCGTCGTTACGTGTGGCGAATTTAGTCAATACTGCTTTTGAAACGCACACTATATGCATCTACTTTTACATTATGATTAAACGTGATTTTTTCTTTCCTTTTTTAAGCCAAAATTTTCTACTTCGTTCTTTGATTTTTTTTATAGCTATTCTAATAGTTTTTGTAACGGGATGCTCTAAAATTATTGAGGTTGAAATACCTCCATCTATTCCTCTTTTAGTAGTAGAGGGAAGTATACGAAATGGAGAAATGCCCCTTGTATTATTGAGTAAATCTCAAGGATATTTCGATGCAGTAGGAGGTGGACAAGAAGGATTCTACCTCGGAGGGGCTACCGTAACCGTCACAGTTAACGAAACACCTTACGTTTTGGACGAGATATGTACTGACGATTTAACTCCGGAAGCTCTTGAAATTGTAGCAACAACATTAGGTATGGATGTAGAAATATTATCGATGTTTCCTATTTGTGCTTATACGTCATTTAGCGAGTTTGATCTTTTAGGAGTAGAGGGAGCTAGGTATGATCTTCACGTGCTTTATGACACTTTGGAAGTGACATCTACGACAACTCTACAAAACGTAATACCTATAGACACAGCATATTTCTTAGTGCCTTCTACTTCAGAGAATGATTCGCTAGGGTTTATATGGATGACTTATACGGACCCTGATACTTTAGGCAATTCATTTCGTTGGTCTTCGAAGCGAGTAGGTAAGGACCCCTCGTTTATATACCCTCTAGGGTCTGCATGGAATGATAGTTTTGTTAATGGTCAACAATTTACACTATCCTTTTATAGATATTCTGACGACAATGAACTAGAGCCCTCTAGTGAATATGGATTTTGGAAAACAGGAGATACCGTACAAGTAAGGCTTGAAACGGTTGACGCAGCAGCATTTTCTGCTATTATGACATTTGAGTCAGCCGCCTCCGCACAGGGTAACCCATTCGCGCCTCCCACAAACGTTAAGTCAAATATAGAAGGAGGTTTGGGCTGGTGGATAGCTTATGGGGCTAGCGAATACACTGTCATTTGTAATTAGATTTTTTCTTGCCACTTTTTCTGTTCTTACTTTAACTTCACCAAATGAAATTCACTCATTTATTGCTTTTTGTATCAGTTTTCTTTTCTACATTTTTATGTGCTTTAGGACAAAATGAAGAGATTGAGGTTTGGCCTATTTCATCAGTAGAGGTACACCAAGCTGGGGCATTAATTGAGCACTCATCACTAGTGTTGCTTAGGGAAAACAAGATTAAGTTAGTTATACCAGGGATATCTCATGGGGTGGATTTGAGTACAATACAAATCGATTTGCCTGAGGGGGTGTCAATCAGTAAAATTGACTACGAAGAGCGCGAGAAACCTAATTCTAGATCTTTAGAATTATCGGGAATAAAAGATAGTATCTATTTACAGACTGTCTCTAGAAAAATGCATGAGGCCATTAAACAAACACTAGTCTCGGAGCAGAAGTTCCTTGAAGCGAATAGGAGTATAGGTAGTGATAATGAGGTTCTTTTAGTTGATGACGTAGCTGAAATGGCGGATTTTTTAAGAGTTAGGAATAAAGAAATCGCATTAGATATCTTAGAAACAGAACTAGATATAGACAAGGTAAATTTAATAATTCGAAAACTGACGAATAGGAAATTAAACCTTGAACGCATACAGGCGGATAAAGAAGGTGTTGTTAACGTAGTCCTGAATATTGCTAAAACTTATGTTAGGCCTCAGGAGATTAAATTCAGGTATTTGTCACCTTCAGCATTTTGGTCAACGGATTACGAAGTGATATTTAATTCGAAACAAATTCAAGTTAAACGCTATGCATTGATATCTCAAGCATCTGGATCTGATTGGTCATCTGTTCCTATAACACTAATTAGTGGAAAGCCATCGGGCACACTTTCTCCAATAAATTTCGGAGATTGGGTGTTAAGCACATTAAAACCTAATAAAACATCAAGGAATGACAAGTCTTATGGTGTTGTGTCATATAATATGCCACTAATAGCTAAAGATTCTGATGATACTGAAGTTGCCGTTATGGAGGACTTTGACTCAGGTTCCATATCTGAATCAGAAGAAGTATCATTTGCAGGAAGTTCTAGATATATTTTCGATTTGGAAACGTCTGCGACAATTACGGGAGACGGTGAGTTAGAAAAGATAGTTATAGACGAGTTTGAATTAGACGGAGAAGTCAGGTATTATGCAGTACCAGCATTGAAATCAGAAGCATATACTACAGTAAGGGTTGCAGATTTTTCGGGTCATAAATTAATGAATGGATATGCCCAAGTAATTTCTAATAATTCGTATTTAGGGAAATTTTATCTTGACATTCCTTCTGTGGGGGATACTCTAATTATGCCACTTGGACCAAACCCTTATGTCAGATGTTCAAGGGAACTAAGTGAAGAAACAAGTACTTCTTCGATTTTGTCTGGTAAGCGTCAAGTGGTTTCAAATTGGAAGCTTTCAGTTGAAAATTTCCTTTCAGATTCCATCTCTATAGATTTAGTAGATTTAGTACCACGTGTTTCGGCAAGAAATTTAGATGTTGACGTTAGTATTTCATTATCCGAAGGAGGTCGATTAGATGAAATAAATAACCTAGTAACTTTTGCTCTAGAACTGGGGCCTCAGGAGAGGCGAGAGGTTACTATTACGATAACGGTAGTCTATCCAAGAAATTCGATATTGTACGGTCTATAAATTTAAATGGTCTTTAAAATTAAAACACATGACATCTCACGAAATAACATATAAAATATACGGTGACGACCTCCAAGCAGTTGAAATCGAATTAGACCCTCAAGAAACTGTTATTGCCGAAGCTGGTGCAATGAACTGGATGGAGGAAGATATAAACTTTGAGGCTAGAATGGGAGACGGCTCTAAGGCAGATAGTGGATTCTTTAGTAAAGTGTTAGGTGTGGGGAAACGACTACTCACTGGTGAGTCAATATTTCTTACGCATTTCACAAATAATGGAGTTGCAAAGCGTAACGTAGCTTTTGCTTCGCCATATCCAGGTAAAATTTTGCCTGTTGATTTATCTAAAATTGGAGGTAGCATTACATGCCAAAAAGACGCATTCCTCTGTGCTGCAAAAGGAACCGAGGTTACAATTACTTTGAATAAAAAATTAGGAGCTGGATTTTTTGGAGGGGAAGGTTTTATTCTCCAAAAACTTAGAGGTGATGGCCTCGCTTTTCTGCATGCTGGAGGTACTATTGTCGAGAAGGAACTCAAAGGTGAAAAGCTGAGAATTGATACTGGTTGTATAGTCGGGTTTACAGGTGAAATTAATTATAGTATCGAAAGAGCTGGTGGGCTTAAATCAATGCTTTTCGGTGGAGAGGGGCTTTTCTTAGCTACCCTTCAAGGGCATGGAACGGTTTATTTGCAGAGTCTACCTTTTTCACGTCTCGCGGATAGAATCCTTAAGTCTGCCCCAAGAGCAGGAGGGAGATCTAAAGGAGAAGGGTCTGTACTTGGATCTTTAGGTAGAATGGTGGACGGTGATAACTGGTAGTTAGCTAGTACTATGAATTCATTCGAAGACTTTAAAATCAAGAAGCAGTTAAAGAATGCACTTGTTGATTTGGGATTAACAGTACCTACTCCCATTCAGGAAGAATCGTATTCTACCATTCTTGGAGGTTCCGACTTTGTGGGTATAGCCCAAACCGGAACTGGAAAAACCATAGCTTTCCTGCTTCCGATCTTGCAAGATTTGAAATATACAGAAGAGCTTTACCCGAAAGTGTTGATTTTGGCTCCTACTAGGGAGTTAGTAATCCAAATAGTAAAGGAGATAGATAAACTAACGCCCTACATCAGCGTTAGGGCAGTAGGCGTTTATGGCGGTTCTAATAATATAGGTAAGCAGAAAGCAGCTCTTTCCCTAGGCCAAGATATCGTAGTGGGAACTCCTCGAAGAGTTTATGACCTTGCACTTGCGAATGTCTTGCGCCTAAAGTCAATAAAGAAACTCGTGATTGACGAAGTGGATATCATGCTCGATTTCGGATATAAAACACAGCTAAACAACATCTTCGAGCAGCTTCCTAGAAAACGCCAGAACATTCTCTTTTCCGCCACTATGACTACCTATGTAGACGGATTAATTGACGACTTCCTCGTAAATCCTGTAAAGAAAACGATTTCTATAAGCGGTACGCCCCTAGACACGATAGAGCAGGAATCGTTTGCTGTGCCTAATTTTTATACGAAAACAAACTTACTCAACCACCTCTTGGAAGATAGGGAGGAGTTCAATAAAGTTTTGGTCTTTGTGGCAACTAAAATAACTGCTGACAGGCTTTTCGAAAATCTGAAATTTAATTCTGAAGCTACTGTTATTCACTCTCGGAAAGAACAAAATTTCCGTACCAAATCTATTGAGAAATTTATTGACGGAACAAGCAGAATTCTTATTGCGACCGATGTAATTGCTCGTGGGATAGATATTGAAAATGTGAGTACAGTTTTTAGTTTCGACACTCCATTTTATCCAGAAAACTATATACATCGAATAGGAAGAACCGGACGAGCCGGACAGAAGGGAAGGGCGATACTTTTTCATACCGAGAAGGAAGCGCCTTTAAAAGATTCCATCGAAAAATTAATGAACTACTCTATTCCACTTCGAGAAATCCCGGAAGGAGTAAAAATTTCAAGCCAGCTTACCCCTGAGGAGAAAAATAAACCCATAGATTACGACGAAATCTACCTCGAAAAAACGAAACTCAAGGTCGGCCCTTCTATCCAAGAAAAGTCCGCCAAGAACAGTAAAGAAGTAGTAAAGAAAAAGAGCTATAACATTACTGTTAAGGAGAAATATAAAAAACCAGTAAGGCGAGGAGATAAGATTCAAAACCTCAAGAAAAAGAGAAAGAAGAAGTAATAAAGTCTAGCTTGAGAAAGCACACTAACCTTTATGGAAACAATTTGTAGATATCGTTTCGTTTTACAAAGCGAGCTACTGTGATAGTGTCATTTAGAATAAACAATCCCATTCTGTAATCACCTATTCTTTTCCTGTAAGCTGTAGGGTGACCTTTAATCTTAACAATATTCGTGTCCTCATGAACTTCTGTCAGTGCCTGTAAGTCTAAAAGTGCTTTTTTTACCTTCGATAAGACTTTTGCGTCTTTTATTTTTTTTAAGTCTTTTAAAAACGAAGCCAAATAAATTATTTGCATGGCTTATCCAAGTATTCAAGCACCTCCTTCTCTGTAACTACTTCCAGGGTGTCAGTTTGCTGCATAAGTAAAAGTAAACCGAGATCTTCTTTTTCTTCTTCGCTTAATTCCTTTATGCGATCAATTTCTTTTTGCTTCACGTAGGAAGAAACGGCTTCTTCCATAATCGCTTTTACGCTCATGTTTTCATAAACGGCAAGCAATTTCAGCTTCAATATTAAAGACTCATCTATATCAATATTTTTCCTCATAACAAAACTTTACCCAAATATACACAATATATATTATATATATAGTGTCAAGGCTAGCGCCTTTTTGAGTCATTTTATATAGTTCATTATGGGCCTATTATGGATGTTTTCAAAACCTTACTCATTGTAATTTTGAGTAACATAATTTTAAGGCTTACTTTATGAAGAACCATTTTCTAACACTTTTTGCGCTTTTTGCGCTCGTTTTCTCTCCTCAAACTTTTCTAGCTCAAACTCCTCGAGTCAAGTTGAAACCTTAATGTGCGAAGCGATTTCTTTAATGGTGGTCGTGCTTCCTAGGAGCGTGGATAGTTCTAAGAACGAAGATTTTTGCGAAGGAACGTCTAGCTCGCTTAACACTGAAGCGATGTTCTCAGGGGTGCACGAGCTTTGGATGAGCTCGGGAACGGCAGATCGCTTTAGGAGGATGTTCGGAAGGCCGATTTGGTCGATGTGGAGGAGCGTTCGGGCTGCGAGATAGGTGAGCCAACTCGTCTTGTAAACTATGACGTGCGGAGTTTTAAGGAGGGCGGCTTCGAGGGTGGCAGTGCCAGAAGTGACGACCGCTAGGGAGGCGCTTCGGAGTAGGTTGCGAGTAGAGCCGAAGATGACACTTATGCCGAGCTTTTCTGCGTCGAGATAGAGGGCTTTCGAAGCTCCTGGGGCGCCCGCGATAATGGGGTGCATATCGGGAAATTTTGCAGCGACTTCGCACAGAATGGGTAGCATCTTTTTTAACTCCTGCGATCGAGAGCCGGGGAGTAGAGCTAAGATGGGTTTCGAGGTGTTTTCGAGGTCGAGCGTTTCGCCCGGAGTTTCGCCCGGATCTTTGTCGGCAGCGATAGCGTCGAGTAGGGGGTGGCCGCAGTAGATGGAGTTTACTCCTCCTGATTTTAGTATGTCGTGTTCGAAGGGGAGGACTGGGAATACGGCGGTGTAGTCGCGGGCTAGGTCTTTGATCCGGCCTTTTTTCCAAGCCCAAACCTGTGGCGCCACCACCTGATATACTTTAATCCCCGCATTCTTAGCCTTTCTCGCAATGCGCATATTAAACCCAGGGAAGTCTATAAGAACTATTGCGTCCGGTTTAAACTCTTCTATTTCGCTCCAGCATAGATCTAAGTTGCGCAATATCGTTCTAAGGTTAACGAGAACTTCCCAAAGACCCATGTACGCAAGTTCTCGATAATGTTTAGTTATATGAACTCCGGAATCGCTCATATTTTCGCCGCCCCAGCCACGAAGAGAAGTGGTTTGGTCTGAAAACTCTCTAGCAAGAAGCCCCCCATAAATATCGCCAGAAGCTTCGCCAGCTACCATAAATATGCGGGATGTTTTGTTCATGAAATGCCAGCTTGCATTTGAAACCAAATTATTAGTGGCACACACGCCATAATTACCATCAGTATTCCCCGGCAAAAACGCCACCATTCCGCTCTTATTCCGAGGTAGAATATTCCTACATTGAATAAGGTGCTTAAAGTGAGAATGCTATCCCTGTATAAAATAGATTTAGCGGCTATGTTTTCTATAAAGTAACCTAGTTCTACCTCGTTGCTATAAGACCAGTACGCCCCAAGAATTAAAAACCCTAAACCAGTTCCGATGAGCCCGGTTAAGATTCCGCCTAATAAAGTGTCAAACTTGCTATTCATTTAATTCCCATCTATTTAAATCAGCTATTGCATGATGAGCTGTTAGATCAAACTGAGTTGGAACTATAGACGCAAAACCATTTGTAAGGGCCCATTCGTCAGTATCTTCTCCTCTATCGGGATTAGTGAACTCACCTTTAAGCCAGTAGTAAACATCACCGTTAGGTGCATTTCTTTCATCAAAGGAGTCTTTCCAATAGCCCGCTGATTGACGGCAAACTTTCAAGCCTTTAAGTTTATCAGGTGAAAGCTTAGGGATATTTACATTCAAACATACACCTGTAGGGAGACCACGTTTAAGAACCTCCTTCGCCATTTTTCTAGCGACTACTTTTGAAGCCCTAAAATCAGCATCAGCATCGTTGTCTAAAAGTGAAAATCCTATTGCGGGTATGCTCTCTACGGCGCCTTCAACTGCTGCTGACATAGTACCGGAATAGATAACGTTTATAGAACTATTGCTACCGTGATTAATTCCAGAAATTAACAAATCTGGTTTTTTAGGTAAAATAGTATAAATAGCAAGCTTTACACAGTCAACAGGAGTACCAGATGTGCTGTGAGCAGTTACTCCTTTTACAGGGAAGTAAGCAGGTTTTATTCTAAGAATATCTCCTATTGTAACGGCGTGTCCCATACCGGATTGTGGGCTATCTGGAGCTACAACGTAAACATCCCCTAAATCGATTACAGCTTCTGCTAAAGCACAAATTCCTGCAGAAGTTATCCCATCATCATTCGTGATGAGAATAAGCGGTCTTTTTTCAGTACTATTTTCCATTAACGCTTAGGAATGCGAATAAGTGCTTCGAGGTAGAAATTCCAAAACTTCTGGACCGAAGAAATTTGGCAACACTCATCAGGCGAATGAGCTCCTCTAATGTTAGGCCCAAATGAAGCCATGTCCATTTCAGGATAGTTAGTACCTAAAATCCCACACTCAAGTCCAGCATGACATGCCATCACTTTAGGCTCCTCCTTGAACATTTCTACATATAGAGAACGCAGCATTTCAACAGCCTTAGACGAAGGGTTAGGAGTCCATCCAGGATATGCTCCGCCCCGCTCAGTAGTTAGCCCCGCTAAAGTGAACCCCGCTTCTATTGAACGAGCATGATCCCACTTTTCTGAATCTACAGAACTTCTGTTTAAGCATTGAATGTTTACATCTCCACAGCACACCTCTACTCGGGCGAGGTTGTTTGAGGTTTGGACTAAGCCTGGCATATCAGGGCTCATTCTGTGTATCCCCACTGGGCAGGCTGCAATTGCTAATAATAAAGCGTTCTGAACGTCTTCAGGTAGTGCCTTTTCAGGTGTTTCCTCCTCAGCCCAAACCACAACTAAATTCGGATCAGTCGTTGCATATTCCGCTTTCAAATCTGAAGCAGTCGATTCAAGAGCTGCGACCATTGAGTCCATATCTTTTTTATCAAGAACAACAAGGGCGTTAGCTTCACGTGGAATAGCGTTTCTAAGTCCTCCACCGTGTATCTCACTAACCCTTAAATCTACCGACTCCTGAGCTTCTAAGAGGATGCGGTTCATCAACTTATTTGCGTTAGCGATACCTTTATGGATATCCATTCCGCTATGTCCACCATTACCACCTTTTACAGTGATTTGAAGACCTATCGTGTTTTCTTTGATTGTGTTTTCTGGCTCGTAAGTTCCAATAGATGTAAGATCTACACCTCCAGCACAACCTATACTTATTTCGTCGTCGTCTTCTGTGTCTAGATTGAGGAGAATTGTCGCTTCGAGATGCCCGGCTTTAAGGCCTAGAGCACCTGTCATTCCAGTTTCTTCATCAATAGTAAAAAGAGCTTCGAGAGCTGGGTGAGGAATGTCAGAGCTTTCTAGAGTTGCTAGAATTGTAGCGACCCCGATTCCATTGTCTGAACCTAGAGTAGTTCCTTCGGCACGAACCCAATCACCATCAACATACATTTTAATGCCTTGGGTCATAAAGTCGAACTCGGTATCATTGTTTTTTTGGCATACCATATCAACATGGCTCTGTAAGACTACAGTCTGCCTATCCTCCATGCCAGAGGTAGCAGGCTTTTTCATGAACACATTCTTAACATCGTCTTGCCAAACCTCAATGTTGCGCTCATTAGCCCAACTTATTAGCCAAGCACAGACAGCTTCCTCATGTTTAGAGGGTCTTGGGATTTCGTTTAGGTCTGCAAATCTGTTCCAAAGTGCAGAAGGTTTTAGGTTGCGAATTTCAGATGACATTAGAAATGTAAATATGTTAGTTTTGAATTCGCAAGTTAGGGATAGAATATCAGTTTAAAACGGTTGAATAAATGTGGAAAAAGTATAGGGTGAATGGGGTAATTAGGAAGTGGTTTGGTCTAACTTGTGGCGATTCATGGCAGAACAAGTAAGCTATACAGAAGATAACATCCGGTCGTTATCGTGGAAGGAGCATATCCGTATGCGTCCCGGCATGTACATTGGTAAAATCGGGGACGGTAAAGACGCCGACGACGGAATTTACGTCCTTTTAAAAGAGGTCGTAGACAACAGCGTTGACGAGTTTACAATGGGTAACGGTAAGACTATCGAAGTAGGTATCCGTGACGGAGAAGTCCGAGTCCGAGATTATGGCCGTGGAATACCTCTGGGAAAAGTTATCGATTGCGTTTCGAAAATCAATACAGGAGGAAAGTACGACTCACGGGCTTTTAAGAAAACGGTAGGACTTAACGGTGTAGGTACGAAGGCAGTCAATGCTCTTTCCTCATTATTTAAAGTTGAGAGTTTCAGGGATGAAAAAGCTAAATCAGCAATTTTCTGTATAGGTGAGCTAATAGAGGATAACGATATAGAAGCCACGACGAAAAGGAATGGTACGAAAATCACTTTTAGGCCAGACGAAGATGTATTTAAAGGATACAAATTTAGGATGGAGCATGTCGAGAAGCTTCTATGGAATTACGTGTATCTTAACACTGGACTATCGATTTATCTAAATGGTGATAAATTCAAGAGTGACAATGGTTTACTAGATCTTCTTGAGAGTAGTATGGACGGTGTAGCACGCTATCCGATAATACATATTAAAGGCGAAGATATAGAGTTAGCGGTAACCCACTCTGAGGCATATGGTGAGGATATTCAAAGCTTTGTAAACGGTCAATATACTCCTCAAGGTGGTACTCATCAGGCTGCTTTTAGAGAGGCTTATGTTAGAGTTGTTAGGGACTTTTTCGGAAAGGATTATGATACTGGCGATGTCCGTTCGGGAATAGTTTGTGCTGTAAGTGTTAAAGTTGAGGAGCCAGTTTTTGAATCCCAAACGAAAACCAAATTAGGCTCTAGCGAGATGGGACCGAAGGGGCCAACTTTGAAAAGCTTTATGTTCGACTTCCTTAAAACAGAGCTAGATAACTTTTTACATAGAAACCCTGAAGTAGCATCTGCTCTTCAGGCTAGAATTCTCCAAAACGAAAGAGAAAGAAAGGATCTCGCAGGAATAAAAAAACTAGCACGAGCACGAGCCAAAAAAGCGTCCTTACACAACAAGAAGCTTCGTGATTGTAGAGTTCACTTTAATGAAAAAAAGGATAGAAATGAAGATTCCACGCTTTTCATTACTGAGGGAGATTCAGCTTCGGGTTCGATAACGAAAGCAAGAGATGTTAAAACGCAAGCTGTTTTTTCATTGAAGGGTAAACCTTTAAACTGTTTTGGTTTAACAAAGAAGATAGTGTACCAAAACGAGGAGTTTAATCTGCTCCAAGCAGCTTTAAATATTGAAGATAATCTGGAAGAGCTCAGGTATAATAAAGTAGTTATTGCGACGGATGCGGATGTTGATGGAATGCATATTAGATTATTATTAATTACTTTCTTTTTACAGTTCTTTCCTGAATTAGTAAAGAAAGGTCATTTGTATGTTCTTCAGACGCCGCTTTTTAGAGTTAGAAATAAAAAGGATACCATTTATTGTTACGACGAAGTAGAGAAGAAATCGGCTTTGTCTCGTCTCGGTGCGAAAGCTGAAATCACTAGATTTAAAGGTCTAGGAGAAATAAGCCCTGACGAATTCAGTTTCTTCATTGGAGATGATATGAGAATTGATCCTGTGGTTGTAGGTAGAGAGGCAAATCTTCAGGAGATGTTGGGCTTCTTTATGGGCAAAAACACCCCTGATAGGCAGAAGTTTATTATTGAAAATCTCCGCGTGGAGAAAGATGATGTTGAGGTATGATAGAGAACGAGCAAGAAAACGAACAAAGTCCCGACAACGAGCACGAGCAAGAATTTTCTGGCGAGGAGTCAGGAGCGGCTTCTGCTGAAATGGATCATGTTGTCCGTGTTCAAGGAATGTACAATGACTACTTCCTTGACTACGCTTCGTATGTAATTCTTGAGAGAGCTGTACCTCATCAACACGATGGGCTTAAGCCTGTGCAGCGTCGCATTTTACACTCACTTGATGAAATGCATGACGGTCGTTACCACAAGGTCGCTAATGTAATAGGTAACACAATGAAGTTCCATCCTCATGGGGATGCGAGTATAGGTGATGCTATGGTGCAAATAGGCCAAAAAGATTTACTTCTTGATTGCCAAGGCAACTGGGGTAATATTCTTACTGGTGATAGAGCTGCCGCACCGAGGTATATTGAGGTCAGGCTAAGTAAGTTTGGTACGGAGGTTTTATTTAATCATAAGACAACGAATTGGTTAGCCTCTTACGACGGTAGAAATAAAGAGCCAGAGACAGAGCCTGTAAAATTTCCGTTATTACTAGCTCAAGGGGTAGAAGGAATAGCAGTGGGTTTAGCCTGCAAAATTCTTCCACATAATTTCAACGAATTAATTGATGCTAGTATTGCCACTCTATTAGGCAAGAGGTTTAAGTTAGTTCCGGACTTTCCTACTGGAGGAATGGCGGACATGGAGATGTATAATGACGGCTTACGTGGAGGTAGAATTCGTGTACGTGCTAGAATTGATAAGTTAGATAATAAAACTCTTGCAGTTCGTGAAGTGCCTTTCGGAGTGACTACAAGTTCTCTTATCGAAAGCATCCTTAAAGCGAACGAGAAAGGGAAGATTAAAGTAAAAAAGGTCGAGGATAACACAGCGAAAGTTGTGGAGGTGTTAGTCCACCTTGCAAATAACGTTAGTCCGGATAAAATGCTCGATGCATTGTACGCATTTACAGATTGCGAAGTCTCTTTAGCCCCAAATGCTTGCGTTATTCTCGATGACAGGCCTCAATTTATAGGGGTTACTGAGATTCTGAAGACATCTGCTGAGCGAACAAAGTATTTACTTGGTCGTGAGTTGGAAATAGAGCTAGGCGAACTTCAAGAAAGCTGGCATTTCTCTTCTTTGGAGAAGATATTTATCGAGAAGCGTGTTTACCGTGATATTGAAGAGTGTGAAACTTGGGATGCTATTCTTGAGACAATTCATAAAGGTTTAAAGCCTTACACGAAAAAGCTGCTTAGAGAGGTTACAGACGATGATGTAACTAGATTAACAGAAATAAGGATTAAACGTATTTCTAAGTTTGATGGATTCAAAGCTGACACGAAAATCACGGGGTTAGAAGAGAAGATGGATCAGGTGAAACATCATCTTGAAAACTTGACAGAGTACTCAGTTAATTGGTTTAAATCTCTGAAGAAGAAATACGGAGAGGGGCGTGAGAGGAAGACAGAGATAAGAACTTTTGATACAATCGACAGAACTAAGGTTGCAGTTGCTAATGCCAAACTTTACGTTCAAGCGGAAGAGGGCTTTGTAGGAACTGGACTTAAGAGAGGTGAGGGAGAGTTTATTTGTGATTGCAGTGATATTGATGATGTTATCGTCTTTAGAAAGGACGGAACGATGCAGGTGAGTAAGGTAACGTCAAAAGCTTTTTTCGGAAAGGATATAATCCACGTAGCAGTATGGAAGAAAGGGGACATACGTACTACTTACAACGTAATTTATTTTGATGGAGCTTCAGGAAGAAGTATGGTCAAAAGGTTTAATGTTAAGTCTATCACTAGAGATAGAGAGTATCCTATAACGAAAGGAACTCCTAAGTCAAGAATTTTATATTTCACAGCAAATAGGAATGGTGAAGCAGAGGTAGTTACTATTTTATTGAGGAGTCAAGCACGGCTTAAGAGATTGAAAATGGACCTTAATTTCTCAGACATAGCGATTAAGGGTAGAGCTTCAGGGGGTAATATTGTAACAAAATTTCCGGTTAAGCGGGTTGAGTTAAAGGAAGCTGGAGTTTCGACTTTAGGGGCGAGAAAGGTTTGGTATGATGAGACTGTAAGGAGGTTAAATGGAGAGGGCAGAGGTGAGTTTTTAGGTGAATTCCATGCTGATGATAAGATTATGGCTCTTCAGTCTAATGGAATGTATGTAATAACAAACTTTGATTTCAGTACACATTTCGACGATAAGATGATTTCTGTTGAGAAATGGGATTCTGAGAGACCTGTCTCAGTTGTTTATTATGATGGCGAGAAATCAGATTGGTTTGTGAAAAGATTTTTGCCAGAGAATTCGTCGAAACCTGTTTCATTCATAGGTGAACACGAGGATAGCAAGTTAGCATTTGCAACATCTCTTTATCATCCTCAAGCTAGAATTAAGTACAACAGAAGGTTTAAGCATACTAGAGATAGAGAGGATGAATTGATAGACATGCGTGGTTTTATTGCTTTAAAAGGAGTTAGAGCTCTCGGTAACAAGTTGAGTTCCCTACCTATTACTGAGGTTTTGTTAGAACCAGCAAATGAAGAGTTAGAATCTGCAGTTGCAGCAGAGATATTAGAGGCAAGGAAGGCTGACGAGATGGTCGAATCAACCTTTGATGAGGCGAAGTCAGAAGAAACTGAAGAAAAGGATGAGAATGAAGATTCGAGTACAGATAATGGAGAAAATCCGAAAACTGACGGAGGTGGACAGGCTAGTTTATTTTAGTAGATTAAGTAAGTAGTATTCATGAAAAGTTCGATTTTATATTTTTCTACATTAATACTCACATTAACAGCTTTATTTGGAGCTTCGTGTGGAGATGTTAGAAAGGCAAGTACTCCTGCAGAAGTAGTGGGAGAAGGTGAGGTTTTTGATAAACTAAGGCATGCAGTTTGGTCTAAAAATGCCACAATTTATGAGGTAAACTTAAGGCAACATACACCAGAAGGGACTTTGCAGGCATTCAAAAAGGATTTGCCAAGACTTAAAGAGCTAGGAGTAGATGTATTATGGTTTATGCCAATACATCCAATTGGAGAAGTTAATAGAAAGGGTGGGGATAATAAGGCCAGTTTTATCGCCGAGCCGGGAAGTGGAAGCTTAGGTAGCCCTTATAGTGTGAAGAATTATATCGAAGTGAACCCAGATTATGGAACAATGGGAGATTTGATAGATGTTGTGAAAGAGGCACATGGTTTAGGTATGAAAGTTATTCTAGATTGGGTAGCAAACCATTCAGCTTTTGATTGTGATTGGACTGAGAGTCACAGGGGATACTATCTTTTAGATAAAACGGGAAATTTACAACCTCCAACAGGTACTGATTGGTGGGACGTGTCTCAATTAGATTGGGACAATGGAGTACAGAATGGTCTTTATGATGGAATGGCAAAAGCGATGGAGTTTTGGGTTAGTGAAGCAGAAATAGATGGTTTCAGATGTGATGTAGCGGAGAAGGTTCCAGTGGCTTTTTGGGAAATGGCTAGACGAAGATTAGAGGCTATTAACCCTGAAATATTTATGCTCGCTGAAGCAGACGTCCCTGAACATCATAACAGAGCGTTCGATATGAGTTATGCGTGGCATTTTCATCACCTAACTAATGAAATTGCAAAAGGACGAGAAGACGCTTCCATCTTGACAGAGTATTTAATAGGAGAGGCAGAAAGATTCCCTTCTGACGCATATAGGATGGGTTTCGCAACTAACCATGATGAAAATTCTTGGAATGGCACAATTTATGAGCGTTATGGAGATGCTGCAGATGCAATGGTTATTCTATCTAGTACCCTTTTCGATATGCCGTTGATTTACTCTGGTCAAGAGGCAGGCCTTAACAAAAGATTGAGATTTTTTGAAAAGGATACCATTGAATGGGGTAACTACTCAAAATCAAATTTTTACAAGTCGATAAATAAACTTCATCATGATGAAGAAGCGATGTGGAATGGAGATTTCGGAAGTGCACCAGAGGTTTTAAAAAGTGATTCACCTAAACAGATATTCGCTTTCAGTAAAAAGAAAGGAGATAGCGAGGTGGTGGTAATACTTAATTTGAGTCCTGATGAGGTAGTTGAATCGGTACAAATCCCTGAAGGGAAATTTGAATTGTATATGAGTGGTGATGGTAGCGATAATTATGAAAGTAATAACGATTTAAACACCTTGTCTCCATGGTGTTACAAGATTTTCAGAAGGGTGCATGAATAGAATAGGTGGAGTTAGGGGTAAGGGGCCGTGGCCGAGCACGAATGATGAGATAGCTGTACGTAAATGGCTGGAATCAAAAATGTCTAAGGGAGTTGAGCTTGAAGAAAGACATTCCGTTGTTCTTCTATGCTTGGAGTGGGTGTCGGGAAAGGGTAGAGGAGAAAGGCTGATGAATTCGTATAAATTTCCTGAATCTAAAATTGATAAGCTAGCAATAATTGGCGACAGATTAGCACTAGGGGAGCCTATACAATACATTTTGGAAGAGGCGCATTTTGACGGTCTAGACTTATATGTTGACTCTCGAGTATTAATTCCTCGACCAGAAACAGAAGAACTGATTTCAGCTTTTGAGCAGAAGTTAAAGCTTTTGACAGGGGTCTCTAAATGTCGTGTGTTAGATATTGGAACAGGCTCAGGGTGTATTCCTATAGCCTTGAAGCATCGTATGCCAAACCTTACTTTATTCGCTTCGGATTTTTCTGAAGACGCTATTGAAGTAGCAAAAAAGAATTCTACAAAAACGGGGTGCGATGTGTTTTTCGAGTGCTCCGACATTCTTAAGGACGCCCCTTTTAATAGAGGTGAACATAAAATAAAACGATTCGATGCGGTTATTTCGAATCCGCCCTACATTCCTCATTGCGAGCTGAACTCTATGGAAAGACGAGTTGTAGATTTTGAGCCTAATTCCGCTTTATTCGTTCCAGATGATGACCCTCTGTTATTCTATAAAAGAATTATTTATTTATGTGATGAAGGAATGCTAAAAAAAGGGGGATGGTTAGCACTTGAATGTCATGAGGATTTTGTGAATGATGTTGTAAATGTCTTAGAATCGAGAAATCCAAACTGGATAAATATCGAGATAATTTTCGACTTACAGGGTAAACCTAGGCATGTATTAGCCCAAATTGATTTAACTTGACATCACATGGGAACGATTACTAATAAGTCAAAAGCGAAGGCGGAAATAGAGTTATTGCGGTCTCAACTGCATGAGCATAATCATTTATATTACAATTTAGCGAAGCCTATTATTAGTGATAAGGAATTTGACCTTATGATGAAAGAGTTAGAGTCTCTAGAGTCTAAGTTTCCTGAGTTTTATGATGAACTTTCTCCGACAAAAAGACCAGGAGGTGATCCAGTGGATGGTTTTAGTAAAGTGAGGCATACAACACCTATGCTTTCTCTATCTAATACCTACGCTGAGAGTGAAGTAGAGGACTGGATGGCAAGGGTAGATAAAGGCCTAGAAGGAGAGGAGGTAGAGTATGTAATGGAGCTAAAGTATGATGGTGTGGCTATCAGTTTGGTCTATAAAGAAGGAAGACTACTTAGAGCTATTACAAGAGGAGATGGTGAAACAGGTGAAGACATAACAGCAAACGTTAAAACGATAAATACTATTCCTCTTATACTTAAAAATGATTTCCCTTCTAAACTGGAAATTAGGGGAGAGATTTTTTATCCGTTTGAGCATTTTAATGCGTTAAATGACTTGAGAGAAGAGGAGGGAGAGCCGAGATTTGCAAACCCTAGAAATACTGCTGCAGGATCGTTAAAATTGCAGGATAGTCGAGAAGTTGCGAAACGTAAGCTTGATTGTATGATGTATGGAGTAATAGCTAAAGGTGTATCTGAAACCCATAGTGAGGCTGTGTCATTAGCTGGAAGTTGGGGATTTAAAATACCCAGTAGTGTTACAAAAATGATTTCTACATCATCAGATGTTGGCGGGGTAATGAATTTCATTTCTTTTTGGGAAGAAGGGAGACACAATTTACCTTTTGCGATTGATGGAGTTGTAATTAAGGTAAATAGGTACGATCAACAAGAAAGACTAGGTCTCACTTCGAAAAGTCCCAGATGGGCAATTTCATTTAAGTTTGAAACTGAGCGCGTGCGAACGAAATTGAAGGAGATTACTTATCAAGTTGGACGTACGGGTGCAGTGACTCCAGTAGCGAATTTGGAGCCGGTTCAGCTAGGAGGCACTACTGTAAAGCGTGCTTCTCTCCATAATGCAGACCAAATAGAGAGACTAGGCCTCATTGTTGGTGATTTTGTATTCGTTGAAAAGGGCGGCGAGATTATTCCAAAAGTTGTAGGAGTAGATGAAAGTGTGAGGGCGGTTGCTAATGATTTATTCAGTCCTACCTCATCTACGTTTCCGACTCATTGTTTAGAATGCGGTACGGAGTTAGTAAGAGAGGAAGGAGAAGCTGCTCATTATTGTCCTAATAAAAGCTCATGCCCTCCTCAAGTTCAAGGGAGAATAGTACATTTCATAAGCAGGAAGGCTATGAATATTGATGGGCTAGGTGCTGAGACGGTTATACAACTTGTAGAGGTTGGTTTAGTAACTGACCCGAGTTCTCTATACGAACTGAAGGCAGAAGATATCCTTCCTTTAGAAAGAATGGCAAAAAAATCGGTCGAAAAATTACTTGCAGGAATAGAAGCAAGTAAGTCTGTTCCGTTTGAAAGGGTGTTGTTTGGTTTAGGGATAAGATATGTTGGTGAGACAGTTGCAAAGAAACTAGCTAGATATTTCGGTAGTCTTGATGCAATAATGCAAGCCGATAAAGAATCACTTCTAGAGGTGGACGAGATAGGGGATAGAATCGCAGATAGTGTCATAAGTTATTTTGCTGATGAGAGAAATAAACAACTAGTTAGAAGATTAAGAGAAGCTAATTTGCAACTTAAAATTCAAGATGTTGAAGGGGCGACGAATAAGCTAGAAGGAGCTTCGATAGTTGTTAGTGGGTTATTTGAAAAGTACGATAGAGTAGGAATTAAAGGGCTTATCGAACTTCACGGTGGAAAGGTGTCCTCTTCGATATCTAAAAAGACGTCATTTGTAGTTGCAGGTGATAAAATGGGGCCTAGCAAAAGGGAAAAAGCTGAAAAACTAGGTGTTGAGATAATATCCGAAGACGAACTTCTGTCTAAAATATCCTAAACTTAGAAGAACGATTTACTCAGAGTACAGTATTTCAAGGGGGCCAGTATAAGTTCCTGTTTGGACTTCCCCACAAACAGACTTGTAATTAACGACTATTAAGTACTTTCCAGGTGATAATCTACTTCCATTTGCACGTCCATCCCATGCTAATGGTAAGCCGTTATTTCCGAAAACCAAATCCCCCCACCTATTGTACACGCTTAATCGGTACTCGTCTAGGACAGAAAGTGCCGTTATTTCTGGACGATCTTTAAGAAATGGTTTAAGGTTATCATTGTAGTAATCTCCGTTAGGAGTGATTACGTTGGGCATAGTTAATTGTGAAATATCGATGAATGAATCTCCGTCTTGCTCAACTATTGCAGCTTCGTTTGATGATGTAGTACATCCATTTTCTAAGAAAGTAACTGTTAAGTAGTATTCGCCAGGAAGAGTAGCAATAGGATTAATGTCGTTTGGGTTTATAATGTTGCCCTCACCATCATTCCATGTCCATTCAACTTGATTTGTATAATTACTAGGAGATACTGATGAGCCAATTATCATTACTTGAAGAAACTCACAATTAATTATTCCGTCGGGAAAGCCTACTGTTAGAACTGGTTCAGTAAAATCTTCAACTACTATAACTTGATTAGTAGAAACGCAGCCATTAGTAGGGTTAGTTACTTCAAGTTCGTATAGGCCTCCTTCAATAACAGTAGGCTCTGCAATATTACTGGCACCGAAAAAACTTCCGTTGTTTGTTGACCAATTAAACTCAGCTTCTGTACTGTTAGATGACCCTTGAAGTATATATGACGGCTCATAGCAGTTTATCAGACCGTCAGAGCCAGTATTTGCAGAGAAAGACATTGTATCGAGGTCTAATGTATAAGAGTCTTCGGCGGTGCAAGCACCATCGTCAAAAGAGATTTGGACTACATAAATTCCAGCATCTGAAGTGTACGAGTTTTCATTAAAAGTGCTTGAGAAGCTTCCGCCCCCCGTAGCTTCCCAAATGTAACTTATCCCAGAAGTGAAATTAGTATTAGCAGTTAAATTAACTGTGGTGTTATTACAAGTAATTATGTCGAAGTCAGCAGAAATATTTACTTCAAGTGGCTCAACTACGACCTCAATCTCATCACTTTGTGTATTGCCACAGAAATCTGTATAAGTAACGGTGTAGATTTGTGTGAATGGGGGGGTGGCTATGGGGTTATATGCATTAGGGTCGCTAAGAAAGTCCGAGGGAACCCATGTAAATGGCATAGATAAATCTCCGCCTGATATAAGTTGTGAAGATTGTCCTGGGCAAAGTATCACGTCTCCTGAAGGCGTTGCGTTTTCGTAAAGACAAACTGTGTGAACGTTGTTAGCCCCTCCAGTAGAAGAAGTAAACCCCCAAGTAACAGATGTTTCACCACCGAATATGTAATTTATTAAATCCACGCTTGCCACAAGTCTAAATTCACAGTCAAAAAACACTTTGATCTCCTTAAGTACAGGGTCCCAAGTTATTTGAATAGAGTGATCGTTTCCATCTTCAATGTCTGCTCCTATAGAGCTAGCAGCAACAGGACCAGCAATAGCTGTAGAGTTAAGGTGGCTAACACTTCCGTCAGAAATAATGCCTATATGATCTTCTAAAATATCTCCATTAGATTGATTCCAGTACGTATCAAATTCAATTCCAAGACTGGGAGTAAAGCCTTCGAATCCTATACCATCTCCGGTATTGCCTATAGCTAGAGGGCCTTGAGTTTGCATTACGAAGACCATTCCGTCTGCGCCATTAGGGTTGTCACCGAAGTTCATCTTAAATTGAAGGTCGAATGCTTCCTCTAAGTTGATTAATTCATCATACCAAACAGCACCTACTTGCCCTCCAACGGAATCGGTAAGTACATAGCAATTGCCTCCACCCGATACAGCATCTCCTTGCAGTGTGTATTGTGCTACGCCCTGAAACGTTAATAAACACAGGCATGTAATAAGGAGTATCTCGATTCGCATTGATGATGTCAATTTCAATGCAAACTACGAAGAAGCAATAGCTTAAAATTCAAGGTGAAGCTTCAGGTTTAATCGTCTACTTGTTAAAAAGTTTGGTATTGCATATAGCCTCCCATTCACGTCTTCTATCCAAGTGTGGCTTATCGTATTGTTTATTCCTAAAATATTAAATACCTCAAGTGAAATGTAACCGTTTTTATTGCCAAATCTATCTGATGTAAGCAGCTCCTTGGAGAATCCCAGGTCTACCCTTCTATATGCAGGAGTTCTAAGCACGTCTTGATAGCGATTCATTGTTGGGGGGCCATAGGGAAGTCCAGTGCCGAAGAAAAGACTGAGCAACACCTTGTAGTCGGGGTTGCTGGGCATTTCATCTTGGAAAAGAAGGCTAACGCTTAGACGTTGGTCGCTGGGCCTAGCGATAAATCCCGGTTCTATGCGAACGGTATCTACTGCGACATCGTTCCATGTATATCCAGGAATGATTTTTATTCCTTCGTCATTATATAATTCAAGATAAAAGTCGTCTGAAATATCTTCTTCTGTTTTAAGTGCACTAACTCTCATCCAGCTTTCGATACCATCGATGAACTCCCCGTTTAACATTAAATCGATACCAGTAGCATATCCGCTAGAGTTATTTGTAGCGTAGTATCGCTGTCTAACATTCTCTACCTCGTAAGGAATCATTTGGTCTAAATCCTTGTAATATAACTCTCCTACAAATTTAAAATCTCTTTCATACATCTCAAATTGGTGATCTACACCTGCAACAGCATGAATGGCCCTCTGAGGGAGTATGTCAGGGTTAAGGGTGCCATCAATTGCCCTCATTTCTCTGTAAAAAGGAGGCTGCCAATAAAACCCACCTGCTATAGACCAAGTTGTTTGTGGGTTTTCTATAGGTGTATAACTAATATGACCTCTAGGACCACCTACTAGGTGGATGGAAAAAGAATCAGGATGCGTTGCTGAAGTCGATAGTTTCCAATAATGAAATCTTGCGCCAAGGTGAGTTCTGACCAGACCTTTATTCGTTTCTAATGACCAAGTATCTTGAATGTACCCTGTAAATCTATTAGATCTTACATCATTAGATGTACGTATAACATTTTCGATTAAAAGAGGTCTAAATGGTTGAAGTCCAGGGTCAATAAATCCCACACTATCTTGAGGATGGGGTGAAATGTAACCTGCACTATCAACGAAAGACCATTCAGATAGGTTATCTAAAATAATTTCAGTCGATCCCTTAACACCATATTCGATAAAATGTACCCCTTGATCAATATCGATAGAACCTTTTAAGGCAGATGAGATTACAGTGGCTTGAAGCTGGTTTCTTGCGTGATTTAGAAAACCGCCTACACCGAGATTATTAGCCGACTCACCGAAATCGTCAGAGCCGGGATCCAACTCTAACTCATCTAGCCAATATGCGCCGAGAATATCAAATGACTCACTTTCTACAGTTCTAAATGCAGAATTAATCCATCTTAACCTAGTATTTTCAGTGATTCTTTCAAAGGCGAGTGCTCCGAAACCAGTTTGGTAAGAAGTCTTCTCTTCACCGTCAAAAAATATTTTCAGTCGAATAGCATTATTAATAGTACCTATGTCAGTTTCTCGAGTCTGAGGAACGAAATGATAGTCATTCTGACCATATACGCCTAGTAGTTGAATTTCCCAAGGCCCATAACCATCAGGGTCCCAAGTAATGTAGGTTTGAGCATCAAGGTAAGTTGGGTTATACTCACCTGTTTCGTCAAGTGTACCTAAAATATATGAATTATTGCGATACCTTAATCCTGTATTTATTCGAAACTTACCTCCAGGGCTTAAGCCGTCGTGCTGTAATTGACCACCGAGAAGACTTGCCGTTAACTGAGTTCTACGTTTTTTAGGTTTTCTGTAATGAATATCAAGTACAGAACTCAATTTGTCACCATATTTACTCTCAAAACCTCCTGCACTAAAACGAATTCGCTGAACCATATCGGGATTTGGAAAAGACAGCCCTTCTTGTTGCCCGCTTCTTACGAGAAAAGGTCTATATACTTCAATATCATTTACATAGACCAAATTTTCATCGAAACTCCCACCCCTCACATTATAAGCACTACTTAGTTCGCTGGTGAAATTAACCGGAGCTTGTAAAAGCACATCTTCGATGGTTCCTCTAGGGGTAGGTATCCTACTAGCAATTCTTGCGTCAATTCTTTTTAAAGAGACGTCATGACCTCCAGCTTCGACAACTTCCGCAGCTCCGATAACAACGGTGTTTTGTAAAGTGATATTAAGTCTGAGGAAGTTTTTCCCTTCAAAATCTATTTCGATTACCTGCATGATATAACCTATCATTGAACATCTTAGAGTCCAAGGTCCTGAGGATGGAAGGTCTAAATCGTAATGTCCGAAATCGTTTGATGAGGTGCCAATCCGATTGTTTTCGATTACAGTTAAGGAGGCTCCTGGTAGAAGTTCCCCATCTACTCCTCTAACGTTGCCTGAGATAGAGAAATCGGTTTGGGCTAAAAGCGGCGAAAAAGTCAAACACAGAAATGAGCAACAGATAAGTATGTAACGAAATGAAGTCATTTAAGATTAATTCCCTTTAAGATCGCCGTTCTTAATAGCTTGAATAAAACGAGCCCAGGCCACAGGGTTGAGTAAGTTAGTTGTGGGAATACTGCCAGTTTGAGAATAATCGACAGACATTTGTCTAAGTGTCTGAGCACTTGCAGCTTGACCATCCATGCCTACATCAATAAGTCTATCATAAATATCGAAAGGGTCTATTGCTTGTTGACCCACGGCAAAAGCGTCTTCGTGTAAGCCTAGAGCCATGAAGTCTTTCTTAAAGGCCTCTCTAGATGGCCACGGATAGATATATGCGTTATTTACCATTATGGTGTCTCTACTCATAGGTTGTACTAAGCTTAATCTATTTCTTTCCCCTCCTGCAGTAATAATAATTTCACGAGTTATATATCCTGTACTTGAGAAACGGAGTGTGTCACCTTCAAGAATAGGGATACTGAAAAACCCTTGAGGGTCAGTCATAGTTCCTCGTGCATCACTTACACGATATACTGTAGCATAGGCCAATGGCATAAGTGAATCTCCTGTAACAACTAGCCCACTGACTTGAACAACCTCGAAGGAAGTAGAGTCTGTTTGTGCTAAAGTGTATGAGCCTATAGCAAATAAAGCAATAGATAAAATTAATTTTGTTAACTGTAGCATATGTAGTGTCAAGTTAAGCCTGTTCCGTTTTAAATTCACTCGTAACGTGGAAAGTGATTTCAGGGAAGTTATTCATTTCCATTTGTAATAGGAATGGGGAAGGAGCGAGATATACCTCATTACCGTCTTTATCAATTACAAGGTCATTGGCTTTTATCCTTCGGAACTCTCCGAGTTTTTCTTCGTTGTCCGAAACTAGCCAACACGCTTTATGATACGGTTTGGGCTGAAATTCACATTTAGCGCCGTACTCGTGCTCGAGACGATATTGTATTACCTCAAATTGTAGTTCTCCAACTGTCCCTACAATTTTACGATTTCCTGCAGCACGAATAAATAATTGGGCTACACCCTCGTCAGTTAATTGCTTAATACCTTTTTCCAGTTGCTTGCTCTTCATAGGATCTTTATTGACAAGCTCCTTAAATATCTCAGGACTGAAACTGGGGATGCCACGAAATTGTAAATCTTCGCCCTCGGTAAGCGTATCTCCAATTTTAAAGTTACCGGTATCGTATAGCCCCACAACATCTCCTGGCCAAGCTTCTTCAACGACGCTCTTATCCTGGGCGAGGAAAGTAACGGGATTAGAAAACTTTAGTTTTTTACCTAATCGTGTATGCTTATAAAATGTATTTCGCTGGAACTTTCCAGAGCACACTCTTAGGAAAGCAATTCTATCTCTGTGACGAGGGTCTATGTTCGCGTGAATCTTGAATATAAAGCCCGTAAGTTTCTCTTCTTCAGGGTGTACGAAGCGAGTGCTAGTCTCTACAG
Source organism: Bacteroidota bacterium (assembly GCA_002746975.1). Classification (GTDB taxonomy): domain Bacteria; phylum Bacteroidota; class Bacteroidia; order Flavobacteriales_D; family Sanyastnellaceae; genus UBA974. Next base: position 22,500 of record NVXE01000002.1, on the reverse strand, counting down.
GGCTAGGGTCGGGTGCTATTTTTATAAATGTATCTAGCATCTCTTGAATCCCGAAATTGTTTACAGCACTACCGAAGAAAACAGGAGCAACCTCGGCATCTAAATATGGTTGAGGGTCCCACTTGTCATAAACACCATCAATTAATTCTACGTCCTCTCGAAGTTGTTCAGCATGCTCTCCAATGAGTTCGTCAAGCTGGCTATCTGCTAAATCTTTTATTCCTATGACATCTTTGGCAACCTTTGTTTTATCAGCCTGAAATAACCGAACATTATGATCAAACAAATTGTAAACCCCTTGAAATGTTGCCCCTCCACTAATAGGCCAACTAAGAGGTCTAACTTGAATATCAAGTTTTTCTTCTAGTTCGTCAAGTAGATCGAATGGGTCCTGACCTTCTAGATCCATCTTGTTTACGAAAACTATAACGGGAGTTTTACGCATACGGCAGACTTCCATAAGACGCTCTGTTTGGGCTTCAACTCCTTTAACACAGTCGATAACTAGAATAACGCTATCCACAGCAGTCAAAGTTCTGTAGGTGTCCTCCGCAAAATCTCTGTGACCAGGAGTATCTAGGAGGTTTATCAGCATATCCTTATAGTGGAAAGCCATTACAGATGTTGCAACTGAAATACCACGTTGACGTTCAATCTCCATAAAGTCGGAGGTTGCTGTTTTCGTTATTTTATTATTCTTTACAGCTCCAGCAGTTTGTATCGCCCCCCCGAAGAGTAGAAATTTCTCTGTAAGAGTAGTTTTTCCCGCATCTGGGTGTGATATGATGGCAAAGGTGCGTCTCTTTGCAATTTCTTCTTTAATCTGGGACATGTGGGGGCAAAAGTACGATTTTATCTACGGTCAGGGCGTAGAGTTATCTCTGAGTATATACCACTTCCATTAGCTTCTACAGCTTGCAATACAGCTTTTGCAATAAACTTAGGTTGCATTCCAGAATTGAAAGTAGGTTTATACTCATTAAGCAGCTTTTCATTTTGTGTTCTATCAATAAAAGGAGTATCAACAGATCCTGGATTAATTGTAGTAATAGCCAGTTTATTTGTGTATTCTATTCTCAAAGATTCACTTAATGCCAAAACAGCATGTTTTGTAGCACAATACACCCCGCTATTAGGAAAGACGTGTCGAGCAGCAATTGAACCAATATTAATAATTTGGCCTTTAGATTTGAGCAAGTAGGGAAGGGCAGAATGCAAGGTCCTAAGAACGCCTGTTATGTTCACATCTATCATTGCTTCCCATTCCTCGAATGAAGCTTCCTCTAAAGGATTGAAAAACCCTATTCCAGCATTGGGAATGAGGATGTCAACCCCTCCAAACTCGTTTGCACATCTCTCAATAGCTTTCTTTAGGTCATTATTGTTGGTTACATCACCTACTGAATAAGCGAATTTCCCAGAGCATTGTTCAGTTTCAGTGCTAATATTTTGTAGTCCATCTTTACTTCGTGCAAATGCATGAACATTGTGTCCTGCGTCACATAACTGTTTCGCAATGCATGCACCTATGCCACTAGATGCTCCTGTTATAAAAATTGAATATGGTTGGGTCATGTTATCTGGGGTTATTATTCCATTGAGCGAATCCTACGACTCTGTCGTATCCTTCAAAGTCTGAGTAGTAAAGAATTACCGTATAAAGATTGTCAGTTGCGAAATGATCACCTTCAATATCTGCAGTTATTCCAACCTCAAATTCTGGTGCGCTAGAATCCTTAACGAGGTAAAAGAAATTATAGTATCCTTGCTTTAGAAGTAACTTCGCTTCGTAAGAAGATTTTGCTGAATTCCAATGCATTTGATATGTCGGAAGACAACGACCGTTACTTAGCTCTCCGAAGATGAAAATGTTTCTGTCGTGCAGTTCGTATGGCATAGGAAGTGAAAAGTGAGTCATTGTATAATCGCTTCCAGTATGTGGCTCATACCTGTCATTAGCAATTATAAATGCGCCATTAATATCTGGTTGTGATTTGTGGTATGTGTATGTTCTTCTTTTGCTTGGTTCAAGTAAATGATGAAAATAGTCCTCTCCCTCCATAATCCCTGCTATGCCTCTTGCAGTATAGCTAAGGCTTTTCAAATCAACAAAACGATATGAATTTCCACCCGGAAAGGTGTATCCAACTTTAGAAAAATCTATTTCGTGGCCCTTAATAAACCGTGGAGGTATTCCTGATAAAGCATTGTCCCATCTACCGTTTTGTAATACCGTAGCCGTAAGACTTGAATACGGGTCTAGAAATGCGTAACTATCTTCTTTTACGATGAAAGAAACGTCTTGATGAGTCCTTCTTAAAGCGACATCAACAGGTTCATTAACCTTGGCTTCAACAAAACAAAGATCTTCATAAACAACAAACCTTCTTGAAATAACAATTTCGTTTGGTTCATATGGGTCGAAAACTTCTAAAACATAATTGCCACTACGAGTAATAATTAAATCTTCTCTTGGCAAGTCAATGGAGTAGTGTGTGTAATTCACTTTAGTCCCGAAACTGTCTTCCATTTCATCAATTACAACATTGTGAAACCCGTCGATGTATTCACTGGGGTGTAAATCACTGTACCACCAATCATGAGTGCAGTGAACTATTCTTAAGTTGTAAGTTGAATATGATGCACTTAAATCGTCGAACATAAATGTGAGTACGCCGCCACTAAGTGGTATGAACGGAGGGGATGTGGGTGCGCCTTTTGGGTAAAGCGTGATGGATGATAAACCGTATTTAGACTTATTTAATTCTACTTTTTGAGACCAAACCCCACTTGAGCTCACACTTGTGAAAAGTCCCAATAAAAAATAAATTCTCCAATTAATCATGGTTCAAAGTTCGTAACTCGAACTTATGTTTTGACAAGAACTCGCCTTTAGAGTGTAGAGGTATTATCTTTGCGCCCCGAATTGAATCAATTCATTTAGAAATGAGCCGTACATACCGGATAAATAAAGGAGCCGACATTCGAATGAGTGGTCGTCCCTCAGACATAGTTACTGAAGCACCAGCAGCTCAGGTTTATGCCGTTAAACCACCTGATTTTACAGGACTTTTGCCTAAGTTGAATGTTCGTGAAGGCGATGCCGTTAAGGCAGGAACGTCTATTTTTTACGACAAAAAAATGCCGTTAGTTCAATATGCAAGTCCTGTTTCGGGAGTAGTAAAAGAAATAGTTCGTGGAGCAAAACGTCGCATTTTAGCTGTTGTTATCGAAGCCGACAATAAAAATTCTAACGTTGATTTTGGCGTTTTAGAAGTTGAAAAATCGGATCGTGAGACTTTAATATCACGAATACTTGAGGGAGGAATGTTTCCCTTCTTTAAGCAGCGTCCATTCGATGTCGTCGCAAATCCTGAAGATAAACCTCGCTCTATTCATGTAAGTGGCTTCGATTCATCACCTCTTGCGGCAAATACTTCAATTGCATTAGAAAATAGACTCAGTAGTTTTCAAACAGGCATTAAAGTTCTTGCAGCAATTTCAGGTGAAGGAGGAGTTCATCTCGGAATTAAAGCGGGTGAGACTTATCTAAAAGGCGTAACACATTGTTCAGTTTCTGAATTTGATGGTCCACATCCTTCAGGAAATGTAGGAGTTCAAATTAATCATATAGCTCCTATTAATAAGGGCGAGGTGGTTTGGACTATAGGACTACAAGATGTAGCAAACTTAGGCTCATTATTCTTAACGGGTAATTATACTCCATCGCGAGTAGTTGCTTGTGGAGGGTCAGAATGTAAAAAACCACAACACGTAAAAACTATAATAGGTGCTTCGGTAAAAAGCATAGTTGAAATACCATCAAATTCTCAGAATGGTGAGGATGTCAGAATTATTTCAGGTAGTCCTTTAACTGGAGATAAAATCACACAAGATGGCTTTTTAGGAGCATATCATTCAGCTATAGCACTACTTCCTGAGGGGAATCAACCTAAATTTCTGCTTACAGAAGGCTGGTTAGGTCTTGGTTTAAAGCGTTTTTCATTATCCCATTCTTTTCTTACATGGTTGATGCCTAAGTCTAAAGAATGGATTCTAGATACAAATATGGGAGGAGAGGAAAGAGCATTTGTAGTTACAGGTCAATACGAAAAGGTATTCCCAATGGACATTTATCCGGTACATCTCGTGAAGTCTATCATTGTTAATGATATTGACTCAATGGAGAAACTTGGAATTTACGAAGTAGCTCCTGAAGATTTTGCACTTTGTGAGTACGGTTGTACTTCTAAAATTGGAGTACAACAGATTGTACGTGAGGGATTAGATAACCTAAGAAACGAACTCGGTTAATATCATGAAAGCTCTTCATAAACTCATTAATTCCGTTAAACCTCACTTTGAAGAGGGCGGGAAGTTGTCTAAGTTTTGGGTAGTATTCGATTCCCTCGAGACCTTCACCTTTACACCGGGACATGTCACATTACAAGGTTCTCACATTAGAGATGGGATAGACCTTAAACGAACTATGTTTTTTGTTATCGTTGCATTAATCCCAGCTTTATTGTTCGGCACTTGGAATTTGGGAGATCAATATTATTCAAGTCTAGGTCAAGATGCTGACCTAATGGCTAAGATGCTCATAGGTTCAGCTAAAGTAATTCCTTTGATTCTAGTTAGCTATGGAGTAGGCCTCGGTATAGAGTTCATATTCGCTGCAAAACGAGGGCATGGAATTAACGAAGGCTTTCTTGTTTCGGGTATGTTGATACCATTAATAATGCCGGTGGACGTTCCATTGTGGATGGTTGCTGTTGCAGTAGCATTTGCTGTTATTATAGGAAAAGAGGTGTTCGGCGGAACAGGAATGAATATTGTAAACGTAGCTCTTACATCTAGGGCTTTTTTATTCTTCGCCTACCCTAAGCAAATGTCTGGAGAGATTTGGATTCACGACGTTGCTGCAAATAAAGGAGCAAACCTACTTGTTGATGGTCATACTGGGGCAACAGCTTTAGGTCATCTAGCTAATACTGTGGGTAAAGTTGCTGATACACCTGCAGTCCAACATATCATGGGTATGTTCGCTGATGGTGGAATGTTCTCACTTCACAATTGCATTATTGGTACTATTCCAGGCTCCATTGGTGAAACATCAGCTATTGCTATATTAATCGGAGCAGTTATTCTTGTTGCAACAGGTATTGGTAGTTTTAGAATTATGGCTTCTTTTTTAGCGGGAGGTTTTGTAATGGGATTATTATTCAACTTAATGGACATGAATGCCTTTATGTCTCTTTACCCTTTACACCAACTTGTTTTGGGTGGATTCATGTTCGGGATGGTGTTTATGGCTACAGACCCTGTTACTGCTGCATCTACAAACACGGGTAAATTAATATATGGATTTTTGGGCGGTCTGTTCTCCATTATGATAAGGGTGTTTAACCCTGCGTATCCTGAGGGAGTAATGATGGCAATTCTATTTATGAATGTAATGGCGCCATTAATTGACCACTATGTTCTTCAGTCAAACATTAACCGCCGTCAAAAGCGTATTCAGAATATTTGATATGGCTATAAATAAAAACAGTACAGGCTACACGTTCACTTTCTCTATCATCATGGTAGTTATTGTAGGCTTAGCATTAGCGTTCACTTCACTTAATCTTAAACCTCTTCAAAAAAAGAATGCTGCAGATAAGCAGATGATAGACATTTTGGGAGCGATACAAGTTAGTACTACAAGAGAAAACGCAAAAACCGATTTCCCAACATTCGTAATTGAAAGAGTTTCTTTAGATAGTGAAGGAAATGTTGTGAAATCTATGTCTGGAGGTATTAACACAAACGATGTTAGTGATCCATTCAACTTAGACGTGAAAAAGGATTATAGGTCCAAAAAACCTGCTTCAGAATTAAATTTCCCACTATATATATGTGAGAAAGATGGTGATAAAATTTACGTTATACCTGTTGTAGGTTCAGGTCTTTGGGGTCCAATTTGGGGATATATTGCAATAGCAAGTGATATGCACACTATCTATGGTGCTAAGTTTGATCACAAAACTGAAACACCCGGCTTAGGAGCTGAGATAAAGGAAGACTTCTTTACAGAAAAGTTTAAGGGCAAAACATTAAACGAAGTAGCCCCATTTTTTAAAGTATTAAAGGGTGGGAGTAGTACGGACATTCACAGTGTAGATGGAATAACAGGAGGAACTATTACGTCTAAAGGTGTAGAGGAGATGGTGAATCGCACATTAGCGATTTATTTACGTTATTTTGATAAGCAAACGAATTCAAACGCAAAGTAATGAGTACTGAAAATTCAATAGCCTCTCCTAAAAGGGAGTCGTTATTTAGTAAGAAGAATAAAAAGCTTCTAAAAGACCCACTCGGTGATGCTAATCCTATTACAATTCAAGTACTTGGTATTTGTTCTGCTTTAGCAATTACAGTTCAATTGCAACAAGCTGTAATCATGAGCTTGTCAGTCTTATTCGTTATGATAGGAGGTAACGTTATCGTTTCAATGTTACGCAACTTAATCCCTGATAGAATCAGAATTATCGTACAGCTTGTTATAATTGCTTCATTAGTTATTATTGTTGACGAAGTTCTTAAGGCATATTTGCCAGACGTAAGTGAGAAGCTTTCTGTATTCGTCGGGCTTATTATTACAAACTGTATTATAATGGGACGCTTAGAGGCATTTGCTTTAGCTAACAAGCCAGGGCCTTCGGTTCTAGATGCAATAGGAAATGGTTTGGGATATGCATGGATTCTTCTTGCGGTATCTGTTGTTCGTGAGATATTTGGTTCTGGAGCGATATCAATGCCAGGAATGGGACAAGTAAAGTTTCTCCCTGAAGAATGGTTTATATCAGCGGGTGGTTTTTATGAAAACAATAACTTAATGATTCTACCACCTATGGCACTTGTGGTAGTAGGAGTGATTATTTGGATTCAACGCTCACGCAATAAATCCCTAATTGAATCATAATGGAATATTTAAGCATTTTTGTCAAAGGTATCTTTGTTGAGAATATGATTTTTGCCTACTTCTTAGGTATGTGTTCTTATATAGCGGTATCTAAAACGGTTAAGACAGCAAATGGTCTAGGACTAGCTGTAATTTTTGTCCTAGGAATTACTGTTCCGATCAACTACTTACTTGAGAACTACGTATTAAAAGAGGGTGCATTAGCTTGGTTAGACCCATCTTTCTCTGAAGTTGATCTAAGTTTCTTGAGTTTCATTATGTTTATCGCAGTTATTGCATCTATGGTGCAACTAGTTGAGATGATAGTTGAAAAATTCGCTCCTGCACTATATGGAGCTTTGGGTATTTTTCTTCCTCTTATCGCTGTTAACTGTTCAATATTAGGTGGTGCGTTATTTATGCAGGAACGTCAATATCCTACTATTGGAGATGCTACTGTGTTTGGCTTAGGTAGTGGAGTGGGTTGGTGGTTAGCGATTGTTGCTATTGCTGCAATTCGTGAGAAAATCCGTTATTCAAACGTTCCTGAGCCTTTACGAGGCCTTGGAATTACATTTATTATTACTGGTCTCATGGGGATAGCATTCATGAGCTTTATGGGAATTGAAATCTGATAGATTACCATGACTACAACTATTTTACTTGCAATTGGTTTTTTCCTAGTAGTAATACTACTCTTAGTAAGTTTGTTGCTTTTTGCTAAGGCAAAACTTTCACCTAGCGGTACTATTACCATTACGATTAACAAAGAGAAAACTATCGAAGTTGAGGGGGGATCTTCTTTATTAACAGTTCTTGGAAATAACGGCATATTCCTCCCTTCAGCTTGTGGAGGAGGAGGAACCTGTATTCAATGTACATGTCAAGTTAATTCTGGAGGGGGGGCTATTCTTCCAACTGAAGAGCCTCATTTTTCTCGTAAAGAAATAGCAGACAATTTCCGATTAGGATGCCAGGTAAAGGTAAAGGAGGATATGGATATCCAAATACCTGAAGAAGTTTTCGGAGTAAAGAAGTGGGAGTGTGAGGTAGTATCAAACTATAACGTTGCTTCTTTTATTAAAGAATTCGTCGTTCGTTTACCAGATGGCGAAACTCTTGAATTTGAAGCTGGTGGATATATACAAATAGATGTTCCAGAGGTTGTTGTTGATTTCAAGGATATTGATGTTACAGCGCACCCAGATCATCATGATGAACCACAGAAGTTTAAGGAAGAGTGGGATAAGTTTGGTTTATGGGATTTAAAGATGACAAATGAAGAGCCAATTGTAAGAGCTTATTCTATGGCGAATCATCCTGCTGAGGGTAATATTGTGATGCTAAACATTCGTGTTGCTACACCACCTTGGGACAGAAAGCGTAAAGGATGGATGCAAGTTAATCCAGGTGTTTGTTCTTCATATGTTTTCAATCAAAAGCCCGGGGATAAAGTCCAAATTAGTGGACCTTACGGAGAATTCTTTATAAAAGATACCGGCTCTGAGATGTTATATATTGGTGGAGGTGCTGGAATGGCACCTATGCGTTCACATTTATTTCACTTATTTCATACTGTAAAAACGGGGAGAAAGGTTACTTTCTATTATGGAGGTAGGTCAAAGCGTGAGCTGTTTTATCTCGATGATTTCAAGAAAATCGAAAAAGAATTTCCAAACTTTACATTCCATGTAGTTCTATCAGAGCCAGCTCCTGAAGATAATTGGGTGGAGAAGAAGGATGATAAGGACACTCAAGGGGATGGTTTCTTAGGTTTCGTTCATAATGCTGTGATCAAACATCATTTAGAGGGTCATGAATCTCCTGAGGATATCGAAGTGTATTTCTGTGGACCACCTCTTATGAATCAAGCTGTCTTAAAGATGGTTGATGATTGGGGAATTCCTGATGAGAATGTAAGTTTCGATGATTTTGGTGGATAATAGATCTTTTTACTGAGTATGATTAAAAAGTCCTACAGTACTTTATTACTCTTTACGCTAATAATATTTGCGTTGTTTTCATGCAATACACCACCTGTAGAACATATACATTCGGGTGAGGCTCAAGGAACGACTTATACTATTAAGTATCACGGAGATAAGGTGGTTAGGCAAGTCGAAGTTGACTCATTAATTGAGTCAATGGATATTGAAATGAATACTTGGCGAAAGAATTCAAGGATTTCTAAAATAAACGATTTTGATAGAACAGATACAGTCTTTTCGTTTTATGATAAGAGTAAGATCTGGTCTGTAATCTGGGATCTCTCGTGGGAAATTAATAGAGATACATACGGAGCATTTGACCCTACTGTAAAACCCCTTGTAGATTTATGGGGCTTTGGGTTAAAGCACGTAGAATCAGTTGATTCATCTGAAGTCGATAGTATTATGAAATTTGTTGGTTTTAGAACAGATCTTATAGATCTAGACGAAGTCGAAACGCAGTCAAATTACATAGAAACTCATATAATCAAAGGTGATTCAAGAGTCCAATTAGACTTTAATGCTATCGCTCAGGGGTATACTGTCGATATGCTAATTGATCTATTACAAGAAGCAGGTATCGTAAATGCTATGGTGGAATTGGGAGGAGAGGTTAGGTGTATAGGAGTGAATATTGAAGGGGTGCCTTGGAGAATTGCTGTAGATAAACCAGTTGAGATGGGGACTGTCGAAGGAAGGCCTCTTCAAGCAATATTGAATGTTCATAATGCTGCTGTTTGTACAAGTGGTAACTACAGAAAATCTGTGATTATTGATGGTAAACATTACTCTCACACTATTGATCCTAGAACTGGGTACCCTGCCTTAAACGGTTTGTTAAGTGTAACAATCAAAGGTCCAAGCGCAGCGTTAGCAGATTCATATGCGACTGCTTGTATGGTTTTAGGCCCCGAAGTAGGTAGAGATTTCATTAAAGAAATCCGTCAAAAAACAGTTGGGAACTCTATAGAAGCACTTTTTATTATCGATGCTAATATTGGAATGGAAGTTGGAAAACCTATAGAAGCACCATTTAAATTTTGGGCGACCGAAGGTTGGGCAAAAGCGATTACTTGGCTATAGTTATTTTTTTTAAAGACGATATTTATTCTTTTATAGATTTCACATCTAATTCTGACTCTGCATCATTACTTAAGCATTTATCTTGAGGTCTTGCACCGCAGACGCTACACGATCCACTATCATCTTGAAACATTGGATTATTACTAGCACACGTTCCTGCAAACTCACCGTTCTTTTTTAAAAGTAGTTTAATTGCAATGCCTGCAAAGGCCAAACCAATCATTCCTATCGACAAAATCAATACTTTCCATTCCATTTTACAAATTTATGTCTAAAAAAATGTTATTACGTTGTCTAAACGCAACCTTTAACAACTTTTCTCGTTGAGATGTATGTACCTTTTATGTTACTTAATAAAGTACTGGATGAATAATAAACTTCACAATCAGTGTTCACAACAAAAAATAGTTGTGGTTTTGTTAGGGATAATGTCCTTTGCGTTCCCGTTTTTAACCAAAGCGCAAACGACAGGTGGTAGTACACCATGTGCTTGTCCACCAGCTGCAAGTAGACCAGTTGTGATTGTAACAGATAATTCTGGTCAGGGAACTGGAACTGTAACGTGGTCGTGTGATTCTATTTATGTTTTACAAGAATATGTTTTTGTAAACCCAGGTGACACTTTGACTATTGAGCCAGGTGCAATAATAAAAGGTGCTCCAGGTGTAGGTTTCTCTGAAACAACTTTTTCTGTAGGTAATATCACAGACCAAACGATTACTTATACAACTTATCCAGCATCTCTAATTATTTCAAGAGGAGCAGTTTTGATTGCTGATGGTACACCTGACTGTGCGATAACCTTTACATATGAAGCAGACCCATTAGACGGTTCTGTAGGAGTAGATGTTAAAGGTCAATGGGGAGGTCTTGTAATTTGTGGTTCGGGTGCCACAAACACACTATTCTATGATACAACAGGCTTTCCTTCTCAGATTCTTGGACCTGGTACAGGAACAGATTTGGCAGAAGGGGTCTTAGACTTTACTAATACTTTTCGTCATGTATATGGAGGAAATACGGATCCTTTAGGTTCTAGCGGAATATTAAGATATGCCTCATTTAGACATGGAAGTACTTCTTTGGGATATCATCAAAATACATCAACAAACGAATCTAATAATGGGAACGAAACTAACTTACTTCAACTATGCGCTGTAGGTAGTGGTACTCAAATAGACCATGTTGAGGTAGTAAGTTCAGCTGATGATGGGCTTCAAATAATGGGAGGAAGTGTAAGCCTGAAGCATATAGCGGCAGGATTTAACGCAGAAGATGGTGTTGAATTCGATCAAGGATGGGGAGGTAAGATTCAGTACTTATTAGTAATCAACGATAGTTCAGAAGTAGTAGGAGACAGTTTGGGCATATCAAATGCATTTGATATAGAGGGCGACGATTGGGAAGAGTCAAATGTTGATATATCTTTTATGCCATATACAAATCCAACAATTATTAATGCAACACTAATAGGGCCTAAATCCCAGTCTGGATTAAGATTACACAATGGGGGAGCTACCAGAATGTCAAATAACATTTTTGTAGGGTTTGGCCAAGGAATTGACTTCGAAGATCACGATCCATGCGATGCGTGGGAGCTTTTTCTTTTTCATGAATATGAGATGAAGAATAATCATTTCTGGGACTGTGGTGATAGTACGAGTGTTTATGATATGATACTCTACGATGGTAACTTGGGTTATGGACCAGTCGCTATTGCAAGTGATTTTACAGCAAACTCTAATATTGCAATTGATCCTATGTTTGACTACACTTTGGCAATTGATTCAATAACAGGTATGGTCAGTGATCCAGTATTTCTAGAGCCAGGAAATGGAGCAGTTCCCGCGTTAGAGTTTATTTCACCAGACCCATGGTTTGATCAAGCTATGTATTTTGGAGCATTTGAGCCAGGGGGAGCAAATTGGCTTACTTGCTGGAGTTATTTAGAACAGGTAGGTCTTTTTACTGTTGGGGATTCCGTTAGTCTTGCCTCAGTTCCTGGATGCATTTACCTTACAGCTTGCAACTTTAATATTGACGCAACAATTGATGATGGGACATGTATCTTCGATGGTTGTTCAGGCTGTACAGATGTAGCGGCATGTAATTTTGATCCAGCTGCAATTATTTCTAATTGTTCTTGCATATACACAGTGGTAGGATATGACTGTAGTGGAATATGTATAGTTGATACTGATATGGATGGGGTATGTGATCAGTTTGAGGTGATAGGGTGTCAAGATCCAAATGCTTGTGATTTTTTAATATCTGCTACTGACTCTGGGGTTTGTGATTATAGTTGCTTAGGATGTACTTATAGCTCTGCAACAAATTTTAATTTAACAGCTTCACTAGATGATGGAACTTGTGTTTTCTCATTGGCTAACTTATGTCCTGAAGATATAAATAATGATGGTTTCGTTACAAGTACAGATTTAATAGATTTATTATCTGCGTACGGATCTGTTTGCGCTCCTTAAAACTGACACTATCTTCGCGCTCATGCATACACGTGAGGAACAACTAGCAGCTTTCGGAAGACTTTTGGATATTATGGATGACTTAAGGGAGAAGTGCCCTTGGGATAAAAAGCAAACCTTTGAATCTCTTCGTCATCTTACCATAGAGGAGACTTATGAATTAGCGGATGCAATTATTGATTCAGACATTCAGGAAATCAAAAAAGAGACAGGTGATGTGTTATTGCATATGGTTTTTTATGCAAAACTTGGTTCAGAAATACCCAAAGAAAAAGGAGGGTGGGATATTGCCGACTCGCTTAACTCGATATGTGATAAATTAATACATCGTCATCCACATATTTACGGTGATGTCGAAGCAAATGACGTCGATACAGTAAAGTCGAACTGGGAAAAACTAAAACTTAAAGAAGGTAATAAATCTGTCCTAGAGGGGGTTCCACGTTCTTTGCCGAGCTTAGTTAAGGCGTATCGAATTCAAGATAAAGTAAGGGGAGTGGGGTTTGATTGGGATAATGCTGATCAAGTCCTTGATAAGGTCAATGAAGAGATGGAGGAATTAGCAGTTGAAGTTGAGGCTAAGTCTGATAGGGTTGCCGATGAGTTTGGGGATGTTTTATTCGCACTTATTAATTATTCCAGATTCATAGATGTAAATCCTGATGAGGCATTAGAGAGGACGAATATTAGATTCGTAAAAAGATTTAAGCAGCTTGAAACGCTAATTAAAACAGACAATAAAGACCTTGGAGAAATGCCTTTAAAAGAGATGGAGGAGTATTGGCAGAGGGCGAAAAAACTCGTTGGATAGGGATAAAGATGTTTTATCTCATACTTCTCGATTACTTAAGTGTAAAATGAATGTAAATTGCAGTCGTTGAATTTGGTCTATGAAATACATCTACATGAATTTAAGTATAAAAAACCTAGGACTTTTACTAGGGATATTCGCATTATCGACAACACCTTTCACAGCTCAGCAAGAGGAAGTTAGTCGTACGAACACTAATTTATTTCGCCAGTTGGGTACGGAGATTCCTACCCCTAACGTTTATAGAACAGCTTCTGGAGCTCCTGGTCACGAATATTGGCAGCAGCAGGTTGATTATGATATGCGTATAACTTTAGACGATAATACTCAGCGTATTGATGGGTCAGAAGTAATTACTTACACAAATAACAGCCCTGATGAACTGCGTTATCTATGGCTTCAGTTAGATCAAAACGTTCGTGCTAAATCATCAGATTCTTATAAAATTGCACAGAGCTCTTGGAGTGATAGTGAGTCTTTCAAAACCGTTAATAAACTAGAACCATCATTTGATGGTGGATTTAATATTGAGAGTATCAAAGATGAATCTGGTAGAGATTTGGACTACACCATAATTAATACTATGATGCGAGTTGATCTGCCTAGAACATTAAAGCCTGGTAGTCAATATAAATTTAGTGTTTCTTGGTGGTACAACATCAATAACCGCATGCAAATAGGAGGGCGATCGGGTTACGAGCACTTTGAAGAAAATGATAATTACCTTTATACGATAGCACAATTCTATCCTCGTTTAGCAGTATATAGTGATAATGAAGGATGGCAGAATAAGCAATTCTTAGGCAATGGAGAGTTTACTGTTTGTTTTGGTGATTACCGGGTAGCTATTACTGTTCCTTCGGACCACATCGTTGCTTCAACAGGTGAATTGATAAACTCTAAGTCAGTCTTGACTTCGAAGCAACGTAAACGTTTCGAGTTAGCAAAAATAACAACCGACCACCCAGTAGTTATTGTTACTGAGGAAGAGGCTAGAGAAGCTGAACAGTCAAAAGAAAAGGGCTTAAAGACTTGGATATTCAGCGCAGATAATGTGAGAGATTTTGGATGGGCGTCTAGCCGTAAGTTTATTTGGGATGCAATGGTAGTGCCTGTTGGGAAGTATCGACCGCTGGCTATGAGTTTCTACCCAAAAGAGGGTAATCCTTTATGGGGAAAGTATAGCACGAAAGCTGTTGCACAAACTTTAAAAACTTATTCAAAACACACAATAGATTATCCATATCCTGTAGCTATTTCTGTTCACACAAAGTGGATAGGTATGGAGTATCCCATGATATGTTTTAATGGAGGAAGGCCAGCAGCTGACGGGACATACTCACAAAGAACTAAGCATGGTATGATTTCAGTTATTATTCATGAGGTAGGACATAATTTCTTTCCTATGATAATTAATTCTGATGAGAGGCAATGGACTTGGATGGATGAAGGTTTAAATACTTTTGTCCAAAACTTAGCGGAGCAGGAGTTTGACAGAGATTACCCATCTCGTCGTCGTCGTGCAAGAGATATCACCGATTATATGGGGGGTGATAAGAAGCGCATTTCACCTATTATGACGAACTCGGAATCTATTTACCAATTCGGTCCCAATGCATACAGCAAACCAAGTGTTGCACTGAATATTCTTCGTGAAACAGTAATGGGTCGTGATTTATTTGATTTTGCTTTCAAAGAGTACAGTAGGAGATGGGCATTCAAACATCCTACACCTGCAGACTTCTTCCGTACAATGGAGGATGCGTCGGGAGTAGATCTAGATTGGTTTTGGAGAGGATGGTTCTACACGAATGATCATGTAGATATTGCACTTGATGAGGTTAAGTGGATGCAAATTGACACTCAAAACCCTGATGTAGAAGCTGAGTTTAATAAGGAGGCTAGTGAAAATCAACCTAAAGATATTTCTCACGAACGTGACTTAATTGATACTCCAGAGACTTACCTCGAATCTGACTCAACATTAAATGATTACTACACAACTACTGGTAAGTATGAAGTTCTAGAGCTAGATAGAGTAGAGTATCGTGAAATGTTAGATGGTCTTTCAGAAGATGAAAAGGAGCTTCTTTCAAGCGGAAAAAACTTTTATGAGATTACCTTTAAAAACATTGGAGGATTAGTTATGCCACTAATTGTTGAATTTGAATTCGCTGATGGAGAGAAGGAGATTCGTAGAATACCTGCTGAAATATGGCTTATGAGCGAACCTACTGTCACCAAGGTTTTCGCGACAAACAAACCAGCGATTAGAATAGTTTTAGACCCTATGCTCGAGACAGCAGACTGTGACTTATCAAACAATAGCTGGCCATCCCGCCCTGAACCTACTCGCTTCGAAGTGTTTAAGCAAAAAGGTCATGGATATAGTCGTTATGGAGCACAAGGTGATAATCCTATGCAACGTGCAAAGCAGAATGAGGAACTTCTTAAAAAAGAAGGGGAGTAATAGATTATTCCTTTTGTTTAGTTTATGGAAATTAGGCAAACATAAGTACAGTTATACTTAAGCATCCAAACCCTATTCCTAACCATGTTCTTTGGTTTGGTTTATCTTGATATAATAATATTGCAGCTAGGGTACTGAAGATAACAACTCCAATATTTACCCCTGGAATTAGGATTGATTTATCTACCCCAGGTGTTCCATATGCGCCAAGTAAGAAGAAAAGTGAGCCGAAGTTTATTACACCTAATAAAATTCCGGCGTAAAAATCTTGTTTTGTAGGTGGTCTAAAAGTCGTTGAGGTTTGGTATTTAATAAACCAAATAATAATTCCTAAGATAAAAGCAACACTGAATGGAACTGATGTGAAAGCCATTGCATGCTCAATAGTAGGGATGAATTCTGGTGTGCTGAACCAAGCGAAAACTAAATCAATAGCACCGCTGCCTAAGAATATAATTATTGGGAGTAAGAAAGCCCACTTTGAATGATTGAGATGTTTGGAGTCATCTCCTTTAGAGCTAAGTATTATAGCAATAAGTGCTAAGACTAATGCAAAAGCCTTAATACCTGTAAGTACATCCGTTTTATCAATTATCAAGAATATTGCTACTGGAATTACTAAGCTGAGCTTAGAAGCAATAGATGATACTGCAACACCTAGTTCGGCAGTACATTTTGCCATTAAATTGAATAGGAATAAAAAACCAGCTCCCATTATAGCAGTAGTAACAAACCAAGGCATTGAGTAAGCAGCCTCCATTGATGAGGTTCCTCCAGAAAGAATCCAGCCTAATGACGCGGCGATGCCATAATTTATTACTATGGCAGTGTATCTATTTACTCCCCAAGATTCAAACGCTCGGAATGTTAAGAATACTCCACCAGTGCATACAATACAAAGAATGAGGTTTAGCATATTCGAAAGTAGTGCTTTCTAACATCTATACCGACTTGCGATATTTCAACTTTTCCACTATTTACTTCTGGAAATTTTGGAGCGGGTAAACCTCGATAAAGTTTAAATTGACTTGAAAAGACAATAATCTCATCATATAGCCCAAGATTAATAAATTTAGAGTGAGTTGTCGCTCCACCTTCAACGAGCAAGCTGTTTATACCTTCTTCTTCTTTAAGCTTACAAAGCCAAACTTCCATTTCTAAATCTAGCCAAGGAAGAATTTTCACTTGGTCGTAATCATACTCCGTTATTGCCTTTTCTGAACATAGAATTAATGTGACTCCATCCTTATCTTTCATTTTAAGAGTTTCAATATCTACTCTTAATTCAGGGTCAATTATAATTCGTGTTGGATTGACTCCTCCTATTTCTCTAACAGTTAAGGATGGATTATCTACTATTGCAGTTCTGTTGCCGATTAATATCCCGTTGTTTTCAGCACGAAGTTTATGAACTTCATCTTTCACTTCTTTTCCTGTTATTGCGTAGCCTCCTCGTCCAGACTCAGCATCTATTTCAGTATCTATAAATCCATCTTGACTCTGAGCCCATTTCAAAACGATGTAAGGTCTGGGTTTAGTAAATGATTGAATTGCTATGAATTTCCTGTTTAAAAACATTGCTTTCTTCTCTAAAACGCCACATTTAACAGTAATCCCTGCATCTTTCAATCTTTTATGGCCTCGTCCACTGACTTTGGGGTTAGGGTCTTCCATAGAAGTAACAACTCTTCCAACTCCTCTAAAAATAAGTAAGTCGGCACAAGGTGGGGTTTTCCCGAAATGACTACATGGCTCGAGAGTTACATACACCGTTGCTTTTTTAAGAGTAGTGGGAGAGAGGTGTTTAATTTTATTTAAGGCATTTACCTCTGCATGTGCCTCCCCAAATTTCATGTGCCAACCCTCAGCAATTAATTCTCCATCTATAACTATAACACATCCGACCATCGGATTTGGCAAAGTTGTATTACTTCCTAACTCAGCAAGATCAAGTGCCCTCTGCATCCAATACTCGTCTTCTTCAAGATTTTGCATTTGAAAGTGATGCTTGTAATGTGTTTTCTAGAAGTGATGCAATAGTCATAGGTCCTACACCTCCTGGAACTGGTGTAATCCAACTACATTTAGGCGCAACATGTTCAAAATCGACATCACCAGTCAAACGTGCTCCCGATTTGCGAGAAGGATCATCAATTCTATTTATCCCCACATCTATAACTACAGCTCCTTCCTTTACCATGTCCGATGTAATAAAGTTAGGCTTACCTACTGCGACAATTAAAATGTCAGCGCGAAGTGTGTGATCACGTAAATTAATAGTTCTACTGTGACATTGAGTAACGGTACAATTTCCGGGATCAGCATTTTTTCTCAACAGTGCAGCAATAGGATTCCCAACGATATCACTACGCCCCACAATTACTGCATGCATTCCGTTAGTCTTTATTCTATATCTTTTTAAAAGGGTCAATATTCCAGCTGGAGTTGCGGGCAAAAACCCAGGTAATCCCAATGCCATTCTTCCTACACTTTCAGGATGAAAACCATCTACATCTTTCTCTATACTCACAGCTTGTAAAACCTCATCCGAGTTTAAATGATCGGGTAGGGGTAGTTGAACAATAAACCCATCTATAGATTCATCACAATTTAATTCAGCAACTATTTGTAAAAGCTCTGTTTGGCTAATATTAGAATCCCTGCTGATAATGGTACTTTCAAAACCTGCTTTTGCACAAGCCTTTATTTTATGACCAACATATGCTTTACTTGCTGCATCATTACCTATAAGCACAGCTGCAAGGTGTGGCTTCTTTCCACCAGATGCAGTTATTGATTTAACCTTTCGAGCTATTTCGTCTTGGAGATCTAAAGAGGTCTGTTTTCCATCTAGAATATTACCCATCATCCTCTTCTCATTCCAGGCATAGGAATTCTTCCCTTACCTCCACCTTTATTCATCATTGACATCACTTTTCGCATGTCTTCAAATTGCTTAAGCAATTTATTAACTTCTTCAATTTTAGTACCACTTCCTCGTGCTATCCTCTTTTTTCTACTCAAGTCCAAACTCCTTGGCGCTGCCCTTTCAGAAGGAGTCATAGATCTAATTATTGCTTCAACTTGATTAAATGCATTATCATCAATATCTATACCTCTTAATGCTTTTCCCATTCCTGGCATCATTCCTAATAAATCCTTAACGTTACCCATTTTACGAATTTGCTGGATTTGGCCTAAAAAATCTTCCAGATCAAATTTATTCTTCCGAATCTTATCCTCAATTCTCTTTGCTTCCTTCTCATCTACAACTTGCTGAGCTCTTTCAACAAGGGTTACAACATCACCCATTCCAAGAATCCGCTCCGCCATGCGATTAGGGTGGAATATTTCGAGAGCATCCATTTTCTCTCCTACACCGACGAATTTAATCGGCTTTCCTACAATACTGAAGATTGATAGAGCTGCTCCACCACGTGCATCTCCATCTAATTTCGTAAGGATTACTCCAGTAAAGTTAGTTCTATCGTTAAATGCCTTAGCCGTTAAGACAGCGTCTTGACCTGTCATAGCATCGACCACAAATAGAGTTTCATGTGGTTGAATAGAGTTGCTAATATTCTCTATTTCATCCATCATATCCTCGTCCACAGCCAAACGTCCGGCAGTATCAACAATAACTGCTCCGAAACCTTCCTTCTTAGCATGCTTTACACCTCTCTCAGCAATACCTATTGCATCAACCACCCCAGGCTCGGAGTAGACTTCAACTCCAACTGATTTTCCCACGACTTTAAGTTGGTCAACAGCTGCAGGCCTATAAACATCGCAAGCAACTAATAGAGTCTTTTTACCCTTATCGACTATGTATTTACCTAGTTTACCCGCATGTGTTGTCTTTCCTGCACCTTGAAGCCCGGCAAGAAGTATTATAGTAGGCTTAGAGCTTAGTTCTAATGGAGCCGCAGCCTTACCCATTAACTCCGTAAGTTCCTCCTGAGTTATTTTAATAAGTAATTGTCCCGGTTTCAAAGCAGTCAAAACCTGTTGCCCGAGTGCTTTTTCTTTTACCCTTTTAATAAAATCCTTTGCAGTTTTAAAGTCAACATCAGCATCCAATAGGGCCTTTCTAACTTCTTTCAAAGTTTCGCTAACGTTAACTTCAGTTATTTGGCCATGTCCCTTTAGGACTTTAAAAGCTCTCTCGAACCGCTCTTGTAAGTTGTCAAACATTGTTTTTAACCAAATTTTTTATAAAAATGCGAAGTTACATATTACTCTGTAACGAAGCTACATGAAGGGACGAGTTAGTTAATTTCGTCGACGAATAAAAGTTTTTTACTGATTATTGTATCTATTTCGTCGACTTGTCGTATATTTATGCAGTAAAATTTTCTAAAAATCATGCGTAAGAATATTTGCCTTGCCTTTATGGCCCTCCTATCCTGTACAATGCTAACAAGCGTTTCAGCTCAGTATTCACTGACTGTTGAGAGTGCTCCAGCAGCATTCACACCAGGACATACTATATACCGTTTCTATGTGAATATGGCCGATGCTACGGACAAATTCAGTGCCGTATATGGTAATGATCAAGAAAACTTGATTATAAATACCCCTAGTGGTACGTTCAATAGCATTTACAACGCAGGTTGGAGTGCTTCAGGTTTAAGCCCATTATTTCTAGGAGTATTTCCAGATATGGCAGAGGATACATATGCAACTATTGGACTTGACGGTCCTGCCTCAGGTACAGATGCCGATCCTTCTCTTGTTGAAGATGCAAATTTATTGCCAACTATTAGTAGTTATTTTGTAAATGGAGGCACTAACCTTAGTGTGAATACCTTAACAGGAGGTTCATGGTATGTTCTAAACACTGCCGCTAATGCTTTGCCAGATGCAAACCTTAGGGTGGTTATCATGCAAATTACAACTCCTGGTACAGTTGATGGAATAATCAACTTCCAAGTATTCCCTCTTGGAGTAGGTGCTGATCAACAACAAATTAGTATTCCATTTAACGGTGCTGGAACATTCACTGCTGGAGGTGCTCCTGCAGATGTCCTCGGTTGTACAGATATGACTGCTTGTAACTATGATGCTGCTGCTACTTTAGATGATGGTACTTGTGCTGTTCTTGATGAGTGTGGAGTATGTGGAGGTACTGGCATACCTGCTGGAGACTGTGACTGTAACGGCAACCAACTCGATGCTCTAGGAGTATGTGGTGGAGCTTGTGCAGCTGACGTTGATGGTAACGGAGTATGTGATAACGCTGAGATTCTAGGATGTATGGATTCTACTGCTTGTAACTACGATATGACTGCTACTCAAGATGACGGCTCTTGTGCTGTCGTTGATGAGTGTGGAGTATGTGGAGGTACTGGCATCCCTGCTGGAGACTGTGACTGTAACGGCAACCAACTCGATGCTCTTGGAGTATGTGGTGGAGCTTGTGCAGCTGACGTAGACGGTAACGGAGTATGTGATAACGCTGAGATTCTAGGATGTATGGATTCTACTGCTTGTAACTACAATATGGCTGCTACTCAAGACGATGGTTCTTGTGCTGGTTTTGATGCTTTAGGAGTATGTGCTGGTAGTTGTGTAGCTGACGTTGATGGCAACGGAGTATGTGATAATGCTGAAGTACTTGGTTGTATGGATACGAACGCATGTAACTACAATAGTTCTGCTACTCAGGAAGATGGTTCTTGTGACTTCTGCTCTTGTGGAGGAGGAGGAGGTCCTGCTGCTAGTCCATATACATTAACTGTTGAAGGTGCTCCATCAGCTTATGTTGCGGGTAGTTCTATTTATCGTTTCTATGTTAATTTGACTGATGCAACGGATAAATTCAGTGCTGTTTATGGTAATGATCAAGAAAACTTAATAGTAAATACACCTGCTGGAATTTTTAATAGTGCAGCAAATTCAAGTTGGAGTGCTTCTGGAATAAGTCCAGTATTTTTGGCCTTTTTCCCTGATATGGCGGATGATTCATACGCAACTATTGGTCTTGACGGTCCAGCTACAGGAGGAGCTGCTGACCCATCTCTTGTTGAAGATATTGCTCTATCACCTACAGTGAGCGATTACTTCGTTAACGGAGGAACTGGATTAAATGTTAATACTTTAACAGGAGCGTCATGGTATGTTCTTAATACTGCAACGAATGCTTTACCAGACCCATCAACATTGAGAGTTTTGGTTATGCAGATTACAACTGCGGGTACAGTCGATGGAACAATTAATTTCCAAGTTTTCCCTCTAGGAATAGGAGCTGACCAACAACAAGTTAGCATTGACTTTTCTGGAGCTGGTACTTTCACCTCTGGTGGATCTACTGGGCCGAGTAATGCATGTGGATGTACAGATAGTACAGCCTCTAATTACGATCCTGCAGCTGTTTACGATGATGGGTCTTGTATATCAACTGTAAGTGGTTGTACAGATTCTACAGCTTGTAACTATGATTCTGCTGCAAATTTAGATGACGGTACTTGTACTGTTCTCGATGAGTGTGGAGTATGTGGAGGTACTGGCATTCCTGCTGGAGACTGTGACTGTAATGGCAACCAACTTGATGCTCTAGGAGTATGTGGTGGAGCTTGTGCAGCTGACGTCGATGGTAACGGAGTATGTGATGACGCTGAGATTCTAGGATGTATGGATTCTACTGCTTGTAACTACGACATGACTGCTACTCAAGATGATGGCTCTTGTGCTGTTGTTGATGAGTGTGGAGTATGTGG
>NVXE01000011.1 GCA_002746975.1 Bacteroidota bacterium | reverse complement strand
CTGGGGCTGGAGAAGGTCCCAAGGGTTGGGCTGTTCGCCCATTAAAGTGGCACGCGAGCTGGGTTCAGAACGTCGTGAGACAGTTCGGTCTCTATCTGTTGTGGGCGTTTGAAACTTGAGAGAACCTGATCCTAGTACGAGAGGACCGGATTGGACATACCTCTGGTGTATCTGTTGTGGCGCCAGCTGCACTGCAGAGTAGCTACGTATGGATGAGATAAGCACTGAAAGCATCTAAGTGCGAAACTCATCTCGAGATGAAGTTTCATTGAGGGTCGTTGAAGACGACAACGTTGATAGGTCGCAGGTGTAAAGGCAGTGATGTCAAAGCCGAGCGATACTAATTACCCGAAAGTTTATGAGTTCCCAATCTTCTACCAGTATGTCATCCCATTAGTGGATGATTCAAATGAAAGCATTTGATATTATCTATTTGAACGATAGGTGTCTATTGCGGTGAGGTCCACCTCTTCCCATTCCGAACAGAGAAGTTAAGCTCACCAGCGCAGATGGTACTGCTACGGCGGGAGAGTATGTCGACGCCAACCTTGGGGCCCCTTCGGGGGCCCCTTTTTTCGTCTAAAAATTTGCAACATGCATTATTTAGTAGCTATAGTAGGCCGACCTAATGTCGGTAAGTCCACGATGTTTAACCGTTTAACGGAATCTCGTGAGGCAATAACTGATCCCACCAGTGGTACAACAAGGGATAGGAAGTATGGTAAGTCTGTATGGACTGACCGTCAATTCACTGTCATTGATACGGGTGGGTGGATTACGAAAAGTGACGACTCATTTGAAGCAGCTATTCGTGCTCAAGTTGAAATTTCTATAGAAGAAGCTGATTTGATTCTCTTTATGGTTGACGTCAGTGTGGGCATAACTGATTTGGATCTTGATATAGCTAACCTATTACGTAGATCTGGTAAAAAAGTGATGGTTGCCTGTAATAAAGTTGATACATCTGCCCACGATGTAGGTTCATCAGAATTTTATTCATTAGGATTAGCAGAGACTATATTCTCAATTTCTGCAAATAACGGTTTTGGTACTGGAGAGTTGTTAGATGAACTAGTTAGACAACTACCACCTGAACCTGAGGAGCCTGAAGATAAATTACCTAGACTTGCAGTTGTTGGAAGACCTAATGTGGGTAAATCAACTCTTATCAATACACTATTAGGTAGAGAAAGGAACATAGTTACTGATATTGCTGGTACTACTAGAGATAGTGTACATACTAGGTATAATATGTTTGGTTTTGATTTTGAAATTATTGATACTGCTGGATTAAGGAAAAGAAAACAAATTGAAGACAATCTTGAATTCTATTCAACAGTAAGAACTGTTAAGGCTATTGATAAAAGTGATGTGTGTTTATTACTTTTAGATGCTGAAGATGGTATGGAGCGACAAGACTTACATATATTTTGGCAAGTTGTTGAAAGCTATAGAGGCATTGTTATTGTGGTAAATAAATGGGATAAAATTTCCAAAGATCACACTACAATGGGAGAATTTGAAGATAAGGTGAGAGAAAGAATTGCACCTTTTACGGATGTGCCTATTATTTTTACCTCTAACCTTAAAAAGCAAAGAATTTTTAAAGCTTTAGAGCTCGCTTTAGAAGTTAATCAAAATCGTAGCAAAAAAATACCAACTAGTAAGTTGAATGATTTTCTATTACCTATCATGGAGAGTCAACCTCCTCCTACATATAAAGGTAAGTATGTTAGAATTAAGTACGTTACACAGCTACCCTCTCAAACACCCACTTTTGCTTTTTATTGCAATCTGCCTCAGTATATTAAGGATCCTTATAAGAGGTTTTTGGAGAATCATATACGCAGAGAATATAAATTATCAGGAGTTTCTGTTAGGTTGTTTTTTAGAAAAAAATAAACTGTATAACCCTTCTGATTTAATAGAGTTTAAGTAACTAGTTTTTGTTATTTTTGAGTGAATTACTTCTTTC
This sequence comes from Bacteroidota bacterium, assembly GCA_002746975.1. GTDB lineage: Bacteria > Bacteroidota > Bacteroidia > Flavobacteriales_D > Sanyastnellaceae > UBA974. The sequence continues at coordinate 115,462 of NVXE01000011.1, read as the reverse complement.
TAATAATTATGAGTCATTTTTTTACTTCTGAGTCTGTTTCTGAGGGCCACCCTGATAAAGTAGCTGATGCTATTTCGGATGCTTTAATCGATCACTTTCTTGCGTTTGATCCGCATAGCAAGGTTGCTTGTGAAACTATGGTGACATCTGGTCAAGTAATATTAGCAGGTGAGGTTAATTCAAATGCCTACATTGACGTACAAAAAATCGCGCGAGATACAATAAGGAAAATTGGGTATACAAAGAGTGAGTATAAATTTGATGCAGAATCGTGTGGTGTGCTTAGTGCAATTCACGAACAATCAGATGATATCAATCAGGGAGTAGTTCGAAAGTCACCTGAAGAGCAAGGAGCAGGTGATCAAGGAATGATGTTTGGTTATGCTAGTCGGGAGACGGATAACTTCATGCCCTTACCACTAGACTTGTCTCATAGACTTTTATTTGAGCTTGCTCAAATTCGGAAGGCAGGCAATGAAATGACATATTTAAGACCTGATTCTAAAAGCCAGGTTACTATTCAATATTCTGACGATGGAGTTCCTGAGCGTATTGAAGCTATAGTTATTTCGACTCAACACGATGACGGTTTTGAGGCATCTGACGCGCTTGTTTTGGCAAAAATTAAGAAGGATGTTTCTGAAATATTGATTCCTAGGGTTAAAGCCCAAATGAGTGATCGAGTACAATTTCTTTTTAAAGGAGATCACGTTCTCCACGTAAATCCAACGGGAAAGTTTGTTATCGGTGGACCACATGGAGATTCGGGATTAACTGGGCGAAAAATTATTGTAGATACCTATGGAGGTAAGGGTGCCCATGGAGGAGGAGCTTTCAGTGGTAAAGACCCATCTAAAGTTGATAGATCCGCAGCCTATGCGACACGCCATATTGCCAAAAACCTTGTTGCGGCAGGTGTTTGCGACGAAGTCTTAGTTCAAGTTGCCTACGCTATAGGAGTTGCTGAGCCAGTAGGATTATATGTTGATACTTATAGAACATCTAAAGTCGATTTATCTGATGGTGAGATTGCAAATAAAATTGCGAGCCTATTTTCGATGAAACCTTATGATATAGAGCAAAGGTTTAATCTCAGAACTCCGATTTATTCGGAAACGGCTTCTTATGGACACATGGGAAGGCAGCCTAAGACAGTAATTAAATCGTTTGAGGCATTTAAAGGAGGTGAGAAAGTTGAAATTGAGGTTGAACTTTTTCCTTGGGAGAAGTTAGATATGGTAGATGAGGTAAAGTCGGCATTCGGAATTAGCTAGAGTCGCATTTTATAATTGGTCTCAAATGTATTTGTTGAAAAGAGAGTCAATTAATTGTTCAAAACAGTAATCGACAACGGCGTAACTTGCACTCTGCAATCATGAAAAAAACGTCACCGATAAATATAATGAGTAAAGCTACTGACCGCCTATCTTCTATTAGTAAATCATCATTTTCGGAGACTACTCATGGAAGAGTAACTCCGCAGGCAGTAGATCTTGAAGAGGCTGTTTTAGGTGCTATGATGCTGGAACAAACTGCTGTAAATTCAGTTATTGACGTTCTTAGTCCCGAAAGTTTTTATAAGCCAGCTCACCAAAAGATTTTCGATAGAATCCAGAACTTATTCAATGATTCGGAGCCGATTGATTTATTGACTGTAACGGAAGCTCTTAAAAAATCTGGGGATTTAGAATTAGTCGGTGGAGCTTATTATATTGCTAATTTGACGACCAGGGTTGCAAGTACTGCTAATGTAGAGTTTCATGCTAGAATCATCTCTCAAAAATATATTCAAAGAGAATTAATTAGAGTATCGAGTAATATCATTGAAAAGGCATTTGATGAAAAAACAGATGTTTTCGATTTACTGGATGAAGCTGAATCAGGATTATTTGAAGTAGCTGAAGGAAACATTAGGAAAAGTTTCGAGACCATGAAGGTTGTGCTTAAAAAAGCAATTGATAATATAGATAAAGCGAGATCTCAGGATGGCGGGATAAGTGGAGTGCCATCAGGGTTTGATGATTTGGATAAAATTACAGGTGGTTGGCAGAGGTCAGATATGATTGTTTTGGCCGCTAGGCCTGGAATGGGTAAAACAGCATTTGTTCTAACTATGGCAAGAAATGTTGCTGTGGATCAAGGAATTCCGGTTGCTGTTTTTTCTCTTGAAATGTCTTCAGTTCAACTTGTTCAGAGACTTATTTCGGCAGAAACAGAGATTAGTTCAGATAAATTTAGAAAAGGAACACTCGAAGATCATGAATACCAACAATTACACGATAGAATTGGAAAACTATCTGATGCTCCCCTGTTTATTGATGACACGCCAGGATTGAATGTGTTTGAGCTAAGAGCTAAATGTAGGCGTCTGAAGTCAACACATGGGATAGACATGGTTGTAATAGATTATCTACAACTCATGAATGGCAGTACTAGTGGTGGAGGAAATCGTGAACAAGAAATCTCTTCAATATCAAGATCTATAAAATCGATTGCAAAAGAATTAGATATACCCGTGATAGCTCTTTCCCAACTAAGTCGTATGGTTGAAACGAGAGGTGGGGATAAAAAACCCATGTTGTCAGATCTTAGAGAGTCAGGAGCGATTGAGCAAGATGCAGATATCGTTTCGTTTATATATAGACCAGAATATTATGGGTTCACAGATCATCCAGACGGACTTGATACTGATGGTTTGGCTGAATTTATTATTGCGAAACATAGACACGGAAGCTTAGGAACGGTTAATCTTAAGTTCGTTAAACATTTAGCGAAATTTACTGACTACAGATCCTTTTCAGATAACGGTTTTGGAGGTGATTCAATTTCTCCAAATACGGCTTTTTCAAATTCGGGCACTATTACTATTGGTTCTAAAATGAATGAAGATTTAGATAATGATTCACCTTTCTAGTACGATTATTAAACCTATAATAACGGGGTTGTTGTTTCTCTTTGTAAGCCAAGCTTTTGCTTCGAAAATTCTTATACCCATGGATGATACTCAAGCAAACCATCTTAAAGCTTATGGAGTAACTTTTTGGGTTTTAGGAAATGGTGTTGAAGCGGAATGGTTGTTAAACTATAGAGGAGGGAGTTTTTTATTCCAAAACATTTCTGAAATTGAGAATGAGTGCATTATTAGAGGTGTGTCATATAAAATTATTGCCGATGTTCAAGCCGCCCAAATACTTAATGAGATAGCTGATCCTGAAATTAATATGGAAAGGGTGAAATTAGAGGTTGCCCCTAAAGTTGCTGTTTATAGCCCCGCTGGAAAACTACCCTGGGATGACGCTGTTACATTAGTTCTTACTTATGCGGAAATCCCTTACGATATAGTTTATGATGAAGAAATACTTACGGGTGAGCTCCCAAAGTATGATTGGCTTCACCTTCATCATGAAGATTTTACTGGTCAATTCGGGAAATTTTATAAAGCATATAGAACAGCGACTTGGTATCAAGATGAAGTGGACTCTCAGAATGCTTCAGCTCAAATGATGGGTTTCCAAAAGGTGAGTGAGATGAAAAGACAAGTAGGAGTTTCAATTAAAAACTTCGTCCTTGGTGGTGGATTTTTATTTACAATGTGTTCGGGAACAGACTCTTACGACATTGCTTTGGCTGCTCAAAAAGTTGATATTTGTGAATCTATGTTTGATGGCGATCCGGCAGATCCCCAAGCCTCATCAAAACTTGATTATTCACAGGGTTTAGCATTTCAAGACTACAAACTAGAAATGGACCCCCTTGTGTATGAATTTTCTGAGATTGATGGAACTAAGGACCACAGTAAAATAAAGCCCATAAATGATTTCTTTACTCTATTCGATTTTTCAGCTAAATGGGATATTGTTCCTACCATGTTGACTCAGAATCATAAAAGGGTTATTTCGGGATTTATGGGTCAAACTACTTCATTTAGGAAGGAATTTATTAGACCAGACGTTACTATAATGGGTGATAATCGAAACTTAACTACTGCAAAGTATATTCACGGCGAACTTGGTCAAGGTCAGTGGACATATTATGGCGGACATGATCCAGAGGATTATAGACATATGGTTAATGACCCACCCACTGATTTAAATCTGCACCCAAATTCACCTGGTTATAGATTGATATTAAATAACATTCTATTTCCTGCGGCAAAGAAAAAGGAAAGGAAAACCTAAATTTGACCTAATTAGCTCTTAACTGTGACGGTCATAGTGAACAAGAATAAATCATTATCTTGTTCTGTTAATTCATATTCTAGTGAACCTGCACATCGTTTAGCCATACTCATTAATCCCAGTCCGGCTCCACCAGATTCGCTAACACCTGTTCTACAGAGCATTTCAATATAGCGTTTGCGTAGTTCAGAATGATTAAGGCCATTTACTTCGTTTAATTTAGAACGGAGAGTCGATGCCATATCTAGATCTACGATGTTTCCGCACTGGATTTGGAAACCGAGTGGTGTGTGTTCTAAAGTTAAGTAAAGGAGAATCTCTCCTTTTTCGTCAATCCAACCATGACGGCTAACGTTTTGAATGCATTCTATAACGACATTACAAACTCGCTTCATTTCTTTACGCGGCGAACCACTATGTAGAACGGCTCTTTCTGATAGTAACAGTATTGAGTCACCAGAGGCAGTATCAAGTGGCCCTGCGTAAGAAACTAATACTCCTAAACTATTATTTTGGGCATCAGAAACACAGTGCAATCTTGATTGCAGTTCACGCATAAGCGTAGATTGAGTATGTGACGTATATCGTGTCATTAAAATGTCACCGGTTAATAAGGTAAAAGCTTCGACGAGTGAACATAAAAAGCCTACTAAAAGGCACTAGTGCAATATAGGGTCAAGACTTCGCAATCCAAACAAAATCTTTCGGACTTTTCCACAACAAATTGTAAATCATTCTCATTAGACAATACCCCTAATTGACCTTTCTACGAGAAGAGGTGCTCCTTCTGGAGTGCGGATCATTGTATAGAAAGACGGGTGCATAAAGTTAACTGTTCTTTCGAAAGAACGATTCGAGAAATAGCACTTCCAAATTTCTAATGCTATTCGTTTCGTTGTATTCCATGCATACGGGTTAAACCCTATAGGTCTTGGAAAAGAATTAACCCATAAACGTGCTTGAGATATGTCAGCTATTGAATTGTTATTAGAGAAACCGAGAGTATTAATTGGAATAGACATTGCTTATGAGTTTATAAGGTTTGATAATTATTACCTTACAAATGACCGAAGTCACTACTCAGTCTATTTACGTTGTGATTATAGCTCGTGTAAAAACTATATGTTTAAGTATAAGTTTTGAGCTTGTTCGAGGCGGTTAACTAGTTTTTCTCGAAGTGATGGAGGGGAAATTATTTTTATATCAGAAGCAAAACCTAAAATCCACTGGACTAGCTCATATGTTATTAGAACATGAAGTGTAACTCTTGTTTTTGAGCCTATGACAGTAATCTTTTGTGATGGATGTAGTGGTTTAGATTCCAAGTATCGTGATAGTATAGAGTCACACTCAAAAACAACCTCGACGGGATTTGTATCATCTATAACAGTAATTCCTACAGCATGTTTGAAATATGAATCTGAATCGAACGAGGATGTTGTAGTAAAAGTCGAATTTTCGTCGATTGAGATATTTGTGATTCTGTCGCATCCAAATGTTCGGATAAACTTTTTTTCAGGGTCCCAAGCTAATAAATACCAACGATTTCGATATTCCTTGAGCAGATAAGGGTGAACAAGGTAGTTTTTGTCATTTTCAGAAGAGAACTTTCTATATCTAAGGTTAATGGGATTATGATTCTTAGCGGCTGATAATAACGGAGCTAAGTGTTGAGAACCCTTTGCAGAAGGAGTTGATTCAAATTGCATATATCGGTCAACTCCAGTAGTGTTTAAATCAGGTGCTACAGAAAGTCTATCTGCAATTTTACCTATTGCCTCATCGAATTGTTTGAAAATAGGGAGATCACGGAACTGAATAAGTGTATTTGCAGCAAATCTAATCGCATCTAAATCGTCATCGTTCAACTGCACTTCGTTTATGCTGTACCCATCCTCCTCGTAGAAGTATCCACGATGGTCTCTGTGGTATGATATGGGTGCGTAGTATCCTAATTCGGATTCATTTCTCATAGCCCAAATGTCCTTCTCTATAGTAGAAACACTAATATGCTCGCCATCACTTCCATAAAGCGCCTCTTCACATGAAGTACGTAGGTCCTCTTTTGAAGGGAAGGGATTACGTGAATTATTTATGCACCTATCTATAATGCGATAACGTAGTAATGCGTATTTATTAGCAGGCATGTATTTATCTATCTTTTTGTGTTCTTCTTTTCTGTCTTACTAAATCGTTTAATTCCGGCCAACCCTCTCGGTACATATTGAGGGTCGTGTGTTGTAGGAATTCCTGATTTAGGGTAAGTTTTTCCAGTATTATGAAGGTGAAAGCAATTTTTATATTCACCCTTTCTCAATCTATTTCCATAAGTGCGATTTATCCACTCAGCTCCGTGGTATACTCCATTGTCTCCTCTAATGTCTTTGATCTTTACATCAAGAAGAATACACTTATAACCCATAAGTTGAAAAGGTCCCCATGAGGTTGCTAGATTTTTGAGAGCTTCGTCCGTTGCGTCAGAGAGATGTTTTGCAGTAACATTTTCATAATTCTTCCTACGACCATCCCTAACATCTTTAAGGCGTTTGAAAACGTGTGGCTCAAATCTAGATCCTGCTGGTTTTATGCCCGAACATTCTAATTGAATAAGTGACATTAAATATGTATACGGCAGGTTGAATTCGTTTGCGGCTGTTAAAACCTCATCACTGTAATTAATTATTACGGCATTGTACCCTTTCTGATCGCTGGAAGCGTGCCAAGGTGTTACGAAATGTGTTGTGTAGTATACGTACCCTAAATATATTGTAGCGAAAATAAACACTGACGAAATCCCGTGCACAAACCTAGAGTAATGTTTTTTGTACTTCTTTCTTTTAGTTCGTCTTGCCACGTTGTGTTATTGTATAAATTCGAAGATAGTCAGTTCTACTATCAATGTGTGAAGAAAGTGTATAATAGGTAGTATTATTAACGATGGTAGGAGGTCTATCATTTTAATTGATTTGATATCCATCAAATCAATTCCCAAGGCTAATAAAAGTATACCTCCTAACGCGGTTAAGTCCATTATCAGTTCATCTGGGATTTGGGCTCCGAAGCTCATAAAAAATAACGTTAAGCTTCCCTGGAATATTAGAACTCCTATTGCTGAAAACAGAACGCCTTTTCCAAGTGCTGAGGCTAGAAAAAACGAACTAATTAAATCCATTGTCCCTTTGATGAAAAGAAGCTGGGATTCTCCTTTAAGCCCTTCTTCCATACAGCCTATCAAGGTTAGTCCTCCTACACAGAAAAGCATTGTGGCCTTAATAAAACCTGAGCTAGTAGAATCCGAGTTGCTATTACTTTGCTTGTCAAACTTAGAAGTAAAGGACGATAACCTGTCATGTAGAGTTAGGGTTTGGCCTAATAGTGTACCTATAATTAATGCAAGGAAGATATCAATAGGAGCACTCATACTTGAGATCATATTTATGCTCAAAGCCATAGTGAACAAGCCGAAAACCATTAATATTTTATGCTGGCTTTTATTTGAGATATACTTGTGGGACGCTAGCCCGATAGATGCACCTAGGGCAACTGCAATTGTATTGAATAACGTTCCTATCATTTCATTGTCTTATAATTCTCCCAAGTTACATTTGTGCAACCGTATTCAAAATGGATTCGAATAAATAAAGACAGTATTAGCAGTGAAATTTACCCTTGAAGCAAAGGATACGGGCTCTAGAGCTAGAGCAGGAAAGTTAGAAACGGACCATGGTGTTATTGAAACGCCTATTTTCATGCCTGTTGGGACACTTGGATCGGTTAAAGCTGTTCCTCAGCCTGAGCTAAAGCATGAAATTAATGCGGATATTATATTAGGCAACACTTATCATCTTTACCTGCGACCCGGTATTGATACAATGGAAAAGGCAGGTGGTTTGCATAAATATATGAGTTGGGATAGGCCGATTTTAACTGATAGTGGCGGCTATCAAGTGTATAGTTTGGCACATAAAAGAAAATTAACTGAAGAAGGAGCCACTTTTAGAAGCCATATTAATGGTGACCTGCATCTCTTTACTCCGGAAAAAGTTATGGATATTCAGCGCACCATTGGAGCTGATATAATAATGGCGTTTGATGAGTGCCCGCCGTTTCCTTGCACTGTGGATTATGCGAAAACGTCTATGCATAGAACACACCGTTGGTTAGACCGTTGTGTTGCGAGATTAGCTGAAACGGAGCCTAAATACGGGCACAATCAAGAGTTGTTTCCGATATTGCAGGGTGGAAGCTATGATGATTTGAGAACAGAATCGGCAGAATATATTGCATCTGTTGATGCGGCTGGTTACGCCATAGGTGGCTTAAGTGTTGGAGAGCCTACTGACGAAATGTATAAGACCACAGAATTAGTTTGCGGAATACTACCTGAGGACAAGCCTAGATATTTAATGGGTGTAGGTACTCCAGTAAATATTTTGGAAAATATTGCACTTGGAGTTGATATGTTTGATTGTGTTATGCCTACTAGAAATGCTAGAACGGGAACACTATTCACTTGGAATGGAGTAATAAATATTAAGAATAAAAAGTGGGAGCAAGACTTCTCGCCACTCGACCCTGCTGGCGGTGCGGAAGTAGATAAGATGTATAGCAAATCTTACGTTAGACATTTAATTAGAGCAAATGAACTTGTGGCTCTTTATATTACTAGCGTGCATAATCTATACTTTTATTTAGATTTAGTGAGAGAAGCGAGAAAGCATATCAAGGCTGGCGATTTTAATGAGTGGAAGAATAAAATGGTCGTTCAATTATCCCAAAAACTATAATTAGCTTAACTAAACTTTTGAGTTTATTAGATAGATATATAATCGGCCAGTTTCTGAAGACATTCTTCTTCATGCTCGGGATGTTCTGTATTGTTGCAGTAGTCTTTGATTTAGTCGAAAATATAGGTCGATTAATAACAAATGAAGCTCCTATTTGGGAGACGGTAAAATACTATTTCGCTTTTTGCTTTTTCTTTGCTAACCTGTTGAGTGGTTTTATAGTGTTCTTAACTATAGTTTGGTTTACAAGTAGGTTAGCTCAGCAAACTGAAGTGATAGCGATGTTAAGCGGAGGTATGTCTTTCCGAAGGTTTCTTAGACCTTATTTCATAGCTGCATCAGTATTAGTGATGCTTTCGCTCCTTTTGGCTCACTTCGTTGTTCCTATTGCAAATGAAAGCAAGTTGAATTTTGAGGTACAGTGGATTCATGTAAATTTTCATGTTAAAGACCAAAATCTTTATCGTGAAGTTGCTCCCGGTTCTATTGTTTACTTCCGGAGTATAACATACAGTAGAAAAACGGGGTACAGGTTTCAATTAGAACAGTGGAATGAGGATAATACTCGTCTTGAGCAGAGAATAGTTGCTGCTAAAGGAACCTGGATGGAGGAGGATAGTTTATGGAGACTTGTGAATGTGGGTATTCGCGATTTCCACCAAGACAATACAGAGTCATTTCGTTTTGTAAATAGACTTGACACTATTCTTCCGATGAGGCTAGATGATTTCGCTCAAAGAGCCGCCTACTCTAGTACAATGACTACACCAGAATTGATTAATTATATACACGAGGTGAAAACTAGAGGAGCAGACGTCAATACTCTCGAACTAGAAAAACATTCTCGTACGTCAACACCGTTTGCAATATTCGTTTTAACCTTTATCGGGGTAGGGATAGCATCTCGAAAGCAAAGGGGTGGAATTGGCGTTCACCTATTTGTCGCAGTATTAATCGGTTTCACTTTCGTTTTCACATCTAGAATGATTACAGTTTATGCATCAACTGCTGCTATTCCAGATTTTGTGCCTATTAGTGATAGTTCAGCTCTTTTAATCGCTGCTTGGCTACCAAACCTTATATATCTAGCGCTAGGTTTATTTATTTATGCTAAAGCTCCGAAATAAGTTTTAAACCCTTGTTTTGATGCATTTTCGAGTGTTTTTTGCACTTTTAGTGCAATTCCCTTACTTTTTTGCGCCTTTTTTGTAGAAAACAACCCGAAAACAGAAGCCCCACTTCCAGTCATCTGATAATACTCAGCTCCAGCCTCTTTAAGCATCTCTAAAGCTTGAGATATTTCAGGATGTCTTTTAGAAACGGGAATTGTGAAATCATTATTTATTACTCCACCCCATCTTTCAATTGGAGTTTTTGATAATGCAGAGTAGTCCAAACTTTTTTTTGATTTCCCATCTAACCATGAAAAAGCTTGAGAGGTATTTACATGTATTCCGGGATGTATAATCAATATTTTTATATCGTGTAAACTTAATCCCAAATGATTTTGGTTTAAAGGTTGAATTTCATCACCAATACCAGTAACTAAAGCTGGCACGTTGTCAATGAAGAAAGGGCAATCACTCCCAATCTTTGATGCAAATTTCTTGAGTTCAGTATTTGATATACCTAAGTCACAAAGCTCGTTAATAGCTTTAAGCATAAACGATCCATCTGCGCTTCCTCCACCTAACCCAGCTCCCGTCGGAATTACTTTTAATAGATTAACTTTAATAGGAGGGAGTTCGAAAGTTTCGCTTATTATTTTATGTGCTCTTACGATAGTGTTATCACGAGAATTCCCACCTACTTCAATCCCAGTGCAATTTAAATTCAGCAAACCCATCTCACCCTTATCCAGAACGTTCACCTCTAGTACATCGCACCAGTTAGTGGGTAAGAATACACTTTCAATGTTGTGATATCCATCATCGCGTTGCCCTAGGATTCTTAATCCTAGATTTATTTTTGCTGACGGGAAATAGATCACTTGGTCTAAAATAAAAATGAAGCAGCTTAATCGAAATATCCGAAACGCTTTAGTTTACGTTCGTCGTTACGCCAATCTTTATCTACTCTAACGTAGAGGTCGAGGAATACCTTTTTATCTAGAAACGACTCTAGTTCTTTTCTAGAATCAGTACCTACTCGCTTTATCATTCTGCCTCCTGCTCCAACAACTATGTATTTTTGAGATTCACGTGCAACGCGAATTTCTGCCCGTACTCTACATATTGTAGGTTCGTCAATGTATTCTTCAACCACAACCTCACAGCTATATGGAATTTCTTGCTTATAGTGTGTTAAAATTTTCTCACGAACAATTTCAGAAACGAAAAACCTCATAGGTTTGTCTGTAAGCTCATCTTTGGGAAAAAATGGTGGAGCAACTGGTAGCTCTTCAACAATTCTATCTAAAAGATTTTCTAAATTAAAATTATGGAGAGCACTAATCGGAGCAACATGTGCACGAGGTATTTTCTTTTGCCAGAATTCAGCTTTTTCCATAGCTTTTGCCTGATCTGCCAAATCCACTTTGTTTATTAAAATAAATACAGGAACGTCCATCTTTGCGATCTTATCGAAAGTAGCTTCGTGTGCAATTCCTTCTTCGTATATGTCAGTCACTAGAATAAGAACATCTGCATCTTGTAAGGCGGTTTTAACGAACTTCATCATCCCCTCCTGTAATTTATAAGCAGGATCAAGAACTCCAGGAGTATCACTGTAAACGATTTGGAAATCTGTTTCGTTCACAATACCCATGATGCGGTGTCTAGTGGTTTGGGCTTTAGAGTTAATAATACTAATGTTTTCCCCTACCAAACGGTTCATTAGGGTGCTCTTCCCTACATTCGGAGACCCTACAATATTGACGAAACCAGCTTTATGGCCTTCAGGACAATCTATCTCAATAGGTGCCTCATTGCTCATGTTTGCAGACTCAGGCATTGGAGGGAGGTCAGGCATTTTATTCGAACCCTGTTTGTCTTGTTCTTCTTCAGAAATCATTCTTGTACATTCATTCAAATGCTAAGGTACGATGAGTAAGCATGCTATGGTGTGACAATCTATCAATTACACGTATGCTAATTACTGCTTAAACCAATTAATCATTTTTTCTCGTTCCTCATCACTTAGTTGAGCCTCTGGATGAATGATTTTATACGAAAAAAGAGGCATCCATTTTTTCTCAATGTGTTCGGCACATTCTTTTTTTAAAGAATCTCTTTTGTCGATGTTGTAATCTTTCCATTTAGAAAAGTTTAACTCTTCTCTAGCGTTATTTACATGCTTTTTGAGCCACCAGCTCACAGGAGCTATATTACTATACCAAGGGTACTTTGTAGTATTTGAGTGACAGTCATAGCACGCTGAGGTAATCAGTTCTGCTACGTCTTTAGGTGGCGTTTCGATAGCGATTAAGCCGTATTCTACTGGCACGATTGTATTTACTTTATCGATTCTTATAAATTGGATTAATCCAAAAATTATAATAAATCCAGTAATTAATGCTCTCTTGCTAGGGATTATTTTCATTATTGAAAGTTAAGATTTAAATGCTTTAAAAAAGTTTATTAAGTAGCGAATAAAATAAAAATTAGTAATATTTATTTGACAACCTACTTTTATACTAGGGGTAGTGTTACCTCCCTCACTTCGTTCGCTCGGTGAGTGCCATCGAGTGGGCTTAACAGCTTCAAGACGAAAGAGATACCCTTCGGGTATTATGCTCTTTTGCTTTCATCCTTATTCACAAGCAAGCTTGCAAATAATCCTTAAATGCAAAAGAGCCAGCTTGCGCTGACTCTTTCGTTTTTCGTTGTAGCGGGGGTAGGACTTGAACCTACGACCTTCGGGTTATGAGCCCGACGAGCTACCAACTGCTCCACCCCGCGATGAGGTTTCGAATCAAGTTGAAGTTAACTTTATAACTTCAGTCGCAAGCCATAAACCCTGCGTTGAATCGGACGTCAAAGGTAGTCAGTCTTTTTTAATATCCAACAACTTTTTTATTAATTTGATTATAGGCCATTCTATCCCTTGTGCAATCCACATTCTTTAGAGGATTGCTCCCACCACCACCTTCCTGCTCTAGGATGCTCATCTATGGTAATTGCCCGTGTACATGGTGCACAGCCGATTGATGGATATCCTTTTTTATGCAAAGTGTTAATTGGAACATTGTGTTTTTCAATATATTGGTTTATTTCACTGTCAGTCCAAGATAGAAGAGGATTGAATTTTAACAAACCTGATAAAGAATCAACTGAAATTCGGCTTAAGTTGGATCTATTGTCAGACTGTTCCATTCTTAAACCAGTTACCCAAACATTAGAGTTTTTTAAAGATCTTAATAATGGATCAATTTTCCGGATCTTGCAACATTCTTTTCTATTCTCAAGACTTTTAAAGATAGAATTCATTCCTTGGCTATTCACAAACTCCTCTAATGATAGCGTGTCAGGGAAGTAGCTCTTGATTTCAATTCCATATCTTGATTTTGTTTTATCTATTAAATCATATGTTTCAGAAAACAATCTTCCAGTATCTAATGTTGCAAGTTTTACCTTTATGTTATTTCTTGAAATAAGGTCTGTTAAAACCTGATCTTCAATTCCAAACGAAGTTGTAAACACAACTCCTTCTGGGTATGTGTCGCACAGTTCTTTAAGAGCTGTTACGGGATCGGCATGAAGATTGAATGGTATAGAAGGACTAGTCATAGTCCTGCAAAGATAACATAACCCCACTTATTAGATGGGATTTTGTAATAATTTAAAAAAAACTCGTTATATTTCTTTGATTAAGTCGGCCAAAGTTCGGTTTTCTAGAATTTTTAAATTAGCATCCCTCACTTCGGCCATTAAAAGCTTTAGTCCACATGCTTCGTCGTTACAATCGTCACATTTCTCATAAAAATTAAGAGAAACACACTTTAAAGGAGCGATGGGACCATCTAGAATTCTAATAACCTGAGCTAAATTGACGCTGTTGGGAGCATTTGTCAAGAAATATCCACCACCTTTTCCTTTCTTGCTTGCTAACACTTTACCTCGTTTTAATTCTAAAAGGATTGTTTCCAAAAACTTAGTGCTTATGGGGTATTCCTTTACAATTGTGCTAATTGGAAGAGGGCCTTTCCCCTCATTTCGAGCGAGGGTTGTAAGAGCTCTAAATGCGTATTGTGCTTTTTTTGACAACATATTGTTAAGGAAAAATGAATGTTTTCATAAAGGTTAACGAATAATATACGAATTTTGTAGGAATATAAATTAGGAATTAACAGCTAATTAAAATAATTTTTATCTAACATGTTTAAATTTAGACATATCGCAACTTCTTTTTCATTGCTTTTTATTGCACTTGGAGCTTTTGCACAAGGTACTCACATTGCAGTTGAGTGGAACGAGCAAGTTCTGGAAGCAATCAGAAACGATTATGCTAGGCCTACAGTTCACGCACGAAATCTCATGCACTCAAGTATAATAATGTACGATTGCTGGGCTGCTTATGATACTACCGCATCTCAGCAGTATTTTCTTGGAAATACAATAGGAGGATATACTTGCAATTTTGATTTTAATAATTTCACAATACCATCAAATATTGTTGACAGACAAGCGGCTCAAGATACTGCTATGAGCTATGGGGTTTACCGTCTTATCAAACATAGGTATGCAAATTCACCACAAGCTGTAGCGACAATGGCAAATATTAGGCAACAGATGGCGCTTCATAATCTTGACACGCTTATTGTCTCAACGGATTACATTAACGACGGGCCTGCTGCATTAGGTAACTATTTAGCAGAACAAGTAATTGCCTTTGGTATGCAAGATGGTGCTAATGAAGGGGGGAACTATGCGAGCACTTGCTATACGTCAGTTAACCCTAATATCTTGCCAGAGATACCTGGAACTAATGGAATGGTAGACCCTAATCGTTGGCAGGCTGTTGAACTTTCAGTTACTATAGACCAAAGTGGTGAGTTGATTACTGAAGTGCCTCCTTTCCTAGGCCCAGAATGGGGTAATGTTGAAGGATTTGCACTTCGTGACTCCAATTTGACGTCATTATTGCGTGACACATGTGTTTACAATACATATCACAATCCTGGACCTCCAGTTTATCTAGACACAACGATAGCTTCTAATTTCAACGAGAGCTTCTATAAGTGGGGATTCGGTATGGTAATGAAGTGGTCAGAACAACTAGATCCAATTGATAGTGTGTTGTGGGATGTTAGTCCAGGTTCTCTTATGTACAATGGTGATATTGCTGCGGTGCAAGACTTTTCGACTTTCTATGATTGGGAACGTGGAGGATTAAAGAGTTGGTATAATGCAGACGGTAGTTTCGGTGGTAACGGTCATCCGGTAAATCCTTATACTGAGCTTCCATACGAACCTAATATTGTTCCAAGAGGAGATTACGGTCGAGTTATTGCCGAGTTTTGGGCAGATGGTCCCGATTCTGAAACACCTCCTGGACACTGGTTTACTCTTTTAAATGAATTCATCCTTGTCCCAGAAGCTGGAGCTCATAGATGGAGAGGTCAGGGACCCATTATCGATGATAATGAATTTAGCGTTAAGTCTTACTTAGCACTCGCTGGGGCGATGCATGATTGTGCTATTACAGCATGGAGTAATAAAGGTTATTATGACTATGTAAGACCAGTTTCAGCCATTCGATATATGGCAGAGAAAGGCCAAAGCACAGATACGACTCTTACAAATTACCACCCAGCTGGATTGCCTTTAATTCCAGGATTTATTGAAGTAGTAGGTGATACACATCCTTTGGCAAATTTTGGTGGTGTTGATCACGTTGGTGAAATTGCTATTCACACGTGGAAGGGGCCAGATTATATTGATATCCCACAAATTGATGAGGCAGGTGTAGGTTGGATTTTAGCTAAGCAGTGGTGGCCTTATCAACGTCCATCTTTTGTTACACCTCCATTTGCAGGGTACTTTAGTGGACATAGTGCTTTCTCTCGTGCAGCAGCTGAGTTATTTGAAATGTTAACGGGTTCTCCATATTGGCCAGGTGGAATGGCTGAGTGGCCAGCACCAATGAATCAATTTTTGGTATTTGAAGAGGGACCTTCTGTAACTTTTAATTTACAATGGGCTACATTTATGGATGCTTCAAACGAAAGTGCGTTATCTAGAATTTGGGGAGGTATTCACCCTCCTATAGATGATTCACCATCACGCGAGGTAGGTCGTATAGTAGGTCAGAATGCTTTTAATTTCGCTGAAACTATTGTTTTTCCTAACTGGGCGATGGAGTATGGAGGATCTGGGTTTATTCCTAGTGACGCTTGCTTAGGAGACTTTAATAATGACGGTCATATAGGTTCAGGTGATTTTATATTATTCTTATCAGCATATGGTAAGGATTGGGCTGGTGCTTATGACATGGATAATACATTAGATATTGGAGCTTTAGATTTGCTAATTCTTCTCCAAAGATTTGGTATAACCTGCTGATTGTACACCTGCATATAAAGTTTTCCTTATTCTCAACGAAGCATTAGAATAGAATTAATAATTTTAATAAATGAACATACTTTTTACAATTAGACAACAACGATTATTTGTTGTAGGGTCAGCACTTAGTCTTTTTTTTATATCCAGTTGTGGAACAGAGACTTCTTCTGATTCAGCTACTTTGAATTCTGAGGACACAAAAAATGAATTGACGGTAGAAGAGATAAATGCTGATAGAGGAGACGCTTGTGATTGTGTAAATACAACTCTTCTAGAAATAGATTCTTTTACAGAAAGGATGAATGCAGGAGAATATAAAACTAGTCAAGACCTTAATGCAGGACTTGCTTCTGCAATGTCAGGTTGTATGCAATTAACGGGACATAAAGAAGCAGATAAGGTTTGGTCACAACAAATGTCAGAATGTGAATCTTTCTCTAAAGTCAGACACGCTATGATGGAGGTCAGAGATAAAGCCTTAGCTCTTAAAAATGCTGAGCAAGAAGATTTTGTTAAAGATGTAAAAAATGAAAATAATATTGGAGCATCAGGTGTTCTTGATAGATTGAGAGATGGAACTCAATCCAACTAGTCTCCTAGTCCCAGTTTCACAATAATTTTCTCTACCTCTTGTTCGGTGCTTTTAAGTCTTGAATGACAGAATTCTAGTAATTCAGATGCACGTTTTATTGTAACTGTTAGGTCATCGATAGATAACTTTTCGTCTTGAAGCGAGCTAAGAATAGTTTTTAATTCCGTAATAGATTCGTCGTAACTGAGGTCTTTTACTGGAGTATTTTTAGTATCGTTTGGCATTTGTTTTAAATTAATTGTTTATTTCACGGTAGCATTAATTTCACCTATGTGAAACTTGACCTTGATAATATCACCAGAACTAATATTTTTGGCGTCACGTATAATTTTGTTATTGTGTCTAACGATACTGAATCCCCTAGCCATAGTCTTTTCTGGTTTAAGCAAGTCCATAGTAGAGGCCAAACCTGCTAAAGCTTCTTTCTGCCTCAAAATAACTTTTGATGCTTCTCTATTTAGGTCACTCTTTAATTGTTCAAATAGTGTCTTTCTTTCATTAAGTAGTCTTTTAGGAATATCTCTCAGTGTTATCTGAGCTCCCTTTAAAAAAGCATCTTCTTTGTGTAGAACAGTTTTACTTCTAGACCCTATTCTAGTCGCTATATCTACAAGTAGTGCTGAAAAAGTATTTGATCTATTGACTATAAAGTCTCCAACATCCGTAGGTGTTTTAAATGACCTGTGAGCTACGAAATCGGCAATAGAAGAATCAGTTTCATGACCTATTCCCGTTAATATGGGGACGTAGGTGTTACCAATAGTTAGAGCTAAATTTAAATCGTTAAAGCAGTCAAGGTCTAATGGTGATCCACCTCCTCTTATAATCACGATTGCGTCAGGTGAAATTTTCTCAGCATTTTTAATAGCCTGAGAAATAAATTTAGGTGCTTCTGTACCTTGAACGGGCGATTCAAATACTTCAATTTTAAATCTAAATAGTCCTTCGTTTTTAATAACGTGATGGACAAAATCTCTAAACCCAGATGTTCCTGGTGACCCTACAATTGCGATTTGTTGTATAACTGTAGGCAGTGGTATTGAGGAGTTCATAAATTGAACTCCGTCCTTTTTAATGATTGCTATAGTCTGAGCTTTTCGACGCTCTAACTCACCTAGCATAAAAGATAAATCGATATCCTCTATTTCTAAGCTTAAACCGTGGACTTCATGAAACTTTATTCTACACTGAAATACAATCTCACTTCCTATCTTAAGGACACTACTTGCCGAATCGCCTAAGTCGTTTACAATTCTTTCGTAATCTCTCCTCCAAAGCGTGGCGCGAATAGCAGCTCTTCGTTCGCCATCTTCTTCTTCAACGAGATCTATATACGCATGTCCCGTTCTACTTAACGTGAACTTTGCTATCTCAGCCTTAACCCAAAATAAATTATCTCCAGCTTTACTATCTAGAGCATTTTTAATACTCTTATTTAGTTGGTATAGCGAAAATATTTTCCTCTCTTCAGTCTTTTTTATGATGGAATTACGATTTTCCATGTTTGAGGAGTATAATTAGATTTACTACCTGTCTTAGGATTAAATCTTATTATCTGAATTCCTCTTCCGAGTTCACCTGCATCCACTTGAATAGTCTCTTGAGATGATACTTCAGATGAAAAACTCACACGACCTGATAGGTCATATATTGATAAAGTACCATTAACATTTGCTTTAAGGGTAACTCCATTAGAAGAAATTATAGGTTGGTTCATTGCAACCAAATCACTTACTGCTAGATTAAGTTCAGGTAATGAAATAGCAGTTTCGTCATGACTGTCACCGTTATTTCCGTCTTGTAAGTTTGCTGCAATTCCAGCCATAAAGAAACCGACATCTCCACTTCCCTCAGGTGGCGCTGTCCACGTAGCGGTAAAAATACCTGTAGAACTAGGTGAGCTGTGTTCAACTATATGACGTGACCCTACTGACTCTAATTGAGTAGAGGCGCCAGGGTTTGTAAAGCTACCAGCATTTGAACCATCAGCGAGAACTGAAGTTGCTTGGAAGCCGTAACCTGCCGCTCCAGTACCAGTTACAACAAAACTAACTTCATAAGTCTCTCCTGCAATCCAATGATCTGCAACGAGACCGTCCGCACCAGTAACTGTGATAGAATTAGATGCGTTTAGTGTAGAACCTGCTTGGTGACATAGAGTACAAGCTTGAGCTGACCCCGGCGCACCCGTACGGTCTTGATTTTGGACTTCTGCAACACCATTAGAACTTGAAAGTAGGCCTAAAGTACTGATAGTTACAACAGATAATGCGATAGCGATTTTGTTTTTCATTTCGTAAAAATACAGTTTTTTATACTAAAAATGCAACCTTGAGTGTATAAGCCTCGTTTACTTATTGCAGACTTCAGATTTCATTATATTTTTATGTTACCTCACAAACAATTTCCAAACAATCTAAGCAACCTTCCTAATATTAAGGATATTTTGTATGCGCGTTCGATTCAAGGTATGCTTGCTCCCACAGAGGAAGATCTAAAAAAAATGTTTCCTTGTTTAAGCGTTTATGATAAGCCTAGAGGTTATTTAAGTGGTGATTTTCTCTTTGCAAGACAGAAGAAAGATATTGTTTTCCTAGCTGTGTGTGATTGTACTGGTCATGGAATGAGTGCGGCATTAATGACGGTTCTAGCAAGGGAGAAATTTTCTCATGCTTTTAACAAAGCAGTAGGGCCAGCTCATCTACTCACTCGACTAGACGAAAGATTTAGGATGTCAATATTGAGGGGAGATAAAGATAGACTTATGAGCGTGGGTATGGGCATGGACTTAGCGGTGTTAGCCTACGATAAGTGCTTGCAAACAATCAGGTTTGCAGGTGCTAGAAGGCCTATGTGGATTGTACGCAATGGTAATTTGATGGAATTTAAAGGTACAGCCAGATCTATAGGTGGGAACTATTGGAAAAATGATGTTTTTATTGAAACTACTGTACCTGTTAGAACAGGTGACATGGTATATATTTTCACAGATGGTTTATCGGATCAATTCGGAGGTGCGAAAGATAAAAAGCTGATGAGGTCGGGTCTGAGAAAGTTGGTGATATCAGCTTCGGAGTTAGATGTTGCAGACCAAACAGCATA
Organism: Bacteroidota bacterium; assembly: GCA_002746975.1. GTDB lineage: Bacteria > Bacteroidota > Bacteroidia > Flavobacteriales_D > Sanyastnellaceae > UBA974. The sequence continues at coordinate 95,301 of NVXE01000011.1, read as the reverse complement.
TATCTCATCTCAAATGCGAGGCTGGCAATCCGATCGTGATTCGACTGACGACCAGATGTTGGCAGTTTTTAAGGTCTAGTGTCACACAATTTTATGACCATTTTGTTTAACAGCGTCTAGATATCTATACGTCGTAAACATTTTCCACCACACAATACCCTTTTCAATTGATGAAAGCCTAGTAAGGTCTGCCTTAGTATATATTTTGGGCAATAAGAGTTTATTTACTAAGCTTATCAACCTCCAACAAATTAGATTCATGTCTATTTCTTTTCTCCTGAAAAACTATCTTCTTTATACTTAAACAAAACGTTAAAGGTGGTTAGTGAACCGTATATTCTCGTAATGTACTGTTGAAGTTTCACTTTGTCGGCATCATTCAGTTTTTCATCAGAGTTTATTTGCTGTTCTAACACTCTAAGACGATCTCTAACCATTACTATTTTATGAAAGAAAGTTTCTATGGGAATTTCTTTTGATTGCAATTCCGAATCTTCTGGAGATAATGTCATTACTCCTCCCATCCATTTTTCTCCTATTTGAATAGGAGCAGGTTCGATGTAAGATGTTAAAGCTGAAAGCTTTTCATCAAACACATGATTTATAGCTTCTATGATATCAGTTACATCGGGCTGTGGACTTTCTCCTTTAGAAGGTTCGATTATATTATATCCATCATAATCAATGCCAAGTTCTTTCTCACCTAAATCTTTAAAATAAACCCTGTAGAAATCGCCCTCTTTTCCGAAAATTACACCTTCACCGAAACTAGGATGTTCAATTTTTGCACCAATACCTATCATGACTTTTTCGTTTTTTATAAAAGTAATCAGTAGCTTGAGGAGTAGTTAATGTCAATTTGTATCGTATCAACACTCCAAAGTGAGGAATTATTATTTCACACCACTTTTTATGCCTTACTCAGTTAGAACTTTGTTTCATGAGTAGACATGTTAAAAGAGAATTCAGATGGGACAGAATAGTCCTTGTTGTATTAGTACTAATTGGATGCTCTAGTGGGATGGTGGCTTTAGTCAATTCCCCAGATATAAATGCAAATAAACCTAAAACACTTTCGCATCCTGAGCCACTAAAGAAATTAAAAGGATATAGAATCCCAGAGAAGCGTTTGGCAATTGCATCTGAAACTAGTAATACAACAGTGTCCCACGAATTAACAGTATCAGCCGACACCCCAAACTCGAATGAGTTTAAACTAGGGTCATTACTTCCTTGTAGCTGCTGCAAGAAAACTCTTCGTATACCTAAAAATCCATACACAAGACATCAACAGTCTGCAAGGTCACTCCCGAACAGTTTCTTTATAAAAGATGACGCGGCTGTTAAGTATGGATTAAGTGTAAACAAATTAGTCGAAGTACACGACGGAAGAGGTTACCGAATAAAGGGGCTTAGTTATAGCAGTCCCATGCTTCTTCCAGATGTACGTGACCTGCTCGAGGATATGGGGAATGACTATGCTGACGCACTCGAGGGCACAGACTCTGAAGGCACCGTTTTCAGAGTTACATCGATGACACGGACTGAAAGTCAGCAAAAGAAATTAGCTAGAAGGAATAGAAATGCTACTAGAGGTGAATCAACACATAGTTATGGGGCCTCTTTCGATATAGCATTTATGGATAGAGCTAATGAGGACGCCAATTGTAGCAGACCCACACGTGAAATGCAGAAATTACTTCTTCGTTACCAAGATGATGGAAGAATATTAATCATCCCAGAAGGGGGATGTATGCATATCACTTTATTGAAAGTTAAATAGAACTTTCTTTGTGCCCCATCCATTAGTTTGGACGAAGTAAACACCTTCAGGTAATCCAGTAAAATCTATCTTCGTACCCGTTCCTCTTGAAATTAACCGGCCTGAGATATCCCTCAAGTCCCAAGAAGTATTTATGGGTAATCCTTTCAATGTGCTGATTCCGTTTACTGCAGGATTAGGGTTTATAGACCAAACCATTTCATCAATTTCTCCTACACTTTCGGGAATACATTCCACATGATATCCTTGCATCCATAGCATTCCTCCGATAATGGCTGGACCTGCACAATCAGAATGGTTAAATGGCCCGCCATTTGACGTCGTGACATTAGTAGCCCCATTCTCAGTCATCCACGCTTCAGCAATAATAGCATTATCGTAGAACACTTGCTCGTCTTCAGTACAGTAGTATATCTTCATTGGTGATTGAGGAATCCACTGATAAACATCGTTATCAATTGCAGCTAAATTAAATGGATGGTTGGGGTCAGCAATTATTGCATCCACTAATCCAGGCTGAAGTAAATCACCTAACAAATAAGGTAAATAGTTATTAATCTCTAGTCCAGATGTTTCTCCATTAAACATTCCGGGTAATTCGGTTGCATATGGTTCTTGAAAAATCTCGTTTAAATTTTCATAAATATTTCCATAATAGCTATTCCATCCTATGATATTGTATGCTAGATATGCTGGATTGGAGTAGCTAGGATTTTCAAAAGTTTGAATAAATTGAGTCCCAGAAATATCATACGGTCCACTTAAAGGTGCAGATGCAGTAAGTGGATAGGTATCAGCCCAGTTTGCCTCTAATTCTCTTGAAAAGGCCATTGAAGCATGTCCGCCTTGAGAGTACCCTGAAGAGAAAAACTCTCCATTAAAAGAATATCCTAGTTCTGCACCTAGAGTCTCGGCAGCTTGAAGTAAATATATACCTGCATCAGCTTCAGATTTAGCTTGTACGTATGGGTGCATAAGATCAGATGTTCCTAGACCGACGTAGTCAGGCATGAGGACGATAAATCCTGGGCTAGACATAAGAAAACCTAAACGACCTTCAATTGGCAGAAAAGACGGAGCATTCGTTCGTTCAAAGATAGTTCCATGCATATATGTCATTACAGGTAATGAACACAAAGAGTCTATACCTTGAGGGATAAATAGAGCTCCACTCACAGTGATAACGCTGTCTAAATAGGGCATTTCATAAATCACTCTATAAGCATCTACGTCGTACTCAGCAGAATAAACTATGGAAGGAATTTGAAATATACTTGCGAGATAAGAAATTTCGTCTGAAGTGTATGAATCTATGGGCTCAGCAGTTTGGGCAAAATTGCTTGACGAAACTGTTAAAAGAGTTAGCGATAATACTGAGATAAACTTATAATATTGTGCCATAGAAAATAGATTAATGAGATATGTTGAGAGTATGCTACGACAATGTATTATTTATAAATGAATGACCTCATCATATGCTGCTGCTGCTGCTTCCATAATCGCTTCAGAAAGAGTTGGATGAGGATGTACGGTTTTAATTAATTCATGTCCGGTAGTTTCTAGTTTGCGTACGGCGACGAGCTCAGCAACCATTTCAGTAACATTAGCACCTATCATGTGTCCTCCTAGGAGTTCACCGTATTTCGCATCGAAAATTAATTTAACGAAACCATCCTTATGACCAGCTGCACTAGCTTTACCTGAAGCGGAGAATGGGAATTTACCGACTTTAATATCGTAACCAGCGTCTTTTGCAGCCTCCTCAGTCATCCCTACACTAGCTACCTCGGGGAAGCAGTAAGTACACCCTGGGATATTTCCATAGTCTAACGGGTCAGGAGAATCACCAGCTATTTTCTCGACACAAATAATTCCTTCAGCGGAAGCAACGTGCGCTAGAGCTTGGCCTGGAACGCAATCGCCGATTGCGAAGTATCCAGGAATGTTAGTAGAGTAGAAATCGTCAACTATTATCTTTCCTTTGTCTGTAGCTATACCTACGTCTTCGAGACCTATATTTTCGATGTTTGCTATCACACCAACTGCGCTAAGAACGATATCGCATTTAATGGTCTCTTCTCCTTTTTTCGTTTTTACTGTAACAACACATCCAGAACCAGAGGTATCCACTGAAGTAACCTCTGAGGAGGTTTTAATGCTGATGCCCTGTTTTTTTAATGACCGACCGAGTTGTTTTCCGACCTCTTTGTCTTCAACAGGAACTATTTGGTCTAGATACTCGATAACAGTTACATCAGTACCTATTGCATTATAGAAATACGCGAACTCAACTCCTATTGCGCCAGACCCTACAACAACCATTTTCTTAGGCTGTTTTTTCAATGTTAAAGCTTCTCTATATCCTATAATCTTTTCCCCATCCTGTTGTAGGTTAGGTAGTTGTCTAGATCTAGCTCCTGTAGCAATAATAATGTTTTTCGCTTCGATAACTTGAGTGGAGTTGTCGTTTGCAGTAACCTCAATTCTCTTTCCAGGTAAAACTTTACCTGATCCCATTATTACATCGACCTTATTCTTTTTGAGTAGGAATGTAACACCCTTAGACATCCCATCAGCAACACCACGACTTCTATCAACCATTCCACCGAAATCAGCTTGTGGTTTTGATACCTTAATTCCGTATTCATCGGCATGCTGAATGTAATCAAAAACATTTGCACTTTTCAAGAGAGCTTTTGTCGGAATGCAACCCCAGTTTAAACAAATTCCGCCCAGAGATTCTCTCTCAATTACGGCTGTTTTAAGCCCTAATTGTGATGCGCGAATCGCGGTTACGTAGCCACCAGGCCCACTTCCTAATACTATTACGTCGTACTTCATTGAATGGTCGTTTTGAACTATTTTAGAAGTTGCGAAGTTAGTTCGATAATGATGATTTTAATGGTTTGATTTAATTCATCGTTAAAGGTTGGTGGTGAGTTACATTTGCATACTAAATTTATAAGATGAGAAACCTAGTTTTATTTGGCCCTCCTGGTGCAGGAAAAGGAACTCAAAGTGCTTTTTTAGTTGATCATTATAACCTTGTTCACTTGAGTACAGGTGATGTTTTTAGATTTAATATAAAAGGTGGGACTGAGTTAGGAAATCTTGCCAAATCATATATGGATAAAGGGCAACTTGTTCCTGATGGGGTTACAATTTCTATGTTAGAAGCTGAGGTAGATAAGCATAAGGATGCAAATGGATTTATTTTTGATGGTTTTCCTAGAACGGAAGCTCAAGCTAAGGCGTTAGATGTTTTTTTAGAAAAAAGAGGTGATGAAATAGAAGCGATGTTAGCTCTAGAAGTTGATGAAGAAGAGTTGAAAAAGAGACTTCTTGCTAGAGCTGAAACAAGTGGTCGTTCAGATGATGCTGATCCTGAAGTAATTCAGAAACGTATTAACGTTTATAATGTCGAGACTGCACCCGTAGCTGATTTTTATAAGGCTGCGGGGAAGTTTAAGGCTATTGATGGGCATGGGTCGGTAGAAGATATTACAAACCGTCTTGTAGAAGCTATAGGGTAATTATGGCAATTCAAAACTTTGTAGATTATGTAAAAATTTGCTGTCGATCTGGTAAAGGTGGAGCAGGATCTATACATATGATGCGTAATAGAACGACATCAAAAGGTGGTCCTGATGGTGGAGACGGTGGTAGAGGTGGGCACGTTATTGCTAGAGGGTCATCAAATAGATGGACCTTGTTGCATCTGAAATACCAAAAACATGTTATTGCGGGTCATGGTGAGAGGGGGAGTGGAAATCATAAGCACGGCGCTGACGGTGAGGATAAGATAATAGACGTCCCGCTTGGAACTATAGTGAGAGATGTTGAAACGGATACAGTTGTTTGTGAGATCACAGAGGAAGGCCAAACCGTAATTATTGCAAAAGGCGGTATGGGAGGACGTGGGAACGATCATTTTAAGTCTCCTACAAATCAAAGCCCAGAGTATGCTCAGCCTGGTCAAGATGGTCTAGAGGAGTGGAAGGTTTTGGAGTTGAAGTTATTAGGAGATGTGGGGTTAGTAGGGTTCCCAAACGCGGGTAAATCGACCTTACTTTCTGTCGTGAGTGCAGCTAAACCTGAAATAGCAGATTATCCATTTACTACTTTACGACCTAATCTAGGTATGGTGGCGTATAGAGATGATAGATCTTTCGTTATGGCTGATATTCCTGGGATAATTGAGGGAGCTGCCGATGGTAAAGGGCTAGGAGTAAGGTTTTTACGCCATATTGAGCGTAACCCGGTTCTTCTTTTTTTAGTCCCAGCTGATGCAATGGATATCGTTTCTGAATACAGAACTTTACTAGGTGAATTAGAGAAATATAACCCGGAAATGCTAGATAAGCAGAGGATATTAGCAGTATCTAAATCGGATCTGTTAGACGATGAGTTAGAGGCAGAAATGAGGGCTGAATTAAAGAAGGAAGCTCCTGGTTTAGAGCCTCTGTTTTTTAGTTCCGTAGCACATAAAAATTTGGATTATTTAAAAGACCAAATCATGGCTGCAATTGAGGATGCAAATCCAGATACAGGACTTTCAAAGGGTCCATTCGCACCCTTGCCACCACCTATTTCTAGCTAGTTGTGACAAATCAGATTGTTTATAGTGATGAAGTACGTGATGGTATAAGTCTGGGTTTACCCATTGTTGCGCTTGAATCAACAATTATTTCTCACGGAATGCCTTACCCACAAAACGTTGATACAGCGAATCGACTTTGTGAGATAATACGAGAAGGAGGTTGTGTGCCAGCAATTGTAGCTATTGCAAATGGTAAGTTACATATGGGTATTGATGATGCTTTGCTTGAGAGATTGAGTACTGAGGAAGGTGTGCTTAAAGTTAGCAGGCGTGATATGCCTGTGGCACTAGCTTTAGGAAGTTTAGGAGCGACAACTGTTAGTGGAACGTTGATAGCAGCTCATTTGGCTGGTGTTAAGGTTTTTGTAACTGGTGGAATAGGTGGAGTCCATCGAGGGGCTGAGGCGACAATGGATATTAGTGCTGATTTGGAAGAACTATCAATTAGTAATGTAACGGTAGTAAGTGCGGGGATTAAATCAATATTAGATTTGCCTAAAACCCTTGAGGTTTTGGAGACAAAAGGAGTTCCTGTTATAGGATTTAAAGTTGACGAACTTCCCGCATTCTATACTAGGTCAAGTGGCTTGAAATTAGTTGCTAAAGCTGATAACGCTAGTGAAGTTGCTTTAGTGATGAAGTCTAAATGGGGATTAGGTTTGAATGGGGCTATATTAGTAGTTAACCCTATCCCAAAGGAATATGAAGCTGGGGCTGAGGAGATTGAGAAAGCGATTAATGAAGCTATTTGTTTGGCATCTGAAAAAGGGATTAAAGGTAAATCAGTGACTCCATTTATTTTATCTCATGTAACGGAGGCTACTAAGGGGGATAGTTTAAAAGCAAATATTGCTCTTGTTGAGAATAATGCACGAGTTGGAGCAAAAATTGCTCTTGAGTATGCGAAGCTAGTTTTGTAGGACACACTTAAGTTGGTCACCTACTTTGTATCTTCGCGGAGATGTCAAAAGAGAATAGAACACCCGAAACCCCTGAAGTAGAAATAGATTTTCGCGAGATGCTGCTGTCCGATTATCGATTAGCGAGTGTTAGTAGAGAGGTTTCTTTGCTTGGACGTAAGGAAGTGTTAACGGGAAAGGCGAAATTTGGAATTTTCGGCGATGGTAAAGAGATTTGTCAAATCGCACTTGCGAAAGTAGTGAAACCTGGAGATTGGAGGAGTGGATATTATAGAGATCAAACCTTTATGATGGCAAGAGGACTCCTTTCTGTACAAGAGTACTTTGCTGCATTATACGGACATACTGATGTACACCACGAACCATCGTCGGGAGGTCGTCAAATGGGAGGTCACTTCGCTACGAGATTTCTAAATGAAGAAGGAGAGTGGTTAAGCCAAATGGCTGACTTCAATAGTTCTGCCGATATAAGTCCTACAGCTGGACAAATGCCAAGATTGCTAGGGCTTGCTCAAGCGAGTAAAGTTTATAAATCACTTCCGGAAATGGCAGCTTCGTCAAAGAAGTTTACAAATGGAGGAAATGAGATAGCAATAGGCACTATAGGTGATGCTAGTACTTCAGAAGGGCTGTTTTGGGAAACAATTAACGCAGCATGCGTGCTTGAGGTTCCGATGTTAATGTCGGTTTGGGATGATGGATACGGAATATCGGTTCCAAAGAAATTTCAGACCGTGAAGGAAAGTATTTCCGAAGCTCTACGAGGTTTTCAACGTTCAGAGTTAAGTAACGGACTTACAATATTCAAAGTAAAAGGGTGGGATTACCCATCTCTAGTTGCCACTTATGAAGAAGCTGAGAAAATTTGTCGCGAGACTCACACGCCTGTACTTGTTCATGTTGAAGAGGTTACTCAGCCTCAAGGACACTCTACATCGGGTTCTCATGAGCGTTATAAGACAAAAGAGAGAATGGATTGGGCAGCGGAATATGACTGCATGATCCAAATGGCAAAATTTCTTGTTTTAGAAGGAGTTGCAACAGAAGAGGAGCTCAGTGAAATAAGAAAGGAAGCGAAAAAAGAGGTTAGAGCTGCTCAAAAAGAAGCTTGGTCTCAATTCAGAATTGGGATTGACGGAGATTGTGTTTCAGCTGTCGCCTTAATACGCGGTCTTGAAGGTGGAGACTCAGTAAGAGCTTTGCAACTAGAAAAAGCTATTGAAATTGGCAGAGCTGAAATTGTATCTGCCGTGCGCAAATCTATTATAGATTCAGCTGGGGTAGAGTCGCCTGAAAGAATAGCACTGAAGCGTTGGCTTAAAGCTGCGATTTCTAAATCGTCAGAGAGATATAGCGACCATCTATATTCGACAGGGGCTGATAGCGTTCTTAACGTGACTGAAACGTCGCCTATATTATCTAACGAACTCGTTGATGGACGATTAATTCTTCAAAAGAACTTCGAAGAGATATTTACTCGATATCCTAACGTCATAACATTCGGTGAGGACGTGGGAGGTATAGGTGGAGTAAATCAGGTGATGGAGGGGATGCAGGAAAAATTCGGTGTTGAGCGTGTTAGTGATACTGGAATCCGAGAGTGTACTATTATAGGGTCGGGTATAGGAATGGCACTTCGAGGTCTTCGTCCCATTGCTGAGATTCAGTACTTAGATTATATTTATTACGCCTTGCAAATTATGCGGGACGATCTCGCTACTGTTCGTTATCGCACAGCTGGAGGCCAAAAAGCTCCACTCATCGTACGCACACGTGGTCATAGACTGGAAGGGATTTGGCATAGTGGATCACCTATGGGAGCAATAATTAATAGCTTGCGGGGGATGCACATATGTGTGCCGAGGAATATGACGCAAGCTGCTGGAATGTACAACACCTTGCTACTTGCGGAGGAACCAGCCTTAGTTATTGAATGTTTGAATGGGTACAGGAGGAAGGAGTTAATGCCAACAAATTGTGGGGATTACACAGTTCCTTTAGGTAGGGCTGAAATTACCCGTAGAGGTACGGATATTACAATATTGAGTTACGGTTCTACATTTAATCTATGCACAGACGCAGCTTCTAGACTCTCAGACTTAGATATAGAGGTCGAATTAGTTGATGCACAGACACTTTTGCCCTTCGATTTAGACTCTATAACAGCAGAATCGGTATCTAGGACGAATAGGTTGTTAATTGTTGATGAGGACGTTCCTGGAGGAGCGTCGGCATTTCTATTAGATGAAGTTCTAAATAGACAAGGAGCTTGGGTTCACCTAGATAGCCAGCCTAAGACGCTCACCGCAAAGCCTCACCTCCCAGCTTATACTTCTGACGGGGACTATTTCTCGAAGCCTTCGGTTGATGATATTGTAGAAGCAGTCTACGATTATTTACAAGAGTCTGACCCGTCAAATTACCCTTCTTTATAATTTATATATGCAGAAAACTGAGTTTGTTTTGCGGACTGAATACATTGATTTATTGCAACTTCTAAAGGCGTCTGGTATAGCAATGTCTGGAGGAGAAGCGAAAATGTTTGTAAATGAGGGACTTATAACGGTAAATGAAATTCCTGAGTCAAGAAAGAGGAGGAAATTAAGATCTGGTGATGTTGTAGAATTTGACGGAGAACATAAAATCTTCATAATTACTGAGTGATTTCGTCGAAAATCGAATGTATTTTCTCATCTTTCGATTCGAAATCAAGGAAAATGCGATATTTTTATTCTTTTACGGTATTGTTTTGTTTTTTATTCAGCTATAATTTTTCAGCTCAAACAGTCATTAAGGGTAACGTATACGATAACGAAACAGGAGAGCCAATGTTCTCTGCAAGCGTAATTGTGCAAGAAACTGGTCAAGGGGTAACTACAGATTTTGATGGCCACTTTAGATTAGAGGTAGCAAATCTTCCGGTTAAGCTAAGAATATCATTCATAGGGTATGGCGTTGAACTAATAACGGTTAATTCTGCGAAAGAAAAAATTTCTGTAAAATTATCTCCTGACCAAATCTTAATCGATGCGGCAGAAGTCGTAGGCGCAAGAATTAGTGACAAGCAGAAACAAGCTCCCTTAACTGTTGAAACAATGGACCTTATTGCAATTAAAGAAGCTCCCTCAGGAAGTTTCTATGAAGGTCTGGGCAATCTCAAAGGAGTAGATCTGACTTCTGCTTCATTAGGGTTTAAAATCATCAATACTCGTGGATTCAATTCCACTTCTCCAGTTAGATCCCTTCAGCTTATTGATGGAGTAGATAACCAAAGCCCAGGTCTCAACTTCTCTTTGGGAAATTTCCTAGGTGCTCCTGATCTAGACGTTAAGTCAGTAGAGATAATAGCTGGTGCAAGTTCTGCATTCTTTGGCCCAGGTGCTTTTAACGGTGTAATAAACATGGAAACAAAGGATCCTTATGTGTTTCCAGGATTGAGCGTTTCTACTAAAGTGGGCGAACGAAATCTAGTTGAACTGGGATTGCGATGGGCTCAGACTCTTAAAAATAAAGAAGGAGATCCATTTTTTGCTTATAAAGTCACAGCATTTCAATTTCAAGCTTATGATTGGGAAGCGACTAATTACGGACCTGTCGACGGTTCAGATGTTCTAGCATCAAACCCCGGACGTTTCGATGCGGTAAATATATATGGAGACGAGTATAAGACAGTTTTTGACTATTCAATTACACCGGGAGAACAGTATAGAGGAATGGGTGTGTTTTACAGAACAGGCTATAAAGAAATTGACCTTGTAGATTATAACACGAATAACCTCAAGGTCAGTCTAAGTGGTCAATGGCGTTTACAGCCTGAAAAAAAGTATGATAGCCCTGAATTAATCTATGGATTCAACATGGGGCGAGGTAGTACCGTATATCAAGGAGATAACAGGTTTAGACTTAAAAATATAGAATTTTACCAACACAGAGTTGAACTTCGCAAAAAGAATAAATGGTTTATTCGTGCTTACAGAACTAATGAAGATGCTGGCGATTCATACGATCCCTATGCTACAGCTTTAAAACTACAAGATTCGACACGTAATCACGAAAATTGGGCTAGGGTATATGGACAGTATTGGTCTGACTCAATAGCATCCCAAATAGATCCGTCATATCCCACACTTCAAATTCTTTATTGGGATACCATATATTCTGACAACGGAACATTTTATACAATACCTGTTGCGGGAATTCCTGATGGTGCTGAAGATCAGTGGTTCATTGATAATCAGGATAATTTATCCTTCTGGCATAGTCAGGTTGAAGAGTGGACGAATACGGGGTATGCAAACTTAGCAAGTGTATCTATCGATCCTGTTGGGTATTTGGAGCCTGGGTCTACTGATTTCGAAACACTATTTAACTCCTTAACTACAAAAAAGAATAACGAAGGCGAAGGGGGGACTAGGTTCCACGATTTATCAGCCTTAGCTCATATACACGGTGAATATATCTTTAAACCATGGTGGCTAGAAGAGCTAAGAGTAGGTGCAAACGTTAGACAATTTAATCCGATAAGTGAAGGGACAATATTTAGCGATACTTCTGGAGTAATAATCACTAATTCTGAAGCTGGGGCTTATTTGGGAATGAAAAAACGCCTGCTAGAGGATAAAATGATAATAACAGGAACTGTAAGAGCTGATAAGAATCAGAACTTTCCTTTAATGATTTCCCCAGCGGTTTCCCTTGTTTGGTCTCCTACGCCAACAGATTTTGCTAGAGTATCCTTCAGTTCAGCTCTTAGAAACCCAACACTTGCAGACCAATACTTGYTTCTTGACGTGGGTCCAGCTACTCTAGTAGGTAATTTATATGGAGCAAACGACTTAGTGACTATACAAAGCTTCTCAGACTATAGGGAAGCACCTCTTCCTCTTGGATTTATAGGTATGGATAGGCAGAATCTTCAGTATTTCGATATTGATCCTATTAGGCCTGAGCAAGTTAAGACGGTGGAAGTGGGTTACAGAACTACCATTGGAGAGAAGCTTTATGTAGATGCTGGCGCTTATTTTAGTTGGTACACTGATTTTATTGGTTACAATATAGGATTAGATATTGCTTTCCAAGACACTGGACGTTATGCGCCCGTAAAAGGTATAGATGTATATCGTTATGCGGCTAATTCTATTAATCAAGTCCAAACACAGGGTGCCTCAATAGGTCTGCAGTATTACCTTAGTAGTAAGTACTCACTTACTGGAAACTATAGCTGGAACAGGCTGTTTAAAACTGATGAGGATGATCCAATAATCCCTGCCTTTAATACACCAGAGCATAAATTTAATTTAGGAATTACAGCTCGAGGCCTCACTGCATGGGACAAAAACAAATGGGGATTTAGTATGAATTATCGATGGGTTCAACAATTCGTTTTCGAAGGTTCGCCTCAATTTACGGGTGCAATTCCTCAATACGACCTCGTAGATGCTCAAGTTAACCTGTATATAGAAGACCTACATACAACGTTTAAATTAGGAGGGTCCAACTTGTTAAGTAATGAACATATAGAAACCTATGGAGGTCCAAAAGTTGGAAGATTGGCCTATGTAAGTATTCTTTATGATTTCGCGAAGTAACAGTCTGTAAGCTTTAGCTTATCGTTATAAATCACGTGTTTGTCGGTTTTTTTAAGGCGCTTGTGTGTGCAATAAGTATTTATGTCGTAAATTGTGACATCTTTCGATAAAACCAAAATTATGAGAAATCTTTATTTGCTAATTTTTGCAATGCTCTTTATGGGCACAATGAGCGCCCAAGTGCGCTACATGGACGAGATATTTACCGGTGTAACGGTAACTACCGATGTCCAATATGCCGCTAACGTAACAGTAATTACAACATTGCAAGGTTTGCCTCCTATGGCTTTGCCTCAGTTAATGGATGTATACGAGCCTACAGGCGATGTTGTTACAAATCGCCCTCTGATTATTTATTTACACACAGGAAACTTTCTCCCACAATATTTAAACGGAGGTGCTACAGGTAATAAGGATGATAACTGTGCAGTTGAAATCTGCTCACGATTCGCTCGTATGGGATATGTTGTAGCCTCTATAGATTACCGTCAGGGATGGAATCCATTAGCTGCTACACAATCTGAACGTACTAATCAGCTTATAAATGCTGCTTACCGAGGTGTTCAAGATGCTCGAACAGCAGTTCGTTACTTCCGTATGGATGCTGACGTTCAAGGTAATACTTTCGGTATTGATCCATTAAAAGTAGGATACTTCGGTGAAGGTACAGGAGGATATGTAAGCTATGCTGCTGCAACAATCTTGGACTATAACGATATTATTATCGATGACCTAGGAAATCCTATTGCTAAGTTCTTCTACGATCCGGGTGATGGTTCTTCTATTCCGATGATTATTGAAGGAATTCACGGTGATCCTGAGGGTAAGTTTGACGGGTTTGCTCCTGATGGCACCCAGCTATGTGTCGGTCACTACCCTACATATAGTTCTGACGTAAGTTTCGCTATGAACATGGGAGGTGCTCTCGGAGACCTTAACTGGCTTGAGGCTGGAGACGTGCCTATGGTATCATTCCAATGCCCTCACGATCCTTTCGCTCCTTACACAACAGGAGTACTAATAGTTCCTACTACAGGTAACTTGATTGTAGAGGTAAGCGGTGCTTATGATGTTCATGCTGAGATTAATGCTCAACTTGCTCCTAACAATAATGATGTTTACCAATCTGCTGCGTTAAGTGATCCTCTTTCATTAGAAGCGATTGCTAATGGTGGTTTTGATGGTATGTACCCTGTATTAAACGACTACGTTGGTGGTGTTCCAACTCAGCCGTATGATGGTTCTCCTTGGCAATGGTGGGATGAAGCTGCAGCTCAAGCTTATGATGCTGCTAACGGAACAACAATTTGGGCTACTCAAATGACTTTAAACCCTAACATGGGTCCTACTGAAGCTAATTACTGGATTGATATTATTCAAGGATATACTGCTCCACGTCTAGCTCTTGCTATGGGTGTTGTAAGTGCAGGACCTGGATGTACTGATACACTTGCTTGTAACTTTAATCCGTTAGCTACTTCTGATGATGGTTCTTGTACGTATGCTACGCCTGGTTACGATTGTAATGGTGTTTCACTAAACATCTCAGGATGTACTGACGCTCTTGCATGTAACTATGATGAAACAGCTACTATAGATGACGGAACTTGTAACTATCACGTTGGAACAGATATTCCTACTGGACCAACTGAAGTTTGGTTAGTAGGTTTAACACTAACAGGAACACCATTCGAGCCTTTAGCTGGAGGATGTGAAGCTGCTGGTGGAGTAAATCCTAACGTTAGTATAAACGGTGTTATCGTCGGTGATGGTGCTACACCATTAACTATGTCTGGAATTACTGATCCAACTGGATTACTTGGTGAATTAGCTCTTCTTGCTTCTACTGTTCAGTTCTCTATATGCGGAACTAACATGACAGTTGCTGCTCTGGGAAATAATATCCCTATGGTAGGAAATGGTCAGTTCTGGATTTCTCCTATTGCTATTAATGCAGAAGGTCAAAAATTATGGGCTGCACCAATGTTGAACTTCACTTTAGGTTGTGGAGATCCTTCAGCTTGTAATTTCTCAGGTGACCCATGTGAGTTAAGTACTTCTTGTACTTACCCTGGGTGTACTGATATGACTGCTGATAACTACGATGCAACTGCTGGTTGTGATGATGGTTCTTGTGTTACTGCTGGTTGTACAAACGCTGCTGCGACTAACTACAACGCTGCTGCTAACACAGACAACGGTTCTTGTTTATTCTTAGTGACTTTGAGTGTGAATATGTCTGCTGAGGCATCTGTTGATCCAGCTGGCGTTCATATTGCGGGATCATTCCAAGGATGGGATCCTGCTGCATCTGCTTGTACTGATTTAGGTGCTGGTGTTTGGGAGTTCAGTATTGCTTTGCCAAATGGAGCTTATGAGTATAAGTTTGTAAATGGTACAGCTTGGGGACAAGACGAGTGGGTAACTGGTACTTGTACTGCAGGTGGATCTTCAAATCGTGCTCTAGATGTACTTGACGCTCCAACAGATAATGCAATACCTTGTTTCACTTCTTGTGACGCTTGTGCTCCTGCTATTGTTTTGGGATGTACTTACCCTAGTGCTGATAACTACAATTCAGCTGCGAATGATGATGATGGTTCTTGTACTTTCACTACTGGTACTGGTTGCGTAGGTGACCTTGACGGTGATGGAATATCTGCTACATCTGACCTTCTATTGTTCTTGTCTGTCTTCGGATCGGCTTGTATCTAAGATTAACATTATAATATTGAAAGGCCATCCTTCGGGGTGGCCTTTTTTTTGGCATAAAAATTGCTTTGAGATAAATAGAATTATTTTGTATCTTTATGCTCCAACATTTAACGAGCGAAAATTAATAACATCATGAAAAATATTTTTTCAGCATTTATTCTAGCATTCGGTTTGATTGCTTTTGCTTCTGCACAAGAAGTAGCAAATGGTCCTGTCATTTCTCTTGATAAGACGACACACGATTACGGAACTATTACGCAAGGCGGTAACGGAGCTTGTGAGTTCATTGTAACTAATACAGGAACTGAGCCGCTGATTATTTCTCGCTGTAAGGGGTCTTGTGGTTGCACTGTTCCGATTTGTGATAAGGATCCAATTATGCCTGGAGCAACTTCTGCAATTAGTGTAAAGTATGATACTAAACGCATCGGACCGATTAATAAGTCTGTAACTATTACTTCTAATGCAACGAATGAACCGACTAAGGTTATTCGTATTAAAGGAAGAGTTGAGGCTGCTGATTTAGGTGCTCCAAGTGGAGTTCCAGTAAAGCAGCCAGCAACTGGCGCGCCGACAAATAACTAAGTCACGCCTTAAATAGTTTATAAAACGATATTTCAAAGCCGTCCTTAGGGGCGGCTTTGTTATTTCCTGAAGTATTTTTACACTATGGAAATTCCTGCTCAATATGATCCTCTTAAAACTGAGGATAAATGGTATAGTTACTGGCTAGAAAACGGTTACTTCAAATCGACTCCTGATGACAGGGAGCCTTATACGATTGTGATTCCTCCACCTAACGTTACTGGTGTTTTGCATATGGGACATATGCTGAATAACACGATTCAGGATGTTTTGGTAAGACGTGCGAGGATGTTGGGTAAGAATGCTTGCTGGGTTCCTGGGACTGACCATGCATCTATTGCTACTGAAGCTAAGGTTGTTAGGAAACTACGTGAGAAAGGAGTTAAGAAGAGTGACCTTAGTAGAGATGAGTTTTTAGAACATGCTTGGGACTGGACTCATGAGCATGGAGGAATTATTCTAGATCAGTTGAAGAAACTAGGGGCGAGTTGTGATTGGGATAGAACGAGGTTTACAATGGATGAAGGTTATTACGAAGGTGTGATTGACACGTTCATTCACTTTTATAATGAAGGCTTTATTTATAGAGGGGTAAGGATGGTGAATTGGGATACGGTAGCTCTAACTGCTTTAAGTGACGAAGAAGTAATTCATAAAGAAGAAAAGGGGTATTTATATCACGTTAGGTATAAGATTGTGGGAACGGAAGATGAGTGGATTACTGTTGCAACGACGAGACCAGAAACGATATTAGGAGACACTGCAATATGTGTACATCCTGACGATACTAGATATACTCATCTTCACGGAAAAAAGGCGATAATACCTATTTGCAATAGGGAGGTTCCCATTATACAGGACGATTATATAGATATAGAGTTTGGTACTGGATGTTTGAAAGTGACTCCAGCTCATGATGTTAACGATTATGATTTAGGTCAGAAACATAGTTTGGACATCATTAACACTATTTCTGCTGATGGTACTATGAGTGAGGAGGCGGGTAAGTATAAGGGAATTGATAGGTTTGTTGTGAGGAAGCAAATTGCGGAGGATCTTAAAGAGCTTGGGAATTTAGTTAAGATTGAGGATTACACAAATAAAGTGGGTAGGAGTGAGAGGACTGATGCGGTGATTGAGCCGAGGCTTTCGCTTCAATGGTTTATGTCTATGGGTGATCTTGCCAAACCTGCATTAGACCATGTTATGGATGGAACGATTAAATTTCATCCATCTAAGTTTAAAAATAGTTACCGTCATTGGATGGAAAACATCAAGGATTGGTGTGTTAGTCGCCAACTTTGGTGGGGACATAGGATACCAGCTTGGTATTTCGGAGATGGAGAAGATGATTTCGTTGTAGCTAAAACAGAATCTGAAGCTATAACAGCAGCGATAAAGAAATCGGGCAAAGAATTAAATGCTGGGGATTTAATGCAGGATGAAGATGTAATGGATACTTGGTTTAGCGCATGGCTTTGGCCTATACAAGTCTTTGATGGATTGCACAAGGAAGAAGAGATTGACTATTATTACCCTACGAATGACATTGTAACAGCTCCAGAAATAATGTTCTTTTGGGTAGCTAGAATGATTATGAGCGGCTACCATTACAGAGGGTTACCTCCATTTAAGAATGTATATTTTACAGGTATAGTAAGAGATGAGCAAGGTAGGAAAATGTCGAAAAGCTTGGGGAATAGTCCTGATCCTATCGAGCTTATGAAGAAATATGGTGCTGATGGTGTAAGAGTAGGAATGTTGCTGACTTCTCCCGCAGGTAATGACTTGCCTTTTGATGAGAAGTTATGCGAGACGGGACGGAATTTCTCGAATAAGATTTGGAATGCTTTCCGGTTAGTAAAGGGTTGGGAAGTTGATGAATCTAAATCTCAACCAGACCATGCAGCATTTGCTGTTGAATGGATGGAAAACAGAATTAATGCAGCTCTTATAGATCTTGAGGGGCAATTCGGAGAATTCAAGTTAAGTGAGGCTTTAATGACCTCATATAGACTAGTTTGGGAGGAGTTCTGTAGCTGGTATTTAGAGCTCGTAAAGCCACCTTATGGAGAGCCTGTAGATAGGAAAACACTTGACGCTACTTTTGTTCAGTTCGAGAAGATTGTGAAAATACTGCATCCTTTTATGCCTTTCCTTACAGAAGAATTATGGCATTGGTTAGGTGAAAGAAAATCACCTGAGGAAGCATTAGTAATTGCAGAGTGGCCTAAGTTTGGGAATGTTGATGAGACCATTTTAAAAGACGTAGAGCTACTCAAGGAAATGGTGGGAGGAGTTAGAAATATCCGAAAGGATAATAGAATTCCAAATAAAGATAAGCTTGAATTACTAATACACAGAGCAGAAGGATACCCTATTAGGTTAGATTCGGCTATTGCTCATTTGACTAATTTACAAAGTATTTCGGAGGTGTCTGAAAAAGTTGAGGGTGCTTTTGGATTTATGGTAGGCAGGCACAGATTTTATATTCCTTTCGGCGAATCTTTTGACATTAATGCTGAGAAAGAAAAAATCATTAAGGATTTAGAATACCAAACTGGTTTTTTAAATATAGTACGCAAAAAACTCTCTAACGAACGTTTCGTAAGTGGAGCTCCCGAAACCGTAGTTGAAAACGAGAAAAGTAAGGAGAGCGATGCTCTCGCAAAAATTGCAATCCTCGAAGAAAAGTTGTCAGATTTATCATAAATGGAAGAGCCTAGACAATTACTGCATTATGAAATTAAGGGGAAAGCTGAAGGCGCCCCATGGTTAATCTTCGTACATGGTGCTGGGGGGTCAATCCGTACTTGGAAATTCCAGGAAGAACATTTATCGAAGCATTTCCGTCTTCTTTTAATCGATCTTCGAGATCATGGATTTTCTAAGAATGTTTTGCCGGAATATGATGCTTATGATTTTGAAATAATTGCAGGCGATGTTCTTAAAGTTGTAGATTCACTAGGAATACAGAAGGCCCACTTTTTATCATTAAGCATAGGGTCGGTTATTTTACAGAAAATAGATATGATGCGCCCTAATCTTGTCGATAGGATGGTTATGGCAGGTGCAATATTTGACGGAAGCTGGTTTATGCATATGTTCGTACATTCCGGCAAAATATTGACATACATACTTCCTTTCAGGGCATTCTATTCAATATTCAGCTTTATAGTTTTACCTAGAAAAAACCATCGTTTAAGCCGGTATATTTTTAAACGCCAAAGCATGAGGATGAATGTTAAGGAGTACTTAAAGTGGGTAGAACTATACAAACCTTTCTTTAAACTAATTAAAGAATATGTTGCACGGACATTAGAACCCAAATGTTTGGTCGTTATGGGTGATCAAGATCACATCTTTTTCACAGCGGCAAATAAATTTACTGACTCACAAAAAAATGCACAGCTCTCCATAATAAAGGGATGTGGTCATGTTGTAAGTATAGAAAGTCCGAAACTATTCAATGAATTAGCTTCGGACTTCCTTAATGGTAAATCTGTTCCAGAATCCGTTCAAGCTGAGCCTGTTCCTTATAAGTGGTCTGAACTCAGAGCCCTTAAAGGTTGATTTAGATTTTTAGTGGCTAGCTAGATATCCAGAGATACCTTCGTTTGTGCCTTGTAGAGCGTCTTTTCCTTTGTTCCAGTTTGCAGGACACACTTCTCCTTCAGTTTCAACGTGAATAAGAGCGTCAAGCATACGAATTGCTTCATCGACATTACGACCTAGTGGAAGATTATTTACCAATTGGTGTTGAACGATTCCGTCTTTGTCTATTAAGAAAAGCCCTCTGTAAGCAATAAGTTCATTATCACTTATAAGATTTCCTTCATCATCATAATCATACATTCCAGTTAGAACGTCATAATTTGTCGAAATTGTTTTTGCTGTATCTGCTACAAGAGGGTATGTAATACCTTGTATTCCGCCCTGGTTTTTAGGTGTACGTAGGTAAGCAGAATGGCATTCTGCTGTGTCTGTAGAACAGCCTACAATAGCACATCCTCTTGATTCAAATTCAGCAAGCTTATCCTGAAAAGCGTGAAGCTCTGTAGGACAAACAAAAGTAAAATCCTTAGGATAGAAAAATAAGATAACGTACTTGTTATCAATGTATTGCTCTAGTGAGAAATTCTCAACTATTTCAGAACCGTTTAAAACTGCTGCTGCAGAAAATTTAGGTGCTTGTTGTCCGACTAAAACTGCCATGATTAATAGGGGTATTTATTTATGGGACAAAGATAGCTGAACCTTATCTTCGAAGTATTAATTTCTTACATGAAGTTTGCAGCTATAGACATCGGAACTAACGCAGTTCGTCTCCTTATTAAGGAGATAAAAGTAATTAATGGTAAATATGATGTAAGGAAGGTGAGTTTTACCAGGGTTCCATTAAGACTGGGGGAGGATGTGTTTGAGACAGGTAGTATTTCAGAGGCCAAAGCAAAGAACTTAGTGAAAGTTATGAGGGCGTTTTGGTACTTGATGGATGTCTATGGGATAGAGTGGTTTAGAGCATGTGCAACTAGCGCAATGCGAGAAGCGAAAAATGTCGACAAAGTAAGAGAGCTTGTTAAGAGGGAGGCTAATATTGATATTGAACTAATAGATGGAGATGAGGAGGCAAATCTTATTTTCAGAAACTTTTCTGTTGCATCTTTAAAATCTAATTCAGATTATTTATATATTGATGTTGGGGGAGGGTCTTTAGAACTTACTTTAATTAGGGACGGAAAGAGATTAAGAGGAAAGTCCTTTAAAATAGGGACTATAAGGAGTCTGAAGGGTGCTAATTTTGATGGAGAATGGGATGCCGTTGAGGAGTTTGTAAAACACGTTACAGAAATTGAGGGGAAACTTGTAGCCATAGGAACAGGTGGTAATATTAACAGGCTACAACGTTTAATTCGCAATCCGAAAAACACTGCTATATCAATCTCAAAACTTGAGGAAATAAACTCTAAACTTAAGTCTATGACTTACGAAGAGAGAGTCCATGATTTGGCCTTAAAACCAGATAGAGCTGATGTGATTATTCTCGCAGCAGACATATACCTCAAAGTGATGAAGCTAGCGAGATGTCGAGAAATCATAGTCCCTAAGGTGGGTTTAAGTGATGGTATAATTCTTCAAATAAATGAAGAGTATAGAGCATTTAAAGCCTCTAGATCACGAAATAAAACTAAGGAATAAGGCTTATGCTTCCTTTAGGCTTACTTGAGATTCTGTGTCAAGTAAGCATCCACTTCGTAAATACGCTTAGGTTTGAGGACGATTTCGCCCTTGTTGTTAAGAAGGAAGTACGTTGGAGTCGCTGTGATCTTGTAGTCCTTGACAATAGGGCTATCCCATCCTTGCAACTGGCTTACATTTAAATATTGCATGCCTCTACTCTCAATTACGTCAGTCCAGCTTTTACGAGATGCGTCAATGGAAACTCCGATAGTTTCAAACCCCTTTTTGCCATACTTAGCGTATAATGGAATTAGAACAGGGATTTCCTGTTCACATTTGTGGCACCATGAAGCCCAAAACATAACGAGTGTGTATTGATTTTTCGCGGCAGTTTTCATTAAGTTAACACTACCTCCACCGTACGCTTCGATGTTAAAATTAGGGGGTGTTTTTCCAACTTGAAGGTTTATGATTCCTTGCGCTCTTTGTCTAATAACGTCACTTAAATCAGCTCCACAATCTTCATCGAATATGTAATTATCGAGTATGTATT
Source organism: Bacteroidota bacterium (assembly GCA_002746975.1). GTDB lineage: Bacteria > Bacteroidota > Bacteroidia > Flavobacteriales_D > Sanyastnellaceae > UBA974. The sequence goes on along the minus strand of NVXE01000011.1, from coordinate 73,376 downwards.
GGCATATATCTTCCTTTCCTGTATTGTAAAAGCCATCAAGCATTGCATAAAGTGCGCTCTCAAGAGTTTTCGGATTTGGTTCAAAGTGAGCCTTAATAATGTCAATACACGCTAGGAAACCACTGTCTTCACCTTTACTGAACTTTACCATCATCCCTTGTATTCGGTCGCTGATAGCCATAGTGTGAATCAAGCTATTGTCAAGAGGATCCATATCGTCAAAATATTTCCCCTGTGAATTCAAATACTTGGGGTTCTTCCACGAAAGCACTTTAGCAAAGTAGGTTCCCGCATATTCATCCATTAAGTCGTGCTGTATTTGAACTAACTCAAGCTCTTTACCTTTTACTTGTTCTTGAATACGAGATTTATAAGGACTATCCTTCATTCCCTTACGCAGGTTTTGGATCTCGTTTTTATTCTTGTTCTCTAACTTGATGTACTTAAACCAAGCCGTATTTTCCCTCGAGCTAGGAGCTAATTTAGTTCCACTTAATCTAGACGACTTGAACTCAAGGTATACGTTACTCTCATCGGGGTTAAGTATAATCTGAGTATTGTTATTCGCTTTTCCGTTCAGAACTAGCTCGTAGAATCCACGACCTACTTCTAAGTTAGGGAAATTGAATATTCCTCCTTCTACCTCAGCACTGTCAAGTAGAGCTTTATTTCTTGCCTCAGTAACGTACAGGTAAATCATTGAACCAGGTGCGACAGCAACATTACCGTGAAGCCTTACAGTTCCTATCTTATCACCTTTGTTCCTATCGTTTGTTCCATTTTTGTATCTAGGAGAAACTTTATCAGTTTGGTCTCCAGAAGAAACAGGTTCAGAAATAGTAGTCTTTGCAACTTTTGATTGGTCCGCTTTAGCAGACGAGGGTACAGGAGCGCTATCATTACAAGCTGATAGCACGACTAATAAAGTGCTTAAAATCCAAGTCATAGTTTTCATGTATGAAATTTTATCTATACCAAATTCAGGTCGCCACAAGATACAAACTACAATTTAACTATCTGTTAAAAGAACTTATCTATTAAAAGAACTTCCTTTTGATTTAGGGGTCGAAGAGTTTCCTTTAAATTTATTCTTCTTAAAGCCACCTTTTTTATAGCCTTCGTTTTTAAACCCGCTACGGTTGTCGCTTCCACCTCGGCTATCGCGAGAGTATCCTCCGCCACTACCACGGTTGTCGCTTCCACCTCGGCTATCGCGAGAGTATCCTCCGCCACCACCACCACGGTTGTCGTTTCCRCCTCGGYTMTCGCKAGAGTATCCTCCGCCACCACCACGGTTGTCGYTTCCACCTCGGCTATCGCGAGAGTATCCTCCGCCACCACCACGRTTGTCGYTTCCACCTCGGCTATCGCGAGAGTATCCTCCGCCACCACCACCACGGTTGTCGTTTCCRCCTCGGYTMTCGCKAGAGTATCCTCCGCCACCACCACGGTTGTCGYTTCCACCTCGGCTATCGCGAGAGTATCCTCCGCCACCACCACGATTGTCGTTTCCACCTCGGCTGTCGCGAGAGTATCCTCCGCCGCCACGGTTTGAAGATGAACGTTCTCTTGGAGGCCCAAAAGAAGAACCTTTGTATCCTGAATCACCTCTGTTCGAATCACCTCTGTTCGAATCACTTCTACTAGAATCTCCTCTACTGTATTCTGCTGCTGCAGTTTGACTTCCGTAACCTCTAGAAGATCCTCCGTCTCTAGAGCCTCCAGTTCTGTTACCGCTTCCGCGACTGTCACGGTCAAATCGTCTAGCAGAACCACCACCTCTTCCACCTCTTGAATCAGATGACCCATATGAAGAACGGCTAGAGTTTCTAGAACCTCCACCATATCCGCTTCCGCCACGATTACGACTCTTCTTCTTACCACCACCACCACCTTTAGGCATAACCATACCTACTGGATCCATCGGCATATTGAAAGGCTGGTCAGTTACTAAGTTTATTTCTTTACCTATAAGTTTCTGAATGCCTCTCAAGTGATTTCTTTCTTCGCCTTCATTACAGAATGAAATAGCAGTTCCTTCGCGACCTGCACGACCAGTTCTTCCAATACGGTGAACGTAGCTTTCGGCAAGGTTAGGTAATTCGAAATTTATTACGTGTGTTAGTTCATCAACGTCAATTCCACGAGATGCAATATCTGTTGCTACGAGAACACGAACACGTCCTTTTCTAAATTTATTTAGAGCTCTCTCCCTTGCAGGTTGAGATTTGTTTCCGTGAATTGCTTCAGATGCGATGTTATTTTGTTGTAAATGTCTTACAACTTTATCAGCTCCAAACTTAGTTCTAGTGAAAACAAGCGCATTTGAAATATCGTCAGATTCAAGGATATGAACTAGTAGATCCTTTTTGTCTGATTGACGTACGTAGTAAGCTTGTTGATCTACAGTTTCAGCGGCAGAGCTGACAGCTGCGATTTGGACTCTAACAGGGTCAGTAAGAATATCTGACGAGAGGGTCTTAATATTATCGGGCATAGTAGCCGAGAAGAAAAGAGTCTGCCTCTCTTTAGGGCACTGCTTTATAATCTTCTTGATATCATGGATAAATCCCATGTCAAGCATTGTGTCAGCCTCATCAAGTACAAGGAATTCAACATCTTGAAGTCGAATGTGTCCTTGATTGCAAAGGTCTAGAAGCCTTCCAGGGGTAGCGACTAAAATGTCTATACCACGACGTAATGCATCAACTTGTCTTCTTTGAGGTATACCTCCGAAAACAACTGTTGACTTCAGATTAGAATTAGCACTGTAGTTGCGGACGTTGTCATCAATTTGAGAAGCTAGTTCTCTAGTAGGAGTAAGTATCAAAGCGCGAATGGGCTTTGACCTTCCTTGAGAGTTAGACGGTCGTGATCCTAGAACATGGATCATAGGTAGTGTAAAGGCAGCAGTTTTTCCAGTACCTGTTTGGGCACTTCCTAAAATATCGCGCCCTTCTAAAACGTGGGGGATTGACTGTTCCTGAATAGGGGTCGGCTTTTCATAGCCAAGTGGTTGAATGGCCTTTAATACTGGCTCACTCAATCCTAGATCTTTAAAAGACATAGATAAAATCATATGTTCGCACGAAAACGTGTGCGATTAACGTACCGAGTCTGTTGATGGCGCGTGCCGACAACGGCTGAAGCACGCATGCGTTTTATCTAACGCGGTGCAAAAGTACGAAAGTTTCTTTAATTCCCGACGAAGTCATTAAATTATAGAAGAACTAGGTGCTACTCTTCCCAAATTCTTAAGCGTTTTTGTGTGCAACCTAAGTGCATCCTTAAATGTCATATCCGCTCTATATGGTAATCCAAATTCCTCTGCCGTTGTCTTTACTATCTCAGAAAGTGCTTTATAGTGAACGTGACAGATGTTTGGAAATAAGTGATGCTCAATTTGAAAGTTTAAGCCACCACATAAGTAAGACAATAATTTATTATTGACACCGAAATTAGCAGAGGATTGAAGCTGATGCTCAAGCCTAGTTGAATCTAAATTAAGTCCGTCTTCACCAACTTGTGGGAATGAATTATGCTCCATAACGTGAGCTGGTTGGAATATAATAGCCATCAAGAAACCAGCAACTCCATGCATAACCATCCATCCTAGTACGACAACATACCATGAAAGACCACTAAAAATCAAAGGAAGAACTAGAGAATAAGTAAAATAAACAGCCTTTGTCGAAGCCATGTGAAATAGAAGTCCCTTAGTAGTTCTTCCCGTAGTTTTAATTAAATCTTTTTTGTGATAACGTGCTAGAGACATCCAGTCTTTAGGTAGCATCCAGAAAATAGTCATCAATGAATATAAAAACCAAGCATATATGTGTTGGAATCTGTGAATCTTGTAAAGCGGCTTATTAGGGTTAAACCTAAGCACTGATGCCGGATCTATATCCTCATCAAGACCATCGATATTTGTAAAAGTATGATGTAGAACGTTATGCTGAATCATCCACATTTCCGCATTTCCACCTACAAGGTCTACAGTACGTCCCATCATTTTATTAACCCACGATTTCTTACTGTATGCATTGTGATTACCATCGTGCATAACATTGAGACCTATTCCAGCTAAACCAAATCCCATTGCTACTTCAGCCACCCAAAACCATGTGCCTTCTACGCCTGCAAATGTAAATAGGGCCCAAGGAACGAAATAAAGCGACAACATTAGTGTGGTCTTTAAATACATTTGGAATCCTCCAGATTTAGTCTTTCCTGTTTTTGAGAAATATTCTTCAATGCGTTCACGCAAGACTTTTCCAAATCCTGAGTTATCTCGTGCAAATCTTACAATAGGTAGCTTCATATATTCAATTTTGAGGCATAATCAAGTGCAAATTTACGCTGAGGCATAGCTCCAATGTCCATTCTTTGTCATAAAATGTCCCAACGAACTGTTAATAACACGATTTTCTCAATGACTACGCTCTTCCTAGAGCGACAATCGGGTCAAGTAATGATGCTTTCCTTGCTGGATAATATCCACTTGCCAGACTTGTAGCCATACACAAAGTCATACCTATGGCTATCCATCCCCATGGGATAATAAATGGTGTCTCGAAGTAGGATGCCATCATATTTCCTAGAGCTAGTCCTACAATAATACCAACAGCACCACCAAGTTGACCTATAATAATGACTTCGACTAGAAATTGTGTTCTAATAGCTCTAGCGCTTGCTCCTAAGGATTTTCGAGTTCCTATTTCACGAGTTCTTTCAGAAACTGAGACAAGCATAATATTCATTAGCCCTATACCAGCTCCAAATAGCGTAATAATACCTATTACACTAGCAGCGATTGAAATACCAGAGGTAGCTTCAAGCAGTGTTTCAACTAGAGCATCGCTTTTACTTAATTCGAATGAGTTATCGGCACCAGGTAAATCACCACGAACCATCCTAAATGCTCCTGTAGCCAAATCTGAAGATTCAGAAAGTTTTTCAGGGTTATTTACTGTACAGGTAATGTTATAATTTCTATTATTATCTGAGAATTGTCTCCGAACCGAGGGTATAGTGATAAGGCATTGATTATCTTGAGACATCCCGAAACTAGCTCCCCTAGATTCTATGACTCCTATAACAACATAACGAGTTCCAGAAAGTAGAATATTAGAACCCACTACATCTTCCCATGGCTCGAAAAGTTTCTTTTCGATATTTGCGCCAATGACTATTAAAGAGGCGCCTTCATAACTTTCCGTTAAGGTAAAACCCCGTCCTTTTGAGAGAGGGATGTTTGAAACGAGTAAGTAGTTTCCATCGACACCCAGAATTTGTATGTTTGGGTCAGTTTGTTTTGAGCCTCGACTTAATACGGCTGATCCAGAGGCGAAAATAGAAGAGGTAACGGTCAGTTCAGTTCCTACTAATTTAGTGAATCGTCTTGTTTCGCGATAAGTAATGGGCTCGGTAGGTGCTGCTCGTCTGCCATTAAAAAAACCACCTTGTCGTTTGGCCTTAATTGAGAAAGAATTAGTTCCAAGAGAGGAGAATTCTGTGCGAATATTCTGTTTAAGTGATTCTGTCGCTGTTACCATAGCTATGAGCGCCATGATTCCCATGCCTATGATTCCCACTGTTAAAGAGGTTCTTAGTGCTTGTCCACGTATGGATCCGATTGCAACATTTATTTGTTCGATTAAAACAGACTTAGACATCCTCATGCCCCGAAGGTACTACCCTATCTTTGCTACCTGAAACAAAAATCACAGTAACATGACTTTTGATATAGATATGATCAAAAAAGTATACTCAGGATTTCCTGAGCGTATTGAAGCGGCGAGAGAATTAGCTGGAAGGCCTCTGACTTTAGCAGAGAAAATTTTAAATGCTCACCTTTGGGATGGAGCGCCTACGCAAGTATATCAGCGTGGGATTGATTACGTGGACTTCGCACCTGATAGAGTGGCGATGCAGGATGCTACTGCTCAGATGGCTTTGCTACAGTTCATGCAAGCGGGTAAGAATAAAGTAGGTGTTCCTTCAACTGTGCATTGCGACCATCTTATCCAAGCGAAGGTTGAGGCAACTTCTGACTTGCAGAATGCTATAAACCAAAATAATGAGGTCTTCAATTTCCTCGAGTCCGTATCAGATAAGTACGGAATAGGCTTTTGGAAGCCCGGTGCTGGAATTATACACCAAGTTGTACTTGAGAACTACGCATTCCCAGGAGGAATGATGATAGGAACTGATTCACACACTGTTAATGCAGGTGGCCTAGGTATGGTTGCTGTGGGAGTAGGTGGTGCTGATGCAGTAGATGTTATGGCAGGACTTCCTTGGGAATTAAAATTTCCTAAACTTATAGGAATTAAGCTAACGGGAAAGCTAAGCGGATGGTTAAGTGCGAAAGACGTGATTCTTAAAGTAGCAGGTATACTTACTACAAAAGGAGGCACGGGTGCAATCGTTGAATATTTCGGTGATGGAGCCATAGGGCTTTCTTGTACAGGAAAAGGTACTATATGTAATATGGGTGCAGAGATTGGAGCTACAACATCATTGTTTGGATATGACGATAGCATGGGGCGTTACTTGCGTTCTACAAGTCGAGCTGATGTTGCTGATGCAGCTGATGAGATCTCATCTCACTTAACAGGTGACCCTGAAGTATATGCCGATCCTGAGCGTTATTTCGACGAAGTTATCGAGATAAACTTAGATGAACTAGAACCTCATTTAAACGGACCATTTACTCCAGATTTAGCTACTCCTGTAAGCCAAATGAAAGAAGCTGCTGCCTCTAATGGTTGGCCTACATCTATAGAGTACGGACTTATAGGTTCATGTACGAATTCTAGCTACGAAGATATAAGTCGTGCGGCATCTATTGCCAAACAAGCAGTAGAATTAGGTGTAGAGTCTAAGGGTACTTTAAATATCACTCCAGGATCGGAACTTGTTCGTTTCACAATTGAGCGAGACGGAATGATTAGTACCTTTAAAGAGTTGGGAGCTAACGTTTTCGCAAACGCTTGTGGACCTTGTATAGGACAATGGGCTAGATCTGGTGCAGATAAGAAGGAAAAGAACTCAATCGTTCATTCTTTTAACAGAAATTTCTCAAAACGTGCTGACGGTAACCCAAATACTCATGCATTTGTCGGATCTCCAGAATTAGTAACGGCAATCGCAATAGCAGGTGACCTAACGTTTAATCCCATAACAGACTACCTTCACACGAAGGACGGAAAGCAAGTTATGCTAAGCGAACCAGTCGGAGAGGAGCTTCCTAGTAAAGGTTTTGATGTTGAGGATGCGGGATATCTTGAGCCTGCAGTAGATGGTTCTGGTGTAGAGGTTAAGGTGGACCCAAATTCTGAGCGTTTGCAACTACTTGACCCGTTTCCTGAGTGGGATGGTAAAAATATTTTAGGAGCCAAACTACTTATAAAAGCAGAAGGGAAGTGTACAACTGACCATATTTCTATGGCAGGTCCATGGCTAAGGTATAGAGGTCACTTAGATAACATATCGAACAACACTTTAACTGGAGCAGTAAATGCTTTCGGAGGAGCTACTAATAAAGTAAAAAACCAAATCGATGGTTCTTTTGGAGAAGTTCCTGAAGTTGCACGATCATACAAAGCTGCAGGTATTCCCTCAGTCGTTGTAGGAGATTCTAATTACGGTGAGGGGAGTTCTCGTGAGCACGCAGCTATGCAACCTCGTCACCTAGGAGTTTATGCTGTAATTGTAAATTCGTTCGCTCGAATTCATGAGACAAACCTAAAGAAACAAGGAATGCTCGGACTAACTTTTATGAATGAAAACGATTACAATCTCATTCAGGAGGACGATACCTTTAATTTTATAGACCTTGAAGACTTCGCTCCAGGAAAGCCTCTTACTATTGAAGTAGTTCATGCAGATGGCACGAAGGACGTAGTTATGACAAAGCATACATATAACGAACAACAAATAGCATGGTATCGTGCTGGATCTGCTCTAAATATGATTAAAGCTGAGAACGCTAAATAAACTGAGGTTTTTTTGTCAATAAGTCGAGTTAGCTATGGATTTTATTGAGGGTATATATATAACTCAGCATCTATAGTTCCACCATTTCCACTTGAGCCAGCTGAAACATTTGAAAAAGTTAAAGTGTGTAGAGAATCGGTTTTTATAACTTTAACTACTCCGCCTGCGATGTTCCAGTCTACATCAAGTGAAGGAGCTTCGAGTTCGTTTGCCATTAAGACATCCACAGCATTAACAGTAGTTGATGAGCCATCAGTTATCACCTCTATTGTAAATGCTATATCGTGACTAGGGTTATGATGATCCACTTCATTTGAAGTTCTAAGATCAGCTACAACATGGTAACGAAATAAGTTTGGAGAACTTTCGCTAGGAACATAGCCTTCAGCTAGCCTAACAGCCAAGTCTCGTCCATCTAAAGACATAGAGCCACATTCGCAATTGTATACAATATTAACGTATGGTTCGTGCTTTGTACATCCTGACAGGATGAAAATTGAAGCAACTAATGTGAAGAGGGCTGTAGAAATAGGTTTCATAGTTGCGAAGATAGTTAGTTTTTGTATTCTTAAAAAAGTCTTAATTATTTCGAATTATGTTTAAAGCTTTCTCTGAGATGGATATAGTAGGTACGGCGATCTAGACTTCTTGAATTTGATAATTTCTTTAGCCCAAACCTTTTTTAATTCATCCAGACCTTCGCCTTCTTCAAGGCAGAGTCGAAGTTTATCTGTCCCCGCCAATTTATCGAAGAAGCTCTTTGAGGTAAAGAAGCCCGTGAGTTCTAGATTTTCGTTTCGGAATGAGTTCGCGTAGCCCTCTAGAATTGATATATCCCAGCTCGGGCCTTCTTTCCACCATTGAAGACCAGTCGTTTTAAAGTTCTCCCCGATACATAGTACGTTTTCGTGTTTAGGGTGGGGAGCCGCTATAGGAGTGGGAACTGGCGTAAATGAAATTTTGTCATAAGGTGTTGAAAGGTGTCGTGGATTATTATAAATCAACTTTGATGGGATTCCTGCTATCTCAAATGGGGTGGGGGTTCCACGTCCTATACTAACATTTGTGGGTTCTAGGAAACAAAGAGAAGGGTATAGCTCTATTGAGATTTTAGTAGGGAGGTTTGGTGAGGGGGCGATAGGTAGGGCGTATCTATCTGAGTGATAATAGCCATCGCACGGGATAACGTATAGACCTGTTGTAACAGAGTTCTCAAGCCATCCTTCGGCATTTGCCATAAGAGCGATTTCACCGAAAGTCATGCCATGTATTACAGGAACAGGTGCCCAACCGACGAAAGATTTGAATGCAGGGTCGAGCATGGGGCCTGCTACATGATGTCCATGAGGGTTTGGCCTATCTAGTACGATAACGTCGATATCGTTTTCGGCTGCGGCTTCCATAACAAGAAGTAATGTGCTGAGATATGTGTAGAATCTAGCCCCTACGTCCTGTATGTCAAAAATGATAATGTCTAAATCTGAAAGAGATTCTGGAGATGGTTTGCGAAATTTTCCGTGAAGAGATAATATGGGAAGACCAGTTTTAGGATCGACATCGTCTGTAATATGATCTCCATTTGCATGGTCGCCGCGGAATCCGTGTTCAGGAGCGAAAACTTTAACGATATCTACCTTGCTTGAAAGTAAGGTGTCGACTAAGTGTATTGGATATCTTTCTATATCAGCATAAAGAACGGATGTGTGATTACCTACTATGGCTACTCGTTTTTCCGCGGTTAAATTAAGAATAGCTTCGATATTTTCATTACCTAGGCAGATGCGAGATGGGGGGGAGGTTCGAATTAGCGTGTTTTGGGCTGATAGAGTAGATAAATTGAGGCCCACGAATGAAATAAACAGAAGACATGAGAAGGCACGAAGGGTATTTATAACAGGCATCATTTAATTCTTAACGCTGTGGATGGTTGTATTCGTGTGCTATACCACGCTGGAAGTAGCATGGCGATGGTGCATGCAACAAAAGCTATTATTTCGATTAGGAAAATACGTGAGAAGTCAAATAATATAGGCACCTCAGAAACGTAGTAGGCAGAGGGGTCGAGGGTGATTATGCCTGTTTGATCCTGAATTATACAAATTGCGAAGCCGATAATATTCCCCCCTATAAAACCTCCCCCAATAATTCTAGTGGCATACCTAACGAAAAGTTGAATAACTGTTGAATCACGCATTCCTAGCGCTTTAAGAAGTCCTACTTGAGATCGCCTTTCAAGTATTACGATGAGCAGAGCGCTCACCATATTTATGATACTTATAAGTACCATAAGTCCGATAATCACAATGACATTCAAATCGAGCATTCCCAGCCAACTAAAAATTTCGGGACTTTGTCGTATGACATTTTGAGTTGTCAAAGTGTATGGAATTGTATTCAAAATTTTCTGTTCTAGATATGCCAAATCTTTGTATTCATCTATAAATACCTCATACCCTTCGCAAAATAAATTCCATGAGCCATCTCCAGCTTCAGCGTTCCATTTTCCGTTGCGGAAATAAAGAATTGCAGTATCTTGTATAGAGCTCTCGCTCTCCCCAACGATCCAGTTATACGTGATTAGAGTGTCTTGAAGGTCTAAATCGGGTTCCCAGCGTCCTTTTGGGTTTTCGTTTTCGAGAGTTTTACCAAATGAGCCTCCACGAATTCTTTCGTTTAAATAAATCACGGCTTGAACCCCTCTATTCGAGACTTCTTGAAGAAGGTTGCTATTTACGAAGATGAACCGTTCGTCATATTCGAGAAGACCGGTTTCATAAATGCCACAAACTCGAACTACGCGAGGCTTAACTTCCTCGTTTTTTATGACCAAATAAAGTGAGATGCGGTCATTTGTATCCAGTTCTAGCTTTGATGCGAGAGGTGCCGAAATCAGAACATCTGACTTGTCTATAGGAAGTTTCCCATATATAATAGAGCTTGAAATCATTGTCGTATCACTACGATTAATGGAAATGCCTTTTACTGTAACCCCCTTTAAAGATTTCTTGGTTTCTAGTAAACCTGTTATAACATGAAGAGGAGCGATAGATTTAACGCCCTCGATACTTGAAATTTCGGTGAGCAAATCTTCGTTTAAGACTAAGCCATTATTATCTGGGTCATTAGGAATTATTTGCAAGTGTGAGCCAAAACCTATAACAAGTTCACGAATCTCACTTTGAAATCCCTGAACGATGGCAGTAGAAACGATTATTAATGCAAGTCCTAGTGCTACTCCGGCGGTGGCAATTCTAACAACTGGACGTGCCCAAGAGGATGAAGAGCTACTAGGGCTGCTCATCCTTTGTGCAATTCGTCTAGTAATTTTGCCCGATGTATTCATTGGGATGAAAGGTAATGCGAGCAGAACAGAATATCCCTTCCGGAGTACTTACTTTTGCAGCATGGAAAAAGGAAAAAACGTACACAATAACATTCTCGGAGCTATCGGAAATACCCCTCTAATAAAACTAAATAAAATAGTTGAGGATTTTCCTTGTGATGTGTATGCCAAAGTCGAGTATTTCAATCCTGGCCACAGTGTGAAGGATAGGATGGCACTACAAATGATTGAGGATGCTGAGGCATCTGGGGATTTGAAACCGGGTGGGACTATTATCGAGTGTACTTCTGGTAATACTGGCATGGGGTTAGCTCTTGCGGCTATAGTAAAAGGTTACAAACTCATATGCACCACTAACTGTAAGCAAAGTAAGGAAAAAGCTGATATGTTGAGGGCTTTAGGTGCAGAGGTGCATATTTGCCCTACTGCCGTGGCCCCCGATCATCCTGAAAGTTATTACAGTATTGCGGAGAAATTGAATAAGGAAATAGAAGGAAGTTTTTGGTGTAATCAATACGATAATCTAAGCAATGGTAAGGCTCATTATCTTTCTACAGGCCCAGAAATTTGGGCCCAAACCGAAGGTCGAATCACACATTTTATTGTTGGTGTCGGAACCGGAGGAACTATCTCTGGTGTAGCGAAGTATCTAAAAGAACAGAATCCAGATATTCAAATTTGGGGTGTCGATTCATATGGTTCCGTCTTTAAAAAGTATCTCGAAACGGGAGAATTTGACGAAAACGAGATTTACGGTTACTTGACGGAGGGCATAGGAGAGGATATTCTACCTGCAAATGTGAAGTTCGATCTAATCGATAAGTTCGAGAAGGTCACAGACAAGGCCGCAGCCCTCGCCGCTCGCGAACTCGCCCTTAAAGAAGGTCTTTTACTCGGATATTCTAGCGGTTCTGCCATTGAAGGTCTACGCCAACTTAAGTCCGAACTCTCACCTACAGATCTTCCAGTCGTTTTATTCCACGATCACGGTTCACGTTACGTAGGCAAAATATACAACGACGACTGGATGCGCGAGCAGGGTTTTATTAGCTAACGAAACTATTTTTCGAATTCCTTAAACGTCTTACGAATAATCTCTAGGCAGTCGTCTAGTTGTTCTTTAGTAATAACTAAAGGAGGTGCGAATCGGATAATATTTCCGTGGGTAGGTTTGGCAAGTAGGCCATTGTCTTTCATGGCAACGCATAAATCCCAAGCTGTAGATGAGTCAGGAGAATCATTTATGATAACCGCGTTTAGTAATCCACGTCCACGAACGAGTTTTATTAACGAGCACTCGGAAGCGATATCTTCTATTCCGTCACGGAAATGGGCACCTAGAGTTCGGGCATTTAAAGCTAAATCTTCATCTCTGACTACTGAAAGAGCAGCTATTGCAACTTCTGCAGCAACAGGATTCCCTCCAAACGTCGATCCGTGTTGTCCAGGATGTATTACTGACATAATAGCTTCGTCAGCTAGGACTGCTGATACGGGGTATGCTCCTCCGCTAAGGGCTTTTCCAAGAATGAGTAAGTCTGCTTTAACAAACGAAGCCTGACGCTCACAAGATCCAGAACAAGTACAGTTACCACATGTAGCTAGGAGTGCTCCTGTGCGAGCGATTCCTGTTTGGACTTCATCAGCCATAAAGAGAACGTTTGCCTCCATACAAATCTTGTGAGCTGCACGGATATAATCGTCATCAGGGACGTTAACACCAGCCTCACCTTGGATAGGTTCAACGAGGAAGCCAGCGACGTTTGAGTCCGCAACAGCTGAGCGAAGAGCGTCTATATCATTATAAGGTATAACTTCGAAGCCCGGAGTATAAGGTCCAAACCCGCCTGTGGCTACGTCGTCAGTCGAAAACGAAACAATGGTTGTAGTGCGACCGTGGAAATTTTCCGAACAAGTAATAATTTTAGCGGCATTAGCTGGTACGCCTTTTACGTCATAGGCCCATTTACGAGCAATTTTTATTGCTGTTTCAACAGCTTCGGCTCCAGTATTCATTGGGAGAACTTTATCGTAACCGAAATATTCAGTAACGAACTGTTCGTATTTCCCAAGATTAGAAGAGTAAAAAGCGCGGGAAGTAAGTGTGAGTTTTTCGGTCTGTTCTACCATAGCCTTTACTATGGCTGGGTGACAGTGACCTTGGTTTACAGCGCTGTATGCACTCAAAAAGTCGTAGTACTCCTTTCCCTCGATATCCCAAACAAGGACTCCTTTTCCTCTATCTAAAACTACTGGTAGTGGGTGGTAATTGTGAGCTCCATGTCGGTTCTCTAGATCCATAGCCTCAGTAGAGGTGCTCGGACCAGCAATCATATTTGCGTTTAATTCCATGCTCCAAAGATATTACTTCGGGTGGTTCCATTCTAAGTAGTTACGGATTATTTGAGGAAGAGTAGATTCGTTCTTTTTTATAATATCCCTAAGATTACTTCTAACAGTATTTATCGTTATCCCCATTGTTTCAGAAACTTCCTTTTGAGTCTGACCACTGATTATTAAACGCAGCATTTCTTCCTCTCTACCACCAATCTTTATTCGTTTAATAGGCTTTGAAGAAGTAGTTACTTGCTTTCTTATAGTAACAGGACAACGGTAGTGACTAAGCTCCCTATAAGATTGAATAGCATAAATGATATGGTCTAACTTCCCTAATTTACATACGTAAGCGACTGCTTTAAGCTCCTTAGCTTTATCAGTCAAAGTTTTATTGTAATAAAGGGAGTAGATAATACATGGAGTTTTTTTCTTCCTAGCCTCATCAGCTACAGTAAATCGCTTTCCTTCTTCAAAGTCCAAATCTGAAATCACCAAGTTAAATTGATTTTTCTTCAATAACTTGATTGCTTTTGTCGTGGTCAACGAACTACTTACCTCTGCACTAGGGTAAATATCCTTGATTATTTTTTCAAGGGTTATTATTATCGGAGGCTGGTCTTCAGCTATCAGTACTTTCATAAACTGGTAATGTGAAGTTAAACTCCTCAGTAGCAAACCCATCTTCAAGAAGTAAGGTTCTAGTGCCTCCGACGAAAGATAGCCGTTCAGATAATATCCTCTGTCCTCTATGACCTGTCTTGGAAACACGCTGTATGCCCTTAACCTCATTGGAAGGGTACATAAGTATAATATTCAGTTCATCTGGAACATCGCTAGTCACCATTAACTGAATATATGTAGGTACACAATGTTTCACAGCGTTTACTATTGATTCTTGAATTATTCTAAAGATATGAATACTACAGATATCTGTTAGCTTAATTCTCTCTTCAATTGTAATTCCAACAAAACAGGTGCTTGAAGTAAATGTAGACGAAAGTGACTCCAAGGACTCATATAAATCAGACTCTTGAAGTACCACAGGGTAAATCTTAGAGTTAGTAAAGGTCATCTCATTCTGATACTTTTCAATCATATCTATCCAATGCTCCTTTACGTCTTTAGATTCAAACGATGCACCATCATGAATCATTTGTTTAAGAGGAACTAAAAAACCACCTAGGGTATCGTGAATTTCACTTGCTATAGCACGTCTTTCATCTTCGAGTTCTTTGAAAAAATCATTGCGAATGATTTTGTCTTTTATCATTTTTTGCACATAAAGGGAATATAACCAAATCACACCTGTTGCTAAAAATATGCTCAGCGGTAGATAAGTTGTAATTATGCGACTAGAATATTCTACGTTCTCCATTTTTGACTTCTCAGTAGTCTAATTGTCTTAGACTTGGCCAAATTAGTTATTTATTTACACCAAAACACCCCTTAAATTAGGGGTTGTTATAAAAAAGTGAGTGAGAGCAAGGGATACGGGGGTGATGTTTTTGGTGTTTTTTATTAACACAGTGTTATTAAAAATAAAAAAGTAGAATTCGCTTTTTTGCGAATTCTACTTTTTAGAACTAATTTCCTAAAAAACTTTAGAGATTAAGCCTCCATTCTCGATTTCAAATCGTTATCAATTGCAGAAAGAAACTCTTCTGTAGTGAGCCAATGCTCTGACGTCATGTCTTTTCCGTGAATTAGTAGAGCTAAATCTTTTGTCATACGCCCACTTTCAACTACGTCGATGCAAACCTGCTCAAGAGTGTCTGCAAATTGTCTAAGCTCATTATTTCCATCAAGCTTCCCTCTGAAGTTGAGTCCGCGGGTCCAAGCGAAAATAGAAGCTATAGGGTTTGTTGAGGTCTTGTTGCCTTTTTGATGCTCGCGATAGTGACGAGTTACAGTTCCGTGGGCAGCTTCGGCTTCCATAGTACCTCCGTCTGGAGTAACAAGTACAGATGTCATAAGACCTAAAGATCCGAAACCTTGAGCGACTGTATCTGACTGTACATCTCCGTCGTAGTTTTTACAAGCCCAAACAAACCCTCCACTCCATTTCATCGCAGCAGCTACCATATCATCAATGAGTCGGTGCTCATAAGTGATTCCGGCTTCAGCAAATTTTTCAGCAAATTTTTCATCAAAAACCTCTTGGAAGATGTCTTTGAAACGTCCGTCGTATGCCTTGAGGATAGTGTTTTTTGTTGACAAGTATAGAGGCCACTTCTTAGTCAGTGCTTGGTTCATACAACTGTGTGCAAAACCATAAATGCTTTCGTCGGTGTTGTACATACTCATCGCAACTCCTCCTTCACCTTCGAAATTGTAAACGGTCCACTCTTTAGTCTCACTACCGTCTTCAGGAATGAAAGACATTTTAAGAGTTCCTTTTCCTTTAATGACGGTGTCTGTGGCTTTGTACTGATCGCCAAAAGCATGACGACCTATGCATATAGGTTCTGTCCATCCCGGAACGAGACGTGGAACGTTCTTCAGAATGATGGGCTCACGAAATACTGTTCCTCCGATGATGTTACGCAGCGTTCCGTTGGGGGATCGCCACATTTTCTTAAGTCCGAACTCCTTAACCCTGTCTTCGTCTGGAGTAATAGTTGCACACTTAACACCTACATGATGAGTTTTAATAGCTTCGGCAGCATCGATGGTGATTTGGTCTAAAGTCTCATCACGCTTCTCAATACCTAGGTCGAAATACAACAATTCAATGTCAAGGTAAGGGAGGATTAGCTGGTCCTTAATGAACTGCCAAATGATGCGAGTCATCTCATCGCCATCTATCTCAACTACTGGGTTTGCAACTTTTATCTTCTCCATATCGAATCCTTTAGTTATTGGTTTTGCTAGTGGGTTTAAGCTTCTTCGCGCTCACTGAAGTAGAAACGTCCTTCTATTGCTGCGTTTTCATCTGAATCAGATCCGTGAACAGCGTTTGCGGAAATGCTTTCAGCAAAATCAGCTCTAATTGTTCCAGGAGCGGCATCTGCAGGGTTTGTGGCACCGATTAATTCTCGGAAAGAAGCTACAGCATCATCCTTTTCTAGGATTATGGCAACGATAGGTCCAGAAGTCATGTACTCAACAAGCTCTCCATAAAAAGGACGCTCCGAATGAACTGAGTAGAATGATTCAGCCTCAGCTTTTGATAACTGAGTCCACTTCATAGCTTTAATTGAGAATCCTGCTTCGATTATGCGGTCAATGATCTTTCCAGTGTTGCCAGCAGCAGTTGCGTCTGGCTTGAGCATTGTAAATGTGCGATTTGTCGCCATAGTAAAATTGTTTAAATGGTGTGCAAAAATACATCTTTTCATTCAAATTACCCCTTACCTTTATACCAAATCTATTTCTTTAATGACCTATTCATCTCCTCTTCGAAGAAAATCAGCCGGTAGTAAAATTGCGGGTGTATGTAATGGTTTGGCTCAACACTTCGATTTGCCAGTTAGAAATGTAAGATGGGCTTTCGTTCTATTAGGAATATTAGGAGCTGGACTTAGTGCTGCCATATATATTGTCCTTTGGGTTTTACTCCCCGAAGGATGAGCCTTCATGGAAGAACCCGTCGTCAAAGTTTAAAAGTAATAACGTCTTCTCAGCACGAGTAAATGCTGTATAAAGCCATCTTAACCACTCTTTATTTAGCATTTCATCAGTTAAGTATCCTTGGTCAATAATCACAGCAGGCCATTGACCGCCTTGTGCTTTATGGCAAGTGAGAGCATATGCGAATTTTACTTGAAGAGCTTGGTAGCAGTGGTCGGACATTATTGCTTTGTGAATAGCAGATTTGGTTCTTAATTCCGAATAATCTTCAGCAATAGCATGATATAACGCTTTCGACTCTGCCTGTGTAAGGGAAGGTTTAGGGTCGTTCAATATACTAAGGAGTATAGTGACAGTGAACGAGGGGTAATCGGGGAATTCAGATAAGGAAACATCTACTTCTGCGAATTCATGACCATATCTAATGAATCTGGAGCTTATCCGAACTACCTCTAAAGCATCCCCGTTTGCTATTAAATCAATGGGCAATTCTTTATGTTCTTTAAGCCAAAAATAATTATTTCGTACTACCATAAGCCTATCTCCGGCATTAATGTCGTCTTCTTGCCAAAGTACTCTTGTCCTTACTTGTTGGTTGAAAAGCATGGCTCTTTTATTAGATCTAGTAATAATAATTACTCCTTCTTCGCCATATTTGCCGTGAAGTGTTTCAAGTGTGTCTTGAAGATCTAGACCGGGTAAGCGAGTTACGTCCGGACCAGCTCCGAGATCTATTCTAGGAAAGCCCAAACTCTTTGAATCGTGAGCATTTGCAATATTGAGACGTAAAGCATGAGCATTAGCTAGGATGCTACTATCTAGCTCTTGACGTACCACTTCTGTTAGCTCAACGGTTGCGATTGTAAGGTCATGTGAGGCACGAATTCTCCCTTCGTTAAGTGCTGGACTACTATCACATCCCACAGGAGGAAGTTGAGCATTATCACCTACAAGAACTAACCGACACTTAATTCCAGAAAATACGTACTTTAGTAGGTCATCAAGTAAGCTGTTTACCAAACCTCCAGATTCTCCTATCATTGAGGCCTCGTCAACAATGAAAGTAGTTTTTTTGCTGAGATTTGGCGATAATTTATAACCGTCAGACCCATCAGGTCGTTTCGCAATAGTGTAGATTCTTCTATGAATTGTCGAAGCGTTTATTCCACTGTATGACGCCATGACCTTCGCGGCTCGACCCGTAGGAGCAAGGAGAACCGTGCGAATTTTCATTTCCCGTAGAGTTCGAACTATCGCTCCGATAGATGTAGTCTTACCTGTACCGGCATATCCTTTAATAACAAGAGTACACCGTGGTTTTTCCGAAAGCTCAAATTTCGAAAAGGCATAAATTAGTCTTTCCTGCCCCGTAGTAGGCGTATGCGGGAACTGCGACCTAAGTTTGGAAGCTAGTTCTTTTTCGGGGGAGTTTGTCATTCGCCTCGAAGTTACGCGCGATGAGTTAATGGAATGAGGGTAGTATGTTGTAGTTTCGTACCTCGAAATAATATTTTGATGGCAAACTATAAAAAAGACTTCAGTAAATACGTTATTTCTGCATTTTTGCTAATTGCAGGTATTGTACCACTTGTAAAGTATTTACAGGGTGACTCGCTTGAAAGTCAGCCTCTAGCAATGTTATTTGCTGGAATTGCACTGATTTTGGTAGGAATAATTGCTCTACCGGAAGTTCTGAATAAAATTACGAGTAATACATATAAAGGTCTTCTGCTTTTAGGCACGCTGGGTTCTTTAGGCCTTTTGTATTCCGTGATCACTTCTGTGAGTGATGAGATTGAGTTTCAGGAGACCAAACGTTCAGTTGAAAAGATTACTATTCAAAGGTTGAAAGATATTCGAGAGACTCAACTAGCTCACAAATCGGTTTATGGCACATATGCTCCTGATTTTGATAGCTTGGAACACTTTATTAATGCTGTGGTTATGCCCGTGACATATAACATGGGGTCTTTTCACGACACATTAAATGAAGAGTCGAGTTTGAGGATGGGGTATGTAATTAAAAGAATGGATCTTGATAGTTTGGCCTTAGTTCTTGATGTTGATAGAGATGAGCTGTATAAAGATATTGAGGAAGATAATAGCCCATATAAAATTAGAGATACAACGTACACTAGTTTTTTTGCAGAGCATCTGACTCCAAGTGCACGTGCTAAATCTAAGCTCCCTTCCTTCAGCCTACATGATATGCCTTTTAATCCTAATACAGGCGAACGCTTCAAGATGAAAATAGGGGTAGTAGAGACTGGCGGATTATGGCAGCCTACTATTTATGTTCAAGATCCGACTCCTTTCGGGAGAGAAAAAGTGAAGAAGGATACTCTAAGCTTTGGATCTACTGCCGAAGCTCACACAGATGGGAACTGGCGCAACTGATATACCGTCTGTCACAATAAATCCTACGGGGCTTTTATTGCGTTGGGATGGACGTGAAGTTCAATGGGCTTTCTTGTCAAAGAATCAAAAATTAGTAGGTCACGATTATATTTTCGGGTCTAGAAAAGTAACTAGAATATCTATGTTGCCTGAGGTAGTTCGTGCTTTAAAGGGAAGGTATAAGTCTCTAAATAAGGTGGTTTATGCAAAAAGATTTAACCCTTCGACAATTGTCCCTGCTATAGTATTAGAAAATAATAATAGCGCTGCTGAAAAGTGGTTTAAGTTACACCACGCATCATCTGTAAAGGATGGTACTAGGGTTGTTCATCTAGAGTCAGTTGAGGGAGAGCCTGTTTTTGTTGAGGGAGTAGATAAAGACTGGGATGATGCGGTTAAGGGCGTATTCCCTCAAGCACAAGCCGTCATTCAGTCTGCAGCACTTATGAATGTAGCTGTGGGGTTATCTAGGCATAATCATGAGTCTTGGGTTATTATAGTAGATGCCGGGACAAGGGGAGCGGACTTAGTTGCGGCAAATTGTGGTAAAGGAGTGTGGAGTGGGGTAACTTCAGGAGGAGATGTTGAAGATGTTCTTTACTCAGTAGTTAATGCTTTACATAGAGCAGACGTTAAGCCAGATGATGTGCTAGTAAAATTGGCGGGTGAGGGTTTGGTAGAATTAGAATCGACCTTTAAAAAGTTCTTTAAAAACGTACAATTACTCGGGAATTCTGAAATGGAAGGTCTTAAAGCCTTAGCGTCATGAGATTAACGGGAGGAATTTGGAGGGGCAGAAGGCTCAAGCTGATGAAGGGCTTTAAAGGTAGGCCTACAACAGATTTTGGACGAGAAGGGTTGTTTAATATGCTGAGAACTCGAGTGGACTTGAGCGGTGCGGATGTTCTCGACTTATTTGCTGGAACGGGCATGTTGGGTATGGAATGTGCAAGTCGTGGAGCAGAGTCAATCACCTCAGTTGAAAAGCAAAACTCATCTTGTAGGTACATTAAGGAACAATTTGCTATTCTGGAATTTGATAGAATTGCCGTTTTGTGTTGTGATGCGTTTAAGTTTATGCAGAGAGCTTCTACGCAATTCGATTTGGTTTTTGCAGATCCGCCGTATGATTTGGAGGGTTTCTCGAAAATTCCAGGGCTTGTAAAAAAGTCGGAACTTGTAGTTGAAGGGGGGTTATTTGTTTTGGAACACGGTGAAAATATTGCTTTCTCGGGAGAGGAAGGTTTTACTGAAAGTAGAAAGTTTGGTCATGTACACTTTAGTTTCTTTAACTTCGACTCATGAAACGAGCAGTTTTCCCTGGGTCTTTTGACCCTATCACTCTAGGTCATGAGAATATCATCAGACGTGCATTACCTATGTTTGATGAAATAATAGTAGCTATAGGTGTAAACAGCTCTAAGACAACGCGCTTCACATTAGAGGAAAGGCTTGAGATGCTTAGGAATGTGTTTGGAAATGCTCCCAAGGTAAGAGTTGAATCTTTTAAGGGTCTTACTTTTGAGTTTTGCGCTAAAATGGAAGCTAATTGGATGCTCAGAGGTGTGAGAAATGGAGGTGATTTTGAATATGAAAGAACTGTAGCCCAAATGACAAAAAAACTCAGTCCTTCACTTGAAACAATAATACTGTTTACAGACCCAGAATTTGCACCCATAAGCTCTACAGTTGTTCGTGATATTTTAGTAAATGATGGGGATGTTAGCGGCTTCGTTCCTAAAGCAGTTTTGGACTTTGTGTAATTTAAAATATTTTAGAGTCGCAGTTCTCTTACTACTCACTTCTTGCATTTTTAATTCGTCTTTTTCTCAAAGTGTTTTACATGGAGAATTAGTAGGTTGGGATTCTGATGTTACTGAACTCCCTTCGTTTTTATTTCTATACAAGGATGTAAATGGAATTACAGAACAGTGTGAATTTATTGACGTCATAACTATAGATGTTAATGGTAGGTTCAAGTTTACTAGCCCAGAGGCTCATACAGAAGTTTATAAGTTCGAATCACCTCCATGGAGTTGGAAAACACTTGTTAGACCAGGAGATTTAGAGACGAATCTTCTACAATTATTTAAGCCTAAGACTGGGCCTACTAGAATTCGCGGAGTTATGGCGAGGTCTAGTTGGAGTTCTGGTGAAAGCGATGTTGATGTAGTTCATCCCTCCGTTAAATACGACAGTTTGCGTATGCTCGCCTCGACCTTAGATGACCTTGTATTATACGATAGGATGTTACTTTCTGGAGCCGTAAACAATGGTGGTAAACTTGTGAATATTAGTTATTTGGACTCGATAAACACATTGTTTGAAGATGCCTGTTATGAAGTATTGCAAGAGAAATATTTTAATGAGCCTAATTTTTATAGCGATTTAGTAAGGTCGAGACGATGGCAGTGGAGGAGAGACTCAGGATGGTCTAGCGAGAAGATGCGAGAGGTTTGGTCTAAAGAAGAATTGTTGGATAAAGCGAGAGGATTGTCAGAAAAGATACTATCGCCTGGGTGGTGCTCCTCATGGGTGGAGGTCAATGGACAATGGTACTCTGAATTCGGCGATAAAGACATGTTAGATGAGTGGATTCAAAAAGGTGAAAATGACTCAATCTCTGAATATTTAGGGTGTAAAAAAGAAGAAATTCAGCTAGCTATGTGGTGGTGGGATAAGAATATGCCCAACTCATTAGCTTCCTTGTGGCTTGGAAATAACGATACAGAATCTTTATCGGGACTCATGAATTCATCAAAGGGTGATAAATGGAGCGCTTCAGATCTTAAGAGCAAAAATTGGACAAACCCTTCTAATGATGTAGTTTCACTTGATGAACTTTACGGGAAATGGACGGTGTTGATGGTAATAAAGGACGGCTGTTTTTCGTGTATTAGAGAATGGGCTGCTTTGTACTATCTAGAAAATTCAATTCGAATAACTAGAACTGATATTAATTTTACGGCACTAAGCATAGACGGTACTCAGCAAAAATGGGAAAAACTAATAAAAGAAAGGATTTCATATGATCAAACCTTAAGGTGGGTAGGTTCAGATCCAAGGTGGATGGACGGAATGTATATTTCATCTGTACCACAAGTCATAATTCTTACTCCAGACTTGGAAATACATTCATATTCAGCTCCTCTTCCGAGTCAAGGCCTAGGAGAGTATTTACTTAAATTACAGTAAACTACTTTCTATAATTTGTATTGCCAACCCCACTTAATACTTTCTCGGACTCGTTCACTACGATTCTAATACTCCCATAGGTTGAGTCCCAGATTTCGCTTGGAATAGGTGATTTGACCCACTTAACATCTGTGATGCCTTCTATAGCTTGGGGTACTCCTTTTGTATCACCTCCTTTGTGCACCATTGAATACCAAAAAGTAGTTTTCAGATGAACTACTCCATCTATCTCATATGTGTGATAAGTAGTTGCTAGATCTCCCGTAATTGTCAAGTTTCCTATTCCAGTTTCTTCATTAACCTCTCTCATAGCCGCTATTTCAAGACTCTCTCCAGGCTCCACTTTACCCTTAGGAAGGTCCCAGTGGTTATTTCTATTTATCCAAAGCATTTTATTATTAGAATTGACAACTAACCCACCTGCAGAAACCACCTCGTAATAATGCATACAGAACCTCATCCAAAGCTCTTCAAGATCATTACTATAAAGATTAACGGTTTCTAGTTCTGGGTGAGCTCGTAGGAAAAGCGGGAGGTCTTTTAACGTCTTTTTATCAGGGTTGTAAATAGACAAAGAATCCCCATTTTGTGGGGCTAGTCCAGTAGCAGATTTGGTAAAACAAACCCTACGGTTCAGCATAAATACAACGTACATTTGTGTCATGTCGAATAGAAATGAGAATCAACGAAAGGTAGCTGAATTTTTGCTGGAAATCAAAGCAGTTCAACTATCGCCTAAACAGCCATTTACATGGGCTAGTGGAAGGAAGTCTCCTATATATTGTGACAATAGGAGGATATTGAGCTTTCCGAGAGTTCGAACAGACATACGAAAGTTAGCAACTGAGGCTATTGTTGATCGTTATGGAAAGCCAGAAGCGATTGCTGGAGTAGCTACAGGAGGCATTGCGATAGGAGCATTAATAGCAGAAGAGCTAGGCATTCCTTTTATCTACGTTAGAGCTGCTGCGAAAGATCACGGAACAGGTCAAAGAATTGAGGGAGCATTCAGTGATTTGAGCAGTGTTTTCGTAATCGAGGATTTAATTTCTACAGGTAAAAGTTCACTTTCTGCAGTAGATTCAATTCGTGAATCAGGACTCAAAGTGACGGGCTTAATGGCGTTTTTTACATATGGGTTTAACGATTCTATTGCTAGATTTGCGGAGAAAGATTGTTCTTTCTTTACCCTAACAGATTATCCAACAATGTTAGATGTTGCCGTTAAGTCTAATTATATAACTGAAGACCAAAAAACAGATCTTGACGATTGGTCAAACGATCCAGTTTCTTGGAGCGATAAATTTCAAAAGATATGATTGCATTTGAGGGCCCAGAGGTCATTTTAGGCATTTCTAAAGAAGATTTAAAATCAGAAGTTCAAGATTTAGCGAATATTGGAAAATTACTCCCAGAGGGTGCAGTAAAAGACTTTAGTTCGAAAGGGGATAAATGCTCTTTCAAAGTTAAAGGAGGAGTTTCTATTCATCTCGAGAAAGACTCTGAAAATCTTCACGAAAACGTGTTGATTCGCATGCGAACTATTGTGCCAACTCCCGTCAAGTTTTCTCTAGAAGTAGTAGCTACAGAAACGGAAAACGGTTGTAAATGCAATGTTCGTAGTGATGCCGATCTTAACCCATTCACGCGAATGATGGTCGAACCCGCACTCAAAAGCCTATTCGAGGAAATGTCGGAAGGGATGAAAAAGCGATTCCCAATTTAATCCCAGCACCAAACTACTTCGGACGAATTTAAATGTGAGGTCTTACCGTTATCGTCCCAAACGAAAACTCCTCGTCCATCCTTATCTACCCTGAGCAGTTTTCCATATCGAATTTTTCCATTTATATCAAACTGTCTCGATTGATTCAAACCAAACAATTCTGAGTTGAAGTCCTCGACAGTTTTTTCAACTCCGTTATCGCGATTTAACGTTTGAATTCGTTTATGTAGTGCTTCTAGGATTGGAAGTTCAAGGATAGAAGGTTCAATTTCGGTTTCTAATATTTCAGCTACGCTTATAGGAGGTAGAGCAAACTCAGCAATTTGCGATGGAAAATTATATTTCTCTCCTACGATTTTGTTATTACGACCGACATTTATTCCGATACCTACTATCGCAGCTGTCCATATCTCTCCTCGCCAGTGATTCTCTATTAAAATTCCGGCAAGCTTTTTTGAATGGTTTAAGTTCAAATTTCCAGTAGAATATAAAATGTCGTTTGGCCATTTAATTGAGAGTCGAGATGAAAATGAATCTACTTTTCTAATTCCCTCGAGTACAGATAGAGCACAAGCCATATTAAATACCGTTGGGTGCTTAGGCGGATTTTTTAAGACCCAACTCAAACACAGGTCTTTACCTGGCCTAGAAACCCAATGCTTTCCTCTTTGGCCTTTACCTTCAGTTTGAAAATCAGTAACAATTAAAGTTTCTGACATCATGTTTTTAGTACGCAATAAATTCATCGCATAATCATTCGTACTGCCTATATACGGTAGGTAAATTCGGGTTATGGTTCTCGAACTTGAGGTAATTTGGCTAATATTAGCATTCATAGCCGATTAAGTATAGAGATTGAGGGTGTCATCGTTCGCAAAAGTAGTAACTTCGTGCGTTCAAATTTATGCATGAAGAAATCAACTGTAACTCCCTCTGATATACTGCTTGACGCAGTTGTTAAAGGATTGGATGATGTTAAAGGACATGATATTACAATCATTGACCTAAGTACTGTTAATTCATCTATCGCCTCACATTTTGTTGTCGCTCACGGTAACAGCCATACTCAAGTAGAAGCACTCGCTGCTTCAGTAGAGAAAGTTGTGTACGAAGTTTTAGATGAAAAACCTCTAAGTGTTCAGGGACTTAGGAATGGAGAGTGGGCAATTTTGGACTACTTTGATATTATAGTACATGTGTTTCATCAAGACGCAAGGACCAGATATGGACTAGAAGAACTATGGGGAGATGCTTTAATTAGCAAATTTGATTCTACCCATGCTGAAGAATCTGAAGAAGTATGAGCACTAAGAATCAAGATATTGCAAAAAAAGCTGTTTCTAAAGGAATTAAGCCTAAGCAAAAGAAATCAGCCTCAAAGAAGCCTAACTCTAAGAATGCAGGGTCGTCTTCAACAAAAAAAGGAGGTTCTGGAAATTCTGGTAAGAATGTAAACTTTTATTGGATATATGCAGTCGTGGGAGTTATGCTTTTAGGCATGATAATGCTCAATTCTGATGGTGGCGGGAAAGAAATTCAGTTTTCTGAATTCAAAACTTATGTTCAAAATGGAGACGTCGATCACGTAGTCCATGATGGACGAGTTTACAAGGTATTCTTGACAGAGAGTGCAAGTGAGGGAAACTCCGATGAAAGAGGAGATTCTAAAGCTGTTTTGAAAGGACTTTATTCAGGGCCTGATGTTTGGTTTTCAATACCTCCTGGAGATAGTTACACAGAAGATTATAAAAAACTTGCCGATGAGAATCATATAGATTCTAAATACGAGCCAGTAAACGAGTGGGGACAACAAATGTTCTCTTGGATAATATTCCTTGTTATAATGATAGTCGTGTGGATGTTCATTATGAAACGTGTAGGTGGTGGTGGCGCTGGTGGAAACCAAATTTTTAACATAGGTAAGTCTAAAGCCAAACTGCACGAAAAGGGTGATGAGTCTCAAGTAACATTTGCCGATGTAGCTGGTGTTGATGAAGCGAAGGAAGAGTTAGAAGAGATCGTAGATTTCTTAATGAAACCGGATAAATATACCAAATTAGGGGCTAAAATTCCTAAAGGAGCTTTACTTGTTGGGGCTCCAGGAACAGGTAAAACATTACTTGCAAAAGCAGTTGCTGGAGAAGCACAGGTACCTTTCTTTAGTCTGAGTGGTTCTGATTTCGTGGAAATGTTTGTGGGAGTAGGGGCTTCTAGAGTACGTGATTTATTTAAACAGGCGAAAGAAAAAGCTCCTTCAATCATATTTATTGATGAGATAGATGCAATAGGAAGAGCTAGGGGGAAGAATGCGAACTTTAGTTCAAACGACGAGCGTGAAAACACTCTAAATCAGCTCCTTACTGAAATGGATGGTTTTGAGTCAAATAGTGGCGTTATAATTTTGGCGGCCACAAATAGAGCTGACGTATTAGACAATGCCCTTCTTCGTGCCGGACGTTTTGATAGGCAAATATTTGTAGATATGCCAGATGTAAATGAGCGAAATGCGATTTTTAAAGTTCACGTTCGTCCTATTAAGTCTGACAAGTCTGTGGATATAGATTTACTATCAAAACAGACTCCTGGGTTTAGTGGAGCAGATATTGCAAATGTTTGTAATGAAGCTGCTCTATTTGCAGCAAGGAAGAATAAAAAATTCGTTAGTCACTCTGATTTTAATGAAGCAATTGATAGAATTGTAGGTGGGTTAGAAAAACGATCGAGAGTTATTTCTCCAGAAGAGAAGAAAACTATAGCATTCCATGAAGCAGGTCATGCGACTGTTAGTTGGTTGTTAGAGTATGCTTCTCCTTTGGTAAAGGTTAGTATTATTCCTAGGGGAAAGAGTCTAGGTGCTGCTTGGTACCTACCGCATGAACGTCAGATAACAACTACAGAACAAATCTTTGACGAAATGTGCGCTGCTTTAGGAGGAAGAGCGGCTGAGAAAATAATTTTCGGCAAGATTTCTACAGGGGCGTTAAGCGATCTTGAAAAGGTTACAAAGCAAGCTCAAGCAATGGTGACGGTTTACGGTCTTAACGAAAGAATCGGAAATATTAGTTATTATGACAGTCAAAGAGATTCGACCTTCACTAAGCCATATTCTGAGGCAACAGCTCGTATCATTGATGAGGAGGTGAGTAAGGTTATTGAACAAGCTTATGAAAAAGCGTTGGAAATTCTATCAGCAAATAAGGATAAACTTACTGAAGTTGCAGAAGCTCTTCTAAAAGATGAGGTAATCTTTAAGTCTGATTTAGAAACAATTCTAGGCCCACGTCCATTCGAGAAAATAGTGGAGCCAAAGCAGCCTAGTGATGAAATTACATCTGTAGACGATACCAGTCCTGAAGATAATACAGAATCTAAATAATGATAGGTTGGGTAACTGTTTTTAAGGACACGCTTATTGTATCTGTGGAGATTCGAAAGGCAGTTTTAGAAGAGGCAGGTATCCCTTGTGTAGTTTTAAATCGCCAGGATAGTTCTTATGTAGGAGTCGGGTTCGCAAATGTGGAGGTTGAACTTCTTGTTCCTGAAGAATACATAGAAAAAGCAGCGTCGTTATTATGAACGAACTAGTAAAACGGTCAATAACAGGAATATTATTCATATTCATAGTGGTGTATGCCTCTATGTATAATTTCTTTAGTGCGACTATTTTGTGGGGAGTGATTTTGGTTTTTGGAGTCGTAGAATTTTTAAGGTTAAAGTCGAAACAGAAAGAGTTAGGTACTAGTTATATGGGGTCTTGGATGGGGGTGGGAGTTATTGTTATTGCAGCGGGGTCGGTTTGGGGTTTAGGTAGGCCTATTGATGTAATCTTGGGGATTAATAGTTCTTATTCAGGAATGGAAGTGGTTGCATTTTTGACGTGGATATGGGCTAACGATACCTTTGCTTATATTGGAGGTAGGCTTTTAGGCAGAAAAGTTTTCAAGTCAGGATTAGCTCCTGAGGTTTCACCAAATAAGTCTTGGGAGGGAGCTATAATTGGAGCCCTTGGTGCAGCAATTGCCGGATGGTTTTGGATGGGCGAACTTGGAGTTTTATTAGGAACTATAACGGGAATTCTTTCTACTTGTGGTGATCTTATTGAAAGTTCTGCAAAAAGAAGGGCAGGAGTGAAGGATAGTGGCTCATTATTGCCAGGACATGGTGGTGTTCTTGATAGATTTGATGGTCTAGTAATAGCTGGACCAGTTGTTTTAATTATTAAATCTTTGTTAGTATGACATTACATAGGGAAGGATTTGTACCCGTAGGAGGAGTTTTGATTTTTACGATTATTACCCTAAGTCTACTAGAATATTTGTGCGCTCCTAACATAGTTTTTAGAATTGTAGCTATTTGTTGTGCTATTGTTTTTATTCTTTTCGCGCAGTTTTTTAGAATTCCTAAAAGATCTCCTCAAGGAATAGGCTCTCAGGTGATTGCTCCTAGTGATGGTAAGGTGGTTGTTATAGAAAAGGTTTTTGAAGGGGAGTATTTTAAAGATGAGCGAATGCAGGTTAGTATTTTTATGAGTCCACTTAATGTTCACTGTCAATGGGCGCCCATTTCAGGAGTAGTCAAATACGCAGAATATCATGCAGGGAAGTATCTCGTGGCTTGGCATCCTAAGAGTAGTACGGAGAATGAACGTACCACTTTAGTTATTGAGGGTGAACACGGTGAAGTGCTTTTTCGTCAAATAGCAGGAGCAGTAGCTAGGAGAATCCGCTACTATATCACCCCAGGTGATAAATTAGAGCGCGGTGCCGAAGTGGGTTTTATTAAGTTCGGTTCTAGAATAGATTTATACCTTCCTTTGGATGCTAAGATTAATGTGAACCTTGATGAAAAAGTAACGGGTAAGGAAACGTTAATAGCTACTTTGAAGTGATTTGAATGTGGGAAATTTACAATTGTATTCAATAATTTATTAGTTTGGCATTTGAAACTAATTTATTTTTTATGAAAAGATCAATACCATTTGTGTTATTTCTGTTCACAGGCCTTCAGTTTTCTATATATGCTCAACAAGAAGTAGCTCAGCATTCATATTCACTCAGTGATATACCCCAAGTAGCTGTTGAAGCTAGAATTGCAAAACCAATGCCGACAAAAGCAGTTGACGGTTTTTCGGAAAACCCTCAAATGCCTTTCAGCAATGACGGTTCTGATTTGGAATTTGTAGATCACATTCAAACAAGATCTTTAATTGTCGAGAGACAAATCATAGGTATAACTCAATACGATCTTCAATCTAACGCCTCTATTGATGATAGACTTGTAGGGAGTGGCTCAACATTAAGTGCTGCATGGACAATGAGTTTGGAATTAACCCCTTTCTCTGATAGAGGTACGGGGTATAATTTTTACGATGGCTCACTTTGGGAAGAACAACCTTATGAAAGAATTGAAAGTGTACGTGTTGGATGGCCTTCGATAGTACATACAGGTTCAGGTATAGAAGTGAGTGTTACACATCCTGGAGTTGACACACCACTTTGGATGGCTTCACGAGAAATAGGATCAAATAGTGCTTGGTCAGAAATGGAAATCCCGTCTGAAGGTCCATATGGAAATGTTTGGCCTAGAATTGCCGCAGGAGGTCCAGATGGAAACACAATACATGTTATATGCGTTTCAACTCCTGAAGCAAATGGAGGGGAGCTGTATCAAGGGCAAGATGGAGCTTTGTTGTATTATCGTTCTTTGGACGCAGGTGTAACATGGGAGCAAAGTACATTTACACAGCTTGACTCATCAAATTTCAATGGGTTTGACGGAGATACATATGCAATTCACGCTCGTGATGGTGTTGTTGCTTTTGCCGTTTTTAATGATTTCATGGACACTTTTGTTATGATTTCAGAAGATAATGGAGATAATTGGGAGTATATGCCTGTAATTGATTTCCCTGTAGATAATTACATGGTTGACGACGGTTTGCCTATTGATGGCGGTGAGGATTTTGATAATGACGGGATTTTTCAAGAGTATCTAAATTCAGATGGAAGTGGTGATATTCATGTAGATCAAAACGGTCAAGTGCATGTTGTTTTCGGTGGCATGTACTACATGGATGCAGACACACTTGACGGAACAACTAGCTATTTTCCTGGAACAAATGGTCTTGAGTACTGGAACCAAAGTTTCGGAGTAGACAGCTCACTCACGATAGCTTACGCTTATGACATAGATGAGAGTGGGACTTTAGACCTTGAAGACGACATTGCAGAATACTTTGTGAGTTTAGCTGGAATTCCTAGTATGGGCTCTAATGCAACAGGAGATTTGTTTGTGACATATTCTGCTATTCGTGAGGATTATTCTACGGGTTCTCAAAATTATCGTCATCTGTACGTAGTTAATTCTACAGATAATGGAAGTACTTGGAATTCAGATGATGCATGTGACCTTACGCCTGATTTAGATTTCGATGGATATGAATCGGTTTTTGCTTCCATTGCACCCGATGTAATGGATGACTTAGAAATCATATTCCAAAGAGACTTTGAGCCAGGACTACACGTTCGTGGTGATCAAGACCCTGTTGATCTAAATGATATAGTTCACTTAAGAGTGTCAGTCGCTGATCTAGGTGGGTGTG
Organism: Bacteroidota bacterium; assembly: GCA_002746975.1. GTDB lineage: Bacteria > Bacteroidota > Bacteroidia > Flavobacteriales_D > Sanyastnellaceae > UBA974. The sequence continues at coordinate 42,206 of NVXE01000011.1, read as the reverse complement.
CTGATATTGAATTCAACGATTGGGTAGGTGTTTCTGAACCATTTTCCGATGGAGAAGTAATGATTTATCCTAATCCGGCTTCATCTTCTGTAGAAATTGTGATTGATAGAGCAGGTTCTCACAACGTTAGAATTTTAGACTTAAATGGTCGTGTTATTCGAGAGTGGGCTACAAATTCGATGGTTGAAGTAGTTAACGTTACGGATTTTGTTTCTGGAATTTATATTATAGAGCTTTCTCAAGGAGATTCACGCACTACTTTTCGTCTCGCAGTTGATTAATCACAAAAAATTTTCAATCGGAACTGCTGAAAGTTGTACTGGTGGAGCTATTGCTAAAACGATTTGCTCTGTTCCAGGTTCGAGTAAATATTTTCGCGGTTCTATTGTGGCGTATGCTGAAGATATTAAGACATCTCTTTTAGGTGTAAACCCGGAAATCATAAAAAAACACGGTGTTGTAAGTGAGGAAGTAGTATTAGAGATGGCTAAGGGATGTATAAAGGCACTTTCTGTTGACTTCGCAGTTTCGACATCAGGAATTGCAGGGCCAGGAGGAGGGACTGTTGAAATTCCAGTAGGAACTGTCTGTATTTCAGTAGTAGGGCCGACCATTAGCGAATCTTGGACTCGTTATTTTGAAGGTAATAGGATGGAGGTTGTTGAGGCAGCGACTAGTGCTTGTTTGGTCTATTTAGAAAAAAGTATAAATAGACATGCATCAAGTGTTGGTTGAATACGAAAAAAGTCGTTTCTTTGCACTCCTAAATTTAGAGTCATGAGCCGTATTTGTCAGATAACAGGAAAGAAAGTGATGGTTGGAAACAACGTGAGTCACTCTAAAGCGAGAACTAAGCGTCGTTTTTACCCTAACCTACAACGTAAGCGTTTCTATATCGTTGAGGAGGATAGATGGGTAACACTACGTGTTTCTGTAGCTGCAATGCGTACTATCAATAAGATAGGTGTTCTTTCAGCTATGAATCGTGCAAAAGCTGCAGGTATCCTAGTAGAAAAGTCATAAGACTTCTATAGATAAAGTAATTTATCGAGAACGAATTAATAAAAAAAGGTCAGCTAAATAGCTGACCTTTTTTAGTGTGTTAAATATTATTATTGCTCTAGTTACCTCCTAGTATAAGTGGTAGACCATTTTCGCCTGAGCCTATTACTACTACTTTAGAATTATCGCTTTTTGCAAGTTCTATTGTAGCTTCAATTCCTTTCCATTGCAGAAGTTGATCAGAAATACTTTGTGAAATGATGTTTTGGAAATCGCTAATTCCTTGAGCTTCAATTCTTTTTCTCTGGGCTTCTTTAGAAGCTTTTTCAATTCTAAATTCGTATTCTAGAGATTCTTGCTCTTGTTGAAGTTTACGTTCAATTGCTTGTTCTAACGGAAGTGGTAGCTCAATGTTTCTAATAAGAACGTCGTTTAACTGTATGTAGTTGTTAGCTAGCTTTTCAGACAGACGAGTTTCTATTTCTAGTTGGATTTCTTCACGTTTAGTAGTGTTAAATTCTTCAGGAAGGTATTTAGAGATCACCTCTCTAGCCACAGACCTCATAGCAGGTTGAATCACCTTAGCTTCATAACGGTTTCCACGTTCAATCTCAAGATATCCAAGTTTGTCATATGTCGGCTGATAGAAAACAGTCATATCCATTTTGATTTTTAACAGGTTAGATGAAAGAACCTCTAAGTTTTCAAAAAGCTCTTGTTGCCTAATTTCATATTCGTAAACCTTGTCCCAAGGAGCTTTTAAATGAAACCCACTTTTCATAGGTGCTGCTTCTGGATTCACTCCGTTTCCGAAAGTATGAAAAACTAACCCAGCATGACCTGATGAAATAGTTACCGTTAGTGAGCTCCATAAAAATATCACGGGTAGTATTATCAAACCAGCCATAACAATTATTCTAATTTTCTTCTTTTCGTCGTCGTATTGTGTTGACATAATATTTTATTTATAGATTTAAGTTTTATTTTATAAATAGAAGCTATTAATAGCCCCCTTGTCTTCTTCTTACCACCCATTCAAGGGTAAAAGCACCGAGTAAAATCCATAGGATTAATTCATATCGTATTAAGTCAAGTCTCTCAGTGAATTCGTGCAAGATGTCTCTTTTTTGGACGTTAGCAAAAACTTTATCACTCCAATTTGGAGAATTAACATCTATTGACCTTAAAGACCCTAGATACTTACCCCCTGTTTTATCACTTAGCCTCATTAGAAGAGCATGGTCTGCTGGCATAGAGCTCCTCTCTAATTTAAGAGCGTTTATTATTATATCCCCTTGCTCCTCATATAGTTTTCCGTCTAGTATACAATTCGCTTTCCATGAATATTCTCCAGGATATAGTCTGCCGCAGTTAAGTACATAGTGTTTTAATGAGGTAGAAAAAGAGTAGTCGAACTCTTTATGGTCTTTGTCTGTTAGTGTGAGAGATATTTCAACGTCTGTAGTAGGGTTGAGGGAAGCGTCATAAGCTTGGGCAGAGAATTTTAGATGTTCGTCTTCATCTAGAATCGTAGGAGCAGAAATTCTAAATCGTCTAACATCGTCTCGACTAGCTAGATATTGTATTGATCCATTAATCATTGCATCAAAGATGTCAAAATTATCGTTTCGTAAATAGTCTTCCATCCTCCATCTCCATAGCCCATTTCCTAAAATAATTCCGCTCTTAGTTCCTGAGGCGTCTCTATTAAAAGCCCAAAGAGGCCATTCTGTTTTGAGAGAAATCAATCTTTGGTATAGCATTACCTCTAATGAGTTAGAAGCATTTACTTTTCCAAGAGCAGTGGAAAGCGGCGGAATATTCAGAATTAACTGTTCCATCCCTTCAGGCGTGTTGAAAAGAGAAAAACCGGAGTTTTTATAAGCTTCAACAGATTCTAGTAGGTTTGACTGCTCATAGGTTATCCCCGTCCTCTCCATAGGCAATTGAGTGAAATCGGTGTCGGCTCCACCTATAAAAAGTATAGGGGTGCTAGAAGCGATCTTCCCTGCAATAAAATCTGGTAATGGTTTGTCTTCTTTAGGAAGGTCGTGAAGTATAATTATATCATGAGACGGTAATGAATCTCGTCCAATATCATTTGCCCAAACTACCTTCACTTCTTGGTGTTTATTTGATGAAATCGCATTTTTCAAAGCCGATATATCAGGGTGAGGTGCGTTTGCGATTATTAAAATTTTCCTTTTACTTTCAAGGATATCAACGTAAACTATTTTTGAATTGTTCGACAGCGTGGCTTCATTAGTTTCTGGGCTTTCTCCAAGCAATCTACTAACGACCTTTATCTTTTCAGTACCCACGACAGTAGCAGGTACTTGAAATCTTATTTTATTTGCGTCTAATTCTGAATTCACAGACCAAACATCATCCTCTAGTACTTCTCCATCTACGTATAAAGAAGTTTTTACAGAACATCCCTTACAACCTCTAGCTTTAATAATAGTTTCTATAGGGAAATCGTTTCCTAAGTACGCAACTTCGTTATAAAGAATTTGATCAACTCTAATATCTCGAATGGAAGTTGTGTCTCCAGTACCTACAAAGAAATGTGGAACTTCTAAAAACTGAGCTCCGAATTCTGGATCTAATCCTCTATTACTAAGGCCGTCAGTAGTGAAAATGACGCCAGCTATATTTTTGTGAGAAAATTTATCGTTGAGTCCTTCAAGTGCGTCACCGATATCAGTACGAGGCAAGTTCATAGTAATGGCCGATGTGTCAATGAGATACCCATCATCTACCTCACTCCTTAGGTCGTCAGAGTTGCCGATATTTATTAACTGAGTTCCGAAGATAAAACTCTCGGTTTCAAAACCATTATCAATAAATACATCAGGAGCATGCATTGCCCAATTTATTAAAGCGGATTTTCGTGCTGTACTGTCCTTGCCCACCCATTGAGAAGAAGTGCCATCATGAACGAATAGTATAGTAGAGGGCTCAACTTCTTGAACGGATGTCCTTAAAATTGGCTCGAGAAGTAAAAAACATAGAACTGATAGAACGAAAAACCTAACTATTCCGAGTCCCCACCTTAGCCATGCTTTTCTCGGTCCATCAGTTCCTACAGCGTATCTAAGTAATGCTAGACCTAACGCAACTGCTCCAGCAACTCCCCATTTCCAAAGAGGTGCATCAACTATTAAATCTGATAGAATCGTAAGTATAGTCATTTATGCGGTAATCATACCTCCACAGACATTTAGGGTTTGGCCTGTAACGTAAGAACTAAGATCACTTGCTAGGAATATACACGCATTTGCAACATCTTCTGGAGTGCCACCACGCTTCAATGGAATCGCATCTCTCCAGCCCTGAACAGTTTTTTCGTCTAGCTTGGAAGTCATCTCTGTTTCAATAAAACCTGGAGCAATAGCATTACAACGGATGTTTCTAGAGCCTAACTCAAGAGCAACAGACTTTGTAAATCCCAGAATCCCTGCTTTAGAAGCGGCATAATTTGCTTGGCCGGCATTTCCTTGCACACCTACTACTGAACTAATGTTTATTATAGAACCAGATCTAGCTTTCAGCATAGTTCTTAGAACTGACTTTGTAAGGTTGAAACAACTTTTTAAGTTAACATTAATCACGCTGTCCCACTGCTCCTCAGACATTCGCATAAGTAACGTATCGTTAGTAATCCCCGCATTATTCACTACTATATCTATCGCATTGTACTCTTCGAGCACTTCTTTTATCAGAAGTTCAGTTTCATCCATTTTAGAAGCATCAGATTTGAACCCTTTTGCAACTCCTCCATTTGAAGTAAGTTCCTTTTCAAGTTCTTTTGCCTTCTCTTCAGAACTCCTATATGTGAAAGCAACTATCGCTCCTTGAGCAATAAAAGATTTAGCAATCGCTTTTCCAATTCCTCTTGACGCGCCAGTAATAATGGCGACCTTTCCTTTTAATAACATTGTAATTTAATTATTCGGGTAAAATATTCGCCGCTGTAGCAATCATTTCAGCCAAGTCTTTAACATCAATTGATTCAGTTTTTTCAGCACTCTTCACTCCATCAGTCATCATAGTGTTGCAAAATGGACAGCCTGTCACTACAACCTTTGCTGAGGTTTCGATTACGTCTTCTGTACGTTTATCATTAATTTCTTTATCTCCTTTTTCGGCTTCCTTAAACATCTGAGCCCCGCCCGCCCCACAACATAGACCTTTAGATTTGCAGTTGCGCATTTCAACAAGTTCAGCATCTAGAGCTTCTATTACAGACCGGGGAGCATCATATTCTCCATTTCCTCTTCCTAAATAGCATGGATCGTGAAATGTAATTCTACGTCCTTTGTAAGGGTGGTCATCAGCTAGTGTAAGCTTTCCTTCAGATATGAGAGTTGCGATAAATTGACTGTGATGTTGAACGCTGTAATCACCACCTAATTCGGGATACTCATTTTTCATAATATTGAAGCAGTGAGGACACCCAGTTACGATTTTCTTAACACCGTAACCATTTAGAACGGCTATGTTTTGGGCTGCCTGCATTTGGAAAAGAAATTCATTTCCGGCTCTCTTAGCTGGATCACCAGTGCAACTCTCTTCAGAGCCCAAAACAGCAAAACTTACTTTAGCATGATGTAGAATTCTTGCGATTGCTTTAGTAATACTCTTAGCTCTATCGTCAAAACTACCAGCACATCCTACCCAAAACAACACTTCGGGGCTCTTGCCTTCGGCTATCATTTCAGCCATAGTAGGTACTCTAAATGTATTCATTTTAACTTTTTTCCTTTATGAATCTTTTATCCAATCACCTCTGCTTGCAGCTGGAAAAGCCCATGGTGCTCCATTATTTTCGATGTTGTTGAACATTGTTGTAATTGAGTCAGGGGATTTACTATCCTCCATAATTAAACTTCGGCGCATATCGAGAATTATTCCCATAGGGCTGATGTTTATAGGACAGGCGTCTACACATGCTTGGCATGAGGTACAAGCCCAAATCTCTTCCTCGCTCACATAATCTCCAACCAAATTCTTTCCATCATCTTTATATTCTCCTCCATTAGCATCTCTATTCGCACCGATAACATCCATCCTATCCCTACAATCCATCATAACCTTTCTCGGAGAAAGTGCCTTACCTGTTAAGTTAGCAGGACAAACAGAAGTACATCTTCCACACTCAGTACACGAGTACGACTCCATAATCTGTTTCCAAGTAAGGTCAGCTCCGTCTTTAACCCCAAAACACGGAGGTGGCTCTGGTTCTCCATTATCTGTATTTGGTGGAGCAGTAGCATAAGGATCCGTAGTGGGGTCCATCATTAAATCAACTTCCTTTTTAACGGAGGCCATGTTGTTTAATCGCCCACTTTCTTCTAGGTTTGAATAGTAGGTATTTGGAAATGCTAGTAAAATATGGAAATGTTTAGAATAAGGTACGTAAACTAGAAAAGACAGAACGCCAACAATATGAAACCACCAAAATCCTCTTTCCGCAAAAATCACCCCAGCGTCGCTTAGTCTAGAATACAAAGGGACTAAGTACTGACTAATGGGGAAAGCACCAGATAGGTTCGCAGTTCCCACATAATGTTCAAATTCTCTTGAAATTGCTATTGAATCTGCAGCATTCATGCTCAGGAAAGCAAACATGAGTAAAATTTCGGTTATTAGGATAATATTCGCGTCGAGCGAGGGCCATCCATCCATTTCTTTCGACTTAAACCTCTTAAGTCTTATCAAATTTCGTCTGATTAAAAACACCCCACAAGCAACAAGGACACCCAGTGCTAAAAATTCGAATGCTCCGATAAGCACTCCATATATCGAACCTAGATCCGAGAAAATCCTATGTGTGCCTAATAGACCATCGATAACTATCTCCAGCATCTCCAAGTTTATTATAACGAACCCGACATAAACTAAAATATGTAGGATGCCAGCAACAGGACGAGTGACCATTTTGCTTTGACCTACAGCAACACGAGCCATAGTTTTCCAACGCTCAATCTTACGGTCAGTTAAGTCAATATCACGTCCCATATTGATGTTCCGCGAGATAAAAGCAATGCGTTTAGAGAAAAAGAAAATCCCTGCGCCAAATATTAAGGCGAATATCAATTGTGCAATCATTATTTTTCCAGTTTATCCATCTCCTCACGAATCATCTTCTCCATTCGTTTGATGTCTCCCTTAGACATTTTAGCGGTCTGCTTACGACCAAATAAACTTACTCTTACGTATTTCCATGGATTTAACTGAATATCGTCAAGTAGCTCTTGAACCTCAGTATTCGAAATTAATAAACCTTGGTATAAAGAGTCATCTGTCAAGAGTTTCCCTAGCGTTCCTTCACCCTTATTAAGTTTATCGGTGATTTGAGTTATATCAACAAGTGCCTTATCGGCTTTAGATAGAGTAGAGGTAATATCTACTTCTACTAGAGAGTCACTTAGATTAGAAAAGTTTTTAATAATGTTGTTTATCTGCTTGTTATTATCATTCAAGTTCTCAGCGATAGCATCGACATTTGACATGACATTCTTAAAAACGGCTCTGTTTTCTTCTACCAAACCATCCAAATTAGCTGCTGTGTTTTCTAAAGTAATAACAGTTCTATGTAGGCTTTCAAAAGCCGATGGTAGACCCTGAGTAGCGTCATCTTCAAATACAGCCTTCATATTAACGAGGATATCATCTACACCCTTTATCAATTCTTCAGTTTTCTTCCTAAGAGGCTCTAATTCTTTCCTTACCGCCGAAGTGATATCCATTTCTACTGATGACAGTAATGTATCTCCTTGCTGAGCATACGATTTAGTTATTCCAGGCTCAATTTTAATCGCTTTAGTGCCAAACAAATCTGAAGAATAAATTCTCGCTTCGGAATCAATTGGAACCTTCAGCTTTGCCTCTTCGATTGTAAACTCAACTAATAGCGAACCGTCTCCTTTTGAAGAAAAAGTAACATTTGAGACCTGACCTACTTTAAAACCGTTAACAAGGACCGGGTTAGAAATTGCGAGACCTTCAATTCTATCGTAAACAGCATAAAGATGAATCTGTTTGCTGAATGGATTCATACCTTTTAGATAGTTAATTCCAAGAAATAGAAGTATTACCCCTAAAATCATCAGGGTGCCGATCTTGAATTCTTGCGAAATCGTAGTCTTTTTTACTTCATTACTCATTCGTCTATTTTTCACTATTAATGTTCGTCATAGGTACTCGCTTTCCATCGATAAAAGCAGCGACAAATGCACCTGTAAAACCTTGCTTTCGCAACTTGTTTTTTAATGCGTGCGCTTCCTCTGCTATGCCAAACATTCCGGTTGTGTATTTGAATTGACCGCTACTAAGGTACATGTCTACGTTTTGCAGACCTCTAAAAATAGGGTCGGTTTTTGCAAGTTCGGTAGGGGAAGTGGCTATTTGAACCTTAAACACTACGTTGTCAGTAGTTTGAGGCTTATTTTTATCGACATGATCTTCATGAATTTGAAGGTCTCGGTAATCCCTGAATGCACGAAAAAGTGCCGAGGCCATGTAATCTCGTCCTTTTTCACCCTGTAAAAAGTCCTCTTCTTCAGGGTTAGTTAGAAAGCCCAGTTCAACGAGTACACTAGGCATGGACGTAAAAGAAATAACGTAATACCCAGCCTGTCTTACACCTCTGTCTTTTCTGCCCACTCTGTCTCTAAATTGACTTTGAATCATTGATCCCAGCTGAAGAGAATTGTCAAGGAAAACGTTTTGGCGTAAAGAGAGAGCAATATATGTATCAGGGTCATTAGGGTCGAAACCGGCGTAATCCTCTTCATAATTATCCTCTTTGTAAATACTTGCATTTTCCATCATAGCGCTTTTCAAACTTTGCTCAGATTTATGCATACCCATAACATACGTACCACATCCACTAGCGCTAGATTTTGCGAATGCATCACAATGTATAGAAATGAAAACATCTGCTTCAGCATTGTTAGCAATATTTACTCTTGAAGTGAGTTTAGGAAATGAATCATCTTTTCTCGTAAGAATGACCTTTACATCAGGCATTTTCTCGCGGATATAAGCGGCTAATTTGTTAGAAACATCAAGCGTAACGTCTTTTTCGGTGAGAGAATATCTCCCAGTACCTAAATTTCCTGGGTCTTTCCCTCCATGTCCAGCATCAATTACTACAACCATAGCAGGCTCTAGAGGAGAAAAAGCGGCGGATGCGAAAACTGCAATAATAGCTAGTGCAAGAACCGTTGGTTTCAGTAGCTTTGAATGTTGTTTCAGATACTTCATGTATTTCACCGAAATTAAAGAACATATGAGAGGTTTTAAGGTAGGTATCACCTTCCTTTTCCTATTGCTTGTGTTGAAAAACGAGGTGATCAATGCACAGGGTGATAAGGTGACTTATACAGCATCTGGAAGTATCATCTTAGTTCCAGATAGTAACCTGGTATTACTTTTTGACGATGTAATAGTCTTGAGTGGAGATATTGAACTTACAGCACATAGGGTAATTTATAAAACAGATTTAAAAGAAGTGTGTGCTTATGGAACGCAAGATTCTCTAGGAAATTGGATAGGCCGCCCAGTTTTTAAGCAGGGAACCTCTGTTTTTACACAAGATCAGTTGTGCTATAATTTTAAGAGTCAGAAGGGCTTTAGCCATCATGCTGTGACTTCTGAAGGTGAACTTGTCTTTCATGCAGAAACGTCTAAGCGTCTTCCTGGAGACCAAATACACGTTCTCAATGGTAAGTTCACCACTTGTGACGCAGAAAATCCTCATTTCCATTTTCACTTAACAAAAGCGATTCTTTATCCTGACGATAAGGTTATCGCTGGGCCTTTATATATGAAATTTCGAAAAATACCTACTCCGCTCGCTCTACCATTTGCTTGGTTTCCATTAAATCAAGAAAAACGATCACACGGTATTTTATTGCCAAGTTATGGGGATGGTGGTAATCTGGGGTTTTTTCTAAAGGACTTGGGCTATTACTTACCCATAGGGGAGAATTTAGACACCAGAATCTTATTTGATATATACTCTGGAGGTAGCTGGGCTATTAAAAATATTTCTCAGTATAGCTACAGATATAGATCCAATGGAAACTTCATTCTTAGTTATAATAGGAGGGTAAACGGATTTACCGGAATGCCTGGCTTCGGTGTAGAGAATAACTTCTTTGTTAAATGGAGTCACACTCAAGATGTCAGATATAGGCCAAATAGAAGATTTAGCGCCTCTCTAAACTTCGGTTCGACAGACATTTTTCAAGAGAATTTAAACTCTAGTATGGAAGACTATTTATCAAATACTTTCCAATCAAGTGCCCAATGGAGTTATACGTCTCCTCGATCACCATTCTCACTCACTACTAGTGCACGTCATTCTCAAAACTCGATAACGGGAAATGTAAGTTTAACCCTTCCTTCGGCTACACTTACTATGAGCAGGAGTACTATAAGTGATTTAGTCGGACTGGAAAAGGGGAGGAGTAAATTACTTGAGAGAGTTTCTGTTAGTTATAATTCTCAATTTGAAAATGTTGCAGAAATATCAGATTCGGCATTAGCGGCTTTTGATTTTCGAGAGATGGATATAAAAAATGGACTCAAGCATAGCATTTCTGCTTCAACAAGTGGCTCCCTAGGTTTTATCACCTTCGCACCGTCATTTCATTACGATGAGTTTATGGCTTTTAGTAGTCTGAACAAGTCATTAGGATATGATGTTGAGGGAAATATCGTTGAGCTTTCAGATACAGTTGGAGGTTTTGTTTCGGATAGAGATTGGAGTACCTCAATAAGTGCAAATACGAGAATTTATGGTCTTTATAATTTTAAAAATTCGAGTAAAATTAAGGCGATTCGCCATGTTCTTTCACCCAGCATTTCTTTAAGCTATACTCCCGAACGTAATCGTCTGCAAACGACAAGCTTAAATAGCGAATCTATAACTTGGAATCCTTGGGAACTTGGAAGGTTCACTCCTTTAGATCTTCGCGAATCAGGCTCTTTAAATTTTTCTTTAGGCCAAAATCTTGAAGCAAAAATTCTGGACTCTTCAACAGGAAAAACCCGAAAAATTAAGATAATTGATAGTTTTTCCTCCTCAGCCAGCTATAACTTTTTGGCCGATTCTCTACAGCTTTCAAACATTTCTTCCAGAGGATTCACTAGTTTGTTTAATCGCATAGATCTTAATGTCACATCTATACACAATGCATACGCTCGAGACAGCCTTGGTAATGAAATATCTACTTTTATAGCAAGTTATGGGGGAGGTAAATTACTTAGACTGAAAGGAGCAACAGCATCTGTAGGTACTACATTTAAAAGTGGTACAGAAGGTGGCTTTCCATGGAATGCACGTCTCGATTATACAATGAATCTAAATAAAGTTTTCGACACGGAAATACAATCTGACACTTCTAATCTAAGGCATGGAATCGCTATGAGTGGAGGGATCAAGTTGTTTACTAAGTGGGATCTTGATATCAGAACGGGATATGATATTATTCTGCGTGAATTTACTCCTACAGCAGTCAATATCCATTGGGATTTACATTGTTGGGAACTTACTTTCAACTGGATTCCGTTTGGAGCTCGTCAGAGTTTCGCATTAAAGCTTAATATCAAATCCTCACTTTTGAAGGATATAAAAATAGAAGCAAGAGGATCTAACGGGAATTTCTTATTTTAAATCACTTCTATCGTGATTTAGCAATCACAGAAATCTCTACTCTAGCATCTTTAGGAAGTCCAGCTACAAAAACAGCTTCTCGTGCGGGATAAGGTTTCGTAAGTATTGAAGCATAAGTTTTATCCATTCCGGAATAATCCTCTCGGTTAATCATAAAAACCGATGCTTTCACAATATCCTCAAGACCTAATCCGGCACCTATAAGAATATTTTTCACATTATCAAGACATTGTGCAGTTGCTTCCTCAATAGTTTCTTCCTCAAGAAGTCTGGTTTCGGGATTAAGAGGTATGCAGCCACTAACAAAGACCAAGTCTCCTGCTTTTACAGCCTGTGAATACGATGCCACAGGAGAAGCCGCATCATCTGTGTGAAGGTGTTTTGTCATAATGAAACTTTAACTAGAATTACTAATATCTTTGTGACAAATTTGGGGTAAAATCCGGTTAGATGCACATCCTTCTCTTCGATAATCACGATTCTTTCACTTGGAATCTCGCTCATGATCTTGAGCGAGCAGGAGTAATGGTGAGTGTGCTTAGGGCAGAAGAGCTAAATCGTAAGGTTGCCAAACTTAATTCGACAGTTAGTAATTTCATTTCCGAGTTTGATGGCGTGGTGATATCGCCAGGGCCTGGAATGCCAAATGAGTCGCCAATGTTAATGGAGCTTTTGGAGATTGCAATAAACTTGAGAAAGCCTATTCTGGGGATATGTCTAGGTTTACAGGCTATTGTAGAACACTTCGGAGGAGAGTTGATTAATATGGACGAAGTGATGCATGGAAGGACGACGAAAGTGGTTTGGTCTGGAAAGGTAAACGAGAGAAGAGGTTTGTTTGAAAACGTGAAATCTCCATGCGTAGTGGGTTTATATCACAGCTGGGTATGTGTGGAAGATAAAATGCCTATAGTTTTAAATATAGAAGCCCGATCCGAACAGGGATTTATTATGGCTTTACGTCACAAATCCCTGCCCATATCGGGCCTCCAATTCCATCCTGAGTCAATTCTCACCCCGGATGGGCGGGTGATGTTAAATAATTGGCTAAATGAAATCCTTTAGCCAATTGTTTTAGTGAAGTTTATTCATCTCAGCTTCAAAAGTTTCCTTGAAGTTCTCGTAATTGTATTCTGCCATGATACGTTCGTCTTTAGCTAGGCGTTCATTGTATGCTTGGGCTACTTCTTCACCGCTAAGCTCGATTGCGATGTAGCTTACGAATGAGCCATTAGGCTTTTGTGTGAGCTTCTCACACATAATTATTGCGCCACGTAATTCTTGTTCAACTACTGTTCTTGCCAAATCATTGAAAGTTTCAGTGACCTCTTCTTTATTGTTAAATTTAGTAGAATTTACGTAGTTGTCAGTGACTACAGAAAGTGTTGCAGAAATAGTCCTAGATAAACGATTCTCGGCATTAGAACGTGACATCTTCTTTGCAGTTTCTCGACTAAGACTCTCTCCTGTAGCAGTAGCTCTAAAATGCTTGTTGTCACTGTTGTAATCAGATCCAGTACAGTATTCAATTATTTCAACTTCACCATTTTGTGAAGGTGTAATTGCTTTAGAATTTTTGCAACCAGCTAATCCGAGGGAAATGGCGAATACTGCTATTCCTACTGTTTGAATTTTTGTATTAATTTTCATGAGTAATAATTTTATTTCTTAAATGAATAGGCATAGACTGTGCCAAACTACAATTTATTTATATAGCGCCTCCATAAAAGTTTCGATAAATCTTCCTTTTATTTCTTTTTGCGCCTTTCTATATGCTTCATTTCCAGCCGTTATGCGGTTTAGTTGTACTCCTTTAATTCTTTCAAGATTCTTTTGAAGAATGAGTTTTCCATGAGGGTCTATAAGTTCAATAGTTGCGTTTAAATATGCCGTATAAAATCCCGCTCCTTCTCCTCCAGCTTTAGTGTCAGACTGTACTGAAAGAGTAATAACGTCTGGGGAGTTTGTGCTAAAATCATCAACAATCTCTACTCCCTTTTCCATAAGAGCTGCTCTTAAAGTAGATGTTAGTTGTCCGTTTTGTGTAGTTCTCCCAAACATTTTTTCATCACCAATGACAATAACCTTTGGCGGGTCAAGCGTTATAGGTAAAATAAGAGGTGTGGAATTCATGCTTTTCACCATAGGCGCAAGTGGACTCATGGGGGTTAATACTTGTGCCAAACTAGAAACGTCTACTTCTACCCTTAGCTCACTCCTCAAAGTGCCCGGATCGAAACCATTGAGTAAGATAATTGCCTTTCCGTTTAAGGAAGTTGAGGTGCGTCCTCTAGCACTGACTTTACCTCGACTGTATGAATATTTAAGCGGCATACCCGATACTAAATCCTCTGATTTCACTTCAACTTCAATCTCACCCGTATAACCATCGGCAAGAGTAAGTCTAATCTCAGGTTTAGAAGAAATCTTTAAATTAGAAATTCCGTCTGAAACTCCATTTAATAGAGCTCTGTCTAGATTGAATTCTCTCCCATTTTCGTCGGTGTATGGATTAAGCTCTCCAAGATATTTTGACATAGCATCTAGCCCCATTAAGTACCTTTCGATAGCGCTTGAAATTGCACCTTCAGATTTTTTACGTTCGGCATCTAAATAATGTCCATAGGATATACCTAAAGCAACTCGTTTCCTCTCCGAAAGTATCCTTAAGTACTCAGATTTAGAAAGTCTGTAATAGACAAACACTTCACTTTCGTTTTCGAATTGATCCACAAGTGTATATCCTTCAAGATTTTCACTTACTGCAGATTCTATGTTAGATACAAAGCTCTCTTCTACCCATTTGTTGACTTGCAGAGTTGATAAAACGGATGAAGATGATATTTTAACTCGGATCTCTCTTGCAAGTGCATTTAGAGCATTCTCCTTGGCGACTTCTACTGCATTGTATGGAAAATCAGCCTTAGAAACTCCTGCTATTCCTATGTAGTAGGAAGAGTCTATAGGTCTTTCGTAAGTCCAAACCGGAATTATCTCACTCCCCCCTTTGCTTACCGTACATCCACTACCTATTGTGATTAAGAGTAGAAGTGTAAACGCTCTCGAGAACGAAAGATTTAATAATGTTAGTTTCATGTAAATCGGCTTACTTTATTCTATCTCTGAGGATAGACTCTACCTCGAGTAAAACTTTAGATGCAATATCATGCGTAACTATATCGACCATGACATTATCGTTTTTCAAATCTCTTCGCTCACCTATCAAAGCCAGTAGTTGATTATGTGAACTGCTCGATGAGTTAACGGAACCATTAGTTCGTGCTCCATATAGATATCGGGATTCTCCTCCATATTTTATGTAACGAATATTGTCTGATGAGTTGGAGCTAATCGATTTACTAGAAATTATGGCCCCAGTTTCCATCGAAATGAGTTTTAGAGTAAAGGTCATTGAGACATCTGATGACTGATAGTATTCGGTATATCCGACTGATCTATATTTAGTTTTGTAATGTTTTTTGCCCTCAGAATCTACAGTTTCTATTCTATACTTTTCGTAGCCTCTTTTATTATCGTGTCTAAGTGGTGTGGTAGAAACTCGACACTCAGTTATGGTTCCTTTTAAAATCGCTTTAGCGCCGATGAGCGATCCGATCTCAAGCTCTGACCCAGTTGTAAGGCCCGTAAGTTCTAAATGTTGCTCCTGTAGAATTAATTCGAGCGACTCTCTATCGACTATGGTTAAAAAGGGATCGTCAGATTCTAACAAAGACTGCTCTACGTACGAACTGAGTTTCGTGTGTACGTTCCTTCGATTAGAGCCATTTTCAAACTTCATCAGTGCGATAGTATAGCGTCCTGAAATAAGTGCTTCATCACGTCTTTCTTTCGCATCTTCAAATGAAGAATCGCGATTGATCACATCATTGTAAGCTTTGTATGCAGTCCTAAACAACCCTTCCGACATAGCCTCGTTTGCAGCTTCGTACTTAGGTTTGCAATAGGAGTAATCACCAAGTTGTTCAGCATCTTTATATCCTGGGACTAGCGATGTTATTTCTTCAAAGAGACTTAGAGATTGAGAATAGTTACTAGATTCTAAATATTCGTTTGCAACGTTGTAGAGCTCTTCTACATGAGCATTCTTTACGTTGTTATATAAATCACGTTTTGCTTCAGGAAATGCAATAACCACTCCAGCATCTTCAACTTTTTTATAAAACCGTTCTGCTTTTTTAAAGTTCATGATAGCTGATTCCTTGTCGTTTCTCATGAGAGATTCATCAAATGCGACTAGGTGTCGAGCAAGAATAATTTGGGCTGTACGCTTCAAACCAGTCATCGCATCAATGTTGTAAGGCTTTTTTTTCAACGCAGTGAAATAATTGTCAGCGGCTTGGTCAATCATTCCCGCGGCTTCCATTTGAGCTCCCCTTTTAGCGTAAGCCTTGGCCCCATTGCATCCGGAGATGCTCAAGCTCAGCATGAAAATAGAAATAATAACGGTAAAGACTGATAATTTGTTATCCATAGTGATTTAATTGCGTCGGCAATATATGCCCTGTAGCTTTTGTTAAGAAAACAATATGCGTGCCATAGTTATATGAGCAGAGTGAAATGTATCTTGCTGAGTTAAATTAATATGATAAACTTTCTTTTATGAAGTCGATTTTGGTTTTAGGAGCTGGAAGATCTTGCAGTACACTAATTAAACATCTTCTAGAGAGATCTGAAGATTGTGATTGGAAAGTTGTCGTTGGTGATATTGATCTTGCTATCGCAAGACAGAAAATAGCGAATCACCCTATGGGAGAGGCATTTAAGCTTTCTTCGACAGATAACATTGAGCGCGATAAAAGAATATGTGAATCCGACTTGGTTATGTCTATGGTCCCTCCATTTCTTCATGTAAGTGTCGCCAAAGTTGCAATTGCAGCAGGCGTTTCGGTAATAACTCCAAGCTATTTAAGTCCAGAAATGGAAGCTTTGGACGAATCTGCAAAGAAGGCAGGAGTGCTTGTTCTTAACGAAATAGGACTCGATCCGGGTATAGATCACATGAGTGCGATGCAGATTATAGACGAGATTAAGGCCGATGGAGGTAAGATGATAGGTTTCGAATCTTATTGTGGTGGACTGGTTGCTACAGAATCTGACAATAATCCATGGCATTATAAAATTTCGTGGAACCCAAGAAATATAGTTTTAGCAGGCCAAGGTGGCTCAGCAACATTTAAGGATAATGGGAGAATTAAACTCGAACCACCTCATAGAGTGTTTCGTCGTTTAAGACCAGTAGATATTGATGGCTGTTTATATAAAGGTTACCCTAACCGGGATTCTTTGGCTTATGAGAAAACATATAACCTAGAGGGCGTTAAGACCTTGATTAGAGGCACTCTTAGAGTTGATGGGTTCTGTAGGTCGTGGGATATCTTAGTACAGTTGGGTATGGTTAGAGATGATGTGCATCTTGTTTGGGATGAGGGGATTTCGTGGAGTGAATGGACTAGATCATTTCTTCCGGCATCAACAGCCTCAATGACAGTGTCAGAGGCCATTAATTCAACAGTCGTAAGTGACCACGAAACTAATAAACGCCTAGAATGGCTTGGCCTTTTCGATATAGAAACAGGCCCATCAAAAGCAAGCGGTTCTCCAGCTCAAATCATAGAAGCTCTTTTAATAGATAAGTGGGTTTTAGATGAAGGAGACAGAGATATGGTCGTTATGTGGCATAGATTTGAGTACGAAAAAGATGGCAAGAGATATGAAAAGACTTCTCAATTTGCATTAGAGGGTACTGATTCAGTTTATACGGCAATGTCTGACACTGTAGGTCTACCTATGGCGTTAGCTGCAGAGCACATGCTTGTAGAGGGAGGCTTTGGTCGAGTAGGTGTTGATATCCCCGTATCTTCAGTTTATTATCAGCCATTACTACCCAAACTTAAAGAATTAGGAATAGTTTTTAAAGAAAGCTTGCGCACCATTAGTTAATGATTTTCTCAGCAACATCTCTAGCACCTTGGTGGTGTTTTGCATGCGTCATCTGTGGTGGTGTTCCTGAGTGGCCTGAAGGGGGAGTTGCTAACCGTGAATGGGTTGTAGAAGCTTTAGAATGGAGGTTAGATAGGGGAGTAGATGGGTGCAAAGACCTTACGCCAGTAATCGATGCATGGACGCTAGAGTGGATAGCAAATAGTGCTGAAATTAGAGTTGAAATTCAAACTGAGAAATGGCCGATATTTACAGCAGAACCTAAATTACAGGGACCATTGATTCAAATAATGGCTCTTCAAGAATTAAAAGGACGAGATTACAACGCTGATAGAATATTGAGGAAATTAAAGAAATTTGCAAGAAAGAGTGATGGGATTTGGTCTGAAGAGTTAAAGGAGAAATTTGAGGAGACGAAGAAAATAAGCAATTAAAAAAAGGGGCCTAAGCCCCTTCCTTTTTTTNGTTCCCTCTCATCCATTCAAGGTTTGCAAGTATGTACATAAATACGAAGGTAGGTTAATAAGGTTACATAAATTGAAGCTGTTTTATCATCCAAATTCTAATAAATTGTGCTTAGTTTCGCGTTATGCGCACTTTTGATATCCCAGAGTACTTTAAGAGCCCTATCATTAGCAGGGTTAAGGCACGGCGTAAAGCTTTGGATGCTAGAAAGTTGGATTTCTCACCTTCAATACTTGACTTCGGAGCAGTAAGGATTCAACTAGCAAGGCACTTCGGATTTTGCTTTGGTGTAGAAAATGCAATTGAAATTTCTTATAAAGCGATTTTCGAGAATACAGACAAGCGTATTTTTCTTTTAAGCCAAATGATTCACAATCCCGAAGTGAACGAAGATCTATTGAGTCGAGGAGTGAAGTTCTTGATGGATACTTCGGGTCGAGAAATTACTCCTATGAGCGAAGTGAGGAGTGATGACGTAGTAATTATTCCAGCTTTCGGAACGACTTTAGAAACAGAGGCTATTCTTAATGATATAGGTGTTGATGTTAAAAAGTACGATACGACCTGCCCTTTCGTAGAGCGAGTATGGAAACGTTCATCGCAACTTGGGGATGATGATTTTACCGTCGTCATCCACGGTAAGCCTACTCACGAAGAAACAAGGGCTACATTCTCGCACGCCTCGAAGAGAGGATCCGCATTAATAGTGTCAGATCGTGAGGAGGCTGAGATACTAGCCGAAATAATGATGGGAAAACGTTCTAAGGATGAATTCTCAAAAATTTTCTCAGGAAGAACTAGTGAAGGATTCGATATTGAGACGGATTTGGAAAAAATAGGAGTTGTAAACCAAACAACCATGATTGCTTCCGAAACTCAAGAAATAGCAGAAATTTTAAAAACGGCATCTACAAAATTTGCAAATACACGAGATACTCTTTGTTATGCAACTAATGATAATCAAAGGGCTACTTTAGGCGCTTTAGAAGATGGCAGTGCAGATTTGGTAATTGTTGTAGGAGGATATAATAGTTCAAACACAACTCATATTGTGGAGCTATGTGAGGAACATAAACCCACTTTTTTTATACGAAATGAACTTGAGTGGGAAGAAAATGGTTCATTAAACCACTTTAATATTGATACTAAGAGAAGAGATAATTACTCTGATTTTTTACAAGGTAGACCGTCAAATCTTCCAGAAAAACCCACGATTTTAATTACTAGCGGGGCTTCTTGCCCAGACGCTTCAATGGAAAGGGTGCTTTTGAAAATTCTCGAAAAATTTCCAGATGCAAAAGATGTTGAATCAGTGTTGAATAATTGGGAGTCATAACTTCTCTTTCCCCTTATCTACTCGTACATTCGTTAAATGCAAGCACCTAAGCTTAAAGGAATGTTCCGCAATGTTAGAACTAACCCTCGTTCATTCGTTTTTAAATCTAGACATCTTCCAGATTCTCGACCTGATTGGGATGAAAGAAAGCAAAAAATAAAGCAGGAGATAGCGAGAGAGAGAGGAGATACGCCTCAGGAGATAGGAGCTCCGTCTAAAATACGATTTAACAGAAATTCTCGTTCTAATTCAGTAAAGAAAAGTGCCCTTAAGGCTAACTTTAGGGTCGTATTAATCGGTGTAGTGCTTTTGTATGTGACATACAAGATGTTGGTTTGGGCTGAGGAGACAGAATTCGGTAAAATGTTAGAATTTATTAGAGAGAATGGCTGATTCAATTATTCAATTATCTAATCATGTAGCAAACCAAATCGCAGCTGGTGAGGTTGTGACGCGTCCAGCATCTGTGGTTAAAGAGTTGATAGAGAATGCAGTAGATGCGGGTGCGTTAAATATTACTGTATTAGTGAAAGACGCGGGCCGAACACTTATTCAAGTGATAGATGATGGGAAAGGTATGAGTGAGGAAGATGCTAGGATGTGTTTTTCACGACATGCGACATCTAAAATCGCTTCGGCAGATGATTTATTAGCTCTTGTTACGAAAGGATTTAGAGGAGAAGCTTTGTCTTCTATTTCAGCAATTTCTCAGGTGGAGTTGAAAACACGTGAGCAAGGCTCTGAAATGGGAGTAAAAGTCCAAATAAGTGGTGAAGATTTTAAAGAGAATGAACACATAGCCCACTCCGTAGGCTCTTCATTTGCTGTTAAAAATTTATTCTATAATGTTCCAGCTCGAAGAAAGTTTCTTAAATCTGATCAAGTAGAATTAAGACATATTGTTGACGAGTTTCAGAGAGTTGCTATGGCACATCATTCAATTAGTTTTCGTTTGAATAGTAATGGGAGCGATTTGTTTAATCTTAAGCCAGGTCCATTGAGGAAGCGTGTTGTCGCAATATTTGGAGCTAAATATGATGAACGTTTGGTGCCAGTTGACGAGGAAACAGATGTTGTAAAGATTTCTGGTTTTGTTGGCAAGCCGGCTTTTTCTAGGCGTACTAGAGGCGAACAGTTTCTGTTCGTAAATGGGAGGTTTATTAAACATCCCCTCATGCATAGAGCTATTATGAATGCCTATGAAGGGGTACTTGCTGCTGGGAACTTCCCTTTGTATACTATATTTCTCGAAGTAGATCCGTCTAAAATTGATGTAAATATTCACCCGACGAAGGTTGAGGCGAAATTTGAGGAGGATCAAATCATTTTCGCAATGCTGAGGTCCGCAATTAAGCGCGGCTTAGGAAAACACAACGTTGCGCCATCTTTAAATTTCGAACAAGAGTTGAGTATTTCGATACCATTAATTACTGATGGAGCGATAATATCTGAACCGAAGGTTACTGTAAATAGTAATTATAATCCATTCGACACTTCAAATTCAAATATTTACCGGTCTAAACAAGTTTCTAAAGAATCGCCATCATTTAGCGGTTTTGAAAAAAACTCGGATAAAGAATTAGAGGAAATATACGGGATGTTAGATAGTAAGGTATCTGAACCTGTTCAAAGTCTAGGGGATTTAGCAGGAGATTTGGAATTAAAATCGGAAAAGATATTCCACATCAATAAAAGATTTATTGCCACAGTTCGCAGTGAAAATCTTGTAGTTATAGATGTGAAAAGAGCTCATGAGCGTATTCTTTATGAAGGATATCTTCGTGCTGGAATAGGAGGAGGAACGATAGTATCCCAGCGACTACTTTTTCCAGAACCAATTAATTTATCTAAGGCAGATACGAATTTATTACTAGATGCTTCAGATATTCTGAAGCTTTTCGGTCTCGAACTTTCTGAATCAGATTCAGGTGAAGTTGAGGTTTTATCTGTGCCTAGTGGTTTAGCCGGTAGATTACAAGACTGTCTTGATTCGGTACTTACCGCCCTTCAAGATGGCACTTGGAGTGATGAGGAGGGCAAAAGAGAAAAGTTAGCTCAAGTTTGGGCTGAAACAGGAGCGGTAAGCAGAAATGGGGTGATGTCTGAAGAAGAAATGGTGGATTTAGTTAACCGACTGTTTTCATGTGAATTACCATCAGTAGATTCCTCGGGAAGAGCTTCATACACAGTGTTTTCGTCTAATTTTATAGAAACTAAATTTAAATAATGTTTAACAACGCGACGACGATTGTAAAAAATCTCATTATCATTAATATTATTGTGTTTTTGGGACAAGGAGCTTTCCCGGAAATGGAGTTTTGGTTTATGGGACACTACCCTCTGTCACCTGACTTTAGACCGTGGCAAATGGTCACACATATGTTTATGCACGGCGGATTTACACACCTGTTATTCAATATGTTCGCGTTGCTAGTTTTCGGAAGTGCTTTAGAGAAGGTGTGGGGGCCTAAAAGGTTTCTCATTTATTATATGCTCTGTGGAATAGGAGCATTCTTTTTATATGAATTTACCGTTGGACTTGATATATATAGCCAAATTGGTACTTTTTATCCTGGTCGAGATTTGGGATGGGTACTAGGAGCTAGCGGAAGTGTATTCGGCTTGCTCCTTGGGTTCGGAATGTTATTCCCAAATACACAACTTATGCTACTCTTCCCTCCAATTCCTATAAAAGCGAAATACTTAGTTGTTGGATATGGAGCTCTTGAATTATTATTAGCATTTAGACATAGTTCGGGTGATAATGTTGCCCATTTTGCCCACCTCGGAGGTATGTTAATAGGATATATTCTTATCAAGAAATGGAAAAGTAACCGCAATATGTTTTACTAATCATGTGGGAAGATATTAAGAGTAGTTGGTACACTGGAGGGATGCTTTATAAGCTTATTTGGGTGAATGTAATTGTGTTTATTTTAATAAACGCAGCGATAATTCTCACGAAGCTTGGGGATATCACTTTACCCGTAGGTATTAATGACGGATTTGGACTTGCAGTCACGTCTAATTTGCAGATACTCTTGTCACGTCCGTGGACGATATTTACTCACATGTTCGTTCACATAGATGTTTTTCATCTACTGATAAATATGATGCTTTTGTGGTGGATGGGCCAAATCTACAGTGCCGAAGTTGGCTCTCGCAGACTATTGAGTACATACTTGATGGGAGGATTAGCTGGTTTTCTAGTTTATTTCCTAGCATTTAACATACTTCCTGGCTTGAGGAGTTCACTGGATAAAGATTCTATTTCGTATGCTTTAGGAGCATCTGCAGCGGTAATGTCAATATTTACAGCTACCGCCACTATTAACCCTAATCGCAAGATTCGAATTATTCTCTTCGGGGCGGTAGAGCTCAAGTATATAGCTATGGTGTACGTTCTTTTTGATTATTTCGGAATAAGTCAAGGGGACGGAGTAAATGCAGGAGGTAAAATAGCGCATTTAGGAGGAGCATTGTTTGGATATCTTCTCGTCACCTTTGATAAAAAAGGTGTCAATTTAGCGAGCTTTCTTGAAAGTGTTATAGACTGGATAATGTCTAGTTTGCCTACGAAATCTAAAAGTGTAGATATAAAAAAACGCAGAAGACCTTCGGGGAGTTCGAGGAAATTAAAGTTTTGGAGGAATTTAGATTTCCGTAAAAAACCTCAACCGAAAACAAGGTCTAATTCTACGAAAAGCGATGAGCAGTTCAACTTAGAGAAGAAGGAACGAGCTAAGCGTTTGGACTTAATTCTCGATAAAATTTCACGACACGGATACGATCATCTTACTAAGGAAGAGAAGAGGTTTTTGTTTACTGAATCTAAGAAAGGTTAAGGGTTATGGCGAGGCGTGTGGACACTAAAAAAAAACGTTTTCGTTTAGATAGGTTTATTGTAGGTCCTGCAGGGGTGTTGTTGATAGGTGCGAAACTTGCAGAAATAATATCGCCCGATAAAGTATCCTTATTTGCGATTTTCGGATTAATTTTTCCTGTAGTTTTGCTCGTTTTTTTTGTTGGAGTTGCTATGCGAATGTTGAGGGGCGGTATAAAAGAATTGGTTTGGCCTATAATTTTATTAATCTGGATACAGCCAAATATTTCATCTACCATAGGAGGGTGGGGGACTTCGCCAGATATTTCAAAGGATACCCACGAATTATCAATCGCAACGTTCAATGTGAGGCGAATGGATGAGTACAACTGGCTTGAGGGAGAAAAGACAAGGGATGAGATTTTGCAATGGTTGAGTGAGAATAAGTTCGATGTTATGTGCTTTCAAGAGTTCCCCCCAGCTATGAGTGGTGAAGTTTCTAACGCTCTAGGGGGTGAGGAGTTAATGCTAGTAGGAACAGGGGCTGGTCCAGCTACTGTGTCATCTTTGAAGGTGCTTAACGTTGAAAAGTGGGTAGCACCTGGTGAGACTAGGCCGCTAGGAATTATAACAGATGTTATTTCCAGTGGAGGAAATGATACGATTAGAATTTTCAATGTCCACTTACAGTCTGTAGGACTTGCTAGAAATGACTACGACGCTGTACGAGATGGTCCTGATGCGGAACAAAGTAAAAAGCTTTGGTCTCGCCTTTCGGCAGCATATTCCCAAAGAGCTATTCAGGCACAAGCTGTTCGAAAAACTGTCGAAAACAGCCCCTATCCGATAATATTACTTGGAGACTTCAACGATACACCTGTTTCGTTTGCTCTATCCACTCTCTGTGGGTCTGGAGAAAGTGAATTAACGGATTCATACACTTCAGCAGGTGAAGGCTTAGGTTCCACATACGTAGGTTACATCCCCGGTCTTAGAATAGATTATATTCTTAGCTCTAGCCCTTTTAAGACCAAAGCTTTTACAACTCATCAAATAGAATTAAGCGACCACAGACCTATATCGGCAACATTAGTTTACTAATCCGTTAAGCTGTTGTTATTCCACTCTATAACTTTCTTTACGCTAGCTTTAAACCAATGGGTATATTTATCTGGGTTAGAGTCTAAATCTGAGAGTAGTTGTTTAGTTCCTATATATATAAAATCTGCGACTTCAGAGGGGTTTATTACAGGTTCGGTATCAGTATTTCCTATTAAAACGTGATCGTACTCCCATTCGGTTAAACCGCTGTTTAGATGTGCTTTATATTCGAAGCAAAATATTTCTTCGAGCTCACATTGCATTCCCATTTCTTCCATTAATCTTCTCTTACAAGCTTGAGAGACGTCCTCTCTAGGACGAGGATGGCTACAGCAAGTATTAGTCAATAAACCTCCGCTGTGATATTTAGAAAGTGCTCTTTTTTGGAGTAGCATTTCACCTTTAGAGTTGAAAATAAAAATCGAGAAAGCTCTATGGAGGGTTCCTCCGTTTCTATGGGCTTCCATCTTATCCATTGTACCCACTTCTTTATCCGTGGAGTCAACTAGAATTACTTTTTCCTCAATAGAATTCATTGCGCTACAAAGGTAGAACTAACTTAGCGGTATGGGAAATCTAAGATTCGATGTTTTGGCTTTCGGGGCACATCCCGATGATGTGGAGCTCAGTGCAGGAGGTACTATTGCAAAAATGGTCTCGGAGGGACTTAAAGTATGTCTTATAGATCTAACCCAAGGAGAGCTTGGAACACGTGGAAGTGCAGAAACAAGAAAAAGTGAAGCAGAAGCGGCGGCAAAGATTTTAGGAGTCAAAGACAGAATAAACTTAAAGCTGCGAGATGGGTTTTTTCAATGCGATGAGGAGTCATTATTAGCCGTAGTTAAAGTGATTAGGAAGTACAGACCGAAAGTCGTCCTTGCTAACGCCCTTGACGATAGGCATCCCGATCATGGAAAAGGTGCGGAATTGGTCTATCAGGCTTGTTTCCTTTCGGGTTTGGTCAAGTGCGAAATAAAAGGTGAAGACTCGTCTCTCCCTGTTCACCGTCCCGATGCGGTTTATCATTACATCCAAGATTACCAAAGAATGGCTGATATTGTAGTCGATATTTCTGGATTCGAGGATGTTAAGATGAAATCTGTTTTGGCTTATAAAACGCAATTTTTCGACCCTAATTCAGACGCTCCAGAAACGCCTATCTCTTCTCCCGAATTTCTCGATCATATTACTGGGCGTAATCGTAGCATGGGTAGAGATTGTGGATTTAAAGCGGGAGAGGGGTTCGAGGTAAGGCGTCCGGTAGGAGTTAATTCTCTTCTCGACCTGCTTTAAACCAAACCCAATATAGTCCTAACCCCTGCATACAATATGCACACGAAGCCGCTAAAGCCGCACCAGGAACTCCGTATTCGGGAATAGAAATCCATCCTACACTAACTAAGGTAACTAGTCCTAGAGCGGAAGTCCTAGCGTTCCATTTATGTAGCCCTATAGCGCTCATGTGATGTGCGAGTATGCTAGATGTGGCGCCAGCGAGCATTCCCGGAACGAGGATGCGAAGGGGTTGTGCTATACCTTCGATTCCGAAAATCCAAGAGTAGATAGACTCAGGAACGATTGCGGATAATATCGCGAGGGGCAGGGTCATTAATAGGACGCGACGTAGATACGATTTCGTAATAAAATGCCTTTCGATGTGCGAGGTAGCGGCAGCGACTTCTGTATTTACTATCGGAGCTAGTGCTCGAGCTATAGTCCAAACTGCTTCAACCCCATAATACACAACGGAATACACTCCCGCTCCTGCACTTCCTATGAAATGGTCTAACAGTGAAAGGTTAGCTCGATTTGTAAGTAATTGTAGTATTGACCCCGTGGAGCCATTCGCCCCGTAACGAAATAAAAGGGGAGTAGGGGAGCCTTTGTAAATCTCCCCTGAGGTAGGCGCTTCATTCCAGCTTCCACTAAGAGCTGCAAGAGAGAATATTACAGACACCCCTAATGCAAATGCTAAAGACCACATAAACCCAGTCGGAGAAGTGAAATTGAACAGGAGATACGTAAACGAAACGGCAATTAGGAGAAAAGAGGTTTGGACTAAATGAAGGTGGTTGTTTGCACGAATCCTGCCAGAAGCAATGAGGAGCTGAGAGTGGAAAACTACCAAGCTCTGCAAGAGTCCCAGCCCGGCCGAAGCATATAGCCATACAGCAGGTATAATCTCGAGCAACACTCCTCCTCCGGCAGCTATAAAAGATGAAAACACACACCACAAATAAGCTATTTTCCTAATATCGACAGCACGATGTGAGCGCCTTACATAAACGACGGCCCCAGCAGCCACAAACCCCGACATCCCCGTAACAAGTAATATCCCAAACTGCAATAACGCCACCTCACCCAACCCCGATTCTCCCAGAAAATTACTATTTAGTAGTACCGTTCCAAGAGTAAAAACGAGGAGCAATAATCGTGCGCCTATAGAATGAGAAATGTCAGACAAGAGCTTCACGATAAACCTTATCATATTCTGCCGCAACCGCATCAACGCTAAAATTATCAACGGCATATTTTCTAATCGCCTCAATTTGAGAGTCTGTCCTAGGCTTGAGGTTGATAATTGCTTCAATAAGAGCTAATTCATCATCAGGATTAATCAAAAACCCTCGCTCGCTCCCCTCGGGAATATGTTCTGCAATTCCTCCCACGTCAGTTGTAATTACGGAAATTCCAGACGCCCACGCCTCTGCAATTACACACGGGAAGTTTTCCTTGCGACTAAACAATATTAATCCGTCCGCCATCCTCATATTCTCCGCAACCTCTTCTAATGGAAGCTGTCCTACAAATGATATGCACGGCTCGCAAAGGCCTAAAGAAGTCGCGTAGTTACTAAGTTTAGAAAGCCTCTCAGAATTATTCCCCCCTATAAACTTCATACAGAACTTAAAATCCGGACGCGAATCTTGCAATGTAGCTAGAGAATGTAGAATTCCAGTAATATTTTTTTGGGCTTCATCAAGAGAACTAACATGTAAAAGCTTCACTCCAAGCGAATCAGAATTTACTTGAGAGGAAGGAGTGAAAAGCTCAGTGTCAACGACATTCGGAACAGTTATGTATTTACTCTCACCCCTTGTGTTGAGCATTTTAAACGCCCTCATCTTACTGCCTAACTGATTCGTTACAGGACAAAAAGCGGCCGCATCAGCCGCCGTCCTTCTCATAGAGATTCTCCTCCAAAGGGGGATGTTCTGAGAATCGTGATAAGCCGTCCAATGTTCAGTTATCACTAGCGGAACTCCCCATCTTTCCGCCAATATCCTCGCGGCCCTCCCAGCTGGGAAAGCTACGTGAAGGTGAACGATGTCAGGCATAGCAATATCCTCACCAGGAGATAATGTTAATAGCGACCTAGTTATAGCTCTTACTCCGGGCTTCGTCGCTCTAGGGTATGTCTTCCTTTCAATAAACCCCTCTACATCCAAAACTTCTTCCGTTCCCATCAATGGGTTTCCTTCAGATACAGGTGATGAATACCAAACCTCACAATAATGTTTCGTAGCAATAGCTCTTACGTGCCTCTGAATAAAGTTACCTAACGAGCCGTGAACCTTGCTAGGGTACCAACTAGCTATGTGAAGCACCCTTAAACTCTTAGTTTTATCGTGAGTTTTTTCCATAAGTACAAATGTGGTGCATTTCCTTGCACTAACAAAACTCCTGACTATCTTTGCAGTCCCTTTGGGGATATGGTGGATATAGCTCAGTTGGTTAGAGCACTGGTTTGTGGTTCCAGGGGTCGTGGGTTCAAATCCCATTATTCACCCAAAGTGAAAGGTCTTGCGCAAGCAAGGCCTTTTTTGTTGAGCGAATATGTAGCAAGCTTGCTTGCTATATGTTTTGTTGTATAATTACGCAAATTAAAAAACATTCATAATGAGATCATCTTATTTATTTATCGGTGCATTAATCGTAGCGTCATTCAGTAGCTGTACTAGTATTCACAAAACGGCGAAACAACCTTTTTCTTCAGTAGACATTAGAATGAGTGACTTCGATCTATCAGAGCAAAAGTCAGCAGAAGCGACAAGCGTTACTGTCTTAGGCATAGATTTTACAAGAGTTACTTCAAGAAAAACTGGTAGCGCCGGTTCTGTTTCTGCGTCAAGTGTCCCTGTTATAGGTCAGTTTTTAAGCGACCCTACTACTTCATACGCTTTGTTTAAACTTTTAGATGAAAATGAATCAGGTGACTTCATATTTTATCCTAGGGTTGAGAAAAAAATCACTTGTCCAGTATTAGGTATTTGCCTTATAAGCCAAATCACGAAAGTTGAAATCAAAGCTAGAGTAGGGACTTTTAAATAATCACAATTAATAATTCTGTTGTATCATTGTTTTTTAAACTTATTTCAATGAAAAAAATTCAAATACTATCTATTGTTCTTTTATCATCTATGGTGATGTCTTCTTGTATGACTACAAAAACGAGTATAGGGTCATTTAATGAAGACGAGGGAAAAGAATATGTTTACGACTCAGGCAAGCAAATGTGGTTATTCTGGGGATTATTACCTATCGGAAGAACTGATGTTAGTACTCCAGTCGATGGCTCATGTGAGGTGATAACAAAATTCCGATTCACAGACGTATTAATCTCGGGGTTAACGGGTGGTATTGTTACCTCTTATACTATTAAAGTAAAGGATAAAAAATAATAATAATACTTAATCAAACGCTGCTCCAGATTGTGGAGATTCGGGTTGCGCTGTATTTAACGGCCTTGATGAAGGGATGTATACTTACACAGCATCTGATGGTAATTATCTATGGAGTGGGTCTGTTGACATTACGTCAGGGTGCCTCACCATTGAGCTTTACTAAAATTTAGTCCAAACTTATTATAAAAGGTCTCGCATTAGCGAGGCCTTTTTTTGCTTAAAATCTAAATTATAGCTATGTCACGACCTCTAACTTTTCGAATCGTAGATGTTGCGATAGTTTCTACATAGACCATTCATATCGAACCCGTATCCTACGAACCACTCTTCTCCCATTTCTGGAAAACAAGTAAAATCGACATCGTAAGTCCCAGACTTTCTATCTACTAGGGTTACGATTTTCACTTCGGAGGGTGCGCCTTTTGATTTGGGATTTCCCCCGAAATTCATCAAAACTTTCTCCTTGACAGCATCCATAGTCTTCCCAGTATCGACCATATCATCAACTATATAAACCCTCTTGCCAGTTAAATCCACTTCCAGCTCCTTAGTGAAAGTCACCCCACCCGAATTATCCGTTCCCACATAAGACCGCGCGCGGATAAAATCCACCTCTATCTCTATCCCCATATCCTTCACAAGATCCGAGAAGAACATAAATGCCCCATTCAAAACGCAAATCATTACGGGCGGCTTGTCACTCCCAGAAGCCTTATGATCCTCACTTAGCCTATGTGCCATCGCTCTAACCCTCCTCTCGATTTTATACTCAGCGATAATAATTTCCATGATGTGAAGGTAGGGTGAATGGTATTAGTTTCTTTGTGAGAAGAAATAAAGCAAGTTATTACAACTTTTCAAAAATACACAGTTGTTGTCTTTCAACATTCCTTCTCAAACTTTTGGATGAGCACTTTGAAATTTGAGCATCATAAGGAATGAGACTCCACTCATAAAGAAATAAGAATTACAACGTGACATTGGGATGTAGCGTTGGTTTGGTTGTGATTAATGATGAGATATTGTCGATTAATTACATATAATGATGGATAAGTGAATATTTTTATGTATATTGCATAGATATAAATGTTATAACCAAAAATAAGTTATTACTATGAGTTACCATTCAAAATTCTTTTTAAGCTTTATATTTTTACTTAGCTCTGTTTCGGTAAGTTTTTCACAAACGGACTTTTCAGCTATCTCTCTAATGACATTTAGTTTTGAAAATTCTAATTCAGAACTTATACAAACAAACGGTTTTTCAACTTTTAGTTCTCTTTCTACTCCAAGAAGTTTATTCTCAACCCTAGGAAATGATTGGGGTGATGAAATATTAACTATTTCTGGAGATGGAGATGGAGATGGAGATGGAGACGATGACGATCAGAGCGATTGCCCTGAAGGTTTTTCATTTTGTGGAGTTGGGACGGTTTGGGATCCAATATCTAGTACATGCACATGCGCTCCTACATCTTGTCTTGGAGATTTGAATCAAGACGGATTTATTCAATTAGCGGATTTATTAGATCTACTAAGTTTATACGGAACATACTGTAACTAATTATACTGTATGGGGGCCTTTCTTTAGGAAGGTATTAAGCACAACGGAGCCGATAATTAACGAAGCTCCTATATAAAAGTGTAATTCCATAACTTCTTCCTCGCCAAAGATTAAAAGGGCTAGGATGATTGAGTATATAGGTTCGAGATTTATGGCTACAGAAGTTGTAAAAGGGGTAAGAACTTTCATTACAGCAGTAAAAGCTATAAAAGCGAATGAGGTGGCCACTAGAGCGAGGATTAAAATAAAGATCCAGTCTTCAGTGGAGATAACGAAGAATGAAGTTGTTATATCTCCCTGAATTAGTAGATAAACGAATATGACAACAGCAGAAGTAATAAGCTCGACTAGAGAGATATTGCTGGCGTCATGAGATTTTATGAGTACACCATTTAAAGTAGCGAATAGAGAAGCGAAAAAAGCGGAAATTATTCCCAAGATTATTCCCTCCTTATAAGTTGTGTCGAAACTGAAAATTGTTGCGACTCCTAAAAGAACTATAAAAGCTACGAGAAGCTCTCGCCAATCGAGTTTACGTCGAAATATAAGTGGCTCAAGGAAACCGATAAACATAGGACATAAGGCTATCATAGTTAGAGCTACACTTATATTGCTTGCTTTTATCGAAGCGAAAAAGGTAGTCCAGTGTATTGCGACTAAAAGGCCGACGAAAGATATTTGGGCTAAATCCTTGAAAGATTTTTTGGATACCTTGCCCCTAAATTTAAGCCAAATGTAAATCGCGAAACCACCGATGAGCGTTCTCCAAAAGACCAAAGGGATGGCATCAAGTGTGATGAGTTTGCCCAAAATGCCAGTGAAGCCGAAGATCAGAACCACGAAATGCGTAAGTAAAAGGTTCTTCGTGCGTGTTGAAAATTTGTGGGCGGTCATTTAGCGAAGATATCCATATTCGATTTGTATCTTTTGACAAAATATTATTATATGTGTTCGATAACAGCGTTGTTAGATCTTGAGGGGAAAGGAAGTGGAGGCGAAATTCGAGGGGTCGCTCTAGAAATTTCGAAAAGGCAAAGGCATAGAGGACCGGATTGGTCGGGAGTATTTCAACACGAAAATGCTGTGCTGGTCCATGAGAGGTTAGCAATAGTCGATGTAAGTAGCGGGGCTCAGCCGTTAATTGATGGGGAGACCGGGAGTGCACTCGCAGTAAATGGGGAGATTTACAATCACAAAAGTTTGAGGGAGAGTACTAAATCTGGGGGGTATCCATATCGAACAGGTAGTGATTGTGAGGTGATTCTCGCTTTGTATAGAGATATGGGTAGGGATTTAGTGAACGAGCTAGAGGGGATGTACGCCTTCGTACTCTACGATCCTAAATCAGACTTTTGGTTGATAGCTCGAGACCCGATAGGAATAATACCACTTTTTTACGGACATAATAAAGAGGGGAAGCTATTAGTGGCGTCTGAGATGAAGGCTTTGTCAGACATTTGTGATGATGTGTCTGAATTCCCGCCTGGATGTACTTTCGCTAAAGGCGATGATGAGCCTGTAAGGTATTTTAAAGAAGACTGGATGGAGTACGATGACTTACCCATGGTCGAGTACAAACCGGAAGAAATGAAGGCTCAACTAGAAAAGGCGGTGAAGTCTCACCTGATGGGCGATGTTCCGTATGGTTTGCTAATCAGTGGCGGCTTAGATTCAAGCGTGATAGCAGCTATTGCAAAAAAGTATTCGTCAAAAAGAGTTGACGATGATGGAGCATCAGATGCATGGTGGCCGAGTATACATAGTTTCAGTATAGGTTTAGAAGACTCACCAGACCTTGCCGCAGCTCAGAAAGTGGCTGACGCAATAGATACTGTTCACCACTCTTTGGTATTCACTATTCAAGAAGGGTTAGATGCTCTCGACGAAGTAGTGAGGCACATTGAGACCTATGATGTAACTACTATCAGGGCGTCCACCCCTATGTATTTGATGGCTCGTCAGATTAAGGCAATGGGTATAAAAATGGTTCTGTCAGGGGAGGGGGCTGATGAGCTACTGGGGGGATATTTATATTTTCATTTGGCTCCAAACCCTAAAGAATTTCATGAGGAGACAGTCCGTAAAGTGTTGGCACTTAGCAAATATGATTGTTCAAGAGCTAACAAGTCAATGATGGCTTGGGGGATAGAAGCGAGGGTGCCATTTTTGGATAAACCATTCGTGGATTATGCGATGCGGTTAGATCCGAAAGTGAAAATGGGGGGAGAAGGAAGGATAGAAAAACACATTCTTAGGGAGTCTTTTATAGGATCTTTACCAGAGGAAATTCTTTGGCGTCAAAAGGAACAATTTTCTGACGGAGTAGGATATGGGTGGATAGATGGATTGAAAGATTACGCAGAAAAGATGGTGACAAATAGTGAACTAGAGAGAGCGAATGTTCGATTTCCCATCAATACACCTGACTCAAAAGAGGGGTATTTTTATAGAACTATTTTTGAAAAACACTACCCTTCGGCGGCTTGTGCTGCGATTATTCCAGGAGGTAAAACAGTTGCATGTAGTACAGAAAAAGCTCTGGAATGGAGTGAGTCTTTGCGAAACTTAAACGATCCTTCTGGGCGTGCCGTAAAGTCCGTTCATAAGGATGGGTATTAATTTAATATTAATCCTGAATATGCACTCCGTTAACGAAATTTTCTATAATTTTCAGTGAATCCGTCTCGTTAGCGCCCTTGAAATTAGTTAAATCCTGAGTCGTAATAAGCTTATTGTAAGCTTTTAACATAGGTATTGAAGTGGGGAGGTAGGACCAGTGCCATTTCTCTTCGTTATAGCCAGTTCGCTG
The DNA here is from genome assembly GCA_002746975.1 of Bacteroidota bacterium. Classification (GTDB taxonomy): domain Bacteria; phylum Bacteroidota; class Bacteroidia; order Flavobacteriales_D; family Sanyastnellaceae; genus UBA974. Next base: position 8,770 of record NVXE01000011.1, on the reverse strand, counting down.
CGAACTTTCGTCGCAATTTTCATTAATTTCCACAGAAGTGTAAACTTGTTGGAAGCCAAATTCAACAGCGTGTCTAATTAGGAAATTATAGACCTTCAACCCTTCTCCCGACTCGAAATAAGAATTTTCGAGAGAGTTGATGTCCAAATCAGTACCCCAATGGTGTCTTGAGGTGCCTGGCATAGAACTATACGATAGGATATCGAGGGCTTTATCAAATTCACTCCACCCCATATAACGAGGTCTTTCCCATTTACGTTCCCAAATTGATTTTTGGTGTGAAAATGTTCTAGTTCCACTCACGATAATAATCTCAATGCCTTCATCTAAAGCTGCTTTTCGCAATTTATCGAAAGCTTCATAAACCTCGATTCTTAAATATATCCCCGACCTTGAAGTGTACTCTTCGGGTACGAGAGTAAAGGATGAATTCGATGCTGGAGAGATTTGGCCTAAAAGATCAGCCTTAGTATAATCTGGCGATTGAGCCAGAAAAGTTAAAGTAATAGCGAGTTCAACGCAAAAAATTAGCGCTGACTTCATTATTAATGAATTCCTTTTGCTGCGAGGTAACGCTCAGCATCAAGTGCAGCCATACATCCAGAGCCAGCGGCAGTCACAGCTTGCTTGTATACCTTATCTGCACAATCTCCACTCCAAAAGACACCTTCAACATTTGTGTGTGCAGTTCCAGGTTTTGCTTGTATAATATATCCTTGATCGTCACGGTCGAGGTATTCTGCAAAAATATCTGTGTTAGGTTTATGTCCGATAGCAACGAAGAAACCTGTAATTGCTATTTCTTCTTCTTTTCCAGAAATATTATTGCGAAACCTCACACCCTCAACACCGTCTTTTCCCAGAACTTCTACTGTTTCTGTGTTGTAACGGATATCAATATTATCTATCGCTTTTACTCTATTCTGCATTGCTTTAGAAGCGCGCATCTTATCTTTTCGGACAAACATGGTCACCTTATTGCAAAGTTTCGCGAGATAACTAGCTTCCTCACAAGCTGAATCGCCAGCTCCTACGAGAACTACATCCTGATTGCGATAGAAAAACCCATCACAAACAGCACAAGCACTTACTCCCCCTCCGATATCACGAAGTCTAAGTTCGCTCTCAAGTCCAAGCCATTTAGCTGAAGCACCAGTCGAAATAATGACAGTGTTTGCGTGAATTTCATGCGCATCTTCCCCTTCACCTACCCAAATCTTGTGAATACCTCCTTCTCCAGTAAAATCGACCTTAGTAATCCATCCAGATCTCACATCAGTTTCGAACCTTTTTGCTTGAGCTTCCAGGTCCATCATCATTTGAGGACCATTAACACCTTCAGGATATCCCGGGAAATTGTCAACTTCTGTGGTCTCCATGAGTTGGCCTCCAGGCTGAGATCCTTGGTATAAAACCGGCTTCATATCTGCACGAGCAGCGTAAATAGCTGCGGTGAATCCCGATGGTCCTGATCCTATGATCAGGCAGTTAATTTTTTCTGGAGTACTCATTTTCTTTCTTTAGTTGAATTACGTATTTGTTGTAATTCTGTTATGACTTGGAAGCCCAAATTTACACTTTCTTTTAGCTGTAACAAGTAACATATGTTACTTCGTGTTAAGTCGTAGGTCGAGTGCGATAAACTCATCCCAAAGTGGGTCGTCTTGAGGGGGCGCGATGATGGTAACGGCCTCGTGTTTTACTGGGTGAATAAAATCTATTCTACGGGCGTGTAGATGTACTGAAGCGTTGTCGTTAGTGTTTCGAGCACCGTACTTGACGTCGCCTTTAATAGGTGAGCCTAGGGATGCAAGGGTAACTCTAATTTGGTGGTGTCTTCCCGATTTAGGAAGGACTTCAACGAACGTATAATGGTCGCTTTCACCTAGTACATTGTACATGAGTTCGGCCTCACGTCTTCCTTCACCAGGTTTTGAGTGCGCAAAGCTTTTATTAATCTTAGGATTTTTTTTAAGAAAGTTTACTATATGCCCGTTAGGAGGTGAAATAGTAGGTTTTACGATAGCCCAATATGTTTTTTGTACTTCTCTATGCCTAAACATAGTAGTGAGTCGAGACAGAGCCTTAGACGTTTTTGCATATAAGATAACCCCACTTACCGGTCTGTCTAGTCTATGTACTGTCCCTATAAATGCCTTTCCAGGTTTGTTGTATTTCTTAGCAACATATTCCGCAACGACTTCACAGAGGCTTTTATCTCCCTTCCCGTCGCCTTGGATGATGTCACTCGAGCGTTTATTAATGGCTATAATATGGTTGTCCTCGTATAGAACTTGAAGAGTAGAAGCCGTGCTCATAACTATGGGCTTCTTAGGTTGCTTTACGAACTTACGTTTAGCATCAGACTTACGTTGCGAGTCATTAGGCTTTCGAGAGTCGAAACTTTCTTGTTTAAGGCGGGTCATTCTATAGTTCTTAAGATCTTAATACTTAGTACTGTTCATCTTTAGAAGGGAAATCTCGAGACCTTACGTCACTTACGTAGTTTTGAATGGCACTTAACATTTGGTCTCCCATATCAAGGTAGCGACGAAGGAAACGAGGGGAAAATTCCTGAGTAATTCCCAACATATCATGCAGCACGAGGACCTGCCCATCACAATCAGCTCCCGCACCTATTCCGATAGTAGGACACTCAACCGATGCCGTTACTTCAGCTGCTAAATGTGCGGGGATTTTTTCGAATACTATGGCAAAACAACCTATGTCGTTAAGCATTTTAGCGTCTTCACGAAGATGTAGTGCTTCTTCCTCTTCCTTAGCTCGTACCGTATATGTTCCGAATTTATAAATTGATTGTGGAGTCAAGCCAAGGTGTCCCATAACAGGAATTCCAGCGGATAAAATCCTTTCGATAGATTCACGAACCTCACGCCCACCCTCTAATTTTACAGCATGTGCACCACTCTCTTTCATAATTCTAATCGCACTATTAAGAGCTTCCTTAGAATTTCCTTGGTAGGTTCCGAATGGTAAATCTACCACCACTAAAGCTCTCTTAGCTCCCCGTACAACAGAGGAAGCGTGGTATATCATTTGGTCTAAAGTGATGGGAAGAGTGGTTTCATGGCCAGCCATAACATTGGATGCACTATCGCCTACAAGTATGATGTCAATGCCCGCTTGATCAACCAAACGAGTCATGGAAAAATCGTAAGCAGTCAACATAGCGATACGCTCGCCGTTCTGCTTCATTTTGTGTAACACCTGCGTCGTAATGCGCTTCGCTTCTTTATGTACACTCATAATTGACCTGTGAGTTAATTCATTAACGTTTTCGCGAAGTTAAATCATTATCATTTATGCCAAACTCAAATTAAAAGGCTTGTTCTAACCTAGAGCTATCCATATATAAACTACATAACAGGTAAGGTAAATAGCTCCGTGTAATCGGTTGATTTTTTTTCCTATTGTAAGTATAGGGTAGAGCAGGGCAGTAGTGCCTAGCATCCACCAGAAATCGTAAGCTATCATATCAGGCTCAATTCCTATCTCAACTATTGTCGAAGACACTCCTAAAACTAAAAGGATATTCATGATATTTGATCCGATGAGGCTTCCAATACCTAAATCGGATTGGCCTTTTAACGCCGCTGTAACGGAAGCAACAATTTCAGGGACACTTGTCCCAAAGGCGACAATAGTAACCCCTATGACATGCTCACTGATACCAAATCCTTGTGCCATTTTTGCCGCTCCATCAACAAAAATTCCAGCCCCATAGTAAAGTAAAATGCAACCAACAACAATCCAAAATAAAAGTATGCTGTATTTTTTATTAGCGAATTGATTGAACTCCTCCATATTTATGGGTGCGGAAACAGAGTTCCTTTTTATTCTTCGACTCCGCTTAACTTGAATGACCATATAAATTGTCATTCCCAAAAGAAATATCACTCCGTCAAGTCTAGAATAAACTCCATCTAAAGCAAGAGTACCGAAAAGTAGAGTTACAACCACTAATATCGGCCAGTCTAATTTCAAGACCTGCTTATCGACTTTAAGCGGTCGAACTAAAGCCGTCAGCCCTAAAGCAAGACACAGGTTAGCGATATTAGACCCCACGACATTTCCGACAGCAATACCAGCCGACCCATGCCATGCCGCTTGCATGGAGGCGAAAAGTTCGGGAGATGATGTTCCTATAGCGACAATTGTAAGTCCTACTATTAATGCCGGAATTTTCGCCTTAATAGCTAGCCCTGAAGAATTGCGAACTAGGGTTTCCCCGCCTAAAACAAGCAGAACTAATCCAAATAAAAGTAAAGCATAAGGGCTGTTTACGATAACATCGAAAAAAGCACTCATTTGTTTATATCATTTTTATCGGACTCAGATTTCTCCTTATGTTCAGTCTTCTGTTTCGCTTTAGTATTGTTGGAAGTATTGGGCTTAGACCTTAAATCGGTTGCTTTTTTAAAATCAGATTTTAAATCGTCAGTTCCCTTTAAGATTTCTCTCTGAATATCGTCAGTTGCGCTCCTGAAATGCCTCATTCCTTCTCCCATAGTTTTTGCAAGAGATGGTATTCCCTTCGCCCCGAATAGCAAAAGATAAATAACGAAGATGAATATGATTTCAGTAGATCCCATTTAGAACTATGTAGGTCGCAAAAGTACTCACGAAAGCCCCCTTACCCAACTAAATAAAGAAGGGCCCCACTGAAAATTTAGTGGGGCCCTAATAAGCACTGGTTTTGGTCAACACAGGCAAATAGTTAATTCATATCATTAAGGGTAAATAGCACCCCATGCAAGTAAGAAGTCAAGTAAGTCCTGGACTTGAATGAGTCCATCGCCATTGAAATCAGGACAAGGCGTGTATTTACAAGTGCCGTCATCTACATTAGATATAGAATTATAGTTGGTAGCCAGTTCGTCAGTACACCCTGGGAATACACAGAATCCTCCGTCTGAAATAGCAGTAGCATCATAGTTGAGAGCTAACGGATACATACATCCTTCGCCTAGGTAGCAAGCTGCTGCAGGATCTCCTACGGCAAATCCAGTTCCTGCTAATAGTACTGAATTATCAAATGGTGTTATATCACAAGCTTCTTGAGCCCAAACTTGTCCATTGTAATCTGGAGCATGAGAACCGAACACAATTAATAGCTCGAGAAGATCTTGAAGTTGAACATTACCATCTCCGTTGAAGTCAGCATTGAATGGGATGTCTGTACATATTGCGCTCCCTGATTCGTTCGCATAAGGATTAAAGCTAGAGTATTCAATATCGGTACAGCCTTCAAATAAGCAACTTCCATCTTCAATACTTGCTGTAGAATCGAAGTTTATCGCAGTACTGTATGTACAACCTGTACATCCTTCGTACACACAACTTGCATCATCATCAGTAGCTAAAACATCGAAATTACAAGCACAAGCATCCGTACACCCAGCGATTTCATCGCCATCACAAATACCGTCGCCATCAATATCGGCCAAACAATTACCATTACAATCGTAACCAACTGCTGCGAAGTAACAAGTTCCATCGTCGAAGCTTGCAGCAGGATCATAGTTACACGCTCCGGCATTCGTACAACCTGTGGCAATACACGACGTAAATTCACAAGATCCGTCGTCTAGAGTTGCTGTAGCATCGTAGTTACATGCTTGCGGAATCGAACAACCAAAGCAGTCATATGTACAAGAACCATCATTGTCAGTGGCTAAATAGTTGAAATTACAAGCTTGAGAGTCAGTACACCCAGCAATTTCGAATTCATCACATAGTCCATCACCATCTGCGTCATTCACGCAGTCTCCGTTACAATCGTAAGGTATATTTGGATATACACAACTTCCATCATCGTAAAGCGCAGATGGAAGATAGTTGCAGGCAGTATTATCAGTACAACCTAGATTCAAGCAAGAAATAAATTCACAAGACCCATCATCTATAGTTGCCCCTGGATTATAATTACACGCAAAAGAAACCGTACATCCGCCACATGTTCCACTCAGACATATTCCGTCACAATCGTATCCTGCCTCAGGGAAAATACAATCACCAGGATAAATCGCTGTAGCATCGTAGTTACAAGCAGTTACACTTAAACATCCAGCACAACTAGTGAATTCACATGAACCGTCATCTAGAGTCGCAGCAATATCGTAGTTACAAGCTGTAGGGTCTAGGCAACCATAATCAGGAAGTACACAAGATCCGTTATCATTTGTAGCTAAAGGGTTGTAGTTAATCGCTAAAGTATCTGTACATCCAGGAATTTCAAAAGCATCACATACGCCATCACCATCGGCATCATTTAAGCAAACATCATTGCAGTCATAACCAGGGTTTGGCCATATGCATTCACCTGGATAAAGTGCTCCTGCGTCATAGTTACAAGCTCCTGGGGCCAAACAACCCGCGCAACTCTCAAAGTCACAAGTACCATCATCCACATTTGCATTCGGGTTGAAATTACAAGCGGTGAGGTTTGTACATCCACTTACTGAGTATTCACATGAACCATCATCGTCAGTTGCCATTGGATCATAATTCAAGGCTATTAAATCAGTACAACCAGGAACTTCGTCTTCATCACAAATTCCGTCTCCATCTACATCGTTCAAACAATCGCCAGCACATGTCAATCCCAGCTCAGGGAAAGTACATGATCCAGAGTATAATGCCGTAGGATCGTAGTTACATGCATCAACTGTTAAACAACCGACACAACTCATAAAGTCGCAACTACCATCATTAGTATTTGCAGTGTAATCGTAATTACAAGCTCCTAATACAGTACACCCACTATATTCACAAGGGCCATCAATAGTTGCAGTTGGATCATAATTGTCCGCACTAACTTCCATACAACCTAAACAACTTGTGTAGTCGTAACACGCACCAGTTATAGTAGCAGTAGGATCAAAATCACAAGCAGTAGGATTCATACACCCAGCACAAGAGATGTATTCACAAGAACCATCATTAAAGCTAGCAGCTGGATCATAATTACAAGCTCCAGGTGAATTACACCCGACCTGTGCACACATTACACCATTCACATCAAAGTATACACAAGCCTCTGGCTCTCCGAAGTTACAGGCAAACTGATCCAAACAAGCTCCGCCACCCATAGGCATAGCTCCTAAGCAACTAAAGTCACATGACCCTGGAAGGAAGAAATCGGCATTTGGATTATAATTACAAGCGAACGGTAGAATACACCCACCTAATTCTAAGTATATACAAGTCCCATTATCTTCTGTAGCAGTAGGACTGTAGTTCACTCCCATAGAATCGGTACAACCGTAAATCTCGAAGACATCACAAATTCCATCTCCGTCAGAGTCAGTAATACAATCTCCATTACAGTCAAGGAATGGGCTAGCCGGGAATTCACATAGGGTAATGTTTGGTAGTTCTGCTTCAGGGTTGTAGTTACAAGCATTTACATCCATACAGTCATCACAACTAGTGAAATCACACAAAGTAGGATCTAAAACGTCAGCAGTCGGGTCATAGTTACAAGCAACAGGAATGATACATCCAAACACGAAACAACTACCATCTTCTTCTGTAGCCCCTGGGTTGAAACTAGGGTTTGAAGGGTCAGTACATCCAAACACCTCATTTAGATCACACACTCCATCTCCATCAGTGTCACTAATACAAGTGCCCTCACAATTATATCCGTTTTCAGCGTAGATACACGATCCATCGTCAAGAGTTGAGCCCAAATCATAATTACAAGCTGTCGCATCTATACAACCTTGACATGATACAAAGTCACAATCGGAGAAGATTAAATAATCAGCATTTACATCATAATTACAAGAATTCATTAACGTACATCCACCGACTAAACAACTTCCATCATCGTCTGTTGCCCATGGATTAAATCCTGGGTTAGTAGGGTCTGTACATCCAGAAACTTCAGAGTCATCACAAACCCCATCTCCATCAGAATCACTCAAACAATTACCATCACAATCGTACCCTAACTGAGGGTAAGAACAAACTCCGTTATCCTGAGTTGCAGTCACATCGTAATTACAAGCTAAAGAATCAGTACAGCCAACACAGCTAGTAAAGTCACAATCTCCTGGGATTTGGTAGTCAGCCCCCATATCATAGTTACAAGCACTTGGGAATATACAACCCCCTATTAAACAGCTACCATCGTTGTCTGTAGCACCTGGATTGTATCCTGGATTTGTAGGGTCAGTACATCCTGAAACTTCTAACTCATCACATACTCCATCTCCGTCAGAATCATTAATACAATTGCCATCACAATCATATCCAAATTCTTGATAAATACACCCTCCGTTGTCTTGAGTAGCTAGCATGTCATAGTTACAAGCCTCACTATCAGTACAGCCAAAAGTCTCTTCGTCATCACAAATCCCATCTCCATCAGAGTCAGCAATACAATCTCCACCACATACTCCAAGAGCATCTAGTTGATTGCCATTACAATCACAGTCTCCTTCAGCAGCACTTGCATTAACAGTAATTATTTGGGTTGCTGTGACAACATTTCCACAGTCATCAGTAGCTGTAAAGACTCTTTCAATGATGWAACTGCCGACTGTTAATCCAGGAATTTCKGTTTCAGTTAGTTGTATCGTTACAGTCCCACAGTTATCAGTAGCTGTAGCGTCATCTAGCATGATGTCTACATTACACTCAACTGTGTAATCAGCCGGTATGCTAAGTACTGGAGCAGTAGTATCAATAATCGTGATAGTCTGAGTTGCCGATGAAGCGTTTCCGCAGTCATCAGTAGCTG
>NVXE01000010.1 GCA_002746975.1 Bacteroidota bacterium | reverse complement strand
TTCCTCGATAGTGATTTCTACCGAACCACAGTTATCAGTAGCTGTAGATAGCTCTAGAGAAAGTACGTCAGAACACTCAGCAGTGTAATCTGCAGGTATGAACGTAAACTCAGGAGCAGTCGTGTCAACTACACTAATGGTTTGGTCTACAAGAGTAGTATTACCACACTCATCTGTAGCGGTAAATGTGCGAATCATAGTGTACTCATTAGCACAATCACCAGCAACTTCAACAGATGCTACCTCAACAACAGCTTGACTACAAAGGTCAGAAGCAGTTGCCATATCTAGGATAAGAGCCTCGCTACACTCAATAGTGTAATCTTCAGGAACTGTGTCAAAAGAAGGACCTGTTGTATCAACTACAGTAATAGTTTGAGAATCTACAGAGTAGTTATCACAATCATCGTGAGCAGTGAATGTACGTACAAGTGAGTACTCACCATTACAAGAACCAGGTATTACTTCTTCTGTAATGATTATAACTGCATTTGCACAATTGTCAGTAGCTTCAGCAAGCTCAAGAACAAGCTCATCACTGCACTCTATAGTGTAGTCAGCTGGAACGTAAGTGAATACTGGAGCTGTTTCGTCAACTAGACGTAAGAACTGCTCAAACATTGAACTATTTCCACAATCATCGGTTGCTGTGTATGTACGCATGTACATCCCTACTGGGTGAACACAACCTCCACTTACCGCTTGGTCTACGAAAGTAACCTCTACAGACCCGCCGCAATTATCGTCAGCAACTACGTAGATGCTGTTGTCTGGATATTCATCACAAGCAATCACGATTTCAATATCTCCAGTCATTACAGGAGCAACATTGTCGTAAACAGTGATAGTCTGTTGAATAGCAGTCTCGTTTCCACAGTCATCAACCCATGTATAAGTTCTTAAAGCTTGGTAACATCCCGTTCCCTGAACATTTACAAGAGAATCATTAGCCCAAGTGTAAGACACGTTAGAGTCACAGTTGTCAAATTCTGTACGAGCACCGAACTCAGTTGCAGCATCATACTCTTCACAAGTCAGAGTTACGTCTTCAATTGAAGCAGTTGGAGCAATTTCGTCAAGTAAAGTAATTACTTGTACAAGAACAGTTGTGTTTTCACACGCGTCCATTGCAGTCCAAGTACGATATATCGTACGAGACCCTTCTGTGAGATCATCATTTCCCGCACAGTCGTATGAAATAAGCTCATCTACAAAAGTAATCTCGATTTGGTTATCCCAAATAGGACCACAGTTATCGTAAGCAGTCGCTTGACCTGTAACAGATACATCAATGTTTGCTTCACAGTTTTCATCAAGAGTACCAGTGAAATCAGCAGGGATCTCTAAAGTAGGAGCAACGAAGTCTGTAAGAGAAACAAATTGCTCAGCTGTTGAAGAGTTTCCACAATCGTCAGTAGCAGTCCAAATCCTCATCCAAACACCTAGACATCCTCCTGACATCAACGTGCTTGTTACAGAGTAAGAAACAGTTCCACAGTTATCCTGTGCATATATAGGAAGTTGTGTTGGGTCACTTGGATCAGTTAAGAAATCACAAGCAACTACTTCATAGTTCTCGTATTCATTAAATACAGGAGCTGTTGTGTCAATTATAGAAATTGTTTGAGTTGCGCTAGTAGCGTTTCCACAATCATCAGTAGCAGTGAATACACGAATGATTTGGAAGTTACCGATGCAATCGCCTTGGATAGTATCAGTAGCCTCTGTAATAGAAACAGTTCCACAGTTATCTACTGCTGAAGCTGAATCGAAAGGGTGTTCGTCAGAACACTCTGCTGTGTAATCAGCTGGGATAGAAGTAAACTCTGGTCCAGTTGTATCTATAATTGAGATTACCTGCTCAGCTGTAGATGCGTTTCCACAATCGTCAGTAGCAGTGAACGTGCGAATAATAGTGTAATCACCGAGACAAGCACCTGCAATAGTATCTGCAGCGTATGTAACTTCAGTAATACCACATAGATCAGCAGCTGAAGCAGCATCGAAAGGATGTGCATCAGAACACTCAGCTGTGTAATCTGCAGGAACATCAGTAAACGCAGGAGCAGTAGTATCCTGTATCGTGATAGTCTGCATTACTGAAGAAGTGTTATCACAGTGATCGCTTGCAGTAAACGTACGTATTATAGTAAAGTTTCCAGTACAGTTTCCAGCGATAGTGTCGACAGATATTGTGAACCCAGGAGCTGAGTCACAGTTGTCAGTTGCAGAAGCTGCTGTATCGAAAGGATGCTCGTCAGAACACTCTGCAGTATAATCAGCTGGCCAGCTAGTGATAACCGGAGCAACGTCGTCAATAAGAACAATGATTTGGTCTAAAGAAGAAGTATTTCCACATTCATCAGTTGCTGTGTAAGTACGTAGAAGAGTTCCAATTGGAGATACACAACCTCCACTAACTGGAGCATCAATGTATGTAATTGAAACGTCACCACATACGTCAGAAGCATCAACAGTTATAACGTCGTGATCATCACAAGGAAGTGTAGTTTCAGGTAATTCAACACCAAAGTCAGGTGCTGTAGTATCCTCTATATTGAAAGTTGCAATAGTTGTTGAAGCGTTGCCACACTCATCTGTTGCTGTAAACTGCACCGTTGCAAATGAAGTTAGACCACACTCTGGAGTCATTCCTTCAAAGTTGTTTGTCCAAACAACACTGCTACAAACATCTGAAGCAGAAGCCTCTCCGTTTAAATCTAGCCAAGCTTGGAAATCTGCAGTATTGTCTCCAGTACACTCAACAGTTAAGTCAGAAGCTGCAACATCTATAGATGGAGCAACTGTGTCATTAATAGTAAATGTAGAAGTCGTCTCAGAAGCGTTTCCACATCCGTCTACAACTGTAAAAGTTACGATAGCACTTCCTGTTGCACCACAATCATCAGATAAAGCTGTGAAATCGTTACTCCAAGTAAATTCTCCACAAGCATCAGTAGCTGTAGCATTTCCATTAGCATCCAACCATGATTGTAATGCAGCTATGTTACCAGCTCCATCACACTCAACAGATAAATCAGTTGATAAATCATTTATAGAAGGAGCTGTCGTGTCAACTACTGAAATCACTTGAGTTGCTTCAGTACTGTTATCACAGCTATCGAAAGCTACCCACGTACGTGTTAAGGTGTATGATGAACCACATCCAGCCTCAATAGACTCAGAGTAATTTATAGTAACGTTTGCGTCACAATTGTCTGTAGCAGTAGCTTCGACAAGGTCTAAAGCAAGCCCACACTCAATAGTATAGTCAGCAGGCACTAATGTGAATACTGGAGCAGTGTTATCAATCAATGTTACAATTTGCTCAGATGTTGAAGAGTTTCCACATTCATCCGTTGCAGTATAAGTACGCATGTAAGTTCCAATTGGTTGGACACAACCACCACTTACTTCAAGATCAACATAAGAAATATTTATAGTACCGCAATCATCAGAAGCAGTTGCATAAACAATCTCGTTTGGATACTCATCACACATAATAGTAATTGATGGGTCGTTCGTTAGAACAGGAGCAGTAGTGTCCTCGATAGTAAACGAAGCAGTAGTGCTAGATGCGTTTCCACAATCGTCAGTAGCTGTGAAAGTCACGCTAACTGATCCCGTAGCCCCACAATCATCAGACAATCCAGATGAAGTAATTCCGAAATCGTTACTCCATGTAACGCTTCCACAATTATCAGAGGCAGAAGCGCCTCCGTTAGAGTCTAACCAAGCTTGAAGCTCACTTTCATTTCCAGCACCGTCACACTCAACAACTGCATTAGCAGATGCTGGGTCTATTGAAGGTGCAGTAGTATCTTGAACGATTACTGACTGTTCCCAAATACTTGCGTTTCCAGTACAATCAGATGCAGTCCAACGTCTTATTAATTCGTAGCTATCTGGACAAGATCCATCAACTCTGATTTCACCGTCATAAGTGATTTCCACAGGTGCATCAAGATCAATACAGTTGTCCTCAGCGGCTAACTCAGATGGGTCAGCAGCAACAGGTACAGCGTCACACTCTACAGTGATGTCAGCAGGACCTACTGTAAATACTGGTGCTTGAGTATCGTTACGTGTTATGTGCTGAGTAACTACAGTTGTGAAACCACAGTTTTGGTCTATAGCAGCATAAACAATATCAGCGAACTCTCCACCACATTGAACATCTAAGAATACATCAGCGTCTAAGTCAACTATGATGTCTCCAGATAATCCAGAAACAGACTGTCCATCGATATTACCCTGCCAAGCGAACCAACCACCTAAACCGTATCCACAGTTATGGTTGTTTCCTCCTACACCAAGTTGGAATCTTTTAGAAAGAGATACTGGCATATGGTCAAGATATATTTGGCCATCTAAAGAACCAGTTCCTGTAAGGCGAGAAATAGTATTTTGAAGATCGTAAACGGTAATAGCCGCTGGATCTACATCACAATTCCATGCTGTTAATAGGGTATGGTAGTTAGACTCAGCTAACCAAGGAACAGCGTTTTGCTCATTTTCGAAATAGATATCGACAGCAAATGTTTGGGATGCATCAGCCATACAAGCGATTTCACCTGTAAGGCGAGCAGTACCTGTTGCAGGAAAACGAACTAGCTCAAGAGGAGAAACCTCAACGAAGTAGTCACTAGCAGAAATTCCATACATAGAACTAAGTCCATATATGCGGAAGGCTCCATCAGCACCAGGACCGAATGCAGTTTCTGCATTGTTAGTTATAGTACTTGACAAAGCTTGGTTGTATTGACATACAACCTCAACATTTTCTCCTGTACAAGGGTTTATAGCTTCGACTAAAGGATTACAAGTTCCAGGAAGATCTTCTTTACACTGAACAGAATAGTCAGAGATATCAGTAATGAACACAGGCTCACATCCAACACAACCACTTGGGTCACCATTACAATCGAATCCAAGCTCTGCGTATATACAAGAGCTATCATCAACATTTGCTGCTGAATTGTAGTTACATGCAGTAATATCTGTACAACCGTTTACCTCTACGTCATCACAAATTCCGTTTCCGTTTAAATCTGCAACGCAGGCTCCACCACATACTCCAAGAGCATCTAGTTGGCTTCCGTTACAGTCACAGTCTCCAGCAGGAATGTCAGAACATCCACACTCATAGATAGCTCCGGCACCATTACAAACACCACACTCATCAAGAGCTCCTACACAGTCGTCAACATCGTCACAAATCCCATCTGCATCAACATCTGCTGTACAAGATCCGCCACATACTCCAAGAGCATCTAGTTGGCTTCCGTTACAGTCACAGTCTCCAGCAGGAATGTCAGAACATCCGCACTCGTATATCGCTCCGTCTCCATTACAAACACCACACTCATCAAGAGCACCGATGCAGTCATCAACATCATCACAAATCCCATCAGCATCAACGTCAGCTGTACAAGCACCACCACATACTCCAATAGCATCTAGTTGGCTTCCGTTACAGTCACAGTCTCCAGCAGGAATGTCAGAACATCCACATTCGTAAATAGCTCCGTTACCGTTGCAAACACCACACTCGTCTAGAATACCTAGACAGTTATCAATATCATCACAAACTCCATCTCCATCAACATCAGCTGAACAAGCACCACCACATACTCCAAGAGCATCTAACTGGTTACCGTTACAGTCACAATCTCCAGAAGGGATGCCAGTACCTCCACATACTCCACACTCATCAAGAGTAGCACAAGAGCCATCATCTTGAGTAGCAGTCATGTCGTAGTTACAAGCAGTTGCATCCATACATCCTAGAATCTCAGCGTCATCACATACTCCGTTGCCATCCACATCAGCTGTACACGCACCACCACATACTCCAAGAGCATCTAATTGGTTACCGTTACAATCACAGTCACCTGCTGCTATTCCGGATCCACCACAAACACCACATTCGTCAAGAACGTTTCCAGCACAATCACATGCACCTTCAGCAATATATGTACAAGAACCATCATCAGTTAAAGATGTTGGATCGTAGTTACAAGCAGTTGCATCAGTACAACCAGCGTTAGGGCTGCTAAACAGAATAGGTAAAACATCGCGCCACTCTTGTGTTTGATCAGCGTTCATAAATACCTGAAGCTGCATTTGGCCTGAAATGTCACCATCAGTGGTTAGCTGAGCAACTAAAACTTTCAAATCGGCACCAGCAAATGATGGTAAGCTTATAGAGCCTACACCAGGGAATGGTGAGAACCAAGCAGAGCCTGTAGCATCGTTTATAAGCATATTATTTCCAGCATCAAATTCTGTAAAAGGATCAGTTTCGCCTGTGACGGAACTGATATTTACACCATCAGAGGAACTCTCAGCACCTATTGTGAGCCAGCTATCATAAGCTAAATCAGGGAATACAGCGTAAAATGCTGGATTTGCTTCAGAACCAAAAGTTACACCAAATGGATCTTGATGCCATGTCGTGGTTGTGTTTAGCTCGAAAACATGAGCATCATCACCAGATACAGAACTTAGATAGTCTGTTTCGTTCATACAGTTAAGGTATAAGCGCCAGGTTGTAAGTCCGTCTAGTGCCCCCCCCGTGTGGGTGGTTACTTCTTGAGCCTCTAACCAGTAACCGTCAGGTGCAGGCAAGAAAATGCCTGGAGCTAATGGGCTGTTTTGGGCAAACGTGCTGCTTAAACAAAATAAAGCAAGGATAAAACTAAAATTAAATCTCATTGTACAAGTGTTTTAGATAATGTCTTTTTAGGTTTCGTTTTTAAACTTCTAGCCTGTGTTGAATAAGGATTATTCGGAGCATTGAATGATTGCTCATACATAGAGTAGGTGTCTAAGAACATAACGTCAAAGATAATACATAATTCGGTACATCGTGCAAATAATACGTTTCGTCGAACGATATAATGTCTTTATACACTAATCTGCGGTGTATAAAACACAGATAACCAGTAATTTAGTGATAAATATTATATATAATAATTTTTTAATTATCTAGCCTACAATGTTGACTATTCGACCTGGAACAATGATTACTTTGCGAATTTCACGTCCATTCATCTGCTTTTTAGTGCGGTCGTCAGCTAGGATTATTTCTTCGATTTCAGGTGCGGTCATGCTAGTCGGTAGCGTGAGTTTAAACCGGACTTTGCCGTTGAATGAAACGGGGTAGATGGTGTCGTCAGATACTAGGTAGGCGGGGTTCGCTTTAGGCCAAACCGAATCGATCACAAGTCCCTCTCCTCCAATTAAAGCCCAAACTTCTTCGGCTAGGTGTGGAGCGTAAGGGCTGAGCAAGGTTATGAGTGGTCGTAAAGCTTGGTGGGATCGTGGTGTGTCGAGATCGTTAAGTTCGTTCACAGCTATCATCAGTGCGCTAACTACTGTATTAAAGGCGTGTCGGTTAAGGTCGGCAGTAACTTTATCGATAGCTTGGTGAACGATTCGTAGTTCCGCTTTCGTAGGTTCGACGTCTGACGAAGACTCGATAAGCCGCGATATTTTACGAAGAAAATTATGAACTCCTGATATTCCTTGAGTATCCCACGGTTTAGATTGAGTGAGAGGACCGAGAAACATTTCATAACAGCGCAAAGTATCTGCACCGTACTTTTCAACTAGTTCGTCAGGGGTTTGAACGTTGTACTTAGATTTAGACATCTTCTCAACTTCGTACCCACACGTATAAGTACCATCATCTCCAAGTACGAACTCTGCGTTAGAATACTCTGTTCGCCATTTGCAAAACCCTTCAACATCGAGCTTGTCATTTTCAACAAGTGTAATATCTACATG
Organism: Bacteroidota bacterium; assembly: GCA_002746975.1. Lineage (GTDB taxonomy): Bacteria > Bacteroidota > Bacteroidia > Flavobacteriales_D > Sanyastnellaceae > UBA974. The sequence goes on along the minus strand of NVXE01000010.1, from coordinate 112,089 downwards.
TAACCGTTGAGTTTTAAAATCCTTCCTTTTCTCAAAAGTGACAAATTTTTCTGTTCCTTGAATTCTGTAAACGAAATTAGATCTCCCCAAAATCATCCCTTGGTTAATCATGGTTTTGAAAGGCTCGTCAAATGAAATTTGGTCTGAATCGCATAAAAACTTAGTCCAAAACCGTGAGTATAACAAATGCCCGGTGGTGTGTTCAGCTCCTCCGACATATAAATCAACCTGTCCCCAATAATCTGATTTCTCCCGAGCACAGAATTCATTATTGTTGTGTGGATCCATATAGCGGAGAAAATACCAAGAAGACCCAGCCCAACCCGGCATAGTATTAGTTTCCATCCTATCACCTCTAAATACGGGCCAATCTTCACGATTTGCTCTAGCTAAAGGAGGCTCTCCATCAGTAGTAGGAAGGTATGCATCAACAGTAGGTAGAGATACCGTGACGTCAGAGATAAGATTGGGGATATCATTTTCGTAGTAAATAGGGAATGGTTCTCCCCAATACCTTTGACGAGAGAAGACAGCGTCTCGCAAGCGATAATTAATACGCCTCTCGCCTAAACCGTCTTTTTCAAGTAAGTTTAATGCTGCTGGTATGGCAGCGCTTTTTTCAAGGCCGTCTAGAGAACCGGAATTTTTAAGTTTTGCCTTATCATCGAGGCACACGGCTTTGTTAGTATCGTAACCTTCAAAAATATCGGGTATTTCGATGGAGAAGTGTTGAGCGAACTTCCAGTCGCGTTCATCTCCAGCGGGGACAGCCATTATAGCGCCAGTACCATAACCTGCTAGAACATACTCTGATATGTAAACTGGAATTTCGCGACCTGTTAATGGGTGTATTACGCTTCCTCCAAGAGCTACTCCTGAAATTGTTTTTTCACCTTGACGTTCGCGTTCACTTTTACGAGATGCGGACAAGATATATTCGTTAACAGCTGCCTCATTTTCGTTAGAAGTAAAATTGGGCACGAGCTTGTGCTCAGGCGCCAAAACCATAAAACTCACTCCGTACAATGTGTCAGGCCTTGTAGTAAATACGTCAACAACGCAGTTACTTGCTGAGCTAGATCCTGAAAATTTAACAGACGCACCTTCAGAGCGGCCCACCCAATTTCTTTGGGCTTCTTTTATACTATCAGTCCAATTTACCTCATCCAAACCAGATATCAAACGATCCGCATATGCAGTGATTCTCATCATCCATTGACGCATTGTCTTCTTTTCAACGGGATGACCTCCTCTTTCAGACAAGCCGTCTTTCACCTCGTCATTAGCCAGAACGGTACCTAATTCGGGACACCAGTTTACTTCTGAGTTAGCGAGGTAGGCAAGGCGGAAATGCATTAAAATGGCATTACGTGCTTGTTTGGACATAGAATTCCAGTCAGTAGCAGTAAAGGTTCCAGAAAAGTTCTCACCGAAATGAGGAAACAGACTCATCTCAAGTCCTTTCCACCACTCATCCTCACAAGCAGGATTTATAGAAAAGTTACCATTCTTAGAAAACGAATTTTCTAATTCTGACAGAGGTTTAGCTCTATCTGCTTCGACATCGTACCAGCTTTCAAACAACTTCCCGAAAATCCATTGCGTCCATTTATAGTACGACGGGTCAGATGTTCGGACCTCCCTACTCCAATCGAAAGCAAATCCTATTTGCTTCATCTGCTCTCTGTAGCGTGTGATGTTCGTCTCAGTAGTAATTGCAGGGTGCTGACCAGTAGCAATAGCGTATTGTTCAGCAGGTAATCCGAAGCTGTCGAATCCCATAGGGTGAAGGACGTTAAACCCGCAGTGTCTCTTATAGCGTGCAATAACATCTGATGCGATATACCCTAAAGGGTGTCCCACGTGTAATCCTGCTCCAGAAGGGTATGGGAACATATCCAAAGCGTAGAATTTGGGCTTTTCAGCCGACTCCTCTACGTTGTATGAATTTTGTGTAGACCAAACCTTTTGCCAGTGCTTTTCTATCCTTCGAAAATCGTATTCCATATTGACGCGCAAAGTTACTCGTTCAGGCTTAATCCTTTAGATATAATTATGACCTAAAACAAAAATATTGAGGCAACCGGAATAGATTTATTTCGTCAAATGTATGTATGCTAATGGACCGTACCCCACAATCGATACACAACATGGTTAAGTCCGTTCTTTGGCGTGTCCCATCTACAGGCACGAACAAGAACGTTTATTTAACCTTTGACGATGGGCCACACCCTCACCTGACCCCATGGGTTATGGAGAGACTTAAACAAGCGGGCAATTTAAAAGCGACCTTCTTTTGTGTCGGAAACCAAGCGGCAAAACATCCCGAAATAGTTCAGAAATTAAGATTTGCGGGTCATGAGATTGCAAATCACAGTCAAGGACATGAGAGTGGATGGTCCACTTCTAGAACGTCGTACTTACGATCTTATCTCGAATGTGAAGAAGAGCTCGGAAGTACACGAAGATTTCGCCCTCCTTATGGTCGAATCACCCCTAAACAGGCGAAAGCTCTATCTGCTAGAACGCAAGTAGTAATGTGGGACGTTCTATCTGGCGACTTCGACAGAACTCGTTCAGGGGGTGATTGTCTAAAATCCCTAATCAAGCTCACTCGTCCGGGTTCTATTGTCGTCTTCCATGACAACGATAAAGCTGCCCCTCGATTGCTGTACGCGCTCCCCGAATATTTAAAATGGCTTGCAGCAAACGACTACAACGTACTCCCTTTGCCTGAAAACATCCCTAAAATGACTGATAAGAAGTGGATAGGAGGTCATGCTTGCCAAGCTAGTGTAGGCCGAACAGACTCGCTCTAGCTCTCAGAAGCTTCGCGCAACATTTTAAGCTTCGCTTTTATTTCTTCTACCTCTCTTTTATAGGATTTTATAGACTTTTCGGCATGATCTCTAATTGACTGAGCGCCTTTACCAGTGAAACGTTCCATATTCTCCTCGGTTTGGATTACACGAGTGTTCAAACGATTAATTTTATCTCGGAGAATAGCTTGTTCACGTCTCAAATCACCACCGCCACCATTCCTTCCGCTATTGCCACCTCTAGAAAGCTTATCAATTCGGTTCTGGTAACTAGCAACAGAACGTTCAGATCTTTGAGCGCTAAGAGCATCATAATGCTTATCCATTGCCTTAGTAAATCTGTCAGAGATGCTTTCAAAGGCTTTGCGAGGAACGAATCCGATTTTGCGCCACTGAGTTGAAAAATCTTTTAATGTATTCAAGTCTGCTGCGCGATTGTCAGAGACAATGAATCCCTCTACCTTCTCTAATAGAGCGTTTTTTAAGCCCAAATTAACTTTTTCCTCAGCGTTCCTATCTGCAAATTGTGCCTTCTTCGCTTTGAAAAACACATCTTGAGCTTTATGAAAACGCTTCCAAAGTCTATGCTCGTCTCCAGGAGGACACGACCCTGCAGTCTTCCAGTCTTTCTGAAGTTGAAGCATAGCTTGAGTTGTGCTTTTCCAATCAGTACTGTCATTCAGCGATTCAGCCTTTTCACACAGGTCAAGCTTAGCTTTTTTCGCATCCTTTCCCTCCTCTTTCATTTTATCGTAAAAGACCTGTTTCTTTTCGAAGAATACATCAGATAATTCACGGAATTGCTTCCATAGAGCCTCATTATGCTCTTTACCAGAAAAACCGATTTCCTTCCAACTCTTCTGCATCTCTATTACTTTTTTAGTAATAGTTTGCCAAGCTTTGTGACCCTCTTCAACTTCCTCGGTGAGGATATCACGTAGCTTTTCGATTAGTGCTTCTTTAGCAGCTTTGTGCTCAATGAATCCTTCACGAATCTTATCATAGTGTGCTTTAACCTCATCGAAAACTGGTCTAGTGATGCTGAAAAACGCATCAGACATTTCCTGATAAGTTTCACGAGGAGAAGGGCCTATGTCTAGCCACTGTTTCTGAATTTCGCGTGCCGATTTTTCTTTCAGCTTCAAATCTTCAATGGATTCTATCTCTTTCGCTTTCTCAATTAAATCGAGCTTCTTTTTATGATTTACTTGTAAATCGTGATCTTGAAGCTGTTTGTAGATATTTATATTGTAGAAAAACTCATCTCTCAATCGATGATATTCATCATGAATTTCTTTATACCTATCACCTGGTACATCTCCTAGTCCTTCCCATTCTTCTCGAACTTCGTTGAAGGCGCTAAAAGCTTTACCTATATTTTCCTCTTCTTGAATAGTGTTACGGAGTTTCTCAAGGAGTGCCTCTTTCAAGACCAAATTTCCTCTTTGATCCTCAGCGACCTTTGCCTTCCAAGCTTTTTCTCTCTCTTTGAAGCTTTTAGAAAGCTCCTCTACTAGGGCTTCTTCTTCAGAGGGCTTGTAAATGAATGATTCGTCGAGTTCGTGCTCTTCTTTTTCCCAGGCATCGCGTTGACGACGAACCTCATCTTGTGTGAGGGCGTGGAAGGATTGTATGGCACTGCGCACATCCTTTCGGATGGCTTCCAGATCTTCGTTTCCGAGTAGATCCTGGATACGTTGCAAAAGTTCAGACCGCATAACGGTTATAAAATGGGTGTTATTAGTCTTGCAAATATCGGCTATCTAGTGCCACCTTTGAAGATTAATTTAAAGCAAATAATGAATTGGGAAGAAAAAATTAGACGTTGGTGTGCTCGAAGCGAGCGTTCAAGGGGTGAGGTTCTCAAGCGTTTGGCTGAATGGGAGGTGCCTTCAGAGGAGGCGTATAAGTGCCTTGAGGACCTTGAATCTACTGACTTTGTAAACCAAAACCGTTTCCTTTCCGCCTTCACCCACGACCACTTCGTTCTCAAAAACTGGGGCCCTATAAAGATCCACGAAGGACTGTATAAAAAGGGTTGTACTACGTCTGAAATTTCGTCAGCTTTGTCTGTTCTCACTCCCGATCTTATATTAGAAAAGCTGTCTGAAGTTATTTCTTCACGTAAAAAAACACACCCTAATGAGTTTGAAACGAATAAACCTAGGTTAATCCGACATCTACAATCTAGAGGGTTCCCGTTAGAATTTGTAATCTCCTCGTTAGATTCTCACATACCATCTTAAGTTAGCTACTTTTACAGCATGCTTACTATTGATTCTATTGAAGCCCTCTCTACTCGTGTTGAAGCCCTTCGCGGGTACTTAAATATTGAGCATAAAAGGATGGAGGTGAATGAGGATGAAAAGCAGACTCATGACCCTGAGTTTTGGAATGATTCCAAAAAAGCGGAGCAAGTGATGAAGCAGATTCGTTCAAAAAAGACATGGGTAACGAAATTTGATGAATGTGCAGCTAAGGTTGAGGACCTCGCTGTTCTCTTTGAGTTCATGAAAGCTGGTGAGGAAGATCCTGCCGAAGTTGATTCGGCCTACGAGGATTCGTTAAAAGCCATCGAGGCCCTCGAGTTTCAAAACATGCTTTCAGCAGAAGAGGATTCCCTAAACGCGGTTATGCAGATTACATCTGGCGCTGGAGGAACAGAAAGTTGTGACTGGGCATCTATGCTGATGCGCATGTACCGTATGTATGGCGATAAGGCGGGATTCAAAGTGCGTGAACTTCAACTTCAAGAGGGCGACCCAGCCGGCATCAAGCAAGTAACATTAGAATTTGAGGGAGAGTTCGCATACGGAATGTTAAAGGGCGAAAACGGTGTACATCGCCTTGTTCGAATCAGCCCCTTCGATTCCCAGGCCAGACGTCACACCTCATTCGTATCGGTTTACGTCTATCCCCTCGTTGATGACACCATCGAAATTCATGTGAATCCCGCGGATATCACTTGGGACACCTTCCGTTCTGGAGGTGCTGGAGGCCAAAACGTAAACAAGGTCGAAACAGGAGTAAGGGTTCGTCACGCCCCAACTGGTATCGTTATCGAAAACACAGAAACAAGATCGCAACTGGGTAATCGAGAGAAGGCGATGCAACTTCTTAAATCCCAACTTTTCGAACTCGAACGCGCGCGTCTCAACGAAGCTCGCGACGAAATCGAAGCGGGAAAAATGAAAATCGAGTGGGGTTCTCAAATCCGATCTTACGTTATGCAACCGTATAWAATGGTTAAGGACGTTAGGACGGGTTACGAAACCTCAAACGTAGATGCCGTTATGAACGGCGAAATCGACGGCTTCCTAAAAGCATTTCTTATGCAAGCAGGAGCTGCAGCTAACGCCACACCTGAATAAAATTATTATGTTAGATACTTCGTCAGACTTCCGTATTGAAAAAGACACCCTCGGAGAAGTTAAGGTTCCTTCAAATGTTCTTTGGGGAGCCCAAACCGAGCGCTCTCGAAATAATTTTCGCATCGGCCCATCTTCTTCTATGCCCCTAGAAATAGTTTATGCTTTTGCACATCTTAAAAGGGCTGCAGCTATTACTAACTGTGAGTGTGGGATTCTATCTGAAGAAACTCGCGATCTCATTTCTACAGCATGTGCTGAAATCTTAGAGGGAAAACACGATGATCAATTCCCGCTCGTTATTTGGCAAACAGGTTCGGGAACTCAATCTAACATGAATGTTAACGAAGTTGTTGCAAATCGTTGCCATCAGCTTAAAGGGGGAATTCTCGGTCAGGGCACACGACCAGTACACCCTAACGATGATGTAAATAAGAGTCAATCTTCTAACGATACATTTCCAACGGCAATGCACGTTGCGGCGTACACACTCATACTCGAAACTACTCTACCAGGAATTCAGACACTTCGCGACTCTCTAGCCTCTAAATCGAATGAATTCGACTCGATAGTTAAAATCGGTCGCACCCATCTAATGGACGCAACTCCTCTTACTCTCGGACAGGAGTTTTCAGGCTACGTCGCACAACTCGATTACGGAATGCGCTCCCTTCGTTCCTCCCTCGCTCATCTATCTGAGCTTGCTCTAGGAGGAACCGCTGTAGGAACGGGCATAAATACCCCTCCCGGCTATTCAGAAAAAGTTGCCGCTCACATCGCCTCATCTACGAACCACCCATTCATTACCGCCCCTAATAAGTTCGAGGCCCTCGCCGCCCACGATGCGATAGTAGAATCTCATGGGGCCCTTCGTCAGCTCGCAGTATCCCTAAATAAAATCGCTAACGACATCCGAATGATGGGCTCGGGCCCACGTTCCGCTATTGGCGAACTTAGACTYCCCGCTAACGAGCCCGGTTCTTCGATTATGCCCGGAAAAGTGAATCCTACCCAGTGCGAGGCACTTACCATGGTATGCGCTCAAGTTATCGGCAACGATGTCGCCATCGCCGTAGGTGGAACTCAAGGACATTACGAACTCAACGTTTTCAAGCCCATGATGGCTCGCAACATTCTTGAATCGGCACGCCTACTCGGCGACGGCGCCCTTTCCTTCGCAAAAAATTGCGTTGATGGAATTACCGCTAACGAACCTCGTATTAAACATCTAGTGGACAACAGCCTTATGCTCGTTACTGCCCTAAACACGAAAATAGGCTACTATAAATCCGCCGAAATAGCAGGAAAAGCACACCTAGAAGGCACCACACTTCGTGAAGCAGCACTTTCTCTCGGATACCTAACCGCTGAAGAATATGATGCATGGGTTGTGCCGGGAGATATGATAGGCAGATAGGATAAATGTTAAATTTTAGTTAGATTTGTAAAATGTTTAAAGGACGAATAATCATTTCATTTTTATTGATGTGCATTTATTCGTTTGGTTTTGCACATAGTTTAATACCTCATTGTCAGGATTCATCAACTATTTGTACATCGAACCATTCTTGTACATCATTACATCAAGGTGATGAGCAGCATTTTTTTGAAGGACATTGTCACGAAGGGATATATGATTTAGTTGTCTGTCTTTTAGGCACATACGGGCATCATGTTTCAGAATGTAAGATTCAATTTTTTGCTCATACCCAGAAAACGGACGTTAAAGATAAGAAGTTGTGTAAACTGCCTGTAAAGTCAGTAATTACATTATTTAAGAAAGAACTTTCTTTCGATAAAAAGAAAAAGAATTTAGGGTTTAGATTTAACGTCACCCCATTCTTTTCTCAGCCACCTATTGAGCACACGCCTTTAAGAGGCCCCCCGACATTTTCTTGTTAAACTAGATTGAGCTTAAGCTACTAAGAGCTTAAGGCTAGAATCTATTTTCTCCCTTTCCACTTAACGCAAAGCGTTTTTTGGGAGGAATAATTGTATCCATTTATCAAGTAAAAATTATGATTAATAAAATAATCGCATTCTCAATAAATAACAAGCTCATCATTGGAATAATGATGGTAGCTTGGATCGGAGTAGGCATATTCTCCATGCAAAAAGTGCCCATAGACGCCGTCCCTGATATCACGAATAATCAGGTTCAGGTAATCACAACCTCTCCCAATTTAGGGACAGAGGACATAGAACAATTCGTTACATATCCGGTAGAGCTAGCTATGGCAAACCTCCCCGGAGTGGTTGAGATTCGCTCAATTTCTAGGTTTGGATTATCTGTAGTTACTATAGTCTTTGAAGACGATATGGGGACGTATTTACCTAGGCAGCTTGTCTCGGAAAAGCTTAGCGCAGTTAAAGGTCAAATCCCTCAAAAATTCGGGGAGCCCTATATGGGGCCTATCACTACAGGTCTTGGAGAGATTTTCCAATATACACTAGAGGCTTCTCCAGAGTTTGCTGATAAATACTCAGATACGGACTTGAGGACGTATCAGGATTGGATAGTGAAACGCCAAATGGCAATGCTTCAAGGAGTCGTCGAGGTGAACAGCTTCGGTGGAAGAGTTAAGCAATATGAGGTTGCGGTAGATCCAGACAGATTAAAAAGCATGGGAATCTCTATCTCTGAAATTTTCAAAGCACTTGAAATTAATAATGAGAATACAGGAGGGGCTTATATAGTTAAAAACCATAAAGCGAATTTTATTCGTGGTGAAGGTCTTGCAAGATCTATTGACGACCTTAATAAAATCGTAGTTAAAACAGAAAATGGAGTCCCAATTCTTATTAAAGACGTCGCTACAGTAGGCTTCGGTCATGCTGTACGTTTCGGGTCGTTTACAAAAAACGGAAAAGGAGACGCTGTAGGCGGGATGATTTTAATGTTGAAAGGCGGAAATTCTAATGAAGTCATTGAACGAGTTAAGGAGCGCATCGCAGAAATCGAAAAGTCACTCCCTGAAGGCATTAGAATCAAGCCATTTCTAGATAGGGCGCAATTGATTCAAAGAACTACGAGCACAGTTACTTCGAATCTTTTAGAGGGAGGATTAATTGTAATTTTTATTTTGGTTCTTTTCTTAGGCAACTTTAGGGGTGGACTTATAGTAGCCTCAACTATTCCGCTTTCGTTGCTTTTCGCATATATATTAATGAATGTGTTTGGTGTTTGGTCAAACCTTATGAGTCTGGGAGCTATTGACTTCGGAATCATTGTCGATGGGGCAGTAATCATTGTCGAAAGTGTGGTGTTCTATACAGTACAGAGGGTACGGCAATCCACCAACGGTACGCTATCACAGAAAGATTTGGATGAGATTTCAAAAAAGTCATCTAGTAAAATGATGAACGCTGCTTTCTTCGGGCAGTTAATCATCTTAATAGTATTTATTCCGATTTTAACCTTACAAGGTGTTGAAGGAAAGATGTTTACACCTATGGCTATGACATTTAGTTTCGCCGTTATAGGAGCTATGATCTTATGCCTTACGTATGTGCCTATGGTTTCTGCATTATTTATGAGCAAAAAGCCATCTCAAAAAGTTATGTGGGGAGATAAATTCATTATTTGGTTAAGTGGAAAATATGAACCTATTTTAGAAGGGGCGCTTAATAGAAAGACTGAGATACTCTCTGTGTCGGTAGTTTTTTTAGGTCTTTCGATATTTACTTTTATGAATATGGGAGGAGAGTTCATCCCTAAACTAGATGAGGGTGATATTGCTATGCAGGCTTTATTGAAGCCAGGAAGCTCGTTAGAAGAAACAGAGAAAATATCTTCTTTAATCGAGAAAACTATATTAGAAAACTTCCCCGAAGTAACGGAAATGGTTTCAAGGATAGGAGTAGCGGAATTACCTACCGACCCTATGCCTATGGATATAGCAGATATGTTTTTAATACTAAAACCTACGGACGAATGGGTTTCTGCAAGTTCTAAAGAGGAACTGATAGATAAAATCAAGGATAAATTAGCCTTTATTCCTGGAGTTAACTACGAATTTTCTCAACCCCTAGAATTAAGGTTTAATGAACTTATGACAGGAGTTAGGCAGGATGTAGCTATTAAACTGTTTGGTGAAGACCTAGATGAATTAGCTATTTATGCCCAAAAAATGGCTACTATTATTGGAACGGTTGAAGGTGTTGCAGATTTAAAAGTAGAGGCTACCAAAGGTCTCCCACAGATGACGGTTCAATATGAAAGAGATAAACTAGCTCAGTACGGATTAAACGTTCAGGAGTTAAATACCATAGTGAGAACTGCTTTTAGTGGAGAAACCGCGGGAGTGATCTTCGAAGGAGAGAAACGATTTGATCTAGTTGTTCGTTTAAAAAAAGAGCACAAAAGAAATATTGATGATTTAAAAAACATATACGTTTCCCTACCTAACGGAGATCAGATACCTATTAAAGAAGTCGCTAAAGTGAGCTATCAAGCTGGACCTATGCAGATTTCTAGAGAAGGAACGAATAGAAGGACCTATGTAGGTATTAATGTTAGGGGTAGGGATGTAGAGTCCGTGGTAAATGAAATTCAGGAAAAACTCGATGCGGAGTTAGGATTACCCCCTGGATATTACTTAAAATATGGAGGTTCCTTCGAAAATTTACAACGAGCTAAAGAAAGGTTGACTATAGTCGTTCCGATAGCTCTAGTTTTAATTTTCGTACTTCTGTACTTTGCCTTACAGTCTTTTGTCCAAACCATTATGATATATATGGCAATTCCTCTCTCTGCTATAGGTGGGATATTTTCGCTATGGATTAGAGATATGCCATTTAGTATTTCTGCTGGAGTGGGATTCATCGTATTGTTCGGTGTGGCGGTACTGAATGGTTTGGTACTAATTACGAGTATGAATGACTTGAAAAAGGAAGGACTCGGATTGAAGGAAAGGATAATAAAAGGGACGAGAGAGCGTATCAGACCTATTTTCTTGACGGCATCTACTGATATCTTGGGCTTCTTACCTATGGCTATCTCTGCATCGGCTGGAGCAGAGGTGCAACGTCCTTTAGCTACTGTAGTAATAGGAGGTATGCTTACGGCTTCGATGCTCACCTTGATAGTAATTCCTATCCTTTATAGTATAGTTGAGTCTCGCGAGGAAAAAAGACTTGCAAAGAAAGAGAACAAATCGATAGATATGGGAGGCATGAATTTGGCCTCATTTTTATTAATACCTCTAATAGGATCATTCTTTTTCTTCAGCTCTCCTTCTAATGCACAAGGGGAGGTAAGTTTTTACTCTCTAGAGGAGGCTATCTCTTTTGGTCTGGCAAATAATGGCAGTATAGAGTCGGCAAATTTTGAAGTAGAGCGTTTAAGGGCGTTGAAAAAGACGTCTGTAGATATTGGTAAAACGGATTTCGGAATGCAATATGGTCAGTACAATAGTATTGAGAATGATTTTGCCTTTTCTATAGCCCAAAGCTTTCAATTTCCCTCCGTTTATTCAAACCGAAGTGCTTTGGCGTCGGCGAATATTAAAGACGGGGAACTTCGAAAAAAGCAGACAGAGAACGATTTGATTTCAGAAATAAAGCTTACCTGTTACAAATTAGCGAACCTTAAAGAAGTGGGGAAGCTTTTGGACTATCAAAATGAAGTCTATGTACAATTTTCTAAAGCGGCTCGACTTAGATATGAGACAGAAGCTGGTACGCTTTTGGAAAAAGTTACCGCGGAATCCAAGGTTACTGCTGTTAAGGTCAGGATTACACAAAACGATGCAGATATAAAGATATTTAAGAAGAAGCTTCAAATTCTTTTAAATAGTCCTCTCCCCGTTGATTTGACTGATGATATTTCGTCAAAAAAAGAACTTAGTATCAGTCTTAACCACGATTTGGTCAATACAAACCCTAATCTGGAATTATTGATAAATACAATTTTAATTAGGGAGAGGGAGAGCTCTTTAGAGAAGTCGAAATTCTTACCGGACTTTTCGATAGGATACTTCAATCAATCTTTAATCGGGATTCATTTAATTGACGGTCAGGATCAATATTTAGGGTCGGATAGTAGATTTACAGGACTTCAGGCTTCTATCTCTATTCCTATTTGGGCCAAACCTGATTTAGCTAGAATCAAGGCCGCTAGTCTTCACGAAAAGAAAGCAAGTACAGACGTTGCGTATTTCAATTCAGTCCTGATGGGAGAATACGAACGTGTAGTTCAGGAATACTATAAATTTAAAGCCACTCTAGAATATTTTGAGAATAACGCTCTACCACAAGCGGAATTAATCCTCTCAAATTCAAAGAAGAGTTTCGAAAATGGGGCGATAGATTATGTGGAGTATATACAGAGTTTAAATAATGGGGTAGAGATTAAGAGTAACTATTTATCGCTTTTAATGCAATACAATCAGTCAATAATAGCCATCGAGCATTTGGCTGGTAAGAAGTAATTTATTTGGAATAACTAAGAAATATCATGAAAACAATCAATATAAAATCAATATTCACCGTTCTATTTATGGGAATATTACTCGCGGGATGTAATTCATCTCATGACGGACATGATCACGGTGGTCACGACGACCACGAGGACCACGGCGGTCACGAGGACCACGCAGAAGGCGTAGTTTCTTTAACGCCTCAACAAATAAGTGCTATAGGACTAGAATTAGTACACCTCGAAAAAAGAAACTTAAATGTCGGCATTCAAGTTACCGGACAATTAGAATTATTTCCTCAGGATAAGGCAGATGTCAGTCCTATGCTAGGAGGTGTAATTAAAGATATAAAAGTGATAGAAGGAGATATAGTAAAGAGCGGACAAGTTTTGGCAACTATGCAACATCCCGATTTCATACAACTTCAACAAGACTATATCAATAGCATTAATACGCTGGAATATTTGGAAAAGGATTTCATAAGACAAAAGAAATTATATGAAGAAAAGGTAGGTTCTGGCAAAAAATTTCAACAAGTTCAAGCAGAGTATTTCAGTAAAAAATCTGTTGTAAAAGCGTTAGAGATAAAGCTTAATATGATAGGCCTTGATGCTCACGAAATAGCTAGCGGAACTATGTTTTCAGAGGTTTCTATTTCATCTCCTATGGACGGTGTGGTGAGTTTGGTTGAGACAAATATAGGGTCCTATGTAGAGCCTCTCACGAAGTTATTCGAGATAGTAAACAATTCTAACCTCCATGCAGACTTCAGAGTGTATGAGAAGGATATTAATAAAATTAAATTAGGCCAAAAGATTTTCTTCACTACTTCAAGCTTGCTGGGAGAAGAATTTGAAGGGGAGATTTTCGCGATAAGCCCTGTCTTTGAAGAAAGTCCTAAAGCGTTACATATCCACGCTGAGATTTCTGAAAACGAAAGTAATCTCATCCAGGGAATGTATATCCACGGACGTCTCATTGCCGATAACATCTCTACGAACGTACTCCCAGAGCATTCGGTAGTTACCGATAAAGAAAAGACATTTATCTTCGTAAAAACCGATGACGACCACGATGATCATGCGGATCACGACGACCACGCGAATCACGACGAGGCGAAGGTTTCATTTGAAATGGTTGAGGTAATTACAGGTTTTACAAGCGAGGGTTATATCGAAGTAAAGCTGTTAAGCCCATTACATGAGGATGCAGAAGTTGTGGGCAATGGAGCTTATTACCTTCTTGCGGAGAAAGACAAAGGGGAAACTGAGCACACTCACTAGTTTTATCTGAATTGTATGTTTTAGAAACGTGTGGGGCTACGGGTCTCACACGTTTTTTTGTTTTGTCGATATCCGTAGGGTATCGACTTATTTATTCCAAACACTTTGGCATTCAAATTCCTACCTTTATAAGGCAGATCCAACTTCTGTTAATTGTATACCAATTAGCATTGTGTTGTGATTGGCATTCAAATTCCTACCTTTATAAGGCAGATCCAACAGTAGTATTCGCTACTGTATTATACACCGCGTTGTGATTGGCATTCAAATTCCTACCTTTATAAGGCAGATCCAACATATTGGTTATACCCTCACGACGCAACTACGTTGTGATTGGCATTCAAATTCCTACCTTTATAAGGCAGATCCAACGACGGCTCTTTTTACGAAGAATTTCCCCTTCGTTGTGATTGGCATTCAAATTCCTACCTTTATAAGGCAGATCCAACAACGAACCCCATGCCGAAAGGGGCGCATTCGTTGTGATTGGCATTCAAATTCCTACCTTTATAAGGCAGATCCAACAATTCGGGGGTAGTATGGCAACGGCAGGGCGTTGTGATTGGCATTCAAATTCCTACCTTTATAAGGCAGATCCAACAGCTAATGGCTTATCCCAAGCTAAGCCTCCGTTGTGATTGGCATTCAAATTCCTACCTTTATAAGGCAGATCCAACCTTACAAAAAAATGTTGAAGCACATAGACAGTTGTGATTGGCATTCAAATTCCTACCTTTATAAGGCAGATCCAACGCATAACCCCTTATTTAACATAGTAAAAGAGTTGTGATTGGCATTCAAATTCCTACCTTTATAAGGCAGATCCAACTCTTTTGCGATAGGCCCGACCTTTTGCATAGTTGTGATTGGCATTCAAATTCCTACCTTTATAAGGCAGATCCAACATGTTCTAACCTGCCCACTCCACCACCACCGTTGTGATTGGCATTCAAATTCCTACCTTTATAAGGCAGATCCAACGTAGCATATCCGTTTACCATCTGACTTGCCGTTGTGATTGGCATTCAAATTCCTACCTTTATAAGGCAGATCCAACCTAAGACGCGCGGGGAGTATTATTCGGCTTTGTTGTGATTGGCATTCAAATTCCTACCTTTATAAGGCAGATCCAACCGAAGCGTGTAAATCTCTTGGGTGGGTAGAGTTGTGATTGGCATTCAAATTCCTACCTTTATAAGGCAGATCCAACCTTGATCCCTTTTCGTAGCTGCGAAAACATGTTGTGATTGGCATTCAAATTCCTACCTTTATAAGGCAGATCCAACGTAGGGTCGGCTACGGAAACCCACCGTTCCGTTGTGATTGGCATTCAAATTCCTACCTTTATAAGGCAGATCCAACAGAAAGTTGAGTAAGTAGGGCCTCTCGGTAGTTGTGATTGGCATTCAAATTCCTACCTTTATAAGGCAGATCCAACAATCAATCCCTCCCTTCTCCCTAGCTCTACGTTGTGATTGGCATTCAAATTCCTACCTTTATAAGGCAGATCCAACCGTATATGCCGTTTCTCCATCTAACCAACAGTTGTGATTGGCATTCAAATTCCTACCTTTATAAGGCAGATCCAACAGTAGCTCCTTTCGTAGGTTGCGACCCCGTGTTGTGATTGGCATTCAAATTCCTACCTTTATAAGGCAGATCCAACGTCCGCCGTTCGGATATTTTAGGCCCCCGCGTTGTGATTGGCATTCAAATTCCTACCTTTATAAGGCAGATCCAACTTTGGCTGGAACTATCGAAGACGACACCTTGTTGTGATTGGCATTCAAATTCCTACCTTTATAAGGCAGATCCAACTAACGATGGCGATTCAGGGGATGTTATGTAGTTGTGATTGGCATTCAAATTCCTACCTTTATAAGGCAGATCCAACCGATGTTATCTAGTCAATTGATTTCTACGAGTTGTGATTGGCATTCAAATTCCTACCTTTATAAGGCAGATCCAACCCCGAGTTTATCTAGTGCTATCTGGTTTACTGTTGTGATTGGCATTCAAATTCCTACCTTTATAAGGCAGATCCAACAACAGTCAGTTTATTTATGATTCTCATGTAGTTGTGATTGGCATTCAAATTCCTACCTTTATAAGGCAGATCCAACGCCGCCGAGCGCCTACCGAGGTAGTCATTAGTTGTGATTGGCATTCAAATTCCTACCTTTATAAGGCAGATCCAACCAATCGCCGCTCGTACGTCTTTGCTGGATTGTTGTGATTGGCATTCAAATTCCTACCTTTATAAGGCAGATCCAACTTTTATCTTTCATAATGTCGTCGATACCTTGTTGTGATTGGCATTCAAATTCCTACCTTTATAAGGCAGATCCAACGTCTTCGTCGCTAGCAGTAGTTAAGTCTACGTTGTGATTGGCATTCAAATTCCTACCTTTATAAGGCAGATCCAACTCAGAGTGCTCTCTTAGTTCTGGCTAACGGGTTGTGATTGGCATTCAAATTCCTACCTTTATAAGGCAGATCCAACGGGGCATAAAAAACTCAACTCTGGGGACGTGTTGTGATTGGCATTCAAATTCCTACCTTTATAAGGCAGATCCAACATCGCTCTCATAAGAGCGTGAGGGTCATGCCTTTGGGGGTGTTTTAGGATTAAAAATCTAGAAGAATTCTAATTGTTGAGGACCAGTCTTAGGTTTTTCTGCTTTTGTGTTAAAAAAAAGTTCAGTCATACCCCATTGCTTATCAGTGATATAAAAAACTCCAACATGGCCAAATAAGGGTAGATGGTTTTGGATTCGTCTTGAGTGAACTTCTGCGTTTTCTCGGCTTGGACAATGTCTCATGTAACAAGAAAACTGGAACATGTTGAATCCATCTTGAAGTAATATTTTTCTAAATTGTGAAGCAGCTTTTCTTTCTTTTTTTGTTTCGGTAGGTAAATCAAAGAGCACTAATAGCCACATAGTTCTATATGCATTTATTCTATGATGCGTTAAAGCCATTAATGTAATTCGGGGAAGGAAATTTGTCGCCTACTTCCTTCAAAACATAAATACAAACTACTTGCAGTCCTTAAGGAGCTATTCCATAATGTGCTTCTTTTTTCACCTTCATATGTATCTGAACTTAAAATTTCAAGGATAGCTCTTTTATGTTCAGGTTCAAGATTTTCGGTAGGCTCTAGCCCTTGGTTAAGCAGTTTTAAGACAGCTATATCTACAAAGGGCCTGTATGGCTCCATTAGATCATCCGCTAAACAAAACGCGTTGTATTTATTGCGATGGAAAAGTCCTAAAGACGGTATTAGTCCACTAGCTACTACTGAGCGTGCAAGAGTAGCTCGGATAATAGCGTATCCATAGTTAAGTAGATTATTAGGGGGGATACCTTGAGCTCGTCTTCGAAATTCTGGGTCTGGGATAAAGTATTTCCAGTAATGTTGTGCAGCTCTAGCTTCAATATTTGTTGTGTCACCTGAGTTTACCTCAAGGACATATTTACGTAGCTTTTTTGCAGGAACATTCTTGTGATTGAGTTCCAAAACCCTTGCCTGGTTACCGAGTTTCGCTTGGATACACTGTTGCCAAAGTCTCTTTTTCAGAGGTAGGCTGATATTGGTTTGGACTAAATGTCGTTTCGTCATTTCGGAATGCCCAACTAAAGGTAAAGATAAACTTACAGGATGATGAGTGCTATCACACGTCATCACGGCAACATTTGCATCCGCTAGTTTTGCTAGAGCGACAGAAGTAATGGTTGTTTGTGGATTTTCGATAACTAGAACCCCTAGGTCCTCTAATGGCACAGTTTTCTCACCTTTATCATCAGACTTAACTACGAGTTGATGGTTACGGAAAGAAATTCTGCCAGGATTAGCGATTACGATGGTCCTCTTTAGCATTAAATTCCAGTTGATTCAATATGTACAATTTGACCTAGCACGTTAATTCTGACCTTCCAAGAAGGAAGGTTGTTAATACTCCTAATTCTTTGAAGAGTAAGCTGACTTTGATGATTAATAGAAGTTTCTAAATGATGTCTAAAACTGCAGTCAACACCAATTT
Organism: Bacteroidota bacterium; assembly: GCA_002746975.1. Lineage (GTDB taxonomy): Bacteria > Bacteroidota > Bacteroidia > Flavobacteriales_D > Sanyastnellaceae > UBA974. Next base: position 94,157 of record NVXE01000010.1, on the reverse strand, counting down.
TTTTATCATTATTACTATAACCGAGGTTCTGAACTCGGAAAAGATGAGGGCTTATTTCACTAGAGCTTAATCCAAGAATTTCTTCTTTACTTTCGGCTTCGATATCGAAAAGGACGTATTCATCACCAGCAAGCGTCGAAAGAAGTTTGTTGCCTCTAGAGTCAACTTTACGGATTGCTGTTCCGCCCTCTTGTTCTCTATGAACTGCGTCCATTAAACTTACGACCTCACTGTAGGGTTTTCCGCTCTCGTCATCGAGATAAAGGGCAAGATGATGATTATTTTGGTAGTCCACAAAATCGATATTATCATCACTGGCATTCCTTCTTAAAGGTTTAGCTGTCTTTGTGTGAGCCTGGATAGTAATCCTTTTTAAAGCCTTAGTTTTTGAACGGTCTGCCCAAACTGGATTATTTTCAAGATTTGTAAAGGCTTTCTTTTTGTTATTATCAAATTCTTCTAGTCGAGCTTGTAGTATTCGCTGAAGCCCTTTGTCTAGTACTTTTTCGATTTTTACTGTTTCATCAAGAGGCTTTCTAATTACAAAAATTCTCTCGTAACAAGCTACTGTTTCTATAGGCCTATCATTAAATAGAAGTGGATTCTTTTTTAATCTTCCGGTTGTGAAAGCTTTCTTGGCTGTAAGTCCATCGGATTCAAGGCGTTCTTTAATGACTTCACGAATAGCAGGCTCTACAATTAAACTCAAGTCTTCAGGTATCTTAGATAGGATTGAAGGAGAAGGAAGATGGCGTAATCGAGAACCGTACACGGTTTCAAGATGTAGTTGTCCTCTTGGGATACGATGTTTTCCAGAGTGTTTTCCCGTCTTAGTTTTCGACTGGTACTTACTCCAAACCGAGCTGCGTTTTCCAGCTTTTCTAGAAATAAGAATGTTTTCCATCGCATCTTTAGAAAGTTTGCGAACTAGAGATTTAGAAATAGGAGGAGAAAGAGCAGCGTCTTTTTCACCAGAATCATCAATTTCTAAATCTCTGCCACTTAAAGTATTCAGATATTGAAAATTTCTGTATGATGCAAAAGCAACTGTTATCGCATCCATAGCATGATGCCTGTGATCATCACGCTTAGACCAATCATCTACAATTATTTTTTGTTCTTGAGATCCATCTTTATGATTAATGGTAATTTCCTTAGTTTGACCTATAGCATCATAACGAGGGAAATTAATCTGGCTTAACATGTCCTCAAGACCCCAACGCCGTCTGAGGTATGCGGTGACAGATCCAGCCATAGGTATTACCTCACGAGAGATGTCTTTAAGAAGGGAATACGACATCTTGGCGATGTATTGAGTTTCTTTGAGTTGACGTTCTATAAATCCATCGGGGATATCACCACGCAACCAACGTAGTTTGTCAGCTTTAGGCTTTGAAATCCCTTTGGCTCTACGAATACGTGCCTCATAAGCATCTACGGCAGCCTCTCCTTTTGTTTGCATGTATTCCATTGCGGTGGTACTACCCTTAGCAAGATTTTCAGATCGTTCGCTTATGGTTTTATTTAGGTAGCCATCATCGAATATCAATGCTTGAGGGATAATATGTTCTATCTCATAATCGTAAGTAAACAGCTTAGAGATAGGTATAGGATTCCCGGTGTAAAGACTTATTCTATCGCACTCTTCCCAAAGTTGGTATCTGAGAATGTTTGATCGAGTTGTTCTCTGCCCTAGCTTTTCTAGCTCCCCTTTTACCTTTAGTCTATTAGCTTCATTATCCCGATTATTTTTTGTAATGCTTTTACGTTTTTTTGCACAATTCTTCAAATCGCGAGCGAGTTCAATATGAATTTCGTCAGGGCGACCTAAATTTTCATCTTCTAAAATGGCATTGACTAGATTAACAACTTGATTTAAAACCTTTTCGACGACAGGATTTCTTAATGAATTTCGTAGAATAGGTTCTAACTTTTCTTTTAAGACTTTCTTTTCTCGCTCTTCTTTTGTTTCGGAAAAACTGTGATTATATCCCGCTGAAGCACATGCAGAGAAGTAGTCAGGACATTCCTCAGAGCGAATAAAAGGGAGTATTTTTCTGATGGCTTTATGAGAAAGTCGAGCGTGATCGTCAGGAAGTTTTATGTTTGCAAGATCTTCAGCTTCCTCTTCAGTAATTTCAGGAAAACGTTTTACTATAGAATTGACTAAATGGTCATGATCTTCAGAAGAATAGAGCAAATGCCATAGCTGCATAGATGGCTGCTTATCGAATTCATTTCCATCAAGAGTACAATCAACTTCAACAAATTCAAGTCTGTCGTCACCGATGATTTTTTCGACTTTAGAAGAAAAGATGTTACCGATTAGTTTTTCAACACTAACAGTAAATTGGGCAGTTGAAAGTCCCAAAAATCTAAGAATTTTTGTTTTGTTTGGAAAACTAACAGACCTGAGTTCAGTAGATAAAGAAATTTGTTCATCATAAGTTAGAGGTCTAGAACCACCGTTTTTTTCGATTACTCTGAAATGTTTTAAGTCTTGCCATAATCTGAATTCCTGAAATACAGGAGAAGATCTTGGTGCAACCCTTCTAGATGTTTCGAATGGACATTTTCCAATAAGGTGCTTTTGAGATTTTAAAGGTCTTTGGTAAAAAAGAACGTAATCTCTAAATTCTTTTCTATCAGCTTCTGTTATTTCGGAATGATGCTTCATTTGCTCAGACCAAATAGCTTCAAATTCTGCTACTACTGAAGCTCTTGAGTATGTTCGACTATTGAAGTGTGGTTCAGGACCTTCAGGATTTGCAAGCCAAGCATCACGCTCCTGTACAAATATTTGCCCTATTGTCAGTCCTTTTTCTACTAGTTCGTTATCTCTACCAGCTATTTGTTTTTTGTAATCAGTTGAGTTTTCTTCTCCGCTATCTGTCTTTCTATTACTTTTAAAGCCCCGGTTTTTATTAAGACGAAGAATAACTTGTCCAAGTTCTAGAAGAGAAATTTTCTCTGTTACTGCTTTGCTTCGATTGTTGAAGGTGCTCCATCCTGAGCTTGGTAATAGAAGCTCCTCTCTAGATTTAGCCCAATTGTGTTTCAGCATCCAATTAATAAGATTTTCACGCCTCATTTGCCACCTATCAAGAGTTTTTCGAGCCCCCCTTTTAAGTCGGCGATCAGCGTTTAGAGTAATGCTTTGGCCCTTTTCAAATGCAGCTTTATCTTCCTGATTTAAAGGTATAATTCTGACCCCTGCTTTAAGTTCACTATTGTCGCCATCTAAGTTTAGAAAAGCCCATCCAATGGATGCCGTTCCTAAATCAAGTCCTAGAATTTTTTTCATATCATTAAGTTTATTTCAGTGTAACTGGTAAATCTATTTGCTCCACAACGTAACCTATTTACGTACTAAACAAAATGTAATGTAAGTAAATAAAATCTATTTCCAAGTTTGGAAGTTGTCAGATAACATCATATACTTGCAATGGAATTTGTGCCAATCACAATAAGGATTATTCCGTTGTGAAAACATTGAAGGCGGCCTACTGGGTCGCCTTCACTGTGTTTAAAAGTTTTTATCAACTCCGTTTACAAACTTATAAGGGTCGTTTATGATTTGGTTTAATACTCAATGACTTAACTCTTCACCTTTGTATTAAAAAATTGATTAACTTTGTAAAGGACTGAATGTCATGGCACGACCTATAAAAGAAACACCGATACTATACGGCGAAGATGCTCGCCGTTTTGAAGCTGCCATGAAGCGGGCGGAGACTCAGAAGATTAGTGATGAGGAGCGAAAGAAAATTAGAGAGGGTTACGAGTTTATGAAATCGATTTCGAAGTTTTGAATCTTCGTCAAAAGCTTTCATTAGAATTACTATCTGAAACTAAAGTTATTAGGCCATTTGATTGTGGAGACCATGACTTAAATAGTTTTCTGCTCAATGAGTCTAAGAATTTCAAAAAGAACTTATTAGCCACTACTTATATTGTCCAGACACCTAAATTCACTGTTGGTTATTTCAGTCTGTTAAATGACAAGGTCTCAAAGAAAGAATCTCAAAGTAACAGAAAGTGGAAACAGAAATTCACGGAGTCTATGCCACAAGGGAAGCAATTTAAAAGCTATCCAGCGGTTAAAATAGGCAGATTAGCAGTTGATGTTAAAATGAATGGCGAGGGTTTAGGTAGCTTAATGATTCAATATGTAAAAGAAACCTTCCGCAAATCCCAAAAATCAGGATGTAAATTCATCACCGTTGACGCATACAGAGATTCATTAAAATTCTACGAGAAAAATGGCTTCGAATATCTCACAAAGAACGACGAAGGTGCTAATACGAGGCTAATGTATTTCGACCTAACGGTGATCTAAATCAGTCCTTCTGCACCCTTTTTACCCTTCCTCCCTAATTCGCCCACGAGCTCTTTTACCCATTGTTCGTCAGACTTAGGACAAATCAAGAGTGCATCTGGGGTGTCGACGATGATGAAGTCGTTGAGTCCACGGAGCGCAACGGTTTTTTCAGCCTGAGAGACAACGACATTTCTGCTCGAATTTGACTCGATGAGGGTAGCTCCAGAGACGCCATTGCCGGAGGAGTCTTGAGGTAGATGACTTGCGAGCGAAGTCCAAGTGCCGAGGTCAGACCAGCCGAAGTCGCATGGGATAACTCGTACGTCCTCGGCGCGTTCGAGGATGCCATAGTCGATAGAAATTGATTCGCAGGAGTTGTAGATGGAGTCAGCCTCGTTAGGGGAACCGGTGAGTCCTTCATCTTCGAAAGAAGCGAATATGTCAGGGAGGTGGGTTGAGAATGCCTGTGAGATATTTTTTAAAGACCAAACAAAAATTCCACTGTTCCAACAGTAATCTCCCTGCTCGAGGAAGTTTTCGGCGGTAGCTAGATCGGGCTTTTCCGTAAATTGTTCGACCTTCGCAATCTCACCTTCACCAGAAAATTTAATATATCCATAACCGGTATCGGGACGGGTGGGTTGAATTCCGAGCGTAAGGAGAGACGAGGTAGAGCAAGCACTCAATAACGCAAGGGAGATGACGCGCTCAAATTCTGCTGTGTCGAGGATAAGGTGATCCGAAGGAGCTACGATGATTCCAACATCAGACGAGTCACGTTGAGGACTCAATCTGCTACTAATTACAGCGTTTGCATACGCGATACACGGCGCAGTATTCCTCATACAGGGTTCACATAGAATATTCGAAGCGGGGATAGAGGGTAGGTGAGAGGAGACTTGGTTTCTGTAAATTTCGTTTGTGACGACAAGGATGTTTGAAGGGGGGACTACCTTAGAGAGTCGGTTAAAAGTCATTTGAATTAACGACTGACCGGTGCCTAGGATGTCAAGAAATTGTTTGGGCTTAGAGATTCGTGACATAGGCCAAAACCGAGTGCCTACTCCCCCAGCCATAATAATAGCAAATGTCTCAGAAGGCTTACTCATTACAGTCCAAATCGATTTGGTTGTAAGCATCGCAGGTGTTGCAACCTCCATGAGAAGTGGCGCACCCACTTATAAAAGCTAGAGCGAAAATGCATAACAAAAGTGGCTTGACAAGTCGTTTATTCATGGGGTGAAGTTAAGAATAGTTACGTGTACCTTAGCGGTGTGGGCATCATCTTTAACATCGGAAGATATACGCGGTTTATTGCTACGGTAATGCGAAAACCTGACAAATGGACGATTTTTCGTCGTCAATTGATTCAGGAAATGACCATTATAGGTACTGATAGCGTAGGTATTGTCGCTCTCCTAAGCGTATTTATGGGGGCGGTAATGTGTCTGCAAACTGCCCACCAAATCAGCGGTTGGATACCTGTTTATACTATAGGTTTTACTGTACGCCAAACCATGATTTTGGAATTCTCCCCCACTTTAATCCCCGTTATTCTAGCGGGAAAGGTCGGTTCTAATATAGCATCTCAGTTAGGCACTATGCGCGTTACAGAGCAAATTGACGCTCTTGAAATAATGGGCGTAAATAGCGCTGGATTCTTAGTCTTACCGAAAATTATCGCCGGTTTTATTTGTCTTCCTGCACTAGTAGTGATGAGTATGGGGTTAGGACTGGCATCAGGAGCGGGGATTGCTTTACTGACGGGCGTAAGTAGTATGGCCGATTTCGAGTACGGACTACAAGTGGATTTCGTTTCATACGATGTCGTTTACGCAATCATAAAAACAACGGTCTTTGCATTAATTATGACGTCGGTCTCAGCATATCACGGCTATTTTACTTCGGGAGGAGCTCTAGAGGTCGCTAAGTCCAGTACTAAAGCCGTAGTTTATAGCGTAGTGATCATAATGCTCACAAACCTTGTCCTCACGAAGCTACTTTTAACGTAATCTATCGACAACTTGATTGAAGTAAAGAATATATCAAAGTCGTTCGGGAAACACACCGTTCTAAAGAACGTAAGTGCAACTTTCGAGAAAGGAAAAGTCAATTTTATTATCGGAAGATCGGGCTCAGGTAAGAGTGTCCTCACGAAATGCACGGTGGGACTTCTCGAGCCAGATGACGGTCACGTGTTTTTTGATGGTCGGAATTTTACGACTATGAATAGGAGACAACGCAAAGAAATTCGCAAGGAGATAGGAATGTTATTTCAAGGAGGCGCCCTTTTCGATTCCATGACAGTGGAAGAAAACGTCAAGTTCCCTTTAAAAATGTTCAGTGATATGGATGAAGAAGCGATGTCTTCTAGGGTAGCGGATTGTTTAACTCGTGTAGAACTTGATGGACATGGCGATAAGTACCCTGGCGAATTAAGTGGGGGAATGCAGAAACGAGTAGGTATAGCAAGAGCGATTTCTATGAATCCCAAATATTTATTTTGTGACGAACCAAATTCCGGTTTGGACCCACAAACTGCCATAGTAATTGACAACCTGATTGTAGATATCACACGTGAATATGGAATGACGACTGTCGTTGTGAGCCACGATATGAATAGTGTTATAGAAGCATCCGATACAATTCACTTTATCCACGAGGGCGAAATCGCTTTCAAAGGGGATAACGCAGAAATGATGGTGAGTGATTCTGAAACTCTAAATGATTTCATATACGCATCTAAGCTTATGCGGAAGCTTAGAGATAAATCGAGCAAATAACCTCTATGAAGTATAGCCCTATTAGGTATTCTCAAGAGGAAATGTTAAAGCGAAGCGAAGCATTCCTTAATAAAATGCAAAATCGAAGGAGCGTAAGACATTTTTCCTCTGACGAAGTTCCAATTGAAGCTGTGAGAAACTGTATCGCAGCTGCCGGCACAGCACCTTCAGGAGCCCACAAACAACCTTGGACTTTCTGCATAGTTACAGATCCAGAAATTCGCAAGAAAATAAGAGCTGCAGCTGAAGAAGAAGAGTATAAAAACTACCATGGAAGGATGAGTGAGGAGTGGATGAAAGACCTAGAACCTTTCGGAACAGATCATATCAAGCCCTTTATAGAAAATGCACCAGGGTTAATAATAGTGTTTAGACATGCTTACGGTACAGACGAATCGGGAAGAACGACAAATTACTATGTAAACGAAAGTGTGGGGATTGCTGTGGGAATGTTGTTGACAGCCTTGCATGAGATAGGTTTAGTCGCCTTAACTCACACCCCATCTCCTATGAAGTTTCTCGCAGAAATTTTGAATAGACCAGATAATGAAAGAGCTTATTTGAACATTCCTTTCGGTTTTCCTGCCGATAATTGTGAGGTACCAAACCTAAATCGCAAGATTCTCCCAGAAATTCTAAAGGAATATTGAGCTAATTACCGCTTTGATATTTATCGAATAACTTCAACTATAGTAGGGATTAAGGGCGTAAATTGTGCTTGTCAAGAAAATCAATTAGCATCATTTTGGTTAAAACTTTCTCCATAATATTGGCTAGAGTTGAACTATTAGATTAATTTTGCCCCAAATTGAATACGATTATCATGTCTGATATTAGTGAAAAAGTAACAGCTATCATTGTGGATAAGCTAGGAGTGGATGCTAACGAAGTAACGCCAGAGGCAAGCTTCACTAACGATTTAGGTGCCGATTCTCTCGACACAGTAGAGCTTATTATGGAATTCGAGAAAGAATTTAATATCGCAATTCCAGATGACCAAGCTGAGAATATTAGTACAGTAGGTCAAGCGATTGAGCATATAGAGAAAGCTACTAAGTAAGCCAAAGGGCGTTTTTATGGAGCTAAAGCGAGTAGTTGTCACTGGATTAGGAGCATTAACGCCCCTAGGAAATGACCCTGAAACTTACTGGAAGAACTTAGTTCTAGGTAAGAGCGGGGCAGCAGCGATAACAAGATTTGACGCAACTAAGTTTAAGACTAAGTTTGCATGTGAGGTAAAAGGATTTAATGTCCAAGATCATATTCACCGTCGCGAGGCGAGACGAATGGATCTCTTTACTCAGTATGCAGTTGTAAGTGCGCGCCAAGCTCTTAACGATGCAGGTATAGTAGCTGAAGGGTTTATCGGTGACGAAGGGTCAGAAGAGGCGCTTGAGTATGCCGGAAAACATAAGATAGATCCTGATAGATCTGGAGTAGTGTGGGGTTCAGGAGTCGGAGGGTTCGAGAGTTTTATGAATGAAGCAAAGAACTTCTATCATGGAGACGGAACACCAAGATTTTCTCCGTTCTTTATTCCTATGATGATTCCAGACATTGCGGCTGGTCACATAAGTATCTCGAACGGTTTACGTGGCCCTAACTACGCTACAGTAAGTGCCTGTGCAAGTTCTACTCATGCCCTAATAGATTCCTTTAATATAATCCGCCTAGGGAAGGCCGAGGTTATGGTTACTGGAGGCTCGGAAGCTGTTATTACAGAGGGAGGAATTGGAGGTTTTAACGCTCTTAAAGCCTTATCTACTCGTAATGACGACCCACAAAGAGCTTCACGACCATTCGATAAAACTCGAGACGGGTTCGTTTTAGGAGAAGGAGCTGGAGCTATTATTTTAGAATCTCTTGAACATGCTTTAGCTCGTGGAGCTAAGATTTACTGTGAGATGGTAGGTGGAGGTATGAGTGCTGATGCACATCATATTACTGCACCTCATCCAGAAGGTCTTGGAGCTACTAATGTAATGAGAGCAACTCTCGAAGATGCAGGGATGCAGCCTTCAGATGTCGATTACGTAAATGTTCACGGAACCTCTACACCTTTAGGAGATATAGCTGAAACCCAGGCCATTCAAAAGGTGTTTGGTGAAGCAGCATACGATCTGAGTATTTCGTCAACAAAATCTATGACTGGCCACCTATTAGGGGCTGCGGGAGCGATTGAGGCGATGGCCTGTATCAAGGCAATCGAGCACGGAATAATCCCTCCTACGATTAATTTCGAACATCAAGATGAAGATCTTGATCCTAAACTGGATTTTACATTTAACAAGGCGCGCAAACGCGATGTGGGTGCAGCGTTGTCTAATACGTTCGGTTTCGGAGGTCACAACGCGTCAGTGTTATTTAAGAAATACTCTAGCTAGAGTACTTAATGCAGTTTTTAAAGAGATTCCTTATTGGTGATAAAACTGATGAGGATATTAGGGTGTTAGTTCGAAAGTACTTCCGTCTTAGAGTCAGGAAAATATCTTATTATAAGAAGGCGCTGCGTCATTCTTCAGTTCTTGACGGAGATAAGACGGGAAAGAAAAGTAATGAACGTTTGGAGTTTTTAGGAGATGCGGTTTTGGGCTTAAGTGTCGCAGAATATCTCTATAAACAGGACGAGAGTGCTCAAGAAGGTGCACTTACTCAACGTAGATCTAAGATTGTAAGTCGAAAAAATCTTAATTTACTGGGATCTAAAATAGGGTTAGAGGATTTACTCGAGGTAAAGATGAGGCGTAAAGATATTCGCCCTAATATGGTGGGTAATGCTATGGAAGCTTTAATAGGGGCTATTTATCTTGATCACGGGTATAGTAGAACGAACGTGGCTTTGGTGAAATTATTAAAGAGGTTTGGCTTAGATGAGAAGATTCACGAAACCACAGATTTTAAGAGTCAACTTCATCATTGGGCCCAAAAATCTCGCGTTCATCTTTCTTTTAAAGTAGTTAAGGAGTCTATAGAGAACGGTGAAAACGTGTATGAAATAGAAGTGTTTGCCGACGATAGCTGCATAGGCACAGGCGTGGGTAGGTCGAAAAAAATTGCCGAGCGCGAGGCTGCTAGAAAAGGGTGGAGGCACATTTTTGATTTGGAGGAGGGTAATCAGTCATAAGCAACTACCTTAGTCAATTATGGCAAAACTTCAGCTAGATATGGAAATGGAGTGTGATTTCCGACTACTGGGTATCGGGTCGCATGTTGGAAGTCATAGATTAGCATGGGAATTAAACAGAATTTTCGGCTGGGACTTAAAGTTTGATAGGGTAATAACTTCATACAATAAGAATAACGACACTAAACATATTGTCCTTACATTTATTGATAGGGAGGAAGGGTTAGATGTTGCGTTAATTTTGAATAGAGTTCCCGGCGGAGTTCTAGCATCTGGAGCGTCTTCCTTAGACTACTTGCTCAAATTAGGAATTGATTTTTTAGATAATCACGATGTTATTTCTGAGATTAGAAGGTCAAACCTAGTTACTATGGTTACAAAAATTGATCCTGAACGATCAGGAGCTTTAGGCGAGTTGTATGATTTAGATATTATTAAGATTGATAACAAAGAGAATGAATAAGCCGTCTTTATTTCCGATTAAACAAACTAAGATTATAGCGACTATAGGTCCTGCAACATCATCTCCTGAAATGCTAGAGCAACTTTTACTTGCTGGGATGAATGTGGTTAGGATTAACTCATCTCACGGAGATAGTGAGGTGCATAGACAGGTGATAAGAAATATTCGCAAGCTCGATGAAGAACTTGAAACGAGTACTGCAATTTTAATAGATCTACAGGGGCCCAAACTTAGAGTTGGAGACATCGAAGGGGGAGAAATGACTCTTGTCGAGGGCGAAGAGCTTACTATAGTGGTAGGAGTAGGTGTGGGTGCAAATGGGATAGTTTATACTGACTATGCTCAGTTCGCAGAAGATGTAAAGAAAGGAGAGCCTGTATTGCTCGATGATGGAAAGCTTATGCTGGAAGTTCTATCGTCAAATGGGAAATCTGAAGTCATTTGTAAAATTATTCACGGGGGGATACTTAAACCGAGGAAGGGGTTAAATTTACCGAAAACAAAGATTTCGCTTCCGTGTATAACTAAAAAGGACGAAGTAGATTTGGCATTTGCTCTCGAGGAAAATGTCGATTGGATAGGCCTTTCTTTTGTAAGGTCTTCAAAAGATATTGTAGAACTTAAGGAGATAATTAAAAAGCATAAGAAGCACGCAAGGGTAGTGGCTAAGATTGAAAAACCCGAGGCGATTGAAGAGCTTGACGCGATTCTTGAGGCGTCAGATGCGGTAATGGTGGCGAGAGGTGATTTAGGTGTTGAAGTTCCTATGCAAGATGTTCCCCTGCTTCAGAAACAGATTATCTCGAAATGCTTAACTCTATCTCGTCCAGTAATTGTTGCGACACAGATGATGGAGAGCATGATTGAAAGTGCAACTCCAACGAGGGCAGAGGTAAATGATGTTGCGAATGCTGTATTAGATGGTGCGGATGCAGTTATGCTATCGGCAGAAACAAGCGTAGGTAAGTATCCCATTCACGCAGTAAAAGCTATGTGTGAGATAATTACTAAGATGGAGGAAAGTAACGAGAAACCGTTTAATGAAAGACCTCCTTATAACCCCGATGATGACCGCTTTATTTCTGATTCAATATGCTATAATGCGTGTCGTCTAGCGAGAAGAACTAAGGCAAGTGCCATAGTTACGATGACTTACTCGGGCTACACAGCCCAAAAAGTAAGTAGTCAACGCCCTAAAGCTAGAATCTTTATGTTTACTTCAAATAGAGAGGTTTTGAGTCAAATGAATTTGGTTTGGGGTGTAAAAACAGTGTTCTACTCTAAGATGGTCAGCACAGATCACACTATTGCCGACATTAAATACATTTTATTCAGAGAAGGGAAGGTAAAAGAGGGCGATTTCGTGATACACATGGCCTCTATGCCCATTGCTGATGCAGGGATGACGAATATGCTAAAACTCAGTCGAGTCTGAGGAGATAAAAGGCTCAAGGCGTATTATCTTCGCGACACCCAATAGTAAATTTTGATGGCGAAAGGATTTCCAGAACGCGGCTCACTAAATCTTCCAAACATTGCGAAAGAAGCATTGGAGGTCTGGGAGCGTGAGAATACATTTCAGGCGAGTATAGACTCTCGCTCGGCAGATAACCCGTATATATTTTATGAAGGCCCCCCTTCTGCAAATGGTATGCCTGGGATTCACCATGTTATGGGTCGATCAATTAAAGATATTTTCTGTAGATATGCTACTCTAAAAGGTAAACGCGTTGATAGAAAGGCCGGGTGGGATACACACGGACTGCCTGTCGAGCTGGGTGTAGAAAAAGCGCTTGGTATTACTAAGGAGGATATTGGAACAACTATTACTGTAGAGGAGTACAATAACGCTTGTAAAAAAGCGGTGATGAAGTACACTGGAGTTTGGAATGAGCTTACAAAACAGATGGGATACTGGGTTGATATGGAATCGCCCTATGTTACCTATGAGAGTAAATATATAGAATCGGTGTGGTGGTTGTTGTCTCAGCTTTATAAAAAAGGACTGATATACAAAGGCTATACGATTCAGCCATATAGTCCTATGGCAGGGACTGGTTTAAGTTCGCATGAATTAAACCAACCAGGTACTTACCGTGACGTTATGGATACGACTATTGTGGGTCAGTTCCGTGCAGAGCAGGAAAGTGCGGAGAAAGTTAAAGGTTTTTGTAATGATGAAAATAGTGAGGGAAGTGAGATTTCTAACTTGCCTGTAGATTTCCTTGCCTGGACTACAACTCCATGGACTTTGCCTTCTAACACAGCTTTAACCATTGGATTAAAGATTGATTATGCCATTGTTAGAACGAAAAACAGGTACACAGATGAAGAAGGGCTTGTAGTTCTTGCTGAGAAGTTAGTAGAAAAGCAGTTTCATAAGGGGCCTGATTTTGAAATTGTAGGAAGATGTAAGGGGGCTGATCTTGTAGGCTTGAAGTATGAGCAGCTGATAAATTGGGCGCAGCCTATGAGTGAGCCAAATCAAGCCTTTCGCATAATCTCAGGAGATTTCGTAACAACTGAAGACGGTACAGGTATAGTTCACACCGCTCCGACTTTCGGAGCAGACGATGCTTTGGTTGCTAAGGCTGCTGGAGTACCTCCAATGCTCGTTGATGACGGTACTGGACACGGCATTCCTCTTGTAGATATGCAGGGACGACTTCTTAAAGGATATGGCCCGTTAGAAGGAAGGTTCGTGAAGAATGAGTTCTACAGTGACGGCGAAGCTCCGGAAAAATCTGTTGACGTAGAAATAGCAATAGACTTAAAAACTAGGGGACGCGCTTTCAAAGTTGAGAAATACTCTCACAGCTACCCACACTGCTGGAGAACAGATAAGCCTATTTTATATTTCCCATTAGACTCTTGGTTTGTTAAAGCAACAGCTAAGAAGGATCGTATGGTTGAGCTTAATAAAACGATAAACTGGAAGCCAGAAAGTACAGGTACAGGAAGGTTTGGAAAGTGGCTAGAAAATCTAAATGACTGGAACTTAAGTAGATCTAGGTTCTGGGGAATTCCGATTCCAATATGGAGAACAGAAGACGGTAGTGAGGAGGTGTGTATTGGGTCAGTGGAGGAACTGGCGATTCGTTGTGCCGAAGCAACTACGGCTGGTCTAATGGACAACAACCCTCTTGCAAATTTCGTGGCTGGGGATATGTCGAAGGAAAATTACGAAGGCTTTGACCTTCACAAACACGTAGTTGACACGATAATATTGAAGGCGAAGGACGGTAGTCCTATGAAAAGGGAGTCTGATCTTATAGATGTTTGGTTCGATTCTGGCTCAATGCCTTATGCTCAGTGGCATTACCCATTTGAGAATAAGGACATGATTGACAAAGGAGGTGCATATCCTGCAGATTTTATTGCTGAAGGGGTAGACCAAACCCGTGGTTGGTTCTACACTCTCCACTCTATTTCCACAATGGTTTTCGATAAGATCGCTTACAAGAACGTTGTCTCGAACGGCCTGGTTCTTGACAAGAACGGAGTAAAGATGTCGAAACGACTAGGAAATGCCATTGATCCGTTCTCGACCCTCGAAAAGTACGGTCCAGATGCTACTCGTTGGTATATGATAAGTAATGCTCAACCGTGGGATAATCTTAAATTTGATCTAGACGGTATAGCCGAAGTAACGAGAAAGTTCTTCGGAACTCTACAAAACACCTTTAATTTCCTAGCACTATATGCGAATATTGATGGGTTAACAGGTCAAGAATCGGAAATCCCTCATAGTGATAGGCCTGAAATTGACAGGTGGATTTTGTCTAGAATGCACTCAGTATCTGGTCAAATAAACAAAGCGTACGAAGAAATTGAGCCTACTAAAGCAGCTAGAATATTACAGAATTTTGTTACAGACGAGCTAAGCAATTGGTATGTACGTTTAAATCGCCAACGATTCTGGAAGGGGAATTTAAACGAAGATAAAATCTCTGCATATCAAACGCTAATTTCGTGTTTGCGTACTACTGCTATCCTCGGATCGCCGATTGCTCCGTTTTTTATGGACAGACTATACCGCGATATAAATGAAGGACTGGGGGTATCTCGTGAAGGAGCTGATAACTCAGTTCATTTATCGAACTTCCCTATTTCGGACGACTCAATTATTGACTCTGAACTAGAGTTAAGGATGGAGCTTGCAAGAAAGCTTTCGTCTCAAGTTTTAAGCTTGCGTAAAAGAGAAAGGATTAGAGTAAGACAACCTCTAAGACGGATAATGGTTCCTGTTTTAGATGACATTTCTGCTTCTAGATTAGAAGCCATAGAAGATCTCATAAGATCTGAAGTCAATGTTAAAGAGCTGGAGGTTATGAGAGATGGTGGAGGCATAGTCAAGAGTATTAAGCCAGATTTCAAAGCTCTCGGACCACGTTACGGGAAGCGTATGAAAGCAATTGCAGCTGGGGTGAATGCACTTTCTGCTGACGCTGCTCATGAGATAGAGAAAGACGGTAAGATTACAATTACCCCAGCAGATGGGCTTGGGGATGTTGAAATACTGTTGAGTGATGTTCAAATTTCGACAGAAGACATTCCAGGTTGGTTAGTATCGAGCGAGGGCGGGCTTACAGTTGCGCTAGACATCAATATAGATGCTGAATTAAGAGCGGAGGGACTTTCTAGAGAACTTGTAAATAGAGTTCAAAATTTAAGAAAAGACATAGGTTTAGAGGTGACGGATAGAATAAGTTTGGCTGTAAGTTCTGATGAAGAAATTAGAGTTCAATTACAAGAAAATTTGACTTATATTCGAACTCAAACCTTGGCAGAGGAAGTTAATTGGAATGACGAGCCTGAAGCCGTTGAAATAGAGCTTGACGAAGGCATTCTAGTTCGAGTCAAAGTTGTTAAATTATAAAAGCTGTAATTATGGCAGAAACGAAATACTCAGAAGCAGATCTTATTGAATTCAAAGATTTGATTGAAAAGAAGTTAGAGGTAGCAAAGGAAGATTTACGACAGTTACGTGCGTCATTATCTCATAAGGATGATAATACCACTGAGGATACTGCTCCTACATTTAAAATGATGGAGGATGGTTCTGAAACTATGAGTAGAGAGGAAACAGCTTCTTTAGCTGCTAGACAGGAGAAATTTATTAGAAATCTTGAAAACGCCCTGCTCAGAATTAAAAATAAAACATACGGTATTTGCCGTGTTACTGGAAAATTAATTCCTAAAGCGCGTTTACGCCTTGTTCCTCATGCCACCCTTTCTATGGAGGCAAAACAAAGACAGTAACGGCCTCTTACTCAATAGTTAGATGCGAAAATTAATTTTAGGGTGGGTCTTGCCGTTACTGGTTTTAGACCAAGTACTTAAAATTTATATTAAGCTTAGTTTCACTATTGGTGAACGTTCGGATTTAATTCCGGGGCTAATAGAATTACAATTTATTGAGAACGAAGGGATGGCTTTTGGATGGGCCTTACCTGGTGTAGCTGGAAAATTGTTGTTAACTACATTTAGGCTTATAGCATGCGTCGGTATAGGGTATTATTTATATAAACTTATTCTTGCCAAATCTCATAGGGGTCTCCTACGTTGTGTCGCTCTGATTTGGGCAGGTGCGATGGGTAATATTATTGATAGCGCAGTCTACGGAAAATTGTTTTCACATTCAGGATGGGGGACAGTCTCAGAGTTTGGAGGGGAAGGATATTCATCTTGGCTTATGGCAAATGTTGTCGATATGTTTCATTTTACAGTTCAATGGCCACTTTGGATGCCATTAGGATTAGGAGGAGCTGAGATTTTCCCACCAATTTGGAATATTGCAGACGCAGCAATTTCTATAGGGGTGATTTGGATTGCATTTCACCAGAAGTCATTTTTCGATACTGAATCATATAAGGCTATAAAAAAAAGTATTCCCAATTCTACCCGTTACAAGAGAAGAAGTTCACGAAAGGTAATGGTAGGCAATTTGAGTTTAGGAGGAGATGCACCGATTCGAATACAGTCCATGACGACGACTGACACTTTAGATGTTGAGGCGAGTATTAAGCAGAGTCTCAGTATGATTAAAGCAGGTAGTGAACTTGTTCGATTAACAGCTCCAAGCATACGTGACGCTGATGCTCTAGAAGAAATTGTTGAGGGCATACGCAAGGCAGGTTTTGATACCCCTATCGTAGCAGATATTCATTTTACTCCAAATGCAGCATCTCGAGCTGCCGATTTTGTTGAGAAAATACGAGTAAACCCAGGTAATTATGCCGATAAAAAGAAGTTTGATGTACACGAGTACACAGATGAGTCATACAAGTTAGAATTAGATAGAATAAGAGAGAAATTCACTCCTTTGGTATTGAAATGCAAGGAATTAAAACGAGTGATGCGGATAGGAACTAATCATGGTTCACTTTCGGATAGAATCACAAGTAGGTTTGGGGATACACCCTTAGGAATGGTAGAAAGTGCACTAGAATTTCTTAGAATAGCAGAGGAATGTGAATATTACGAGATGGTTATTTCGATGAAGTCATCAAATACAATCGTTATGGTTCAAGCGTACAGACTGCTTGTTGAGCGAATGGAAGAGGAGGGGATGAATTACCCGCTTCATCTTGGAGTAACAGAGGCAGGAGATGGAGAGGATGGGCGTATAAAGTCCGCTGTAGGGATAGGAACTTTGTTAGAAGATGGGATAGGTGATACGATTCGAGTTTCGTTAACTGAATCTCCCGAGGCCGAACTTCCCGTTGCTCGAGCTTTAGTAAGTCGATATACAGATCGGGAGACATCGAGTCATAGCTCTATTATTGAGCCCACTTCTATAACAATAGACTCGTTAAATTATTCGAGAAGAAAATCTAAGGAAGTATCTAATATTGGGGCGAAACATGTCCCAGTAGTAATCCAAACCCTTTATGGAAATAGAGAAATCACACCGGCAAACCTTATGGGAGCGGGATATAGATATTCTATACAGGATGATAAATGGAATATTTCCGACAGAGCCTGTGACTTGATTTATTCTGGTGATAGGAGAGTAAATTTCAAGTTACCTGGGACTTTATCAGTTTTAATGAATTCGGCTGCTTGGAAATTAAAGGCAAATGGAGTAGATGGGCTGGAAAGGCATTATCCGGTTTGGTCTAAAGACGAATGGAAAGTAGGAGAGGAAAGAAAGGATGGGGTCATTCACTTTATTTCTTTAGAAAGGGGAGACTTAGGGCTTAGTTTTTTAAGGGAATTGTCAAAGAGGGACGATGTAGTAATAATCTTAGAAACGCAGCATGCGCGTGCTATGGTTGATCTAAGAAGCGCGGTTATGTTTTTAACTAGTCAGAATTGTGACTTGCCAGTTATTCTTAGAAGGAGTATAGACGCTGTTGATAGTGAAAGTTTCGTTTTGTTTCAGTCAACAGATCTTGGAGGAGTTTTGATAGATGGTTTAGGTGATGGGGTTTGGGTGGAAGGTCAAGGGGTGAGTTTGGTAGATAGGAATAGTATTGCTTTTGGAATACTTCAGGCAACGAGGACTAGAATTTCAAAAACGGAGTATATTTCTTGTCCTAGTTGTGGCAGAACACTATTCGATTTGGAAGAAACAACGGCTAAGATTCGAAAAGCGACAAGTCATTTGAAAGGATTGAAGATAGGAATTATGGGATGCATTGTTAATGGTCCCGGTGAAATGGCTGATGCAGATTACGGATATGTTGGTACTGGACCCGGTAAGATTACTCTGTACAGAGAGAAAGAGGTAGTTAAGAAAAACGTTCCAGAAGCAGATGGTGTAACGGCTCTTATCGAGCTTATTAAGAGCGAAGGAGATTGGGTAGAACCGGCAGATACGTATAATTAATTTGGACGATTCTGTAATAAAAGGGTTAGTTATAGGAGCGATTCCCTACAATGAATCTAGTCGTATTGTAAAGTTGTTTACTAAAGATAAAGGAATGATTCCTTTATGGGTAAGAACGGGAAAAAAGATAAAAAAGGCTATTTGGCACCCTCTCTCAGCAGTAGAGCTTTCTGGATATAAGAGGAAAAAGAAGGATGGATTAGCAACTTTCAAAGAAGCCTCAAGGGTTTTACCTGCGAATAATATATTAAAAGATGCCAGAAGGTCAGCGGTTGCATTTTTTATAGCAGAAGTTGTAGATAAGTCAATCTCAGATGAAGCTCCTTTGCCTGAGGTTTTCAATCTCTTGTGGGATACCATTAATTTACTTGAAAGTTCTGACTCGGTTGCGAATCTTCATATATTTTTCGTGGGAAATTTGGTAAACGAACTTGGATTGATGCCTGAAATTTGGGGAAACGAAAGAGAAATAACATCAGGAAGCCTGAACCTCAGCACTGGAGAATGGTCAGAGGTAGAAATGAATTTGAGTAAAGAGGCATATTTTTTAAAATCTGAGCTTGCGTTTTTGATGATGAAGATTCCGGGCATGAAATTTGATGATATGCAATCTTTGGGACTAGATAAGAGTAGCAGAAAAGAGTTGTTGTTAGGCATGGTGATGTTTATCCAACTGAATCATGCGGGGTTAAGAGAGATTAAAAGTTACGACGTTCTTGAGACGATTTTTTCAGCATAAAATGGATTTACAATTGATTCGATACGCTAGTATACTATTAATTTTGTCGAGTTTTTCGCCATCAATTTCCTTTTGCCAAGAGAAAGGGAAGGAAAAGCAAGAGGTTAGGGTTGTTAATGGTTCGATTCCGATACCTTTTGTAGCTGTTGTTAATATTAGTACAGGAGAATCGGCAATGTCAGATGCTGATGGCTTAGTAATAATTCCTTTTAGAAACCCTATGGACACTTTGGTCTTTAGGAGCATGGGGTATAAGCAAGTTATAGTAAAACCGGGTGATATGATAGGGTTATTTCTTCTGATGGACGAAATGCCTATTAACCTTGATGAAGTTAGAATAACATCCAATGTAGTTCCAGATGTGGGTACAAATGCCGGACTTGTAGATGCGGCGACTTTAAGTTCAACGGCAATTAAGAACGGTATTCCGCCCGGAAACATGGCCGAATTATTACAAAACACTGGTCAGGTACTCGTACAACAAAGTCAACAAGGAGGAGGGTCCCCAGTGTTGCGAGGGTTCGAAGCAAATAGAGTTCTTTTAGTAGTTGATGGTGTAAGAATGAATAATGCGATTTACAGATCGGGTCACTTGCAGAACTCATCAACGGTAGACCCGAATTCAATAGAGCGCATACAAGTATTTATGGGGCCGAGTAGTGTAAGGTACGGGAGTGATGCCCTAGGGGGCGTCGTACATTTCCAAACTAGGCGTCCTAGGTTTAGAAGCGATAACTCTGAATCTTCTTTTTCGTCATTATTTTCAACTCAATTCAATAGTGTAAACAGCTCATCTATTTTACACGGGACTGCTGAAGCTGGTGGTTTACGATGGGGTACCGTTGTTTCTTTCAGTGCTAGCAAATACGGGGATCTTAAAATGGGATCTAGGCGAAATCACGGAAATAGTGATTGGGGATTAGTGCCATTTATTGCCACACGAATAGATGGTGTTGACTCGTTGATTGCAAACCCTAATCCAGAAATTCAAAGCCCGACGGGGTATTCTCAAAAGGACTTTCTACATAAACTTAGGTTTGGGATACCAGGTGGTGCTATAGAAACGAATATCCAGTACAGTAAGACATCAAATATTTCTCGATTCGATAAAATTAATGACTATTCTGGTGACGTTTTGAGATGGGCAGAATGGTATTATGGCCCTCAAGAAAGGTTGATGACAGCGATTTCGTGGGAGCAATATTTAGGTATTCCGGGATCTCTTCACACGACTATTGCATACCAAAAAATTAATGAATCTAGATATAAACGTCGCTTTGGCGAGGCGATTAAAGAAGCGAAACTAGAGGAAGTTGACGTAATTTCTATGTCTTCGATATGGAAGTCCTCACCTTTTAGAGGGGATGGATGGAAATTTGAGGCAGGTGTAGATGGTCAATTTAATGAAGTAGAATCAAAAGTAAAGGCATTAACTCCAGAGGGATTTCTTATTACGGACCCTGAATGGGGAGTAAATTTGATGACTAGATATCCAAATGGAGGGAGTAGCATGACTTCATTAGGCGCTTTTACCTCTGCAAAAAGGAGTTCGGGTCTGAACATATACCATATAGGAATGAGGTATAGCTATGCTTCGATCGACGCTGTTTTTAATGAAACACCTGCACTGGCTTTACCGTTTTCAGAAATACACACATCAAACGGAGCCTTGACAGGAAGCTTAGTGGCAGAAGTTCCTTTAGGACCTACTATTTCCACAGTATCATCTTTAGCATCAGGATTCAGACATCCTAATATCGATGATGCAGCGAAAGTTAGAGAGAAAGGAGGATACGTTTTGATACCTAACGACTCGCTTAAGGCAGAATATTTATACAGTTTCGACGAGAGCGTCACATGGCAACCTATAGAGGGCTTTTCTATAACAGTATCTGGGTTTTTTAGTCTTTGGACTGATGTTATATCTCCTGTAAATGCTTATTTAAATGGACAGTCTACATTAATAATTGATGGAGAAAGTGCGATAATTCAAAAGAATAAAAATATGGGTACTGCTACAATTCGTGGTGCCAGGTTTCAATTTGCTGCCCCCATAGTTCACCGTATGATGTTTAATACGATTGTTAACTTTAATAAAGGTAGTATATTAACATCGGGCTCCCCCTTAGCACACATACCACCGACTTTCGGCCGTAGTTCTATTGAATACAAGGCAAAAAAATGGTCATTAGAATCATTTGTGTTATTTAGTGGTATGAAAAAGATTCAAGATTACGGACCTGGTAGTACAGATAATCCACAGGAAACTTTAGTTGACGGCAATCCATCGTGGTGGACTCTTAATATAGAATCTCATCTAGAGTTCCATGATTATTTACATGCTCAAATAGGTATCTCAAATATACTTGACATGCATTATAAATCATTTTCGTCGGCAATTTCATCCCCCGGGCGTAGTATATATATTGCCCTTCACGCCACGTTCTAACAGTCTTACAGGACTTAACTTGCACCCATGCAGTTTTCGGATGTCATAGGCCAAACCAAGATCTCTTCACGTCTTCGCGATTCCGTACGTTCTGGAAGAATAGCTCATGCTCAGTTATTTGATGGACCTGAAGGATCTGGCACGATAGCTCTTGCAAGAGCTTATGCTAGATATCTACATTGTGAAAACCCTTCACTAGAAGATTCTTGCGGAGTTTGTAATTCTTGCTTAGCTCATGAAAAATTACAACATCCCGATTTACAGTGGGCGTTCCCTTTTTTTAAGAAAGACGGAAGCACTCGTTCAGTGTCTGATCCATTTCAAATTATGTGGCGCGAATTCATGCTTGAATCGAGTTATATTGGAATCGAAGATTGGTTAAATAAGATAGGAGCAGATAGAAAGCAACTTTTTATTTCTGTTGATGAGGCTCTTGAGATAAATAGAAAGCTTGGTTTAAAATCTTTCCATGGCGGATATAAAATTTTGATTTTTTGGTTACCAGAAACTATGCGAGTAGATACGGCGAACAAAATGCTCAAACTTATAGAGGAGCCAACAGATAAAACTGTTATAATATTCGTTTCAGAAAAGGCAAATAGATTATTACCCACAATACTATCCCGTCTTCAAACTGTCCATATTCCCAAGCTTAAGGAGATAGAGGCAACGAATGGAATATCGATTATTACAGGAGTTTCTACCGATAAAGCAGCTGAATGGGCTCACATCACCGATGCAAATATCGCAGCGGCTATACGTTTATCTAGGGTTGGCTCTGAAACACCGGACTTGCAACTATTTTCGAATTGGATGAGGTCGTGTTGGGCTCGTGATGGTGAAGGAATTATGAATGGAGCTAATGAGTTTGCTTCTCTAGGAAGGGAAGGCCAAAAGAAATTCCTTTCTTACGGCTTGCATATGATAAGACAGTGTATTTTAGGAAATTATGGAGTAAATTCACTTGTGCGACTCACCGAAGGAGAACAGTCATTTCTTTCGAAATTTCAAAGGTTTATCCATGAAAAAAATGTTGTCGCATTAAGTGCGTTCGTTGAAGATGCACATAAAGACATTGCTAGTAATGTTAATGCTAAAGTGGTTTTTTTCGACCTTAGTATTAAGCTACACACGCTCTTACGAATAGAGTCTTAATAAAGATTAAACATAGAGGTATAGGAGACCATGAAGACCGTATCTTCGTATCACAATGGGATGTAGTAGCTGTAGTTCAGGGGCCGACGGCCTACCGAGAGGATGTAAAAACAACGGACGTTGTGGAACGTGCGGTTGTGGGGGAAAAACAACATATGATTGGCTTGAGGGAATTGCATTACCTAATGGGGTTTCTGCTTTCGATATCGTAGAAGTTCGATTTAAAAACAATAGAAAAGGGTTCTATAGAAGAAAATCGACAGATAGTTATTACGTTGGAGATGTTGTTACGCTTGACCTCAATCCAGGACTTGACGTGGGTGTGGTTTCGCTTACGGGAGAATTAGTTCGTACCCAGATGTCTCTTAGGAAAGTTAGGGACGACCACGAAATAAAACGTATCCTGCATAAATCTTCAAAAGAGGAGATAGAGATTTGGCATAAAGCAAGACAAAGGGAAGACGACACAAGAACGAAAGCTAGGGAAATTTTAAAACGATTAAAAATCCCGATGAAGCTGAGTGATGTTGAATTTCAAGGTGACGAAAAGAAGGCAACATTCTATTACATAGCTGATGAGAGAGTAGACTTCCGTGAACTTGTACGTGAATTGGCTGCAACTTTCAACCTAAGAATTGATATGCGCCAAATCGGATCTCGCCAAGAAGCAGCTCGTGTTGGGGGAATTGGTGCTTGTGGTAGGGAACTGTGTTGTTCAACTTGGTTGACAGATTTCAGGTCAGTATCTACAGGTGCTGCGAGATATCAACAGCTCGCTCTCAACCCTATTAAACTAGCGGGGCAATGTGGAAAGCTTAAGTGTTGTCTTAACTTCGAATTAGACCAATATGTAGAAGCGGTAAAAGAGTTCCCTTCACCAAATGACAAGGTTTTTACCGTTAAAGGCAAGGCAGTTATTTTTAAGATGGATATCTTTAAACAAGTCGTGTACTTCCTAGATTTAGGTGATACAGGAGGAGGGCCGATACCAATACCACTTGCTGAAGCTAAGAGAATTATAGAGGCGTCTAATAATGGAGAGAAGATTCGCTCATTATCTCAGTACGCAATACAAGAACTTCCTGACGAAGTTTCGAAAACGTATAGTAACGTTGTTGGGCAAGATGAGTTGACACGCTTCGATGATAAGAAGAAAAATAAAAAACGCAAACAAAATAGGGGCAGTAATCGTAGGAATAAAAGTCCTAAAGCCAAGTCAAGTAACTCATGATTTCGAATAAATTTAATGTCGGAAATAGATTTATTTTGACCTTTTGCATTTGTTTATTCACACTAACATCTTGTGGAGACTTGCCAGTTTATTCAGAATCTATTGCTATTGGTCCTGAAGGATGGTATGCAGATAAGTTCGCAGTCTTTGAATGGAATATAGATGATGAGAGTTTGAGATATGATGGTTTTGTCGACATAAGACATACAGGGAATTATTCGTTTTCAAATCTGTATCTTTTTGTAAATCTGACTTTCCCCAACGGAAAACAAAGAACAGATACTCTTCAAGTGTCACTTGCAGACGCAAGGGGGAATTGGTTTGGATCAGGAATAGGAGATTTAGTGGATCATTCCATCTCATATATGGAGAACAAAGAGTTTCCTTTAAAAGGAACTTATAGACTTAAGATAACTCAGGGTATGCGACAGGATCCTTTAATGTCTATAACAGATGTTGGCTTTAGGCTTGAGGAAAGAGAGTAAGTTCTTGTATCTTAGTGGCCCCGCAAGAAAAAACCTACATATTCTAGATGTTACACAAATTTGGTTTCCCTCTACTAGTTTGCATTGCTACAATTTTCACATCTTCTACCTTTGCTCAAGAGGTAAAAAGATGTGGAATTTATGATGCTACAATAAGGACTTTTGGTCTAACTCCTGAAAGATTAGAAGACTTGTCTAATGCTGCTGCTCAATTAGAGCTAGAAACAGCGGCATTTTTTAATTCAGGATCAAATGAAAATGAAAGGGCAGATTTAATAACGATTCCTGTTGTGTTTCATGTAATACACGACAATGGTCCAGAGAACATTTCATCAGAACAAATCCATGATGCATTAGAGGTTGTAAATAGAGATTTTAATGCGTTAAATGACGACCTTAACCAAGTTATTCCAGCTTTTGCAAATATCGCAAGCGATGTTGAAATCCAGTTCATCTTAGCTCGTAAAGATCCTAACGGAGTTTGTCATTCTGGTATAAATCGAATCGTTAGCGGGGAGACGTATAATGGAGGAGAAGACATGAAACTCTTAATCCAATGGCCTAGAAATAAATATCTTAACATTTGGGTATGTGCGGAAGCTGGTGGAGCAGCTGGATATAGCTTGTATCCATGGTCGGTTAATGGTCTTAACTCAGCTGCGATGGATGGGATAGTGATTAAGCACTCTTATACTGGTTCAATAGGTACGAGCAATAATTTTCGATCAAGAGTATTAACACATGAGATAGGGCACTGGCTTAACCTTCGTCATCCATGGGGAAATTCTAACTCACCTGGGATAGCAGAAAATTGCAATCAGGACGACAACGTCTTAGACACTCCTAACACTATTGGTTGGACTACCTGTAATTTAGATGGGGAATCGTGTGGTACTCTAGATAACGTTCAGAATTATATGGACTATGCTTACTGTGGTAAGATGTTTACTATAGGCCAAAGAATTCGCCTTCGCGCTGCAGCACTATCTTCAATAGCCCAAAGAAATCAGCTCTCCTCGCAAAGTAATTTGATAGCAACAGGTTTAGTGGGTGATCCGATTTTATGTGAGGCTAGGTTTACAACTTCAAATCTAGTTATATGTGAAGGAGATAGTATTCTTTTTACGGATGAGAGTTTCCATGATGTAAATAATTGGAATTGGGACTTTGCAGATGGCGATATTTTATCAGGATCAGTTGAAGGAGTTCATAATGTGACATATCACACATTCGATAACGCAGGATCTTATGAAGTAATTCTTACTGCAAGTAATGGTTTTGAATCTATGACATCGGAATCTACACTTATTACAGTACTAGCTGCTGGAGCTATGGATAACCCCGCTGTTCAAGGGTTTGAAAGTTCAGAGTTCCCCTCTGAGGATTGGTTTACTACGGACGAGTTAAACGATGGTGGGTGGAATATTTCTAGTGATGCATCATACTCCGGAGAACGTTCTCTTTATCTCGAGAATTGGAGCAACGAAATTGAGTTTAACAAAGACATTCTTATTTCTAGCACTATGGATTTGACAGATGCTGTCGAAGTAAGGGTGAGCTATAAGTGGGCTTATTGCTTCAAAGGTACCTCTAATGATGACGACACTGATGATAGATTGCGCGTAAGTGTGTCAGGAGATTGTGGCAATGACTGGGATCTTAGAAAGATGCACCGAGGGTATACAACTTTACCTTCCGCGCCCCCTCACTCTAGCCCTTTCGTTCCTTCTGGCCCAGAGGAGTGGAATGACTATACCATTACTTTAAACCAAACCCAATATCTTACCTCTTACTTCCGAGTAATGTTTGAATTCGAAAGTCGTTTAGGAAACAATATTTACATCGATGACATAAATATTACGGCCTACGATTCGTCTATGCTAGCTATTCAAGAGTGGAAAATAGGCCCAGACTGGACATTGTTTCCAAATCCTTCAGAAGGAGAGGCAATGTTGTCTTGTACGACCCTATCTAATCACGAAGCAAGTATTCTTATCTATGACGCTATGGGACGTGTAATTGAAACCGTATTCGATGGCGAACTTTCGGCAGGTCGACACAATTTCTCTCTATCCCCAATTAATAAAAGTACAGGTACTTACTTCGTAGTAATAATAACGGAAGGGAGAAGTAAATCTCTTACTTGGGTTATTAAATAAATCCTTAAAATGTTCGGTTCGAGAAGTGGTTTTATTCCTTTGAGCCCAGCATTATAGACACACATCCTTCGTGAATGAGCGCCGCATCACTTTCAGGAACCTTTACCCTGATAGAGAGCTGTTGTGTTGACGCTATTTGAAGATCCACGTGGTCTAAGCCATCTTCGTTAGACCAAAGCGCGTTACCGTCGCTATCGTATAGGCCAAACTCTACTGCTCCCAGTACAGGGTGAGAGCATACTACAACTCTGTAATCTACGCCACCGTAGAAAGCCATTCCTAATTCAGCTTCGTCGCCGGGAATAAGTACTGCTGCGTTGTAATTATCATTTTGAATATAGTCTCCTAAAATAGGTAGACAGTTGCGTTTCGTAAATGCACGACATTGGCTAGAAGCCTCTGCTGCAAAAAATGCGAATGACGCAAGGAGTAGGATAGTGTATTTCATATCTTCTTTCTGTTTACGACGCTTTCGCGAGATTGTTACGTAAGAATGCTATTGCATCTGAAATAGCGGAAATAGTTTCATCATCGGCATGATATTGTTTGCCGCCACCGATAACGATTACCCCTTTTTCTTTTTTTGCAGTTACTGCACTCCCTTTACCAAAAGTAACCCCTTCAAAAGCAACAACTACTGGCTGTAGTTGAGTTATCATCCCTTCTATAGCAGGAGACTCTGAGTAGCTTTCGATAAGTGATAACACGTCATTAAGTATAAGTTTTTGTTCTGCAATTCTTTGCTTTAATGCATCTGTGGCACCATCTAATTGCCTAGTGGCTAAATAAAGGCCTTCAACCCATCCTGCAGCAACGACTAAACCCGATAAATCTTCGTGCCCTACAGTTTTCA
Source organism: Bacteroidota bacterium (assembly GCA_002746975.1). Taxonomy (GTDB): domain Bacteria; phylum Bacteroidota; class Bacteroidia; order Flavobacteriales_D; family Sanyastnellaceae; genus UBA974. The sequence goes on along the minus strand of NVXE01000010.1, from coordinate 66,561 downwards.
ATTGCTCATTTAAATCGAAAAATGCTTTTGATACAAGTGCAACTATTGAGTCTCGGTTAGCTCTGTTTTTTTCTGCGCGACTAAGTACTTCGTCATTTAGAACAGATCCCACTCCGAGTTCTATACTGATGTCTTTCACAGCCTCAAGATATTTGAGAGCTTCAGCGTTCTGTTGGAATATTGAAGCATAACTTAAATCGGCACCGTATAAACCTAACTTGATAGCTTGATCTGAACTAAGACCGTCGTCGTCTGCAAAAGCTAGATTACAGAGGTATTTAGCATCAAATTTAGCACCTTCCTTTTGAATTATTCTAGCGGTTTCCATAGGAGATGGAGCAGCTCTAAATATTTTTTTAAGTGTTTTGGTCCTTTTAGCGAGTGTTGCATCTTGGGCAACGGGATATTTTTTACCGTTGTTAGACTTTGAGGTTGTTGTTGACTCTCCGCATCCCCAAGATAAAGCTGCTACTGCTACTGAAAATGTGAGGCCCCTACGGAATAATAATTGAATGCTCATTTAATTTTATTGTATGAGTTAAGATGTTAGAAAGTTGGTAATTCTTTCCGTGTGTACGTAAACGATTGATAAAAGTTCTGCACGTTGTAGTGTTAAGCACGAAAAAGTTATTTATGTAAGTCTAATGTGCCTCTAACCAGTCGCTTCCATAATTCATATCAACTAATAATGGTACATTTAATTCTACGGCTTCCTCCATGCACCTCTTTACTACAGGCATTATTTCCTTTAATTCACTTTTAGGTACGTCGAGAACTAGTTCATCGTGAACTTGCATTATGAGCTTAGACTTCCACCCTCCCTTTTCTAGTTCTTGTGCAAGGTTAACCATAGCCACTTTAATAATATCGGCAGCTGAACCTTGAATAGGTGCATTTACAGCATTCCTCTCTGCGAAGGCTTTTACCATACCATTATTTGAGTTGATTCCAGGTAGCTTCCTTCTGCGTCCCATTATTGTCTCGGCATAACCATTTTCTCTCGCTAAATCTACACATGATTTAGTGAATGCTCCGAGTGTTGCAAACTGTTCGTGATATGCAATTATAATTGCCTTTGCTTCAGCTCGTTTTATGCCTAGTTCTTCTGCTAATCCGAAAGCTCCTTGACCATATAAAATCCCAAAATTCACTGCTTTTGCTTGAGATCTTTGCTCTCGCGTTACATCTTCGAGCGATACTCCGAAAACTTTAGCCGCTGTCGCCGAGTGTATATCCTGACCTTTTTTAAAAGCTTCGCACAAACCAGGATCCTTACTCATTGCTGCCGCAACCCTTAGCTCTACTTGACTATAATCCGCTCCTAGTAAAACGTGGTTTGAGTCTGAAGGTATAAATGCTTTTCGTATCTGCCTACCAGCTTCAGAACGTATGGGAATATTTTGAAGGTTTGGGTCCTTAGAGCTAAGCCTACCCGTAGAAGCTACTGTTTGCATGTACGAAGTGTGTATGCGTCCAGTTTTAGGATGAACTAGTTTAGGAAGGGGTTCTACATAAGTACTCTTGAGCTTCTTAAGCTTGCGATATTCTAAAATATATGGAACTATAGGATGGAGATCTGCGAGCTTCTTAAGAACGTCCTCACCGGTCTGGTATTGACCCGTCTTAGTCTTCTTTGCTTTTTCAGTAATTATAAGCTTTTCAAATAGAATTTCCCCAAGTTGCTTTGGAGAATCAATATTGAACTCTATTCCGGCTTCTTCCAAGATTTGGCCTTGAAGAGTATCAAGCTGTAATCCCAAATCCACATTATATTTATCCAACATATTCACATCTATTTTCACACCCGTCAGCTCCATTCCGGCCAAAATAGAAATAAGTGGCATTTCCATGTCATTCAATAAAGATGACATATTAACCTTCTCAAGTTCTTTTGTGAAAACATCAGTTAATTGTAAAACTAAGTCGGCAGATTCGCAAGCGTAATACCCCGCAACCTCAATATCTATATCACCAAAGGATTTACGGTTTTTACCTTTACCGAGAATTCCAATAAGAGAAATGGCTTTATAATTCAAGAAAACCTCAGCAAGATCTTCTAGCTTGTGTGAGGTGTCAGGGTCGAGGAGGTAATGGGCTACCATACTGTCAAAAACTTGAGTAGATAGCTTGATACCGTGCATTCCGAGAACTTTTATAGCAAACTTATGATTAGTTGCAGAAATCGTTTTCTCTTCTGATTCTAGAATAGATTTAAATTCGCTCAACGCATCAGCATTATCTCCACTTAAATCTACATAGTAGCCTTGACCTTTTTCAATGGCAAAAGCAATCCCTAATAGCCTGTCTTGCATAGGGTTGAACCCGTCTGTGATTACATGAAAGCCCCATCCTTTCGATTTGGATAACTTTAGAATTAAGTCTTTACGCTCGTCTTTCGTTTTTACGATAGAGTAATCACCTTTGGGTTTTGCAAATTCATACGTTTCTTCTTTGTCTTCAGCTAGTTTACTATCAGTTGATGCGTCAGTTTTGCTCTCAGTTTTAGAAACTAAAGAAGAAGCGTCACCGCCAAACATGCTTAATTGACCATCAGTTTCTTCGGCTTTCTCCTCGTTCTCTGACTTCGGCTTTTCATCATCTGGAATTAAATTTCTAATGAGGGTCCTGAATTCGAGATCTTCTAAAATGGACTTGAGTAAATCGGTATCTAAACCTTTTCTTATCATTCCAGAGATATTGACTTCAGCTGGGATGTTTAATTCTATTGTTGCAAGTCTTTGAGAGAGTAGTGCCAAATCGTGGTTTTCTTCCACTTTCTCACGTAGCTTACCTTTTAGTTTGTGTGTATTCTCATAAAGCCCTTCAATGCTATCAAACTCACACAGTAATTTTGCAGCAGTTTTTGCTCCAACCCCAGGCACTCCTGGGATATTATCTGAAGCATCACCCATTAAACCTAAATAGTCAATTACTTGGTCTGTTCTATTCAGTCCAAACTTCTCACACACCTCTTCCGGCCCCCAAATTTCAGCAGGATTTCTACCTCTCCCTGGTCTGTACATTTTAACTCTATCTGTAACAAGTTGTCCGAAATCCTTGTCTGGCGTCATCATATAAACATCGTATCCTTCCGCTTCGGCCTTTTTTGCCAAATACCCGATCAAATCATCAGCCTCAAATCCCATCTCCATACGATATGGAATTTGAAGCCCTTCAAGAACCTTTTTTATAAGTGGCACGCTGAGTTTAATATCCTCAGGAGTAGCATCTCGATTCGCTTTATATTCAGGGTAAATTTCGTTCCTAAACGACCCCCCAGGAGGGTCAAAAACTACTGCAAAATGGGTGGGCTTTTCAACCCTAATAACCTCCAAAATGGAATTTGTAAATCCGAAAACGGCAGAAGTATTTACCCCCTTAGAATTAATTCGTGGGTTTTTAATGAATGCGTAGTAGGCTCTGAAAATTAGAGCGTAAGCATCGATTAAGAATAACTTTTTTTCAGAAGGTGAGGTTAACATTTGTGATTATTCTTTTCGCTTCGCTTTTTTATATACGGGTACTGTACTGCAAGATTCACCGAACATTAAACTACTTACAACTGGTTGTAATTTTTGTTGGATTTGGACTAAAGTTTCGGCACCACCACTATTTGCACACCCCCTAACAACAACTTTTCTATCTAGATAATCATCTATGGGTAAATTTTCAATAGCTCTTTTCAGAGCTTCAAGTTCTGCAGATTTAATGCCTCCCACGACCACAAATTCGGCTACAGAAAGTTTAGAGGCGATTAACATCCAAGCCCAGTCAGGCACTATTGCTTCGTCTGTACAGCAAAGTCCTACCCCCAAACCTTTGTATATATCGACATCTAACTCTTCGAGATTCTTTCGAAAATCTCTTTCTTTTACAACAAGGCCTTTCCAAAGCCATTTTGTAAAGTCTAATTCGACACATCGAATTTCACTAATTCTATCGAGATCTAGTTGTAATAAACCGCTTTCGTCGACACGATTCCTAATCTCCCCTTTTGTTTCGTTTTTACTAGCTTCCATAAAGTATTAAATCTAGTGGAAACTTACGCCGATTGTGCTCTTTTACCTAAAATACTTTCTTTAGAATTTATTTGGCAGACTTCTTCCTCAACTAATTTAACAATTGAGTCAACATCGTATCCACAATCAGCATATAATTCGGCTTGTGTTCCATGTTCTATCCATCTATCAGGAATCCCCATACGATTAACTTTAGTTTTACGGTATCCTTGATCTGACATCCATTCAAGCACTGCAGAACCAAACCCTCCTTGAATTGTTCCATCCTCAATTGTAATAACAGACTCAAATCTTCCAAAGACTTCATGAAGTAGCACATCATCGAGTGGTTTTACATATCTCATATCGTAATGAGCAACAGAGATTTTCTTCTTTTCTAGTATATCGATAGCGTTCTGCACCTCAATTCCTATTGCTCCAAGACTTAAAATAGCGACATCATCTCCATTTCTAAGCTTTCGCCCTCTACCCACGGGAACTTCTTTAAAGTCCTTTCTCCAGTTTATTGTATTTCCCGACCCACGAGGGTATCGTATGGTAAAAGGGCCTGTTTGTTTTTCGCAAGCAGTAAACATCATATTCCTCAAATCCGGCTCATCCATTGGAGCAGCTACCACCATATTTGGTATATTTCTCATAAAGGCTAAATCAAAAACTCCATGGTGAGTAGGCCCATCAGCTCCGACTAGCCCGCCTCTATCAAGACAGAAAACTACGTGCAAATTCTGAATTGCTACATCATGAACGACTTGGTCGTAAGCTCGTTGCATAAAGCTGGAGTATATGTTGCAAAAAGGTATAAGTCCACGAGTTGCCATTCCAGCACTGAAAGTAACAGCGTGTTGTTCTGCAATACCTACATCAAAAGCTCGATCTGGCATTTCTTCCATCATCATCTTTAGAGAGCAACCGGTAGGCATAGCTGGAGTTACGCCTACAATTTTTCTGTTTGCCTTTGCAAGGTCGATTATAGTTCTTCCGAAAACCTCTTGAAATTTAGGCGGTTTAGGACCTTCGTTTTCTGAGCCCTTGGGTTTGATGATTTCGCCAGTTTCTTTATTAAAAAGTCCAGGAGCATGCCATTTCGTGGGACTTCCTGCTTCGGCAGGTTCGAATCCAGCTCCTTTTCGAGTGACACAGTGTAGTAGCTTCGGACCAGGGATGTCCTTTAAATCGGCGAGTACTTTAGATAAGTGCTCCACGTCATGACCATCTACTGGACCGAAATAACGGAAATTTAGTGACTCAAAGAGATTGCTTTGCTTGAGAACAGCAGACTTTACAGCGTGCTCTACCTTTTGAGCGATAGCTTGAGCATTAGGACCGAATTTCGAGATTTGGCCTAATAAATTCCACACATCATTCTTTACTTTATTGTATGTATGAGAAGTGGTGATGTCAGTGAGGTACTCCTTAAGAGCCCCCACATTAGGGTCGATGGACATACAGTTATCATTGAGGATAACGAGCATATTTGTGTCAGCAATCCCCCCATGATTCAGCCCTTCAAAGGCCAAACCGGCTGTCATCGCACCGTCTCCTATTACCGCAATGTGATGTCTATCGAAATCGGCATTTAACTTTGAGCCCACAGCCATCCCGAGTGCTGCGGATATACTCGTGCTACTGTGACCTACTCCGAAAGTGTCATACTCACTTTCAGACCTTTTAGGGAAACCGCTAATGCCTTTGTAAACTCTATTTGTGTGAAATTTATCACGCCTTCCAGTTAAAATCTTGTGGCCGTAAGCTTGATGACCTACATCCCAAACGATTTGGTCTTCAGGAGTGTTAAAGGCATAGTGAAGAGCAACAGTTAATTCGACTACTCCTAAACTCGCCCCGAAATGCCCCCCTTTTTCTGAAACAACATCGACAATGAACTGTCTGAGTTCTTTACAAACTTGCTCTAAATCCTCCGGCTTAAACTTCTCGCGTAGGTCAGCGGGAACATTAATCTTTTCAAGGAAGGGGCCGGCAGGGTAGGGCTTCATTTAATTTGTCTTACTGAGCCTCAATTAACTCAAGAACTCCACGTAAAATAGCTGCCCCGTCAGTATTCCCTAAATCCTCAGAGCATGCTCTTTCAGGGTGTGGCATCATTCCAAATACGTTCTTATTAACGTTACAAACTCCTGCGATATTGTTCGAAGATCCGTTAGGGTTAGAGTTGTTGTTTACTTTTCCGTCCTCGTCGCAATAACGGAAAATGACTTGATCGTTTTCTTCTAGTTTTTCTAATTCATCCTTTGGAAGGAAGTAGTTTCCTTCACCATGAGCGATAGGAATCATTAGCGGTGTTTTCGGATCGAGTCCAGCCGAAATCGAAGCTGTCCGGGAAACGGGCACAATATGTACGTTACTGCAAATAAATTTGCGACTCTCATTATGCATTAATGTTCCGGGAAGAAGTCCGGCCTCACATAATATTTGAAAACCGTTACAAATTCCGAGCACCTTACCTCCATCGCCTGCAAATTTCATTACAGATTCCATAATAGGAGAAAAACGCGCGATTGCCCCACTTCGTAAATAATCACCGTAGCTAAATCCACCAGGAAGTACTACTGCTTCAACGTTTTGGAGATCAGAATCCTTATGCCATAATTCAACGACCTCGTATCCAAGGCCATTACTTAAAGCATGGACTATGTCCATATTACAATTCGATCCAGGGAATGTGACTACACCTATTTTCATAGGCGCAAAGTTCGTTAATTTACCCGTATTTTCGACGTTTTAGCCCCCTTATTTTACCATTTTCCAGGTCTTAACCGCTCCGTTCAAAGGGTCTGTCAATCTGATTAACACAATAGTAGGCCAAACATCCGCTTCCATATGTATAACGCCATCTATTTCTGGTTTAAACACAGATGTTACAGCACGTCCGCTTAAGTCATAAGCTCTCACCTCACAATGTTCATACTCCGTTCCAAGCTCTAATTTCCAACCATTACGAGTCGCAATAGGGTTTTCTATATCGTAAAAAGGATTTTGTTCTATCTCGAAATTTCTTTCAAACACTTCCGTTGGAGGCCCTCCAGTACTTCCGCCGTCGCTCACAGTTTCCTCCGCATCAATGGTAATAACCTGCCTGATAGTATTAGAACAAAAGTTATTCCATGCGTTCAAGAATACATCGTAAGTCCCAGGACTTAAGTATGTGTGTACGGCGTGAATATCGAAACTTGGATCTGAATTATCTCCAAAAAACCAACTATATCCAGTTGCCCCTTCTGATGTGTTTATAAACCCTAAAGTATACCCAGACCCGTCGCCTGATGTTAATGGCAAAATAGGTGTTTGGAACTCGGCAATAACTTGTGGTGCTGCAATGATCTCTACTGTTGCAGTATCGGAACACCCGAAAGCATCTATTGCAATTGCTGTGTACTCCCCTGAAGACAAGTTGGTTATAGCCCCGCCTGACTCCCCCGTTGACCAAATGTATTCGTATGGTTCTGTTCCTCCAGTCACATTAAAATCGATAGCACCATCACTTATTCCGTCACACCCGATATGACTTATGTCTAGTCCTAAGTCAAGTTGAGCTGGCGCTATAACTTCCGCAGACTCCTCTCGAGGAGGACATCCCCAGTGACCTCCTTCGGTCGCTACAACAGTGTAAGTTCCTGAAGGAAGATTTGTTAAAACGGCCTCACCTGTACCATCTTGGAAGTGTGCTATTTCGTCTCCATTTTCAGTATAATACGTAAACGTCCAAACCTCGTTTCCTGATCCATTAACGGTTATTGAGGTAACACCATTCCCTTCACAACCTGGTGAAACAACGGTAAGATCGATACTTGGTGCTGAAATAATATCTACTCCAATAGTGTCTAGACATCCATATGCGTCTGTAACGATTACATCGTAAAACCCGTCTTTAAGGCTGCTCGCAATAGGTGTCGTTTCGCCATTACTCCACTGGTACGTATATGGAGAATCTCCTCCTTGAACGTAAACAGTAGCTTGGGCATCAAGAGCATCTTCACAATAAACAGTTGACTCTATATCGAGCATCATGCTTTCAGGAGCGATTACACTTGCTGGATGGGAATTTACTCCACAACCATATTCACCTTGATTACTCAATACAACAGTGTAATCTCCAGAATTTAGTGGCGCAAATACTCCAGGACCGTTAAGTCCAGTTAGTGTATTTATTAGATTACCGTCTGAGTCATTTAAGGCGAAGTCCCAAGGTCCAGAACCACTTCCTAGGATAGTTATTGAAGCTTCTCCTTCGCCATTACAACCAGGGCTTACACTCTCAACTTCTGAAGGTGGGGATATGTGAATATTCCACCTGATATCATTTGTAATTGACCCCATGGTCGTTGCGCCACCAGAAATAGATAGACCTAACGTTAAACCCTCTGCTAATGGAAATCCTCCACTTTCACCCTCCGTTGTAATCCACGCACAGTAATCTCCCATGTTGTATTCAATAAGGCGAAGAGTAAAGTTTTTAGTGGTTTGGGCTTCAACCTGAGTAGAAATACCTAACCCTACAGTTGCATTTTTTTCGCCAGCCAAAGCAGGTAAGAACTGAATGCTATAAAAAGGACTAGCCGCATTGTGATTTTCAGGCGCTGACATTAAATCGCACCTTTGATTCCCTTTCCAGTTATTTGCATCTAATATATTATCAAACAAAGTAGTTGAAGAGTCATCTATCGCAATAACAATTTCATCATATGACCCATCACTTTCAAGCACCCAACGCATATAGGCTACTTGTGAGTTTGAATTTTGAGCATCACTCTCAGCGGTCGTACTGCTCACATGCATTTCTTCGTTAAGTTGCGCAGAAGGAGCGTCGAAAGCTCTAATCCAGAAAGTTGCACCTGGTGCAAGAAATTGAGTTTGACCATTTAAACCAAACATAGATGCATAAGAATCGTAATTTTTAGTTGAGTTATCCCAAATATTTATGCTCTTCTCTAACCCGACCATATTATCAAATAATAACCCCAAGTCAATGTAAGCTTGAGTAGGATTTGATACAAGGTTAAATGCGATTGGATTTGATCTAAAAACAGGTAATACTGCATCATAAGGTTGAAGAGTTCCTTTAAAATCGATCAAATAATTACCAGCCGGAAGTGCAATAGAGTAACCAACTCCTGGCTCTAAAACATCATCAACTGACTGTATTTGATTCATTTGAAAAGTTGCTTCGTTCCAAGAGAGAATGTTTGAAATAGATGCGCTAGGATTATCTGACCCCACGAAACCTGAAGTAGGAATATCTCCTATTAATTCTGCTACAGTCACACCTGACATGCCAAAACCAATTCTCTTAATCGACTCTTCAAGACAAGACACTTCTATTTCACGAGTAACCAGACCTATGTATGAAGCATTAAGATTTACGATTATTGATGCTGGCCCGAAATCACTGGAAGTTAAACGAAGCTCTCCGTTACTGACATCTAAAACCCCATTAGAGAGTTCTACATGGTGACGTACACGAATAGAACCATCCAAGTTTACTAAATTCCCTTGAGGCATCCATAAATCGTAGCATTCTAACGCTCCAGTTATTGTTTGAGTAGCATCTCCCGATAACGCAACACGCATTTGTCCTGACTTTAAAATACCAGCTGAAGACACATCACCGTAAATACTAAATATAGTTCCGTAAACACCCTCAAGACTTAAAATTCCTCCTTCAGTTATAGCTAGATTTTTCGTTTCGGCAGCTCCAGTTACATTAATAGTGTGGCCTAATTGAATTGTAACATTGTCTGAAGCCGTGGGTATGCATGCACAACTCCACGAGCTAGGGTCGTTCCAATTTCCAGAAGAAATTGAACTAATGAAATTTAAACGAGATTCAAAAGTAGCCGCTTGATAAACAACGGGAATTTCTTGAGCTTGTTGGTTGAAAATGTCAAGCGCCACTTGTAACTCTGCAGATTGTATGTCAGAAATTACTTGTGTCGGTTGTTCAAAGTTATTTACGGTTTGTCCTAGTGCAGGAAAGCACAAAAGCAATGTAAAGATGATATGAAACGTAAATAACCGCATAGAATTTGAGATAGGTGTGTATGTTTTTACGACTTTTTATCTCAAAAGGTTACGCAATTAGTCCATACTAATCTTCTTCGACTTAAATTTGCATTCGAACAACATCGATATGAATACACAGGAAATTATTACACCTATAGCAAAGCTCACTGAGTGGACATTTGAGAACGTTCTTGTTCCTATGTCAGACCCATTTAACACAGCGGTTATTATTCTAGGACTTGTAACGTTAGTTGTTTGGTTGAAAAAGCTCAACTCATACGTTGCTAAATCTAAAGCTGATGGCGTTACGCCATAGTTTTAGCTGACTTTGACAAGTACGTCTTGTCCAATATCTTTTCTGTATTGTTTGTCACTGAAGTCAATTGACTCAGCGATTTTGTAGCTACGTTCGATTGCTTGCTCCAGCCCATTTCCGAGACCAGTGCATGCAATTACTCTTCCCCCTGACGTTACGACCTTCCCTCGAGATGTAGTTGTTCCAGCGTGAAAAATCAATCCCGTTTTTTCATTTGGTGGATTGTCAAGACCCTTTATATGCTTCCCTTTTTTATACTCACCAGGATATCCGCCAGAAGTCAGGATAACTGTGGCGGCAGTTTTATTGTCTATTTGTAAATCGTATTCACTGAGAAGACCTGACCCCAGACTGTCAAATAAATGAAGTAAATCGCTCTTTAATAGAGGCAATATCACTTCTGACTCAGGGTCGCCAAGACGACAGTTGTACTCAACTACGTAAGGGTCGCTGCCCACTTTCATTAGTCCTATAAACAGGAATCCATTGAATGGAATGTCATCTTTTTGAAGCCCTTTGATAGTCGGGATAATGATTTGGTTTAGAGTCTTTTCATGGAACTCTGCATCTACAAAAGGCACAGGACTAATCGCTCCCATTCCTCCAGTATTAGGTCCAGTATCACCTTCACCTACGCGTTTATAATCTTTTGCAGAAGGTAAAATTCTATATGCAGAACCATCTGTTACGACAAACGAACTTACTTCTATTCCTTCCATAAATTGTTCGATTACTACTTTTGATCCTGCTTCGCCGAAAGCGTTGTTTTCAAGCATTTCCTCAAGAGTAGCTTCTGCTTCCTCGCGATTATCAGTAATAACTACCCCTTTTCCAGCAGCAAGACCGTCAGCCTTTAATACATAAGGAGGTTTTCTTTTGTCGAGGTACTTCTTTGCCTCCTTTAACTGTCCTTGTGAAAAAGTGGCATAGTCAGCAGTAGGGATGTTGTGCCTGGACATAAACGCTTTTGCGAAATCTTTAGACCCCTCAAGCATTGCCCCAGCTTTAGGAGGACCTACGATAATTAAATTTTTGTGCTTTTCCGATGCTTGAAAATGATCAACGATGCCAGCAACAAGCGGGGCCTCTGGCCCAACAATCAGCATATTAATGTTATTTCGACGGATATATCTATCAACGGCATTAAAATCCATAGGGTCTAAAGCCACATTTGTAGCTATTTGCTCTGTTCCAGCGTTGCCTGGAGCAACATAAAGCGTTGATAATAAAGAACTTTGAGAGAGTTTCCATGCCATAGCATGCTCTCTACCACCTGATCCGAGAAGTAAAACATTCATATTTGACAAAGCTAACTTGTCCGTAGAGATACAGCAACCTACTTTTTCCACACATTACACACAGTTACTACTAACTTCGCTTTATGATATCAGCGGTCATAATTACATTTAATGAAGAACGAATAATAGGTCGTTGTATAAAAGCTTTGGAGGGGGTTGCGGATGAAATTCTTGTGGTTGACTCTGAATCATCAGACAACACAGTGGAGATATGTAAAAAAATGGGAGCAAGGGTTATTTCACATCCATTCAAGGGGTATAGAACGCAGAAAAATTTCGCCTGTAAAAGTGCAAAACATCAATGGATATTAAGTCTAGATGCAGATGAAGTACTTAGCAAAGAGTTGAGGAGTTCATTGCTAGAATGGAGAAATAATTACACCCTAGATGAAAATTTAAGCTCTTTAACTGATAAAATTGTGGGTTATTCGTTTAATAGAATCACCGATTATTGTGGCACTTGGATAAGGCACGGAGGGTGGTATCCTGACACTAAAATGAGGTTCTACAATAGAGATTTTGGACTATGGTCAGGTAGGAATGTTCATGAATTTGTAGAAATAAAAGCTGGGTTTTCAACATCTAAGCTGTCAGGGGACCTCCTTCATTACAGTATTACAGAGCCTTCTGAGCTCTTAAGGAAGTTATTTACATATAGTGAAATGGGAGCTAGGTTTATGCATGAAGAGGGGCGGCATACAACTCATATGGAAGCGATTTTGCGTAGTATGTTTCGTTATATACGCCAAACCTTTTTTCAACTAGGCCTACTTGATGGAAGAATAGGCCTCATTCTATCAGCTCAGAATGCCCGATCTACATATTGGAAGTACCGCAGGCTGCTCGCAATGAATAAATCACAGTTCAAAAAGATTTTAATAATTGCTTCAACCTGCCCTGAGGAAGCGAATATTGTTTCAAATGCGATTAAGTGGTTCGATAAAGAGGCTAGAATAACTATTGTAAGTCAAGCTGACGTTGACATTGGAACAAATACTTTTAATGCGATTGTGATACTCGACGAGTCATTTGAGTTTACAAATTTCAGCAAAAAGGTTAATGCTAAGCCCCAAGCTAAGCTCCAATCTGTAAAAGTCATTAAGGTTAAGCCTTCTTCTAAAACACCTTTGGCCTTAAGGGGTCTTAGGTTGATACACAAGCTGAACTACCCTGCTGCATATAGATTCCCGGAAAAAAAAGATTGGGATCTACTTCTTTGAAGTGCCTGTGTTTATCGAAAACAATACTATTGAAAATACGGCAAATGTTACACCGGCTTGAGTTTCAAGAGTGTCTTCTGCTATGCATGAAAGAGCAACAGCCCACCATGTTAGCCTTCCTACGTCTAACCACATCTCATCTCTTTTCCAGGAAAATATCAAAACGAGAAGCCATAAAACTAGTGCAAAAACCCCTCCAGCTATCCACCAGGCTAGGTATTGATTGTGAGTCCTATGTCTGAACTGAGGTTTAAGTTTGGTATCTAACTCTTTATACGCTTCTGAGAAAGCGTCGGGTAAATCTCCTGTACCGACTCCTAGAAGTATTGTTTTTATATCGTTGTGAAATAAAATATGAAGTCCAGTCTTAAAGTAAATAACCCTTTGAGTTACAGAATTTCCACTCGGATTCCCACCATCTAGCCAATTACCGATTTCGTATCTCAGTGCATCAATCCTTAAAGACATACCGGACTCACTTTCCTCATTTATCGAAGAGTGACCTAGTTCTATAAAATGAACATCTTCATCAGAAAGATTTCGTACTGTATAGCCATCTTTCGGTAACCCCATTGAGGTTAAATACCTCGAAAGAGTAATCTTGATTTCCTGACCTCTGTCATCGTTTCCGTTGAAATCGTATGTGCTTCTTTTATTCCACTCAGGTTTGGCTTCAGCCCAAGCAAGATTATTCCAAACCTTGTTCCCATTTTCTTCAAGTACCTTTTCCTGCATATGAATATACGGCGCCCCCCACCTAGTATGAGAAGGAAGATGAGATGGAGGTGCTCCTGGAAAAATCGTTGCGAAAATGACTATAGCTAATGCGGCGGTTGCAACTGAAATGATGATTATCACCTTATAAACAGATCCCTTAACGAGTTTGTGAGTTAAGCCATAAAGTATAGCAACTCCCATCATGCCAGCTCCAGTAACTGTTTGTGTTTGCCAAATAAAGGAGCAAGCAATTACAGCGTACAGTATAGTAGGGATAATAAATCGTCTATCTCGAAGAGAGTAAATAATGAGTCCCCCTTGAGAAATCGCTAGGAGAATCCCCATTCGAATGTGCGAAATAAAAGGCGACCATTCGCTAGGATGAAGGTCTGCCCCTAAATACGACCGCAATCCTCCTAGGAGGAGTCCGCTCAAAGCAGCTAACGCAGTTGAAAATACAAAACTCGAAAGTAACCTCGACATCCAAACGTCCTTTCTCCAAGGGACAGTCATTAAACTTAATGGAACTATTAGAATCGGAAGTTTAATCTGTAAAGTAGCTAATCCCTCAACTAAGTTTTCTGTCCAAAGCAGTCCTATTACATGCCATACAAATAGACCTGCCAAAGCCCCGCATAACATTTTGTTTTTAGGAAAAATCAGCTTGCCCTGAATCAATGCTAACACCCAAGCACAGCCGAGAAGCCCCATACCCATACTAGTCCCAAAAGGAGACCACGGTAATGAAACTACAGTAATAAATAATCCAGAAACTAATACTTTCTCAATTACCTTATCTGCTTTTATATCCATTAATAACCTAATAAAGTAAGGTAATCCTCACCCTCAACAGTGGAAATAGCAGATAAGACATTTTTATCTTTCGGGAGACTATATTTAAAGACACCTGAAGTATTTTTATAGTGAAAGATCATTTCTTCAGAAATTAAGTCGCGTAATATTTCTTCGTTACGAGATAAATCCTCTTCTAGGTTTGGATTAAATAAAGATTTTAGTTCAGCTATAATTTTTTCATTTTCCTCAAGAAAACCATCCTTCGCCATTGTCTCCTCTAATGTCTTCAAAACAGTGGTCGTATTAGATTTATAAGGAAAATCTCTATCAGTCTTTAAAAGCAATTTGGGGTCTAATTCTTGCTTAAGAAAATCAACAAACCCCATCCATTGATCATCACTTATGCCAAACCCTTCGGAATCAAGCTCTTTCAAAAAGTCACTATCCAACTCAGCATTATTTATTGCGCTTACAACGTAGTCAAATATGAGTTCGCTATTCATAATGCCTCCCACCACATATCCTAAGCTTTCGGGAATAATTTCGATGTCTGGAATTACGCCTCTACCCTCAATTACGGGCCGACCATTTTTTGTGTAATACATTTTTAATGTAGAATCAGCTTGGATAGTTGCATTGCCCTCTGAATTTCTATCCTCATAGTGAAGCCGCTGAACACATCTACCACTTGCGGTATAGTATTTCGCAACAGTAATTTTTATTCTACTTCCGTATGCTAGTTTTTTTGTTTGTTGAACAAGCCCCTTCCCGAAACTCTCTTGTCCGATAATAACGGCTCTATCTAAATCTTGTAAAGTTCCCGCAACTATTTCAGATGCTGAAGCGCTATGGTCGTCCATTAAGATAACAAGGGGTATTTCGGGTAATAGTGCCTTCCGAGCAGTACTGTAACTTTTATTCCAATCAGGAGTTTTCCCCCTCATAGATACTACTTCTTGTCCTTTAGGTACGAATAAGTTGACAATATTCACAGCCTCTCTTAACAACCCCCCTCCATTTCCACGTAAGTCAAACACAATCTGTTTTGCTCCCATAGAGTCTGTAAGTTGTATTAAGGCTTTTCGAACTTCTACTGATGCTGTTCGAGTGAATTTACTTAAAATAAGATATCCCGTAGAATCGCTAATCATACCAAAATAAGGCACGTCTGGCCGTTTGATTTTTTCGCGTGTTATCGAAAAAGTTACAACATCACTACCTTTTGCATGGCTTACCCCAAGCTCGATGTTAGTGCCACTAGTACCCTTAATCAGTTCCCCTATTTTTTTCATATTTAGGTTAGAAATGGTTTGGCCATTAATCTCTACCAAATTATCCCCTAACTTAATACCACTTCCTTCAGCTGGAGAGTTTTCCTGAATGTCAGAGATAAAAAACGTTCCATCCCAACGCTCACTTAGCGAAAGTCCCACGCCGCCATATTCACCAGTAGACATAAACCGTACATCCTCCATTTTAGATTCTGGATAATACCTTGTATAGGGGTCTAAAGATTCTAGAATTGCCTCGATTCCAGTTTTCATAAGGTCACCTGGCGATAAAGGATCAACGTAAAAAATGTTTAATTCTCTAAAGGCAGAATTTAAAATTTCTAATTGTTTTGAGATCTCGAAATAATCGTCCTTGACAGGAGATACAAGAGAAATAGTACTTACACTGATTACTGTAAGAGTGAGTATAATAGATATTTTAAGTTGCTTTTTCATTTTGCCTGCTTTTCAATAGGGCTGTCAATTAATACGTTTACAATCTTTCGAATGTTGTCCTTACATTGTTCGAATGTCGGAATTTGTTTTCCAACATATATAAAAACAATTGCTCTTTGAGGGTCTCCAGGTGTCCAGTACTGTAAAAGTCGATGTTTTTCCAACCTCCAGGCCTCCCGCATTAAACGTTTTATTCGATTTCTGTCAACAGCTCTTTTAAACTTCCTCTTACTAACTGTAGTTGCAACCTGATAAGGTACTTCTGCATCAAAAGAACTGTGTGTATAACGGACAAGAATAGGGAATGCTTTGAGTTTAGAGCCTTCAGAAAAAGCTCGATCAAAAACAATCACGCTTTTAAGGCGCTCACCTCTGCCAAATGTATTTAGTTGCCGCCCCATTTGGCCACAAGATAACTCTAGGACTTGCCTTTCATGTAATGTTCAATCGCCATTGTCATCGAAGGTGCTTTAGCCGTCGGTGCATTAATGTCGATTCTCAGTCCAGCGTTCTCTGCAGCCTTAGAAGTTGTAGGTCCGAAAGTTGCAATTCTTGTTTCCCCTTGTTCAAATTCAGGGAAATTCTTAAGTAGTGATTCAATCCCACTAGGGCTGAAGAATACAAGTAAATCGTACTTTACATCAGTTAGGTCACTCAAGTCAGAGCAAACAGTTTTATACATGCAAGCACGAGAATAATTTACTCCGAGTTCATCGAGTGCTGCAGGAATAGACGCCTTAAGAAGGTCTGAACAAGGTAGAAGGAATTTCTCTTTCTTGTGCTTCTTTATTAGTGTCATTAGTTCAGGAAGTCTCACCTGACCGTGAAAAATTTTCCTCTTCCTATATACAACGTACTTCTGAAGGTAGTAAGCAGTGCTTTCGCTTATACAGAAGTATTTCATAGTCGCTGGCACCTCAAATCGAGTTTCCTCCGCCATTCTAAAATAGTGATCCACAGCCATGCGAGAAGTTAAAATCACAGCGGTGTAGTCTGAAAGATCTACTCTCTGTGTTCTAAATTCTTTTACATCTATTGCCTCAACATGGATAAAGGGACGGAAATCAATAGTCACCTTCATATCCTTTGCCAAATCAAAATACGGACTCTTTTCCGTAGTTGGTTTGGGCTGTGAGATAAGAATAGTCTTGATTTTCTTTGTCATCGTTATTTAGTTGTCAATCCCTCATAGCACGCTTATTATTAACTTAATAATGAATAGCACCGGAAGAATTTCAAGGGCGCAAAGATACACAATTACCCACCAAAGTCGTGATAACGACCTAATTGATGTTGCCGTTACCTGCCAAACTCTGTATATCGTCCAGAACCCCCAACTGATAAGAAATGCCTCTTGCCCCATGACAGTCAATAGATAAGGACGTAACGAAAAAAGCAATGCAAGTACTCCTACTGTTAGCGAAAGCCAAGAGCTAATATGACGTTGAAGAGCATTATGAATTACCGAAACATTTTGTGTGATTGTAAACCTACCTAGTAAAAAAAATACTAGTAGCCTTATAACAAGTGAGGCAAATCCAAATCCTAAACCCAACAACAGACTATTTATGGAAGTAAAGCTAAAATCGAATGTTAAACTACACCCATAAACAATAGTTGTTATTGCTAGCACGCCTTGTAGTTGTGCGATTATAATCCCACTATAACTAGGTGCTTCTTCTGCGCTTCGTTTTTGAATCCTTCGTAAATCAGTTAGTGTCCATTTTGCTAAACTCCATTCTCGAGTGAAGTTATGTCTTAGCAAGACAATCAATACTCCAGACAAAAGTGATAACATTAATAACACCACCGAAGGAGAGTCTAACTGAATTATTGCCACGCTTTCTAACATGCGACTAATGTCTGACAATAAAGATTAAATCTACATCGCTGTTACTTGAATTAGTCCACGTCTAACAACTTTCTTCTCGGCATCGAATTCATTATTAGACACAATATTATCCGCCTCTAATACAACTATATAGGTTCCAGGATAAACGGCCCTCCCTTCGTTGTCTCTGCCTTCAAAAATCCAGACACCAAGACTTTCAATTTCATCATCATCACTTAGAGTAGAAATACAAGTCCCTTCTTGTGTATATATTTTAAGTTTTATCGACCAAATCCCACTGTCTTTAGGTGGAGCCCATTCTATTTGTGCCCACCGATGGTACGAAATAGAGTTTAAATCAATAGTTTTAGGTGATATCGTTAAAGCAGTCTCTTTTTTCTCACTATTAAATGCATTTAAGGATGAATAATTAAGCCTTCCCGGGGAACTACCGCCCTCAATTAATGGAGTGTTTACCCATATATCTTTTGATAAATCAAGGCGTGATTTTGAAACCCCTTCTTCAGAATTTGTAATTCGTAAAGAATCAACCTCGGTGTTAATAGATGATGCTAGTTGAAGTAATCTCCCCTTAGCTAACGAAGGAATGTCTCCTTTGACGATTACAGATCTTTCGTCTAAATTTTTAACCCAGTTGGGACACTCAGCCACAGCAAGTAGCCCGTTACTAGGTACCCACCAATTGATATTCGTAAAGGCAGACCAATCATTTGGCACTGGATTTTCGTCACTAGAGAAAAGAACTCCACTAGTAGAACTAACAAAGTTTCTTAGATTTCCGATTTCAATAAATTTAGAGCCTCCTATATCGGGGTTGCTCAAAAGTTCATTTAGGTGAAAGTTTAAAGATGAAGATTCGTCTGGCCTTTCGATAGTCCAAGAATTGACTCTTGAAGAACTTGACCTTGAAATGGTTTTCCAAGCTGTACAATCAAGCGTTAATATTTGGTTTTCGTTCTCATATAGATCAAATAATTCGATAATAGATAATCTTGAGACGGCAATATTAGTTTCGTTTTCAAAAAAGTCCCACTCAATTTGAGGCATCCAATTTGTACTTTGTAATACACATGAATCCATTGAAAATGGTGATTGCCAGACGAGTTTTCCGTTATAATCCCCCCAAACTAAGGAGGTGTCTCTAGTAATTACAGGCATAGTCGCCTCATTAGAATGTTCTCGTTCTTTTCCAGGAGACCCACCAAAAAAGCCTACCCCACTTACCCAATTTTGAGGGTCATTAGATTTGGCATGAAAATTTACCCTTTCTAAAGAAAATCCACCATCGGCTTTCTCACTATCATCATGAAAGCACTTTGAGTAATTAACGATGTCGATGAAATGGTCATCCATGCTCAGGGTAAGCGTCCCCGAATTACGAGATAAGGAACTCCAAACGCTAAGGTTTTCAGGTGAAAGGATTAGAAAACTATCAGCTTCTAAAATATTACTAGATAATAAATAGCCAGAGTTAAGTTGTAAACCCTCAAGATCTATAGTTCGTCCGCTAATGTTAACTATTTCTATCCATTCTCCCCAAGGACTATCAGGAGCGGGGTTTGTTAAGAATTCGGAGATCACCAAATCACCCCATTTAGGTGGTAATGTTGGAATCCAATCATGCACCTCTCCATTTACGTTCTGTCCATTCGAACACAACTTAGCTCCTTCTAAGATAATGTGCAAGGGTTTTCCACGGGGAAGAGGCGAGATTCGGTTCATTACCCAATATGGGTTCTCAAAGATTAATTCTGTTGCTTCATCTTCATGACTAAGTCTTGCTTGAATATTTGACAAAGGGTCAATACATGGTTGTATAACGAACACTACTTTGTGAGAAGTACGTTGATGTGGAGTGATTTCTAATGGCACATAGGACATCGAAGCGGGACCTTCTAAAAAACTAGGCTGCCATGGTGTTGCTCCAAATGATGAGTATGACGGCCGCCAGTTTTCTGGCAAGCCACATCCCCCCGGATGAATGATGTTAGTAGATCGCGCTGATAGAGATTCCTCATGCCACCATGTTCTATTATATGATATCTGATCAATTAATGTTCCATCAGGTCTAAGAATAGTTAGGGTCATTCCGTTATCGCTTAGGTTTGAAAACCCTGAAGCCAAAGCGAAATATCCTTGGTCGAAAATGTTGTTTGTACTGGGATAAGGCGATGTGCAAATTAGAAATCGCTCATAGGGTGAGATAAGACCGTCCCAACTATTATAAGGAGTGATAGATTGTGCCTGACCAGAGTCACTGACTCCACTTTCGAAACTGAACCCACACCCTTCAATATCAATCACCCTAGCGGAAGTATTGAGGACTTCTATCCATTCTACTTCTGGAAGACCTATAGAAGGAGTTGCATCAACAAAAACTTCTGTAATTGTTAACTCCCTAAATTCGATTTCATTCGGATTAGTTAACACCAAATTAATCGTAGTATCAATTTCTGAAGCAGTAACTCTAAAACGGTTGGGGATTCCGTCTACCATTTGGGGTAATTGAGAGTGAAATGAGCTATTAGGGGAAGATGTTTGATGAGGTAGAGAAACACTCGAAGGGAAAACGGTAATTCCGGACGGGGGCAATCTGTTCCAAAATATTTCTATACTGATACTGTCTAGTGCTGATTGTGAGATTATTTTATAAGTGGGAAGAGGTGCCCAAAAGTCTTGCAGTTGGTTGACAGCCCACGAAAAGGCATCAGTGTTTGATGATGTACAAGTTGCTTCGAAGCCAAAACACTTAGGAGAGAAATTAACTATTGACGAAGTTAGTGATGTTTCTAAAATAGGTAGTGATAAATCGGAGTTATGATGAGAAGCTCGAAGTGATAGGGTTGACGAATCGATGTTAAGTCGAACGGAAAAATCTAGGTCGAAGGGTTCGGAAAAATCGAAATACTCGGAATTTATTTCCTGGGAAGAAGATGATGGAGGCGTAGTAATTACTAAAGGATCATCACTGCCGTTTCGCCCTATAGAAAAAATGAGAGATTCTTCCGGTAATGATTCGTCTTCGGAATAATAGCTAGGAGGCGATTCGGAAATGAAAAACCTAGACTGGTTATTGTTTGATCCCGCTAAATCTTGACGCCACCTCATATCTAAAGTAAGTTCGGGAATAGGAGAAGTTGAACATCCCCAAAGTCTGTAAGTTCCAGGTCCCGGAGCATTCAAGTCCCAAGAATATGCTGTAGTTAATTCCATAGAAGGTGACCAATTTTCGGATACGTACCATGAAATGGAATCGCTTTGGGTTTGGGCTAAAAAAAGCGGAATAAAACTTAAAAAATTCATCACGCAGCAAATTTCAGGCAACGATTAATCATCACAAAACCGTTCACAAATCAGATTGATACGCTTATAAAGTCATGAGGTAAAAATTACCTTAGCCAAATGAAATCATTACGTATTGCAGTCATTGGCGCTACCGGTTTAGTTGGAAGAACTATGCTTAGAACTCTTGAGGAGAGAAATTTTCCAGTTGATGAGTTGCTTGCGGTTGCATCAGAGAGGTCGGTGGGAAAAAAAATCGCTTTTGGAAAGGGGGAAGTAGTGGTGATGGGGTTAGAGTCTGCTTTAGCTGAAGTCCCTGATGTAGCGCTTTTTTCTGCTGGGGGTAAAACTAGCTTAGAGTGGGCACCTAAGTTCGCGGCTGTGGGAACTACTGTAGTTGATAACAGCTCTGCTTGGAGGATGCATCCGGATTATAAATTAGTCGTCCCTGAGGTAAATGGAGATCAGTTGTGCGCGAGTGATTTGATCATAGCAAATCCTAATTGTACCACCATGCAGCTCGTTATGGTACTCAAGCCGTTACACGATTCATTCAAGATAATTAGAGGAGTTGTGAGCACGTATCAGAGTGTTACGGGGACTGGTCAGGCAGCTGTAGCCCAAATGGAAGATGAACGGGCAGGACGAATCCCTTCCGAACAAGTTTATCCTTATCAGATCGATAAAAATTGCTTACCACACTGCGATATCTTTGAGGCTAACGGCTATACTCGTGAAGAGATGAAGGTTCATCACGAGACGAAGAAGATTATGAAGGACGATTCAATTTCTCTTAGTTGTACCGCTGTAAGAGTTCCTGTAGTTGGCGGACATGGCGAATCGGTTTTTCTCGAATTCGAAAAGAATTTCGAGATGTCGCAAGTAAGAGATTTACTTTCAAGTTTCCCAGGCGTTATTCTGCAGGATAACCCGGATGATTTAGAATACCCTATGCCTATTTCGGCTCATGGAAAGGACGATGTATTCGTTGGCCGATTACGTAGAGATCTATCAAACTCAAAAGGGCTACACCTGTGGATAGTAAGCGATAATCTCCGCAAAGGAGCAGCCACTAATACAATACAAATAGCAGAATTTTTAAACAAACAGAATCGCTGGGGTTAATTTTCGAATTTGAGTGTTATTTTGCACCCGAACCAAGCTGATTAACATGTATTTCATCAAATTTTTCGCTATTTCGGCGATTGCGATTCTTTTATCTAAAGATGTGTCAGCCCAAACCACGATTCGCGGTAGGGTAATAGATTCGTCTTCCGGAATAGGCTTGATAGGCGCCTCAGTTTATCTAGAAGACTTTAACGAAGGAGCCTTTACAGATTTTGACGGATTTTTCCAATTTAAAACTCGTGCTCAAGGCCAAACGAACCTTATAGCAACCACAATGGGATACTCTAAGGTGAAGAAATACATTTCGCTCACCGGTTCGGGGCTTATGAATATGGGGGAAATAATTTTAGAGCCCAGTTCTATAGGGCTAGAAGAAGCTAATGTAATTGCTTCTGTCGCTGTTGATAGAGCTACTCCCGTTGCTGTTTCGACAATTGATGCTCGAGAAATAGAAGAAAAAATTGGCGATAGGGAACTTGTGGAAGTTCTCAATTTCACACCGGGGATTTACGCCACTAAAGGTGGTGGTGGTTATGGAGATTCACGAATTAATATTAGGGGATTCGACCAACGTAACGTTGCCGTTCTTGTAAACGGAATCCCTGTTAATGACATGGAAAACGGATGGGTTTACTGGTCTAATTGGGCTGGTTTGGGCGATGCGGTTCGCACAATGCAAGTCCAAAGGGGACTTGGAGCTTCTAAGCTTGCCATAAACTCTGTGGGAGGTACAATTAACATTGTAACGAAGGCGACGGATGTAAGAAAGGGGGGGAGTTTTCGAACTTCGATAACGGATTATGGTACTACAAAGCACATGCTATCTCTAAGTACGGGTAAGATGAGTAGTGGTTGGGCAGTGAGCGCTATCGGATCTCGTACTTATGGAGATGGGTATGTAGATGCTACGTTTGTAGATGCATGGAGTTATTTCCTTACAGCGGCGAAAGATTTCGGCGGACATAGAATTGTCTTTACAGCTATAGGGGCTCCTCAAACTCATGGGCAACGACGTGGATTACTTACTGTTGATAGATTTAACCAAATAAATTCCCTTCCGGATTCTCTTGGATATGAAGGTCATAAATGGAATGATGATTGGGGGTATTTGGATGGAGAAATTTTAAACTCGAGAGTGAATGGATATCATAAACCTCAGATCGCATTAAATCATTATTTTCAATTGAGTGAAAGAACTCATATTTCAACATCTGCTTATGTAAGTTTTGGCAAAGGATATGGTTCACGGTATGATGGAACGAGTAATCCTAGAGATTACGCCACCCTCTATGATGGTAGTACAGTTAAAACAACTAGAGATTGGGATTTCCTATATAATTCTAATGTAACGAGTACTTTGCCTGTAACATATCCCGCATTTGAAATTGCTTACGATGAGAATAGTGGTGCTTGGGTTGATACACTTCAACATAAGGGTTCACCAGTTATTATTAATGGGGACACTTTAGTTGGAGGACGAGCTAGGAGCGTTATCGAGAATGCTCATAATGAACATTTTTGGACTGGAATTTTAAGCACTTTAAGATCGGAATTATCCCCTAATCTAAGTTTGATTGCAGGAGTTGATATGAGATATTATGAGGGTAAACATTTTACGCGTACCTCTAATTTACTTGGAGGGGATTTCTACATGCAATCCTTTTCTAGTTCCACAGGGTATGGTATTAACCCTGCTTACGAATTAATGGCGACGGAAGGCGATGTTGTGGACTACGATAACGTGGGGATAGTGAAATATGCGGGCTTTTTCACTCAACTCGAATACAAAAGTGAACGTATCTCAGGTTTCGTTGCCGCGACAGGCAGCTATACCGGCTACAGACGTTACGATCCTTATACTTACTTTAGGTATGACGAGACAGGTATACAAGCAGTCACAGAATATGATGAAGCAACTGGCAATTATATCACAACAGATCAATTCATGTACGGAGCTTGGAGTGAAAAAGCCAGCGCTCCTGGATATAATGCAAAAGCGGGCGGTAGCTATGCCGTTACAGAAACGAACCACATCTATGTCAATGCAGGCGTGTATTCTCGTGCCCCATTCATTAGAAATGTATTCCCGAATTACCAAAACGTACTTAGCAATGAAAATCTAGTAAATGAAAAAGTTGATGCCCTAGAGCTTGGCTATAGGATTCGTCTTGCTAGAGCTACGTTTGACCTTAATGTATATCATACTAGATGGAAGGATAAGACGATAATGTCGGGTCCACTTCTAAGGCCTGACGGAACGGAATACCGTGCTTTTGTGAGAGGTTTAATCGAAACCCACGATGGAATAGAATTAGAATTCAGGACTAAACCACTACCGTCTCTTGAAATAGGAGGCCTCATAAGTATCGGGGATTGGCGTTGGGATAATGATGTAGAAGCTGACATTTTGGACGAAGAAACAAATCAAATTATTGATAGCCTTTATATATATTCGGCCGGTTTGAAAGTCGGTGATGCTCCCCAAACACAGTTTGGAATACAAGCAAGAATGGATCTACCTAAAAACTTCCGTATAGGCGCAAGCTACGTGTATAACATGGATCTTTTTGCACAATTTGAAATTGATAGAGACAGGTCTGACGAGAGTAGAATAGGTGTTCAGCCGGTGCAAGTACCAGATTATGGATATTTGGATGCAAACATCAGTTGGAATACAAGAGCTAGAGGTCTTAATGTTCGTCTAGGACTTAATATACAGAATGCAATGAACACGATTTTCATGAACGAAGCTGACGAAACGTGGTTTACAAACCCACAAACGGGAGTTAAAACCCAAGGAACTGTTGATAACGGTAAACTGGAAGGGTATTGGTCATATGGTCGTACACTATCTTTCTCACTTAAAATCGGCTTTTAATCCCCAACAATCACAAGTTATATATTATGAAAAACACTTTCTTTATCTCGTTCCTTTTAATAGTAACCTCAATTTCTGCACAGTCTAAAGGACCTCAACACGTAATAAAAGTCAACCCTTTAGGCTTCTTCGCTGGTCAATATCATATGGGGTATGAACATGCAATTAATGACAAATTTTCAGTTCAACTTTCAGCAGGCCTGATTACAGGAAATGGTACCACAAGTTCAATCGACCCTATTACTCTTGAAACAAATATAATTACGTACAAACGAGTTGGATATATTGTAATTCCAGAAGTTAGGTTCTACCCAAGCGGAGATGCTTGTGATGGATTTTACATTGGAGCTCTCGGAAGATTCCGTTCGGTGACTCAATCTATTGATGGATCTGACTGGTTTGCTAGAACAGCAAATGGAGCAGCTGCGGTACTTGGCTTCCAATGGTATGGAGATGGTGTTCTAGTAGATGCTTTCGTCGGGCCACAGTTTAAGAACGTTACAACAAACTGGTTTGACGAGTCTGTAGAGGAGGATGAGCCCTTGTTTGGTGGAGGAAACGGTGTTCGCCTTGGAGTGAATATCGGCTTTGGCTGGTAAAACAGTATGTTTTATAGGGTGGATTCTTTTTTGTTTTTTAGGTATAAACTTAGGTCAGTCAGTTGTATTTTCGGAATCTACAAAGTTGAAGTAAAATGAAAAATATTATAAAAGGTGCAATAATCTTTACTATATCAATAGCGTCGTTTACTTCAGTCTTAGCACAAGGTCCTGATGAGTATTGGATAGGACTTGAAGAATACGCTGTTCATACTGAGGGAGAATTAGCAGGTATGACTACTTGGAGGATGTATTTACACATGTTAGATGTTAATGACTTCTTATCTGCATGCACAGGGATTACAGAAAACCCATGGATTTTAGAGTCAACATCTACTCCAGCCTGGTATCAACATCCTTCTGCAAGTGAAGTTTTTGCAACCGCAATAAACCCTGCATTTTTCACAGCCTTCCCGAATTTAGAATTTGATAGCTGGTTTACAATAGGTGCAGAAAACTCATATTCAGATATAGAAATTTTGGCTCTTCCAGACCCTACATACGATGCTTTCACAGCATTTGAAGCTGGTGAGAATGTTTACGCAAATACCCAGATTGGTAATGCTTGGGTTACACTTTACCCTGGGCTTGGTGCTTCCAGCCCTGGTTTTGCAGGTAATGATCTTAAGGTCCTTATGGCCCAAATAACTACGTCGGGTACTCTTTCTGGATCATTTTACGTTCAAATCTTCCCTTGGGGAATTCAAGACCCGGACGTAAGGTTACTTCTACCTGTTCTTTACGCTCCTACTCAATGTATGGATTTGGAAGCATGTAATTACGACGATTCGGCGTGGATGAATGACGAGTGTGAATATGGCCCATCAGCGGGCGTGATAGTGGGTGACGAGAATGTTGACTTACAGGGCACAATTACAGAGTGGTCTTACTCATGTGATGAAGGCGCAGAAAACTATTTATGGACTGCTGATGGAGGAACAATTATTAGTGGTCAAGGAACGTCTTCAATATTAGTTGAGTGGTCAGGTACATCAACTACTGGCTCAGTTTCAGTGATAGCATCAAATTCAGGAAACTGTGAGGGCCAAGCATCTGTCATGAATGTAGATATTCTATTAGGTATTGAGCAGATAAACCATGATTTAGGCGTCTCGATTTTTCCCAATCCGGCATCTTCAGAAATATCACTATCTTTTACTTCTGAATTAATTAGGCCAAATTACGTTTGTAAGATTTTCTCATCAACAGGTAGCAAAGTTCAAGAGTTTACTATATCGACAAAAACCACCTCTATTGATGTAAGTGGTTATTCTAATGGCACATACATACTATTGGTGCAGACTCAGAATGGAATAGTTCGCGAGTCGTTTATCGTCGCAAAACAGGATTAACTTATTTCGTTAGAAATAAGAGTAGTCAAACTCTCTCGTTGCCTATCATCTTTGGGTTCTTCTTCGGTAACACCAATGGCCATCATTGCCATGGGTAAAACCCCATTAGGTAATTTTAGGTGAAGGGATAGAGCTTTATGGTCGAACCCTCCAATTTGGTGAGCCTGTAGTCCTAAAGCCGTTAATTCGACAAGCATTTGGCCTACAGCAAGACCAGTACAATACTCAGCAGACTCATCCTTCTTGCCATTGTAGTCACTTAGTGTTTTCGCAAGAATGACCACTATAGCTCCAGAATGTTGCATCCACTCTCGATTAGCTTCAACTGCAAAAGACAGTAGTGTTTCGAAATTTAAGTTGTCTCTAGACGCGAAAACAAATCTCCACGGTTGGCTATTGTACCCTGACGGTGCCCATCTCGCCGCTTCGAAAGCAGACTCGATTTCTTCTAAGCTAATGCTTGTTTTTTCGTAAGTGTAGGGGCTGAAACGTTTTTTTATAGTAGAAAGTACTGACATCGTGTTGATTATTAGGTAGGTTAGCTAATTACATCTCCTGAATTTACTCCTTCTTCGGGAGTGATAAATCTAAGGCCTCCATCACTTGTAGAAGCCATTAAAATCATTCCTTGACTTTCTACACCACGAATATTTCGAGGGGCGAGATTTGCGAGTAAAACGACTTTTCTACCTATAACATCTTCTGGAGAAAAGTGCTCGGCAATTCCTGAAACTACAGTTCGAGTGTCAAGCCCCGTATCGACAGTTAACTGAAGGAGTTTTTTCGTCTTTTTTATAGGAATACACTCAGTAACAGTAGCCACTCTTAAATCCATAGCCGTGAAATTATCGAAAGTTGTAGAATCTTTTATGGGCATAATATTAGAGTTATTCTCGTTATCTGAAGCGTCATCTTTACTGCCTAGTTTGGCAATTTCTGCTTCTATAGTTTCTGTTTCAATTTTTGTAAATAGTATTGGAAGGTCTCCTAGTATTGTGTCTGGATTCACAATGTTAGGTGAAGTATCAGACCATTTGGCTTGAGGAATTCCAAATGAAACTCTTAGCTTTTCAGCAGTACGAGGTAGAAAAGGCTCCAAAACTATCCCGAGATTACCGACTACCTGACATGCTAGATACATAATGGTTTTAACACGTTCAGGGTTAGTTTTTTGAACCTTCCAAGGTTCTTCCTCAGTGAGGTATTTGTTTCCCAAACGAGCAACATTCATAGCTTCTAATTGAGCTTCGCGAAATCGATGTCTGGAAATAAGGTCGCCGATTTTGGCTGGAGCTTTAGAAAGTGATTCAATTAGAGCTTTATCGACATTATTGAGGGAACTAGGGGCTGGTGTTTTAGGTACTGATCCATTGTAATATTTTCGTGTAAGAACGACAATTCTATTTACGAAATTTCCAAGCACGTCCGCGAGTTCATTGTTGATTCTGTCTTTATAATCTAACCAAGTAAACTCGCTATCGCGTTGTTCAGGCATCAACGATGCGAGAACATATCGCATTGTGTCAGACCCTTCGGGAAAGCTCTCTAGGTATTCACTAACCCATACAGCCCAATTTCTAGAAGTGCTAATTTTAGCTCCTTCAAGATTCATAAATTCATTTGCAGGAACTTGGCTTGGGAGTATATAACCACCGTGCTGTTTGAGTAAAATCGGGAAAATGAGACAATGGAAAACGATGTTGTCTTTACCTATGAAATGAAGTAAATCTGTGTCGGAATTTTGCCACCAATCTTTCCAATCCTGACCATTTTTTTCCGCCCATTCCATTGTGGCAGTTATATATCCAATCGGAGCATCAAGCCAAACGTATAGCACTTTTCCTTCTGCTCCTTCAATAGGAACAGGAACACCCCATTTAAGGTCGCGTGTCATAGCTCTACTCTGTAATCCTCCATCAATCCAACTCTTACATTGCCCCACAACGTGACTTTTCCATGCCTTAGCGTTATGGTGAGGGATACCGTCGAGCATTCCATTCTCTATGTAATCCCTTAGCCAATCTTCATGGCGACCCATAGGTAAATACCATAAAGTCGTTGGTTTAAGAATAGGTTTTGCTCCACTTAAAGTTGATTTAGGATTTATCAAATCTGTAGGAGAGAGAGTGGCGCCACATTTCTCGCATTGGTCTCCATAAGCATCAGATGCATTGCACTTAGGGCAGGTGCCTGTAATATATCTATCTGCTAGAAATTGGTCTGCCTCTTCGTCGAAATACTGATCTTGAGTTTTTACCTCGAAGCTGTCGTTTTTAAGTAATTGTAAAAAAAACTCTTGAGCAACTTTATGATGCTTCTTGCTCGAAGTTCTGCTATAATGATCGAAGCTGATGTCTAATCCCGAGAATGCTTCTTGCATTTCCACGTGATACTTATCAACGATTTCTTGAGGTGTTGTACCATCCTTTTTCGCTCTCAAAGTAATTGCAGCACCGTGCTCATCGCTGCCACAAACCCAAACAACATCTTCGCACATGCTTCTTAAATACCTAACGTATATGTCAGCAGGAAGATAAGCACCAGCAATGTGACCTATATGTATTGGGCCGTTTGCGTAGGGAAGCGCTGATGTTATAAGTCGTCTTTTAGGTGTGCGAATAGAATTCATTCCTAATTATTGAAATTCATGAAGCCCAAAAATACCTCACTACTCCCAGACTCATTAACTTCACACCAACTAAAGATGAACATGTCGAAAGTTAAGTACGGAATTAGACCACATTATTTGAAAGAGGGCGATAAAATCATGCTCGCTGCTCCTGCACGATTCGCCTCACCGGCTCTTATTCAAGAGGCCGCCTCGGTTGTACGAGCCGCTGGATTTACTCCAGTTATACCAAGCGGACTTGAGGCTCGAGATCACCAATTTTCTGGTGATGCGAATTTTAAGGGCGGCTCGGACGCTCATCGTGCGGCAATTATCAATTCCGCGTTTCGAGATAAGAGCGTAAGAGCGATTTGGGCTTTACGCGGCGGTTATGGTTGTGGTCGAATATTGCCACTTCTCGAAATCGGAGCATATCTCGATGACCCAACATGGATAATCGGATTTTCTGATGTCACAGCGTTACTTTCTTGGTCGGTAAATCAAGGAATTGCTTGTTTACATGCTCCTGTGGCTTCGACTTTTGCATCAACTAACAAAACTCACATTAGGGAATTTTGGAAAACACTTAAAGGTGAATTAGAGGTAATCCCAAATATTCCAAAAGTTAAAATAGTAGGAGGAAACCTGAGTGTCCTATATAGCTTGCTAGGTACCCCTTATTTTCCTAAAGTCGAAAACTGCTATATTTTGATTGAAGATTTAGATGAATATTTATACCACATAGATAGAATGTTACTTGCCTTCAAGCTTGCTGGAGTTTTCGAAAAGGCAGATGGCCTTATCGTAGGAACATTTTCAGATTTACGCGACAATACTATTAGGGACGGCCAAACCTCGGACAATCCTTTTGGGCTATCTCTGGAACAAATAATCTCGGCTCATGTACCTGAGAACTATCCAGTAACGTTCAACAATCCTATGGGGCATGGAGAGATGAATTATCCGGTTGTATTTGGATAAGTTCGTGACGGGTTTGGACTAAATTTGCCGCATGTACGGAAAAATCAAATCACATCTTCAGCAAGAGCTCGCAAATATCGAGGAAGCTGGTCTTTTTAAAAGTGAACGCATAATTGCAACCTCACAGGACGTAGTAATTAAACTTACAGACGGATCTGAAGTCATCAATTTTTGTGCGAATAACTATCTTGGGCTAAGTAGTGATTCTAGAGTTTGTCAAGCTGCTAAAGATGCAATAGATAGTCACGGATTCGGCATGAGTTCAGTTAGATTTATTTGTGGTACTCAAGACATACACAAAGAGTTAGAGCAGACTATAGCAGATTTCCACGAAACAGAGGACACCATCCTTTATGCAGCTGCCTTCGATGCAAATGGCGGAGTTTTCGAACCCCTACTTGGTCCAGAGGATGCAATTATTTCGGATTCACTTAATCACGCCTCTATTATTGATGGTGTACGTCTTTGTAAGGCCAAACGGTTTCGTTACGCCAATAACGATATGTCTGATTTGGAAACCCAACTTAAAGCAGCGGTAGATGCAGACTCACGCTTTAAAATCATCGTTACAGATGGAGTGTTTTCTATGGATGGATATGTCGCGGAAATAGGTAAAATTTGCGATTTGGCTGATAAATACGATGCACTAGTTATGGTTGATGAGTGTCACGCAACAGGCTTTATTGGAAAGACTGGGCGTGGTTCTATCGAACTAAGAGATGCTATGGGCAGAGTGGATATTATTACTGGAACCCTAGGTAAAGCTCTCGGTGGAGCTATGGGCGGATTTACTACTGGTAGGAAAGAAATCATCGAACTTTTACGTCAACGTTCTCGCCCTTATTTGTTCTCAAACTCTCTTGCTCCAAATATAGTGGGTGCTTCTCTTGAGGTTTTCAAAATGCTTAGTGAGAGCACCTCGCTTAGAGATAAGTTAGAAGAGAATACGAAATATTTTAAGGCTGGTCTTAAGGCAGCAGGTTTGCCATTTAATGATGGAGACTCTGCAATAGTTCCTGTTATGCTCGGAGATGCGAGACTTTCTCAAGAAATGGCAAATAAACTTCTCGAGGAAGGCATATATGTGATAGGGTTTTTCTATCCTGTTGTTCCTAAAGGTGCTGCTAGAATTCGCGTTCAACTCTCTGCCGCACATACAAAAGAGCATTTAGATATTGCTCTAGCAGCCTTTGTAAAAGTTGCACGTGAACTGGGTGTTATCTCATAAAAACTGTGTTCAACTCTAATCGTTCCCTTATAGTTGGTGCCGGATTGTCTGGAATACTTATGGCGTGGGAGCTAGAGAAAAGGGGGGTAGAATATGAGGTTTGGCAAAGTCCTGATGCATCGTTAAACTCTGCATCTCGTGTAGCTGCCGGAATGTTTAATCCGGTGTCGTTCAAGCGTTTAGTGTCTGTTTGGAACGCTGAGGAGCATATGAATATTATGCGCAGAACATATTCAGAATTAGAAAGTTTTTTGGATATTAAAGGTAAAATCATTCATTCATCTCCTATACTTCGTGTGTTTCCAAATAATCAGTATCGAGACCTTTGGGCGAAACGAATAAAAGACTCCCACGAGGTAAGTATTTGGCTTAACGACATTGAAGCAGAAATTGATAATAAATGTACAGAAGAAATTTTGGCTCCTTTCGGGTTTGGAATCGTGCGTGATGCTGGTTGGGTCGATCTGCCGCTTCTTTTAGATTCTTTTAAGTCGTTTCTTGTATCAAAAGATAGATTTTTTACTAAAACCTGGAGTTTTAATTCTAAACTGACAAAATCTTTTTGCCGAATTATTGACTGTCGAGGAGTTGGTGCATCATTAGATTTAGCTTCGGTAGGGATCAAAATTCAAGCAGATCATGGTGAGTTACTCACTATAAGAGCTAGTATGGACACTAAGGGTATGTGTATTAACCGAGTTAAGTGGCTTCTCCCTAGAGGTGAGTCGGTTTTTAAACTAGGAGCAACATATAAATGGGATATTGTGCAAAGCGCTCCAACGGACGAAGGCTTAAACGAACTACTATCAAGCATTCGACCTATAATTTCATCTACTACGTTTGACGGTTTGGAAGTGCTTAATCACGAGTCAGGCCTTCGCCCGGCCTCGACGGACCGACGCCCTTATGCAGGTCGAGTGCCAGGGTACGATTCGATATACATCCTTAACGGTCTAGGCACGCG
The DNA here is from genome assembly GCA_002746975.1 of Bacteroidota bacterium. Lineage (GTDB taxonomy): Bacteria > Bacteroidota > Bacteroidia > Flavobacteriales_D > Sanyastnellaceae > UBA974. The sequence continues at coordinate 33,579 of NVXE01000010.1, read as the reverse complement.
AGGCGTTCTCGTAGGCCCGGCGACTTCGGCTCACCTCGCAAATCATTTGTTCGATAATACTCCTCTCCCTCTCGATGTGAGCCTGTCGCGCTTGAAGACTCTTCGAACTTAACGCTTTTATTTAGTGCTGATTTATGGGGGGTGTTTTGTTATATAAAAAACCGAATCACTCACAATTTTAAGTTAGAAACGAATGACATACGATTTATTTGTCCTTATTTCGGGGGCTATCTTAGTACAATGCATGCGTTACAATTTCTACAGAACAAACATCAAAGTATAATAGCTTTGACGCTAATGATTGTTGCGATTTTGGGGATAGCGTGGTTGGATGGAGAACAGGGAGACCCTAAGTTGGATGATGCTGATACGATAGCAATCACAAAGGCTAGTTTTCTATTTCAATTTGCAAAATCAAATGATTGGCCTGAAAACACGAAAAACGGATCGTTTAAAATAGGAATTCAAGGCAATAAATCGCTTTACAATTTCTTGATTGAAAAATATTCAAGCCAGTCGATAGGTAATCAGATGTTGGAAGTGGTTTGGTATGAAGAAGGTGAAGTGGATGAATATGTAAATATTCTATATACAGAATCAGATGGAGAAGTACTAGACAGAATAATTGAATCGATAAAAAACAAGCCGATTATGCTCGTTACTTCAGTTAATGCAGAAACTTCAATGCCTGATGGGGCAGTAATAAATTTCATAGTACAATCTAGTAGGATTAGATATGAATTAGACATGGAAAATGCTCTTGCAAGAGGGCTTATCGTGGGGAATAGAATTTTATCATGGGCAGTTAAACGATGAAGACTTTCATGAAAAATATTACCCTAAGTACAATTTTCATTGTCTTTATGAGCGTGTTGTTTTCGAATAATTCGATAGCCCAAGCTAACATAGATGAGGCTATTTCTCACGCCGAAAACGGATCGTTTATGGAGGCCCTAGATATTGTAGAGCCCCTTTTAAAGCACGAAGCAAAAAATAACGGAAGTGCATGGTATGTAGCGGGTTATGCTCACAAAGGTCTATACAAAGACTTTGCTTTCAAGGGAACTTCAACTTCGTCACAAGCACAAAGTGAACGATCAAAAGCAGTAAGTCAATTAACAACAGCTTTCGAAATCGGAGACTCCGAAATTTCACGATTATCGAGCGAAGCACTTAGCTATCTCGCTAAGACCTACATGAATGATGCCGTTAGAGGTATTAAGAGCTTTCAAAAAGATTCTGACGAAGAAATTTTAGAATACTTCCACAATTTCACTACGATTAGACACCTCCTTGATCCTAAGGAAAATTGGATTTCAGAAGAAGTAGAGATAGAAAAGAATCTTGCAAAAGCAAATAGACTACTCTTAGAATCTATCTCAGGGTCGGACAATAAATTATTCGAGAAGGTTGTTTCGCATTATATGAGAGCTATAGAACTCGATGGTGAGGACTATGCCTCAAGGTATAATTTGGCCATAAACCTGTACAATATGGGTGTAAGACAGCTAAAGTTAATTGATCACACAACCTCCATGTTTGAGTTAATGGAAATTCAAGATGTCTGTGTTGATTTATTTGAAAGATCCTTGAATCCCATGCTATCTGCACACAAGATGGATCCACACCGACTTGAAACTCTGAAAGGACTTATGACGATTTATAAAGCACTGAGTGATGATTCAGAGAGTGAAAAATATCAGAAAGCGTTAAAGGTAGAGTTAGAACTACAAGGAAAAAATTAGGGCATTAAATGAATATCCCTATTAAATTACCTAAATTTAGATTCACCATAGGATGGCGGATGGCAATAGGGTTTGGTGTGTTTACTCTAGCAGTAAGTGCACTTTTTCTCCAAACTAGGACCATGCTCGCTGAGAGCAGAATTTTAGGAGAAAAGATTGATAAAGTATTAGTTCCAAGTATTGGCGCGTTAGAAGATTTAGACAGATCTGTAGGGGAATCAAGAGTGAGAGTTAAGCACTGGTTAACAGTTCAAAGTCGACCTGACGATCCTGAGAAAAGAGGGTTGATAGACCTTGTAAACAACGTAATTCCTGATCAGTATTACGCACTCACTCAAATGGAAAAGGCATGGGATGGCGATGCGAAAATCCAGCTAGACAGTCTTCAGCGAGATTTAGAGTATCTTTTTATTGCGTATTCAGAAATTATGCGGCTTCTTCCCGATTTTTCTAGCTATGACGATCCGATAGCAATGATGGATGCTGAATATTATGCTCTAGATGGTTCGAGTCTGCCGCTTTTTACAGATAAGATTCGTAAGAGATTGGATAGGCTTTCCTCAGCCCAAACCTCCTCTCTCCGCTCCGCCACAGGACGTATGGAACAGCTTGGAGACGATCTTAATTCATATGCTGGGTCTGTAGCGCTTTTTGTGTTAATACTGGGGATAATTGTAGGTTTTGCAGTTACTAGATCCATACTAGTTCCAGTAAGACAGCTTAAAAGAGCAGTTCTTTATATGGGGCAAGGTAAAGAACCAGACGGACCAGTGCCAGTCACTCCAGATGAAATAGGTGATATGGCTATCGCAGTAAATAGACTTGCTGTAGGTCTTCATAAAACTCGTGTTTTCTCACAAGATGTGGGGTCCGGTAATTTCAACTCTCTATATACTCCTCTTAGCGATGATGATAAACTGGGACATGCTTTATTAAGTATGCGCGACGACTTAGCAACGACAGAAAGAGAGCTCGAGATGAAGGTAGAGGACAGAACAGCAGAAATGTCCAGACAGAAACAAATCGCGGAGGAACTTTATGGCGATTTGCGAGACAGTATAAATTACGCTCTTAGAATTCAGGAGGCAATTCTTCCAACAGAACGTCAAGTTTCTGAGGTTTTCGACAATGCTTCAGTTTTTTATCGTCCAAGAGATATCGTTAGCGGAGACTTTTATTTCTTCCGATCTGTAGGACGCATAAGGCTACTAGCAGCAGTCGATTGTACAGGTCACGGAGTTCCAGGTGCATTTATGAGTTTGGTGGGGTATAATGCATTAAAGCACATAACGACAGTTTATACAAAACCTTGTAAAGTCCTAGATAAGCTCAATTCTGCGGCATTAGATGTCTTGAGAACGGAGAATTCACCTACCCACCTTCAAGATGGTATGGATCTCGTTTTAATAGCAGTAGATATGGAAAAGATGGAGCTTCAATATGCAGGGGCGAATAACCCTTTATATGTTGTCAGAAGAGGGGAGCTTCACGAAATGAAATCGGACAAGTTTGCTATTGCCTCTTTCGAACCAGACTCTCAGTCTTATACAGAAAAAACATTTGATTTAGAAGAAGGAGACACGATTTTTGCTTCAACTGATGGCTTTGTGGACCAATTTGGAGGTGCAGCAGGAAAGAAATTTATGCGTAGAAGGTTTAGAGAATTGATGTTAAGCGTAGCAGACATGCCGGTATCAGAGCACAAAAAAGAATTTGGAAGGGTTTTCGACTCGTGGAAAGCTAAAGAAGAGCAAGTTGATGATGTTTTAGTAGTTAGTATTAGGATATAACTTCTGATTCCGATATGAAATTACTAGGTAAGTTACTATCTTCAATTAGTGCAAACACCTGGGAGTTCTTGCGTTCGGATAAAGCGATATTGGTTTGGGCGAGTTTAGTGGGGGTTCTTTCAGGTTTGGTAGCTGTTCTCCTGAAAAATGGAGTTAGCCTTATTAGATACGGTATTTTTTCAGCCCAAACCCTCTCAGGCTACAATTTTATTTTGGGTTTGGGACCACTTATAGGTCTACTTCTAACAGCTTGGTTCGTTAAGAAAGTACTTAATGGAGACCATCCTGGAGGTGGAATTCCGGCAACACTACACGCACTTTCTACGAGAAGAGGCTCGTTAAAAAGAACGTGGCTTTTCGCACCCATCGTTACAAGTATTTTTTCTGTGGGGTTTGGAGGTTCGGGAGGACTAGAGGCGCCCGCGGTTCAAGCTGGTGCAGCAATAGGTTCTGAGATTGCCTCTCAAACAAAGAGGAATTTCTATAGACGACGACTTCTAATCGCATGTGCAGCTACGGCTTCACTTTCAGCAATGTTTAAAGCGCCGATTGCAGCTTTAATTTTCGCTGTAGAAGTTATAATGATAGACCTTACAGCAGCAAGTCTGGTGCCGTTAATTTTCGCTTCCCTTGCCTCACTTCTCACGGCTTATTTTTTAATCGAAGGAGAGGATATTTTAGCCGTAACTGATTTAACTCCTTTCGCCGTATCCCGACTCCCATTTTATATCGTTTTGGGTTTACTTGCCGGTCTAGGGTCAGTTATTTTCACACGTTTTTATATCGCATCGTCAAGATTCGTTGCTAGGTTTAAACAACCCATAACCAGGATTTTAATTGCAGGCACTATTGTTGGTTGGGCCGTTGCAAGTTTCCCATCTCTTTATGGCGAGGGGTACGAGGTTATTAACTCGTTATTTATGGGTTTCTCTCACGATTTGGCAAATGAACTAATCCCATTAGAAAAAGCAGAAGGTGTAGCCTTAATAGGAGTATTACTCATTGCATGGGCATTAAAACCTATTCTCACAGGACTTACCGTTGGGGCAGGGGGAGTAGCTGGGGTATTTGCACCAGCACTTTTCGGCGGAGCACTTTTGGGATATGTTTTTGCATTATCAGTAAATTTAATATTCGGACCTGACACAATTCCTGTAGGCAATGCTGTATTAGTAGGGCTTGGTGGAATGATGGCAGGTGTTCTTCACGCCCCTCTGACGGCAATTTTCCTTGCCTCTGAAATTAGTGGTGGATATGAGCTTTTCGTCCCGCTCATGCTGGGTGCGGCATTGAGTTATTTGGTCTCAAAAGTCATTGTAAAAAACAGTATTTATACTAGGGAATTGGCGGAGCGTGGTGAGCTTCTCACACATGACAAGGATAAAAGTGTGCTAACTTTGATGAGTCTTACCTCTGAAATTGAGACAGATTTCTTGCCAGTAAGTCCAGATTATACTTTGGGCGTGCTCGTACGTGTTATTTCTCAGAGTCACAGGAATTTGCATCCAGTAGTTGATGATAAGGGCAAGTTTTTAGGCCAAATCGATCTTCAGGACATTCGTCAGATAATGTTCGATAGAGATAGGTATGAAAATACTTTAGTAAAAGATCTTCTGGTTGTACCGGATAATTGTATCATCGAAAACGAGAAGATGGAAAGTGTGATGAGCAAATTCGAGATGAGTGGGGCTTGGAATCTCCCTGTTATCAGTAACAAAGGAAAATATATAGGTTACGTATCTAGATCGAGACTTTTCAATGCTTATAGAAGTTGGTTGAAAGAGACTTCGTCAGTCTAAGAATTCATCAGTTATTTCATAAAATTCATTAGGTTCTTGAGCATGAAGCCAGTGTCCGGATTCTTCTAAACAGGCGATTTCTAGTCTTAGGTATAGTTTCTCAAATGCATCTATATCACTTCTGTTAACATAGGTTGATGCTCCCCCGTAAATTAGCAAAGTAGGTAGTGTATTAAGAGAAAGCTCAATTTTTTCTGTCACGTTTGAAAGATTCGAGTAAAGTGCATCTACGTTAAATCTCCAAGAATATCCACCAGATTTTTCTCTCCTTAAACTCTTCATCAAGAAAGGGATTAGTACAGGGTCTTTTCCCAAATATGATTCTAAAATTTGTGATACTTCTTCTCGGGATTGTGCTAATTCGGGTTTTGTCGATTTTAAAGCTTCGAAAATCGGGCCATGATGAGATTCGTAGGCTCTTGCAGCAATGTCGGCAATTATTAATTTCGTGACTCTATCTGGATGGAGTTCAGTAAAAGTCATTACGGTTTTTCCTCCCATACTATGCCCGAGCAGAGCAGCCTGTTCGATATTATTTGTATCAAGGTAATTTAAGAGATCTTCTGACATCGCTTTGTAAGAATGTTCTGCTATGTGAGGGCTTCTACCGTGATTTCTGGCGTCAATCAAGTGTACTCGAAATTTTTCGGCATAACGTTTAGCTAAGGTCTGCCAATTATCAGAACTACCCAGTAAACCGTGCAAAATCACAAGGTCGGGTGAGGAAGATTCACCTAGAATTCGGCTGTTTAAAACGACTGTCTTCATATTACGACTTTAAACAATTTAAATAGGAAGCAATAGTATTGGAAAGACCCAAATAAAGTGAGTCTGAAATCAAAGCATGACCTATGCTTACTTCGGAGAGATATGGTACACACGAAGCGAAATCGCTCAAATTTGAAAGATCTAAATCATGACCAGCATTAACTCCTAGCCCTAACCCATGGGCTAAAGTTGAAGCGCGAGCATAAGGAATCGTTGCCTCTTGTCCTTTTGTTTTATGCTCGACCGCATAACCCTCCGTATAAAGCTCGATTCGATTCGTCCCAGTATTTGCGGCAGCGATTATCCCATCTTCGTCAGTATCCATAAATAAACTTACCCTAATCCCTTCAGCCTGGAATATCTTCACGACCTTTTTCAACATCGCTTCATTTTTTATGACATCCCATCCAGCATTGCTCGTGAGTACGTCAGGTGGGTCAGGCACGAGGGTTACTTGCTCGGGTTTAGTCTCTAAAACAAGAGATATAAAATCTTCAGAAGGGAACCCCTCAATATTAAATTCAGTCTTAACTACGGCCCTCAAAGCTCTCACATCCTCGTATGTAATGTGCCTTTGATCGGGTCTGGGATGTACCGTAATACCATCAGCTCCATAGGCCTGTATCCTAGTGGCAGCTAGCAATACGTCAGGAACATTACCTCCTCTTGCATTGCGTAAAGTAGCAATTTTATTTACGTTGACGCTTAGCTTAGTGTTTTGTACCTTCGGACTGTCTGACATACGGCAAAATTAACTCATGAGAGCCCAGCAACTTCTAACTTCTGATTTTCCAATTTTAATCCCTATAGACACAGTTTCTAAAGCGATTAAGTTGATGGATGAGTATAAAGTTGCGCATCTACCTCTCGTTGTAGAGGACAAGTTTCAGGGGCTGATAAATGAAGATGATTTACTTGAGTTTGAGAGTGACGCCGTCATTGCAGAAGTCCCGACCCACCCGCTTTCCGTGGACCCTAACCTTCACGTTTATGAGGTTGTAGCCCAAATGTCACGAGCAGAAGTTGATATCTTACCTGTCGTAATTCAAGGAAAGTACATGGGTTGTATTGATAGAGGCGCAGTGTTGAACTTTTTTGCACACGATGCGGGATGGGGATTAGAAGGGAGTACTGTTATTCTCGAAATTCCTATTGCGAATTACAGTTTATCTGAAATTTCTCGAATCGTAGAAGAGAACGGTACTCGAATAACGAGTTTTAACATGATTCACTTAGAATCGGGAGATTTGGTCGTAACCATTAAAGTAAACACAACGAAAATCGCCACAATTCTGACTTCTTTTGAAAGATTTGACTATAAAGTTTTGACCTTTTTTAATTCACCAGAAGTTGAAGACGACTTACGCAACAAGTTCGACGCTTTCATGCGTTACCTTGAGTCGTGAAAGCGAGAACATTTAGATTATGCGGATAGCACTTTTCGGAAAACCCTTCAAACAGAAACACAACGATGCTGTGAAGCATCTTGTAGACAGGATTGTAGAGGTAGATCCTCAAATGTTGATTCACAGTGAGTTTAGTGAGCATTTGGACAAACAAATGACTCTCCCAGTTTCATCTGGCACGTTTTTTAATTCGAGCGAGTTAAATGGTTGTGACTTAATATTTTCTGTCGGAGGAGATGGTACATTTCTAGAATGTGTCACTTTAGCAGCCGAAAGAGGCATTCCGATAATAGGAATAAACACAGGGACATTAGGATTTCTTTCTAACGTAGGAACAGAATCCATTGACGAAGCCATTGATGCGATTATCGAAGGGAATACATGGATTGATGAACGGTCGTTATTTCATGTAGAAGCAGAAGGTATCGATTTGGGCTCTTTCCCATACGCGATAAACGAAGTCGCAATTCATAAGCGCGATACCGCAAGTATGGTAGTAGTAGAAGTTCATAGGAATAATAGATTCGTTAACACGTACTGGGCTGACGGACTACTTGTCTCTACAGCAACGGGCTCGACAGCTTACAGCTTAAGCGCTGGAGGGCCTATTATTTCTCCAAGTTCTGATGTCGCAGTTATTACTCCTCTTGCTCCACACAATCTTACAAATAGACCTCTTGTGGTACCATTAGATGGCGTAATCACAATTTCGCCAGATGGTAGAGATGCGAGTTTTTTACTATCTCTAGATAGCCGGTCATATCACATAACTCCTAGAAGTAAGGTGATAATAAAACCGGCGCCTTTCAAAGCGAAATTTCTAAATTTAGAGCACCAACACTTCTTCAATACCATCCGTTCTAAGATGCATTGGGGTATAGATCCAAGAGAGAGGTGAAATTGACACAATCTCCACTATTTTCATACGTTAGTAATACCGAGATGAATTCTATAAAATTAGTGATATGCCTATTTATGGCAATGTTTTCGCTCCCTTATTTGGCCCAAACCTTTCAAAGTGGGACTCGTGAAATCGGGTATCAGATAGGAACAGGGTATTATCTGGGAGATCTTAATCCTACTAACCCGCTTAAAGCGCGGAATCACATTGCTCAAGGGGGGTATTACAGGCATAATATCAATTCTCGTGTGGGAATTCGTATTCAGCTCATGCAAGCAGAAATTGAAGCGTGGGATGAGGATAGCAAAAATGCTTGGGCTCAGAACAGAAATCTTCATTTCAGAAATAAAATAATGGAATTTTCTGTTTCTGGAGAAATAAATTATATCGACTTCACGATGGGTGACCCAGGAGATAGATTAACCGGGTATCTAACAGCTGGTATTGCATACTTTACTCATGATCCTGAGGCTATGGATAAGTACGGAAACTGGCATCCACTTCAACCTTTAGGTACAGAGGGGCAGGGCTGGACTTTCGGTTTAGACCCTTATAAACTTAACGGTATAGCATTGCCTTTCGGCATGGGATTCAAACTTAATATAGGCCCTGCGATTGCGTTTCAAATGGAATGGGGCCTTAGAAAAACATGGACTGATTACCTAGATGATGTTAGTACTCAGTACACAAACGCTGTTGCTTTACGACAAGCTAGAGGAGAACTTGCTCTCGAACTTGCAGATAGAATTATAACATTACCAGATGGGCTGAGTAGCTCTCAAGGTCTACAACGTGGTGACCCTGGACTGAATGATAAATACGGATTTTTCTTAGCATCTTTGGCTTTTAGAGTGAGTAAAAAACCCACATCTTGTTGGATGCAATGACCGAAGTAAACAAGAAAAAGAGATTTGACTTGCTTAAATCTGCGGGCTTAGATCCTAATAAAATCCCTCAACACATCGCGATCATAATGGATGGCAATGGAAGATGGGCTCAGAATAGAGGTGAAGACAGGGTCTTCGGACATCTAAATGGGGTGGAGTCTGTACGAGCTGTTGTAGAATCGGCTCTACAAGTTGGAGTGAGATATCTAACGCTTTACGCGTTTAGTACTGAGAACTGGAGTAGGCCTAAGGAAGAAGTTGCAGCATTAATGAATCTTCTTGTGACGACTTTGAATCAAGAAACTGATGATTTAAATGGCAAAGGAGTAAGGTTAAGGACTATCGGAGACCTTAGTGCCCTTCCGGATAATTGTCAAAAACAGCTAGAAACTACTGAAAAGGCAGAAACTAAGAATGTGAGTTTGGATTTAATTCTAGCATTAAATTATAGTGCCAAGTGGGAAATAACTGAGGCTGTTAAAGGCATAATACGTGACGGAGTGAAAGAGGAAGAAATAAATATTGACAAATTCGAAACATACCTACAGACGAAAGGATTGCCTGACCCGGAACTTATGATAAGAACTTCAGGAGAGCGTAGGATAAGTAATTTCATGTTGTGGCAATTAGCGTATGCGGAATTCCACTTTACATCCGTACTTTGGCCTGATTTTCGCAGAGAGCATTTCCTCGCTGCAATTCACGATTTTCAAAACCGAGAACGCCGCTTCGGTGGCGTTTCGCAACAGACTGTTAAATGAGAGCTTTTTTGCTTGCGACTGCTTTTTTGCTGTCGTCTTTTTACCTTTCAGCTCAAACCTCTCCTTCTGAGGTTCTGGATTTAAGTATTCCACAGGAGTACCGCATTGGAGGGATTACTGTTTTAGGAGCTGAATATACAGATGTTCAGGCGATTAAACTATTTAGCGCTTTGCAAATCGGAGCGTCTATTACCATTCCAGGAGAACAGGTGGGAGAGGCGATTAAAAATTTGTGGAACCAAGATCTTTTTGCTGACATCAGTATAGAGGCTGCAGAACTTCGCGAACGTGATGTGTACTTAGTGATAAGGGTACAAGAACTCCCTAGGTTGACTCGATATAGCATTGCAGGAGTTAATAGATCGGAACAGGAGACCATTAAGGGTAAAATCGATTTGATGACAGGCCGTATCGTTAACGAAAACGTACTTGCCACTTCTACAAAGAGGATTAACGATCACTATAGAGATAAAGGGTTCCTAGATGTAGATGTTGATATAGTTCAGGAAATGGATTCAACTTTCGCAAATGGAACTATTGTTAGAATTAACATTGATAAGGGCGATAAAGTAAAGATCGAAGAGATCGCGATAAACGGCGTTACAGCTTTCGAAGTGGAGAAGGTGAAACGCAATATGAAAACTACGAAAGAGAAAAAGTGGTGGCGTTTTTATAAACCGTCGAAATATCTAGCTGACGGTTTCGAAACAGACCAAGCTCAAATTATTGCTATGTACAATAATGAGGGATATAGAAATGCTCGAATCTTAAGTGATTCTCTTTACAGAACTGAAGAAGGATTAATCGGTCTTGTACTTAATATTGAAGAAGGAAACCAATTTCGGTTTGGAGAGATAACTTTTACAGGAAATACGAAATATCGCTCTACTCAGCTCGATTCTATTTTGGGAATTCGCAAAGGGGACATTTATAATTTGGCACATCTAGAAACCAGAGTATTTATGGACCCTAAGGGAATGGATCTTAGTTCTCTATATCAAGATGATGGCTACCTTACTTTCCGCGTTATGCCTATTGAACAGCGCGTTGAAAATGATACTATAGATATTGAAATCCGTATGATGGAGGGTCAACAATTCCGTATTGGAAAGATCTTAGTAGAAGGCAATACGAAAACGAATGATCATGTTATCTATCGTGAAATAAGAACGCGACCAGGCGATTTATTTAGTAGAACGGATATCATCAGGACTCAGCGTGAGCTTTCGCAACTCAATTATTTTAATCCAGAGGCATTCGGAATAAACCCTATCCAACATCCTGAGGATGGTACTGTGGACATTGAGTATAAGGTTGAAGAAAAGCCTTCAGACCAAATCGAGCTCAGTGGAGGTTGGGGAGGAGGACGTGTAGTAGGTTCTCTCGGGCTTAGTTTTACGAATTTCTCTGCTGCAAACATGTTTAAAAAGGGTGCTTGGCGTCCGATACCTACAGGTGATGGTCAGAGATTGAGCATACGCGCTCAATCTAACGGTTTGTATTACCAGAGCTATAATTTAAGCTTTACGGAGCCATGGTTGGGGGGTAAAAAACCCAACTCATTGAGTGTTTCGATTTGGAAATCAGTTCAGTCTAATGGTCAGCCAAAGTATGTAAATGATGAGCCTAATTCGCTCCGCAATTCACTAGAGGTTATAGGTGCTCAGGTAGGTTTAGGCCAAAGATGGAAGAAGCCAGATGACTGGTTCGTTATGAGAGCTTCTATTTCATACCAAAACTTCAATTTAGATAATTACGGTTCTTTCTTTAGTTTCTCGAACGGGAGGTCAAATAACCTTGCAGCACAATTTACTTTAGGCCGCAATTCTATTAGTGACCCTATATTTCCGACATGGGGTTCTAACGTAGAGGTTAGTGTAAGGGCGACAATTCCTTATAGCGCTTTCCGAGAAGAGGGATACTACGAAAATATCCCTATCGATCAGCAGTACAAATGGGTTGAGTATCATAAGTGGAAGTTTAAAGCTGAATGGTACACGCCACTTTCGAGAAGTGGAGGAGAGAATCCTCGAACCCTAGTTCTAAGGATGGCAGCTGGTGTAGGTCTTATAGGTCAATACGATAGAGCGGCTCCTCTTTCTCCATTCGAACGTTTTTATCTCGGAGGAGTATTCCTAAGCGGTTATACTCTCGATGGTCGAGAGATTCTGAACCTTCGTGGTTATGATGATTTATCCCTAACTGCTCCGAACCCTCAAACGGGAGCACCTGTAGCTGCTAAGTATACAGCTGAACTTAGATACCCACTTTCTACAAATCCTAGTGCAACTATATACACACTCGCATTCCTCGAAGGTGGATCTACCTGGGAAGATGCTAGAGCATTTAACCCCTTCCAAGTTTATAGGTCTGCAGGTATAGGACTTAAAATTTTCCTTCCAATGTTTGGTCTATTAGGGCTAGATTATGGATGGAGGCTTGATGATGTGGAAGCAGTTCCAAACATGTCTCGTGGACAATTCCATTTCAGTATGGGGATGAATATGGGTGAGTTATAACAATGATTAGCATAAAACTGCGTTTAGTGAAGTGTGTGACACGAGCCTCTTTATTAACTTCGCAAAGAATACTTTAAGATGTCAAGATTTTTCAAAATAGCAATGGTTACTCTATCGGTAGTGATGTTTTCATTACTGTCATTAAGTGCTTCGGCTCAAAAATTTGCTTATATCGATTCTGATTACGTTCTTTTACATATGCCTGATTATGCTTCAGCTCAACAGGAATTGAATACGTATGCAATAGAATGGCAGAGTGAAATAGAATCCAAATTAGAAGCTGCTGATAGATTGGAGGTTGCATATCGTGCAGAGAGAGTTCTTCTTACAAAGGAAATGCGAGTAAAGCGAGAACAAGAGATAACGAAAAAGCGAGCACAGGCAAAGGAGATGCAAAAGCAGAAATTCGGTGTGGATGGTGAGCTTTTTCAGAAACGTCAAGAGCTTATCGAGCCGATTCAGCAACAAATTTTTGAGGAATTAAAAGATATAGCTGGCGGTTCAGGTTACATGGTCGTTTTCGACAAGAGTAATCAGAGCAATATGCTTTACACTAATCCTAAATATGATATTTCAGACCGCCTCATCAAAAAGCTCGGTTACGTACCTGGAGAAACTATTGAGGTAGAGAAGAAAGATGGTGATGGAGGTGCTGTAGGTAGAGCTCAGGATAAACTCGATGGAGCTCGTGATAACGTAAGAGATGCAGGAAGGTCTACAATGGGTCGTGCAACAGGTGGCTCCAAGCCCTCTAAAAATTAATAACCAAAAGTATTTTACAAGTATTTCACAAGTATTTCACTAACTAAGCAATCAATTTTCTATGAAACAGTTTCTACTCCTTTGCGGCCTTATCGGCTTCATGTCTTTCGGGGCTTCTGCCCAAAAATTTGGCCATATCGATGCGCAAAACCTATTACTTAACCTTCCAGAGCGTGCCGAAGCACAAGCTTCTATTGAGTCAACAGCTAAGGAGTTTGAGCAGGAGATGATGCGTATGCAGGAAGAACTCCAAACTAAGTACGCTGAGTACCAAGCTAAAGCGGATACGTGGCCTACAGCAATTCGCGAGTCAAAAGAACGTGAGATTCAAGCTTTAGATCAAGGCCTACAAGAGTTCGGTACTACAGTTCAAGGAGAATTAGCAGGATTAGAAGAGGCTCTCCTAAGTCCTATGATCGCCCGAGTTAAGAACGCAATCGAAGCTGTAGGTTCCGAGCACGGATTCACATACATTTTCGACTCTAGTATGGGCGCGACCCTATACAATGGCGGTGAGGACGTAACCGACCTAGTACGCACTAAGCTAGGAATGTAAGCTTCGTTGTTGGGACCTATAGGTATTTTCGATTCGGGTATAGGCGGTCTAACGGTCGCCCGTGCTATTCACGACCTTCTTCCAGATGAGTCTATTCTATATTTCGGAGATACCGCTCATTTACCTTATGGTGAGAAATCTCCGGAGTTAATACGCAGGTACTCTACAAGAATTGCACTCCACCTAGTTGAGAGTGGTTGTAAAGCAATTGTAATAGCATGTAATTCGGCATCGAGCAACGCCCTTGAAGCGATAAAGAACGCTGTTGGCTCTTCAATTCCGGTGATTGATATGGTTTCACCTATGGTTACTTATATCTCCTCAAAGAATCCAAATGCAAGGGTGGGGTTAATAGGCACTAGAGCGACTATTTCTTCAAGAGTTTACGAAAAAGGGTTCGCAGATATTTCGGATTCCATTTCCTTACTATCTAGAGCAACACCTCTTCTTGCTTCTGCAATAGAGGAGGGGTTCTACAACGATAGCATTCCTCAAGCTGTTCTTGAGGCATACCTCTCGGACGATTTTTTTAAAGAGATAGACTCAATTATTCTTGGTTGTACTCATTACCCGCTTGTTAGTAACGAGGTAAACGTACTTTTATCCCCTAATGTTGAAGTAATTGACTCACCTTCAGTTATTGCTTTGGAGTTAAAATCACAGCTCGAAAATCAAGAATTACTTTCAAAAAAATCTCAATCTACAGAGCATCATTTCCAAGTATCTGATCTTACAGAAAATTTCAGAAAAAGTGCTCAATACTTTTTCGGGGAGGATCTAAAGCTAGAGGAAGTGAAGCTTTAATTAGCTAACGAAAAACTTAAGAGTAAGGTTTTTCGATTTCACAAAGTACAGTCCATGGCTAGTAAAAACACAACAATTTCTTCAAATAGAGGTTACAATTCACAAGCTCGAAACCAACCTGCATACTCAACGTATCTATCTGCTGTAGCGCTCAGATGATCGGCAAGTTCTGTGCGTACCTCGCCTCTATTTTTTGCTGGTACTCCAGCAAATAGCGTTCCAGGAGGGATAATAGTCCCCTCTAGCACAACCGCTCCTGCAGCGACTACTGCGCCTTCACCCACTACGACATTATCCATGACGACCGAGCTCATTCCTATTAGAGCTCCTTTACATACTTTAGCTCCGTGAACGATGGCGTTGTGACCTATGCTCACTCTGTCTTCAAGTATTGTTTTCGATTTCCCGAAAGTAGCGTGAATGACTGCTCCGTCTTGGATGTTAACTCGATCTCCGACCTCTATAGAAGCTACATCACCTCTAACAATCGCACCGAACCATATTGTGCTTTCTAAGCCGATTTTTACATCTCCTACCACTGTACAATTTGGGGCAAGCCAAACCGAGCCGTGAATTTTTGGGCTTTTGCCGCGAGCTGGCAGAATTACGGGGCGTTGTGGTTGTTTTTCCATGAGGCGAATTTAACGCAACCACGTTTTACGATCGAATAATCTACTTGTGCCAGCTTCGGCAAGATGCTCGACCTCTATAGCGGGGCTTTTATCTACAAGTGCAGACGTTAAAGCAACGCTTCGAACATGGTGGAGTCCGCGATGAGAAAGCTTGAGAACTTTTCTGCATGAGCGAAGTAGGTCTGCTGCTTTGGAAGTTATTTGCGGACCTTGTAAAAACCGGTCATCGCCTGGGTGCTCGAGATACCATTTGCGAACTCGTGCTACTGTTTTTCGAGCTTCTTTCCACGGAATTGAATTACTTGAAATATGTGTGTACGAGTGGTCAGTATTCTCGTGGCCAAGTTCTAAGTGAATAGCAATTCTATCAGCTACGGGACCGGATATTTTTCTGAGATATCGTTTTATTTCGCCTTCTTGACAAGAGCATGATTTTGATCTACCCGTTCCTCTGCCACAAGGACAAGGGTTTAAGGCTGCGATTAGTAAAGCAGAGGCGGGTAGTTCAGATGATCCTGCTGCCCGAACTAATGAAATAGTGTGTGATTCTAAAGGTGCTCGGCATGCTTCTAAAGTTCCTCTTGAAAACTCTGCGAACTCATCTAAAAAAAGTACTCCATTGTGAGCAAGACTCCACGCCCCAGGAATTACCCCCCGAGATTTTAAATTACTCCACGAGCCTATGAGGCCATTGAGATTTGTGGAGGAGTGAGGAGCTTGCCAAGGAGGTCGTTTAGAGTTTGGATTGAATAGATGGCCAGCTGCAGCATGAATGGAAGTACATTCAGAGTGAGATTTCTGAGATAGGTCTGGAAGTAGAGAATGAATACACTTTGCTAATACGGTTTTACCTGACCCTGGAGGCCCAAGCATTATTAAATCATGTGATCCAGCAGCGGAGATTATGGCCATGCGTTTTGCTGTTTCTTCTCCTTGAATATTGTCAAAAGTGATTTCATTTTGAATTGGGATAGTACTTTTAGAAGAAGTTTTAGGAAGGAATATAGAATTTGATAGTGTTTGGGATGATGATGATTTTAAGTATGCTATTAAATTACTTAGATGGGTAAAAGTTTCGTGTGGATAACGTGGCTCAGAGTAGCCATTCAAAGGCGGAGAGATAAGGGTTTTTATTTTGTTTGAATCGGAAAGTTGTGAGGTGAGGCTTAAAGGGTTTTCGAAAATAGAAGTTTGCCAAGGGCGAATAGATCCATCAAGGCCTAGTTCTCCAGCCGAAGCGATGTGAGTAAGTGCTGTGGGGGTTATTACGCCTCGTGAGGCTAGTATAGCTAGAACTATAGGAAGGTCGAAAGAAGTGGAGGTTCGTGAGAGTTCGGCAGGAGCGAGATTTACCGTTATTGCCTTTCCTGGCCAACGTTGCCCGCATGAAATTAAAGCTGAGCGAATTCTAGCATGAGAAGCTTTCGCCGCTTGAGAACTAAACCCAGAAATTCTAAATAAGATGCCTCGTTCGAATCTTAATTCAACGCGCACGAAAGAAGGAGAGCCAGTAGTGCCGGCAAACCCGAAGGTAGAAACTATCATGTGAGAGGGACTTTAAGAGGCGAGCGATTTCTCTATATAGTCTATCATTGCATGTATGCATTTAATATGCATCTCTTGTATCCTATCGGAATATCCGTTCCATGGGATTCGTATCTCATAGTCTAAGAGTTTCTCTCGGACAAGAGTACCCCCATCTTTTCCTGTTAAGGCGACGACCTTAATTCCGTTAGCTTTAGCTACGCGTGCCGCTTCTACGATGTTAGGGCTATTTCCGCTCGTAGAGATAACGAGCAGAGCGTCGCCAGGCTTTCCTAGAGCTTCTACACCCCTCGAGAATACTTTGTCGAAACCGTAGTCGTTAGCGACACATGTGATGTGTGCGGGGCTACTTATAGCAATGGCGGCATAAGCGGGTCTGTCGTCACGAAATTTTCCGGAGAGTTCTTCTGCGAAATGCATAGCGTCACTCATTGATCCGCCGTTTCCACAGCATAAAATTTTCCCGCCTGAGCGTAGGGACGAACTGAGAGCGTCAGAAGCGATATCTACGGAATCGATAAATTGCTCGTCCTCTATTAAATTAGAAAGGAGAGAGAGAGCTTCTCGAAAATGCGACCTAGCTTTTGGCATGACCTCTAAGGTATGGAGTAAAAGTGATACGTTTAACATGTGACAAAATTGACACATGAGAGAAATTAATATTCCTAAAACTAATAAACGAGCGTTAGAACTTTGCTAGCGCGTCATTTAAGTAGTCTAGGAAGACATCCGGGTCGGAATTATAACCTGCAGAACCACCGATTTGGTTTCCATCGTGGTCGAGTAGAACATAGAACGGTTGAGCGTTGCGGTTAAACTGAGATGCCTGCAAGTAGGACCATCTTTTACCTATGGTACGTATGTGGAATACCTTCCCGCCATATTCTTCAACTTCCCACTCGTCTTCAGGCAGTTTCGTGCGGTCGTCCACATAAAGAGATACTAGAATCACATCTTCGTTGAGGATTTTTGCTACCCTTTTATCAGTCCAAACCTGTTCTTCCATCTTCCTGCAGTTTACACAAGCCCAGCCTGTGAAATCGAGTAGGAGTGGTTTGTTTTGGTCTTGAGCGGCAGCCATAGCTTTATCATAGTCAGTGAAATGAGCTTCGACATGCCCGTTTTCGTGAGACCAAATACTATAAAATGAGGGTGGTGGAAATCCAGAGATTAAATCTACGGACCCTCCCCATAAACCTGGAGTCATATACCCGCTAAAGAGAATAAATACGGCGCCAAGTACTTTGCGCTTTGTTCCGATTTTCACGCCTTTAGTGTCGTGAGGGAAATTAATTAAACCGAATAGATATGCTGCAAGAACTAACGAAACGATAATCCAAATACCTATAAAAATTTCTCTAGGAAGTAGTCCTAGTTGAAGAACTAAGTCGGCATTACTCAAGAATTTAAAAGCAAATCCTATCTCTACAAGACCTAAAACTACCTTAACGTTGTTAAGCCACCCACCTGCTGTAGGTAGTGAATTAAGGTATCCAGGGAAGGCACTGAAAAACATGAAAGGGAGTGCTAGAGCGATAGAAAACCCAAGCATAACAGCGGTGGGAGCAGCAAAAGATCCTGTTGCAGCTCCTGCAAGTGCGCCTCCTATAAGTGGACCCGTACAAGAAAACGAAACGATAGCAAGCGTTGCAGCCATAAAGAAAATTCCAATTAAACCTCCTTTGTCAGACGCTTCGTCAGCTTTGTTTGCCCAGCTTTGGGGTAATTGAATTTCGAAAAATCCAAGAAAACTAATTCCAAAAACAACTAAAAGCACGAATAAACCTAAGTTGAAATACGGATCAGTAGAAATTACATTCATAATATCAACACCGAAAATCGCGGTGAGAGATAATCCTAAAGCAGTGTAAATGAAAATGATAAAGAAGCCATATATAAGAGCGTTTTTAATTCCGTCTGCTTTCGTTTTACTTGTTTTTGTAAAATAACTGACAGTCATAGGGATTAGTGGAAATACGCAAGGAGTAAAGAGAGCTGCAAGACCTAGCCCAAACCCCATTAGAAAAATCCAAATCAACCCTTCATCCTCACCTTCTTCACCCAAACCATTGTCATCACTATCAATTTCGTCGTGAGAACCCTCCTTACATAGGTGTTTAGAAGGTGGACATAAGTTAGGTTTTGAAGATGAGGGCTTGATATCAGCAAGAGCTAAGTTGTAATAGATATCAGTAGGTGGTAGGCACATAGTTGCATTACACACCATGTAAAGTAATGAGCCTCTTAATGTGTCTGGAGATGAGATGTCAGCAATCTTAAGAGTAGCTTTCCAATAAACTTCTTCTTCAAAGAATTTGAGATCCATCATGAAATTAGGATCGTACTCAACCAGTGGAGTACATTCTTCTACGCCCTCTATAACATTATAATCACCTGTATAGAATGCAGTTGCAATTGGACCGTCGTCTGTTTCTAAAAATTGAGAATAAATATGCCAACATGTATCTAACGATGCATGATAAATCACATCAACCTCGCCTTCATTAGCTCCTTCATAGAGATTGAGTTCCCATGAAATAGGATCTTCTATTTGGGCTGAAATACTAGTTATACCAGTAGTAGCGAGGGTAAAAATCGCGAGAAAGGCCGTTAAAATACGAGTCATATTAAGAATTTTCTTGAGCGTAAAGATAAGTCTTGCGACGAATTTGCGGAGTCGTTTAAGATTTATAGGGAAATAGCTGTTAAATGTGCTTAAATACACACCTTCTCAGCGCCTCAGGCTTTAACTTGAAAGATTAATCGCTTAGCGCCTTTTGTTAGGGTCGTTTTTCTAGAAATTCTAGACCAAACTTCACCTTTGCCCCCATTGCCTGTTGCGAAAACCCATAATATATTCCCTCTTGCGTCTTGCAGAACACGAGCTTGAGATCTAGCAAGGTGAGGAACTTTCCATTGAGTAAGTAGGTCGCTAATATTGACAGTTCCCTCCATGCCATTTGGTTCAATCTTATCTCCATTTTCCCAGAGACGCCATAAAAGTGGGTGTTCTACGGTATAGAAATCGAGCCAAAGGATTGATGCGTCAAGTGGGGGAGTGGAGTCTAAGTTTTCTACTTCACAAGACCAGTATAAGTCATGAAAATTACCATGTTCAACTTCGATTTTGCATGATGAGTCCTTATCGGAATCTTCGACAACAGTTTCGATTTTACGTAATATAATATGCTCTCTTTCTCTAATCAATGAGTCGTCTTTATAAACTACTTCAGCTCCGATAGTAGCTCTTTTAAGTAATAAAGCTTGTTCTCGAGCTCCGAGTGGCCACTTTCTCTCGGCTAGGAGTCGATCAAATACTTGATCCCCCCAATCGGAATTTCCGAGAGAGATTAATTCGATTCGACATATTACATCTGAGTCTAACTCGAAACCTGAGTCTGAATATTTAATGATATCTCTCGATGCATCGCTCATCGAACTTTCTACTGCGAGGGCTTGAGACCTTAAACGAGTCGTCCATTCAGCTAGGTGGTTTGTGGAACCTGGACGAATCGACTCAAGTAGTGGTAGAACTTCATTACGGATGCGGTTTCTAAGATATTTAGGACTTTGATTAGATAAATCCTCTCTAAAGGGGACCCCATCTAAACTTACCCATTCCTCAATTTCTTCCTGACTCCAACTAAGAAAAGGTCTAACAATATATCCATTTCGTAAAGACATACCTCCTAATGAGGAAGGGTCAACGCCTCGGATAAGTTGAATGAGAAGTGTTTCGGTTTGGTCTTTTAAATGGTGAGCCACAGCAATACAAGTCGCCATACGCTCCACCCTCAACTCCTCAAACCACGCATACCTCAACCGCCTCGCAGCATCCTGAATCCCGTCTCCCTTACGCTTCGCCTCCTCATCAGCGGGTAGATGCCTCACGTGACACACCACGCCATTTGCATCACACCACTCTTGCACGAGCTTAGAGTCCGCCTCGCTATCCTCGCCTCTCAACTTAAAATTTACGTGCGCGACCTCAAACTTCGCCCCCCCCTTCAATAGCGCATTCACGAGACACATCGAATCCACCCCTCCACTACAAGCTGCAATAACGAGCTCGCCCTCCTCTACCTCGCACTTTTCCAGCTCGTTTTTAAACCGGGCTGTAAATTGAAAACTCAAATTTTTCATTATGGAATAAATATAGAGGTTCTTTCCTCCAAACGCTCGATTAAGCAGGATTTACTTGTTTCGCCACTCTCTTTGTTCTCGTTCTGTAAGGAAGGTCCAAGCTACGATTCTGCTAGATTTATTACCGGTGTCCATGGGGATAGTTATTACCTTTTGGGGTTTAATATTTTCTAACGACTTGTAAATTCCCTTTAAATTAGATTGTTTTGAGACCAAACTCGTAAACCAGAAACAGTTTTTAAAGACACTTTCACTTTCGAGAATCATATTCTGAAGAAATTGATACTCGCCTCCCTCGTAGATTAATTCACTGCTTCTTCCAGAAAAGTTAAGCTTAGGGTTTTTTATCATTTTCCCGGATAGATTCTTCACTTTTCGTTTGGTCCCTCTTTGTGCATCTTCAATTGACGCATGGAAAGGGGGATTACAGATAGTAACATCGATTTTCTCATCTCTCCCAAGTATTCCTCTAAAAATATTCCGCTTGTTTTTTTGCAATCGACATTCAACCTTGTCTTTTAGAAGCGTGTTTGAGTTAATAATATCCTGAGCGGAAGCAATGGATTTGGCATCAATATCAGAGCCTATAAAATTCCAACCGTATTCTGTCACTCCTATAATCGGGTAAATGCAACTAGCCCCAATGCCTATATCGAGGCAAGTTATGTTTTCTCCAAGTGGTATAGAGCCATGATTTGCCTCACTTAATAGATCAGCAATATGATGAATGTAATCAGCTCTCCCTGGTATAGGAGGGCAAAGATTCTCATCGGGAAATTCCCAACTTGATATTCCATAATAATGGTTGAGTATCGCTTTATTTAAAAACTTTACGGCAAAGGGATTTGAAAAATCGACAGTCTCTACCCCAAATTTATTGGTAATGACATATTCCGATAATTCAGGGTTAGAATTGGTTAATGCTGTTAAATCATACCGTTCTCGATTCTTATTTCTAGAATGAAGTCTCGCTTTTACGTGTTTGTTTTTATCTGAAGACATAATTCTGTTGAAGTCCGTAAGTCAGGACAATGCTAAGATACGTTTTTTGGTTTAACGCTGCTTCTAAGTCGTAGTTCTAGATTTGAAGAAAGACATAGTCCAAAGAAAAATGCTTTATGATGTATATTCGAATGCCTAAACCTTGATTTTCTATGACAGATAACAAATCTATCGCTGTGCTTCCATTTGTGAACATGAGTTCAAATTCAGAGGCTGAGTATTTTTCTGATGGGATTACTGAGGAAATCATAAACGCACTTGCAAGGATTCAGGAACTAAAAGTCACTTCCAGAACGTCTTCATTTTCATTCAAAGGAACAAGCTTTAATCTGTCAGAAATTGGTGCCAAATTAAATGTTTCCTATATACTAGAAGGGAGTATTAGGCTTTCAGGCACTTCAGCTAGAATAACAGCTCAGCTAATAGAAGTTGAAAACGATTTCCATTTTTGGTCAGAGACATTTGATAGGGATATGAAAAACATATTCCTTGTTCAAGATGAGATAAGCTTACTCATAGCGGATAAGCTCAGAGAACAGCTAGGCCACTTCGAGTTAGAAGAACAATTAGTTGACTCGTACAATGTCCCATTTGAAACGTATAAAAAATACTTAAAGGGAAGGTTCTTCTTGATGAAGCTGGATTACACGAATACTTTAAAAGCAATATCAATATTTGAAGATGTTATCCACGAATCTCCAGACTTCCCTTTACCTTATTTAGATGTAAACCAAGCGTATTCTTATTTGGGCACTATGGGACTTATATCATCTTACGAAGGTTTTATGAAAGCTCAACCCTTCCTTTCTAAGGCGATTGAATTGAAGGAGGACCTTCCCGAAACTCAGTTGAATTTGTCATGGAGTAGTTGCTGGCAACAATGGGATTTACAACAGGCCTATATACATTTAAATAATGCGTTGAGAATTCGCCCCTCCGATACGATGTATCTAACCATGTCTAATTTTTTGACAGTTGAAGGCAAACTCGATGAAGCAATGACTTTCATAGATAAATCATTAGAATTAGCCCCATTTTCTCCCGTTAGTGTGCATTATAAGGGGTTTCTATTCTATATGTTGGGTAAGTATGATGAAGCATTGACTCATTTCAAAAAGAGTTTAAACCTACAGCCTGAACTTCCTTTCCCTGTCGTTTATATCGGAGCTTGTCACCTTTTGTCTGGACGTTTTGAAGAAGGTTTGGCCTATTTTGAAAACCTTCCAAAAGATGACACGGGCTATCTTGCAAAACTTGGAGGGACTACTATTTCGCACGCTATGATGGGAAATATTGAGAAAGCAGAAGAGGGGATTTCCAAACTAGAGACATACTTGGAAACTTCATCTGCAGGAAATGCTTTAAACTTCCTGATTCTGTGTCATACACAATTAAACAATCTGGATAAAGCTTTAGAGCACATTAAAACTGGAATAGAAAGTCTATTTCCTTTAGTGTTATTGCTCCCTACAGAGCCTTTGGCAAGGCCTTTACACAACCTTTCAGCTTTTAAGAAACATATAACCGGGATTTTAAAAGACACCATATCTGTCGCCCCGCTTAGAAAATACAAAAAGTCGTTATTTTCGGATAAAGAGATCAGTCACTATAAAAATCGATTGAAGACTTTAATGGAAGAAGATAAGTTGTATCTAAATCCGGAACTTTCCCTAAGATCACTTGCCGAATATATGAACCTACCTCCAAACCACATGTCTCAACTTTTAAACGAGGGGTTTAATCAAAATTTTGCATACTACACGAATAGTTACAGGCTAAAAGATTTTCAATCAAAATTGGGCACTAATTCGGCACACCAGCTGACTCTTTTGGCTTTAGCTTACGATAGTGGGTTCAACTCTAAAACGGTCTTTAACACCTTCTTTAAGAATAAGCTAGGCCTAACTCCTAAAGCTTACTGGAAGCAACTTAATAATTAGTTCTGATTTGTAATCTGGAACGACTGCCGGAATCTGTCGGGTAATCTTTGCATCATATTAAAACATTATAATATGAAAGCAGTAATTACAGAGAGATATGGAGACTATTCAGTTATTCAACTCACACATGTAGATAAACCTTCTCCTAAGCCTAATGAGGTTCTCATTAAAATTAACGCGACAGCTGTAACTGCTGCAAGCACGTTTATGAGAGAAGGCAAACCATATTTCGGTCGTTTGTTTCTCGGACTTACGAAACCTAAAATTAAAACCCCTGGAACAGATCTTGCAGGAGTTGTTGAGGCAATAGGTTCTGAAGTTAAAAACTTTAACATAGGCGATAGTGTAATGGCTGCAACCGCTCTTGATTGTGGGGCTTATGCCGAATACATTTGTTTGGCATCAGATGGATTAATTGTAATCAAACCTGAGAATGTAAGTCCTGAAGAAGCTACTGGAATAATTGATGGAGCATGTACTGCACTCGCGTTTTTCACCGATCAAGTCACTATTAAGAAAGGCCAAAAGGTTTTGATAAATGGAGCTTCAGGAAGTATCGGCACCGCGGCTATTCAGCTTGCGAAACACTTCGGGGCTGAAGTAACAGGAGTGTGTAGTGGGAAGAATAAGGCGCTTGTGAAAGATATAGGTGCGGATAATGTTTTTGATTACACAAAGAATGAATTTCAAAACAGTTCGGAAAAGTTTGATGTTGTTTTCGATACAGTAGGTAAGCTATCTTATATGGAAACTAGAAATAACATGTCTGAAAACGGTGTTTTTCTTACCCCGGTATTAAAAATGTCTACACTACTTACCATGTTGTTCGTTTCACCATTTACAAAGAAGAAGTTGAAGTTTTCTGCAACGGGAATGCGTACTGAGGAACTTCGTAAGCGAGATTTCATCATAGTTAGAGACATGTTAGAATCGAAGCAACTAGTTACAGTAATAGATCGAGTATTCCCTTTTGTTCAAATTCAAAAAGCACACAAATATGTTGATTCTGAGAGAAAAAGAGGGAATGTAATTGTAACAATGAACTCATAATATCGGCATCATGAAAACGACAATAATGAGTGATGATTTAACAATTCTCATCGAAAATTCAGTTGACTCAAAAAGGAAGAAAGTACTTAAAAAGATGTTTGGACTTTTCATAGGAGCACATTTTGGGCAGATGAAAGATAAAGAAGCTGAAAAAGAAAATCGAGTGTATTATATTCGATAAACCTAGAGTTTACCTCTATTGAGAGTCTACGTCATCATTATTATACTCGCGAATAATTATCCTATTACTCTTCTCGTAACTGAAATAGCTTATAGTCCAGTTGAGGCCTACAAGCAACCGATTTCTAAATCCAATAATTGAGAATAGATGCACTAAAGACCAAAGTAGCCAAGCAAAGTATCCAGCGAATTTATAGTTTGCGATATCTGCAACGGCCTTTTTTTTACCGATAGTAGCTAATGATCCTTTGTCTTTATAATGAAAAGGTAAAAGAGTTTTATGATTAATCGCATTCATTAAATTCTTCGCCAATAGCTTACCCTGTTGGATAGCGGGCTGAGCTACTTGTGGGTGACCTTTAGGTGTTTCGCTACTGATTATTGCTGCGATGTCGCCTATTGCGAAGACGTTTTTAAGGCCTTCAACTTCTAAAAATTGATTCGTCCTAAGTCTATTACCCCCAACAATATGGCTTTCATTGATTCCGTTGGGTAAAAGTCCTTTCACTCCTGCAGTCCAAATCAAATTTTTCGCAAGAATCTCTCGCCCACTTTTCGTAACTGCTTTATGTCCGTCATAATCAGTAACAATCTCATTTAGAATTACAGTTACATCGAGTTCTTGTAGGTATTTTAAAGTTTTGCGCGATGCCTTTTCTGACATAGAAGCAATGAGATTACCAGAGCCTTCAATCAAATAAACCTTCATTATAGAGGGAGGATATTCTGGGTAATCTTTCGGTAAGATATATTTGCGAAACTCAGCTAATGCACCCGCCATCTCAACACCAGCAGGACCACCACCTACTATCACAAAGTTCGTAAGTGCCTCCTTTTCTTTTGCATCACTAGTTATTGTTGCACGCTCGAGGTTTTGAAGCATTTTATGACGAATATTCAGAGAATCTCTAATGTTCTTTAATCCGATACTGTGTTTTTCAATGTTTTTATTACCAAAAAAATTCGTTGCCGTTCCTGTTGCTATTACTAAGTAATCATAACTCAGAAACCCATTATTAGTATATATGGTCTTTGACTCCGTATTAATAGTTTCTACTGTAACCATTAAAAAACTCACGTTTTTCGAATTAGAAATTTGTTTTCTAAAAGGAAAGACTATGCTGTCTGGCTCTAATCCGCTCGTCGCAACTTGATATAACAGCGGTTGAAACTGATTGAAATTGTTCTTGTCAATTAAAATAACCTGTACATTTTCTTTACTCAGATTCTTCACTAGTGATAAGCCCCCGAACCCTCCGCCTATAATTACTACTTTAGGATTGTCGGATTTAGCTAAGCATATTTGCTCCTTAGTTTCATCATTCGCATTGATGCTTTCCTTTAAGGTTGATTCTATCATTTTAGTCCAAAATAAAGACCTAGAGAAGGTATTATCGGATAGTCATCATCCATTGCTAGAATTGCGTAGGGCATTATCCTAAAATAGCTTTTTTCTTTTTCAACCTCATATCCGAAACCGAAGTTAGGGCTCATAATTTCATTTGAGAACATTATCCCAGCTGAGGTAACAAAGTGTTTTCTGTTTTCCCCAACTCGTAAAACCCCATATACTACCCCTATATGTTTACCACCATAAAACGTAGGGCTTGTACCATATCCCACCCCTCCAGATAGGTTTGGGCGAAATTTATACTCGTAGCTAATCGTGCCGCCCCATGATTTCCCGAGCACCTCTAGTACTATAGAATGTCTTTGATAGTCCTTCTTCAACGAATCGCCTCTTTCAGGTGAAGTAATGGTTTGGGCGAAAGAGTAATTACTCAGAAAAATCACTGTAATTATTGAAAGAGTCTTTATAATTCGATTTTTCATAAAATTGTAGGGTTTGAACACTAATAAGATAAAGGTAAGCCTTGGCTTGACGAAATTTAGACTCAATTTTCACTTAGGCGAAGCAATTTACTTTTCGGGTGAAATTTCTTCCACGAGAACCAATATTCATCTGAGATTGAGATTTTTTCTAAATCGTCTTTCATATCACCGTCAAGATATTTTCCAGTAATATCCCAAGTAGATTTGGTTAACGTGTCTTCAATTAATCTATCCTCTTTCAGGATTATATTTATTCGTTTCGTTTTAAACCCTGTTACAGTACTACCTATTGAAATCAACGTGAAATTGTTTTTTTCGTTTTTCACGATTTTCTGTTCTAATACCTCAGACTTTAAATAGAAGACCTTCTCCTTTATAGACGTATCTGTTATACCTACAACATGAGTTTTCGACGGAAATGTCGTGTCTTTTTTCGAAAGCCCTGGAGTAAGCTCTGAAGTCATAACTTTTTTCCAAACACCAGGCATGGGCAGATTAAAAGGTCTAAGGTCATTTTCATTTATAAGAGCTACTTGAGGTTTACTTTTCAATTCCTTAATCATAGCCCAAGGCAAAATTTGAAACGTTATCATTTCCAGAGAGCGGGGGTGTAATTTCCCTATGATAGAATCAAAAGTAGCTTGCTGAAAAAACGTTCCAGTTTTCTTATCGGCAACTATCATATTAGCGTTTTTGAATGATGCAACGAATAGTGGACCGATTTCTGTTACATTGAATGGGATAATGCTTCTACACATAGCGCAGTATGTGAGAGCGATGATTTTATCGTTGAATTTGTCATTTACGATATGATGATGAATCACATAATTTAAGGGGTAAGCCTTCGTAACGCCTTCATATTCTATAAGTGCAATTTCTTGATCATCCGATAGCGGGAGAAGATCGAAATCTTCTGTCATCTCGGGGTAGTAAACCGCTTTAAACCAATTCGACTGATGTACTTTATAAGTCAAAATCACCGCCAACCCCATAATCGCTAATGGAGGGATAGAGTTAATGTCGAAGCCTTCGGAAGAGATGATTTGGTATAGAGAAGAGCCAAGAAACAAACTCCAGATAAGGGGTTTTCTGTAGTGATAGTGATAGTAAAGTAGCTTGACAGGGAATTTCTCCACCAAAGTAAAAATCGCTCCCATGCCTATCACCAAAGAAACCAATGCGAGTATATAAAATATTGTCATAGTTCAGGTTTCCCGCATTGATCGCCTACAAATGTTAGAAATGTTGTTGTCCATTTAGTGTTTGTTTATGTCAAGCGTGTTTTGCCCGACCGTGTAAGCATAGGCTGAAGAGGGTAAAAATTGAAAATGCACGTCGGCATATTCTACTTCCCCCTCTTTACTTATTGATGTAACAATCGGTGTCTTAAGATTATTTTCATGGCAAAATTTAATTAAGCTTTTCAATTCTTTTGGTTTTTCAAAATACCGGTCAGACCATTTGATTTCTAGAGCCCAAATAGGTTTTAATGTATTATCACTAATTCCCACCATGTCCACTTCACCATTACTCCATCTCGCGTAATATGGTGTAAACCTGTCCCTATGCATCCATTGAGCAAAGATGGCTGTTTCAATCATATTTCCTATCATTTCATCAGTATATGTTATGGGAGTAAATAAAGCACTTCTTAATGAAGGATTTGTAAGATAAAGTTTAAAGAAATTATCGCGTTTGAATCTTTTTCCACTTTGATCAATTCGTTTTACTTTCTTGATGAGGAATGCGGCTTCTAGATATTCGATATACTTTTTCAATGTTTTTTTAGGTACTTGCGATTGCTTACTCAAAGTTTCAAGCGAAAATTCACCGCCACTATTGTATGCAATTGTTGTGAATAAAGAGTATAATTCTCTTGTGTTGCTTATGCCATAAAGGCTCGGTAAATCTCTAAGTATAACTTTGTCTACAATGTCCTGCCTAATATATCGTCCTGGGTTCGCTTGAATTTTCTCAGAAAGTATAACTTCTGGATACCCTCCAAAGTTTATATAATCTAAAAAATGTCTGTTAAGCTCATTTAAGTGACTTGTCGAATAGAATTCCGTCTGTTTATCGTTCCATTTCAGCTGTATTGGTTTAATAAGTCTGCCCAAACCTTTTAAAGAGATATATTCATTAAAGGTGAGCGGAGGGAGTAAGAAATCTGTAAATCGACCCGCCCCACTTTCATTACTTGCAAATTTTAAGGCAGCTGCGGCAGAGCCTGAGACAATAAATTCATCTTTCCTATAGCTATCTACTAGTGATTTTAAGTGCACTTCCCAATCTCTACAATATTGTATTTCATCAAATATTATGTGCCAATCAGATTTATCAGTCAGGCCAGTTGCTTCTTTTGAATAAGTAAAAAGTTGTTCAAGAGAGATATTATTAAAGATAGGGTTTTCTATAGTTATAAATATTATCTTTTTAGGATTTGCCCCAAGGTCGATTAATTCTTGAACCATATGATAGAGCATAACGGTTTTGCCCACTCTTCTCGGTCCCATAAGGACTACAGCTCTTCTAACCTCTCTCTCTTTTACTAAAGGCTTGAAAAGGTCAAAGTATAATCTACGTGGCATCTCATTGTAATAAGCTTCAATTTCACCTTCAATCCACCATGGGTTTTCAAAGCGAATGCGGTCTAATACTTGATCTTTGGATATTTCTCGTATCATTTGGGGCTTATTTTATAATAAACTTACAAAACAGAGTCTTGCAAATGACCTTATTTTTATAAATAGTTATTTTTAAACAAAAATGAGGTTTTAGGAGAGCTTATTTCCCAATACTCTCCAGCAGTCGTGAGGCGAAACGATAGTTCTAAGAAAGACAACTCGAGCTGGATGGAATTACGTTTAGGAGCTTGATATGCAGGGGCTTTATTTCCCCATAGCTTTTATTATTCTGTCTTCTTTGATTAACACATCTCTCATAAGTAGCTTATATGGGAAGAGTTTATGTTTCTTAGATTTTTTGAAGCCTTCAAGAATTTTAAGTAGAGAAGAAGCTGTAATTAATGATAAATTCAACTCATATTCAAGTTCTGTGTCATTGATGAAGTCATCGCTAAAATCAGGTGCTATTAATAAAGATTTGATTATTTTACAGTCTTTTGCTTTTGCAAGTCCTGTGTATGATTTCATTTGCCTAGAAACAGAGCTGAATTTATTGTAACCGCTTTCTTTAATCGTTTTACACTCAATTAAGATTAATTCATTGTTCCCTAGGTTGAGTAAAATATCAATCTTGTCTTTTTTAGTGTTGAGTTCTTTTTTAAGTTTTTCGTCAACGTTAAATCCCAATTGAGAGAAAATAGATTTCGTTAAATCTTCAAATTTTATTCCTAGATTGGCTTCTTTAATGATGATACCATTTTCTTTTAATGCATTTAGATTTCTAAATCCAATATTTACATAATTTTCAAGATAGAGGTTTTCAGAATCTTTATACACATCAAGAATATTTTCAATATCGTTTCCTCGTGTTTTTATTTCTCGTATTTTACAGAATTTCTCTAATTCTTTCGATTGAATAATATCTAGAATATCTCGGGGTTTAATGTTGTAATCTAGGAGTAAGTTGCTTTTTAAAACATGTTCATCTTGCAGTTCGAATTCATCCTTGACTCGATTATTTAGTTTTGGTAATGTTTCATCAAGTTCTATTAAAAGCTTTTCGTAACCATCAATTGAAATACCCACTTTATCATCTTTTTCAATCGTGTCAAAATGTGCAATTATATTTGCTAGTTTTTCTTCTAATGTAGTCCCCTTTAAAGCAGGAGAGAGGTTTAAGTTTTTGCTCCAAAACTCATTTAAGAATTTCTTTTTATCGGAAACATTTGTACCATCTTTGTATATGTCTCTTGATAAAACGCCGGAAAAAGAGATTCCTTCATTAATTATTTCCTTTATTTTTTGGTCAAAGCTCAATTTTCTGTCGATGTTATGTTTTCGTGCAATTAAGTTGATTTGAGGTTCTTTGAATAATCTTAAAACTCGTCTAAAAAATTTATCGGCAATTTCTTTTTCTCGAATTTTTCGGATAACACGAACCATCTCATCCGCCACATATATTGTGCTTGTTTTTTTTACGTAAAAGATTACCCCTAAGTTTTTTAACTCAGAAATTACATTGTCTATTTCTGCTTTTTTTGCAGGTAAAATCGTATAATTAATCAATTTAGTTTCTTCTTGAGAAAGCTCCAGCTGATTTGATAAAGTCAATAAAATTGATAATTCATCATCTGTAATTTTTGCTTCACGATTATTTTCTATGTCATTATGAAAAGCTGTGTGAACACAACATTGATATATTTTATAATCTCTCTTTCTGTCTTCAGATAATTCCGACTTGGGGTTTTCAATTTCTTTTTGTAAAGATTTTATTTTTTTGTTTATCGTCTTTAATTCTGTTTCATAAAGTCGAGCAAACCAGTCTTGTTTCATGATACAATTTCCATCTCTAGTAATAATATCAGTCAAGATGTCTAGTTGGGAAGATGTATTTACAAATTCAGATTTTATCAATTGAGAAAACTCTACTTCGATTAAGCTGAAAATTTTAGATATAACGACATTGTCAAGGCTTTTTAGAACAGTGTTGTCCGTTTCTGCAAGGATCTTATCAATTGCTTTATAATTTTTAGGATTATTCGCAATTATATTGTCGATAATTTTAATAAATGAATTCTTCTCTAGTGAATTTAAGTTACTTAAGATTTTTTCTAATTTCATTTATCTAATTTTTCAAGTATGTAAGGCGTCAGCAAAAGTTGGACAAAAGTTACTAATATTAATGTATACTTTTTACTTTAGAGTATCACAAAACTTTTTTATGCAAAGAGGGCCAGGTAGGTCTAATAATATAAAGAACTCAATTAGGGATATCAAACGTGAATCCAGAAAGCAGTTTAAATCTGAGGAGATGATGGTTGTTGTTATTTCAGGATTGCGATGAGACGAACTAGGGAAGTATAATGAGCTTTAGCTGAAATTACTCTGTCAAATCATGTTTAAAAAAGATTTAAAATGTTCTGGATTCTTTAAGGGTAAGCATATTAGATATTCAACTGAATAAAACAGGGAAATTATAAATATAACATATAGGTTTGAGCCTATTGTGAAATGTACTATAAAGGAAATAGGATTGTCAGTCAGTTAGAATATCTCACCAAAAGCAAAAAACGTCCCACTGTACTATCGGCAGATTAATTGTAGTTCAGATTATAAATCATAATCTAAAACACCCCTCAATCGTTCCTATTTAGTCTAAGGGCAAAGCGGGAACTTTTACAGTCCGAGTAGCATTAACAAAATCATCAAACGGGCTTGTAAAAATGCCGGTATTCAGAAAAAGGTAAGTGCTCACACATTCAGGCACAGTATTGCAACTCATTTGGTTGAAAACAAGGTAAGCATACGTGCTGTGCAGCTTCTGTTAGGACATGGAAGTATTATGACGACAGAAATTTATTTGCACTTGAGCAGTCAGCACATTAAAAATCTTCCCAACCCATTCGATGATATGTTATAATTAACTATCTTGACAAACACTTCATTCTGAGTTCTCATTTAACATCTTAATTATAGACTGAGATTGGGCATAAAGGTGAGGATATATAATAGTTGTAAGTAATTTAAAAGCAATATAAATGGAATGGCAGATTGAATATTTAGGACCGATTTTACTCTTAATCATTTTCGTTTTCTTCTACTCTTATAAGAAAATCACAAAAGACCCTGACGCATTAACAAGTAAGCATAAAGTAAAAAGAACTTACTCCAAGACAAATGTCGACATGAAAAAAATCATTACCAAAGCGCTTATGAATGCAAGGTTTAAAAAGGTTGGATTTAACAATGAACTTGATAGACACTATGCGCATGCCGGTTTATCGTTTTGGTCATTTGGCGAAAATATTACGGTGAAAGTTGCAGTGACTGAAGAAGGTCAAGAAGTAAAGTTTGCATCTATGTGTGCTTTTACAACAACGATTATCGACTGGGGGAAGAATAAAAGGAACGCGAAAAAATTCTTTGAACACTTCGAAGAATTAATCGGGTGAAGCAAAATAATAGCTATTGATTTAATCATTTGGAAAAGCAAAAGCAGAACCTGGAAATTGACAATGAAAAGAATAACTACTTACAACAGTGTATATAGCGCGTTAAAACGCGCCATATACTAGACGTTACCATACATCCGAGGAGCATCAAATAAAAAGGGGAAACACTGCCGAATAAATCTAACTAATAAAAACACCATTGAAATTAAGTYACAGAAATAAATGCTATTGGCGAATCGATCTGAGTGGAATACTCGAATTTATTGAACCAAAAGCGTTTTCTACTGAATTAAAGAAAATTATAAAAGAGTAGAACGTATGGTAACAGTAAATAAAGGTAATGCCTTTCGCAAGCTCAAGAGCACTACCTTTATTCGTAACGTTACCATACATACGAGGAGCATCAAATAAAAAGGGGAAACACTGCCGAATAAATCTGACTAATAAAAACACCATTGAAATTAAGTTACAGAAATAAAC
>NVXE01000001.1:112500-309862 GCA_002746975.1 Bacteroidota bacterium | reverse complement strand
TGGTGGTGATGGTGTTTCCACTCAAGTCCAGATCGAGAAAGAAAGTGGTACGACGGAAGGCAGCCTTCCCAATACTGACAATGTTGAGGCCGCTCAAGTCCAGCTTCACAAAAGTAGACTGAACAAAAACAAAACCATTAATGGTTATGCGTTGTCTGCCGATTATGAGGCTTACATTCCTTCTGTAGCAGAGAACTTAGCTACGAATGATGCGTATCTGGATATGTTGTCTATTGAGGCAAATGATAATGCGGTTAAACGAGATTTCTACAGTTGTATTTCATGGATCTATTATCCTATGCTTACACCTGGTCAGGAACCGAGATCGTCTGATGTATTGATTAAGCTTCGTTCGAGTAAGGAGTATAACCCGTACACTGCGACCGGTATTAACGGTGGTCTTCCAATGTACTCTTGGAGTATGGACGACATCAGTACCGAGATAGGAAGTGGAGACAGGTTAGTTGATGCTATGGATCTAATAAATGTAGTTCCTAACCCGTACTATGCTTACAGCAAGTACGAGACGAGTAAACTCGACAATAGAGTGAAAATTACTAATGTGCCTGAGGTTTGTACTATATCTATTTACAACCTCAATGGTACATTAGTGAGACAATTTAATAAGGCAGACCCACTCACATTTGTGGATTGGGATTTGAAAAACCATAAAAACGTGCCTATTGCAGGGGGTGTTTACATTATTCATGTAGATGTGCCAGGAATAGGACAAAGAGTGTTAAAATGGTTTGGTGTAATGCGTCCAGTAGACTTAGATAATTTCTGATATCGGATATTTGCAATAAAAATAAATAAATGTCTTCTTTTTTGTTAAAATTACTGAGGTTTATTTCAGGTGTAGCCATTCTTTTAGTCGGATTTCTAGCCATGAAAGGTCTAATAGGAATGAAAGAATCACCTAAGGTTACTTTACCTGAAATGACAATAAGACCAGTTAGAACTATTGAGGTTGTTAATACGGGGGTGACTCCGGAGACACCTGTTGAGGGAAGAGTTGAAGCTTGGCATAGAATCGACTTGTTCGCAGAAGTTAATGGAGTTTTAAAACTTGGTGGATCTGAGTTTAGAGAGGGGGTGACTTTTAGAAAAGGAGACGTGATACTATCGCTGGATGATAGCGAGGTTAGGGCTAGCCTTCAAGGGGCTAGATCTCAGTTTTTACAACTTGTAACTGGAATGCTCTCTGGATTTAAGGTTGACTTTCCAGATAGAATTTCTGTTTGGGAAGATTATGTTAG
Source organism: Bacteroidota bacterium (assembly GCA_002746975.1). Taxonomy (GTDB): domain Bacteria; phylum Bacteroidota; class Bacteroidia; order Flavobacteriales_D; family Sanyastnellaceae; genus UBA974. The sequence continues at coordinate 308,603 of NVXE01000001.1, read as the reverse complement.
AAGTATTGATGTTAAGAAAGAACTTCCAGAATTGCCTATCACTAAATCAACTAGGGAAGGATATTATGTTGTAAACCAAGGTGTAGAGGCTAGTTATCACACAATAAAAGGATCTGAGGAAAGATTGTCAAAATATACGATTAGGGCTCCTTTCGACGGATTTGTCGCAGAGGCATTAGTAAGACCTGGATCTCTAGTTAGAGCAGGGCAGCCATTAGGAACATTCGTGGGCTCAGATGTTTATGAAATTAAAACTGCGATACAAGCGAGATATTTAGAGACAGTTCGTTTGGGAGATGAGGTTGTGTTTAAAGATGAATCAGGAAGATTAGTTGCTACTGGAATAGTTGATAGAATTGCGGGTAATGTAGATGCTCAAACTCAGTCTGCTACTGTTTTCTGTAAGGTCGAGCCAGTTGAAAACATGGAGATAGTTATGCGTGATGGAAGATATTTATCCGGGGTCATTAGGTCTTCAATTATTGATAATGCAATGGAGATATCTCTGAACCTTATTGATTCGAAAAATAAAATATTTACCGTAATAGATGATAAATTAGAGAAAGAGGAAGTGAAAGTAATGTTTGAATCGTCCAAATCAATAGTTGTGTTAGGTTTGGAAGACGGAACTATTATCCTTTCAGAGCCTGTTACAGGAGCGTTTGAAGGTATGGCTGTAAGGTCTAGTAATAGCTCAGATAAGGGATGAGAAACATAATCAAGTTTTTCGTGCAACATCACATAGTAGGTGATTTATTGATGCTTGCAATTATTGTTTCTGGACTGGTAGGTATGTCTAGTTTAAGGTCAAACTTCTTTCCTGAAGTTGACTCGAAAATCGTGGTCATTCAAACTGTTTATCCGGGTGCTTCTCCAGAGGAAATAGAGGAGGGGATAGTTGCTAAAATTGAAGAAAATCTTCAAGGAATAAACAATATTGATTTGGTTACTTCTACGTGTACTGAAAATTTTGGAAGTATAGTTGTTGAGGTAAAAAATTCTAAAAAGACAGATCAAGCTCTGCAAGATGTAAAGAATGCAGTTGATAGGATTGCATCATTCCCTGCCGGGATGGAGCCTCCGATTATTTTTAAAAAAGAAGCCGAAAATATAGCTATAATTTTTGCCGTTACTGGAGTTGATGATTTGCATTTACTTAAGAGTACTGCAAGAGAGATAGAGAGAGGTCTAAGGTCTTATGATGGTATTTCTCAAATATATCTATCTGGGTTTCCTGACGAGGAGATTGAAATAGCAGTACGTGAAGATAAATTAGATGAGCTAGGGATTTCAATAGCCCAAGTAGCACAGGCTGTTCGTAACACTAATATTGAAACTACAGGAGGTAGAATTAAAACTGACACGGAAGAACTTTTAGTAAGGGGGCGGTTTAAGGTTTATTCAGCTGATAAATTTCAAAATATCGTTATCAGGGCTGATAAAGATGGAAGAATAATTAGACTTTCAGATTTGGCTGAAGTGAAGAATCGTTGGTCGGATACAGACCCGTCTCGGAATTGGTTTAACGGAGAGCCATCAGTAAGTATTACTGTGAATAGCCTTAACTCGGAATCTATTCTAGATGTCACCGAGTATGTAAGAGCATACATTAAAGCTTTTAATGAGCGCGGAGGTGAGCTTAAATTAGATGTTATACGAGATCAATCAGTAGTACTCAATCAACGTATAGATCTTCTTCTCAATAATGGCATAATAGGATTTCTGTTAGTTCTACTCTTCTTAGCCCTCTTTTTAAACCTGAGGCTGGCTTTTTGGGTAGCACTAGCCATTCCAGTTTCTTTTGCAGGAATGTTCATGTTTGCAGACATGGCCGGTATCACCATTAATGTGGTGAGTTTATTCGGAATGATACTAGTTATAGGTATTTTAGTAGATGATGGAATTGTCATTGCAGAGAATATTTACAGAAAATACGAGAAAGGATTTTCTCGTATGGAAGCGACTATTGAGGGTACTTTAGAAGTCTTGCCAGCAGTATTTTCGGCGATTATTACTACGATTATTGCATTTTCAGCATTCTTCTATATTGAAGGTAAACTTGGAGATATCTTCCAAGATATGGCGACGGTAATTATAATAACATTGATTTTTTCGTTAATAGAAGGAGCCTTTATTTTGCCAGCCCACGTTGGTAATTCTAAAGCTTTAAGAAGCGGGTTTAAGCCATCTAAATTAGAGGTTACTATGAGTAAGTTTCTAAATAGTTTTAGAGATGCGTTATATGCTCCAGTATTAAAATATACACTTCGACGCCCTTGGATTTCATTTAGTATTATAGTTGCGATTTTCTTAATTACTGTGCCAGGACTTATAGGAGGTGGATTTGTAAAAACAACATTCTTTCCATTCATTGAGGGTGATTTCGTAACTATAAATCTTACTATGCAAGCTGGCACAAGGGAGGGTATAACTCTGGAGGAATTAAATAAGATTGAAGTTGCCGTTCAGGAAGTTAATGAGGAGCTCAGTGCTCAAAGAACAGATGGGTTAAAGACGATAATAGCGATTGATAAAAAAGTAGGACCTTCAACTCATAGTGGTTCTCTGAATATTCAGCTTTTAGATGGTGAGAGAAGAGGCGTGTTAAGTACTGAAGTTAGTTCTAGAATAAGAGAGAAGGTTGGTGTAGTATATGGTGCAGAAAACTTAAGCTTTGCAGCTTTTTCTCCTTTTGGAAGAGCTGTTTCTGTTTCACTTTTGGGAAATGATTTAGAGACCTTAGAAGCAGCAACTCAAGAGTTGAAAGCAGAAATGAATAAACGCGATGAGCTTAAAGACGTTACTGACAGTAATCAAGCGGGGCTTCATGAAATAAGTGTGACTCTACTTCCTCGTGCCTACCAGCTAGGTTTTAATGAACAGGAGCTTTTGGCCCAAATACGTCAAGCATTCTATGGATTTGAAGTGCAGAGACTACAAAAAGGACGTGATGAAGTAAGGGTTTGGGTGAGGCTTGATGAAAGGGATAGATCTTCTATAGGATCACTTGAGAATTTCAGATTGAGAACGGTTACTGGCGACAGGGTTCCTTTTACTGAGGTATGTGAAATTAATGTTGAACGTGGAATAACAGCTATAAATAGAATTTACGGACAACGTGAGGTTCAAGTGTCGGCTGATTTATCTGGGCCTAAGGCAAGTGCGACAGATATTATTGCCGAGCTTAAAACAGATATTGTTCCCTCGATTCTTGCAAAATACCCATCGGTTAGGGCTAGTTATGAAGGTCAAAACCGTGAGGTTAATAAGTCCCAAAAATCGATATCTAAGGTAATGCCACTCATTTTCGCATTGATGTTTTTTGTTATAGTCCTCACTTTCCGATCTCCTCTTCAGGGAATTGCTGTTTTCGGACTAATCCCTTTTGGGCTTGTCGGAATTAGTATAGGCCACTGGTTGCTCGATGCTCAGATTAGTCTCTTCTCTGTTTTGGGAATGCTCGCTCTTATAGGAATTCTTGTAAATGACGCCCTCGTTTTTGTAGCTGCTTACAACAGCTATTTAAAGGAAGGAATGACTGTACACGAAGCAATTTGGGAATCGGGAATGAGTAGATTTCGTCCAATTATACTCACATCTGTAACTACTGTCGCGGGTCTTGCCCCTTTAATGTTGAATAAAAGTTTCCAAGCCCAATTCTTAATTCCAATGGCAATTTCTGTTGCCTTCGGCCTTCTATTTGTTACTATCATTATCCTAATCCTACTTCCGATTTTCTTACAATGGATTAATCCTCTTCACAGAGGTTGGATTTGGGTTAAAAATGGAAAACTATTATCTGTTCGAGAGGCAGAGCCAGCTGTTAGGGAGCAAGTTGTTGCAAGAGAGATTAACCAAGAAACATCAGGTAAATCATGAATAAGGTTAATAGTGCAATTGTAAAGTTTACGGGATTATCGATATTCGCACTTCTGTTTTTGATTTCTTCGGGTTACTCTTCTCAAGTTTATGGACAAGCTATGATGGCGACAGACTTGAGTTTAGAAGGTGCTATTTTTAGAGGAATAGAATCGAATTATGGGATTAGAACTGCTCGTCTGGGCGTAGTGGCATCTGAGATTAATAATAGCTGGGGAGCAGCAGGGGCAATGCCTACATTAAGTTCAACAATTATTGCAAATACAGCTGTAAGCGACCAAACGGAGAACCCGACTTCCTTTATTCAAGACAAGCTAGAAACAGATGGAATAAGCGGAGGTCTGAACGTAAACTGGACTCTGTTTAACGGTATGGGCATGTTCGCTTCTAAGTCTCGCCTAGAGCTTTTAGAATCACAGTCTGAGGGGCAAGTCGCACTGATAATTGAGAATACCGTACAAGCGATTGATTTGGCATATCATAACACCTTAGTCCAAATACAGTTACTACAAGTTCTCACTGAATCCATGGAGCTAAGTAGGGATAGGCTTAATGAGATACTATGGAGTGAAGAGTATGGTGCAGCAGGGACTTTTGATAGACTACAATTTGAGAATGCGATTCTTGCGGATAGTGCTGCATGGCTTCAACAAGGCGTAGCAGTTCGGGCATCCATTCGTAATCTTAATAGATTAATGGGGGATGACGAAAATGTAGATTGGATATTTACGAGTAAACTTATTGCCCCGCCTAGAGTGCAGGAATACTCAAGTATTCTCGCATCGGTATTATCTAATAATGTGAATATCAGTAATGCAATTTTATCAAATAAAATTTCTCATCAGGAAGTAAAACAAAGTCAAGCATTTTTATATCCTGTTTTGGGATTGACAGCTTCCTTTTCTGACGCGACGTCTCAATATTCTGCTGGAGATATTCAGGGGAGTGGAAGAACGATTAACACGTCTGCTTTATTGACGTTAAACTTCAATTTATTTAATGGAGGTGCAACTAAGCGAGCAATAGCTTTAGCTAGAATTCAAGAAGAAATTTCATTAATTGACGAAGAGAATATTAGAAATCAAGTGAGTTCTCTTACTAAAGATGCATATGAAAGATACATCCTTAGCTCTAAGGTTTATGATATTAATGTTAAGGCCTCAAGAAATGCCTCAATTTCTTTATCTATTGCAGAAGCATCATATAAGAATAGCGTAATTAACGTATTGGACTATAGGTTACTTGAGGTAGCGCTTCAACGTGCTAGAGTTAAAGAACTCCAATCACTTCTTGTTTGGCGTGAAGCTTATATAGAATTGCAAAAGTTAACGGGAGCTCTTAGAGGCCCCATAAAATCCTTTTAAAGCCCTGCAAGTTTTAAGTGGCTTTCTCGTTTTGCTATTTCGAGGTCGGCGGCGACCATTTCTGCACACAAACTTTTCCATGGAGTAGTGGCTTTCCATCCGAGTTTCGAGAGGGCTTTTGAAGCATCGCCGACCAGTGTATCGACTTCGGCGGGACGAAAATATCTCGGGTCAATCTTTACTAGGGTATTTCCAGATTCGGAACAAACCCCTATTTCATTATTCCCTTTTCCTTTCCAAATTAAATTAACCCCAGTCTCAATAAAGGCTTGTTCTGTAAATTCGCGCACTGAAATTTGAGTGCCAGTAGCCAAAACATAGTCGTCAGGTTTGTCTTGTTGAAGCATGCGCCACATCCCCTCAACGAAATCTCTAGCATGCCCCCAATCTCGTCGAGCATCTAAATTCCCTAAGAATAAACATGATTCAAGATTTTCGGAAACCCTTGCCACAGCTCGAGTTATTTTCCTAGTAACAAATGTTTCCCCGCGTATAGGGCTTTCGTGATTGAAAAGTATGCCATTGCTCGCGTGAATACCATACGCTTCTCTGTAGTTTTTTACTATCCAAAAAGCGTAAAGTTTTGCAACACCATATGGAGATCTAGGGTAGAAGGGAGTTGTTTCGCTCTGAGGCGTTTCTTGAACTTTCCCGAAAAGTTCAGAGGTACTTGCTTGGTAGAATCTACAAGACTTTTCAAGTCCAGAAATACGAATTGCTTCGAGAAGACGTAGTGTTCCCAAAGAGTCAACATTCGCAGTGTACTCTGCTGTCTCGAAGCTTACCTGAACATGGCTTTGGGCTGCAAGATTGTATATCTCATCGGGTTGTACCTCTTGTACTATTCGAATTAAATTCGTAGAGTCTGTCATGTCTCCATAATGGAGCTTAAGACGGACGTCTTTTTCATGCGGGTCTTGATATAAATGGTCGATTCGGCTAGTATTAAATGAACTAGCTCGTCTCTTTATCCCATGTACCTCATATCCCTTATCTAGCAGTAATTCTGCCAAATAAGCACCATCTTGTCCTGTAATCCCGGTAATTAGTGCGCGTTTTGCCATGGTGTTAAGTTACTTGAAATCTTGAGATTGAATCTGTCTAAAGTATGCCCCCTTTTTAGAAATCAATTCTTCGTGTGTACCACTCTCGACAACTTCTCCTTCCACAAGTACTACTATACGATGAGCATTCTTTATCGTACTTAACCGGTGCGCAATGATTAAAGTACTTCTATCCTTCATCAACTCCTCCATTGCAGATTGCACTTCTTTTTCTGATACACTATCTAGAGCACTAGTTGCTTCATCTAAAATGAGTATATCAGGGTCGCGTAATATGGCACGAGCGATTGCTATTCTTTGTCTTTGTCCTCCTGAAAGCTGAATGCCACGCTCACCCACTAAAGTAGCAAAACCCTCGGGGAAGTTTTCGATAAACTCTAAGGCATAAGCTCTCTTTGCCGCATCGCGAATTTCTTCATCAGTGGCGTCGAGCTTACCATAAGAGATATTCATTCTTATATCGTTCCCAAATAGAATTACTTCTTGTGGAACATAGGCTATCCTCTTCCTGTATCCTCTTAAATCCATAGAAGACACGTTCTTTCCGTCAATTAAAATAGCACCATCAACGGGAGTTTCGAACCTTAGCATTAAAGATGCAATGGTTGACTTCCCCGCTCCACTTGGCCCCACAAGTGCAATTTGTTCACCAGACTTAATTTCGAGATTTAAGTTGTGTAAAATGTCTAGGTCTTTCCTGGTATTGTAATGGAATTTTACGTTTTCAAAACGAATAGATTTACGTAGATCTAGAGTAGGGATTTCGGAATCGATGCCTTCTATTTCCCGTTTTTCGTGAAGCAGTTCCATTAGTGACTCAACGGCTCCGAGACCTTTTTGGACTACACCGAAAAGATTTGCAAGCCCTCCCACACTTCCCGCCACAAGACCAGTCATTAACAGGAAAGTGAAGAAATGCTCAGAAGCAAGGTCGCCAGACTGCATCAATGCGGCACCTYTAAAAATCACTAAAGTGATCGCGCCGAAAATAAATAGAATTATAAAGCTTGCAAATGCTCCTCTGCCTAACGCGCCCTTCATAGCTAAATCCCTCACCGTACTAACGCTTTTCGTGTATCTTTCTCGCTCTAACCACTCATTAGCAAAAGCTTTTACGTTAACTATCCCAGTCAAAACTTCTTGCACAATAACATTAGACGCGGCAATTTCGTCTTGTGTTTCCTTAGATAATCGTTTTATGAACTTTCCAAAGACGATTGCCACAATCACAACCACGGGTAATGTTACAAGCATCATTAGGGTGAGATCCACCGAAAAGTAAGCAAGTGCAGCTATGCCACCTATAAGCATAATAGTTTGGCGTATAAGTTCAGCAAGAGTGGTGGTGAAAGTATCTTGAATGGATGTGATATCAGCAGAAATACGGCTGTTCAAATCCCCTATGCGCCTGTTGTGATAGAAATCCATAGGCATGCTCACAACTGCTTCAAAAGTGTCTCGCCTAAGGGTCAGCATCATCTTTTCTGTCATATTAGCAAAAAGATAAACACGAAAAAAGCTCATGGTTGCTTGGATAATTAACACTGTGGCAATGGTCCAGCCTATAGTTTCAAGATTATTTAAGTCCAAACCATCTAAAATACCTCCCTCAAATTCATTGCCTGTTTCGCTTTTATTACCGCCCATTATTCCTACTCCCCCTAATTGACCCCATAAACGAGTAACGAAAAGGGTTAATACACTGGAAATAGAAATCAGAAATATTCCTAGAGCAAAACCAGCTCTGTGTGGCCTTAAATAAGGTGCCATTTGCTTAAAGCCTTTCAGGTCTGACAGCTTAAAACGGCTTTTTTTCTGCTTTTCTGGTGATGTTGTGCTTTTGCTCTTCATAGGGTGTAAATTTAATGCGAAAAAAAGGGTTGCAACAGTTGTTGTTTGAGTAGATAGAGTTTACTATCTTTGCCCTCCTCTTAAATGGAGGAAATACAGTAATAAGATGAAAAGGACATTTCAACCCTCAGTTCGTAAACGCCGTAACAAGCACGGTTTTCGTAAACGTATGGCTTCGTCAAATGGACGTAACGTACTAAACGCTCGTCGTCGTAAAGGACGTGCTAAGCTAAGCGTAAGTACTGAGCGACGCCATAAAGGTATCGAGCGATAGGCAATATGCTTTATTCTGTGCTTACACAGTTATAACAGCATACCTTCGATCTTACTATTTCAACAAGGGAATCCTCCGGGGTTCCCTTGTTGCGTTTTATAAAATCGGGCCCATAACCACAACTGCTTCTCCTTCATTTGAGAGTAACCATTTAAGTTGATAAGCACTTAAAAACTGTGGCTGTGAATGATTATTTTGAACACCCTCAATAAATTCAACTTTAATATCATTTTTGAAATCTAAACCAGGCCCTCTAGCTTTGAATACAGCTTCCTTACATGCCCAAACCTCAGCTAGTCTATTAGTTTCTATCTCAATATCGCTCATCACCCTATTTGAGATACGAGCTAATCTCGAATCGTTTTTCAGTACGATATCTACACCAATTCTTTCTTGTTCCCTTGATAATACAACAGCTGAATAGGCAACTCCTTCGTTATTGATAGTGTGACTTATTGAAATGGACGACTTGCTATTTACTCCGTTTTCGAAAAGAATCGGCGCTCCGTTTTTCTTATGTTCGATATGCCAATCTTCGCTTTTAAGTATTTTACATAGGCACTTTATCACGCCAGTGAGCTCTAATATTTTAGATTTAGACAAATTTACGACAGCTCTTTTAGGATAATACTTGCCAATATTTAGTTCTATTTCCTCGCCCTTAATTCGAAAAACGGCAAGTTCTATTTCACTTTTCATATCATGGAATGACATACAGCGAAGGTAGCCCTCTATTTCGTAAATTTGCACAATGAATTCAACAGATACAAACGTTCTTCCATATAAAGTGAAGGATATCAGCCTCGCTGAGTGGGGTAGAAAAGAAATTACATTGGCTGAAGCAGAGATGCCAGGTTTAATGTCTATTAGAAAGGAATTTGGCCCATCAAAGCCTTTGAAAGGAGCTCGAATTGCGGGTTGCCTTCACATGACCATACAAACAGCTGTACTTATTGAGACATTAGTGGAGCTAGGAGCTGATGTTACATGGTCATCATGTAATATTTTCTCTACACAAGACCATGCCGCTGCTGCAATTGCCGCTGCTGGAGTCCCTGTGTTTGCTTGGAAAGGACTTACTGAAGAAGAATTTGACTGGTGCATAGAACAAACACTTTATTTCGGAAAAGACCGTACACCTCTGAATCTCATACTTGATGATGGTGGTGATTTAACTAACATGGTTCTAGATAGATTTCCAGAAATGTCTTCTGGTATTAAAGGAATTTCTGAAGAGACTACTACAGGAGTTCTTAGACTTCACGATAGGCAGAAGAATGGCACTTTAACTATGCCCGCTATTAATATTAATGATTCTGTAACTAAATCTAAATTCGATAACAAGTACGGATGTAGAGAGTCATTAGTTGATGCTATCCGTCGTGCTACTGACGTTATGATGGCCGGAAAAATCGCAGCAGTTGCTGGTTTCGGGGATGTAGGTAAAGGCTCTGCAGAATCTCTTCGTAACGCAGGGTGCCGTGTAATAGTAAGTGAAATAGACCCCATTTGTGCTCTTCAAGCTGCAATGGAAGGGTTTGAAGTAAAACCTATGATTGAAGCATGTGCAGAAGCGGACATCATCGTTACTGCAACAGGCAACAAGGATATAATTACTGGAGCTCACTTCGAAGCTATGAAGGATAAAGCCATCGTATGTAATATAGGTCACTTCGACAACGAAATAGACATGGCTTGGCTGAATTCAAACCACGGATCTACTAAAAATGAGATAAAGCCTCAAGTAGACATGTACACGATAAACGGAAATGATCTAATAGTACTTGCTGAAGGTAGACTTGTAAACCTTGGATGTGCAACAGGTCACCCAAGTTTTGTAATGTCAAACTCTTTTTCAAATCAAGTTCTAGCTCAATTGGAGCTTTGGGAAAGAGCCGAACAGTACGAGAATAAGGTTTATACTCTTCCTAAATCTCTTGATGAGAAAGTTGCTCGTCTCCACCTAGCTAAAGTAGGTGTAGTGCTTGAAGTACTATCTCAGGAGCAAGCAGACTACATCGGAGTTCCAGTAGATGGTCCATATAAATCTAACGAATACAGATACTAAACAAAAAAGCGACTCTAAGGGTCGCTTTTTTAGTTATATACTGAGAGAATAGGTGGGTTCCAGTTGGTTCTATATCTATGCAGAGGTAATACGGCAGGACCTTGCATTACAGATCCGTCAATAATAATCCACTTGGAATCAGAGCAGTCGACATGGTCAGACAGGGTGATTCCGTCAGACTCCACAGAGACTTTACAATTTAGAGCAACGTCGAAAGTTGAATGTCTATCTAATACGACAAATTCATCTAATGTGTATCGGTATATTATCAAGCCCTGTGAGCCGCCTTGTAGAATTAGGTGTTCACCGGGATAATTAAGTGAATTGTATGCTGGGAGATTTAGATTAATATCAAAATTTACAGGTACGTATGGAATGTTTTGGTTGTTTTGATCACATGTTGATTGCATCAAAAGAAACGCGCCAATTATCATTGTAGGAATTCTAAAACTCATAATTTATTTATTCTCAATCCGAAAGGGTCCTTTGCTTTACCTGCTTTAAATGCCTTTAAATACTTAGGTTCATATAATGCCAAACCTTCAAATTCGTTATTCTTTGCTTTTAAAGTCGCTATCTCAATTGCAGCCTCTGCTGTAGGCCAGTCTTCAATGAATATTCGGCCATCTCCTTTTAATACTTCACTGCACTTCACTGCCCCGTCTCCATAAAAGCAGATACTATCATAACTATCCCAAGAATACCCTGTACTATCTTCTATTACAACGGGTTTTATCTCAGTATATTCTCCAGACTCTTCGTTAAAAGTTCTGGTGTAAACCTCCATTCTCCTAGCATCTAACATAGGGACATAGGCAGCATATCCTGAATGTTTTTTACGTGCTTGATGTACCAAAACAGTTAATGTATCTACAGAAATAAGCGGAATCCCAAGAGCGTGACAAATACCCTTTGCCGTAGCAATTCCTATTCTTAATCCAGTATATGAGCCAGGACCTCCAGAAACACTAACCGCACCTAACTCAGCTTTAACAATACGGGCTTCGAGAACTACCTCGTCTATAAAAGGAAGTAGTTTCTCAGCATGTGAATAACCGTCTTCTCTAATAGTTCTATTTGCAAGAAGAATACCATCTTTAGATAAAGCTACAGCACATTGATGCGTCGTGGTTTCTATGTGAAGGATTATAGACATAGAAGAGAAATCAGTTATCTAGATTACTCTCGGAATCATCTCCAGTCTTTACATCTTCGTCTTCTATTTCACCAATTTCTACTTCGTCTCCATCTTCAAGCTTCCTAGAAACCAAATCGTAAGGACCACTCACGATCGACACCCCTTCGCTTAAGCCGCTTAATATTTCGATGTATCTATTATCTTGAATTCCCGTTTCGACTTCTGTCCATTCTATTTTACCATTGTCTTTATCTATCACAAATACTCCAAGAGAGGCATCATCATTTTCTTCAGATTTGCGAGTGGTTACACATTGAATCGGTACGGCAACTACATCTGTAACGCTTTTTGTAAGAAGTTCAACCGTTGCACTCATGCCAGGACGAAATGGGGACTGGTGCGAACTTTCATCTGAAATTAGATGAGAATAGCTTTCGGAATTGATTCTAACTTTCACTGAAAAATTTGTAACCTGGTCTAAATTAAACCCATTTGAACCGGCATTTAAAGCTGTGTTACCTATTTCAGTGACTGAGCCCGTAAAGGTTTGGTCTAAATACGCATCAACTTCAATTTCCGCTTTATTATCCATTTTTACTCTAACAATATCGCTTTCATTTACCTCAATATTTACTTCCATAAAATCGAGATTACTGATTTTCATAACCACTTCTCCCGCCACGAAACCGTTTCCCTGTACACTTTCACCCTCTTCCTTCACTAATGCTGTAACAATCCCTGACTGAGGGGCTCTTAAAGTCGTTCGGGATAGATTATCAATCGCCTCTTGTAAAGATGCGTTAGCACTAAGGATTGAATAATTAGCACTTTTCACTCCCTCTTGTGAGCTTATTAAATTAGCTGTTGCTGTACGAAAAGCCGCTTCTGACCTATCATAGTCCGCTTGTGAAACCACCCCACTATTAAAGAGATTTACAGTCCTATTCCATTCCTTTTCAGCAACGAAAAGATTAGCTTCACTCGTCGCGACAATCGCTTTTGCAGATGATAGATTAGACTTCGCTGTATTGACGGCTGCTTGAGCTCGGTTTCTGGCAGAGATATAAACGTCTGGATTTATTTGGGCCAAAAGATCACCTTCTTCAACCTTATGCCCTTCCTTAACTGGTAGTGCGATTAACTTCCCACTTACTTCAGCTGAAATATTTACTTCCATCTCAGGCTGAATTTTACCCGAAGCACTTACTCTCTCAATAATTGATCTAATCGAAGATGTAGCAGTTTTAACTTCTGGCAATTGTCTTTTCCCCCCAAACAACGATGCGGCAACAACCAGTATTCCAATTACAATCCCTAATCCGATTAAAATTTGTTTCTTTCTCATTTTAAGGTCACCTATCGGAGAGTTATTGCTTTGCCTTGGTAGAAATCTAATATTTTCGTTTTAAAGACGAGATCATACTTAGTGCGTAATCTATTTATTTTTGCATTGTCTAGTTTAGTTCGGGAATCAGCATACTCAAGGGCAGAAATTGCGCCAGCTTCAAATTTCAGTTCTGTATTAACGAAAGCTAATTCAGCTGAAGCCAAAGCAGCCTCTTGCGCAAGTAACACTTTCTGAGCGGCGAAAGCATCAGTCCAAGCACTCTCTATACTCTGAGTCAAGACCTGAGCGGTAGATTCTTGAGCATATTTAGATTGTAAGACACCTATTTCTGCTTGTTGAACAGAACTTCTTGTTGAAAATCCATTGAAAAGAGGTATGCTCAATGAGAAGAAAATACTTTGGTTAATATTTTCGCTCAACTGAGATGAAAAGGGAACAGGTCTATACTCATTGTATGTCGGTACAATAGGGATTACAAGGTCCATGTTTTCTGTTACTCCAGCATAATACACTGTTTCCCCATTAGCTGTAGTTCCCAAAACTAACATCTCATCCGTAGCTGTTCCAACGGGTTCTTTTCTATTAGCAGAATAACCAGATCCGAAACTGTATGATGCTACTAGCCTAGGTAAATAATTTGTTTTTGCAATATCTAAGCCTAAATAAGCATCATCCACAGTAAGTTTTGCCGCTCGGATTTCGGGGAAGGATTTTAATGCGTATGAGACAGCACTGCTAGATGTAGCAGGTATAGGAGAAGCCGCTAGGTCGTCACTAGAAGGCCGTACTACTTGAAAGTTTTCAGCTTCGTCGTTAGATAACTGTAGTAACTGAACCAAGTTTAATTTAGCTAACAGCTGTGCATTTTCACTCGAAATTAACGAAGCAAAATCTGACGCCTCCTGAGCTTGAACATCTAATAAATCTGAGGCAGCAGCAGCACCCGCATCAATTAACTTTGCAATTCTCTCAACTTGTCTTTTCGAAGCTTCTAAATTTAAAGTGGCAATTGTCACAAATTCTTCTTGAAATAGAACGTTGAGATATGCCGCAGAAATCAATAGTGCGATATCGTTCCTGGTTTGTTCTAGACTAGTAGCAGCTAAGTCCAAACCTATTCTCGCTCGCTTCAAGTTTAGTTGATTTTTAAACCCGTTGTATAATGTTACTCCCGAGCTAAGTCTGAAATTATTCGATYGAAYAGCATCAGTTGCGAATTGGTTCGTAAACGGGTCGATGGTCATACCTATGTTGTAACCATGAGACCCCGAAGCGTTTAGAGTAGGAAGGAACGCGCCTTTAGCGGTGAGATAGCCAGTCTCTGCTCTATCTGTGCCAAGCGCACTTTGTTTAATTTGGAGGTTATTCTCAAATGCGTGATTAATACATTTTTGAAGAGTCCACGGAGTGGTTTGGGCTAGAGAATATTCAGATATAAAAGTCAAGCAAAATAACAAACTAGCAGAAAAGAGACGGACCATGTTTAATATTAAATTATCTCTACAAATCTAATGCATCACCTTCATTTACAAGGGTAACTATTCCTCCTCTTTGTTAAAACTCTTCCAAACTAGATAAAACCCTGTAGCAATAAGGATATAGGGTATAACCATAATGAATAGAATACCTTCATTTAATCCAGTACCTATGCCTCCTTGGTTAGCACTTTCTTCACCCAAAGCCTTACACATAACACACTGTCCAAGTGATATCCTCGATGTAATGTTTACCACGAATAATAATAAAAGCGAATTTACTTTATAGAATATTTCGGGCAGTTTTTTCATCAGATAGGATAGCAAGGACTAATCATTAAATAAACAACTACTCCTGAGGCTGTTACGTATAACCATAATGGCCAAGTGAAATGGGCTAATTTCTTATGTTTTTCAACTTGCATTGCGAACCCTCTAGCGTAAGTAAAAAGAACCAAAGGAACTATTGCTGCAGATAGGATTATGTGCGAAATGAGTATTATAAAGTAAACCATTTTCATAGATTCATCTCCACAATAATGCGTAGAAGAAGTTGTGAAATGAAAAGCTATATAGCTCAATAAAAAGACAACACTCAACACAACAGCAGTAGAAGTTAGTAGTTTATGAATTGCTACTTTCTTTAATCTAATGGCTATCCAGGCTCCGATTAAAACTATAAATGCTGTCCCATTTAAGAATGCATTAATCTTAGGCAATAAGTAAAATTTCGCAGCTGTTTCAGGCTCTAATTCTAAAGGCGGTAAATAACCTAAAATCGTAACGACAATAGGTATAAGTATTGTTATACCCCAAATAATAAATCGAAGTTGTTTGTCAGAAATCCCCATGTCTACAAAATTACTATTTTACTTCTTCACTAAGTAGTTGAAGAATGTTTTCTATCATTGTGTCCACCTCCGAAGTAGAAGTTCCGTCATAATAACCTCTAATTCGGTCCTGCTTATCTACTAGCACGAAAGTGTCTGAGTGAAAGAAACCTCCTGCAGCTGTGTCGCTTGGAAGTGCAGTAAGAAAATAACCAAACCTCGCTTGGTCGTATAAATCTTCTTTATCTCCCGTCAAAAACTTCCATTGAGAGGTGTCTGCTCCCATTTTCTCGGCGTACCAAGCTAACCTTTCTGGTGAATCCCTTTCAGGATCGACAGAATGACTTAAAATCATAACCTCATCAGTGCTTACGCCCTTTTTTCTTAGAATAACCTGAGTACGCGCTAATTGTCCACTTAATAATGGACATATTGTAGGACAATGAGTGAAGAAATAATCTATTATTCGGATTTTTCCTTCAACATCCTTGTGAGAAAACTCTTTATTATCGAGTCCTGTAAATACAAACGGAGGTATAGTATGGTTCTTAGGACCTAGAATAGGTAATGGATTAGGAGGATTTTTCTCAAAACTTTCCTTTTGTTTCCTACGGGCATATTCGGCTAAGTCCATTTCCTTTTTAAGAAGGGCTATATCTTCTGTAGCGTCTCGCAATGCGTTTTCTGATGCGGCATGATAAACACCTCTTAAATATCCTCTTGCATCTACAAGCCACAGGGTAGCAACATTATCTGGATCTTCAGGGTCGCGCTCTATCATAAACTCCTCTCGAATAATCTTGTCTATATACTCGCGTTCACCGGTTAAAAATTGCCATTTGTCTTCTTTACCGTTGTATCGTGTATTCAATGTTACGTACTCAGAAAGTACTTCTGGCGTGTCGTGCTCTGGGCTCAGGGAGAAGCACACTATAGATATTCCTTCCTTGTCTCTGTATCTGAAATTAGGCCAAAGCAGCTGTTTAGTGATAGTACCCACATGAGTAGCGTCAGTACCGAAAAATGCTGCGATCCAGACTTGCCCTTTTAAGTCTTTTAATCCGAAAGATTCACCTTTTTGGTTTATTAACTCAAATTCTCCAACACGTTTTACTCCAGGAACTAGTGAATCGATAGTTCCATTCTCAGTAAAATATGGAAGGGTGTTAAATTCGTGTTCCCCAAGTACGCCGAGCACTATTATTCCAGTAAGCGGCAATGCAAGTAAAAGCAAGATTAACGAGACCTTTTGTCGCATGGCACAAGAAAATTAGTGAATGTCTAAAAAAATCGTAGTTTAATGGAAGTTATTGTGATTAAACAGGTGTCCAAACCCTTCAGTAACGACAACATAAACAAGGTATACTATGAATAATAAGTAGGGAGTAAGTATTGTTTTTTTCAAGTTACTCCTTTCTTCTCCGAGATGCATAAAAGACAGAACGATGTACCCTGCTTTAACTAGTGTTAATGCAACAAAAGTCCACTTAATTACCTCCCAAGAAAAGGTCTCAGCTCTTTTGAAAATGATACCCATAGCAACTTCTACAGCTGTGATAGCTGTCAAAAGTACTGTAACAAAGAGAATTTTTTTACGAATTTTCACTCCCTCTTCTTCACTGTGGTGAGCATTTAAAGAGTAGCTATCGTTTACAATTAGATCGTCGCGTTCCATGATTTGAGTGCTATCAGATGAGGTAGAAGAAAGTAAATACAAATACCCATACAAGGTCGATAAAGTGCCAGTAAAGACCTACTTTTTCAACCATTTCGTAGTGCTTTCGCTTCTCGAATACACCACGGTATGCCATGATGAATATTATTATGTTAATCACAACCCCTGAGAAAACGTGGAAACCGTGGAATCCTGTTATAAAGAAGAAGAAATTAGCATAACTCTGTTGAAGAGCATATTCATTTTCGTGCATGTTTGCACCGAAAGTGAATGATGTAGAACGGGCATCCCAAAGTTTATGAGCAAATTCGCCACTTACTTCTTGTTCATCAGTAATGTACTTATGAATAGTTAAAGAATGAAGCTCTGCTTCATGAGTATGCTCACCGTATTGAATAAGTTTCACATGTCCGTGATCACTGTGAAGTTCAACAGATTCATCTCCGTTGCTGTAACCCTCAGCTAACTCCCCGAAATGGTGATCCATGTATATGGCTTCTCCAACAGGTAAAGTATATTCAGATCCATTATCAGCAGTTATAGTTACTTCCTTAGCAAGTAAGAAAGAACCACCTCCACCATGAATAAAGTGGGACCACTCCCAGGCTTGAGACCCTAGGAAGAATAAACCTCCAATTATAGTTGCTGCCATCCATCTTACAACACTTCTTTTGTCATTACGGTGCCCAGCTTCAACTGCTAGAACCATTGTGACAGATGAAACTATAAGAATGAAAGTCATAAGAGCAACATAGATGAGAGGATAATGTCCTTCTAATCCTGGGAGAGCTCTGAATACCTGCTCACCAATAGGCCATGGGTCTTCACTAGCTGCACGAGAAAACCCGTATGCTGTTAATAGTCCGCCAAATGTTAAGGCGTCTGATACGAGGAAGAACCACATATACATTTTCCCGTAAGAAATCCCATAAGGCGATTGTCCACCGCCCCAAAGCTCTTCTGAAGAAACGTTATCGTTTGAATGTCCTGACATGCTGCAAAAAGATTGCGAATTTGTTGCGCAAATTTAATAAATGAATCCTTAGTGATTACCCTAGTTCCTATTAAGAAATAAGAACAGGCTTATTAAGAATGATTCTATCTTATGTTAAAGTTGTGAATACTAGCAAAAACGTTAGAAATTAAAGGAAAAGAACGAAAAATAAGATTAACCATAACCCACCTAGAAAATGCCAATAAGTACTTAGAACTCTTAGGCGAACGGTGTCTTTAGGATTAATTATCCCATTAGAGACTCGCCTAAGATTCACTGCGACATAGATTAAGCCGAAAGTTAAGTGTAATAAGTGAATCATTATTAAAGCCCAAATGTATGATCCGCTAGAATTTGTCTTATAAATAACATCGGACGTAATATCCTTAATCATTAAAGGATCATTGGGGGCGTATAATTTCTTTGTTTCAGCGTTATAGAGTAGTGGGGTGTCGTTAATTCTTACGTCGTAATCAACTCCGTAAATGGCATTCCCTTCGATTAAATCGTCAATTCTGTTCCAAGAATAAGCTATTAATCCCTCGTCACTTGTTTCTGTACCCCAACCGCTACCAATTTGGGCTAATTTACTCCAACCTGAATATTGAGTGTATGAAAAAGCAATTCCCAAAGCGAGTGTAGTTGCCAGAAATAGCTTTGAACGAGAAACATTGCCAGATGACATAAACTTAAGCGATAAGAATAGCGTTACGGAGGAAGCAATTATTAGCGCATTACTAATCCAAATAATAGTAGGGGGGGTGAGGTGTACCCAGTACTGTCCTTTACTGCTAACGATGTACGCACTTATCAGGCCTCCGAACATCATAGTCACAGAGAAAACAATGAAGTACATTATCATTAGTTTAGTCCGTACGCGGACCGCCGGATCAATCGATGGGTCAATGTTGTTTTCCATATAAAACTATATTTTATCTAGGACGTAAATGATTTGGACTAAAGGCAGATAGGCAAAACTAGCAAACATGAGCTTTCTAGCATCGACTCTGTCTAAAGTAATGGAAAGTCTCCAAGCATACCAAGAGAAACCCAACCCAGCAAATACCACAACAGCTAGAGCTATATTCCCCACCATAGGGCTGTCGTTAGGCAATGCCCATGGGAGTAAACTTGCAGGTATGCAGAAAAGTGTGTAAAGTAAAATAAGGGATGCAGATCTATCAGACAGGCCAGCATTAAAGGGTAGCATTTTGTATCCCACTTTAGAGTAATCCTCATGTGCTAACCATGCTATAGCCCAAAAATGAGGGAATTGCCACATAAACTGAACAGCGAAGAGTGTTCCGGGTTCTATACCTAGCTCCCCAGTTGCGGCAACATAACCAATCATAGGGGGGAGCGCTCCAGGAATAGCACCCACGAAAACACAAAGAGCCGATCGTGATTTAAGTGGAGTATATAAAAAGGCATAAAGAACAAGGGCAATAACTCCTAAAATAGCTGCTATGTTGTTGAGAATACCTAAGCACGTTATGCCTACAACAGCAGCCGAGATACTTAATATAAGGGCAGTTTTCACACTCATTCGACCAGTTGGAAGTGGTCGATTCTTTGTGCGAGTCATAATAGCGTCGTTATCTATTTCTATGATTTGGTTTAAACCATTAGACGCGCCAGTCAGTAAATACCCACCGATAGCTAACAATAGGAGGGATTTAATGTCGATAGTGTCTATCCCCATGAACCATCCAAGGACAGCAGATAGCACTACGAAAAATCCGAGACGCACCTTGAAAAGTGTGCCAATATCTTTGAGGAATGAAGGGTTCTTTTCTTGAGCCATTTTTATAGCGTAGATGCGGATGCAAAAATACAACAGGAATTACCAGTCTCGCCCTTCTAAAACCCTAGAAGTTCTTATGCCCGCTTGTACCCTATATGAGTTAAATGGTTCGATTGACGCAGACCCAGCTCCATTTGAAGAAAAGTGAGATTCAATTCTCATAGAACCTTTGACAAAAACTTCTATCCCAGAAATTCCGAAAGCACCTCCTGTAGGTCGTGCTATGTCTATTGAAAGTCTTTGGAATTGAGATTGAACCCCTTGAAAAAATTGAACTCCATAGTCATTCTCCCTATCTAAATACGAACGAAACACGTCTGACCCAGTTGAACTGCCAGAGCCGAAATCTAGCCCTCTAACAACTCGTTCCATTGAAAACCGTACGATGTATTCCTCATGTACTATCCATCGGATTCTTAAAATTACATCAGCAAAATTTGAGCCAAGTGGTGGGCCAAGCGGTTTTCTAGCATGTGTCCATGCCTGAACTTCTGTAGAATGGGAGTATGTAAAAGGCCTAACTAGGGAGCCCTCTAAACATAATCCCCATTTTCCGCTTGGAGAATTAAGCGAACCACCTGTTAGAATTCCCCATTTATTACCCCACCAACTTGTTCCTTCAACAAGTTTATTTGTAAGCAGCTCGTCGAATAATATTTGTCCGTACAATGTCTTTAAGTTGCGACTTCGTTTGCTCGTGCCTCTCCAAATTAATTGCATTCCAATTAATGCGTTGTCAGCAGAACCTAATGCGTATTCGGTAGGGCGGAAAGCTACCAAGGGGATTAAATAAGATGGTTCAACTCTGTGATTTACTCCTACATCACTGCCTCTCCACTTAACTGCTCCAAATAACGCACCTGAAAACCCTCCTCCCAATGACACATCTACCATATGAGCAGCAACCCAACCTATCTCATTTGAGTCAATTACTTCAACGGGGTGGATGGTGCGTAACAGAATGTGTGTATAGTGAATAGGGCCAGCATCTATATAAAGCCTTGCATACGGAGCTGCGGCCATAGACCGGTCAAAAAATAAAGATCTAATCCCCGGTCCCCAGTGATGTGGGCCATTACCTATTGCAAGCTCTACAGATTCAGAAAGTTTTGCAGACGTTCGAAAAACAAATCTATCTACTTGTAATGCTCTCGCAGATTGGATACCGGGATTGCCACCAGAAACCCTGCCTACTCCATCGAACTGTCCCCATTTTATTGCAGAATCGTAGAGGTATTGTGGAACGGGAACTTTCCATCGCTCGCCCGAAATTTCGTAATGTATTTTTTTGTTGAAATCACCGAAAGCACGAAGTCCTATAATCGTAGCATTTCCGGCATCATCACCCTGAATAAATCGCGTCTCCCCATCTATATTTAACCCATTAAATTTCTCTGACGCTTCTCCAGTGACTCCCTTAATCCCATTACTGTGCACATCACCAGCCCAGTCTGGGAGAGGTAAAATACACGGGACCATCGCCCCTGTAGAATCCGCTATTTGCCTTGACCGTAATGCTTCATTATCTAGAGGTGTGAACCAGGAAGGACTTAGTATGGTTTGGGCTGAAGCTTCAAGAACTAAAAGCGAAAAGCTAGCAAAAAAACTCGCGCAAATTGTCCTAAAAACATTCATGCTTTCCTTCGTTTAGGAATGATGTGAGGAAGTGCTCCGGCTAGAATCGCGAAGGATAAATACGCAATAAAATGAGTAGTGATTGATAAGCCAGGGATTATTTCAGTGATGCTGCAAAGTGAAATTACTGAAAATAGTATAGACCAAATCCATATTATTAATGCAGTTTTGCGATGTCCAAGCCCCCTTCCGATAAGTACATGATGAATGTGTAAATTATCTGGAGAGAATGGTGAAGAACCCCTACATAGCCTTAGGCAAAAAACGCGTATAGTATCGACAAGAGGATAGGCAAGGATTCCCATAGCTACTACAGGTTTTGACACTCCTAATAGAGAGTCAGGCAAGTGAGAAACAGGAGTTTCTATAACCTTTACTGCTAAAACAAATGTAATAAGACCTACTAACAACGATCCGCTATCGCCCATAAAGATTCTAGCAGGATGAAAATTGAAAATTAAGAAACCCAGGAGTGCTCCTCCTAAAGATGCGGCAATAATAGCTGCTCCTGGCTGGCCTGTTTGGTAGAACCAAAAAGTGAATGAAGCCATAGCAATGACGCCCCAACCACCTGCTAGACCATCTATCCCGTCTATTAAATTAATTGAATTCACTATAACGACATAAACGAACAAGGTGAACAAATAACTAACAACTAGTGGCAACTCTTCTATGCCAAAAATGCCGTGAAAACTTTCTATTCTTATATCAGAGAGGACGATAATCATAAACCCTATCATAATGTGAACACCAAGTTTTTTAAATGGTGAAATTCCCATAACATCATCCCTCAGCCCCATAAAGAAAATAGGAACAGCCGCTGACAGAACGACTAGCCAAGGCCTGAGGTAATGGAACTCTACATCTAATACTGTTAGCCACCCAAGAGCTGTAAACAATGTTGCAGCGAAAATCATAACTCCACCTACGTTAGGTATAGATCTATGGTGAAGCTTTCTATCACTACCGGGCTCATCGACAAGTTGCTTAACCCGTGCAATCTTTATAAGAGTAGGCATGCCTATGATGACAGTAATAAAAGAGGTCGATATGCTTAGAATAAGTAGGGTCATATTCACGATTAGGTGACTAGCAAGGTAGTCAAACAGTTGCGTTTATAGGTTAGTAATTCCATGAATTATACCAACACTTATAATATGGCCTGTGGGGTTTTGAGTAGTATTAAGTGACTTTAGTGTGTAATCCATACTAATTGTTCCAAACATATCCCATGATTTAGAAATAACTCTACTAAAACTACTACGTACCCATTTAAAGTCATAATCGTAGTCTTTGCTTATAAGACTACCTAACTCAACTTTGAAAATCCATTTAGTTGTTGTTGGGGTTTTAAAGTCAAAATAAATAGATGACATTTTAGTGTCTCCACCTGTAATTATTCCAAGTGGTAATCCTGCATTTGACCAATGTGCTTCATTTTCCAGCCCGTATAGATCTTTTTTTGTGGAAATAATATTTATTCCTGTCGAGATTTTTTTTAGAGAATATTTCCCTCCAAGTTGCAAAGAGATTCCATCTGTCGAAAATGAAGATGAAGAAGTAACAATTTCCCAAGTTCCCGAAAATTTTCTTACTCGTGAAAAGCCAGACATTGAGAATGTTGACAAGGATTTTGTAGAATCAGACTCTCTTACAGAACCGATTAAAGAGGCTATTCCCCAAGATTTGGTTTTGTATCCTCCAGAAATAAAAATTGCTCGGGATTGTGTAAATAATGATTCTGTAGTACTCCCTATAGGCCCTCTAGTCTCACCTATCCATTTAACAGCATGAAAGTCGAAATGATATTTAGTGTCTTTCCAGCCCAAATTTAATGATGGATAAGGAGCATCATCCTTATTAAGAAGTAAAGGAGACCTGCCCCACCCGAAATTAAAAGCTTCATTAGAAAGTCGAAAATGAATCCCCTTTATGGTGTTAATAGATCCTTCCCATGCAATAAACCCAGTTGCTTTGGCAACATCTACTATTAGAGGATCACCCTCATCATTATCTTGGGAAATATCTTTAAATCGGCCCCAGCCGGGCAATCTTCCTGAGGCTCTTGAGAAGTTAGATAGAAAAGGACTCAGAGTAGATTGCCGCTCAAGAAGCTGCCCCCCAGCGGTAAAATTCCTATCTATTTCTGCTTGAAATTTCGCTCCTCGAGTATTATTGAAGCCACTATATCCTTCTCCACTCAACCACAAAAGTGTTAATGCTGGATCAAGTGTGATGGTGGCTCTATCAGACTTAAAGGTGATAGCATGAGATTTTAGAGAGTAAGTGGTTGAGTTTTGGGCTAAAAGAGTGTTGCTAAATGGAGCAAATAAATATAAAGACAGTATGCACGTAAGACTTATCAACGATTTATGTGATGACCTTCTATTTTTCATTTAAAACAAAGTCTTTATATACGGATTCAATACCGCTGTGCAACTCTATAGAGGCCTTCCATCCCATTTTACTCATTTTGGAAATATCTAGAAGCTTTCTAGGAGTTCCGTCGGGCATAGTTGTATCCCAAACAATTTCACCACTAAACCCAACAACACGAGCAATTGTAGTAGCTAGTTTTTTTATACTCACGTCCTTTCCTGTCCCTATATTAACCCAGCCATCAGCGTTGTAATTAGCCATAAGATGAATAAGCCCGTTTGCTAGATCATTTACGTGCAAGAACTCACGCAGGGGTGAACCAGAACCCCAACAAACGACTTCACTTTCTCCATTTTGTACGGCATTGTGAAATCGTCTAATTAAAGCAGGTAGTACATGGCTGTTTTCAGGATGGTAATTATCCCCAGGCCCATATAGGTTAGTCGGCATAGCTGAAATGAAATTGCAACCGTATTGTTTTCGATAAGCATCACAAAGCTTTAACCCTGCAATTTTTGCAAGCGCATAAGGTTCATTAGTCGGCTCTAGTGGACCTGTAAGTAGGGCCTCTTCAGGAATGGGTTGTGGGGCCAAACGAGGGTATATGCACGAGCTTCCCAAGAAAAGAAGTTTTTCCACACCATTTTTATAAGCGGCATCGATGACATTCGTAGTTATTGAAATGTTATCGAATAAGAACTCTGCTGGATACTTTGTATTTGCGAGTATGCCTCCAACCTTAGCGGCAGCTAAGTAAACTATTTTTGGTTTTTTTAATTCGAAAAACGCATCAACAGAACTTCTGTCTCGTAAATCGAGTTCTTCGGAAGTACGTGTGATGATATTTCCATCCCCTTTTAATTCCAAAGCCCTAACTATAGCAGCCCCTACCATACCCCTGTGTCCCGCTACGTAGATTAGTTTGTTTGGTTTCATATTGTTCTAAAGGTAATAAAGTAAAATTATCGACCTACATCAAAAGCATTTCTAAAGCCATCTCCAAGCCATGTAAAAGCAAGGACTAAGCTAGCAATTAATGCCCCAGGCAGAACTGCAAGCCAAGCTAAATCCGTAGTAAGGAGATGATAGTGTTCTTTTACAATGTTTCCCCATGACGGTACAGGAATTCTGGCCCCCACACCTAAAAAACTCAATCCAGCTTCTATTAGGATAGCAGCAGCGAAGTTAGCCGCTGCAACAACGATAATCGGGCCAATTGCGTTAGGTAACATATGAACGAACATGGTGCGTAGGTCTGAAAGGCCTAGAGCTTTTGCTGCTTGAACGTATTCTAATTCGCGCAGTGAAATAAATTGTCCTCGAACTATACGAGCGACTTCGACCCACATAGTAAGACCTATCGCAACAAAAACCTGCCAAAATCCCTTTCCGAAAGCGAGCGTAATTGCCAGAACCATTAATAATGTGGGCACACTCCAAACTACCTGCAAGAACCAGCTAACAACAGCATCGACTCGTCCTCCTTTAAACCCAGCCCAAGCGCCTAAGAATAAGCCGATGATTAAACTTATCGCCACAGCTACTCCCGCRACGGAAAGTGAAATAGCACTACCCGCCATAAGGCGACTTTGAAAATCCCTTCCGTATCTATCACTACCTAGAAGAAAAGTAAACGATTCACCGTCAATATCAACGGTTGTACCTGGAACTAGAAGGCTGAGTTCTAGATGTTGATTATTTGCATTCGGAGTTGAGTCCGGTCTTAAAACAGGGCCAGCAATAGCAATAATAATCCAAATCATCACCCACAACCCTCCAATGGTAGCGAGTTTGTTTGATTTAATAAAGCTTTTTAAATTCATTCTTCGAAGTTCGTCAATTCACTTTTAATTCACCTCCATTTGGGCTTAACAAATAAGATCACAATAATTTGAAAAGGATAAATGAATGATAGTAGTACCCAATTCCAAATTGTTGAGTGAATTCCAAACCATTTTGTAACTCTAGATGTAAATATGATATCTATTAGAGCTCGTCCTGCCCAAAGTATTATCAGAAGTGCAATTGTAATTCCCCCTGTAATAGCAGCAATTAAAAGAATAAGCTCGGTAATTCCTAGAAATGCAATCCAAATCGAAGTGCGCTTTGCCGATTTCAAGGTATAGTATTTTGCTTTAGCTCCCCAGCGTGAACGTTGATGTATCCATTTAATGATCCCGCCCGCTTTATTAGCAGTAACGCATGCCTCAATATCATGTGCCCAAAAAACGAGTTTCCCTGAATGGACTAGTGCATGTACTGCAAACACATCGTCTCCTGAGTTAATCTCAGTCCTCATTTGTTCTTTGCTAGGGTAGAATTTTACTCGAAGAGCCAAGTTTGCAGCACTCGCCATAACAGCCCTACCTTTTATCGTAGAAGCAGCGGCCCATCCCATCATCGCAGCGTATTCAATACTTTCAACACCGTCTCCCTCTATTTTAACGGGTCCAATTATCGCACCTACTCCTTCATAAAGACGTTGTCTTTCAGCTATGACTTTCCCCATACTTAAAATCCACTTTGAAGGTACTTTGACGTCAGCGTCTGTTGTAATTATCCAATCTGTTTTTGCACGTTCTACGCCGCTACGAATTGCCGCCTTTTTTCCCGTTCCGGAATTTGAGATGACTGTAATTTTCGTTTTAATAAAATTTAAAGAATAACTACGAGCAATGTCTAAAGTCTTATCCGTACTATTATCGTCCACGATAATAATTTCTTCAGGGAGTATTTTTTGAACCATTAAATGTTCTAGTAAAATGGGCAAATTTATCGCCTCATTTTTACACGCTATGATGACTGATAATGGCTCTATTTTAGAACTATCAGTATTTGTTTTCTCTAAGCGATTAAAATCTCTCCACCATCTACTCACAATTAAAGCGTGAGTTATTAAGATAGCTGAAATGAGGAATTCTATCATTATGCGAGAATACGAAGTAGCAGTTTTGTAATTTAGTTCTTTCAATGAAAATTTCTCAAACTTCCGAAAGAATTATCTTGGGTATTGATCCTGGGACCTCAATTATGGGGTATGGAATAATTCGTGTAACAGGTAAGTCTAAGGTAGAAATGATAGAAATGGGTGCCTTACACCTATCTAAATATTCTGATCATGCCCTTAAATTAAAGAAAATTTTTGATAGATGCGTACAACTGATAGAAACTCATAACCCTGACGAAATGGCTGTAGAAGCTCCATTTTTCGGTAAAAATGTACAATCAATGCTCAAGCTAGGCCGTGCTCAAGGTGTTGCTTTCGCAGCCGCTCTTAGTAGAGATCTTACAATAGCAGAATATGCTCCTAGAAAAATTAAAAAATCAATTACTGGATCTGGCGCTGCTTCTAAAGAACAAGTAGCAGGGATGGTTCAGAGGATTTTAAAAATCCCTCAAGACTCAATGCCCAAAAATTTAGACGCATCGGACGGTATTGCCGTTGCGTTATGTCATCATTTTCAACTGTCATCACCTCAAATGTCAAGGGGAGTTAGTGGTTGGAAAGCATTTATTAAGGATAACCCTAGTCGTGTAAATAGCTGATAATAAGCAGTTAGTATGATATTAAGAATTGTACGTTAACAGAATTATGATTTTTAAGTGTAACTTTTTGGATTATCTTACGTATCTTTATATTGAAGCAAATAGCTTTTAACAGTTTACTTGTTTTCATTCAACAGCAATAAGGGCTGCCTAACGAGGCGGCCCTTTTTTTATAGACTCTAAAAAATCAATATTGCTATAATAAACGAGAAATAATTCGAGTGATTATTTGATCAACTTTAATACCAGCATAATCTAATTGTTGAGGTAAAAGGCTCATTTTAGTGAATCCAGGAACCGAGTTCACCTCTAAAACGGCAGGCATGTCACCATTCACAAGTATTATATCTACTCTCACCATTCCTTTACATTCTAAAATAGCAAGAGTTTTTTTTACTACTGTTTGGATTTTTTCTAAAATTCCTGATGATAGTTGTGCAGGAGTTATTTCTGTTGAAGCTCCTTCATATTTTGCTTCGTAATCGAAAAATATATTATCAGAGATAATTTCTGTGATAGGCATTATTTGTGGTAGCCCATCTTCACCAGGAATTACTCCAATTGAAAATTCTCGACCATCTAATAATGACTCTACTATCACAGATGGACTACCTGTTTCAAAAGCGTTATTTATCGACAGATTTATGTCTTGGATAGATTCAACTCTTGAAACTCCCAGACTAGAGCCACCTTGGTTTGGTTTCACAAAGCAAGGAAGTTTTACATGTCTTACGATTTCTTTAAGATTACTATCGTTTAAGACCGTACCCTTTTTCACTTCCCATGAGTCGGCTACTAATATTCCAGCATCTCGTAGTTTGTTATTAGCTTCAAACTTATTGAATGTACACGACACAGAAGAGGAAGACCCAGTTGAGAAAGGCAAACCTATGTTCTCAAAATATTCCTGTAAAACTCCATCTTCACCCGGCGTTCCATGTACCATAATAAAAATAGCATCAAAGCTGAGGTTATTTCCATTTCTATCCTTATAAGTGAAAGTCTCTCTGTCAATTTGCTGCTTGCTATTATCCTCAAGCTCCACACACCAATTATTCTGATCAATTCGAACCAGGTATGGGTTAAATTTAGTTCGATCTATGTTTTCCATTACAGCTGCTGCACTCTGTATAGAAATTACAGATTCACCAGAGTAACCGCCCGCCAGGACAGCAATTTTAGGTAACTCAGAATTAATCATGGTACGCAATTTACTTGCCATCTGATCCTTTAACACATAAAATTTGAAGAAGTTTTAACAGTCGATCTTGTACCTCTTTTTGATTATTTCCAGTAACTGTAACGTGCCCCATTTTCCTAAATGGTTTAACAACTGATTTTCCATATAAATGAGGATAAACCCCACTCATTCCAAGTGCGGTTTTAAGGCCTTCATACAATGGGGTTCCGTATGCATTTGGAGCTCCGAGGAGATTAATCATTCCTGCAGCGGGCTGTATTTCCTCAACACTTCCTAGTGGTAAGTTAGCGACTGTTCTAAGGTGCTGTCCGAATTGAGATGTTTTATTCGCCTCGATAGTGTGGTGGCCGCTATTGTGTGTTCTAGGAGCGACTTCATTTACTAACAGAACTCCATCATTGTCAAGAAAAAGTTCAACAGCCATAAGTCCCACAAACTCCATTTTCTCTACAACCTTTAGTGCCAAATTCTTTGCTTCTACATTCAATCGTTCACTAACGTCAGCTGGAGAAATTAAAGAAGATACTAAGTTTGCTTCAGGGTCGAAAATAGCTTCTACAATAGGGTAAACCGAGGTTTCGCCATCTGAATTTCGTGCTACAATGACACTGAGTTCTTTATCAATGTCGATAGCTTTTTCTATTAAGCTGGGTTCATTAAATCGCTTTTCAGAGGCTTCTTTTAAGCTCTTTAACACTTGAACACCACGTCCGTCATACCCACCAGTTCTCAGTTTTTGGACTATTGGAAAGCCCATTTGTGAGACATCACCACCTGTCTTAATTACTGTAAAATCAGCAGTGGGGATATTGTTATCCGTGAAAAACTGCTTTTGAAGCGCTTTATCCTGAATCAAGGCAATGTGGTCAGGCTTAGGAATAACACGTACACCAGCCGACTCTAACCTCTTGAGTCCATCAACGCTAACATGCTCTATTTCAATAGTTAATGCGTCAAGGTTTTTGCCAAATTCAAAAACAGCATCAGCGTCATTAATATCACCCTGAATAAATCTATGAGTAAAATGCACGCAGGGCGCATCGCTAGATGGATCCATTACCTCAACCCTCAAATCTAGATCTATTGCAGATTGAATCATCATTCTACCTAATTGCCCACCTCCTAGTACTCCGATTCTTAAAGAGGGACCAGATATAAATGCTTTGGATGTATTTATCAACATGTTGCAAAGATATTGGATAGATTTACGACTTTAGCTTTATGGAAAGATTTGATTCAATAATTTATTTTGGGAATCCGTTAACAGAATGGATAATAGCACTTGCTTATGTTGTGGCAAGTGTCTTCTTAGCTCGTCTAGTATATAGAATTTTCGCGCAAATATTAAAGAAACTCACAGCATCTACGAAAAGTGAGTTGGATGATTTAATAGTGGATTCTATTCAGGAACCGGTTTCACTTGCCTTTATTCTCTTGGGTTTTTACCTAGGCTATTCTCATCTCACCTTCGATGCTTCAGGTGTTGTAATGGGGCAAATTTTCTCAGTTGCTGCCGTTCTTGACATTACTTGGTTAGTAGCGAGACTATTAGATGCGGTTGTCTCTAATCTCGTGAAGAGAATATCAAAAGGGTCTGATGTTTCAATGATAAACCAGATATCTCCAATTCTTCGAAAGGTGATGAAGTTTGGCGTTTGGATTATGGGTATCATAACGGCTATGAATAATGTGGGGTTTGATGTTGGAGCGATGTTGGCAGGAGTAGGTATTGGAGGACTAGCCATGGCTATGGCGGCAAAAGATTTCGTAGCTAACATTTTTGGTGGAATCACTGTTTTTGTAGATAAGCCATTCAAGGTGGGCGATAGAATTAAGGTTAGTGGTATTGATGGGACTGTACTTGAAATAGGTATTAGGTCAACTCGGATTAAAACTCTTGAAGGACGAACGGTTACTATTCCTAACCATCAATTTACTGACTCGGTTGTTGAGAACGTCACTGCTGAGCCCTCTAGAAAAGTTAAAGTAGTTCTAGGGTTGACCTATGACACACCCCCAGAAAAAATCCAACTCGCAATTAACATTTTACGAGAAATTATCGGAGGAAATCCAGAAACAGAACAAGACTTTACAGTGTGGTTTAGTTCATTTGGAGATTTTAGTTTAAATATCAGCTCTATATATTATGTAAAGAAGTCAGGTCATTGGGCGAACACTCCGGGAGCGGTTAATATGGAGATACTAGAAAAATTTAATTCTGAAAAACTTGATTTTGCATTCCCTACTCAAACAATAATCACTGAATCGAGTAATTCATGAACCATTATGATGTCAGCATACACCCTGATGAAATAAGGTATTGGTTTATGATAGTTGGGGCTATAATCGCAGGTGGTCTTTTTATTAAAGCTTTTGATAATATATCAAAAGAAAAAAGGCCCTATTACTTGAAACGATTAGGAATAGCGATTTTTATTATCTCTCTTTTCTTACCAGTTTACACCTTAATTAATCCAAACCAAGTCTTTTCTTTTCATCGTTCCCTTCCTTTTCACTTTTGTTCGTTGAATTTTTGGTTACTGGGAATAAACTGCTTCGTAAAAAGTCGTAAACTCTTTGTTTATACGATTTTTATGTCGATTATAGGGGGTATTTACTCCTTATTAACTCCTCTATTGACGATAGGGGATGCTCCATATGTTCTAGTACACTACGTTATTGTTCATACAGGTTTGTTCGTTGTACCTATTGTTATGATACGAGTTTATGGAATGCACCTCAAGTCATATGATTGGATAAGGTCGTATTTATTTGCTGCAGCTATATCTACTATTATGGTATTTATAAATTCTTTTCTCAATATTTATATGGAAAATCCAAACGAAATTATTGCCAATTACATGTTTGTATGGGAAGCTCCACCAGTTAAGAATCCCTTTCTACTTCCTTCTTTAGGTTGGCCATATTATTTAATACCCTTGCATTTTGCTCTTATTATGCACTTTTTTGTATTAAATATTGCTTACAGACGATTTACTCGTAAGACGAGTTTAGAAACTGTTCGAATGTGGCAATAGTTGTCCACCTGTTTTCAACTTTGTGATTTCTTCAATCGTACTATATTTATCTTCGAAGCATGAAGGCATACCTTAATTTATTAGAGCACCTATTAGAGAACGGTGTTAATAGAGACGACAGAACGGGAACGGGAACTTTAGGGTGTTTCGGGTACCAGATGAGATTCGATCTATCAGAAGGTTTCCCCGTTCTAACAACAAAAAAACTCCATTTAAGAAGCATCATCCATGAGCTTCTTTGGTTTATTAAAGGCGACACTAATATTTCATATTTAAAGGATAACGGTGTGAGAATTTGGGATGACTGGGCTGATGAGAATGGAGATTTAGGCCCCGTATATGGGTATCAATGGAGGTCTTGGCCTAATCCAGATGGTACTTCTACAGACCAAATCACTAAGGTTATCGATTCTATTAAAAATAATCCCTACTCTCGTCGTCATTTGGTTAGTGCCTGGAACCCTAGTTTTATTGACGATATGGCTCTTCCGCCTTGTCACTGTCTATTTCAATTCCACGTTAGCGAAGGGAAATTAAACTGCCAGCTATACCAACGTTCTGCCGACACCTTCTTAGGAGTTCCATTTAATATTGCATCTTACTCACTTCTCACAATGATGATGGCACAAGTTTGCGATTTAGAACCGGGGGAGTTCGTACATACATTCGGCGATGTACATCTTTATTCAAATCACGTAGAGCAAGCTCAAACCCAAATTTCTCGCACACCGGGCAAACTCCCTAAAATGATTATTAACCCTAACGTTAAAAATCTATTTGAGTTTACTCATGAAGACTTCAACCTAGTAGACTACGAGCCACAAGCTCATATTAAAGCTCCTATTGCAATATGAAGATTTCTTTAATTGCTGCTGTTGCAGATAATGGTGTTATTGGAAAAGATAATGATCTTGTTTGGTCTTTGCCCGATGACATGTCATTCTTTAAGGCATCAACTAGAGGTAGGTACGTAATTATGGGACGACGTAATTACGAAAGTATTCCACACAAATACCGCCCGCTTCCTGGTCGACCTAACATTGTACTTAGTAGGAATGCAGATTATGACGCTTCTCCTGCAGACTTAGTTACATCGCTTGAGGAAGCTATTGAAATAGCAAGAAAAGCTGGAGAAACAGAGTGTTTTATTATTGGAGGCGGTCAGGTTTATAAGATGGCACTTGACGCAGGGGTGATAGACACTATGTTCATCTCTCATGTTCATGGTGAGCCTGAAGGGGATGCTTTTTTCCCTGAATTTGATCCATCTGAATGGACTATGAATGTTATTGACGATCATCCTTCAGACGAAAGACATGCATTTTCATTTACTATTTGTCAATACGACAGAAAATAGATCATTGCTGCAATGAACGATATACTACTCGGCGCCTATCACATTACTGACTTAGATGGAGTAGATCATATTTTATTTCTGGTAGCGCTTGCAGCATCGTATGACCTCACTAAACTGTGGAGAATGGCAATGCTCGCAACAGCGTTCACATTAGGACATAGTATCACCTTATTTATTGCGGGATTAGATATTGTCCGCGCTTCGCTTTCGTGGATTGAATTCCTGATACCTATCACGATATTGGTAATGGCAGCCTTACAAATACGAGGAGTCAAGTTTGAATCTACGTCAAAAAGAACATCAAAATTTTCTTTAGTAAGTAAATCAATATTCGTGGTAACAGCATTTTTCGGATTAATTCACGGACTTGGATTCTCTTCTTTTTATAGAATCGCCTCAGATAGAGGAGCTGGAATCATTATGCCTTTGTTGAAATTTAACCTTGGTGTAGAGCTAGGCCAAATCCTAATTATTCTCGTTACTCTGTCAATTTTCTCATTAGCAAGAGCATTTGGAGTATCTGAAAGGTCTCAGCAATTAGTAATTGGAGGTGCAGCATTTGGACTTGCTGCTAAGATGGCGCTTGAAAACGTGCCGTTTTAGATATCTTTGGTATATGCGCTACCTATTAATTGCTTTTGTAAAATTATACCAAACAATCTTGAGTCCTCTTTTGGGTTCTAATTGTAGACACGAGCCTACCTGTTCAACATATGCGGTTGAATCTCTAAAAGAATGGGGTGCTTGGAGGGGTTTAGGCTTAACATTGCGACGAATTGGTAAATGCCATCCATGGGGTACAACAGGTCATGACCCTGTACCTAAACGCCATTCAAAAAATTGAGTTACAACTTGATAAATAAATACTAGAAATAAGATGAAAAAAACGTATTTGATATTAACCATTTCTTTTGCATTAACGACAATGCTATCTCTGGTTTCATGTGATGATCATTCTCATGATTCTCACGAGGGGCAGAGTGATAAGGCAATTTCGGAGATGAGTGATGATAGATTAATGTCTATTGAGACCCATGAAGACACTAAGAGGTTAGGTAAAGAATTCCATGTAAAGCTTGCAAATCAATTTGCAAAAACTGAATTGACGGATAGTTCTTTCCCTCTGCTTGCGGAGTTAGATGCCAATTATGTTGTTTGGAGTAAAACTCTAGTGAAAATACCTGGAACAGTGTGTGACCACGAAGAAGGAGAGGAGCATATACATGATCATGCTGCTGAAGCTAGGCTTGAAAAGTTGTCAGATGAGGAACTGTTAGAATTACAGAAGGCAATTCAGGAAGAATTAATGGGACTGATGAGCCGATTAGACGAAATAATTTCGAATAAATAATCTTTATCATCTCATGCGTAATCTATTAAACAGTTTTATATACTTAGCACTTAGCTACGGTTTCCTGAATAATACGGTTATTGCTCAAGAACAATATGAAATTCCCCTCAACGTAACCATTGGGAGAACTAAGACTTTAGTTGGATTTCAACCATGCGAACCAAGTATTGCCGTTAGTCAAAAAGACCCTGATATTATAGTCGCCGGTAGTATTTTAGATAATGTGTACCGCTCTAAGGACGGGGGATTGACGTGGACTAGTAAAACTCTTAAATCTCCATTTGGGGTGTTTGGCGATCCCTGTGTAGTTTCTTCACCAAATGGAGATTTTTATTATTTTCACTTGAGCGACCCAGAGGGTAAGGGGTGGAGAAGTGAATTACTCTTAGATAGAATAGTTTGTCAGCACTCTTCATCTAAAGGAAAGCGTTGGAGTAAGGGCGGAAGCATAGGTTTGGATCATCCAAAAGATCAAGATAAGGAATGGGCTGTAGTATCACCTGATGGCAAGAGGATTCACGCTTGTTGGACACAATTTGATAAGTACAATAGTCATGAGGAAGGAGACTCAACTATTATACTTTGCAGTTTTGCAGAAAGAAATGGAGACAACTGGTCACCTCCAGTACGCATTAGTGAGAAAAGTGGAAACTGTCTCGATGGAGATGCGACAACTGAAGGTGCGGTTCCTTCGATGGGGCCGAATGGAGAATTATATGTTGCTTGGGCACTTAATGAAACGATTTGGTTTGATAGAAGTATGGATGGAGGAGAAACGTGGCTCACACATGACATTGACGCTTCTGATATTATAGGTGGGTGGGACCAAAACGTAGAATTTATCGGACGAGTTAATGGTATGCCTGTTACCGGAGTAGATGTAAGTACCGCTTCTAAGTATTATGGACGTATTTACATTAATTGGACTGACGAGCGCAATGGTGAAAGTGATTTGGACGTATTTGTATGCTATTCAGATGATAATGGAGATTCGTGGTCTGAACCGATTCGTGTAAATAATGATGGTCCGGGAAAGCAGCAATTCTTTACTTGGATGTCCGTAGATCCAATTAATGGTGGAGTTCATGTCGTTTTTTACGATAGACGCAATCACGACGACTCCTCTACCGATGTCTATGTCGCGAGTTCTTTTGATGGAGGCATCTCATGGACGAATCGTCTAGTATCCGAATCGCCATTCAACCCTGAAGGGAAAGTTTTCTTCGGAGACTACAATAATATTTCAGCTGTAAATGGTCGTATCCGCCCGATTTGGACACGTGAAGTTGATGGATACTTAACTATAAAGACTGCAATTTTAGACCTACAGGACACTACTGAGTAATGTTTAGGTATCTATTCTGAAACTCGTGTCTAGTATATACAAACCCTAAAACGAAGAAGGGAAAACCGTTTAGAATATAATTCCCCTGTCTTAAAAGTTGCATCAATATTGTGACAAAAATTGCTGTAGATATAAGCCAAAGTACTGGATCTTCAGGAATTCTCGGAATGTGATTCCTATATAAAAATAAGATTACAATAAGTCCTCCAAACAACCCTAACTCAGATAAAATCCTAAGCATCATAGAACTAGCATCCTGAGCATTTTGGGTTCTATAATGAAATTCAACTCCTTTATTCCCAAGACTATATTTATCTGTTGCCAAATAATGAGTGCCTAGCCCAGAACCGAATAAAGGGTTTTCTTTTAAATTTTGGAGTGTGATGAATGCGTGATTAAACAGTATAAAAGATGAGCCGTGAAAATTACCGGTTTGGCTTTTTTCTGCAGATGCAGACAACAACCCTTGATACCTATCTTCAAGTTCGGGAACTTGGTTAATGACAATCCTAGAAAGGATTAAAACAAACGGAATCACTAATGCATAACGAACGGCACCGTGACGTAAAAGAAGGAATATCCCTCCGATTAGCAGCCCTAAAAATGCTATCGCACTATAAGTGAGCATAAGGGAAAGGATAATAATTAAAGCTCTAGGTTTCGTAATAAAATCTAAACCTTCACCCATGTTTTGGTCACTCTTTCTTATCAAACGCATCATAGAAACAACACCTGCCGGTAATACTACATTTGCAAAATATGTTGGTTCTCCTAGTAAACTTGCTAGCCTTATACCAAACGTAGCATGTATAGAGTCAATATAAATTATCTGCTTAAGTAGATAAATAAAGTTTTGGCCTAAGAAGAAATCGACAAATAGGAGCAGACCTATAACAGAAACGAAGTAAGCTCCTTTAAGGTACAGGCTGAAAACGTGCTCAATATTATTTTCATAATGACGCCACACATACGCAAAAAACACATAAGGTAGAAGGATACTACCCGCAACTTTAATATAAACACTTACGGAGATATACCCAGTTATAGCACCACTAGAACCTATAATTAAAATGAAAGTAATCCATATTAATTCTCTGAATGGAATTCGGTATTTCAGAATAAATATCGGTAGCAGTAGATAAAAAGCTATGAATGGACCATATCCGAGAGGCCCTGTAAAAAGAGAGAAGGTATATCTAAATAAAAAAATCGGAAAGAAGCATAGTATACTTATAGCATTTTCAAAATTGAAAACGCGTGCATAAAGAGATGGAGATCTCTTTATCATTAGGTCAATTTTTCACGGATTCTAGTTGTGATATCTGCTAAAAACTCACTTGTAAGATCTAGTTTTTCACGCTCAAAATTAATGTCTTCAACTGAGTTAAGTGGTATCAAGTGTACATGAGCATGCGGTACTTCTAGACCTATTACTGCTACCCCCACGCGTTTGCAAGGAATCGCTAATTCAATCGCTCGTGCAATTTTTTTAGCGAACAAATTAACTGAAGTAATCTCTTCGTCAGACAGGTCGAAATACCTATCCACCTCTCTTTTAGGGACCACCAGACAATGCCCTATAGCAAGTGGTGCTATATCTAGAAAAGCAATACAATCATTACTTTCAGCAATTTTATGACAGGGAATTTCACCAGCTATTATGCGACTGAAAATACTTGCCATATCAAATCTATCTATTTATTTCTAAAATTTCAAAAGGAATAACTCCTGCCGGAACCTCAACTTCAGCGATATCACCAACACTCTTTCCGAGTAAACCCTTACCTATAGGAGAGTCGATAGAAATCTTCTTCTCTGCTAAATTAGCTTCATTTTCTGCAACAAGAGTGTAAGTTACTTCAGAGGAATTTTTTATGTTCTTTATTCTTACCGTACTAAGAATAAAAACCTTAGAATTATCGATATTACTATCGTCAATTACTCTCGCATTAGCTAGAAGGTTTTCTAGTTTTGCAATTTTGGCCTCTAAATGCCCTTGAGCATCCTTCGCTGCGTCGTACTCAGCATTCTCACTTAAATCCCCCTTGTCAATTGCCTCACCTATTTGCGCGCTGATTTTAGGCCTTTCAACCGTCTTCAGATGATGTACTTCGTCCTTAAGGGCTTTATACCCCTCTTCTGTATAATATGAAATTCCAGACATAACTATTTTTCGTCATTGTGTATTAAACAATTAAGAGGGCCACTGCTGACCCT
The DNA here is from genome assembly GCA_002746975.1 of Bacteroidota bacterium. Lineage (GTDB taxonomy): Bacteria > Bacteroidota > Bacteroidia > Flavobacteriales_D > Sanyastnellaceae > UBA974. Next base: position 270,770 of record NVXE01000001.1, on the reverse strand, counting down.
CTCAATTTAATATATTATAGAGGTATCTTTCTTACATAGATATCTTCATTCCTACAGAATGTGTTCCACTGAATGGATTTGTAGTCCTGTATGAGTAGTCCAAACTAATAACTGACCCATTAGATCCCGTAGGAACATTAATAGAAAGACCCCCTGCTGGACCAGTATATGCTGTTGTAGTCACATTATTTGCAGCTAAGAATCCTTGTTCCCAAAGATATCCAGCTCTTATAGCAAAATTGTCACCTATCCTTGTCTCTGCCCCAAAACCAAATTGATCCTTAGTAAAGGAGTTAGAAGTAAACATTCCGTTTAATTCAACTACTAGTGTTTCAGATGTAACAACATCGTATGCTAGACCAATATTTACTAATGAAGGAAGCTCATAACGTTCAGAACGCTGAAGTACTGTAAGAGATCCTGATGCACCTTGTGGTGTAGCTGTAGCAGTAAGACCGTCACCAGCATAACGCATGGGAGGTCCCACATTTTTTAAAGAAATACCAAACCTAATTCTATCGTTTTCACCAGTGACATAACGAATACCAGCATCAAATGCCACTCCGCTAGCCTTTACGTTCGAAATTGATTCTCCAATTATTCTTAAAGTGAATCCAGCATAGATAGAATTCGAGAATTCTTTTGCATAGCTAACTCCGATATTTGAGAAACTAGGTGAAAATGTTCCTATCCCTCCCTCTGGCAAATCTTCAGTCATGATAGGGATATCTCCAAATTTCATAGTAGTAACCGTGATACCAAGTACACCTGATGAGCCGACACGAGTAGCAAATCCAACAGAGTTAAGGCTTATATCCGTTCCCACTAAATATCGAGAATTAGAAGTAATCAATTCACTCTTACCTATAAATGCCAATCCGGAAACGTTTGTATATACGGACTCCAACCCAATGATACTCGCCATATTAGCTCCAACTAGCCCATTAGACGCTGCCCAGGGGTTAATTAGTAGTTGACTTGCACCTGCAGATCCTGCACGGTCGGGATTACCAGCCCAAACCGAACCTAGTCCGATGGTGGCTATTAAAATGATACTTAATTGCTTCTTCATATCAGAAATTATCTAAGTCTACTGGACGCATTACACCAAACCATTTTAACACTCTTTGTCCTATTCCTGGTACATCTACATGAATAATGTAAACACCCCCTGCAATAGGCACGTTTTTATGGTTTTTCAAATCCCAATCCACAAATGTGAGTGGGTCTGCCTTATTAAATTGTCTCACTAATGTACCATTGAGGTTGTAAATAGATATAGTACAAACCTCAGGCACATTAGTAATTTTCACTCTATTGTCGAGTTTACTCGTCTCGTACTTGCTGTAAGCATAGTACGGGTTAGGCACTATTCCTATCACATCAAGTACGCTTGTCAACGTACTATCACTTTTAGTTATAGTAGCCACAGACTTCGTAGAGAAAGTATATAGAGGATTCCAATTATTCTCTGCCTGAGCTGTCTCATCTACGTCAGAAACTAAAGGAGAGTATTTATCATACGCTTTCGAGACGCGTAACCTCACCCTAGTAGTGTTAGGAATAAGACCATCCTCAACAGACAACATAGGGAAATCTGCATTAGAAAGAGCTGATCCTACCCATGTGCAAGCTCTAAACACCCTTCTTCTATTAGTCGTAGACGGGTCTTCTTCAAGGTTCGTGTATAGGTAATTTCCTTGATCATATGCCGGCATACGATTTGCTGATCCCTCCTCGAACTGAGAGTTCTTAAAGACATAAATCCAGTGTTGTCCACCAGCGTACACTCCACTCAACATAAAGCCGCCTTGGCTTCCGTTGATACTGAAAATCCTATCGGATGGRTTGAAAATCATATCCTTACCATTATCAGCTCCTAACCAAGAGTCCTCTCCGAAAGCCATGTTGAGACGCTCTCCAGTTCCAACGTCGATAGCATATCCCGGGAACCAGCTCATTCCCACAGGCTGAGATCCGTTAGGGTTTGCCTCAGAAGCGTTATACCCTACATCACTAGGTTTACGACCCTTTTTATCTACAGAAGGGTGACGACGAAGTCGCATCTTCTCGGGGTTATCTCCGTCATATGCCTTTTGAGCCAAAGCCTCTACGGGCTGCATCTCAAGTACAGGGCAACGAGTCCAAAGAGACCTATCACTTGTGAAAACAATATCTACGTTGTTAAGACCACTAATCCCAGAGAAAGGACTTAAATCACCCTCTAACCCCTTTATCGTAGGAGCTATGTTAGGTATTTTCACAGTCTCTCCTGTAACAAGAGTTACATCGTCCGTGAAGCTAACTAAGCAGTAAGGAGACCATGTACCTCCTAGTATCCCCTCGTACTTCTCATTCTCGTCTAAAGGATTTCCAGCCTTGATATCATTAAAGACAACCTCTTCCTCGATAGAATTATCTCCCTCTTGTGTCCCAGCACGAATCCAATTGAGAAGATCGAAACCCTCTGTATCAGGGATGCCGAGTAGCCAAGGAGCAGATGAATTCTCAAACTCAATAGAAGATTCTAATGGCTCAGAGAAATTACCGTTGTTAGGATACTGATACTGGTGTAGTGTTATGCTAAGACCCCAATCTAAAAGGAGCTCTTCATTGAGTATGTTGAGAGCCTTCGTAGAAGTGCGGACAGCAATTAGAGAGTCTCCGGTCTCATCTAAGAGAGTGCGGTTTATGAGAGTCCAATACGAATCCGTAGCGTTTTCTAGATTAGAATTACTAGAATTTACGATAAGCTCGAACTGAGCATCGGGAACGCGTAGTGGGTCGATAACACGAATATTTACAGGACTACCGCTGGCAGAATATGTGAGCTCAGAAATACGTCCATTAGAACTCTCTAAAATAGCTACCTCACTCTCGGAAGAAATCTCAATGATATTAGTACCACTACCCTTTCCTTCGAGACGAGTAACTATAACACCATCTCCGTAATTGGAATGAGAAATAGTGCCACCTGCTTCTGGAGAAGGAAGATGTGGAGTACCAGAATAAACACGGATAGAACCGATAGCTCCTTTACGAGAAGCTTTGTACTGCACGTCCTGGCCAGTTAGTGACACAGGGTTATAAGGAGCGTACTCGTTATACCCGTATGCTAGTGCCATGAAATAGTAAGTACGATGATTAATTAGTCGGTTATTACCCTGGGCGAAAGCATCCGTAGTTACTCTAAAACTATGTTGTATTCCTTGATTAGCGCCACTTGCCATAAGAGTAGGGACAGCAAGTCCCATTTCCTCATCTTGAATAAAATTAACAACAACATCTATATCATCTTCAACATCACATTGGAAAATTAGTCGTGCTTTTTCAATATCATTTAAATCAGCTGCTGAGACGGTAGCGTCAGACAACTGATAGATTTGGTACCCCTGAAAAGTATAAGAACGCAAAAGGCTATCATACTCTAAACCGTCAATATCAGTTTTAGGAATACCTGGGTCGAACATAACGTAATCCTCATGGAAGTTATTAGAAAGAGAATTGTTATTGGTCAAATATAGGATAACCTCATTTTCTAACTCTTGGACAGTAACATCTGGAGCATCAGGACCACTTACAATTTCGAAACAATTATCAAAAAGGGCTTGTGCTTTATCATCTGCTTGACGAAGAAGCTTTACACTTTCGAATGGATCTCCGGCAGAAGCACGAGCCCAAACAATACCCATAGTAATATTGTTATAATCTCCAGGCTCAAGGACGAATGGTCCAGCAGATTGAATGAATCTCCTATCGGCAGCCTGATTATTAGAACTCACTTCAGACCATGGGTCAGTAGCAATGCCTTCAGTCCCCCAATTGAAAGGGTCTGTTTCTCCAGGAAACATATAATCAGCAGGAATTTCTAGATTTGCTCCCGAAGAAGCAGTTACACCATCGCCACCATAAGCCATTTTCTGCCCATTTTTCCAAATACCATTCATGTAGTTGTAGTAATGAAGTGGTGTGTTAGGCTCTCCGTTAATGTTGTTGCCTGAGTTGTTGTAATAAACGAATCGTCTCATTCCGAATCGTTCATTGTCAATAACTCCATCACCATAACCAATTCCGATACCTTGGTAAGGAATACCAAGAGAATCTACAGCATCAGAAAAGTTAGAAGTAAGAGGGTTATCAATTCCGTCAGAATCTTGGTATGGTCCTTCGAAGAAGTCAACTCCTACAGCTGGTGGGTTGTCACCATATCCAGGAGAACTACTAGACGGCTCGTCAAATGCATCACCATTATAAGCATATCCAAGCCCTCTTTGTACATCACACCCCACGTAATCATCAGTAGATGTTCCAACATCAGCATCTACCCAGACACCAAAGTATGTGTCACTTAAGGTCTGAGTACCTTGATTAATAAGTACATAGTTATGAAAGGTCATGTTATTAACCTCATCATTTGTCGAGAACTGGAATACTTGAGCACGAACTTCCATTCCTATAGGTTCTCCCTGTGATTCTGAGTGAACGTTACCCTTGTCATTAAAAATCCAATAGAAGTTTCTATCACCAAATAGAGGAACTATATCTTCTCTACGACGTTCTTTACAATCAATCTCAGATAAAAAATCGTACCAAGGATAATCTCCTTGTGTAGGGTCATACTCACCATTTCCGTCATAGTCCAGAAAAGGAGCTAAATAATAATCTTGTTCCTTGATAGGAGAACCGTGAGCTGGATAATCTGAAAAATATGCAGGTGTAACATATCCATCGGGAAATTCTTCATCCACTGTTTCAGATGCTAAAGCATCAAAATATGCTCTATGTAATTGCGCGTCTGCTCTAGTCGAAACGAAGAATTTATCGTATTCTTGACAAGTCAAGGCGTCTATTTCAGCAGCACCAGTATTTGTTAGCGGCCCTGTCCAGAAATCATTCCCAGATCTAAATGTTAGTGCAGCTAATTTAAGCTGTTGGTCAGGTGAAATACCACCCATCCAAAGTGCACCAGCGTAAAGAGAACTTACGCCCCCTCCTTTAGGTACTTCATAAGCAGCCATGCTATTAGCACGGTCCTGCCATAATGAACCTCCAGTTTCAATTAAAGCTTTTACGTTATTCCACTCGATATCACGAAGAGCAGTTGCAGGAGCACAAGCAGCGGAACGAAGCTGTGGAACTGCAGTAGTGCTATTTGAGCCACCAGTAGCTCCTGGGCCACCCAATCCAACATACTTATATGCTAATATGGGTTGGGCTATGAGCGCGATAGCGAAAAAGGAAAAAATATGTTTCATGAGTTTCTTGCTATGTAACATCAAAAGTCAAATTTAACACCAAGACGAAGAGTTCGAGGCACCCCTAAGTTGAATGGGTTGTCAGTGTACATCGAGTAGTAATTTCTAAAGGAGTCGGGATTTGTTTGGCTATTAATAAGTGGCTGGTATTGTGCCGCAGCTAAATAACCATCGTCATTACTTACCCCTGTAAATCGATAAACTGAGTTAATATTCTGAGTGTTCAAAAGGTTACCTATCCATAAGTAAACATTAAGATTTATAGACTTGCCAGCTTCTCCCTCAGTCTCGCCACCAAACTTTAGTGTGAAATTCTTATCGATATTCATGTCCATGTTGAACTGCCATGGTAGCCTAGACCCATTAATAGACCCTTCTGTAGAAGGACTAATCTCACCAGTAATAGGAGTAGGGTTAGTTGAAGCAGTATATGGGGTCCCTGAACCTAAGTTTGCAATAAAGTTGAACCCAGTTTCAGCAAAAACTTGACGTTCTTTCCCACCAATATTTAATACTGGTCCGTCATATTGCTCACCAGAACCATAACGATAATCTACATTTGCAACGATTCGGTGACGTTGATCATATGTAAGAGGACTTATAGATCTAAGATTAGGTAACCCTGCGTTAATTAGTGCAAGAGCCGTTTCAGTATTAGAGCCAGTACCATCTGCAAATTGTAATGTGTAGCTTGCGTTGAGCCTCACGTTTCCAGTACGACGCATATCGTACCCAACGGTAAATCCTTTAACTGTTCCAAAATCAAGATTTCCAAAAGCTCGATACGGACGTGGATATGCTCCTGTGAAATTTCTCACCTGTATCATATCACGCATCTCCTTATAATAAGCAGATACTTTTAAGCTTGATGTTTTTGTCAATACTTGCTGAAACCCTAGTTCGTAGTCGATAGTTTTCTCTGGTTTTAAATCTGGGTTAGAGATTAGATTGTTTCGACTTTCAATAAACAGATAATCTATAGGGGAGAACCTGTTATTAGATGTAGGTCTTTGAGTTAATACATCATAGTGAGCAAAGAATACGGCTTCGTCTGAGATGTTAAATGAGAACGATATTCGTGGCATAATATTCACCGCAGGTGTGAAGTCTTTAAAGGCACTAGAATTTAAATCACCTTTAGAGGTTTCAGTTAGCCAAGGAGCAGGGTATGGCTCGTTAACCGCTAATATATCTGGGTCGGTTATTTCAGTTCCCACTGCGTTATACCAAGTGTTACCGTCTCTGTAACCAACAATTGCATTAGGATTGTCTAGAGCGTCAACATAAACGACAAAGTCATCTCCGATGTTTTCAGGAATGATAACCTCACCATCAAGTTCACTACTTATTAAGTCACCTCTAACATCTCCAAGTGTGTATGAATCACCTATAACGTATGGATCTTTTAGAACTTTTTGGTTTGCATCAAACCTATCCACACGAACACCAACATTGAAAATGATATCGTCAAAAGTGAACTTATCCATAACGTATCCAGAAATGTATATAGGTTCAAAAGCTCCTATAGGGCGAGTATTGAAGCCTTCAGAATCAGTGTTGTTAAAGAAGTCTTCAATAGTAGGTCGACCAGTAATTTTATTTCCGTAGGGATCGTAACCAGAGTAATTTACTAGGTTTGAACCTTGGTTTAGAAGGTCGTCAGCTCCGAACATGTCTAGAGTGAAGAAGTCAGGGTCAATTCCATCGATGTTTATTAGGTCATTACCGAAAGGATCTAATCCCATTTCACGTCGTAAGTTCCTGTCGAATAAGAATTGATTGTCTCCAATAAGACGTCCGTATGTAACATAATATTCTGTTCCAATATTAGTAATAGTTGAGTCGTTAAAATTTAGCTCTTTAATGTGAGAGTTTACAGTTAAACGACCTAGTTTCCACAGCCCTATTGGTGAGAGAGAAAAGAATGCATCTTTACGTTGCTCGTACTCAAATCCCATTTGAAGCGCGTGGTCTCCTATATCAGCTGATCCAGCAGCTGTTACTCTGAATTGTGAGTTGTTAGAAGTAAAGTAAGAAGCGCCCTGTGTACCGACGTAACTCCAAAGTCCATATGTAGATGCTGGACTTTGTCCATTGAGTAGAGCATTACCATTTTGGACTTCAAGTAGCCCATCATAAGGACCATCAACTGAAGCGTTATATGGCTCTTGAGCGAAAAGTGAGAAGTATTGGTTATTTATTGCAGCAAGATTAGGGTTATACTGAGAAGCCTCGAACGTAACCAACGTGTCTTCCCAACCATTATGAACGAAACGACCAGAAAATGGGTTGTAAGCATAAGAGTTTCTTTCGTACACTTCAAATTTACCTACATGACCGTACTTGAAAAAGTCATCTCTATGATTGGCATCCTGTCTGTTAAAGTAACTTTGACTGAAATCTACCATGATTTGATAGAAAACGTTAGTTAGGTTACTGGCATTTTCTCCTTGTTCGTTAATGAACCGTTGACTGAACTTGGCATAAGCACGCCAATCATAACTTGTAATAAGATCATTGTTCTCCCAATTCATTAAAGAACGAGCGTAATTAAACTCGTTATTACGAGAACCTGAAGCCGTACCTCCTATAGTAAGGCTCGTTGTTTCATTCGTTTTGATATCAAATTTAGCAACTATGTTAGCACTTTTAGAACTAACATTCATTCTTGTATCAACCTTGCTGAAATCATCAGACGTTAGGAAATCAGAATTGTAAAGCGCCCCGTTGATTTCTCCTGAAGAACTTATGTTTTGACGAAGAGGGTTAGCTAGGATAGCATCACGAGCTTCATCTGTTATTCTATTCACACCTCCGAAAGTCGGACGAGGATCTTTTTGGTATGTAATGTTCCCCGCTAAGAAAACACTTAAAAGGGGATCTGTTTTCTTGCCGTTTTCATCTTTACGGAAGATGATAGGACCAGAAGCCACACCTTCAGCGAGGTTGTATCCATATTTGTCAAGTCCTATAGCAGTTTCGCCAACGGGTACACCTGAACTTATTATTTCCCCACCACCGAACCAAGTACGACTTGAAGAACGCAATGAGATGTTTACAACACCACCTGTGGCATCACCGATGTTTGCCGGGATACCTCCAGTAACAACTTGTACTTCCTCAATAGCTGATTTAGGGAGTGCAGAAGAACCACGTATCTTAATTCCATCGATGTAAATCCAAGTTGAAGAGCTACGAGCACCACGAATAGAAATACCTCCTCCTGTTCCTGCAGTACTTGCTCCAGCTACTGTAGTAGCAATTGATGTTGCAGAACGTCCAGGAAGTTTGTCAATATCTTCGCGACCCACTGTTCCACCAGAAGCACCACCATCTGGGTCGATAAGTGGAATTTTGTATTCAACAACCTCGGCTGCATCAACCATAACTCCAGCACTTATAGCACCATTGACGAAATGAATCTTATTCGCGTTAATACGTACACCTGTAATTTGCTTAGACTGATATCCTACGAAGCTTAAAAGCACGTCATAGGTTCCAGGAGAAATAGGTTTTATTGTATATGAACCGTCAAATTCGGTTTGAGTACCGGAAACTTGATTACCGTTGAGAAATAAAACTACACTTGCAAAAGGTAGTGGTTCCCCAGTGTCAAAATCTGTAACTTTTCCTTTCAGAGTTCCAGAACCCACTTGGGCTAAGCCAACGTTTGCAAATAGCAAAATGGCAGAAATAAATGTAGCAAACCGAATCATTCGCAGGAGTTTTTCAGGCGTTTCAATATAAAGCGTAAATATAGGGTGTTATCCTCAGATGTGAAAAACTGTGAAAAAACAGTTATAAATAACTTAAACATTCTTATTACCAGCGTCTTGACACTCTTCTCCACCAAGGTGTAGAATGTCTTCGTGCTTGTCGCCGAGCTTGTTTTTGTCCGTTTCTCATCATTCGACGAGTTTCTAGATTTTGATGCTTATAGTGCTCTTGTTGTCGTTCTAGATAATTTCTCTCTAATGTTTTATGCTCAGAAAATGACCGTTTTTCGTTTTTTCTGATTTCTCTACGTTGAGATTTAGAGATATCTTTTTGGGCGTAAGCCTCAGTGTTAATTGTTAAAAAGAGTGCTGAAATACAAATTATGCCCTTTACTAGGGAGATACTTTTTGAAAGCGCGTCTAATTTAGATATCACAATTTGAGCCATACTGCAAAGGTTCAGTATTAAGATGGTGAGCAATAGTAGCACCCATGTCAGCAAATGTCTGACGTAAACCTAAATTCTTAGTCATCACTTTGGGCCCATTAAATAAAACGGGAACAAATTCTCGAGTGTGATCCGTGCCTGCCCATGTAGGGTCACACCCATGGTCTGCTGTTATGAGAACAAGATCGTTAGGTGATAATAAAGCTTCTATTTCTGGTAATCTTTTGTCGAATTGTTCAAGTGCGTGAGCGTACCCGATAACGTCACGTCGATGACCAAATTTGCTATCGAAATCGACCAAGTTTACAAATAGCAATCCCTCCTTTACATTGCACATTTCTTTTAAAAGGACATCTACAAGTTCCATATTATTAGGCGCTTTTAATGTGTAGGAAATCCCTTTCCCAGCAAAAATATCACTGATTTTGCCTATTGAGACGACAGGAAGTCCAGACAACTTGACTTTATCTAAGAGGGTAGGGGCGTGTGGTGGGGTAGTTAGATCCTTTCTATTTGAAGTACGTTCGAAATTGGAGGGGGAATTACCTTTGAAAGGTCGAGCTATTACTCTTCCGATATTTAGTGGATCTACCAAATCGCGTGCGATATCACATAGGTCGTACAAACGCTGAAGACCAAACGTAGATTCGTGAGCTGCTATTTGAAAAACTGAATCGGAGGAGGTATAACATATAGGCATTCCGGTTCTCATGTGTTCTTCGCCGTACTCTATTAGCACTTCAGTCCCTGAGGCATGAGAGTTAGATAAAGTACCTTTTAAATTGCCCTTTGATATTAACTCTTGTAATAAGTTTTTTGGAAAACAATCAGTTACGTTTGGGAATAGTCCCCACTCAAAAGGTACAGGTAGCCCACAAATTTCCCAGTGTCCGCTAGGAGTGTCCTTCCCCGCGCTTATTTCCTGTGCGTACCCGTAAGCGCCTTCTGCCTCTATGTTTTGAGCGAATACAACCTCCTTACGACTGCTATCACTAGCTGCTTCACCAATTCCCCACCTCTGTAAATTAGGCAGGTTTAAAGGGCCTTTACGTATGTAACTGTCTGCTTTGCCTTCTGCACAAAATTCTGCAATATGTCCTAACGTATTAGCTCCTACATCTCCATATTTTTTTGCGTCAGGACTCTCACCAATCCCCACAGAATCTAGTACAATTATTATGGCACGCCTTCGGGTCATCAATATTCTATTTTAAAGTTGAACTTAGAACCTTGTAGATAAGATCATTGTCTTTCCAATTGTCAGAAATAGTTATTGAATCGGATATTTTATGACTCAGCATAGTAAGGTCGTTAGATCTTTTAACATGTGCTATTGCCAGAGGGTCTCCAATATTCACGAATTGTCCAATTTGTACTATTTTAGATAAACCTATACTGTGGTCTATATCATCAGTGGACTTCGTTCTACCTGCCTTTAACGATACCATGCTTAAACCTATTTCACGTACGTCCATAGCAGAAATATAACCGGCACGTTTTGCCGTAATTTCTTTAATAATAGGGGTGGGAGTGAGATGCTTTGCAGGGTTTTCAATAAGATCTACAGGCCCCCCGAGCGCACTTACCATTTGGCCAAATTTTTCAGCAGCTCTTCCACTATTTAATGCTTCCTTGACTTTAACGTAAGCGGAATCATAATCCTTTTCTAGACCACTAATTTGAATCATATTTGCAGCTAAATCAAGAGTTAACTTGAGCAATCTTGAGTCGGCCTGAGTCGGATTTGTTAGAAAGTCGATACATTCTACAACCTCAACGGCATTACCTACACTGTGGCCTAAAACTTGATTCATATCAGTAATAAGACATCTTGTAGGCACACCAGCTCCTGTAGCTACATCAGCAATACTTTGGGCAACTTCATTTGCCATTTCATGAGTAGAACAAAAAGCTCCATTCCCCGTTTTCACATCCATGACTAATGCATCTAGTCCGGCAGCTAATTTTTTAGATAAAATTGATGCAGTAATCATTCCTACAGACTCTATAGTAGCAGTTACATCTCTAATTGAGTAGAACCTTTGATCTGCGGGAGCAAGTTGTTTGGTTTGGCCTATAATAGCACAACCTACATTTTTAACGGTTTCGCGGAACAATGTGCCACTTGGAACAGCATTGTAACCGGGGATGCTTTCCAACTTATCCAAAGTCCCACCAGTATGACCGAGTCCACGCCCAGATATCATGGGGACATAAGCACCACAAGCAGCAACTATAGGCGCAAGCATTAAACTCACTTTATCACCTACGCCCCCCGTTGAATGCTTGTCAACAATGGGCCCGTTTAAGTTCAAATCACTCCAGTCTAAAACCTCACCGGAATTTTTCATATGAGTAGTGAGACTTACTCGTTCGTCCATATTCATCCCCTTCAGTATCACAGCCATTGCAAAAGCTCCTAACTGTGCATCTGTGAAGGTGTTATCACACATACCACTTACGATAAACGCAATTTCAGAATCATTAAGGATTCCTCCATCTCTCTTTTTGCGTATTAGCTCTTGAGGAAGGTATTTTAACGAGTTTTCAATCTCCATATGGCGTCCAAATATTTTTCACTTGTGTCGCTTGTCTCAAAAATTCAGGACCTTCACCTTCGCTCTTAATTAGCCAGTTTCTGTCATCATTTTCGTGACACCATGTACGCTTAAGGTTCTCAACACTTATTTCTTCTACCTCTTTTATTATTTCTTTTTCTCCCCAACACCAAACAGCTTCCACCTCGCCATGTCCAGATAATTGCTTAGACATCTCAGATTTTTCGCCTGTTACGATATTTATAACACCAGCTGGAATGTCAGATGTCTCCAAAACAGACACTAGTTCTAAAGCAATGTTTGCATTTAGCTCACCGGGAATAAATACTACTGTATTTCCCATTGCGATAGCTGGAGCTATTAAAGAAATTGCATTAAGTAGAGGTTGTTCGTCAGGAGCGATTAGTCCTATAACGCCAATAGGTTCTGGAAGGGCGATAGTTACTCCCCGATACGGCGCGTTGTGTGCAGCACCATCAAACTTGTCAGCCCACGCAGCATAAGTAAAAATCCTTGAAATTGTAGTGTCGAACTCACCTTGAGCAGCAGATTTCGAAACGCCGGTTGTCATAACGAGTCTATCTACAAACTCATCTCGTCGAACAGATAAGTTCTCAGCGAAAAAATAAAGTACTTGAGCTCGTCCATGAGCAGACTTTTTTGCCCACGATCTACCTTTACAAGCTGCAGCAACGGCATTTCTAATATCTTTTCGATTTCCTATTCCTACCCATGCTGCAATTGATCCGTCAGCATTAAAGGTAGGAGCACTTCCTCCTGCGTCAGGTCTGGTTTGCTTTCCGCCGATATAGAACTTCAGTGTGCGATCAATTTTAGACGGTACTGTTTTCTCGTTAGAACTATTTAAAGGGGGACTAGATTTGACTTTCGTTTTTTCATGTTTCAGTTTAATCGGCTTTAGATACTCATATAGTCCTTCTTTTCCGCCCTCTCTACCAAACCCAGATTCTTTCACACCACCAAATCCACAAGCGGCATCAAACTTATTATGACAATTAATCCAAACCACTCCAGCGATTAACTTCGGAGCTACGTCCATTGCAATATTGATATTTTCACTCCAAACACTAGCCGAGAGGCCATATCGTGTGTTATTCGCAAGCTTGATAGCTTCATCCTGTGTTCTAAAACTAGAAATAACAAGAACAGGACCAAATATTTCTTCTTGAACGAGAGGGTGTGAAGAATCAACATCTGTAATAATACTTGGCGGATAATAATTCGCATCAGGATTTAACCTTTCACATTGAAAAAGTTCCCCTCCATGCTTCAGCCCTTTTTCTACAATGCTAGAAACTTGTTTGAATTGCGATTCACTAACTAAACTTCCTATATCAATAGATTTGTCTAAGGAATTTCCACCCCTAAGGGTCTTCATTCTTTTTTTGATTTTATAAACCAACTTGTCCTCAACACTTGCTTGGACTAATAATCTAGAACCAGCACAACAAACTTCTCCCTGATTATACCAAATAGCGTTTACTACTCCCTCTACAACAGAGTCCAAATCGGCATCATCGAATACTACAAATGCCGATTTTCCTCCTAGTTCGAGTGTGAGTTTTTTACCTTGCCCTGCTGTTGATTTACGAATAGCTCTACCTACTGCTGTAGATCCAGTAAATGCTACCTTATCTACTCCCTCATGAGCTGCAAGAAGTGCTCCTGTATTCCCAGCGCCATTTATGATATTTATCACCCCCTTCGGAACCCCTGCTTCTTCGCAAAGTTGTGCGAAAAACATAGCTGTAAGTGGTGTAGACTCAGCCGGTTTTATAACTACGGTATTTCCCATAGCTATTGCTGGAGATATTTTCCACGCGAGCATTAGAAATGGGAAATTCCATGGAATGATTTGGGCTATAACTCCTACAGATTGATGATCGCGGAGCTCAGTATCTTGCAATTGAGCCCAGCCAGCATGATGGTAGAAATGGCGGATAGCTAATGGGATATCTGCATCCCTGCTCTCTCGAATAGGCTTTCCATTGTCTAATGTCTCTAGAACGGAAATAATACGTGCGTGCTTTTGAATTAACCTTCCTAGTGCATATAGAACTTTTGCCCTAGAATGTCCATCCGTTTTACTCCACGATTCTTGGGCTTTTCTAGCTGCTGCGACTGCTGCATCAATCACTTTTTTATCGGCAACTTCAATTTCCGCTAACACCTTTGAATTAGAAGGGTTAGTAACAGAAATCACTTCAGCCTTTTTATCGAATAGGAACTCCCCTTCAATAAATTGTCCAAATCGACTTCCATATTTAGAAAGCCACTCCATTGCTGACTTGTCATCCTCTAGTGCTACACTATAATCGAGGTCTTTAATATATTTTTCTAATGTCATATTTCCTAAGCTAATGGGTGGCGATATGCTGCAGAATAATATCCGCTGGTAAAATGATCTAACTGCCTTTCTATATCTCCTAACAAACTCGATGCACCAAACCTAAATAGATCGGGTTCCAGCCATCTTCTTCCAAGCTCCTCTTGCATTAAAGTCATAAACTGCAATGCTGTTTTTGTATCACTAATTCCGCCTGCTGGCTTGAACCCTACCATATACCCTGTAGATTCGTAATATTCGCGTATCATCCTTATCATAACTAAACTTACAGGTAAAGTCGCATTTGTGGGTTCTTTTCCCGTTGAAGTTTTTATGAAATCGGCTCCTGCCATCATACAAACCACTGATGCTTTTGCGATATTCGTTAGATTACCTAATTCTCCAGTTGCTAGAATGGTTTTTAAGTGAGCATCCCCGCACGCTTCCCTAAACATTTTCACTTCGTCGTATAATTCTTGCCAATTGCCCTCCAGAACATGTCGGCGGCTTATTACAATATCTATTTCATCTGCCCCAGCTTCAACTGAGTATTTTATTTCTTCAATGCGCAGAGGTAGTGGAGATAGCCCAGCGGGGAATCCTGTAGATACTGCAGCCAAATGCACGCCAGTACCTTTTAAAATTGGTGAAGCTGCTGAAAGCATTTCATGATAAACACATACTGCGGCTGTACTTATATTGACTTTGTCTAAATTTAGGAGGCCCTTCGTTTTTTCGTTAATTGGATTTAATGCCTTTCTACATAAACGTCTTACGCGAGCGATAGTGTCATCTCCGGATAACGTTGTTAGATCTATTAAACTGATGACTTTTAGTAGCCATGCTGCTTGATTTTCTTTCTTTATACTGCGACGTTTTGCATATTCAGCACAACGATCTTCTACAGCACTTAAATTTATTTTGAGATTGCAAAACCTCTCCTGTTGAAACTCAACACCTGGATTACGTATAATTTCAGATTTGGTATTAATTGTTGTCATTAGAAAACGAATTCAAATATGAATTAAGGATGTCTTTAATTGATTTTTCTGCCAATTTTGCAACCCGAATAGTTTGCTCGTGGCTCAAAGGTGTATCGCTTATTCCAGCAGCATAATTTGTCAAAACGGAAAGTGCACAAAGAGGTATTTTTGCATGTCTCGCAACTATAACTTCGGGTACGGTGGACATGCCAACGGCATCCGCACCTAGTATTTTCAAGGCACGTATTTCTGCAGGAGTTTCAAATTGGGGGCCGCTCCACCAAGCGTAAACACCTTCGTTTAAATTTACTCCATTCTTATTTGCAGCTTTACGCATCCTTTCTGATAAATCAGGGTCATAAGCTTCGCACATATCCACAAACCTATCATTTCCCTTAGAACCGAAAAGAGGCGAGACTCCAGTCATATTTATGTGATCTGTAATTAGCATTATATCTCCAGGCTTAGCACCTTTTTTAATTGAACCAGCTGCATTTGTAAGGACCAAAGAGTCACAACCTATCTCTTTCAACGTTTTAATTGCAACCGCCATCGTATCTGCTTTGCCCTCTTCGTAATAGTGAGATCTACCTTGCAAAATGGCAACTTTAGTATTTCCGACTCGTCCTAAAAGTAACTTACCTACATGTCCTCCTACCCCGGCCTGAGGAAATCCGGGTAATTCGTTGAAGGAAATCTCAGAGGAGATGTTTACTTGATCTGCAAATGAGCTCAAACCAGACCCTAAGATGAGTCCTATTTGGGGATATAATCCAAGCGATTTTTCACGAATAATTTTAACACAGGCTGAGACTTGATTCATCATATAAGATACAAGATAATAAGTAGTTTACTTACCCAACTCCACTTTGAGTAAGTTATCAACTTCGGAGAGTGTTTCCACAGGCAGTTTACAAGCACCTTCTTGGCAAACGAAAATTCGTGGATTCCCAGAATTAGTATATTTACCATCCAGCCATGATGGTTGACCTTTTAGCTTTTTACCTCCTGCTAGAATTATTTGTGGTCTAAATTTTGAATCAACTTCAATCCTGAGGTGGTTCATTTCGTTATAGTTTTTTGCAGAAATTGCTAGCTCAAAGAAAGGGCTAGACCTCCACAATAGTAGTGTAGCCCATCCAGATGCCCTTCTAATGTTCTCATTGTTTTCCCAGACAGAAATCAACATTCTGTCACTTCTTTCTATCCAGTCTAGACGAGAATCGTATCTGCCGAGTTTGAACAAGTTGCGGGCCATAGCGGATCCGGAAGAGGGGATAACACTGTCGTCATTCTCTTGTTTGCGAGCGAATAGCCCCTTGTCATTTTCTGCGGTATACCAAAAAACACCTGTCTCAGAATCGTAAAACTGATCAAAGCTTATAAGAGTTAGCTCGCGTGCTTCTATCAGCCAATGTGGATCAAAAGTTGCTTCGTATAAATGAAGGCACGCTTCGATTGTAAAAGCATAATCTTCAAGGAAACCATTAATGTTAGAACCGTTTTTTGAATGATAAACGTGATTAAGTGAGCCATCTGATTTTTTTGCGTTTTGCAAAATAAAATTCATAGCTTTAATTGCTCTTTCTAAATGTTCTTCATCGTTGAAAGCTCTATAAGTAGCACACAGACCTGTTACAGTAAGAGCCGTCCAAGAAGTTAAAACCTTATCGTCGAGTCCAGGTTTTACTCTTGGATTTCGAAACTTATTTCCATTCTCCTCCATCCCGTCTCGATAATAAGAAAGCGTCTTATTTATAGACGAGAGTCTATTTCGAAATTCAGATTGAGTCAGACTCGCCTTTTTTGACAACTCTTCATCAGATTCCCAGCTCATAAGAACACTTTTTCCATGCTCCCAATACGACCTTCCTTCAATATCATAAGCGAGCAATGCAAGTTCTAAATCGCTAGGGGATAATGCATCTGCTAACTCCTCTTTAGTCCAAACGTAATATTTACCCTCTTCACCATCGCTATCAGCATCTAAAGCACTTCTAAATCCCCCAGAGGGGTCGTCAAGCTCATTATTCAGGAAATCAATAATTCCATAACAAACATCTTTATATCTTTCCTCCCCGAATACTTGCCATGCATGGGCGTATGTTGCTAGAAGCTGAGCATTATCATACAACATCTTCTCAAAATGAGGTATCTTCCAATCAGAGTCAGTACTATAACGAGCAAATCCGCCTCCAGCTTGGTCGTAAATACCTCCTCGAGACATCATGTCAAGGGTAAGACGAACTTGAGAAAGAGCGTCATTATCCCCTCGAACGATACCATAATGAAGCAGGAAGTCAATATTAGTTGGTAGAGGAAATTTAGGGGCTCCATTCGATAACCCACGATGTCTATCCCACTGCGACCTCCAAGCATCAACTCTAGAATCTATTGAAGCTCCGAACTTATTACTTTCCGCCCTCGGCCACGGACCTCCCTTGACATCCCGAGCGAGTCCATCATTTACTGCGATTAGTAATTCAGATGACGCTACCCCATTTGCTAAACGCTCGGCGTACTCCTCCATTTTTTGCTTGTCATTTTCTTTGAGGTCGACAAGTCCCTCTAATCGTTCAATAAAATTCTTCCTAGGAAAAAACGTACCACCGAAAATAGGTCGTCCGTCAGGTAACGCAATGCAGTTTAAAGGCCATCCGCCTCGTCCAGTCATGAGCTGAACAGCATTCATATAGATTTGGTCTACATCAGGCCTCTCTTCTCTATCAACTTTAATACTAATAAAATGAGCATTTATATACTCAGCAGCTTCTTCATTTTCAAAGGTGTCATGTTCCATAACGTGACACCAGTGACAAGCACTGTAACCTATACTAATAAAGACTAACTTGTCTTCTTTTTTAGCTTTTTCGAATGCCTCATCTCCCCAAGGCATCCAATTCACAGGGTTGTGAGCATGTTGTTGTAGATATGGACTTGAAGAGTGAATTAATTCATTCGTATGTGCGTATGTGGTGTCTGAAATGTCGCTCATAGTGTTTGATGTAGGATTAATTCCACAACCGTAAGTACAAACAGAGGTCATTACGAATAAATGTAAAATTGAAAATGCCCCTTTCATTAGAACCTAGCCCTTCCTTTTCTATTATACCCTCTCGGCTTACTCCTTCTGCTAGGAGCAGTCCATCCTCTATTTTTCTTCTTATGACCATAATTTCGTTTACTGAAATTACTTTGGTACTTAATAATTTTAGAAACCGAAACTTGCAAGGTTCCGAAAGCATCATTTCTACTAGAGTTTCCCCGCGGACTTATAAACGCATCAGAATATTGATGATTTTGGATATACACTTCAGGGTCTGCAACCCCTAATAAATTTATTAATTCGAGATTTGTTGGGCTACTTAACACCCTACCTATATCATTTAAAGTAGCAGGATCTGCATATGTGGTGCTTACATCGTCTAAGTAGTCTGTGAATGTTACAGACCAAACCATTTCAAAACAAACCCTCCAATTTTTATTTACCGTAAACCCGGCGCCTATTCCCATAGGTACAGCAATGCTTCCCTTTGAATATACCACCCCTTCTGTAGAAATATCTCTCAAATCATACCAAATGTTGTAATCGAAACTATCTGGAGAGGTGCTAATTAATCCAGTATTATATTGATAGATAGCAGCCTGTCGATTTAACCTTGCTTGAGGATTATGTCTGAAGTAACTAAGTCCGGAAATTCCGTAAAACTCACCACTAACACTCCTTCTGAACTGGTATGGCAACATATTTGGCCTACTCCAAAAGACAGCCTGTACTCTGGCAGAACTCTCATAAATTTTATTTCTAAAATGTGCATTTCTAGCTACTCGGTCAATGTTGATAGAAGAAGCGTCTGAATCTTTAATAGATACGATTCCAAAACTTCCACGTAGGGAAATAATATTATTGAAACGATAGCGAACAAAAGAGTGAACAGAGTATTTAGTTTGGTCTACGTGCAGATCGAAAATCAAGTCTCTACGAGTAAGCTCTTCGCCGCCCAAATCTCCCAAATAATTACCGGTACCAATAGCAATTCCCGCATCCCATCGATATTGCGCGTTCAAACGATTACTCCCTAAAGTTAAGGTAAACACGATGAACGTTGTCGCCTTAATTAGGGAAATCATACGATGTTTCATACTGCCAATTTAGTGTTAAGTGAATTAATCGAAGTAGTCATAACTACCTTTGTGCTCATTAAAATTATATTATGTCATTAAACTCATCAGATTCTGCAATTTATTCTTTGATTTCAAAGGAACTTATACGCCAAACAGATGGTGCTGAACTTATTGCTTCTGAGAACTATACGAGTGATAGTGTTATGGAGGCACAAGGTTCTATACTTACAAATAAATATGCTGAAGGATTACCTAGAAGAAGGTACTACGGAGGGTGTGAATTTGTAGATCAGGTAGAGCAATTGGCTATTGATAGAATTTGTGAGCTTTTCGGTGCTGAATGGGCGAACGTTCAACCCCATTCTGGAGCTTCTGCCAACGCAGCTGTAATGCTTGCCTGTTTAAATGCAGGAGATAAAATCTTAGGATTTGATTTATCTCATGGAGGTCATTTAACACACGGTTCATCTGTTAACTTTAGTGGAAAACTCTATAACCCAGTTTTTTATGGCGTCAGTGAAAAGACTGGACTAGTGGACATGGAAAAGGTAGCTGAAGTTGCTGAACGTGAAAAGCCCAAGATGATTATTTGTGGAGCTTCTGCCTATGCTAGAGATTGGGATTACGCTCGTTTTCGTGAAATTGCAGATAATGTTGGAGCAATTCTATTAGCAGACATTTCACATCCTGCAGGATTAATAGTTTCAAAGATACTGGCGGATCCTATGCCTCACTGCCATGTTGTAACTACTACAACCCACAAAACTTTGAGAGGTCCACGTGGGGGTGTAATTATGATGGGACAGGATTTCCCTAATCCTTGGGGTAAGACAAACCCAAAGGGAGTTGTTAGAAAAATGTCTGCAATTTTAGACAGTGGTGTTTTTCCTGGAATGCAGGGTGGTCCACTAGAACATGTTATTGCGGCTAAAGCTGTGGCGTTTGGCGAAGCTCTTAAACCATCGTATAAAACTTATTGTGAGCAAGTAGTTAAGAATGCTCAAGCAATGGCTGAAGCTTTTATGAATAAAGACTATAACCTTATATCTGGCGGCACAGATAATCACCTGATGCTTATCGACTTAAGAAATAAAGATATTACAGGAAAGCAAGCAGAAATAGCTCTTGGAAAAGCAGAAATTACAGTAAATAAAAACATGGTGCCTTTCGATACGAGATCGCCGTTTGTTACTTCTGGAATGAGAGTAGGTACAGCAGCTGTTACTACAAGAGGACTTGTTGAGTCAGATATGGTACAACTTGTTGAATGGATGGACGAAGCAATTTGTAATTATGAGAATGAATCTATCCTTGGGAACATTGCTATTTCAGTAAAAACGAAGATGTCTAAATTCCCTCTAGTATCTTAGAGTTTAGGTTTAGCCCTTCTTGTTTTTACTGGGTAATTGGCTTTTGACTCCTTGGTGAGATTTTCGAAATGACCCTCAGGATTGTTTAGTAATGTGATTCTGCTAACGCTTCCGTCTAAAAAAACTATTCTAATATGAGCACAAGAAGCTCTATTAAGACTGACAATGTCTTCATTATCTGTTGAGTAGTATTGAATCGTTCCGTTTCCAGACACATCGACTAGGCTTAATTCACCACCTTTAAAAACAGCATCTAAATCGCGTCCTGAAATCTGATGGTCAAGAGAGTCGTTAGAAGGGCTAAGAACATTAGCATGGCCCATTAATTTCATTAATTCAGGTCGGTTTTCTTTTAACGTCATCTTTACAGTGTCTCCTGTCATTTCATCCTCATCAGACCAAACCACAGGCTCTCCGAGGAGCCAAATCTCATTAGAGTTCCTATCCCATGAAAGTGAGTCTCCTAGTCCTGAAAAATCACCTTGTTCGAATACGACACCTCCGAAAACATATAACATGTTGTCTTCTCTTACGAGATTACGGCTGTTCATTTTTAAAGTGTCTCCTTCCTCGATATTGATTAACCTTACTAATTCTCCTTCGACTAAGTCATAATTATTCGTGCGTTTTGCATAATCTCCGAATATAGTCATCGCCCCAGATGAGTCCCTTACTGTAATATTACCCCAGGCCGTTCCTTCTTCATCATTTCTGGAAACAACGATGCTATCTCCAGCTAAATATCCTCCCTCATCCTCCATGCTTGCGTGTCCAGCAAACCATCCCTTCTCTAATCTTCCATTATAATTCCCTTTATCACATTTTATTATTGCACCTTCAATTTTAAGGGTCGATCTTTTAAAAAGAATCAATGTTTTATCATTTCTGTCAATCGCAAGAGAATCGGAAATAATATGGTCGTCATTTTCGATAATATCGACCTCTCCACCAGCATATAGCCTATCAGTATTAGAGCTATACACTCCATTGTCGCTCGAAAGTACTCTATTACCCTCAACTATTTCTGCCCTTTGATTGTATGATACTAATTTCGATTCCAAATCGTAAACAAGGGCGGGGCACTCTATCGAAAACTCCTCGTGGATAAAACGTACATCCCCACTAATTTCAACAGCATCAACCTCGGGGTCAAGCACGGCATAATCAGCCCAAACCTCAATCCCTGAGCTCTCAATAATATGTACGTTCGAGAAAACCTCGAATCGTCCATCCTCAAATCGATATGCACTATCACAAGTAAGAACAGCATCTTCAAGTCCGAGCTTAACATTCCCAATTAATCTACTAGCAAAGGAAATATTTGGATCACGTTCTATTACAGTTGCACCGAGTATCTGTATTTGTTTTTTCTTCTTGACTATAGAGTCATTAGAAACGTCAATACCGATATCGGTTTGGCTCAAATAATCAGCAGAAAAAACAAAAGATAATCCTAAGACCACAGACATGGTCATCAACTTTTTAGTTATATCTAAATGCTTTTTAATGTGGTTTAATTTCATCCAACGACTCCTGCCGCAACTGTTGAATGTGTGCTAGGATCCACCAAGATAAACGCTCCTGTAGTTCTGTTTTTTCTATAACTGTCAGTTAAAATCGGAGATGCGGTTTTTATTTTTATTCTTGCGATATCATTCATCGCCACGACTTTATTTTGCTCATCTCTATGTAAAGTGTTGATGTCAATGCGATACATAACATCCACCACCTTCGCCTGAACCTCCTGGGTCATATGTCTCAAAATAAACCTAGAAGAAGGGTTTAGATTTTTACTGTCTAACCAACAAATTCTAGCATCTATGAGGTTTGTCTTTTCAGGTTGATTATTAGCCCTCACAATCATTCCACCACGTGATAAATCAATATCATCCTCAAGAGTCATCGTCACACTAAGAGGAGGGAAGGCCTTATCAATAACTTCATCCCCAAGAGTAATTTCCTTTATCGTAGTTTCTCTTTCAGTGGGTAATACCAAAACCTTATCTCCCGGCTTAAACACCCCTGAAGCTATTCTGCCAGCATAACCTCTAAAGTCGCGATTTTCATCAGTTTGAGGTCTTATAACATACTGAATAGGGAAGCGACAGTCCTGTAAATTTCTGTCAGATCCTACGTGTACGTTTTCAAGATGGTGTAGTAGAGTAGTCCCACCATACCAATCCATTTCCTTAGACTTATCAACCACGTTATCTCCTAATAGAGCACTGATAGGAATAAACGTAATATCTGTAATATCGAGACGCGAGCTAAAGCTTTTATAT
This sequence comes from Bacteroidota bacterium, assembly GCA_002746975.1. Classification (GTDB taxonomy): domain Bacteria; phylum Bacteroidota; class Bacteroidia; order Flavobacteriales_D; family Sanyastnellaceae; genus UBA974. The sequence continues at coordinate 247,686 of NVXE01000001.1, read as the reverse complement.
TCTTTTACTATGTTCCTATACTTCGTTTCATCGAAATCAATTAAATCCATTTTATTTACACACACTACTAAATGTCTTAAACCTAGAAGTGACGCTATGAAACTATGTCTATGAGTTTGTTCTAAAAGACCGTGACGGGCATCTATTAAAATAATCGCAAGATCTGCGGTAGAAGCACCCGTAACCATATTTCTGGTGTACTCAATATGACCAGGAGTATCCGCAATAATAAACTTTCTTTTAGGGGTAGCGAAATACCTATAGGCAACATCTATCGTAATGCCTTGTTCTCGCTCTGCTCTAAGACCATCTGTCAAAAGACTTAAATCTGCACCCTTAAGTCCTTTTTGATTTGATGCCTCTTCAATAGCCTCAAGCTGGTCTTCAAAANTGCTCTTAGAGTCGTATAAAAGTCGACCGATAAGAGTACTTTTCCCATCGTCCACGCTACCTGCTGTAGTAAACCTAAGTAGGCCATTTTCTGTTGTTTTATTCTCACTCATCTCAGTAGTTTTTAAAAGTAACCGTCTTTTTTTCTGTCCTCCATAGCAGTGGAGCTTCTCTTATCATCCATTCTTCCACCACGTTCTGTGGTTCGTGTAGCTGCTACCTCCTCAATAATCTTTTCTAGGGTGTCAGCGGTACTCTCAAAAGCTCCTGTAATAGTGAGGTCACCTAGAGTTCTGAATCTTATCCTCATCATTTCTGGCTTCTCGTTATCCCTGAGGTTTAAGAACTTTGAATAAGCCAAAATCTGCCCGTCTCTTCTTATACATTCCCTTTCGTGTGAAAAATATAAGCTAGGTAATTCTATTTTCTCTCTCAATATGTAATTCCAGACATCTAATTCCGTCCAGTTATTCAAAGGAAAAACCCTGAAATGCTCCCCCGGAGAATGCATGCCGTTAAAAAGATTCCAAAGCTCAGGACGTTGGTTTTTCGGATCCCACTGAGAAAAATCGTCTCTATGTGAAAAGAATCTTTCCTTAGCTCTAGCCTTTTCTTCATCTCTTCTTGCTCCACCTATACAAGCGTCGAACTTATTCTCTTCTATTGTGTCAATCAGAGTTGTTGTTTGTAGCTTATTTCGACTTGCGTTATGCCCAGTTTCTTCCTGAACCTTACCATCATCGATGGTTTTTTGAACACTCCCTACAATTAGATTTGCCCCTAATTGCCCCACTAACTTATCTCTAAAAGCAATAGTTTCAGAAAAATTATGGCCTGTATCTATGTGAACTAAGGGCATAGGTATTTTTGCAGGGGCAAATGCCTTACTTGCAAGATGAGTCACTACAATACTGTCTTTTCCCCCACTAAATAGTATAGCAGGTCTATCAAACTGTGCAGCCACTTCTCGAATAACAAATATAGATTCTGCCTCTAATTCAGTTAAGTGGTCTAGATTATAAGAATTATCCATTTTAATCTTGTTCTCTTCCTAATCGGATGTAATTATACCAAGCCCTCTCATGTAAATAGTATAAAAGCATTTTTATTACTACCTCTACGAACATAAGACTACTCGCTTTTGCTAGATCTCCAAAAAACATATATGCCAAAACGAAAGTGGTAAGTGATGCCACAATTCGCCAAGTAATTGACTTTACAATATGCCTAATTCGCGATTTTTTTGCGTCCATTTTTAAATCCTATAATTATTGTGCGAATTTAGGGTGTAATGATAGTTTTTCTTCAACGGATTCCCAGTTTGTGAAATGAAACCCTCTGTCGTCCAAATAAACTGTTGCTGCAAACTTATTATTACTCACGTCATCGAATAATTCTGACATTTCGTATTTAACCAACCACTCTTCAATTACAAGAGCAGGTCGAGAGCTCATTATTTTCAAGACATAACCTTTGTCTTTCAGTCTTTGTAAGACTTCACGCGCCCCTTCCATAGGTGGGTCGTAAGCATTCTCTAGACCTTGAAAACCTTTACTATACTTGTGAATTACACCGTCGAAATCTACAGCAAGTGTTTTTCTTTTGTCTAGTGTTTTCAACTCTTTAGAAGGGACAGGAGATTTTTCTAATATAGTTACAATGCAATCTTGAATACTCTTATTTGTTGTGTCAATATCGATGTAATCATTTAAGGGCTTTTCGTAATCAGACACATGCAACTTCTCTTTACCTCTAATGTCTGTCGTATGAACGTAAATCTCAGTAATACTTGTGTTTAACTTCAATTCCTCCCTAATATTTCTATATGGTGAAACGAAGGACACAACTACAATTTCGCCTTGACTGTGCAAGTATTGAGCGATATTTTGGGCTCTACGAATATTTGCCTCACGACCAGCTCTAGAGTAATCGTTATTCGTTGTTAATGACCTTAAATCATCACCATCAACATGATATGGAGAATATCCACCTCTACGTAATTGATTAATTAATGCTACAGCAAGAGTTGTCTTTCCATGACCGGGCTGCCCTGTAAACCAATAAATCATTTTAAATCGTCATTTAAGATAAGAGTTTGTTCTCTATCAGGTCCTACACTCAATATAGAAATCGGAACACCGGTTTCTTTCTCAATCATTTTAACATAATCTAAAAGAGAAGAAGGAATGTTTTCAACTTCCCTTAAACCTGTGAGATCACCAGGCCAACAATCAAATGTTTTATACACTGGCTGCACTTCGTTTGGCTCAATACCATATGGGAGATAATCGATTTTATCCCCCTTGTACACATAGTGAGTACACACTTTAATTTCATCAAACTCTCCTAGAACATCAGCTTTCATCATGCAAAGCTGAGTTACTCCATTAATCATAACGGCGTACTTCAATTGTGGTAGATCTAACCAACCGCATCTCCTAGGGCGACCAGTAGTAGCTCCGAATTCTGCTCCAGCAGCTCTAAGTTTGTCTCCAGTCTTCTCTAATAATTCTGTTGGAAAAGGACCTGACCCGACTCTTGTGCAATATGCTTTAAATATTCCGAATACCTCTCCGATTTTATTTGGGGGTAATCCTAATCCAGTACAAGCTCCCGCTGTAATTGTGTTCGATGATGTTACGAAGGGATAAGTTCCAAAATCGATATCTAGCATAGTCCCTTGTGCGCCTTCAGCAAGGATTCCGTGTCCATCAGATAATGATTTACTCAATAAGTGTTCACTATCTATAAATTTAAACTTCTTTAAAAACTCTATTGAACTTAACCACTTCGATTCAAATTCAGATAAGTCATATTCATACTCAGGATATTGCTCTAGCATATGGATGTGCTTTTCCCTAAGAGCATTATACATATCCTTAAAATTCGGGTTCTCAATGTCTCCAATTCTAAGACCGTTTCTTCCCGTTTTATCCATGTAGGCAGGACCTATCCCTTTTAAAGTAGATCCAATTTTCGCTTTCCCCTTTGCTTGCTCAGACGCAGCGTCTAAGTGACCGTGAGTAGGTGTAATAAGATGAGCTTTGCGAGAAATCACTAATGAGGTAAAAGGCTCTACACCGCTTTTCAATAAACCTTCTATTTCTTTCTGAAAAATAATAGGATCGACTACGACTCCATTACCCACAACATTTAATATGTTCTTTCTGAATATCCCACTCGGGATAGTATGTAGAACATGTTTTTGTCCATCGAAGATCAATGTATGACCAGCGTTTGGTCCACCTTGGAAACGAGCAATTACTCCATATTTAGGCGTAAGCACATCAACGATTTTACCTTTCCCTTCGTCGCCCCATTGGAGCCCTAATAGTACATCAGCTTTCATGCGTCAGTTTTTTTTTTACGCTTACGCGCATAAATATTCAATGAATGATGAAGAACTTCTATGCCAAATAATTCTTCTAAAGTCGCCTTAATCTGTTGAATTCTAGGGTCACAAAACTCTAGAACCTCTCCTGTATCAGCTATAATCACATGATCGTGTTGCCTCACTCGATGGCATTTCTCATATTGAGCATTTTTATCTCCAAATTGGTGCTTTCTTACCAAATTACAATCGAGAAGTAACTCCATCGTATTGTAAAGGGTAGCCCTAGAAACTCGACAATCTCCACATTGCATACGAGAATACAAGGTTTCTACATCAAAATGACCTTGGTATGTGTAGATTTCTTCAAGTATGGCAAAGCGTTCAGGCGTTTYACGGTGCCTATTTTGTTCGAGGTAAACCTCGAAAATCTCCCGCGCTTGGTTTAAAATATCGTCGCTTGACATAGTTTATAGCAGTGACAAAGATAACCTATACCTCCTCGTCTACCCTCTCTACAGTATGAACTCCTGAAACATTTTTCAACTGTTCAATTAATTCTTTTAAATGTGACGTATTCATTATTAGAGCAGTAATAGTTCCAGCAAAAACGCCATGCTTAGATTCCATACTTATAGCCTGCATATTAACGCTCATATCTTCAGAAATAACTTGAGTAAGCTGATTTACAAGCCCCACGTCATCAATGCCTGTGAATGAAATTTTTACTTGGAATTGGTTTTGAGCTTTGCTTGTCCATCTCGCTTTCATCATTCGATAAGCGTATTTAGAAAGCATGTTTGTTGCATTAGGACAATTTTGGCGATGAACCTTAATTCCTCCACTTACAGTAATAAACCCGAAAACGTCATCTCCCGCAATAGGGTTACAACATTTTGCCAAAGTATAGTCTAGCTTTTGCATGCTCTCTCCGATGAGAAGCGTGTCTTCTTTTGCATTTGGGATGAAAACTTCAGAGACTTCTGTCTTTTTTGATGTTCCAGGTTGTGGCCCTTTATCCCAAACTATTTTACCCTGTTTTAATTCATACCCCTTGACTCTATCTAAATCAATTCGTCCACTTGAAATTAAAAAGTACATTTCTTGAGCGGAATCGCACTTTAATTTTCGATATAAAGATTCAATATTAGAATCTATTAATAGCAAACCGTGTTTTTTCGACCACTTTTTAAAAATCTCTCTTCCCTCTAATGCTTTTTCTCGCTCAGCTTCTTTCAGGGAGTGCCTGATTTTTTGCTTTGCGTTTGTAGTAACGACATAGTTAAACCAATCCTCTTTAGGGCTTTGTTTACGCGAGGTAATAATTTCGATTTGGTCTCCACTATTTAGTTCATAACTCAATGGAACCAGTTTATGATTAACCTTTCCACCTATACACTGTGACCCCACTTTTGTGTGAATTCGAAAAGCAAAATCAAGAGTAGTAGCACCTTTAGGGAGGGTAATCATATCTCCATTGGGTGTGAAAACGAAAATTTCGCTAGTAGTTAAGTTCATTTTAAACTCATCTATAAAAGCAAGCGCATCCTCCTCCTCACCCTCTAAAATACCTCTAATCTGATTTAACCAAGTATCGATTTGATTCCCAGCGGCTCTCTCTACACCTCCTTCTTTGTATTTCCAATGTGCTGCAAATCCCTTTTCTGCAACCTCATCCATTCTCTCGGATCTAATTTGAATTTCAACCCATTTTCCTCTAGGAGACATCACTGTGGTATGCAAAGATTCATAGCCATTCCCCTTAGGTAAACTTATCCAATCTCTTAATCTGTCAGGGTTAGGTTGATAAAAATCGGTGACGATAGAGTATGTTCTCCAGATTTCCGTTTTTTCATGTTTACGTTCAGTATCAATAACGATTCTCACTGCAAACACGTCGTAAACTTCTTCAAAGGATACTTTCTGTTTGTTCATTTTAGACCAAATACTAAAAATCGATTTAGGCCTTCCCTTTATCTCGTATTTAATCCCAGCTGCGTCAAGTTCTCTTTTAATTGGAGCACAAAAACTACGAATAAAACGAGCGCGAACAGCTTTCGTCTTTCTTAATCTACTGTTTATATACTCGTAATCTTCGGGTTCCTTAAATTTTAATGAAAGATCTTCAAGCTCACTTTTTATAGCATAAAGTCCCAGTCTATGAGCAAGTGGGGCATACATATACAAAGTCTCTGAGGCAATCTTTTGCTGTTTATCGGGTCTCATAAACTCAAGCGTCCTCATATTATCTAACCTATCAGCAAGCTTAATTAAGATCACCCTAACATCGTCACTCAATGTGAGTAACATTTTGCGAAAATTCTCAGCTTGAGCACTAGTTCCAGGTTCAAAGACGCCACTCATCTTCGTCAGTCCATCAACAATATTTCGTTCTTTCTTACCAAACATTTTCCCCACTTCGTCCAATGTCAAATGGGTGTCTTCAACAGTGTCGTGTAAAAGAGCACAGACAATAGAAGTCGTATCAAGGCCCAATTCTCCAGCAACTACTCTTGCTACACTTATGGGATGATAGATATAGGGTTCTCCGCTCTTTCTTCTTTGACCTGAGTGCAAATCCAAAGCTAAATCGAAGGCCTTTCGTATCGATTTTCTATCCTCTCTAGATTTGCTATTCTTAGCTGCACGCAGAAGCCCTCTATATCTTCTCAGAATTTCTTTTTTCTCTGCTTCTAGATCTATTTTCATTGTGCTTTTCTCTCTTCCCAAATCTACTTAATTACTCCTTCGCTTTAAAGTCTTATTTAAGGTAATTTCGCACTATGATTGAAGCGAATAACCCCAACCTTACTTCTTGGCTAGAAGTACCATCAAATCACGATTTTCCAATTCAAAATATTCCGTTCGGAATTTTCTCTACTTCTGAGCTGTCTGCAAGAACAGGCGTTGCTATTGGAGGGTATGTAATCGATCTATCTGCTTTATATAAAACAGGATTGTTGTCAGACCTTCCATTTGAGGAGGTAGATTTTACTTCGAATACTCTGAATTCAATAATTAATCGCGGAAAATCAGCTACAACTTCTCTCAGAAATCGTTTAAGCGAACTTCTAAACTCAGAAACGCCAGATCTCAGAGATTCAGATTCTTTTAGGTCTAAATGCGTAATCGACATGTCATCTGTTACTATGCACATGCCTATACACGTTGGTGATTATACAGACTGTTACTCATCTGAAGATCACGCACGTAATGTGGGTAAGATGTTTCGAGACCCAGAAAACGCTCTTCTCCCTAACTGGAAACACATGCCCGTAGCCTATCACGGCCGAGCATCTTCTATTGTCGTAAGTGGAACACCGATTCGCCGACCTAACGGACAGCTGAAACCCTCTGAAACAGAACCTCCTATTTACGGTCCTTCTCGACTCCTAGATTTCGAGCTAGAAATGGCATTTATTACGCATCCAGGTAAACCTCTCGGCAATCCGATTTCTACGTCAGAAGCAGACGATTACATTTTCGGGATGGTGCTTTTCAACGACTGGTCAGCTAGAGATATTCAAAAGTGGGAGTATGTCCCACTTGGCCCATTTCTAGGAAAAAACTTCGCGTCTAGCATCTCTCCTTGGATAGTAACTCTCGATGCCCTCGAGCCTTATAGAGTTTCTGGCCCTAACCAGACCCCCCAAGTCCTTCCATACTTAGAGTACGAAGGTGCCGCCCATTACGACATAGATCTAGAAGTTGAGATCTCAACTCCGGAAGGAGAATCGAAGGTAGTATGCAATTCTAACTTCAAGCACATGTACTGGAATATGCGACAACAACTCGCTCACCATACGGTGAACGGATGTAATATAAGAGGCGGGGATATGATAGCCTCAGGCACTATATCAGGACCTGAAGAAGGCTCTTTCGGGTCAATGCTTGAAATTTCGTGGAAAGGAACGAAGCCACTATCTATGCCTGATGGCACAGAAAGACGCTTCATAAATGATGGAGATACGGTAACTATGCGTGGATCTCAGACCTCTGATTCGAAGGTGAGAATTGGTTTCGGAGAAGTTTCGGGAAAACTATTACCTGCTCTTTAGAATAGGTCCCTCAAAATAGGTTTTTCAGAGATTTCGCAAAATACAGATAATATCCATTTTTTAAGCAAGTTCTTAATAAATAGATTCTATGTCTTAGAATTCGTAATCGACTGTAAAGGCCGTGTTTATAGCCAAGCTTTTTTTGGAGCTTAGTAATATTTGTTATTGCATTAAACTGGCTTTCAATCTTTATACGATTCATTGAGGAGCCTATTGATCCAGATTTTGAGGTAGGAACGTTATAGTGAGCTGTAGTTACGTTTGAAAAAGCAAACCTGTCTGACATTAACACACAGGTATTGCTAAATTCCCAGTCGTCATTGGATAAATTATCTTCGTTCCAAATTATTCCATTTTTCATCAAAAACTCTCTAGATAAAAGAGCACACATAGTTTGGAATGGAAAGTGAAAAGCACCCTTATTTCCGTGAGGCAATTCACCCCAAAATTGATCAATTAGTTTTCCATCAACAAGATGTTGAGCTCGACTTACAACGAAATCATAAGAGTTAGACTCGAATAATGACATGTCGTGTGAGAGTTTGTTTGGCAACAAAATATCATCAGAGTCGAACCAGAGTACATAGGGGTTCGATGTGTTTTTAAACCCAAAATTTCTTGCAGCCGCAGCTCCAGACCCTATAGAATCGATAAGAGATATTTCACAAATAGACTCATATTTCTGGCAAAGTTTGGAAATTTCGAGTCTGTCATTTTCAGTAGAATGGTCATTTACGACGGTGATGGTAAAATCTCTAAACTTCTGATTATAAATTGAGTCAAGAGCGACCTTTAATTTCTCAGGTCTACCTTTTACAGGAATTATTACGTCAATCATCCATTCTGAATTAGATCGTTTAGCACTGTCTTAGGTTGGGGTATATGTTTGTGAAATGCTCTAATATCTATTGCTGCTTGCTTTCCTATCTCACCCCAATTATCTCTATCATTCCACCATCTCTCAAGAGCTAATTCCACATCATCTACAGTAGGCTTATTAGCAATAAAGCCTGATTTTTTATCTGTAACTATTTCAGTGGCTCCACCCACATCAGTTGCAATTACCACCCTTCCTCGCATCATAGCCTCTTGAATCACCATAGGTAGGCCTTCGTTAAATGAGGTTGATACAAGAGCATGGTTCTTAGACCAAACCTCTTCCATATCGTCCACCCACCCTCTTAAAATTATGATATCCTCAACTCCAAACTCACGTATCATATTTGAAATATTATCCCTGTCTTTTCCTTCCCCGTAAATATTAACCATGATGTCTTTGTCTTTCCAAAAAGGTTTTGACAGTGCTTCGATTAACAATCCTACCCCTTTTACTTCGAGATCTAATGTTCCAATGAACGCAAGCTGAACTTTCTTTGATGAGGGTAGTGGGATTTCAGGGTAGGCCTTAACGGGGTTTGCTATCAGGGAAGAATTTTTGATCTTACTGCTGATTTGATGTTCCGCTTGTTCTAGGGTCTTTTGGCTTACAAAATAATTCTTCACAGAACCATCAAAAATCTGATTAATGGCAATCTTAGAATTTATATTGAAAGACCATTCATCAACATTGTTTTGAATAATAATTGAATATGGTACCTTGAGGTTCAAAATTTTCTTTTGATTTCTGCGAAGTCCTAGTTCTGCCATTCCGCCACAGCTTATTACACAAACGTCAGGTTCAATATCTCTCTTAAAAAAACTTGTTTCGAATCTTCCTAATGTTAGTTCTTCAAGTTTATTCAAAACCTTTCCAAGTAAAGTTTTGCCGGTGTAAGTTTTTCGAGAGCAGAAATCAACTTCTTGAATGTCAGAAGTATGAGATAAAATCAACTTAGTTTCTTCTAGTTGATGATGAAATATTGAAACAATGACGTCGTGTCCATCTTCCTTAGCTTGACCTACAAGTTTCCGCCATAGCTTCTCAGATCCCCCCTTTGTCGTCCCGATGTTTAGCGTAACAAACCCTATTTTCATATTTCAAATCTAGTATATTAATTCCTCCTAAAGTTTAAATATATTAACTAGTTTCATTGATGTAATATAACTTGTGCAAATAATGAAATTGACAACATGAAAGTCCTATTCTTGAGTGATGGCCTTTCGCCTTTTGTTTTAGGCGGAATGCAGCAGCATAGTACTATGTTTGTTAAGTATTTGGCACCTCTTGTAGACCAAATCACACTAGTTCATTGCGGCCCCGTTAATTCTAACCCTCCTGATAATAAGTCAATTATGTCGCTATTAGGAAATCCTAATAACATTGAAATAATAGGGCTTAAATTTATTGATAGATCTTCATTCCTAGGTCACTATGTTAGATCGAGTAAGAGTTATAGTAAAAGAGCTTTTGAAGTTGTTAAGGATAATCTGTCCGATTTCGATATTGTGTATTCTCAAGGGTTAACGGGTTATTCATTTGTAGGGAAGCATAAAAATCTTATTGCTAACCTTCACGGTCTAAATATGTTTCAGCCATCCTTCTCATTAAAAGAAAGACTTGAGAAAATTATTTTAAGACCTATTGCTCGTAAAATATTACTTAATGCAAATTTCACTGTTTCGTTAGGAGGGAGGCTAACTGATGTTTTATTGAGTGTTGGGGTTAAGAAACAAGAAATCGTTACTATTCCAAACGGAATAGAAGAGTGCATGGTGCTAAGTCAACAAAAGTTATCCTTAATAGATAGTATTGACGTTGAAGCATTAAAAATCGTCTTTATAGGAAGAGGTGAGAAGGGTAAAGGGTTTGATATATTAATAAGCGCATTGAAGTGCTTAAAACGACCTTTGGTAATAAGAATAATAGGTGGGTGGGAAGAGGAGGAAGGCATGACTCACAAGATGATTTTTCATGGTGAAATCACTTCGCATGACAGAATTATAGAAATTATTGATGATTCCGATATTCTTGTATTGCCTAGCTTATCAGAAGGTATGCCTACAGTAATTCTTGAAGCAATGGCAAGAGGCAAGGCTATAATTGCTACGGATGTGGGTGCTGTTTCGGAATTAGTAGATGAAAGTAATGGAGTACTTATTTCACCGAATAACGTTAACGAGCTAGTCGATGCGATTAAAAACCTTGACTTAAATCAGATTAACACGCTAGGATTGTCCTCAATCTCTAAGGTTAAAGACTTTACTTGGGAAAGATTATCGCAAAAATTTGTTGTAGAATTTGAGGGGAAACTTTAAAGGCTTTGTGCTACCGAAAATCAATAGTACGAAGGTGAAAATACGCACCCGCCATAACCTCACAGCTATAATGTCTGATATAAATCCAGGGTAAAGAGCTTTGATTAGACCCTCTTTCATTCTAATAGGGGCGAAGATATTATTTAGCCTAAAAGCCGCAGAGGACCTTTCTGAAAATTGAGAAATTCTGTCTTTTACAAATTTTGAGGAAACTTCAGGGCAGTAAAATCTATCCCCAGCATTAGTTCCAACATCTTCCCAATGAATTGTAACTAAAACTTCATCAATCATCTTGAAATCACAACCATAAGACTCTAAAGAAAGCAGTAAATCGTAATCTTGATGCCTACTTAATGATGTGTCAAATAAGCAGTTTTGTAAAACTTTTGTCGAACCAAATAATGAAGGTGTAGGCATAAAACCTCCTTTTACAAATAAGTAGTCTGCTATCTTATCATTAGGGGTAATAGCGATTTTAGGTATAGGCTCTTGTTGTTCACTTCCCTCGCCATATTTTATTATAGACTTAGTATAAGAAATGAGCTTTTCGTCATTGTCTCTATGTAGTTCAAATTGGAGTTGCAGTTTATTTTGGTACCATTCATCGTCGGAATCGAGAAATGCGATATACTCACCTTTTGATTCGATAATCCCAACATTGCGAGCATGTCCACCTCCGCAGTTTTTTTCATTAGGAATTACAGAAATTCTGTTGTCATTAAAATCTCGGACTATTTGAAAAAGAGCGTCTCTCTCTAAAACCTCACTTCCATCATCTACTATGATCATCTCCCAACTACTTAGAGTTTGTTCAAGCACGCTTTTAATGGTTCTTTTTATTGTAGAACTACGGTTGTAATACGGTATTACAACGGAAATAATAGGGTTGTAGTTTTTCATTTCACTTTAAACCGTTTAATAAAATTTACAACATTGGAGAAAAAAAGTTCAATTTTATTTCTATGTTCTATTTCAAGTGAAGGGAGAAAGATTTGGATAGATTTAGGACGAAATTCTGTAACTCGAGTAACCATCCATCCCCATCCAAAAGCGTTTGATATATTTCCATCATGAGCTATCTGAAACCAAAGAGGGAATGACTTAAATGATATTTTATTCGTTTCATGTGGCCATTTGTCATGCTCGAAGGTGAAAGCATGAATGTCACTACCAGATCGATTTACATAGGATAAAAATGGAGCAAGTTGTTTTCTAATACGAGCACATCGAGAAATAATATTGTTCTTAAGTAACACACTTATGCCATCAATGGGTTCGAAAAGAAAGTCTTCTGTATTTGAGGACTGTATATGCTGGAGAGATTTAAAATATAATGGATGCAATGCATCGTCACAATCCAGTCTAGTAGTGCTAGATTTAGTTAAATTCTCACGTAATAGTAATTTAGAGACACTAATTTTAAATGGCTCAAATTTACCGAGAGCGACTACTCTAATAAATGAATGATTACATACAAGATTTACTAACTCGTTGTTTAAGTATTCGTTATTGGATATAAATATAAACCAAATATCGGGTCTTACTTCTTGACTCAAAATCGATGGAAGACAGGTTTTGTCAAATAAGACTATCCTCCGAGAGAACCACTCTAATCCTTCTTGGGTTTCAAAAAAACGAGAGTCAGAATCTAATTCGATAGCAAATCGTGTAATCAGAATATTCTTCATCAGTCATTCATGTTTCCTTAAAACTAAACTTCTAAGATATTCGGCATTCTTAAATCCTAGTATGCTGTATATGCACAAATATATCCCACTCTTTATGGTGGTGGACTCGGGTTTAAACTTTAATCCTCGTAGAGTTTCATCGTGAAATGTTATAGCAAGCTTATCGTTATAACGGTAAAGTAATTGAAAACTTCGAAAAAGGTGCGACATAAATCCATCTAGGATTTTAGCATTTTCGATTGAGTGCAGATTTTCCCTAAAAAAATCCACTCTGATTTTCGTGTAATTTTCCCATCGTTTTTTTTCGTTGCTCTGAGATATTTGACCAAATTCGCGCTCACGGATTACAGTTTTAAATGTATCAAGTTTTTGAAAGGAAGCGCCATCATTATACAGCCTCATCATCAGATCGTATTCTTGACTACTGCTTAAATTCTCATTCCATCCTCCAACCTTCATTACGGCATTTTTATTCCAAAGATTTGCACAAGTATTACCTAGGTTACCTTTCATTAATCCAAGGAGAATATTGCTATCTGGGATTTTTTTCGTTTCCTCACCGTGAGAAGACCTTCTTAATGAAGAATCATATATTATATCAGACTTATTTGATTTATTAATCTGCCAGGATATTTTATCTTTAAGTAATAAATCGTCTGCATCAAGAAACTGTATCCATTCGGATTTAATGAAATTTAGAGGCTTATTTCTAGCAGCACATGCACCCTTTTTTACTTCTTTTAAGATTAGAGTATTTATTTCTGGATTTCGTTTTATCCATTTTTTAATTACAGATATCGTCGCGTCAGTTGAATTGTTATCGACGCAATAAATTTCATTAACTATTGAGCCCTGCGCTTTAACAGAGTCAAGGCATTCAAATATATACTCCTCTACATTATAGCACGGTATTATGACTGACGCACCAGTCATTGGCTAAGAATTTCTATTACCCGTTCTGTGGTTTTCCCATCCCACTTTTCTGGAACGATACCGTTTTTAGGGTTGTCAATCGCGTTTAAAATAGCGGGCAGGTCACGTCCTACTAGGTGGTTTGTGCCGATTTCAATTGTAATGGGGCGTTCTGTGTTTTCGCGTATCGTAACGCATGGAATTTTACAAAACGTAGTCTCTTCTTGAATTCCTCCAGAGTCAGTTACGACAAATCTAGAGTCGGAAATTAACTTTTGAAAGTCGAAATAACTTAATGGTTCAGTTATTACTACCCCTGGTATTGATGATAATTTAGTCCAAAGCCCCAGTTCTTCAATGTTTTTCCTGGTACGGGGATGTATTGGAAAAACGAGAGAGCACTTCTGCACGAGAGACTCGAGCATAGTTATTATAAATAGTACTCCATCCTTATTATCGACATTAGATGGCCGGTGCATCGTGATAAGTCCATACTCTCGTTTGGTCACATTGCAGTCTTCAAGAATAGAACTTTTTTCGATGTCACCTCCGTGCTTCACCAGGGTGTCTATCATAGTATTCCCTACTAAGAAAGGAGATGAGAACCCCTCATTTAGTAAGTTTTCGATTCCGGATTTTTCAGTTACGAAATGATAATCTGATATTTGGTCTATAAGAATACGATTTATCTCTTCGGGCATTTCTCTATCTCGACTTCTCAATCCAGATTCAAGATGGGCGATTTTTACTCCACAACGGTGTGCAGCTAGGGCGCCAGCGAGAGATGAGTTTACATCTCCCGGTACCATTACGATATCGGGTTTAATGGTCTTAATTAATTCACCTATATCGACAATCATATTTCCGAACTGGCTAGATGAGTCATCCCCTCTTAGGGAGAGGAAATAATCCGGCTGTAACTCGAACTGGTCGAAGAATACACCAGACATTTTTTGATCGTAGTGTTGTCCTGTATGGACTATCTCTACAGAAAACCCTTCTATTGTAGCTGCTACTTCCTTAAATCGAGTGACTTTAATAAAGTTAGGCCTTGTTCCTATAATAATCAGAAGTTTCATCAATTATTCAGTTTGTTACAAAGTAGGAAATTTAAGGCCGTTTCAGCCCAAATATCGGGAGTTAATCTCGATGCAAGCTCGTGGCTTATTATGCCCATTTGATCTAATTTAGATTCAGTGGAAATATAAAGCTCGGTAAGACAGTTAGATAGTGCATTATTGTCACCATTTTTATAAATCCACCCATTTTCACCATGATTTAAAAACATCGTAGTTGCTCCTACGGCATCACTTGCGATTAAAGGCAATCCGGCAGCGGACATTTCATGAAGAGCTACTCCCCATGGCTCAAAGTGGCTAGGCATAACAAATGCTTCAGAGGATGTGATTAACGGAGCCATATCTTGAGGTTGGAGAAAGCCATGGTGAAATATTTTCGGGTGAGATGGACGCTTTTCCCAAAGCTCTCCGACTCCCACACAATGTAATTCCCACTCATCGTTACTTGAGGAAAGTTTAATAAACTCCTCCCATAGTTCTATTACTCCTTTTCGTTCAATGTACCTCCCGATAAACAGCAGTTTTTTCTTTGAAGATGAAGACCTCTCCCTTTTGCGAAAAAATTCGGTAAAAAGTTCAGTATCGGCAGAATAGAAGCCAGTTTTAATCTTGTTTTTAGAAAAGCCCAGCTTAGAAACGTAGTTTGTTTGAGGTGCCCCAGGAACCCAAGCATAATTAAAGTGTTTACGAATAAAAAAAGGTGAGGAAATCACGGCAAACCATTGCTTAATAGTGCCTTCCCAATGATTGTCAATAGTTAAAACTACTGGGATTACTGGTAAGTAAACTCTAGCAACGGCTAAATAATCTTCGTCCAACCATCCAGATATTATAAGTAAGTCAGGAGATTTAGACTTTACAGTCGAAATGATGTCATCACGGCTGAAATTCGACCTCTCTATGAGCTGGAAATTCGCCGAAGTAGGTAAGTGAAATGGAGCCTCAGTTTTAATAGGCCAATGCACTACTGTAACATTTACATCTGACTTGTTTGCAAGGGCTTTTAAACACGAAAGAACATATCCAGAGAGCTCAGTGTAAAGAATTACAATATTCTTTTTTGAATTCATGTTATAATTCTAGTTTTCACTTCAACAGCAGGATTACCTCTGTAAATTGTATACTCTTTTAAGTCAACACTCGTAACACTCGATACAGATAATACAGAATGACTATAACACGTAACTCCAGGACACACAATACTTTTCGCGCCTATCCATACCCCCTCTTCGAGTGTGATTTTATCGATTTGTAGATCGAAGGAGGAACTCGTAAAATTATGATTTCCGCATAGTAGCATAGCCCCCTGAGATAAGCAACAATTTGGACCGATATTCACCTCTCCAATGTTATCTATCCAAGCTCCCTCACCTATCCAGCTGTGGTCTCCCACTCTTAAAAGCCAAGGATATTTTATGTTGACGCGTGGTTTAATAATAACACCTTTGCCAATTTTGGCACCGAATAGTCTAAGTAAAGACCTCTTTACTCCGTACGATATATGAACTCCAGAAGTGAAAATTATGATATTAGTGATATGCCATAAAAATCGCTTTACCCAAGGGCCTGGGGAATACGAGGAGTTGTCAAATAGATCTAATCGAGTGGTTTTCACATCTAACATCTTTAACTTTGTGTAAGGTCTAAAATATCATCACATTGATTTGCAAGATTAACATCATGAGTAACCATGATAATATTAACCCCTTCTTTTGCAAGACCTCTTAATATTTCCAGGACACGATTACTCATTCTTAAATCTAGAGCACTAGTCGCTTCATCTAATATTAGCAAGGGTTTATTTATTTGAATAGCCCTGAGTAATGCCAAACGTTGTTGCTCCCCTCCACTCAAGTTAAGCCCCCCTTCGTTTAATATAAAGTCAAGTGGGTCACTGCCCAAACACTTATCTAACTCGAGCTGATGAATTAATTTCCCTATCCTTTCTTCATCTAATTTTATTCCAGGTACTCTCAAAGTTAAATTATCTCTCACCGACCCGCTAAAAAGAAAGGGTTGTTGAGATAAATAAGCGGTATTTGAAAGCCAATTTTCTTGACTTATCTGTAAGTTAGTTTTTGAGTTAGTAAGCTTGATGAGTCCACTTTTGGGTTGATGTATTCCAAGTATAGCATTTACAAGTGTACTCTTTCCACAACCCGAAGGGCCTACTATTGAATGGATTTTACCTGAAGATAACTTTGAACTAAGCTCTTTAATCACGACACGGTCTAAACCTATGTAACCAAGTTCTAAATCAAGTATTTCGACATCTATCGGCGCTATTTTTTTACTATAGCTGGATGTACCAACATTGCCAGAAGGCTCAACATATCCACTTACTTTTTCTGCGGAATCGAGAATATATATTTGTCCTTGCATCCCCATAAAACTTGCGTTTAACCTAGACATAGAGGGCATAATTCTATAAGCACTTAATGCCAAAAGTGTAAGTAATTCGAAGAATCCATCTCCTCCTTGGTTACTTATCAGGCTTATAATAATCGCTGCTGAAAGAGCAATAATAGCGAGTACTTCATACAGTTTGCTGGGTGCTAAATTGACAACAGTTTGATGGCTTAACACCCTATACGAGTGAGCTGTATCTTTTAAATATTCATCCTTTACGACTCCTATGGCTTGAAACGTAATAAGCTCCAAAAATCCACGAATAGCATTTGAAATTAAAGTGTTTGTTTTAGGGGTGAGTGAGCTTAATGTTGCACTATAACTAGCTAACCTAGACTTTGTCGTTAAGCGTATAATAAAAAACCCCACCACAAGTAGGCTTGAAATCCCTAAAAATACTAGGTGGTCATAGATTAATAACCCCACTGAGATGATGGTGATTACAAAGACTTCGTTTATTAAAAGCAATGAACCCACTATGAATGTTCTTGCGAGTGCTATAGGCCAAACATTTATCTCAGACATAATCTTCCCCGATTCGGTACCCCTCATCCTTTCTATGGATTGAGTAAAATGATACATCCACATATTACCAGAAATTCTGTGCGCTACAGAGAAAGAGAAACGCGATTGATATAGATTAGTCAATAGTCCGAAAAGAGCTTTAAAAAGGAAGGCCYCCGCCATTATTACACAAAGCAGGATTAAAAATCCTCGTTCACTTTCTATTCCTATACCATGACTTAACTCAAAAGCTTTAGAAAGAAATAAATTCGTAGTTATTGCAGATGGATTAACGACGAGTCCTATCACCGGAATAACTACAGCAAGCCCTAGAATATCTATGAAACTATTTAGAATAATCCCCACAAGAATAGGAACCGCTAATTTGCGTTCTCTTTTATTAAGCAGCCTGTAAACACGGCTAAGAATTCCGTAAATGGAATCTTTATTCGTTTTGGCTTTTGACAAAACTTCTCCCGATTAAATCAAGTTGGAAATCAGTTTTTCGATGGTAATACCATCTGCTTCAGCTTTATAGTTAGGTACAATACGATGACGTAGAATAGGAAGAGCAACTGCTTGAACATCTTCTATATCTGGACTGTATTTTCCCGCGAGAGCTGCGTGAACTTTTGCCCCTACTACGAGAAATTGCGAAGCACGTGGTCCAGCCCCCCAACTAACGTATTTATTAACTTCTTCTGTAGCTTTTTCTCTACCTGGTCGTGTTTTACTGGCCAAATTAACAGCGTAATTTAAAACGTTATCAGAAATAGGCATACGACGAATTAGCTTTTGGTATTCAAGAATTTCATCACCTGTTAGAACGGGATTTACCTCCACAGAACTTTCTCCCGTTGTGAGTTTAACCACATTTAATTCCTCTTCAAACGTAGGGTAATCAACCCAAGTGTTGAACATAAAACGGTCCAACTGCGCCTCCGGAAGAGGGTAGGTGCCTTCTTGCTCAATAGGGTTTTGAGTCGCAAGAACGAAGAATGGTGTCTGCAAATCATAAGTCTGCCCGTTGACAGTAACAGACTTTTCTTGCATCGCTTCAAGTAAGGCAGCCTGGGTTTTAGGAGGTGTACGATTTATTTCATCTGCGAGGATAATATTCGCAAAAAGAGGTCCTTTAATAAATTCAAATTTCCTTTGGTCATTTAAAATTTCAGAGCCTGTAATATCGGACGGCATTAAATCAGGCGTGAATTGAATTCTATTGAATGAAAGGCCCAGTGCTTCAGCTACAGTATTCACTAAAAGGGTTTTCGCAAGCCCAGGGACACCTACAAGCAGACAGTGCCCACCCGCAAGAACCGCCATAGTTACTTCCTTTACAACTTGTTGTTGTCCCACAATCACTTTCCCCACCTCATCAAGTAAAAGTTGATGTTTATTACGCAGGCTGTTTAGAGCTTCTTTATCGTTCATTTCTATTAAAATAATGCAGACCAAATATAACACTCAACCACCGACCTCCCTCGATTAAATAAATTGAGTTATTTTTCTAAGGGGCTTAAGTAGTACAGTCCAAGGATAAGGTCTCAATCCATTGACTTTCCATGCCTTGTAATCCTCAATATGGGCTTTTAATCTGTTTTTTAATGAGGCATTACTTAATCCTCCAGCCCTCATGTTTACAATAGTCCTATCTAAAAAACTCAAACTCAAATTTTCAGCGAATAAACTCCTGAGCATCCACTCATAATCAGCAGAAAATTTAAAGTCGATATTGAACCCGCCATTTCTTTCGAAAACAGATTTCATAACGAATAAAGATGGGTGAGGAGGCATCCATCCGTTTTTAAAACTTCCCTTCGGACCAGCTTTCCATTTCCTTACTATTTTACTTGGAGAATTGAATTCAATAACGACAATATCACCAATTACGCCACCGGCATCAGTACGTTCGAATTCCACAACCACGTCCCTAACTACACTAGAGTCCGTGTAATAATCATCGCTATTAAGAAACGTAATTATATCACCAGTAGCTAAGTCTATGCCCTTATTCATTGCATCGTAAAGACCTTTGTCTGGTTCAGATATCACAAGATCTACACTGGGATGTAGTCTAGCAATATCAGCTGTTGCATCACAAGATCCACCATCGACTACAATATGTTCTATCTCAATATCTCCACTTAACCCTAAACCGTCAAGTCCTTTTCTTTGCTGTTCTACTGAATTAAGACAATCTGTTATTACCTCCTCTGAGTTATAACAAACGGTTATTATGCTTACTTTTTTCAAAGAAACATCTATTTCTTCCAATTCATATTGAATTCACAATCCCTATATGAGGGAGCTAACCTTACATAAGTGTCAGAGATATGCTCATCAATCCACTCATTCATATCCTCTCCTCTTAGGTTATTCTCCACTTGAGATTGGAAAAGGGCATAATCGTCTTTAGGGTTTGCTCTATGGGCTGCCTTTCTACTATCTAATCTTAAAATAGTCCAAAACCCATTATCATCCTCATCAACAAGCATTACAGGGCTGCTTACGCCACCTAGCTCAAGAGGTTCAATTAAAAAGTATAGATTAGGGTCGAGTTCATCAATCCCGAACATCAAACCTCCATCTCTTGCATTTACCACTTGTCCTTTCGAATTCTTAGAGGATTCACGAGTCGATAATGAAAGCACGGCAGAGTCAAATGTTATCGTTCCAGCAATGAGAGACTCGTATGTTGAATCGATTTTTGACTTTAACTTTTCTAATGCTAGAGGATCTACCTTAGGTTTCATCAAAATATGGCATGCGCTAAATTGCTCTCCTCGTTTGTCAGTAACTCTAACGAAGTGATATCCAAAATCAGTTTCAAAAACGGGGGAGTAGCCATTGACAGGGGTGTCAAAAACTGCGGCTTCAAATTCTGCCACGAAAGCTCCTCTAGCAATATTTTCATAACAGCCACCCTTATACTTAGATCCTGGATCTTCGGAATACCTCGTAGCTGCGAGAGTCATTGAGAGTTTTCCGGATGCTACTAAATTTCGAATTGAATCGAGAGTAGTTCTGACAGCTTGCTTTTGGATTTCAGAAATTTCAGGTTGAAGTACTATTTCGGAGTAGCTAATCTCTTCTGGAATAAGGGGTAAAGAATCTTTTGGAGTATTTTCAAAGTATTGAACAACTTCTGCAGGAGTGGCTCTAACCTCTTGACTTATAGTTTGCTGCATTCTTTGGGCGAGTAATTGTTCCAAAATAGGTTCAGTAAAGTCTGCCTTCCATTCTGCAACTGATTTTCCATATTCTTTTTCGAACGCTTCTAAAGAACCGAGCATCTGAATATAATAAGCGAGACGACGTTCAATCTCATCCATTACCTCTCCATCACCTACCTCTAAACTATCAAGTTTTGCATTGTGTAGCAGAAGTTTTTCGAAAAGTAATTCTTCGAGAATTTTACATCTCTGATCATTACCCACTTTCCCACCCTGTAACTTTTCTTGTAAGGCCCTATCCTCCAATGTACTATTTAAAATTATTTCATCGCCTACCACAGCGACAATTCCATCAATAAGCTGAAAAGTAGGGTCACTTTGTTTCGCTAAAGTCTCTCCAGGTTGTGCAGAGGCAGAAATAGCGAGGAGGTAAAAAAATGTAAAAATTGAAATTCCTTTCATACTTGCGAAGTTAGTTCGATGTCATCAACTCGGGATACTATCCCTAAATATTTCTCCTTGTGCCCAAGCTTCTTTAACAAGTTCGTCTCTAAGGCCCTCCAATAGAGTGCGTCTTCGCTCTTGAATTATTAAATCTTCAATGCGAGTCCGTGCGAGTCCGAGTGGAGAGGGTCTATCCTTAAATCTATGGTCTAGTATTCTAAGCATGTACCGTGTATCGTTATCGGTAAATTCAATCAATCGCCTTTCTCTGAGTTGATCTTCTAGGCGGTATATCTGCATCGGTATTTGGTCTAATAAATCGCTGAGAAACCACCAATAATCATAATCTAATGAGAAACGTGCATTATGTTCAATACACCACTGCTCAAGTTTAGGAATTGACACGGAGTCAGCTTGATTCAGCCAAAGCCTAGTCGAATCCAAATCTGTTTCTTCTTCAGCTAATTCCACAAATAAAGCTCTTAACACGTGCTCTTGAAGCATGAATAGCTCGGAGTGTTTAGAATGAAAATTTTCAATCTCTTCTTCGCTTACTTCTCTATTTAAACGAGATGCGACATATCTACTTTCGAAATTACTAACTAGTAGAGCGTTTCGATAAGCGTTTATTGCCTCTTCGAAATGCAAATCAAAATCGCTTAGATTTTTCTCGGCTTCAACTAATAGCACCTGTTCCCTAACCCAGCCATCGATTATCCTATCAGCCATTAGAGTGCTGTCCTCAAACGACATTTCATTAGGAATTCTCGCGCAAAGACTATCCAAACTGAAAGATTTTCCAAACGCTGATACGACACTCTTTACTTTGTCTTCTGCAATATCAGTTTCATTACATGAAATACAAGAAAGTATTGCTACAACGATAACGATGAATGATGTAGCTTTTTTTTTAGGCATAGACTACTAATCTTCTAGATTTATAATGCTATATAAGATTTCCTTATTGATTTTGACTGGGTACTTTCTACGTAGTGTCATAATCCATTCCTTCTCTAAGTGGTCTTGGTAGCTAGCTATGACCTGGCCTCTTGCTTCTTTTAGGGATTTGGGCGTAGGAGGAACTAACTCTCTAACATCAATTAGAACTATTCCCTCAGCTCCTACCGAGAGGCTGATAAACCTTGGGGCTTTAGTTGTCATTTTAAAAGACCCGTCTTTAATAGCAGCAAATACAGTATCTGCCCAGTTGTTGACGCCTTCAGGGTAAAGTGCTGATTCTATGCGAATTGCGAGGGGTCTTTCGGCAATGAGTTCTCTTCTCATAGCTTCGATATCCTTATTCTTCTTCACAGCCTTCTGTACTTTTTTCGCTAATTTCTCATCCTCACATGTATATACAGCTATGTCTACTCTCTCTGGCCACATAAATAATTCAGCGTTGCGCTCGTGGTATTGTTCTAATCCCACCGTGTCTTTCACAGCTTTAGACCAAACCTTAGTATCTGTCAATTCAAACAATAGAATTCCGTCATGGTACTCTTCAATTAAAAGTCTGAAGTCAGAGTGCTTTTCTTCTAATCTCGCATCTTCGTATGCTAGGAGACTCTCCTCAACCATTTGATGAAGCAATGCCTTGAGTATAGTCTTCGAAGGTCTATTAAGTCCTCTAGGTTTCTGTCTAGCAGCGAAGTCAAGAAAGTCCTGAACCGTTTTATCATTTCCGTCAATAGAAAACAGAGTCTTACCGAGTTCGGATTTCTTTACATTTTCTATTTGGTGTCCCTTATAGAAAACGCTATCAGTATGACTCACAGCAGTTTCGAGATGAGCGACTCTACGTGAATCCATTTTAAAGTTGTACTCGTCTTTAAGCTTGTGTAGGAAAGAAGATCTAGTAATATCTGCCCTAGAATCACGACTCACTTTCTTTTTTAATTGGCGCTTAACATCATCGAAAGAAGCGGGAGCTTTAAATCCGAGTCTTTTTACAATGTGCCATCCGTAACTACTTAAAAACGGCTCTGAAACATCGCCGTCATTTTTAAGTGCAAAAGATGCATTTTCGAATTCCTCCACCATCTTTCCAGTCCCGAACCAAGGAAGCACTCCTCCTTTACTAGCAGTAGTAGCATCATCGCTGTACTTTAGAGCTAGAGACTCGAATGATTCGCCAGCTTTTATGAAGTCATAAACGGCATCTATAGTTGCCTTAGCGCTCATTAGCATGGGTTTTTTCGTTGCATCAGGTACGCGAATCATAATGTGCGCCACTTGTACTTCGCCTCTAGCAGGGCGTCTTCCATTTACTTGTAAAACGTGATAACCAAAGCGAGTTCTCACAATATCGCTCAACTCACCAACGGGAGTATTGTAAGCTGCGTTTTCAAAACTGTAAACCATTTGAAATGCAGTAAACCAACCTAAATCACCTCCGTTATCAACAGCAGAGGGATCGTCACTTCCTCCCTTGCTTTTAGCGACGGCAGTAAAGTCCTCTCCGGCTGCTATGCGAGCTTTAAGTTTAGATATTCTTCTCCAAGCCCTCAAAGTGTCTTCAGGAAGAGCATCTGGCTTGAGACTCACTAAAATGTGTCTAGCATTGATTTCTTCTTGTTGACGATTATATGCTTCTAGCACTAACTCGTCAAGTAGATCCATATCTACTAAGTATGGTCTTGCAAGCTGGTCTCTATATCCGGCAAGTTCTTTTTTAAACTCTGCTACAGTATCCATTCCTAGGGATTCTGCCTCTAGTACCTTGAGCTTAAACTTTATAAATAACTCCATGTACTCATCAAGCGCTTCGCGAGTGATTACACTGTCTCGGTTATTCTTTCCAAAAATATGTTGAAAGTCACTCAAAGTTACGGCCTCATTTCCGACAGTTAGAACGTAGTCGTTTGCTACATCAGTTTGTGCTGAAAGTTCAACACTATGCACTGCTAGTAAAAATCCTAAAAGGATGGAAATCTTAAGAAATAGTTTCATTTTCTTTTTTTTGCTCAGTTATCGTTGCTAATTATCTCTATCGAATACTATAATTCGGCGCCTCTCTTGAAATCATAACATCATGAGGATGACTTTCTTTCATACTGGCGTTAGTGATTCTAATGAATTGTGAATTGTCTTGCAAGCTAGTAATATCTTTAGCTCCACAGTAGCCCAAACCGGCACGAATTCCGCCAATAATTTGGAACATAACTTCTTGTACAGACCCTTTATATGGAACGCGACCACTTATACCTTCAGGAACGAGTTTTTTAACGTCGTCCTCAGCATCTTGAAAATATCTGTCCTTAGACCCTTTCTGCATAGCTTCAATAGAACCCATTCCTCTGTAGCCTTTGAATCTTCGCCCCTCAAATATAAATGTCTCCCCAGGACTTTCTCCTGTTCCCGCTAACAGTGACCCTACCATTACACTATCTCCACCTCCAGAAATCGCTTTAACTATATCTCCAGTATATCTAACTCCTCCATCAGCAATTACAGGGACTCCAGTACCCTTGAGTGCATTCGCGACGTTCATGATTGCAGATAGCTGAGGGACTCCTACTCCGGCAATTATTCTTGTAGTACAAATTGATCCAGGTCCTACACCTACTTTCACAGCATCTGCTCCAGCTTCAACTAATGCAATTGCAGCGGCTGCGGTAGCTATATTTCCACAAACGACATCAACTTCTGGGAAAAGTGATTTTACTTCCTTAACCACTTCTATAACTCCAGCACTGTGACCATGAGCAGTATCTACTATTACGGCATCAACTCCAGCTTCGACTAAAGCTTTAACCCTTTCGTTTGTGTCATCGGTAACACCCACTGCTGCTGCGACTCGTAATCTACCAAATCCGTCCTTACAAGAGTCTGGAAACTCCGTGAGCTTGATAATATCGCGATATGTAATAAGACCTACTAATTTCCCATCGTTATCTACGACCGGAAGCTTTTCAATGCGGTGCTCACGTAGTTTTTGGGCTGCATTAGCGAAATCATTTCCATCCTTTGTAACGATTAAGTTTTCACTAGTCATGACCTCAGACACGGGACGACTAGGAGAGTTTTCGAAGCGTAGGTCTCTATTTGTAACGATTCCTACTAGAGTGTTGTCATCACTTACTACAGGTATTCCACCTATGCTCCTTTCACGCATGATTCCTAAAACATCACCTACTGTAGCGTTTTTATCAACAGTAATAGGGTCTTGAATCATTCCATTCTCAGATCGCTTAACCTTCAGGACTTCCTTAGCTTGCTGTTCAATGGACATATTCTTGTGAATAACACCAATTCCGCCCTGGCGAGCCATAGCTATTGCCATTTCACTTTCAGTTACCGTATCCATCGCGGCAGAAATAATAGGCGTTTTCAGCTCGATGTTTCTTGAAAATCTCGAGTTTAATTTAGTGTCACGAGGAAGAACTTCCGAATAGGCAGGAACAAGCAGTACATCGTCGTAGGTGAGACCTTCGCCGAAGAACTTAGCATCTTTTATTGACATTTTTTTCTGATTGAATCGCGTTACTCGCTTTCCTCAGTGAGTGCACATGTGCGCTTACCCTTGGGTCCACGATTCGGACAAAGGTAACAAATTACGGTCTAAGTAGCTGCACGCTTTGTGATATGATATGCCATTTACCTGCTCCGTCTAAAACCTTTAATACCACTGTGTAAACCCCATCAGGGACTAATTCGCCTGATGATGTGCCATCCCAACAAATTGAGGGGTCATTTGAAGAGAATATAACATCTCCCCATCGTGATAGAATTACCAGATCATAAGTAGGCCCTCCGCTTGCAATACTTTCTGACACAAATCCAAGTGTAGATTCGCCGGGATTCCATGGGAACCAATCGTTTAAGTCATCATCATTTGGTGTAAAAGCAGTAGGAATCCAAATTAATGGTTCTTCAGTAAGGCATATTCTATTTGAACTTGCTCCATTTAATCCATCCACAGGATTATTCTCAAGTGCAATAACGGTGTAGCAAAAGTCTCCAGGTAAGTCTGTTAGATCTCCTACATTATCTACGGCATATAATTCAGTAGAACTATGTGATGATAATGGTGTGGAAGCACTTAGTCGTGTTGGAGAACGTAGTATTTCATACGATGATATGCCCTGTGGGAATTCTAAATATTCAGACCAAATTAAGCTATTTTCGAATGCTTCAGGGTCAGTAGAGCGCCATCCCTGAAGTAAAATAGTCTTCCCTATATTCGATGTTGCAACTAAGGCTTGACATTCATTATAGACAGAACATCTATAGGTGTAACTTCTTACGTCAGTCTCTATACCTACATCGACAAACGTTAGTGGAAATCCAAGTGAGCTAAGTAGCGGGGTTAAAACGGGAATCCAAATACTGTCGACATCTACCCATCTTTCGAGTTGGTATAAACTTATCTGTAGCGCGTCGGGGTCAGTAGTTACGTAAACTTCAACGGATCCATTTGAAATAACAGATGCTCGCTGTATAATGGGTGGGGTAGGGGCTTCAGGGTATGATAAAGTAACTTCGAATTCGCTAGATCGTGAGATTTTACCAGAGTTAGATTCGGCGACAATTCGATATTTAAGCGTACTCGATAAATCAGCGCCCTCGTGTAAATAAGTCCCAAATCCAGATGCTAATGTATCGAGTGTAGTCCAAGCTCCGTAAGATGATGTAACGTCGTCGAACAATGCCGCTTGAACGAGATAGAAATCTACTCCTCCATCTATTCCGAAAGGTTCATTCCAACTAACTTGAACTCTGTCCGTACAGGGAATTTGAGAAGCTACTGTGAAAATTGAAGTCGTACAATCTCCAGCAGCATTAGGATTTGGTGTTCCATCATCATTTATACACTCATAAGCGGCAACTCTATAGCTTTCAGGTTCAGAAGAAGCAAGTGATGTAGGAATTAAGGCTGAAGAAATATTCGGGTCATCAATTTGTAGAACTTCTGAGGATGCTGACCCTATACACTTGTAAATGATAAACCCTAAAGTCTCTGTGCCTACAGGGTAATCAAAAAACACCTCAGCAAGTCCAGTTACAGGATCTACATCTATATGAGTAGTAATAGGAAGGTTAGGGTTTACAGTGCCCACGACTAAATCGGCAGCATTACTGACGTTTAAGTCAACACCGTTTGATGCGGTTTGGCGTACACGATAAATATTTATAGACACACATGGTCCTGGATTATCTGTGAACGTAGCTCCTTGAGGACTATCTGGTATTATAGCAATTGTGTCCCAAACAGCAGTGAATTCATTCAACCTCTCTAAGTAAAATGGTCCGCCCGCTGCCTCCCCAGAAACGGCATAAGGGCTATTCCAAACCAAGTCTACTTCATCTACTCCAGTACCGACACTTGCACTCACGTGAATTGAGCACAGGAAAGGAGACGAAGGAGACATATCTAGAGTAACCCCTCCATCTAAAGTAGTGACTTGTACAGCAGTAAAACAGTGAGCGAACGCATTTGCATTGTATAAGAACGATGGCATCACCCACCCTGTAGGTAAGACTCCAGTATCAATATTCGGAGCTACTAAATGTGGTGCAGGACTTAAAAGAACACCTGGAATATCAAAAACTTTGATTTCGATATGATCAAACTCCTCTGTAGTTACTGGGGTGAAAACATCCCAGTGTAGAGTTGCATTTCCAGCCGCGTTTACATTGTCGACATTAGTTAAATTAGGTTGAGCAAAAGCGTTGCTACTTGAACAGAGGAACAATACAAAACCGAGAAATGACATGGCAATGCCGACCGTTGTTTTATAAAACAAGTCAGTCCTATTCATCTCATTTTGTAGAATGCGAAACATGTGTTAAAATTACGAAACTCAGATACAACCTCATGTTATTCTTCAAACGTTATCGACATACGTCTCTCCATAACCATATCCTTCAGAATAACCTAAACCGTAACTGTAGTAACCATAACGCGCGGCATACTTGCTATAGTATTTCATAAACCTTCTAGCCTTAATGCCGTTTAGAACGAAGGAAGCGTGGTTGAGGTTGTTTTGTTCTAATAACTCCTCAAGATGTTTAATACCTCTACGCGAAGATTGCGAAGTGTTCGTTACTAATAACGCAGTGTCCACGTGTTGCATTAAAACCAAAGCATCGCTTATTAAAAGAATAGGAGGAGTGTCAAGAATTACATAGTCATACTCCTTCTTAAGTTCTGCGATAAGTGGCTTTAGACGTTCGCTTAAAATCAAGTCAGAGGCATTCGGCGGAATAGGGCCTGCAGAAATTATGTCTAACGAAGGGTATGGACCTGTATTTTTTACGTCAGAAATCGTGGCTTTTCCTACAAGTAAATTAGAAGTTCCGGCTTTGTTTTTAATACCAAAATATAAGTGAACTCTAGGTTTATGAAGGTCTAAATCTATCATAGCGACCTTTTTTCCAGCTTTAGCTAAAATTGACGCCAAGTTAGAGCTTACAAAAGATTTTCCCTCAGAAGGGTGTAGTGAAGAAACTAGAATAACATTAGCCCCCTCTTTTGCTAGAAGGTATTGCAGGTTCGTTCTTAGAGCTCTAAAAGCCTCTGTTACAGCGGACCTGTTATCAGCTCTTACGGCGAGAGGATCTTCCTTAATTCCTTTGTGAAAAGGAATACCTCCTATTACTGGGAAATTTGCAATTTCTCGTAATTCCCCAGTGGATTCAATTCGCGCGAAGAAGAACAAACGAATTAAAGCAAGAATTAGACCTAGCACGAAACCAGCAAGTATGTACGTTAGAATTGTCTTTTCTTTATTAGGCCCTACGAGGCCTCCATACCTCGCCCTTTCTATAAGCGAGGCTTCGGGAGTAATATTTGCTCTTGCTATAATAGTCGTAGCTTTTTGTTCGAGCAAAAACAACGATAACTTCTCGTTTACGGCAAGTTTCCTTTCCATGGCGAGAATATCACGTTGAGTTTGAGGTAAGCTAGCGAGTCTTACTTCTAACAGTCGAATCTCAACGGTCAAATCATTCCTTCTTCCATTTAACGCAGACCTGAAATCACTGAGATACTGCTTTATTCCTGTCCGTATCTGCGACATCGTAGAGTCAACCCTACGAATTACCGACGAACCCTCCTTAACATCTAAAAGAAGCGAAGATCTGCGAGCCTGTAGAGCGAACAATTCACCCATTTGGTCTAACATCAACTTGTCTTCCACAAACAGAAACGACGTCGGGGGCAAGGCAGTGTTTGAAGACGATGAGAGTAAATACGAATTAAGACTATTGAGTGATTCAATCTGTAAGTCCAGCTCACGTCTCTGCTGTTCAAGATCCACCAACATTGAGAAATATTGGGCTTGTTCTTTTGAAAGGTCTATAATGTGTTTCTGATCCTTATAAAAGTCAACTAGCTGTGCCAAACTATCAGTCATTGACTCAATTTCAACAAGCTGGTTGTCAATGTATTTCTCTGCCTGAAGATTGCTGGCGTGTCTTGCTTCGGCTGTATAGTCTATATATGTAGCAGCTAGAGTATCTAGAAATCTTTTAGCTCTTGTAGGTAGTACGTCGCTACAAGTCAGAGTAACTATGCTGGTCATTTCGATATTTCCAGCAGTTAATTGAGATCGGTATTGATAAATGCGATTATTTCTGTTATAAACACGAATTCTGAAATGTTGCGCTTTTGCAGCCTCAATTCTAGCTGGATTACGTTTTATTTCAGGAGAAAGATTCACAAGCATGTTTAAACCATGTGCAGTAACTAGGTCGCCGAATTGCGCATCTACCTCTACTACCCCTCCTTCATTAGTTTCAAACGAAATCTTATAGGTTGTAGGACTTTGAATAAAGATATTTAAAGATCTTCCAAGCATATTTGAAGAAAACGCTTCTTCTTGAACTGTAATATTTAATACAGAAAACCCCTCGACAGGTAATTCTTTAAGTCTTCCAACAAGAAATAAATCGAGTGGGTCATTAATTTTATCAATACTCCTCCCTATTAAATCGTAGGAGTTTAAAATCCGAATTTGGTTTCTAGTTTCATCTAGATAATTACCCCACATTGAAGTAGCCCTGACATTCCCCATGCCTTGTAAGTCGTTAATGCCACCACCGTGTGTCAATAATATCTCAGCAGTAGCGTTATATTTATCAACTTGTCTGTGAGTTACTATGCGACCTATTCCGTACCCTATGATAGCCAGCAAGATCATTAACCATCCACTTTTACCTAAAAGTTTTACATATGGTCGAATATCCTTGGCAGATATTATATCTTGTCTAGAATTGTTCATCTTTGAAGTCCAAAGGTAATCCGTCATGACAAACTACAATTACATATCAAGAAACTTATTCGTTTCCATCATCTTTTTAGGATTGTTCGCCCTCTCTCCATTTGTAATATCAGCACAAGTTGAACCCGACGGTCTTTGTTGTGACCCAGACGGTACAAACTATATTTTTATTAACTGCCTCCAATCGGGTTGTTGTGGGATTTATGCAAATAACGCCTGTGTAGAAGATCCTGACTGTACGAATTATAATGGTTCAGCCCCATGTTTAGCAATCCCTATTTCTGACGGTATTCCCTTTTTAATGATAGCTGGTGCATTTTTTGCGTTTTACAAGCTTAGGGACGAGAATAAACTTCTAGCTAAAGAAGCTTGAAAAAGTGAGGGTATTTAAATTCTTCGTCAGCTGTTTTGTAGCATATCTATCATGGTATGTGATTTATGAGTTTGCAATTAAGCCTTTAACGAACGTTGACGAAGTTCTCATTTCTAGCATGGTAAATGTTTCGGAGTCTGGACTGGAGATGTTGGGATTTAAAACGGGAACATTCCCTCAGCCTTCAAATTTTATAAATAGGTTAGGGGTGTCAGGATCGCCTGGAGTCGAAATCGGAGCTCCTTGTGACGGCCTTGCTTTATTTGCTTTATTTTCAATTTTTATAGCTTTTTATCCCGGAGGAAAAAAGAAAAAGGTCTTATTCATTTTGCTAGGTTTAATTGTAATTCACACTGTTAACGTGTTGAGAGTAATTTCCCTTGCAGCAATTCAATCGAAATATCCAAATTGGCTTGAGTTTAATCACGACTATACATTTACCATTCTTGTATATGGAGTAGTTTTCGGGTTGTGGTATGTTTGGGCCACATATTTGTCACCTATTTCTAAATCCAAATGAGAGCTATACCCCTTATCATCCTAATTGTGATGCTTGTCTTCGGGTATTATCAAGAGTCGGCTAAAGTTGCTCTCAACGAATACAGATCATTTGCCGATTCTTATTCTGGTTTCTATGACTCAACACCTCAGGAGAGGTCAGCGATTTTTAACTCAACCTCTATTCCCTTCACCATACATTTATTTTCTAAAAGCGATTTAGTCCTAGCAAAGAGCGCTTTATCAGCGATAATATTGCTTGTATTCTTTATGTTGGACGCAGTTTTCGTTAAAGTAACCTCTCCTTCTGGAGCTCCCTCAGCTTTGCCTTGGCTTTTACTCTTGTATATAGGAGTTTCTATTCCTATGTCTATTTTCTTCCTTTTAAGCCAAACCTCAGCTTCTCCATCTTATGCTGTTTCTCGTGAATTATTAGGATTTCTACAATCCCCACTACCTTCCCTCATCCTCGTTTACATTCCGAGATTTCTTAAATCTCCTCTTCCTCGTTTTAAATTTTCATTAAAACGATACACTTCTATATAAGGTACTCAATGTCATTTATAATATTCCCAAATATGTCTGAGTCATCTCGAGTTTTCTTCTTTACTGCAGACTCTTCACTCAGCGATTCGTCATCAACTCAACTACTATCTAGACTTACCACCTTTTTAGATTCATGGTCGGCTCATGGAAGTGCGCTCACAGCTGACGCCCTTCTTATTTCTAACCGTGTTTTACTTATATCGGTTGACGAGTCATCATCCTCTGCTTCAGGATGCTCATTAGATTCACTCAACAATTTTATTAAAAAAGACGGAGAATCTATCGGTGTGGATTGGTTTAATAGGAGCTGGGTTTTACATCGTCCTTCTAATTCCGACCTTTCTAACTTCGATGGTGAGTGGGTAACAGAAAAGCTCCACGATTTTTGGGCGAAAAGGAAGGCGAATTTAATCACCAACGACACGCAAGTCCTTGACACCACTGTATCTACGCTTCAGGACGCTAGAACACGACTAGTAACTCCATTCTCTGAAAGTTGGCACGTTTCTATGTGGTAAATGACTTTTTCTCATATCTCAGACCTATCTTGATTTATAGCGTTTTAACACATTTTTTTCGCTGAATCGACATATTTCACCTACGTAGCCCTAAAAAAACCCAACGAATTTATTTACTTTTTTTTGGTTTCTTAGGTTTAATCACCTAATTTTAACGCGTTGAAAAGCCGTAATTTGAGATAATTTTAGCTTGGAGGCAACCTTTTTCGCCTGAACACGACTATCCTATATGGGGGTTGTGTTCCTTAGTAAAGGGATTAACTTTTGTAAATAATTAATGGATTTCAAACCAAAACCTGTTCATATGTTCAATTCGTACACGAAGTTAACGACTGCTTTTGCGGCGTTTGCACTTCTTTTTTCAACTGGAGCCTGGTCGCAATGCGCACCTGGCGAAATAGCGGTAGATTACGCTATTACTGCGGGGGCTTACCCAGCAGAGATTTCATGGACTCTTAACGACGCACTCGGTAATTCAGTACTAACTGGTGGAGCCGGTATTGCTGGTCAGTGGTGTTTAGCCGCGGGAGACTACACATTCATCGGTTCTGACTCGTTTGGAGATGGATGGAATGGTGCTACTGCTTCCTTTAGTATAGGAGGTGTGAGCATCGGGCTATTTGAATTAACTGCTGGAGCTTCGGGTTCTTTAGTTATTACTGTTTCTGCTGATGTCCCTGGATGTACAGACCCTCTGGCGTCTAACTTCAATCCATCTGCGACTATCGACGATGGTACTTGTTGCCTAGATGATTTCGTAACGATAAACCTATACGATTCATTCGGTGATGGATGGACTTTCGGTGGTGTAGCTGGTGGATTAACCATCTTCGGAACATTCTATGAGTTCCTTGATGGCGGCTTTATGACTATGGACTTCTGTCTTGCGCCAGGATGTTACACAGGTAACATTGTTATACCTTCATTCGCTTCTGAGGGAACTTGGGAAGTTGTTGTAGGTGGAGCTGTTATCGCTTTAGGTAGCGGTGAAGGAGAGGTATTCTTCTCTACAGACCCTGCTTGTATAGTTGCTGGTTGTAACGACGCTTTGTCTTGTAACTTCAACCCTGCTGCTAACGTTAATGACGGTTCATGTGATTACTTATCATGTGCTGGTTGTATCGACCCGACTGCTTGTAACTACGATGCTCTTGCTACTTTAGATAACGCATCTTGTGATTACTCTTGCATAGGTTGTATGGATATTACGGCAATTAACTACGACGCTCTAGCTACTATCGCTTGTACTGGATGCTGTGCATACTGTACTGGGGTATTCGCTGGAACACTTACTGTAGGTGGTGGTACTTGGGATGGTGAAATAGGATTCTCTCTAATGTTAGCTGATTCAGTAGTTGCTACTGGTGGAGCAGGTTCTTACACTCTTTGTTTAGCTGCTGGATGTTATACTATTGATATGACTGACTCTTTCGGAGATGGTTGGAATGGTGGTACATACTCATTCGACGCTTATGATGGAACTAATCTTTTCTCAGGTGATATTGACACTGCTGCTGTAGGTGATGGTGGTTCTATAGGTACTGATTACTTAGATTTCAACGGTGGTGCTTGTACAATGGGTTGTACAGACATGGGTGCTTGTAACTACGACGCTCTTGCTGCATTTGATGATGGTCTTTGTGATTACTCTTGCGTAGGTTGTATTGACGCAACTGCTGCTAACTATGACCCTAACGCTACTATTGATAGTGGCCTTTGTGTTTACTGTGCTCCTGGTACATTCGTTCTTACTCTAACTATGGCTGACTCTTTCGGAGACGGTTGGAATGGAGCTGTTTACTACGTTTACAATCAGGCAACTGGAGCTCTTGAGCTTTCTGGTGACCTTGACACAGCTTTTTCTGGTGATGGCCTTTCTTTAGGTTCTGACTTAGTATGTTTAGCTCCTGGATGTTACACAGTAGAAGTAAGTTTAGGTTCTTCCCCTTCAGAGGTTAGTATTTCTATGACAGACCAGTTCGGAACTAACTACGGAACTACTGGTGCAGGTACTATTTACCCATTAGACTTTACTCTAACTGGTACATGTGCGTTCTCTGGTTGTACAAGTCCTTCTGCTCTTAACTACAACATCTCGGCATCTGTTGATGACGGTACTTGTCAAGAGCCACCGGTTAACGATCAGTTAGCTAACGCTGAGGCAGTATTCTGTGGAGCTTTCGTTTCTGGTACATTACTTTACTCTACTGATGACCAAAACTTAATCGGTACTGAGTTCAGTAACGCTGCTGTTGCATCTACTGGAGTTTGGTACACATTTAACGCTGCTGCTGACCAGCAGATAATTGTTAGTACATGTGATACTCCTTCAAATGACGCTTTAACTGATTACACAGCTGACACTCAGCTTCATATTTACACACAAGCTCTAGATGGTTCATTAGTTGCTGTTTCTGGAAACGATGACGGTTGTGCTACTGGTTTCTTATCAACTGCAGTATTCAATGCTGTAACTGGAACTGATTACTTCATTCTTGTTAGTGAGTTCTCTGCAACAACTAACGGAAACGACTTCGTTCTTTCTGTTACTTGTGTTGATTGTGGTGTTACTCCATCTAACGATGACTGTTCTGGTGCTATCGCACAGGTTACAGGTGTGACATTTACTGGTTCTACTTGTTGTGCTACTGCTGAGTCAATGCCATTAGGATGGGCTGGAAACGGTACTGCTTACGGAGTTTGGTTCACATTTAACTCTGCTAACTACAACACATTCTTATTTAACATCACTAACATTTCTAACGATGTTCTTGGATTCGTTATGATGGAAGGTAACCAATGTGCAGGTATTACTGGATTCGTAGGTTGTCAGTTTACTGGTACTTGTGCTGGTTCTGTTGAGGCATTCTTACCACAACTTATTCCTAACGTAGATTACTACTTCTTAATCTATACTTCTGACCCGGCTACTTGTGGAGACTTTGAGTTCACTACAACAGGTATCATCTTAGGATGTACAGATGCTACAGCGAATAACTTCAACCCACAAGCTAACCAAGACGATGGTACTTGTGACTTTACAGGTATTGTTCCAGCGAACGATATTTGTGATACTGCTGTTGCTCTAACTTGTAACACTGTAACTACTGGTTCTACAGGTGGTGCTACTATCACAGGTTCTCCAATTGGAGTCCTAGGATGTGAGACTGCTCCTGGAGCTGGTGTTTGGTACTCATTCGTGGGTGACGGACAATTACATAACATAAGTACTTGTGGGTCTGCTATTGATTCTAAGATTAACATCTATACAGCGGCTGTCCCTTGTGGTGGTGGTGGTATTGCTGTTCCTCCTGTTGACGCTTGTGGCGTTGACTCTCTTGGTAACCCTCTTGTCACAGTTAACTTCAGTGTTGGTGGTGGTTCTTGGGATTCTGAGATTACTTGGGATCTTGTTGACTCTTTAGGTGTAAGTGTTGCTTCTGGAGCCGCTCCTGTTACGGGGTCTCTTTGTTTACCTCCTGCAGTTTACACATTAAACATGATTGACGCATTTGGAGACGGATGGAACGGTGGTGCCGCTACATTCACTAACGGTCTTGGTGATGTTATAGGATTCTTTGAATTACCTTCTGGAGCTCTTGGTACTGGTCTTCTTACAGTTGCTCCATACCCAATGGATCCTATTTACACAGCTGGTGACTTTACATGTTTCGACTCTGCTGCTGGTAGTGATGGAACAGGTGCTTGTTCATTATTCGATTCTGATGATGTAAACTTTGAATTCGTTTCTACACCTGGTACACTTTACTACATCTTAGTAGGTGGAACTGCTGGAACATTCGATCTTACATTTAACTGTGCTACTGTTGTTGAAGGATGTATGAATCCTGCAGCTTGTAACTACGATCCATTAGCTAACGTTAGTACTCCTACATGTGACTTCTGGTCTTGTGTTTGTACTACTGGTACTGGGGTCGCTGTTCAAATGAACATGATTGACGCATTCGGAGACGGATGGAACGGAGCTGGTTACACTATCTCTGACCTTGCTGGTAACCTTATTACTGCTGGTGACCTTGATAACGCTCAGTACTCTGTTGACAACGATAACTTCGCTGGACCTGAGTTCGGTTTCGATATGATATGTCTAGAGCCTGGATGTTACAACATCGACATCACTCCTGGTGATTGGGCTTCTGAGGTTTCTTGGAACATTACTCTACAAGATTCTACTATTATTGTAGCTGGTGGAGCTCCTGATTCTCAGACTATCTCTGTAGGTGGTGCTGTATGTGGTTGTATGGACATGATTGCTTGTAACTACGATCCTCTTGCTACTGTAGAAGATAGCTCTTGTGAGTACGTAACATGTGCTGGTTGTACAGATATGTTAGCTTGTAACTATGATGCACTTTCTACTATCGATGATGGTACTTGCTGTTACAGTAACTGTCTAGATGTTCAGATGTTCGATTCTTTCGGAGACGGATGGAATGGAGGTTACTACACTCTATCTTCTGTTGATGGAACTGTAATCGGAACAGGTACTATCGATGTAGGTTCAAATGCTACTGACTCTTACTGTCTAGCTGATGGATGTTACACTATCGATGTTGTCGGTGTTTCTTGGGCATCTGAGATGAGCTGGAACATATTAGGAGCATTCGGTGGTCTAGTTGGTGGTCTAGCTGATGAGTCTGTAACTTTCAACGTAGGTACTGGTGATCAGTGTGTTGTTGGTTGTGACATCTCTTGTGCTTGTAACTACAACGCAGCTGTTAACCTACCTGATTTCACTACTTGTATCTTCACTGGATGTGAGGGATGTACTTACCCAGATGCGGCTAACTATGACGCTGCTGCGATTACAGATAACGGAACTTGTACTTTCAACATCGCTAACCCTTGTCCTGCGGACTTGAACGGTGATGGATCGATTACTACTGGTGACCTTCTTATCTTCCTAGGTGCATTCGGTACTATTTGCTAAGAATAGATAAACTCTATATAAAGAAAGCCCCGACATTTGTCGGGGCTTTTTTATTGCGTTTTTTTTAAATAAAGCTCTGTATAAATTATCCCATCCAGGCCCCCCCGTTAATGTCAATCGCTTGGCCAGTTATTGATACCTGTGAATTAGAAAATAGAAATTTAACTAATGCACCTATTTCCTCTGGCTCACTAAATTTTCCTGTAGTCACATAAGACTCTTGCACCGTAAGCATATCCTCATATGATACATTAGCTTCGTTTGCCATCTCTTTGATTCTAATAGTTGCCATATCTGTATTCACCCATCCTGGATTTATCGCATTTATCAAAATCCCCTCTCTAGAATATTGTGTAGCAAGACTTCTAACAAGTCCTAATAAACCTGTCTTAGAGGCGACATAAGCTGGTTGAGTGGGGACACCGAACCGCGAAAGGACACTTGAGGTAATGACTATATGACGAGTTTTAAATCCGCTTTCTTTTGCTTTCTGGAGCCAAGGAATTGTAGCCATACATGTTCTATATGTACCTGTGAGATTTATTCCGATGATTTCATCCCAAACTCTATCTTCTCCGCTGTTGTGATCATATAAGTTAGGAGCTCCAATTCCCGCATTTGCAAACACTGACACTAATGGGTGTTCTTTTAAATTCGTACTGGTATCTGATAGAAAATCGTCCAAAATACCTGGTTTCGAAATATCTATACTCTGCGCAAGATGTATCTCTGGATTTTTTAAACTAGCTAAAACTTTGTTTAAGGAGTCTGTATTACGACCTATTAGAAGTATTCGAGTATCGGTTTGGTCTGATAAAAGCCTAGCTGTGGCTGCTCCTATACCTGAACCAGCACCTGTGATAAGAATTGTCTGCATATTACAAATGTGAGGTTTAACTTTGCTCTATAGTGTTTGACAGTAAATTTTATACGAACGAAGTTATTAGATAAATGCGTTGGACTAATTATTTCATTCATCCAGGTGATAATAGGTACTATGTCTTTTCATTCAAAGAGAAGAGTCATAGCGATATGTATTTAGATGCCCTGTCGCATAAAAGTATTCCGTTTGAACACAGTGTTGATGATGAATTAGAGTACGGGGCGAAATATCTATTTGGAGTTCCTAGAACTCATTTTTCTGAGGCTTTGCGTGAGAATAATTTATTGCACGCTAAGATTAGATCTCCTTTTATTCCCTCTCGGATTCTTAGATGGACGATTTTAATTATTACGGGTACTTTTCTCGCACTTGCTATTTTAGGGGCGATGTCTCATAAAGCTTATGGCCAGTATGTTGGGGATAATGATAATTGGGAACTTGCAGTCCAAACAAGACTAATCACTCCCTTGCAGATAGTGGGGGCTGAACCACAAGAGTTCTCTACAGATGGATTATCGGCTATTTGGATACCTAAAATTGGTCAGGAATTCGGGGTTAGAATGCAGTATAGACTTAATAAGAACTGGACTTTGGGGACTGGAGTTCTTTGGTATAGAAAAAATTACTCCGTAGAAATAAATTATTTTAATGACACCTTGGCGATTACTACCTCAGATACGATTCACTTATTGAGATCTGTGGGGTATAAAATTCCATTTATGGCAGAAACAAGAGTCCCTTTAGGATTAGGCTATTTCGTTACTTCTGCTGTTGGCTTAGGCCTTGAATTAATGCCCTCAGATGCATTCGTAAATGGATCTACCTCAGGTGATTATGGTGAGCGTGATTATGAAGTATACTTGGGTCGATTTCGGTGGGTGTCCATACCATTAATGGCAGAATTAGGAATTGAAAAGGAACCTAAAAAAGATGTTCCGGGATGGTATATAGGTCTGTTTTGGTCTAGAGCCTTAGGAAACTCTATATGGATAGAACAAGTAGTAAACGCGAATAACTATAGAGTGGTGGGGAAGGGGTTCCTCAACTCTACAGCCTCAGGAATAGAATTACGGATACTACTTAAGTAACTGGTTTCTAACAAATCCTGAGATGACTTTTCCATCAGCACGGCCAGCCATAGCAGCTGAAGCCATGCCCATTACTCGTCCCATATCTCCCATTCCAGATGCGCCAGTTTGCTCTATTATTTCGGCAACTTTCGATTCTATTTCAGATTCGGAAAGTGCTTTAGGTAGAAATTCTGCTAGAATCTCGGCTTGAGCTAATTCATCAACGGCTAAATCTTCTCTGTTTTGTTCTTTATAAACTTCAGAGGTATCTACTCTTTGGCGATGTAGCTTGCTGATAATCTTTATTGCATCTTCATCCTTTACTTCTTCAGAAGCTCCCGGTTTAGATAATTCGAGCATAAACTTAGACTTTACATCTCGCAATGTAGCAAGCCTTATTTTATCTTTAGAACGCATTGCATCTTTGATGCCGTCCGTTATTTGTGATTGTACTGAGCTCATTAATCTACGTTATCGTGAAGAAATGGATTATTGTCTCGTAGTTCGATTCTACGCTCTCCATTTTCATCAATTTCTTCGTTTATAGAAAACCTACTTACACTTGACTTAGACGAATGTGTGACCTCGTCTAAAATTATATCTCTACGCTTGTAAGCTGGTTCGTTTTCGTAATCAGAAATCCTTCCAGGAAGCATAAGTTTCATATTTACGTCATTCAAAGCCCTCTTAGTTTGCCTTTGACGTTCTGCGAAGGCATTCTTGTTTTTATTTTCGATATCTAAATTCAAGAAAGCGTCATTGTTCGAAGGTGAACTAAACGAGTTAGTAGGGGTGGTATCTAAGGGTGCATCATCAAGATTGTGGATGACGATTTCACCTTCCGCATTATCTTTTAACGCCTCTGGCTCAGCTGTTTCTGGAGAAGTATTAAATAAGTCGGAGTAATCCTGTTCACTAGAACTTACTATGTAGGGTTCGTCATTTCCTACTTCCTTATTTTCTATTTGTTCCTCGCTTGTATTTGTTGGGTTTATTGCTCTATTTACAGGAGTTGTTATTTCTTGTGATTCATCTCCCAAATCATAAGTTATAACCTTCTTCTCTACTGGCTCAGATCCTGTCTGAACCTCATGAGCTTCAAATCCAGTAGCTATTACAGTAATGCAAATTTCCTCTTCTAATTCTTCATCTAAAGCGTACCCCCAAATTACCTCAGCGTTTTGTCCTGCAGCATCTTGTATGTAATCAGTAATTTCCATTATTTCATCCATTAGGATGTCTTCACTTCCAACTGTAATGTTTAATAGAACATGCTTAGCTCCAGTAATGTCATTATCGTTCAATAGTGGGCTTTCAAGTGCTGTAATAACAGCCTTTTTAGATCGACCTTCACCTGACGCCATCCCAGACCCCATTATGGCATTCCCGCTTTGTCTCATCACAGTGTTGACGTCGTTCATATCAACGTTTATTTCTCCTATCCGTGTGATTACTTCCGCTATACCTTTTGCTGCAATACAAAGTACTTGGTCAGCATTTTTGAATGCTTTCCGCAATGTTTGATTTCCGTATAATTCACGAAGTTTGTCATTACGGATTACTAGTAAAGTATCTACTGCATCACGCATGTTTTTAAGACCGCTGTCTGCTTGAGTAGATCGCTTTTTTCCTTCAAACTTAAATGGAATTGTTACGATACCCACTGTTAAGATGCCCAAATCGCGGCAAGCTTTTGCAATTACAGGTCCTGCTCCAGTGCCCGTTCCTCCTCCCATACCGGCAGTTACGAACACCATTTTTGTATCAGCTCCTAGTAGGTTTGTTAGATCCTCAAGGTTTTCTATTGCTGCGTTCATTCCCACTTCAGGAATAGATCCAGCACCCTGCCCTGCAGTTAATGTTGAGCCCAGCTGAACTTTTAAAGGAACAGGACTGACATCAAGAGCTTGAGCGTCTGTATTGCAGACGATAAAGTCCACACCTTTAATTCCTTGTTCGAACATTGTGTTGACAGCATTAGATCCGCCGCCTCCAACTCCGATTACTTTTATCGGATTGTTAGATGATTTAGGTAGTGCAAATTCCATAGTGATTTTTTTTTAAGGTGGTGACTAATGCTGATTTTCTTCTTCTTCTTTCTCGAACCATTCTCGAATGTTCTTTTTAAAGTCGTCCATCAAGTTTCTTTTTTCTTTTCTTCTAGTAGGCGCACTCTGAGTATCATTATTATTTCTAACACTTTCTTCGGAGCCTCTAATAACAAGTCCTACTCCAGTTGAGAATGAAGGGATATTTGTTTCTGTTGGCGATTCTTGTAAATGTTCATTTGGGTAACCTACTCGACAGTCCAAACCAGTATGGTATTGAAATAGTTGAGTGATGTGTCTTAGTTGACTTCCTCCTCCAGTGACTACAATTCCACCGATTAATTGATCACCTAAACCAGAAGCTTTGATTTCATAATGTACGTGTTCAATAATCTCTACCATACGAGCTTCGATAATGTTAGCGAGATTTCGAAGCGAGATTTCTTTAGGTTTACGACCAGTAAGACCTGGGATACAGACAAGTTCATTTGTACTCATCTCTTGTGCTAAAGCAGATCCAAATTTACACTTAAGAATTTCAGCTTGCTTGCTCATAATGTTACATCCTTTACTAATATCCGAGCTAATGACCTTGCCCCCGAATGGTATAACGGCTGTA
Source organism: Bacteroidota bacterium (assembly GCA_002746975.1). Lineage (GTDB taxonomy): Bacteria > Bacteroidota > Bacteroidia > Flavobacteriales_D > Sanyastnellaceae > UBA974. The sequence continues at coordinate 205,770 of NVXE01000001.1, read as the reverse complement.
TGACGAATTATTCCATCTTGGAAAATAGCAATATCAGTAGTTCCTCCACCTATGTCAACTAGAGCAATACCAGCCTCTTTTTCCTCTTCTGTTAATACGGATGAAGATGAGGCAAGAGGTTCTAAAACGAGTTGGTCTATTTCTAGCCCGGCTTTTGAAATACATTTGTAGATATTTCTAGCAGCTGCGATATCCCCGGTAATAATGTGAAAGTTCGCTTCTAATCTTACCCCCGACATTCCCACAGGATCTTTTATTCCAGGTTCGCTATCTACAGTAAACTCTTGAGGAAGTACATGTAAAATCTGTGCTCCAGGAGGCATAACCAAACGACGCATATCTTCAATAAGGGCATTAATATCCGATTGGCGAATTTCATCATCTAAATTCTCTCGCGTAATCATACCTCTGTGTTGTAAGCTCTTTATATGCTGTCCAGCAATACCTACGTTAACAACCTTAATCTCAATCCCAGAATTTTCTTCTGCGGCCTTAACGGCTAACTTGATTGAAGATACAGTTCTCTCGATATTAGATACTACACCTCTCGTTACTCCTACGGAATCACTTTTTCCGTATCCTAGAATTTCGATTTTCCCATGCTCGTTGCGCTGTCCCACAAAGCAAGCTATTTTCGTAGTACCGATATCTAATCCTACTAATATTTCAGGTTCGTGGTTCTGTGTTTCGTTTTCCATTACTTAGGTTTTAGATATTGGATTAGTAAGTATAACGTTTTGCAATTACTTGGTCTTTATAGCTCAAATCGATACGCGAGTAATTTTTTAAGTTACCGGTTTTAACTTGTGCTCTATAGAAAGTTATAAGATTTCGACGTTGATCTTCAGGATTTTGGTCATTGCCTATGAAGATTCTTGAGCCTATGCGAGGTATGAGTTCAAGCTCCCCCTTAGAGTTAACTATGACTTGGTCTATGAGAGCATCCCAAAACCTGTCATTGCGCGTCTTTTCAATAAAACTAATTGCCGGCTGGGCTGCTTCTAAGCTCTCGGCATGTATGACAGGAACTCTTGCTGTGTACAGGTGATCAAGCTCCATGACTTTACCGCGCTCATCTATGTAAAAATCACTACCCTTTCCTGTATGAATTCTTGCGTGAGGTTCGCGTTGAGTTAATTCAATATGAATTTGGCCATTTAAAGTAGGATAAACATGGGCTTTTCTAACGGAAGGAATTAACATCAGGTGGTGATGTAATTCAGGTAAAGAAACGTTTTTTTCAAGTTTTCCTATGATAGCTCCGAAAGTATCGAGGTGTTCTCTAACTCTTAACTCGGTTAAAAAAGGACTATTTGCATCGTCAGAAATAATTATTTCTATAGAGTTAATCCTTTTTCCTTCGTTATCAACTGATGCAAAACCTACTAATACGAGTATGCATCCTAATAGGATGAAAACGCTGAGGATTGTTGCTGTGGTTGATTTCATGATCGCTTTAAGCGTCCATGGATGTCCATTTCTTTAGGTCGGAAACGAGTAAATCTATATCTCCTGCACCTACAGATAAAAGAACGTCCACGGGATGTGCCTTTAAGGTATCGAAGATGGAATTTATCGTCGATGTATTTGCATGGGGGTGCGATATCTTTTCAAAAAGAGATTGTGTATTGAAACCAGGCATGGGATTTTCTCTTGCGGCATAAATCGGAAGTAAAATCAATCTATCTACTTTTCGTAGCTCTTTGCAAAATCCCTCTTCTTGATCCTTAGTCCTAGAAAACAAATGTGGTTGAAAGATTACAGTAAGATGTCTGCCTGGAAAATGCTCTCTTACTGCCTGTATAGTTTTTTTTAATTCAGTAGGATGGTGAGCGTAGTCGTCAATATATACACGCTTTTCCGTTTTAATATGGATTTGAAACCGTCTATAAATACCCTCAAATGTTGCAATCCTTTCCTTGATGATATTTGATGAAACACCGGCTTTATGTGCGAGAGCAGCAGCTGCAATAGTGTTTTCTAAGTTGTGTAATCCCATCATGTTAGTAGTGATCTTTTCTACTACTTCCTCTCCATTAGATAAGTTTAATGTGAATTCATAACCAACATCTATTCTTTTAATTTCTGAAGGAAAGTGTGTGATTTCTTTATCTCCTACCTTTATTCCATAGGTTTCTATGTTTTTTAAGTCCTTAAAGTGATTAAAAATTTCGTGATGAACTATTGCAATGTCTTTTACCTGTGAACTAAATATTTTGAAAGCTTTAATAAAGCTATTTTCATCTCCATAGATATCTAAATGATCTGGATCTAAGGAGGTAATAACGGCATGTGTGGGGTGTAATGCGTGAAAACTTCTATCAAACTCGTCCGCTTCAACAATAGTCCATTCAGCATGCTCTGACCAGTATAGATTGCTTTTTATCGATGCTGCTATTCCTCCGATAAATGCATTGCAACCTTTAGAAGTTCCAGCCATTATATGTGCCAAAATCGCTGTGGTTGTAGTTTTTCCGTGGGTTCCTGCAATTGCGAGAGTAGGTCTTGATTGTGTGATGCGCCCTAATATTTCGGCACGTTTTATAGGAGTATGACCTATTTTTATCAGTTCGAGTAGGTGAGGATGATTAGAAGGAATAGCAGGTGTAATTACAAGTAGGAGTTCTCCTATTTCTACACCTATTTCTTTAGGGATGCTATGTATAGAGTCATCGTATGTTATCGAAACACCCTCTTCGATTAACGTTTCAGTTAATGCAGTCTCGGTTTTATCGTAGCCATAGACTTTAACTCCCTCCTTTAAATAATAACGTGCTAAAGCGCTCATTCCCGCCCCACCGACTCCTAAGAAGTATGCTATTCGGGGATTCTTCATTTCACTTTCCTAGAAGTTTTTCTATTTCATCTACAATTTCAATTGAAGCATTTGGTCTAGCTGCTGACTTTAATGCAACGCTCATTTTCTCTCGAGAATCCTCATCAAATAATAATTCCTCTAACTTTTCTCTTAACTGAAGCCCCACCTCATCATCTTTGATTAAAATAGCTCCACCTCTATCGACTAATGAGATAGCATTTTTTGTTTGGTGGTCTTCAGATACATGAGGTGATGGAATGAGAATGGTAGGTTTAGCGACTAAGGCCAGTTCAGATATGGACATTGCGCCTGCTCTACTTGCTATTAGGTCTGAGGCGGCATATGCCAAATCCATTCTATCTATAAACCCCAAACATTTTACATCTTTCGCAATATCCTTGTAGTCATTTTTAAACTCGTTCAGCCAATTTGAGTTCTCATCGAAAAACCTTGAACCACATTGCCAAATTATTGAGTAGGGGAGTACCCTGTCTTCACTATTCGCTAAAGTTGAGTAATATTTAAGTAGATTTTTTACTGCTTCATTTAATGATAGAGCTCCAAGCGACCCGCCCATTATAAAGACGATAGGTTTTTCGCTGCTTAGCTTGAAATGTGAAGAAGCCTCATTGTTCGTGGGGGTGTGCTCTGTGCTCGAAAGCTTTAACACACTATCGCGTAAGGGGTTTCCGGTTTCGATAATTCGTTCTTTAGGAAACCACCTTTCTAGACCAGGAAACCCTGCGCAAATCTTATCTACTTTACTTGATAGAATTCTATTTGTAATTCCGGGAAATGAGTTTTGTTCTTGAATAAGAGTAGGAATTCCTTTTTTCGAAGCTCTATAAAGGAGTGGCCCACTAGCAAAACCACCCACTCCGATAACTATCTCAGGTTTGTATTTCCGTAGAAGTCTTCCTGATTTCATCAAACTGTAGATCAACTTAAAGATGAAACTTAGATTTTTCAGGCTTAATAATTTCCTTTCAATTCCAGTTATCCATAACCCTTCGATTTCATACCCTGCAGCTGGAACTTTTTCCATTTCCATACGCCCTATCGCGCCTACAAACCTGATATTTACACTTGGATTTCGTCTTGCTATTTCATCAGCTATTGCCAAAGCTGGGTGGATGTGACCACCTGTTCCTCCACCTGAAATAAGTACATTTTGTATTTTCACTATAGGGTGTTTTAAGTCGCTTGTTTGTTTTTAGGTAAAAAAGGCGATCTACTCACAGCCAAAATCATTCCTATAGATATGAAAGTAAAAATCAGGGACGTTCCACCAAAGCTTACTAATGGTAGAGGTTGACCTGTAGTCGGAAGAAGTCTAACGGCAACTCCCATATTAATTAGCGCTTGAATAGTTATCAATAGCCCCAAACCCATTGCCAAAAAACTCCCGAAAGGGCGATCGCAATTACGAGCTGCGTGAATAGTCCTATAAAACAGAATTAAGTACATAAGTAGTAATCCAAACCCACCTATAATAGAACCCCACTCTTCGATTATGAACGCATAAATCATATCAGAATACGGATGAGGAAGAAAATTCCTACACGTGCCTGTTCCTGGACCTGATGGTAGAAGTCCTCCTCTGTTGATAGCTACCTGAGAGAGATCTATTTGGTAATCGGCAGAACTCGAAATTTCATTGTTTTCATTTCCACCTACAAATTGCTCTATGCGATTTACCCAAGTTTCGCTTCTCGGTATCAGGTTTGGCGCAGCTTTACTCACCCCATAAATAGTGAATCCAAATGCTATTATTAAACCTAAAATTGAGAATAAACCCTTGAATGGTACACCGCCTATATATAGCATACTTATACACACCATAATTAGAAGTGCGGCAGTAGAGAAATCGGCTGGTAGAATTAAACCGCACACGATTAATATTCTGATAAGCATGGGGACTACTTCCCCTTTGAAGTCGTCTAGTTTTTCTCGCCTCACATGAAGTTCTTTTGCTAACCATACAACTATCGCGACTTTGGCTAAATCAGATGTTTGTAAGGTTAAACCTATAAATGGAACTTTAAGCCATCGACGAGCTTCATTTATGTCAGCTCCGAAAATCAATGTCAGAACTAAAGCAATAATTGCAAAAACTAATAACACATTTGCAAGTCGAGCAAAATATTTATAATGCACTTTGTGAATTGCATACATAATACCAAACCCTACAACCAATAATGCACTTTGTTTAAATAAAATTCCCAACGATTTGCCGTGAGCTTTATACACAAGTGAGGAAACAGAACCGTACACGGAAATAATGGAGCAGACACTAAGAATTAGAGCCACCATCCAGATGACCTTATCTCCTTCGATTTTGTCTCGAATTATGTTCGCCCAGTTAGACATTGCGCTACCTAGACTTAAAGTCCTTTTACCGCTGTCTTAAAAGCATTTCCTCTTTCCTCATAGCTGCCGAAAAGATCGAAACTAGCACATGCAGGAGACAGAAGTACTGTGTCATTAGGAATACCCAAATCATAAGCTACTTGTACAGCTTCTGCCGCAGTTTCTACAACGTGTATAGTTTCTACTTTTTCAGAGAAAGTAGCAATCAGCTTTGAATTGTCTTTTCCTAGACATATAAGATGCTTCACTTTGTTTTCGACAAGTGGAAGTAAATCGCGGTAATCATTTCCTTTGTCGATGCCTCCAGCAATCCAAATAACAGGACTGCTCATGCATTCTAGTGCATACCACACACTATTTACATTGGTAGCTTTACTGTCGTTTATGAAGCGGATGTCATTTACGGTTGCAACGTATTCTAAACGATGTTCGATACCCTCGAAATGAGTTAAACTTTCGCGAATAGTTTCGTTGCGAAGCTCTAAAATTCGGCCAGTAACTCCTGCAGCCATAGAGTTAAATAGGTTGTGTTTGCCTTGTATGGCAAGTTCTTGAATGGTCATAGAAAATGGTTTTTTATGGGGTGTATTGATTATAAATTCGTTTTTATTTTTCATCTCTGCACAGAAATTTTCAGCAGAGTTTTGCTCGCTATCAAATCTGTATGTATTACTTACAGAAACGAGTTGAGCATTTGTACCGGGATTATTTATTAGTGTTTTTATCTCTTCATCATCAGAGTTGTAAACCAAATAATCTTCCGTGGTTTGATATTCTGTAATGCGCCATTTAGATGCGGCATAGTTAGAAAGTTTGTAGTCGTATCTATCTAAATGGTCGGGGGTGATGTTCAATAGAACTGCTATGTCTGGACGGAATGACGTCGTTCCGTCTAATTGAAAACTACTAGCCTCAACTACGGTAACTTCTGCGGGAGTAGTCCTTTCTGCGATATCTCGAGCCCAGCTTGTGCCGATATTTCCTACGCACGCAGCGTTAATTCCTGCGTCGGTTAGGAGGCGATATATGAGTGCTGTCGTCGTAGTTTTTCCGTTGGCCCCTGTAATTGCGACAACACGACCTGAAGCATAACGACTCGCGAATTCTATTTCGCTGATAATCTCAATCTGTCTTTCTCTAAAATATTCCAGTACAGGAGCGTTATCGGGAATCCCCGGGCTTTTGATCGCAGTCGAGGTCGAAGGCCAGTTCTCTGTAACGTGACCTCCCACTTCGAACTTAATTCCAGACTCCCTTAATTCGCCAAGAAAACTCTCCTTTCCATTGCCCGCATCACTCACAAATGGAACGTAGCCACGAGAGAGGGCAAGCTTAGCTGCTCCCACACCGCTTTCGCCGGCTCCAAGTATGATTATAGATTTAGACACTTGACTATCGAACTTTTAGAGTTACTATTGTGACCACTGCGAGTAGAATTCCCACAATCCAAAATCGAGCTGTGATTTTCGATTCGTGCATGTTTTTCTTTTGGTAATGATGATGCAGAGGAGCCATCAAGAATATTCTACGCCCCTCTCCGAACCTCTTCTTCGTGTACTTAAACCAACCGACTTGAAGTACGACACTCAAATTCTCGATAAGAAATATTCCACATAACACAGGAATAAGTAATTCCTTTCTTATTGCAATTGCAAAAGCGGCTATAATTCCTCCTAATGCTAGAGATCCAGTATCTCCCATGAACACTTGTGCGGGGAATGAATTATACCAAAGAAATGCTACACAAGCCCCCACAAAAGCAGCGCTAAACACCACTAGTTCTTCAGACCCAGGGATGTACATAATGTTGAGGTACTCCGCTATTACTGTATTCGAACTTACATAGGCCAAAACAGCTAGAGTCATTCCGATTATAGCGCTAGTTCCTGTAGCGAGTCCGTCTAACCCATCTGTGAGGTTTGCGCCATTCGAAACAGCTGTTACAATTATGATTACAATAGGTATAAATGCAACCCAAACCCATGTCGAAACATCTTCGACGGCCCAATTTACGAGCCATGCGTAATCGAAACTATTTCCCTTTATAAATGGTATTGTCGTGATGGTTGATCTCACTTCATTCCAAACCCCATCTACTCCAAGTTCCTTAATGGTAACATCGGGATGCCACATCATAATAGCACCTATTATTATACCCACACCGATTTGGCCTACAATTTTAAACTTACCAGCAAGCCCATCCTTATTTTTCTTGTGGACCTTGATGTAATCGTCTATAAATCCGATAGTTCCGAGCCAAACAGTGGCTAGAATCATCATGTGAGTGTACACATTTGTTAGGTCGGCGAATAGTAGGGTAGGGACTAAAATCGCTGTCAGAATGATGATTCCACCCATAGTAGGAGTACCCTTCTTCTCGATTTGGCCTTGAAGCCCTAGGTCTCTAACGATTTCCCCCACTTGCTTAAGTTGGAGCCATTCTATAATTGTTTTGCCGAAGGAAATACCGATAAACAATGAAGTCATCAAACTCATCGCCGCACGAAACGTAACGAATTTAAAAAGCCCGGCCCCGGGGAGATCGTATGCTGTATCTAGATATGTAAATAGGTGATATAACATGTTAAGCTGTTGTGAATGCTTCTCGTAGTATTACTCTGTCATCAAAATCATGGCGAATACCGTTAATCTCTTGATATGTTTCGTGCCCTTTACCAGCTACGACTATTATATCTCCTGACTCAGCAAATGCTGCAGCTGCTCTAATAGCTTCCTTCCTATCTGTAATCGATATACATTTTCGCTTATTTTTCGGATCTAGGCCAGATTGCATTTCGGCAAGAATGTCATTAGGGTCTTCCGTTCTAGGATTATCAGATGTTAAGAATACCTGATCAGAACCGAAAGCTGCGACCTGTGCCATAATGGGTCTTTTCGTGACATCTCTATCACCACCACATCCTACGACCGTTATTAATCTCTCTCCTCCAGACCTAAATGTCGAAATCGTACTAAGAACGTTTTCAAGGGCATCAGGCGTATGGGCGTAATCTACAATAGCAGTAATACCGTCTGGCGATTCCACTATTTCGAACCTCCCTGGTGGGGGGGTAAGAAGGGACATCTGAGTAAGAGCATTTAATGGATCTACGTTTAACAATTTTGCAACGCTATAAATAGCTAATAGATTCGAGGCATTAAACTCACCAACAAGTCTAGAATACAAATCTTGACCATCAATGTGAAGATGTAATCCCTGAAGTTGATTTTCGATAATTCTTCCTTTATTGTCAGCCATACTAGTTAAACCGAAGGTTGAGACATCGGCCTTACAATCAGAGATGATATCTTCGAAATGTGACTCATCAGAATTCACAATTGCAAAAGCATTTGAGGGTAACCCATCGAATAACTTTTTCTTTGCAGTGATATAGTTGTCGAATGTTTTGTGATAGTCTAAGTGGTCGTGAGTAATGTTAGTAAAAACCGCTCCTGAGAGCCTCGTGCCAGAAAGCCTGTTTTGGTCTATAGCATGAGAGCTAGCTTCGATAAAACAAATTTTGCACCCTGCCAAAACCATTTTATGGAATAGCGCCTGCAACGTTAGAGCGTCAGGGGTAGTGTGGGCCGAAACCTCAACTTTATCATTAATCCTGTGCTCAACAGTTCCGATTAGACCTGTTTTCTTGTCGAGCATTCGAAACAATCTATGTAGAAGAGTTACAATAGTTGTCTTTCCGTTAGTACCGGTTACGGCAACTACCTTCATTTCATGAGTAGGGAAATCGTAGTAAGCGGAAGCAATATGACCTATTGCTGAAGAGCTGTCCTTTACTATTACAAACGTTACAGATTCTGGTCTGGTTATTTCAGAAGGAATATGTTCGCAAACTATTGAAGTTGCTCCTTTTAAAATTGCTTGACTAATGTAGTTATGACCATCCACAAGGGTGCCAGTAATAGCAACGAAAAGCCCCATAGGCTTTGTCGTGCGAGAATCATTACTCAAGCCCTCAACAGCTAGATGTGTTGTGCCTTGAATCTCGTCAATTCTAACGTCGTATAGTAAATCTTTAAGTAGCTTCACGACAATTCGATTCTAATTTTATTATACCTTTTAAATGGCGTACCTGGTGGTACTGATTGCTTTCTTACAGTTCCAGTACCATTGTACATTACCTCTAATCCGGCATTCTCTAGTAAGTAAAGAGCATCCCTTAATCCCATTCCTCTAACGTCAGGAATAGTGTGCCTACCTATAGTTCTTGCAGTTAGTTTTACTGTATCAGAACCAGTTACAACTCTTACCCAATCTTCGTCACCACTAAAATCATTGAATGGAATTTCTAGCAAGTCATATAGCTCTAAAAGAACTTCTTTTGCACCGTTTTTAGAAGTAGGTAGATGACGTTTCTCTTCTGCCAAAAGAGGCTCGTTTAGAACTTCATGAAATGAAGGGTCAGTGGCGTATATCAGATCAGCTAGGTCTCTGAAAACGGGAGCTGCTATAGTGCTTCCGTAATAATTTCCACTTCTAGTATCTGCAATTACTACTATACAAACAAATTCAGGATCATCAGCAGGGAAGTATCCTGTAAAAGAGGATCTATATCTCCCAGTAGCATATCCACCATTTTCCGCAATTCTTGAAGTGCCTGTCTTTCCAGCCACTGTATATGGTCGGTTTTTGAAAATCCCAGCAGCAGTACCTTCTCCATCGGGCAAGCAGACACCTTCTAGCATCAATCTGCAACTTCTTAGAGTTTTTTCAGAACAAATCTTATCGTTAACTACGACAGGTCCAAACCTCTCTACAACCTCTCCCTTGCTCAAAGTCTCTGTAACGAATGTGGGGCGCATCATACGACCTCCATTTGCTATAGCTCCGTATAAAGCGAGGGTCTGGAGAGGAGTTTGGGTTACCTCATAACCTATAGCCATTTGAGTAAGAGAAATACCAGACCAGTCACCTTCTCCTACTGTAGAATAGACTTGAGGAATACCTTCTCCTACAAGGTTAATACCGAGCGGCTGTGTTACTCCAATTCTTTTAAGACCGTCTAGGAATTTTTGAGGCTCAAGGTCGAAGCACTGTTTTACAGCGAGTGCTGAACCAATATTTGAGGACATTTCGAAACATTCACGAAGCGTGATTTTTCCGTGCCCACCTTTTTTCCAGTTCGAGTCACGCATTCTGCGGTCGTGAAAGAAGGCTTCACCATTGCCTGTATCGATACTATCTGTGATTGAAATTTTACCAGATTCCAAACACGTCATTAATGATGCGAGTTTAAAAGTAGAGCCAGGCTCTATAGATTTGCCCAGTGCGTGATTATAACTTTCGTAATAGTTTGCGACACCTTCTGAATTCTCAAATCGTTTAAGATTTGTAATAGCTCTCACGTATCCAGTTTTCACTTCCATTAATACCACAACCCCCCATTCAGCATCGTGCCTAATTAATTGAGTTTTGAGCGCTGATGATGCTACATCTTGAAGATGCATATCTATTGTTGTAATAACATCTAACCCCTCTTCAGGTTGAACAATGTAATCGTCAGTAACAGGAAGCCAGGCACCGCCATTAATTCGCTTTTGCATCTGTTTGCCTTCAGTTCCACCTAATTCCTGATTCCATGAAAGCTCTATTCCCACACGTTGAGATTCACGATCAATCCCTATAGTTCTTCCTGCTAGTTGACCAAAAGGTTTACGTCTTACCTCTTTCCTTTCAAAGACAAAGCCACTTTTATTTCTACCTTCTATAACGAAGGGTAAGTTTTTCAGTTCTTTATAGTCCGTAAATGGTACTTTACTAGCAAACTTTGCTGACCTACTGCCTCTCGCTATTGCTTTGTCTATAATACTCGAGTATTTATCTGGAGTACCTCCTAAAATTGCAGCAAAACCGTCACAAATTGAGTCCCTCTTTTCTTTAAAATAATCCCAATTTATTGCCTCACTCTTACTATCCCACCTCAAATCATAAACTGGTACGCTTGTGGCTAACAGACTTCCGTCACGAGCTTGGATTTGGCCTCTGGCTGGAACAATAGTACGGATGCTATGCTCAAATTCAGCCCCCCTATCAGCCCAGTGATCATGCTCAATAGTTTGAATTGCCACTATCCTCCACATTACGCCTAACCCCATTAAACTGAGCGCAATGAACGTAAACCAGAACCTTCCCGTAGGTAGCTCATAGCTATTGCTATTATTTTTCTTATTCGAGCTCATTCTGCATCGACTTTAAGAAGGATAGGGGGGGTAATAGGCTGTTCTAGCCCTAGATCAGCTGTAGCCCTTTCGACACGACTCTGTTGCAGAATAGATTCAAGCTCTGAGCGTAGAGTTTTATATTCAGAGGTTACTTCTTCAAGTCTCTGCTCAGTCTTCATTTTCTCCCTCTCTATGTTTTCGAAATGGTATCCCAAACTGATGTAAACCAAAAATATTCCTGTAACGAATAGGAGATATGGAATATGACTAGTAATCCCATCTCCTGTTAAGAAACGACCGCTTAAAAGATCTCTTATAAACTTGCCGGTATTGTTTCGTTTAGCTCTTTCAGTCCTTCTTTTTTTAGCTCTTTCCCGCCTGTCTTCAGATAGTGCGTTAGATGCTAATTCTCGTATTTTCTGAGCTTTTTTAGCTGCAGCTAACGTTGCGGCTTCGGCAGTTTTTAAGGCTAGCTCATCAGCTTCAAGTCTTGCCGATTTTTGACTAGGTGTGAGCCTACGGTTACCGCTAATCCCACTGTCTTTTTTATTTCGGCTGAATAATCCCATTATACTTTGACTTGGAATTCAGTCCTTTCAGCAACACGAAGGCGCGCACTTCTCGCACGTGGGTTACGCAAGATCTCTTCAGGCGTTGCTACAATAGCTTTCCTCACGACTGGCTTAAAAGGCGCGAGAATATTACCTCTTAAATCTTGTTCCGTCTTATCTTCAAAATTCCCCGACCTCATGAAGTGTTTCACGAGCCTGTCCTCAAGACTATGATATGATATTACCACAAGTCTTCCTCCTGGCTTAAGTAAGTGTATAGCCTGATGCAGTAGTTCTCTTAGAGCAGAAAGCTCATCATTAACGTCAATTCTTAAAGCTTGAAATACTTGTGCATAGAATTTGTTTTCCCTTCCTCCAGGAGCAATTTTACTCAATACTTTTACGAAATCCTCAGTTGTGATTATCGGCGATTCATCTCTTGCAGCTACGATTGCTCTAGCCACACGATCAGGGCGATTTACCTCTCCGTACATCCTAAGAATCACCATAAGTTCCTCCCATGTGCAATCTTCAAGCAGTTCTGCAGCAGAAACTCCAGCCTCAGGATTCATTCTCATATCTAAAGGCCCTTCCATTCTGAGAGAAAACCCTCTATCAGCTGTATCAAATTGATGCGATGAAACTCCTAAATCTGCGAGTATTCCATTAGTTGATTTCGCTCCATGTAGACTTAAAAACTGCTTTGCATATCTAAAGTTTGCTGCTACTAGAGTAAACCTCTCGTCATTAAGAGCGTTAGCTGCAGCATCGGGATCTTGGTCAAATCCGAACAGCCTTCCTTTTTCATTTAGATTCTCCAGAATCACCTTACTATGTCCTCCACCTCCAAAAGTGGCATCCATCCAATCCCCGCTGCCGTCGCCGAGTTTAAGGGCTTCTATCGAAGCTTCGAGTAGCACGGGAACGTGGTAGGGTAGTTCCATAGATTAATTGGCGCCGCCAGATTCAATGTCCCGTCGCACTTCTTCAGCTAGTGTGCCGAAGTCGAAATCAGAATCGTCATTTTCTCCAAGAACTTGCTTTTCATAAGCGTCTACAGCCCAAATCTCAGCCTTCTCACCTAATCCAGATACTATTATCTCATTGCCTTTCGAGAGGTCAATATTTGCGTACTCAAGTAATGCGGTAGGTATGTTAAGCCTTCCAGATGAATCCAACTCTACTAAAGTCGCACCTTTCATAAACTTTCGTTGGAACAATTGATGCTTTTTATTGTAGCGACTTAACTGCGTCATCTCACTGTTCACGATATCCCATTCAGGTTTCGGGTATACAACTAGACACTTTTCGAAAATGTCGCGGTTAATCACAAGTCCATGATGAATAACCTTATCTAATTGACGGCGCAATCGAGCAGGAAACATCAGTCGCCCTTTGGCGTCTATCCTGCATGTATGTTCTCCTAATAGATTTAGCATAATTCCGTTCTGTATGGAATCCTCAAAATTAATCAAGATTTACCACATATTCCCATTAAATGACACTTTCTACCACATTGTGGAAAAGTGATAAACATTGATTCGTTAAAAACGTAAGTTTTTCAAGGGTTTACGGCATAGTAAGGTAAAACGCTAAAATCCGTACTAACACGATATTAACAATGAATGTGAACAACCTCGCGTGGATGTTTAGATGCAAGTTTGTGTTAGGATTGGGTATAGTGTGTGTAGTTTGGCCTTTTCAAATAAAGAAGAAATGGATACTGTAATCAAAGAACTAGGTGAATACCGCTATGTTGAAGAAGGTACGGGTGAGCCGCTTATTGTGTTGCACGGGCTGTTCGGTGCGCTGAGTAATTTCGGGGAGGTAAAAAATCATTTCAGCAAGAGATTTAGGGTTATTATTCCGATGTTACCGATATATACCTTACCTCTACGGAAAACCAGTGCTAAATCTATTGCTGAACACATTAAGGGGTTCGTGGATGCTATGGGGTTAGATAAGGTGCATCTATTGGGGAATAGTCTAGGAGGTCACGTAGGGTTGATTTTCACGAAGAATCATCTTGACAGAGTTGCTTCTTTGTCACTTACTGCAAGTAGTGGTCTTTACGAAAATGCTTTCGGGAATAGTTTTCCAAGACGTGAGGATAAAGAGTATATTAGAAATAAAGTGGCAATTACGTTTTTCGATCCAGCGTGGGCTACAGATGAGTTAGTTGAAGAGTGCTTCGAAGCAGTGAATGACAGGAATAAAGTGTTGAGGATATTATCTATTGCGAAATCGGCAATTCGTCACAATATGGAAAGTGATTTACCAGCAATGAATATCCCAGTATGTTTGATTTGGGGTAAAAACGATATTGTGACTCCTCCAGAAGTAGCTGAGTCTTTTTTAAAGGGTTTTCCCGATGCGGACTTGTTTTGGATTGATAAATGTGGGCACGCACCGATGATGGAGCATCCTGTGGAATTTAATAAGATTCTGTCAGAATGGTTCGATGCTCGAGGAATAGCAGTTGAGTCGAAGTAATTGAGAAAAATGGAGATTAAAGAGGTCGAGTTTGTAAAAAGTAGTGCGCATCCTAGGGAATGTCCTAGCATGGATAGGCCTGAGTATGCTTTTATAGGGAGGTCTAATGTGGGAAAGTCCTCACTGATAAATATGTTAGTCGGAAGGAATTCCATGGCGAAAATTTCTAGTACGCCTGGCAAGACTCAGCTAATAAACCACTTCGCTATAAATGGTCTTGAGCTTTCTGACAAAAAGGAGATTACGCCTTGGTATTTGACGGACTTGCCAGGGTTTGGCTATGCGAAAATCAGTAAGTCGGAGAGAATAAAGTGGGAGAGGACTTCGAGACAATTTCTCGAAGGAAGAAAAAATTTACTTTGCATAATGATGCTCGTGGATTCGAGATTGAAGCCACAAAACGTTGACTTAGAATTTATGGCGTACCTAGGGGAGGCTGGACTCCCATTCGTACTGGTATTCACTAAAGTAGATAAATTGAATAAAACAGAAAGGGCAGCTTTCCAGTCGAAATACGAGGATGTTATGCTTAAACAATGGCATAAAATGCCTCCTGTTTTCATTACCAGCGCTACTAAAGGAGACGGAAGAGACGAATTATTGAGCTTTATAGAACAAACTAATTTACTGTTCTAAGGCTATTTTTCTGGAGTGCCATCGTCTTTGAGTACGCCAATTCTTTTTGCTAGTTCACGAGTAAACCCTCGAATAGCTTCGGCGTGAGCTTTATCAGAAGTCGATCTTTCAAATGAGTCTGCGAGAGTCATCATGGTTTGGCATGTAAAATGACGCATCTCCTCAACGCTCATGCTCTTAGTCCAAAGATCCATATTCATAGCACTGCCGTCTTTCTCGTCCCACATTGCAAGTGCCATAGCCTTAGCTGCTCTGTCCTCAATGTTTCCACTGTCCGCACTCCATTTTATATCTGTAGGTACGTGGTTTTCATCTGTAGAAACAGTGATTTTTATAATGTTATCGGCCATAATTTATCGTTGAGGTCTGTAAGATTTAAGGAAGGGTAGGTAGTTACTTTCTGAAAAGAGTTCATCTATGGTCACCTCTGGATTTTCGGCCATATAGTCTTCTACTATTTGCCATCCCATCCATACGCCTAACCTGTCAGGACTTTCTTGAGGAATAGCTCCTGCTTTAGTGAAAGGTCCATCAGATAGCCACCTGTTGTAGATGGTGCGGTTCGTTTCAAAAATCACGTTAGAAGGTTGTAATTCTATCCAAATAGCACTTTCGTTGGATTTAGCCCAAACTAGATCTTCTGGACTCCAGTCCATTAGGACATGCTCGTAAGACTCAGGTAGGCATTTGTCTAAAAGCCACATTATTTTGCCCCAGTATAAGATGTCGTCTATGCACCTCTCGCCTGTATATCCTCGGGAAGAAAAATGAACAAGCATCCATCCTTTTATCGCATCGCTCGCCATTAAGTCGGGGTGCATTCTAAGTTGTTGGTACCTAGGGAAAAGGTCGGGGGGTAGAAGTCCTACAATAGGGTGGTCAGGCCCCATGAACCACTCAAGTCCTACAGCGATATACTCTTCGCGGGGATAAATAGCGTAGTTAAAAGCACTGTTCATCCAAATTATATCAGGTACAGGTTCGTGAGGCATAAAAGCGTGAAAACGTTTAAATCCGTTTTCTAGAATTAACCCGACAGATTCTAAGTAAGACTCTTTTCCTGAAGTAGTGTCTATTGCCTCAAACGTAGCACGGCTATCTGGGTGAGACATAAATTTACGTAGTTCCGATATAGTTTTCGGGTCTCTCGCATTTCCGATACGTATTATATCCTCGGAGTAATCTTCCCAAAATGATCCGTACTTATTTCGAATCGTTACAAGTGCGATAGAATCATTTTCGTCTAGATTTTCGATATCGTAAATGAAGTTTCTACACGAAAACTCCTTGTCAAGAACGACCTTAGAAGGGTCTATTTCCCATTTGTGATTTCCACAAGAAGAAAAAGTAATAACGAAAAACGTAATAAACGCAAGGGTTATAGAGTTAATTACTCTTGTACACAATCCACTTCGTGATAAAGTGGTACGAATTTCGCTTGTAAGCATGCTTTCAGCGTTTAATTTTACTTTCACAACTGCAAAGATGAGAATACTTATGCGTACTAATCAAACATCTATACTAACAACCTTGATTTTGGTTGTTTTTTCAGCAAGCTTCAGTTTGCTTTTCTCTACGGAATCTAAAGCTCAGGACTTAAGAATGGGACTTGCTGTAAGCCCTAACGCCGCCTGGATGGTATCTACAGACTACGATCATGAGCCTCATGGAGCTAGATTGAATTTCGGATATGAATTTATTGCGGATATTCTTTTCTCTGAAAATTACGCTTTAGGGCTAGGAGTTCACATTTTTAATACGGGCGGAGAGGTTCGATATCTCGTTGTTGATCCTGTTAACGATGATTTTTTGATGAATGTGGATAGGAGGTATAAACTTCAGTATGTAGAGTTGCCTTTTACTTTTAAGATGCGTACGAAGGAAATGGGGTACACAACTTTGTATGGAAAGTTTGGTCTAGGATTAGGAATGAATATAAAAGCGGAGGCTGATGAGGCTAGGTACAGGAGTTACCAAGAAGTAATTAATGGGGAGTGGAGCACTTATGAGGTGGGAGGGTCTCCTATACGCGACCGCATAGAGATTGATTCTGATATAAGATTATTCAGGGCAGCTATGATTATCGGAGCTGGAATGGAGAGGACCTTGAGTGGAACTACTGCACTTACTGTAGGACTTAACTACAATGCTGCCTTCAGTAATACTCATAAAGATGTGAGTCTCGTTAAAGTAGATGCGGCTCAGTCGCCAGTTGTTGTAAATAACCTGCCATCTATCGGTGATATGAGGGGGCACGATAGTTTCCTTGAGCTTTCAGTCGGGATTTTGTTCTAGAAGGAATGTCTTTTAGACCAAACAAAGTCATCCCTCATATCGTTTCCTGGTTGGATTCGTATGCTGGAAATGCAAATTCTGAGGGGTTTGTTATTGGGGTTTCGGGTGGTATCGATTCGGCCGTTACCGCAACGCTTTGTCTTATGACGGGCAGGCCAGTTTATATCGTGGATATGCCGATTCATCAAGCTTCGACCGAACTTTCACGCTCGCTCGAATTGCGCGAGTCACTATCGAAACGATTCGACAATACAAACATTAAATCCATCTCGTTAACCCAAACGTACGAAGCCATTAAGTCCGTCCTTTCGCTCGAGCGAAATTCAGATCTCGCCCTCGCAAACACTCGAGCCCGCCTTCGCATGACCGCTCTTTACGCCCTCGCCGCCGAGCGAAACGCCCTTGTAGTGGGGACTGGCAATAAAATCGAAGATTTCGGAGTCGGCTTTTTTACTAAATACGGAGATGGAGGTGTGGACTTGAGCCCCATCGCGGATTTGGTCAAGTCGGAAGTTTTCGCTCTCGGCCACGCGCTAGGCGTTCCTGTGTCTATCCTCGAAGCTGCTCCCACCGATGGGCTTTGGGGTGATGAGCGCAATGATGAAGACCAAATCGGTGCTAGCTATCCCGAACTCGAACGAGCCATGGCGTTTATCTCGAATTCTGGCAACCCTTCGACTCTCGAAGGCCGCCCCCTCGAGGTTTACAATATCTACACTAAGCTCCACGCTCAGAACCGGCATAAAATGCTCCCCATCCCCGTCTGCACGATCCCCGACGATTTAAAATAGCCCCGCCGATCTCACTATTTATGTAGTGGCACCTATACCGTTAATCCGATTTATTTTCTCAGCGATATAATTAATGGTCTTCTTTGAGATATTAATATCGGAAGCAATTTTATTCCAATTTTGAAAACTTTGATTGATCTCTCGAATTATTTTTTGAGGATTTTTAATTGAATATTCTTCAGCAACGTGACAAATGTCTTTTAAATTGACATCTTGATTTTTCCCATTTATAGAAAGAAAATGTGTAGCTATTCTATTGAAATTTTCATTATAGCTAAATGTCAAATCATAAGCTGGAGATAAGCTCCATTCTCCATTTTCGTTCATGTTAAACCCCAGGTTTTTAGTATGATCATCCACATTACGGCCGACTACATTGAATATCATTATTCTAAATAATTGTTCTTTTGCTGTGTAATCAAGATGCAGTTTATTTAACAGGGTAAATATTTGCTCATAAGAATAGGTGTTTGGCAATTTGAAATTCATCCCAGCCATAGCGTGTAGGGTTTGAGTATGGATTTTCCGACCATCAAGGCGATCAAACCGTTTAGTCATAAAATAATAATCAGATCCAATTCCTTTCAATTCGGAATCCATAATATTAATTTTAGACTCTCTTGCTATAAGGTAGTATGCATATTCAACTTTGCCTCTTTCTTTATCGGAGTCCAGACCGATATCTCTATTGAATTTTAAGATCCAACTGTCTTGATCCTCAGACGGTAAATTATCACCTCGATAAATATCACCGGTCTTATTATCAATATTAATTAGCACTTTCGGTTGCGCCCCGCCTGGAGATGTCCCAACATGAAATAGATTAGCCATGTCATCAATATTTGACACGGGCTCATTGCTTAGCAGGGACACAGATAATTCATTTAACTTTTTTAAGTTTAGTGCTTTAGAATTTTTTTGTTCATGTCTTGCAGGCCTGAACTCTAACGCTCCCATTCCTCTACTACCTATAGATGCAAGTTTTTTTACAGGTGTAAGGTCTCTGTAATTTTCACCTGCCTTTTCAAGAAATTTTGAAAACAAATCAGTTCCAAACTTATCAGGTAAAGAATCTGAAATAAAAAGAGGAAAGCCTTTGTTAGTATCAAAGAACATTCTGTTTTCGCTACTATACGATAATTTTAAAGTTGAATAAATGAGTGTTTTAGATGTAGGATGTATAATAGGAGATAATTGAATATCACGTCGAATAAAGCTGTCAGCATATTCAAAAACAGTCGTTCTTTTTTTCTCATTCCATATAAGAACTCCTACAAGCTTTCCCCAGATTACAATTTCTAGTAATTTCATTTTTTATAGCCTCCTCTTTTTCTTTTCTTTTTCTCCTTTTCATAAATCTCCATAGGAGTTAATTCATGCTCTTCTTCTTTAAGAAAGAATTCAAATTCATTCAAAAATTTAAGTGAACGAGAAATGGATATTAACGAAGCGATAGAAAAATTCCTGCCTTTTTCAATTTCGGTGATTGAACTCCTACTCATGCCCGTTTTATTTGCTAATTCAGTTTGTGATATACCAGCCTCGATACGTAATGATTTGAGTTTATCACCCCATTTGCGTATTAACTGCTTATCAGAATATCCATAATGCTTACTCTCCATACACTAATGTACAATAAACAAGTCAATAAAGCAATTTTACAGCAATAATGACCTGTATATGATACAAAATCAGGATCAAGCCTCTATCTTGATGATTACTTTAAACCAGTCTGTTTCTGCCTTTATAAACACTGGATTTGCTACTTTGAGAGTTGGACAAGTTAATATAATGTTGTAATTTGTAATGCTCCCAATTGGTTATTTTATGTTGAAATACATTGGGAAATTGATTCTGGGCCAGCCTTTCAAAAACCGCCATATCACTTTCCGATGTGAGATTGATTAAAGACGGATTTGTTTTTATAGTTTACTTTAACTACTTTTCCCAAAGTTAATCACTTAAATTCACTTTATCATGAGTACTATCCCAACTTCGTCCCAACTTCGTCCCAATTTCGTCCCAATTTCGTCCCAACTTCGTCCCAACTTCGTCCCAACTTCGTCCCAACTTCGTCCCAACTTCGTCCCAACTTCGTCCCAACTTCGTCCCAACTTCGTCCCAACTTCATCCCAACTCCGCTGCAGGATAATTCTATCTTAAGATTTCTTTTCCTCATTATTTTGTCATCACTTCTTTCATATGCCCACTCTCAATCACCTCTTTCCTCAGTTGGCAATCACTTATTAAATTTCTCAGAATCAAGTAATGCTATTGGAGTAACCGATTTACCTGTTGCGATACAGGCTGGAGGGTATCCCTCCGAATTTTATTATAATGGTTCAATTCCTCAAAAACATCAAGCCGTTCAATTTGATAATGAAGGGAACTTATTATTTTTCGTTGTTGATGGTAAAGTATATGATGGAAACGGCAGATTAATTGTTGCTAATAGTACAATAAGTATTTCAATGGGTCTTGCGGGTGATTGGCCTAATATGGATAAAAGCTTCGATATTGCAATTGCTGCTTTACCCGGTTCATGTACGAAATTTATCTTTATATATCGATACCAGGCAATTCCATATTCATTTAACATCCACGATGAATTTTTTATTCTTGATATGTCAAAAAAGAATCGTTTTTGGGATGCAAACAGCGGTGTATATGGCAACATATTAATCCCCTCACAGCCTGAATTTGATGGTGACGAGGCTTTATTATATGATCAGAATGGCCTTTCAGGTTATAACTCTGACAATTGGGGTGATTTTACAAGTGATTGGCCTATGCCTGATAGTTTAATCATAGATTTCCCTTTTCAAGGCAACTCCTCTTCTCTTTTTAATGAATTAATATTTCTACCATCGACAGTAAAACAAGGGAGTGTTCACTATGAATTTATCCATGATGAATTAAATAATTCCTTGCGCCTCTTTATGATTTCGGATGCTATTTTGCGACTGATAACTTTTAGTCCAGAGGGTATTACGGATTACCAGTCTTTTTATAATCTAAATGATATTACTTTCTCTAGATATCAGGAAGGCGAAATCGAAGCTATTTATCTTCCATTAACTAATGAATACCTTATTGCTTTTAATAGAACGCATGAAATTTCTTTATCTGGTTCAGATGACATAATTTTCTATAAGTTTAATGAGAATTTTGAGTTAATTCAAAGTCAAGGTGTACAATTGCCTTTTAGTAACGACTTTACTAATGTTAAATCTATTTGTGGATTAGAATTCACTCAAGGGGGTGAGTATTTGTATTTCGTTATGGATGACCCTAGTACAATTAGATATGTTAACCTGTCGGATATGTCAGTTAACTTACTTGATTATCCTAATGTTGATGAGTCTAATTATTCCTTTTCAAAGCTTGAAAAAAATGTGTTTTCTGACGGTATTTCAAACGCTATTTACCTGGGTTCAGAGAATAATTTAGCTGCAATTGTTAACCCCAGCGATCCTGCGTCATCTTATTTTGTAGAGAACATTTTGTATACATCTCCTCTCACAAATTTTTCTATAATTTTGAATGAAGGAGTCGGCCCCTCATACTTCTATCTCCCTTCGCAGAATCTGCATGTTGAGAATGTGGTTACTCAACTATCCTCAGGTAGTTGCTGCTCCAGTTTTCACCAAATACAAGGAGTACAATCAAGTACAATTAATTCACTACTTGATGGTGATTGGACATACAGTAATAATCCTTTTTCAAATTCGACAGGGCCAATAGAAGTAGCTGAAACTCTGGTGTTTCAGTCTGGGACAGTTACAAACATTGAAGATATGGTCTTTCATTTTGGATCTGAAGCAAAAGTTGTAATAGAAGCAGGTGCAAGAGTAAATTTAATTAATTCTACTTGGACTTCATCTACTTGTGATTCCATTATGTGGCCTGGAGTAGAGCTACTTGGTACTACGAACAATCTTAATTCAATAGACCAAGCCCCAACTACTGGAGGCGATCAAGGTCAGCTGTTTATGCAATATTCAAAAATCGAAAACTCTCACAAGGGGGTGTTGGTTGGTACTTTAGACACTAATGCTGGGGGTATTCTAAGAGCTTACCATTCAATATTTGAAAATAATGTTATTGACGTCGAATTTTCTCCTTTCCACGTAGCTTTAAATGACACCTCGTATGTGAGTAACCTCTCTATCTTTTATAAATGTGATTTTATTACATCAAGTGCATTGAAAATAGATGGCCTATATCCTATTTCACATGTAATCCTTAGAGAAGTAGATTGGATTCGCTTTAAAAACTGCTCGTTTCGTAATCTAAATAATTTTGAATATAAAACTTATATTGGCACGGGCATTGAATCTATAATGGCAAGCTTCATGGTCGATGGAGATAATCAACAATTTTCAGGAAATATTGAAGATATTAATCATACAACATTTTATAATCTAAAGTATGGAATTTATAGCTTAGGTGGTGGCCTTCCATATTCCTTCTATTCTTGTACTGATATGGAGTTTCAAGATTGTCTTTATGGGATAGTTAATAATGAAACTGATAATGTTGTTATAGTTTTTAATAATTTTGAAATGCCAGATGTTGAATATTACAATGGAACTGAGACTACTGAACGAGGAATTTATCTTGGTGGTTCTACAGGGTATGACATTCAACATAATACTTTTAAACAAACTGATGATCCGGTTATTCCTGGAGTATTTCCAAGTGCTGTAGGTATTTGGGTTGACAATAGTGGAGGGGCACCAAACGAAATACGCAATGATTATTTTGAGGACCTCAAAGTAGGGGTTATTATTTCTGGGATAAATGCTGCAGCTTGTGATTCATGTATTTATGATATCGGTCTACAAGTTCTCTGTAATAATTTTTCCAACAACGAAACAGACATCTATCGGGCAAGTCACTCAACAATGAGAATGCATCAAGGAGGGCAGGTGCCGACTATTATAAATGGTGAAGTTGATGCTTATAGTATACACCCAGCATGGAATATTTTTAGTGATGCTTTTCCAAATTGTATTGATAGACATGACTTTGTTGTGTCGCCCTTAAATTCATCATATACTGAATATTGGTCAGACGAGCTATTACCGTATACATATGTAGATTGTATTTCCCAAAGTACATTGGAAGATACCCCTGGCTTCATGCTCATCTATAACATTCCAGATACTGACACAATAGGAGAGAAGGAAGTATTCTGTGCAAGTGGTTACGATGAAGCTACAGGGCATAGGATTCCTGTAGACATTAACTTAATCACTTCAAAGAATATTTCGATTAAAAGCAATTTGGAATTAGCAACTCAAACATACAATGAAGTAGTTGACGGAAATAATACGGTAAATACAATATCAACACTAGCGTCCGTATTTCCTGAGGAGAGCTCATATGTAAGAGACTTATTGATGCAGCGTTATCCTTTAAGTAAAACGGTTTTATTGTCAGTAGTTGAAAATGGGATAAATCTTAATCCATGGCATCTAACTCAAGTGTTTCTAGCAAATAGCCCCTTAGATAAAGACGTAAGTTCATTATTAAGCACTTCTGGAATTTTAAGTGAATTCTACTTGTCTTTTTTGGACAATTACCAAAGTGGTATAGGTTTGCGTCAACTTATGGAGTCTGAGATTACATCACTTAAAACCGAATTAGTTAGAAATGTTGTTTTATATGGACATCAATTTCTACATGGAGATATGATTTCTGATTTTGATTCATCTGAAGTTCATATAGTTGAATTAATTCAATATTTAGATGTTATTAATACGGAGCTTGGCACTTCTTACATAGAAGAACTATATGCGTTTTACATACAAACTGATGATTTACAGTCGGCTCAAAGCCTACTTTTCTCTTACCCTGTTTTAATTGATTATGCTCTTTGCATTGACATACTTAATATTATTAACGATCCGGATTCAACTGTTTCACAAAATCAAATCACTGATTTGTGGGCTATCCAAAACAATGAATCTAGTTTCTATAGATCTTTTGCTTATAGTTTGTTGCAATATTTAATTGAAATTGATGCTGAACCTGAGCCAGAGTTTCCGTGGGGAGTGAAAAGAATAAAAACAGAATCTGGGGATTCAGATAAAGATGTTCTATTGTCATGTTATCCTAATCCTTCTTCGGGAGTAACCTGGATTACCTATCCAAGAGAATTGGACGGTGTAGGTTTAATGAGGCTCATAGATTCTAGTGGTAGATCGATAGCTAAAATCGAATTAAAAAATAATGGACTACTTGAGCTTGATTTAAGCAAATATTCGCCTGGATTATACCTGGTAGCATTAGAGTTTAATAACTCTACCTTCTCTACTACCCCATTAACCATATTACATTAACCATGAGATTTTTAAATTGTTCAAGTCTACTCTTTATAATAATATTTTTATCGAATTTTTCAAAGACTTATTCTCAAGAACAAGATTCAATTATCACGTTTAACAGGATAACACCGGTGTTTCTAATCGATGTTGATGAGCCTTGGTCTATGTCTTATCCAGAATCGGGTACAATAACTTCTGTTTACGAAACCATGGTAAATAATTTGCCAGGCTTTACAGTTATTTTACATAGTAAGGCTTATACTGCAGGGGAGCCTATTTATGGAGTTAATAGCTTTAGATATTCCGAACTTGGATTTCCATTGTATGGTATCTCATATATTGATAGTATTAGTTTAGAGAGTATGCAGCCTGAAGAAACAGGGGCTAATAGACGTCAAAGAAATCATAACGACAATATAACTGTGCCATTATACGAATACGAGAGCCCTTCATCAGAAACTAACTATTCAAAACGAAGTATATTAATAGTCAATGATGCAGGGCAGGTAATTAACAAGCTCATTTACGACTCTGTTTACACTGAACATAAGGGTGTCGATATTATGCAGAATGTCAATAATGATCCAGTTTATTACTTAACAGGAGAATATAGTGATTCGCCTAATGGTAGTTCAATAGGATCAATGTGGAAAACAGATTCTACTGGACAAATTATTTGGACTCAAACATATTTAGATACTCAAAAAGGGATGGCGATTGAACCAGATCATGATCTAGGTTTTTGGTTAAGCATGAAAGTTAATACCACCACTAATGGTGAGGATATTGCAATTATTAAGACAGATCAGTTTGGCAATGAGGAAAGTCGAATATTATTTGGAGGCCTAGGAAATGGTGATGATGTTATTGCATTTCAATTAAGTGAAGAAGTAATTGTCATCGGGTCTGTTTCTTCAGATGAAATTGAAGGTCAAAGGACATTATTTACCACAACAATACAGATAGAACCAAGTGGGCAACTTATTGAAATCGGACCCCGAAAGGAATATGGCACAGCTGAGCGAATATTCTATTCTGGATATATTATTGAAGATAGCGGGCTTTTAATTTTTGGTGGAAAAATTAATTATGCAGATCCTCCTAATTATGCCACAAATGAAATTACTAATGGAGGTATATTATTAAAATTAGATGCTGAAAGAGAATTATTGTGGCTTAGAGTATATAGGTATTTTGATGATAATATCGTGGGGCATCCCAATAATTCTGACACGGAGCACAGATTTTTTACAGGAGCAAAAACTCTTGATGGAGGATATATTCTTGGTGGTAATGTTTTGAGAGTTAGTCCTTTTCAATACTTTCCATGGCTAGTTAAAGTAGATAGCTTCGGGTGCTTAGAGCCCGGATGTCAAAATATTACTGGAGTAAATGAATACATCGTAGGCTTAGAATCCGTAATGACCGTTTACCCTAACCCAGTGTCTAACATTTGTTCAATTGACTTTAATTATCCTGAGAACTTTAGTGTTCCCGATGGCTCATATCTTCGGCTTTACGATATGAGTGGTATTCAGGTTTCTGAACTGTCTGGTCCCAGTGCAAGAGATTCTAAAATATCCATGTCTGTGGAGAATCTATCTTCTGGAAATTATGTTCTTGCCTGGATTTCAGGCTCAAAGCTTCTCGATTCGGTTCAGATAACAGTGGCTAAATAATTTGTATTACAATGAATAAACTTTATTTAATCTTATTACTTGTTGTCACACCTAGCCTCTCCAAGCTGTATTCTCAGGTTATTACGTTTAATGAAATAACGCCATTATTTTCAGTAAATAATGAGGATCCAGAAATAATAGAATATTTAGAACTTGGAAGTATACATTCAGTGCATGCCTTACCTATTCCATTTCCCGGGCTTTACTTTCTAACAGTAGGTCAGAACTATAACCCTAACACTCATTCATTTGAAACGTATGGCATGGGGCATTATTACTTCGGTCAGCCAAATTATAGATTATTATATAATGATTCTACTCTGAATCATCAAACTAAATTCATGAAAGGAGGTGGGAATACTAGTCAAAGAGACCACCTTAATAAATCTATTGTTCTTTTTCATGAAGAAGATTTAACTCTAACCGACCCCTATTTTCCTAAGGAAAGTGTTCTGGTTTTAGGTTATAATGGTGTTGTATTAGAAAAGTTAGTATATGACTCCGTATTTACGGACCATATGGGTTTAGATATTATGAAGAATATTAACGATGACCCTACGTATCACATATCAGGGATATACTGTGATGCGCCTATAACTTCTGGAGTTGAATGTGAAGGTGCAATGTGGAAAATTGATGATACGGGTCATATTCTTTGGACTCAGACTTATTTAGACACATATGAAGGAAGAGCAATAGAGCCCTCAGTAGATGATGGGTTTTGGTTAAGTATGTACACGCACATCGTTTCAAATGGTGGGGATGTTGCCATAATCAAAGCGGATGCAAATGGAAATGAAGTGGGGAGGATATTATTCGGAGGGTTGGGAGATTTCGACGAAGCTCTTGCTACTGAATTTGGAGGGGAAATAGTAGTTATTGCTTCGCTTAA
Source organism: Bacteroidota bacterium (assembly GCA_002746975.1). GTDB lineage: Bacteria > Bacteroidota > Bacteroidia > Flavobacteriales_D > Sanyastnellaceae > UBA974. The sequence goes on along the minus strand of NVXE01000001.1, from coordinate 178,733 downwards.
CTCCTCGGAAATAGATGGTCAACGTACATTACTAACTACGACTATCCAAGAACTAGGTAATGGTGAATTAATTGAAATTGGGCCTAGAAAGGAATATTTTCAAGGCGATGAAGTTGACCATCACGGATTTATTGTCGATGATGAAAGATTATTGATTTTCGGTAGTGCGCCTGAAATTTCTGGAGAGGAGTCGAAATTGTGTGGTTTCCTTATGAAACTTGATTTAAATAGGGACGTTTTGTGGTCTCGTAAATATTCATATTACGATGAAAATATTGTCGGACATCCAAACAATTCTGAAACAAAACATGAATTTTTTAGTGGTGTTAAATCTAATTATGAAGGATATCTTTTAGGAGGAAGAGCACTCATTATAAACGAAGGTTACGACCCGTGGATTGTGAAAGTAGATGGCTTCGGTTGCTTAGAGCCCGATTGTCAATTATTTGACGGTGTAGAGGAATACATTATAGGTCTAGAATCTGTGATGACAGTGTTTCCTAATCCTGCATCTAAGGTTTGTTCGATTGATTTTAATTTTCCTGAGAACTTCAGTGTCCCTGAGGGCTCAACCCTTCAACTTTACAATATGGCTGGTCTTAAAGTATCTGAACTTTCGGGTCCCCGTGTAAGAGATTCTAAAATATCAATATCTTTGGAAAATCTATCCTCTGGAAATTATGTCCTTGCCTGGATATCAGGCTCGAAACTTCTCGATTCCGTTCAGGTTACTATTGTGAAGTAGCTGTTGAAGGGGTCATAAAATAAGATCAGCTCCCTGTAAGTGCTCTAAACGGAACGCCGAGCCGAGCGAAACGCCCTTGTAGTAGGGACTGGCAATAAAATCGAGAAGTTACTTAATGAATTAATGGAGCACCCGACTACCGGGACAGAGCAGCCAGAAATGTTAAAACATGATTTGCAAAGTTTGTACTCACGTAGGATCAATAAAAAGCACAGGTTAATTTACTATAATAAAGAAGAAATAATTACTGTTTATCTGTTAAGTGCTCATTCTCATTATGGTGATTAAATTCCCATAAAAATCATTAAACGGGCTAGTAATAATACCGTTAGTCAGGAAAAGGTAATCATACGCAGAATGCATTAATTGAAAGGTTTAATGGTTCATTCAGAAGAGGCGTGCTCGATGCTCACATATTTCAGTCTCTCGATCAGGTGAGAGAACAGACCGAGTTATGGGTGCATGATTACTAATCTAAATCACGTTTCTTTCGTGTCGATGATGATGGTTACGGGGCCGGAATTTACTAGTGAGACTGACATATCCGCGCCGAATTCTCCGGTTTCTACATGGGAGTTAGAGATGGAGCGGCATTCCGAAATAAATCGTTCGTAAAGTGGGATAGCAAGGGAGGGATGGGCAGCTCGTACGAACGAAGGGCGCGTCCCTTTTTTCGTAGAAGCGTGGAGTGTAAATTGAGATATTATTAACAAACCCCCATCTACGGAATCGACATTTAGATTCATCTTGCCTTCGTCGTCGGAAAATATCCGTAAACTCACGATTTTTTTAGCGAGCTTTACCACGTCTTCTTCAGTGTCGTTGTGTTCAATGCCTAGTAAAATAAGGAGGCCGAGCGAGGTTTGGCCTATGATTTTATCATTAACTGTGACTGACGCATTTTTAACCCTCTGAATAACTGCTCTCATTTGCGAAAGTTAGTGCGTTAAACTCATAAAAAGGAGCTTCAGGTTGTTACCTTTACACATTCAAATTGAAGCATTTTAAACCGATTATATGCCTACTATGACTGCCTCTCAAGCCCCCGCCACTCTTGCGCAAGCGAAAGATATGGGGCTTACCCCCGATGAATTTGCAGCTATCGAGAAGATCCTCGGTAGAATTCCGAATTTCACGGAGATGTGCATCTACTCCGTGATGTGGAGTGAGCACTGCTCTTATAAAAACTCGATTAAGTGGCTTAAAACTCTTCCGAAGGATGGAGACCAAATGCTAGTTAAAGCCGGCGAAGAGAACGCCGGGATCATCGATTTAGGTGATGGAATAGGGTGCGCATTTAAGATAGAAAGCCATAACCATCCCTCTGCGATAGAGCCATATCAAGGTGCCGCTACCGGAGTAGGTGGTATTAATCGGGATATTTTTACGATGGGAGCTCGTCCTATCGCACAGCTAAATAGCTTGCGGTTTGGAGATCCAGAGCATCCACGTACGAAATGGTTAGTTGAAGGCGTTGTAAAAGGTATCGGAGATTACGGAAATAGTTTTGGGATACCAGTAGTAGGAGGGGAGGTCTTTTTCGACCCTTGCTATCAAGTGAACCCACTTGTGAATGCTATGTCGGTAGGTCTATTGGATGCGGATTCGATTATTTCGGCTACCGCAAAAGGTCCGGGGAACCAAGTTTATATCGTAGGCTCGGACACTGGTAAGGACGGTATCCAAGGAGCTTCTTTCGCTTCGAAAGATATTACTGAAGACAGTGCTAATGATCTTCCTTCCGTTCAGGTGGGCGACCCGTTTCAAGAGAAGCTCCTCATGGAAGCATCGCTAGAACTCGCAAAAACGGACGCTGTCGTAGGTATGCAGGATATGGGCGCCGCCGGTATCACTTGTTCTACTTCAGAGATGAGCGCAGCAGGAGATGTAGGAATGGATATACACCTCGACCGTGTTCCACTACGCCAAGCAGATATGGAGCCGTTCGAAATTCTACTTTCAGAATCTCAAGAGAGAATGCTCGTAGTAGTAGCTCAGGGGAAAGAGAAGATTGTAGAGGATATTTTCGCGAAATGGGATCTTCACGCCGTTCCTATCGGAGAGGTGACAGAGGGAGATACAATAAACTACTACGTTGCTGACGAACTTGTAGCCCAAGTCCCAGCTTCTACTCTCGTTCTAGGGGGCGGAGCTCCTGTTTACGAAAGAGAGTATGAAGAACCGGCTTGGTTTGCAGAAACTCAGGCTTTCGACCCCTCGTCTGTTCCTGTTCCTACACTAGAAGAATGTGTCGAGTTGTCTCACGACCTAATCTGCCTTCCGAACATAGCTTCCAAGAAATGGGTTTGGGAACAGTATGATAGCATGGTAGGAACACTCAATAGAACTACGAATCGTCCATCTGATGCTGGAGTAGTTTCTGTTCGAGGAACGAAAAAAGGTCTTGCTCTTACTGTAGATTGTAATGCACGTTACGTTCAAGCAGATCCAGAAGTAGGAACAGCAATTGCTGTTTCTGAAGCTGCGAGAAACATTAGTTGTACTGGTGCGACACCTTCAGCAATCACTAACTGCCTGAATTTCGGAAACCCTTACAATAAGGAGGTGTACTGGCAATTCGTGGGTGCGATTAAAGGTATGAGCCGAGCTTGTGAGAAGTTTAATACTCCCGTTACAGGAGGTAATGTTAGTTTTTATAACCAAACAGCAAATGCCGACGGCACAGCCCAAGCAGTATTTCCCACTCCGACTATCGGAATGGTAGGGATTATTCAGGACCGTGATAAGCATATGTCTTTGAATTTTAAGAAGAAAGGCGACTTGATATTCCATCTCGGAGATATGTCGGACTGTATAAACTCGTCTGAGTACTTAGCGAATATGGTGGGGGTGAAAAATTCGCCCGCTCCGAAGTTCAACCTGGAAAGCGAGGTGGCACTTCATGCTTGTATCAGAGATTTAATCGATAAACGACTCGTAAATGCCGCTCACGACGTAAGCGACGGAGGTCTATTCACGACTCTCCTAGAAATGGCTATGCCGGAAATGCTAGGCTTCGATATCGTTTCCGATGACGAACTACGTATTGACGGATTCCTCTTCGGGGAAGCTCAGGGAAGAATAATTGTCACCTTGTCTGAACAAGATCAGGACGACTTTTTCGACATCTGCGACGAGAATAAAGTCAGTGCCGTGCTCCTAGGTCACGTTACAAAAGGGAAAATAGAAATAGACGAGCAGCATTTCGGATTTACTTCTGAGCTTAGAGCATATTACGATAACGGATTTGAAGAGGCTTTAGATCTTTAAACTCAAAAAAAACTGAAAAGATAAATTAATGAGTTTGCGCCGATTTGTATTTAGTAGAACTTTCCTGAAAACCGTTTTGGTTGTAGGGATAACTTGGATTGTACTAATCGGAGGAAGCATGTTATTTCTTCAAATAAATAGCCGCCCTTGGTCGGAATGTTCAGTTCCTGACGTGACTTCTTTATCTAAGGACGAAGCGTTCAATGTACTTGAAGAGTTAGAACTAGTCCCTATACACCTGGACTCAGTTTATAGCTCCTCAGCAGTTCCAGGTTCTATTTTAGAGCAATCTCCTCCTGCGGGGAGTTCTGTAAAAAGCGGGCGACCAGTCTATTTAACTACATTTCGCGTAACACCTCCTGACGAACGTATTGCAGTTTTTGAGGGGCAAGATGCCCGTTTGGCATTAAATATTCTTGAATCAAAGGGATTTAAAGTTAAAGAAAAGTTCGAGCCTAATTTAATCCTAGAAGGAAAAGTTGTGAGAGTTGAGTCAAGAGGGATTTCTCTTGCACCCGACGATAGGCGGCAACGTGATTCTAAGATAACTCTTGTTGTGGGGAAGTCTTCAAACGTTAAGGTGATGATTCCTTGGTTATCAGGACTCACACTTAAAGAAGCTACAGTGGCTTTAGCCAAGTCGTCACTTTCTCTTGGCTACGTTGAATATGGTGATTCTGTTTTTTCAGCTCAAGATACACTAATGGCAAGAATTGTTCGCCAATATCCATCCTCTTCCTCGGGTTTTGTAAAAGCGGGAACATCAGTAGATTTGGTCTTGAAGAATAGTAAATAATAGAAATAGATGATTAAAATACATAAAATAAATTTCGTCACTTTACTTTTTGCTGTAGTACTTTCTACGTCTGTTCTTTCGCAAGAAGTAGAAAGGGATTTGATTTTTATGCCAAATATTTCTATTGACGATACTTCGACATTACCTTCTTTAAATATTCAAGTTAGAGGAGGTAGTCCAGCAATGGGACTCCCTTTTTTGGATGATTTTGCATGGCCGAGTTTTTATGAGGAATCGGGATTAGACAGACCTGAACTAGTTCGATGGGATTCCAGTCCTGTAAGACGAACGAATACCTTTGCCATCAATCCACCGACCATAGGAGTGGCTACTCTTGATGGGTTAGATTCGGGAGGATATCCTTATGTCTTTAACAGTATTGATGCTCATGGATGGGCTGATACTTTAACTTCTAGAAAGATTTTATTGGGAGGATTGACAGTAGATGATGGGGTGACACTTTCTTTTTGGCATGAGGGAGGAGGATTAGGAAATGCACCAGATGAAGGTAGTGACACATTGATAGTTGAGTTTAAATCTATAGGAGCTGAAGGAGATATTTGGACAAGAGTATGGGATCAGGTAGGAGGTGTTCCTGTTGATACATTCACTCAAGTTGTGATACCTATCTCTGACGGAATTTACCTTCATAATGCATTTCAATTTAGATTCAGAAACTATGGCACTCTAATGGGGAATGCTGACCTATGGCATATAGACTATGTTTTTGTATCTGAAAATGGTATTACAGGAAATCCTTTAGAGGAATTAGCCTTTCAAGAACCAGCTTATTCGCTTTTGAGATCATTTTCATCTATGCCATGGACTCATTACTCAGATAATCCCGAGTTTTATATGCACGACACACTTGTTATTGTTTGTAATAACTTCGGTTCAGGTCCTAATAATCAAGAAAACACTGGAATTTCCATACAACTAGGTGAATCCTTGCCCATTGCTTTTGAAAACCAGTTTATTCAAAATGTTAGTGTTACACAAGGCCCCTTTTCTACAGAATTTTTGGCGGATTTATATAACTCTTCAGGAAACGAAGCATCAATAATATTTGATCCTGCTTTATCTGATTCTACTGCGGAATTTAAAGTATCGTTATGGGAGGCGGAAGTTGGATATTACACAAACCAAACATATGTATTTGATAACGATAGTATAGGATTTACACAAGTTTTCGATAACTATTACGCTTATGATGACGGCTCTGCGGAGAAAGCTTATGCTCTAGAGGCAGCTGGGGGACAGTTAGCCGTTCGTTATCCACTGGCAATTCCTGATACACTAGATGGTTTATTGATTCACTTCACGCCATTTTATGATAATGCAGAGCAAGAAACATTTGTATTAAAAGTTTGGTCTGATGATGCAGGAGTTCCAGGAGAACAAATCGACACTATGTATCTATTTCATTCACCTCAATATTTCACTGATGGGTACGATAAATTTGCTTATTATCCATACGACCATCCAGTTAGTGTAAGTGGTGTAATTCATGTAGGGTTTATTCAACAAGAAGTCGATAGGTTGAACATAGGGCTTGACAAAAACACAAATGCAAATGCGGGAAACCTACATTATAAACTAGGTCCAGGAAGCAATTGGGCTGCCTCCGAAATAGCAGGTTCTGTAATGATTCATCCTGTATTAAGAGCCGGAAAAGAAAATCCATTTACAAATCTAAATGAGATATCGGTTTCTACCTCACAAGTTATTTCTTCGGAACTTTACCCTAACCCAGCAGCAAGTGTAGTGTCATTTAAAGCGTATGAAGCCCTAAGTTGGAAGCTCTTTTCTATGAGTGGAAGTGAACTCAAACAGGGGAATATCTCCCAGCCAGGGACAGTGACTATAGATACAAACGAACTTCCAAGTGGGGTTTATTGGGTTAGTATGATATCAAGCTCTAGTCATTCAACAGATAAATTTATTTCAGGAAAACGATTAGTAATAATGCCTCAATGATGACTGATAAAGAAGAAAATATTGACATTGTTGACGAATCGGAGGAGTTATTCGAACATCATAAGATTTTTGTAGATCCAGGTCAGGAAGCTCTAAGAGTCGATAAGTTTTTAATGAGCAGAGTTGCGAACGTCAGTCGCAATAAGCTCCAAATGGCAGCAAAGTCCGGTTACATCAGAGCAGATGGCGAGCCGGTAAAGTCGAATTTTAAAGTTCGTCCAGGCCAAACCATAACTGTTGAACTACCTCAACCAGTATTTGAATTTGAACTCCTCCCTGAAGAGATGGATTTAAATATCATTTACGAGGACGACACGGTTCTTGTATTAAATAAACCTACTGACCTTGTAGTACATCCAGGTCATGGGAATTTTACAGGAACTTTAGTGAATGGGATTCTACATCACTTACAATCCTTGCCTTCTGTTCCAGGATCACCTACTCCTCGACCTGGTCTTGTTCATAGGTTAGATAAGGATACAACTGGCCTGATGGTTCTAGGCAAGACAGAGAGGTCTCTTACAGAGTTAAGTGAACAATTCTTTGAACGCACAGTTGAAAGAAGGTACCATGCCTTAGTTTGGGGGGATGTGAGTAAAGACGGAACTGTAGAAGGTCACGTAGGGCGATCAAGGAGCAATCGAACAGTCCAAGCTGTTTATCCAGGTGGAGAAGAAGGTAAGCATGCGGTCACACACTACAGAGTTCTTGAAAGATTGGGTCCGGTAACCCTCATCGAATGTAAGCTTGAAACAGGTCGAACACACCAAATTCGCGTTCACATGCAATATATAGGTCATCCGTTATTTGGTGATCCTAGATATGGTGGTAATTCGGCTGTAAAAGGATCGCCAGGAGGGAAGTATAACTCTTTCTTACGAAATTGTTTTTCTATCTTACCTAGACAAGCTCTTCATGCAAAGACACTCGGATTTGTACATCCAGGCACTGGCAAGTCTGTTTCTTTTGAATCAGAACTTCCTAATGATATGAGTGAGATAATTGAAAAGTGGAAGGTTTACCTTGAAGGAATAGCTAAATAAGCTATAAGTAAGCTAAGCGTTTTCAGCTTTCTTTTTCTTGCTCTTCTTTCTCAATTATGGCACTCTCCCATTCTGCAACTGCCGCATCATGCTGTTGTTGAATTTCCTCATATTCGAATGAAAGATCAGTCATCACCTTTCTATCTGAAGGATCAGCATTTGCAATCTCTTCATTCTTCGACTTCATCTTAACTTCTGCTTCAGAAATAGAGTTCTCTAACCGAGATATTTTCTTAGTCAACTTTCGGATTAACTTCTCTCTAGCTTTGCGACTTTCGTAATCCTCTTTATTTGAAGAGTCTTTCGACTTCGCGTCTCCACCTGTACTACCACCACCACCACTTTTCTTCCCCTTACTTAACATCCTCTCGCCCGTCTTAGAAGCTTCATACGCACCTATACTTTCTGCGTGTTTTGCATGCAAGAAAGTTTTAATATCTCCTATGTATTGCTTTAGACCAAACGGAGTTACCTCGTAAACGAAATTCGTAAGCCCGCTCAAGAAATCTCTATCGTGTGACACTACGATTAAAGATCCATCAAAAGCTTGTAAAGCTCCCTTTAAAACTGATTTGGACTTAAGATCAAGGTGATTCGTAGGCTCATCGAGTATCAGTACATTGTACGGATGTAATAAGAGCTTACAAAGTGCTAATCTCGCTTTCTCTCCTCCACTTAGAACGCTTACTTTTTTATCGACATCTTCCCCAGAAAACAAGAACGATCCCAACATCGACCTCAAATTCACATTGCTTTCTACAGTTACTTCCGCTTCTAACGTTTCTAGAACGGTAATCTTCCCATCTAGTTCTTCAGCCTGGTTTTGGGCATAATACCCAATATCTACATTATGCCCCTTCGATAATTCCCCTTTATAAGATTCCAAATCGAGTAAAATACGGGTCAAAGTAGTCTTTCCAGCCCCGTTTTTTCCCACGAACGCCACCTTATCATGGCGCGCCATAATAAAATCTAAGGCCGAGAATACATCGAGAGTGCCAAACGACTTCTCTAATCCCTTCGATTCAAAAATCACCTTTCCAGTACGAGGGGCAGGAGGGAACCTAAACTTAATCTTTGCATTATCGGCAGAATCAACCTCAACTCGCTCAAGTTTATCTAGCTTCTTAATAAGAGATTGCGCGAAGGCAGCCTTATTCTTTTTCGCTCGGAACTTATTAATCAGAACTTGAGTTTCCTCGATATACTTTTTTTGGTTTTTCTGAGCTTGTAATTGCCTCTCTCTTTCCTCTTCTCGCCAAACCTGGTATTTCGAATACGGTGCTTTGAAGTCATACAATCGATAAGGGCTAATCTCAATAGTCCTTTCGGTTAACGTATCTAAGAACATCCTATCGTGCGAGATAAGTAAAATAGCTCCAGGATAGCTTTTAAGAAATCCCTCTAGCCATTCGATACTTTCGATATCGAGGTGGTTTGTCGGCTCATCGAGAAGTAGAAGGTTAGGGTTTACGAGCAGAAGCTTAGCAAGCTCAACTCTCATTTTCCAGCCCCCACTAAATTCACTCATCTTTCTATGAAGATCTTCAGCTTTGAATCCCAAACCTTGCAATATTCGTTGAATCTTCTCCTCAACGCTTCCCGCTCCGATAATATCCAGTCTTTGGTTTGCCTCAGTCAATTCATCAATGAGTGAAGAATACTCATCACTCTCGTAATCGAGCCTTGTAGAAATTTCATCGGTAATTTCAACTATGCGATCTTCTAAATCTTTAACCTCGGCAAAAGCACTAGCAGCTTCATCAAAAACGCTAGCACTTTCGTTGTGCTCCATTTCTTGAGGTAAATATCCTATCCGATAATCATTAGGATAACTTACAGTTCCCTCAGATGGTTTGTTAATCCCTGCAAGAATGTACATTAAAGTAGACTTACCGGCACCATTTCTACCTACAAGACCTATTCTATCTCGTTTACCGATAAATAAATTTAATCCTTCGAATAGGGTTCTATCACCGAAATGTACCCCAAGTTGTGTAACTGTTAGCATGCGGCCGCAAAGGTCGTAAATAAAAAACGGGAAGCCATAGAGCCTCCCGTTTAAGTTTGTTATAAAAAAGAATAAATCAGTAATGCCATAAATCGTGTTCTAAAAGAAAGAGTTCTTCTTTAATTCTCTCAGACTCAATAAGGGCATCCATACCTCTTTTGTATTCGATTACTTGTCTGTCGTAAACATTTGACGCTTTAACTATGTAGCTAGAAAAGTAACGTTTTTGGAATAAATCCTCATAAGTTCTACGTTGCGCATCGTTAAATAGGTTAAATACGTCCGCATTTGCAAATACATAACGACATTCTGGGTAGTATAACCAAAACAGAGGCGAGTATCCAATACTTTCTCCATCACGATCAAACCCCTCAATCATAGGAGCTATTCCTATAATTCTAACATATCTTTCACTACGCTGCCTGTCCCAAATCCAATCTTCCTTCAATCTATAACGAGTGATATTTTCAGATTCAATTGGGTTTCTAACTGCATTACTTCCGATTTTATCACCGAAATCGTCCCATTCATCAACATAGGTCACAGGATTTAATATGCTTCTTATACTATCTGCTGTGAGAGGAAGTGTAAACTCATCTTCTTCACCGGTTGGACCAGGGCTGTAAGCTACTAAAGAACCCTCTACAAGAAGTCCATCACGAATCACATCAAATAGATTTTTTCTATCCTGAATAGGTTCAACAGGGTAATAATAAGGATGATTAATTTTTTGCTTCAAATCCATTTCCTGCCAAATGCGACGGAAATACATAACATCAGCCTCACGTAGGTAAGGATATGGTATGACTCTCTTCGTAAGGTTTGTCTCCTTTACATATGCTCCATCTAGAACATTCTGTACTTGAGAATTGCCATCTAAAGTAAATGCAAAGATTGATACAGCAACTAGTGTAAATTTGAAAAAATTAATCATGATTATTTCTTTTAGCTAGTGATTTTCAATTTCATAGGAGCAAGAATCCTCTGTGTTCCGTCAGGCATTTGAACTGAAATATCCTCAAAGTAAATTGTGTTACCTCTACGAACTCTTTCAAGTAGTGCCTTCATATCTGCAGTAAGTCTATTGTTAGTTGCCTTAAGTTCCTTAAAGGTTCCGTCTTTACTAACCCTGATTGTAAACCCTTTAACTCTAACCTGTACGTCAAAATCAAAGTTGTCCATTTTGGCTGCTAAAGGAGCGAAAGAAATAACTTCGTTCTTAGTAATAGTTCTGTCAGAAGGTCTCTTACCAGCCCAAAAAGGAACTGGATCTGGAATTCTTTTTACCCTGAAGTTAGATGTTCCAAGGTTTGTAATAGAACCATCTGGCATCTCACCTTTAACACTAATTACGGCTTCTTTAACTGAAGTAGACTTAGCTGGCTCAACGATATAGGTCCCATCAGATTGCTTTTTAATTTTATGACCTCCAGAAATAGAAACTTGTAGTTTATCATTAGAAACACCAGGTACACTTACCTCTACAGGGTTAGGTACACCTCGATAAAAGACATTCATTTTTGTAGGTGAAACTACAAGGGCCGCTTCAGCAATAGTGTATATAGGTGTAAAGAAAGGTTGCATTTGCATATCACCTTCAGGGCCTTGATACCTAATAACTCCCTTGTATTGATACTGCCCTAGATTCATCCCTTTAGTAGATTTTGCCATTAAGCCTTGCCCCATATCATTAACAGCTAACGGCTCTAGTCCTAGACCTTCGTAATCTAAGACAGTAGAGTCTTTTCCGTCCCATTTATTTGGGTCAACATATACTTCAGGTATTCTAGTTCTATCGAAAGCAGCTAAGAAAATATCAGCTCTTAATGTGTCGCCTCTGAGAATATAGTTAGACTGAGGAATTGATAATGGCATTACCTCTGAGAACTTAAGACTTTTCGCCTCAATTCCTCCAAGTAACCAACCAATAGCATCCTCCTCAGCATCTTGTATATCAATAATCATCTTTGACATAAGTGGCATAACAGCAGCCAACGGAACATCGTAGAAATTAGCAGCTTCCCATAGTACATGCCTTCCATCTTCTAGCTCGTCTTCAAAAGAGAAACGCTCCATTAATGACTTAATAGTACTTGCGGGTAGTGTTCTTTTATTACCTAAGTTATCAGTAACACTCATGCTAGTTAGGTAATCTCTATAAGCAACAATTGCAAGCTTTAATCCATGAGCAGTCCATTCCCCTTCCTTAGGTCTCTGAGGCTCAGATCCCATCATATAAGATGTTAGTGACTGAAACTCATCCTTCTTTACAATGTATTTTAAGTTTAATGTGGTGTCTTTTCCGTTTTCATTAACTCCAAAATACTTAGAAAAATTTACAGCTTCCTGTTCAAGGAAGTCGCCTTCAGAAACAGATAAGCATCTAGCTTTAAGTTCTGTAATATACTTAACAAGATTATCGGCTTTTCGTACAATAACTTGAGCTTCGTCATAAAAAGGTCCAACCTTTTCCTGATTACTGTTATATTTTAATTCTAGGGCTGTGTATGTATCGTGAATTTTAGCTGCTAATGTCTCTTGCGTAGTGCGAAGACTATTTTCAACTTTCACGAAACCATTTAGAACCTCCTTAGAAATATTTAGGGCTAGAAGTGCTGTAAGGACGAGATACATCATCCCTATCATCTTCTGCCGTGGTGTTTCTTTTCCTCCTGACATGGTTTAGCGTTTATTCGGTTGTAAAATCAACCTTTGTTTCCGCCCATGGCGTTAAGCATGTTACCATAAACCGTATTAAGAGACGCAAGATTTTGTGCTAAAGCAGCAATGTGCTCCTTGTAAGCTTTTGTATCTTCAACACTGTCATTTAGAGTTTTAACTAACTCACCCATTCCAGCATATAGCTCTTTATTCTCTTGTAATTGACTTAATTGCATTTCATACATAGTATTCAATGAGGTTAAGTTTGAGTTCATGCGCTCGAGGTTTTCTCCAGCAGAATTCCCCGCTTCTTTAGAACCTACAAGACCAGTTAACGAGGAAGACACACCTTCATAAGTGTCAGCCATTTCATTAACACGGTTTGAAGCCTTAACTAGTGAATCGCTAAATTCTTGAGTTGCACCAGCTGCATCAGCCATACTACTCATTTTAGAAGCTTGATCACCTAGATTACGCATTCCATCACCTAGATTCTTCAGAAGTTCTTCATCAATATTAGCATCTGCAAGCAATGAATCAAGCTCTGCAACTGCAGTTTTAGATTTTTCACCTGTAGCTAATTCTGGGTATACCAACGACCAATCTGGATCCGAATGAGGTAATGGTTCAAAAGCTGAGAAAAAGAAAATTAAAGCTTCAGTTCCTAGCCCAGCTATCAACATTTCTGAAGCATACTCCCAGTGTTGGATTTTAAATAACGCCCCGATAATTACTACTGACGCTCCAATTCCGTAGAGCTTAGCCATTAGATTTTTCCAACTTTTACTTCCTGGTTTCATATTCTAAATTATGTTAGTTTCAATTTATTGTTATGAGATTTTCTCATAAACTCGTTTAGGTATTTTCTTGTTATTTTTTAGTTAGCGGTACTTTATTAGTTCCACTCTTCTTTAGGTCCCGACTTTCCTCGTCCTAAATAAGACATTACAGATCGGAACCCGATAAAGGCCTTTGCAGTATCGCTATATTCAAATGATCTAGTTCCGGTTTGGCAGTAGTAGCCTATATCTTTCCAAGAGCCACCCCTAGTGACTTTCCTGTGTAATGCTGGAGGATCATCTACTTTAGCATGATAAACATAATCAGGAGCCAAATCGAATGAAAAGTCATAAACAGTCTCGTCAAAAGCAGTGTTCGTCCATTCGGCAACGTTTCCAGCCATGTTGAAAAGACCGTAATCGTTTGGACTATAAGATTCTACAGGTGCTGTATATGCATTAGCGTCCTCTACGTAGTCACCGCGCATAGGTTTAAAGTTAGCGAGTACACAACCTTGTTCGTTACGAATGTAAGGCCCACCCCATGGGTAAGGGGCAAGATTACGACCTCCACGTGCAGCATATTCCCATTCAGCCTCCGAAGGAAGTCTAAACTTTTGAATATATGTCTGACCTTCCTTTTGTTTCCACTCGTTCATTATTTGAGTACGCCATGCATTAAATGCTACAGCTTGTCCCCAAGTAACACCTACTACAGGATAGTCATCGTATGCTGGGTGCCAAAAGTAATTTTCAGCAAGTGGTTCGTTGTATGAATAAGCATAATCGTGAATCCAAACAAGTGTGTCTGGATATACATTTATTGTCTCTTCTACTACAAATTGAGATCTGTCAGAATAACGACGAACAGAGTGTAATTGGTTAAGTTCATTAACCTCTCCGTACTCCTCATCTCTTCCATCTTTACTAGCTGCTTTCGCTAAGTTGAACCAATAATATCTGTAATTCAATCTACGAGTATCTATTTCCTTACGATTGTAAAAACGGTCAGACCCTTGTAGGAAGTATTGATCATAAAGCAAATCAAAAACATCTTCGTCGTCCCAAGCGATAGGCTCTTCCCAATTGAGGACATATCCTTTATCTATGAAACGATCTAATTCTTGTCCTTTGTCATTTTCAGCATAGAAGTAACGGTCATCATCGTTTTCAGCTAGGGTGTTTAAAAATAATGAGTCACGGACATAAGTTACGAACTGACGATACTCATTATTAGATATTTCATGTATATCCATATAGAATGCAGGCACGGTAACAGTCTTTGCTCTCGTGTTTAAAGCATATGGCACATCTTGATCACTTGGTCCCATGGTGAATGATCCGAAGTGGATGTAATTCATGCCATAAGGATTAGCTTGATCCCAGTACTCACGGGGGTGAACCCCTACGAGCTCACCCTGGGGTCCCATGTAACATCCAGCAAGCAGTACCGGTGTCAGTAGGGTCAGAAGGAACTTATTCATATAGAGTATTTCTTGTAGGTTTATTAGTAGGGTACGCTAGAAACGTGTTAAAGGTTCCTTTTATTATAGGAATCTTGGATTAGCGTACCTGTTTTGGATTGGAGTCGATTCAAACTTGAAACAGTAAGAAAGGAAAAACTCATGTGATCCAGAAGAATATGTTTGCAACTCAGAAGTAGTAGCATCGAATGAATAGCCTACTCTGAACAATTGCTCTTTATAACTTGTCGCATCTTTTTCAATCATACGATATTGAAATCCTACAATTGGAGAGATAGCATCACCAGGTCGCCAGGAAACTCCCGCCCAAACCATTTGGTCATAGATGACATTAACATTAAAGTCTATCGCAGTAGCATTAAAATCAGTCTTAGCTAGTAGGTTAGTCCTAAGCACTAAGTAGTCACCATCTATTGCATAGTTATAACCACCCATTGCATAGAAATGTCTAGCAGGAGTAATGCTCATTTGAGCGAGCTGGGTTTCTGCCAAATGCGTCATGGACAATCCAGCATAAAATAAATTTGGTTTTTCAATGTAAATTCCTAAATCAACATCTACTGCAGATGATGTAGAATTATCCTGAGGAATAGCGATATCCTGAGTCCAATCATCAATTGCTATCCAATCAGTCCCAAATTTCTTACTGAAGTAACTGACAGACATACCCAAGCTCATTGTCGTACCTCCAGAAAATGGGGATAGGGTATAAGCATAGCCAAGTTTCATCATAGTATTGCTTTCAAGGCCCAGCTCATCTTGATAAAATTGAACGCCAAAAGCACCAGGAATAAATCCTAGTTGTCCGTTAGCATTAAGTAAGGAAGTTACAGGTGCACGATCAAGTCCCACCCATTGATTACGGTAATAACCGTTAATCTGAGTTAGGTCAGAATGGCCGGCCGCTGCAATGTTAGACATTGCATGATCCATATACCACTGCGTGAACTGTGGATCTTGTTGAGCGCTTAAAGAAGCTGTCGTTAGAACCAAAACGAACATAGATAAATAACTACGAATCATGTTAACTCGTTGATTTTCAGGGTTTTCACAGGTTTTGACTTGCGTCAAGAGTGGCAAGATAAGAAATTTTGTGAAAACACCGGCTTTATTATTGAAGAACATCATGTAAGTTTTTGATAAGTACGCCACCATTTGTCAGGTAATTGACCTTCAGATGCCTCCTGATAGTCTTCATAAGCACAAGGAACTAGGTGGTGATGGTCCTTAATATTTTTCTTAGTTGATGGAATAGGAACATCCATCCACCATCTATCGCTTCTAGAAGATTTATAGAATGCTACTTCGTGATCTTTTCCAGGTAAGTCGACAACATACTTGGTGTATTCTTCGGAACTGCACTTAGGATAATCTCCGGTTTGGTTAAAGATTCCATCAAGCATGTGCCAAACAACCTGTGCTGCCAAATGTCCACCACGCCCCCTGTCATCAAGGTCTGGATTGTGCTCAAAGATACCGAGAGCCATCATTCTATCACTAAGCCCGGCGTAACGAGCTAGTTGACATATTTGAGATGACGATAGTCCATTAGGGCCTGCATGTGTAGAAGCGGGATGGTCTGATGCTCTAATCGAAGAAGCATCAATAGAGATTAGATCAGCATTTCTAAAAACTGGTTCTAAAAGTTTCGGGTTCGAATGTACTGTTCCTAGTCTTATGGATTCGAACTGCAAACGTTCAAGAAGCTCTAAAGTGTCAGGGTCTGACAAATAGCCTTGGTGTCCTACATTAGTATAGTCGAAAAGAAAGTTCGGTTCATGAAGTACGATTCTATTCATGAAATTACGTGACGTTAAAACATCGGGGTCTCCTCCGAAATCAAGCCTAGAATCTATACTGACCACATTCATAGGGCGACCTACAGATTCTAATGCAGCGTACATTGAGTATGTTAAGTCTTGCCCACCTCCAATCATAATTGGAATGACCCCCATTTGTACTAGTTCAGAAACGACTGTCTGAACGGCATTGTCAGTATCTGAATCTTCATAGCCCTGTCTAATGTCACCCAAATCTATCACAGGAGCCCATCTCGAAGGTGGTGTTAACTTATAAAGCCAAGAACGAATAGCATCAGGCGCTGCCGAACACCCCTCATTATCACCACTATTCCGCCCATCATTTACACCAAATATTGCCACTCTACATCCTTCTATTGAAGGTTGGTAGTCAAATCTGTGTATATCGATTCTGTCGGCAATGCGGGAAGTCCCTTCTGCATTACTGAAAACCGGTTGGTTAACCGGCTGAAAGAGTTCAAATATTCCTTGGCTCATGGTTCTAGGTCGTTGCGACTTTATGCAATAATAGCAATTCAGCACAAGTTTAGTTACACTTGTAACTCAAATTACCTCAAGGACATACTATCAGTTCACACTGAATTGTTATTACCTAACTTTTATTTCTTCGCCCTAGGGGCTCTTTTCTTTTTTTGAGGCTTATTGTCATGTTCGATAATAAGCTCTTGAGCCCTAGCCCAATCAATCTTTTCGTAATCTTCCCCCTTAGGTATTTTAACGTTTTTCTTTCCGGCTTTAATAAAAGGTCCCCAGCGTCCATTGATGATACGCACGGTTTCATCTTCTTCGAAAACTTTTAAAAGAGCAGCAGCGTCAGCAGCGATTTTTTCTTTTATAAGTTCTATTGCTCTAGGAAGTTCTAGCGTATAAGGATCGTCTCCGGAATCTTTCTTTATTGAAACGAATTTACTGTTGTGAACTACATAGGGTCCGAATCGTCCTATTGATGTAGAAACAACTTTACCTTCGTATTCGCCTAGCTTACGAGGGAGTTTGAATAGAAGAAGTGCTTCGTCAAGTGTGATAGACTCTAGGGTTTGGCCTTTTCTAAGAGAAGAGAACTTCTTATCATCATCATCAGCCTTACCTAATTGAGCCATAGGTCCGAATCTTCCGATACGTACCAAAACTTGCTTGCCAGTATTAGGGTCAGTACCTAAGATACGCTCTCCAGAAGCACGCTCAGCATTTTCAAGAGTATCTTCTACTTGCTTTTTAAATGGCGCATAAAAGTCCTTGATCATGTCTTGCCAATTCTTTTTACCCTCAGCGATAATATCGAATTGTTCTTCAACGTCAGCAGTAAAATTATAATCTACAATTGATCCAAAGTGCTTTATTAGAAAGTCGTTTACGACTATTCCAATATCTGTAGGGGCAAGTTTGTTTCGCTCTGCTCCGGTGTTTTCAGTGTTAGTACTTGATGAGAGGTTATCACCCTCAAGTTTTAGAACTCTATAGTTTCTTAGTGTGCCTTCTCTTTCAGGCATCTCCACGTATCCTCGTCTTTGGATAACACTTATTGTTGAAGCATAAGTTGATGGTCTTCCAATTCCTAGTTCCTCAAGTCTCTTGACCAAACTTGCTTCTGTATATCTAGGTGGGTGATTAGTGAATTTTTGAGTTGCTGTAATCAACTCGCTTACCATAGTCTCGCCATTGAACATAGCTGGAAGTAGTCCTTTTGCATCTTCATCATGCTCGTCATCAGTTCCTTCGAGGTAAACTTTGAGAAATCCTTCAAAAGTGATAACCTCTCCACGTGCAATAAAGACTTCTTCGCTACCACTAACATCAATGGTTACAGTAGTTTTTTCAAGTCTTGCATCAGACATTTGTGAAGCTATTGCGCGTTTCCAGATTAGAGCGTATAGCTTCTCTTCTTCAACCTTTCCGCTGTGAGAACTAACAGAAAAATCTGTTGGACGAATCGCCTCGTGAGCTTCTTGAGCTCCTTTCGATTTGTTTGCAAACGTTCTTCTCTCACAAAACTCATCTCCATAAGCCAAACTAATAGCTGTAGCAGCACCGTCAAGTGCTAAATCGCTCAAGGTAACAGAGTCAGTCCTCATATAAGTGATACGACCAGCTTCATAAAGCTTTTGCGCAACACTCATCGTTCTAGATACAGAAAAGCCAAGCTTTCTAGACGCCTCTTGTTGAAGAGTAGACGTTGTAAATGGAGCGGTAGGTTTTTTCTTTGCGGGTTTTGTTTCGAGTGATTTTATTGAATGTGAACTCCCTTTGCATGCACTCAAAAAATCATTAGCTTCTTCTTCTGTTTTGAACCTAGATTTACACTCGGCTTTTAGATGTTTTCCCTGTGAGGTTTTGAATTCCCCTACAACTCTAAATTTAGAAGAAGCCACATGGGCATCTATTTCTCTCTCTCTATCTACAATAATTCGAACTCCGACACTTTGAACTCTTCCAGCACTAAGGCTAGGCTTAACCTTTTTCCATAGTACAGGACTGAGTTCAAATCCGACAAGCCTATCAAGTATTCTTCTAGCTTGTTGAGCATTAACCAGGTTAGTGTCCACAGTTCTAGGATTTTCAATAGCCTTAAGAATTGCAGGTTTTGTAATTTCATGAAAAACAATGCGCTTTGTATTCTCAGGTTTAAGTCCGAGAGCTTCAACTAAGTGCCAAGAAATAGCCTCTCCTTCGCGATCCTCATCAGTCGCTAGCCAAACCATTTCTGTACCCTTCATCGCTTTCTTTAAATCAGCGATTACCTTCTTCTTATCGTCGCTAATTTCGTAGTTGGGGGTGAAATTATTCTCTATGTCTATTGCTTTATTGCCTTTAGAGAGGTCTCTGATATGACCAAAACTGGACTTCACGACAAAGTCTTTTCCTAAGTAACCTTCAATGGTTTTTGCCTTAGCAGGTGACTCGACTATGACTAGATTCTTCGACATGAGTGTTGTTTTTCGGTGGCAAAGAAAATAAAAACACACTACATATAGGTATTTATTTTGCAATTAGTTTTTATAAAAGTATGATACCCCTTTAGGGGTGACAATTTGTCACCTACTGATTGTGCTAGTATATTTGCACAAAATAATTTTATGAGAGAAGGAGATAGAAATATTGATGAGGCACGACAAGGTGAAGCAATTCAAATTGAGTCAACAGTCCTTAATCATAGTGAGGTTGGGGTAAAGTCGAAGAAGTTGTTTCTTGAAAGTTATGGATGTGCTATGAATTTTAGCGACTCTGAAATCATTGCTTCAATAATGAGCGATGCGGGTTATTCAACGACAAAGGACGAAACAGAGGCAGATTTGATCTTAATTAATACATGCTCAATCAGAGAAAAAGCTGAGGAGAGAGTTCGTAACCGTCTTAAAGGATTTAAACGCTACAAGCGAAAAAATCGCGATCTTGTCGTAGGTATGCTTGGATGCATGGCAGAGAGGTTAAAGGAGAATTTATTAGAACAGGAGCAGCTCGTGGATCTTGTTGTAGGTCCTGACGCATATAGAGATTTGCCTTCTTTGGTGAAAAAGGTTAACGGTGGTCAGAAGGCTGTAAATGTCCTCCTTTCCAGAGAGGAGACTTATGCTGAAATTAGCCCTGTAAGACTTGATTCAGCAGGGGTTACTGCATTTGTAAGTATTATGCGAGGTTGCGATAATATGTGCTCGTTTTGCGTTGTTCCTTTTACTAGGGGGCGTGAGAGGAGTAGGGATCCTCAAAGTATAGTTTCTGAATCCTTGGATTTGTTCAATAGGGGCTACCGTGAGGTGACTCTTTTAGGCCAAAACGTGGATTCTTATAAATGGAATTTAGATATAAAAGGAAATGTAAAGGATCCTTCTCAGCCAGTTGTTCGTTTTGCAGAATTACTTGAAATGGTAGCCGAGGTTAATCCTGAGTTAAGGGTGAGATTTTCAACGAGTCATCCTAAGGACATGACAGACGAGGTACTTCATGCTATGTCAAGGCACGAAAACCTGTGTAAATACATTCATCTCCCAGTCCAGTCTGGTTCTAGCTCTATGCTCAAAAGGATGAATAGGGGATATACACGTGAATGGTATTTAGGAAGGATTGCTGCGATTAAACAAATTTTACCTGGTTGTGAATTGTCGACAGATATAATTACAGGGTTTTGTGGTGAGACAGAAGAAGAACATCAGGAAACGATGACATTGTTGAAGGAAGTTGGGTTTATTATGGCTTACAATTTTAAGTACAGTGAAAGACCTAAAACTTTGGCAGAAAGAAAGTATAAAGATGATGTTCCAGAAGAGGTTAAAGGGGCACGGTTATCTGAAGTCATACTGCACCAACGTCGGTACGCTTCAGAGCTCACTCAGAAAATGGTGGGTAAAGTTTACAGAGTTTTAGTCGAGGGAGTGAGTAAAAAGAGTGAAGATAAATTTTTTGGACGAACTACTCATAATACTGTAATAGTGTTCGATAAAGGAGATTTAAAACCATGTGATTACGTAAATGTGCGTGCACTTAAATGTACTACTGTTACTCTTATCGGAGAGGTAACTACAGATAAAGCAGATGCTTAAATAAGATATGAATGTAGCCTCAGTAAAACAAAGATTTGGAGTAATAGGAACTAGTCCTTCGCTTGATAGAGCAATAACAATTGCGGCTCAAGTTGCTCCTACGAATCTTTCTGTACTAATTCTAGGTGAAAGTGGAACAGGAAAGGAGGTTATGCCTAAAATTGTGCACCAGTTTAGTAAGCGTAAACACGGTAAATATGTAGCTGTAAATTGTGGTGCGATACCTGAAGGAACGATAGATTCAGAGCTTTTCGGACACGTTAAAGGTGCATTTACTGGGGCTGTAGATTCTCGTAAAGGATATTTTGAAGAAGCTGATGGAGGAACGATATTTTTAGACGAAGTTGCCGAACTACCCGTGACTACTCAAGTTAGATTACTGAGAGTGTTAGAGACAGGAGAATTCATGAAAGTGGGGTCTTCAACAACTTTGAAAACGGATGTTAGGGTAGTAGCAGCAACGAATGTTGATTTTGATGAAGCTTTTGCAAAGGGGAAGTTTAGAGAAGACTTATACTATCGTCTTAATCAAGTTCCCATACAAATGCCTCCTCTTCGAGATAGGGCACATGATATCCATATCTTATTCAGAAAGTTCACTACAGATTTCAGTGAACTTCACAGAATGCCGCCTTTATCTCTTACTCCTGATGCGATAGAGTTGCTTGAGCACTACCCTTGGCCTGGAAATATTAGGCAATTAAAACACATAACAGAACAAATGTCAGTCCTTGAAACTGACAGACGTTTGAATTCTGATACCCTTTTAGGATATCTTCCAGAAACTCACAGATCAAGACTTCCGGTTAAAGTAAATAAAGGAAGTGATGGATTTGAAGATACTGACTCAGGGAGGAATGAAAGGGAAATGTTATACAAGGTTTTATTCGAAATGAAGGGCGATTTGAACGATCTTAAGTCACTTGTTTTGGAAATGATTAATAATGGTGGGACAATTAGTGGAGAAAATGAGGATCTTGTAAAACGTGTTTTTGAGAATCCGATTTCTTCAAATAAATCGAGTTCTGATAGTTTAAAGGAAGGCACTTCAAACTTCCCGATTGTACTTAAAAACAACTCGATCTCGGAGAATCATACATCTATAGTTCACGAAGCAGAAGAGGTAGAACAAAGTCTCTCATTAATAGATTCAGAAAGAGATTTAATTAAGAGGGCATTAGAAAAGCATAGTAACAGACGAAAGGACGCTGCGGAAGAGTTAGGAATCTCTGAACGTACATTATATCGAAAGATTAAAGAGTACGATTTGAAATGATTAAGACTATACAGATATTAAGCCTTTTTCTACTTGTAAATTGTGGAGTTTACTCGCCTTACGGTGCAGCTACTTCAGGAGCGACTACATTTAGCGTATCTAAATTCGAAGCGATTCACCCTTTGGTTTCGGCTACATCTGCCCTTAACTTTACAGAGGCATTAATTGACCGTGTTCAAAGACAATCGGTTTTGAAATTGGTAGGAAAAGGAGATGGTGAATTACAGTTTTCAGGAAAAATCGTTGGGTGGACGGTTCAACCTATCAACGTTCAGGGTGATGAAGTTGCAGGAGCTAACAGAATTACGATTACTGTAGATATTTCATACACTAATACTCTCGATGATAAGTTAAGCTTCCAAAGGAAATTCTCAAGGTTTGTTGACTTGCCAAGTAGTACGGATGTGTTTTCTATGGAAGATTTGATTGTTGCAGAAGTCGCAGAGCTACTTTCTCAAGATGTTTTTAACGCGAGTCTTGGAAATTGGTAACTTAAGTAGAGATGAATATAGAAAAGCTAAACAATCTACTAGATCGAAAAAATGACAATCTTGCCGATGTTCGTCAAGAACTTGTAGATTTGGTGTCTAGCCATCCTTATAGTGGGCCTTTTAGGATGTTGTTAGCTAAAGCGTCTAAGGATGCCGGTCATTTAGACCAACGTAAGGATTTACTAGCTGCCGCAGCTCACTGTACCTCAAAGAAAGCTCTTTTTGAACTTATGTTTGGTGAGTCATTTAGAAATGAAGCGAGGAAGATTCATGAAATAATAGAGGAAGCGGATGATGTAAGTGAAGAGGAGATGGAGGACATGGTGGATCTGGTTTGGCACTCAAACGATAATTTTTTAAAGATTGACCCAATTTCGGATGAGGAGAATGAAATCCCTCTAGCTCGAGAAGCGGTGATTGAAGCTATCTCATCCTCTTTAAGAGAGGAAATGGAGGGTTGGGGAAGTGAAGAAAAGACGAAAAAAGACGAAAAAAACGAGTTTGAGAGGGGTAAAGAAAAAAAACTTTCAAAAAATATTTCACARGAAATACCGTCTGAAATACCGTCAGAAAAAGACAGTGAAATAGACGCTGAACTCACCGAAATAAAAGGGCTGGGAGAAGCTAATTCGCTCTTCGGAAAGTGGCTTGAAAAGAGGGCGGCGGAAATTGATTTCGGTGAAGCCGGACATTTAAATAGTCAAGTTATTCAAGGGTCTTCGGCAATTATTGACGCGTTCATTAACAAAAGTAATCCATCGATTGGAGCATTAAGAGAGCTTAAAACTCCAGTCGAAGAATGGGCGAAAGCGAGCTTGGCAGATGACCCTAGTTTAGTGACAGAAACTATGGCCAAATTGTACGCTCAACAGGGTCAATTAGGACGTGCTAGGAAGGCTTTCAAGATGCTCGCCTTGAAATACCCTGAAAAAAGTGTTTATTTTGCATCTCAGCTTAAAAAATTAAGCAACAACTAAGAGTACTACCATGGGAACTTTCCTTACTGTAATTATTTTGATCATTTGCTTCCTGTTGGGAGCAGTTATTCTAGTCCAAAACCCTAAAGGAGGCGGCCTTGCGGCTGGTTTTACTGGAGGAGCCTCTATGGGAGGCGTTCAGAGAACTACGGACTTTTTAGAAAAAAGCACTTGGTACCTTGTGGTAGCGCTTTTCGTCTCTTGCATGTTTGCGGGGATTTACAACGGTAATAGAGAGGCGAACGTAGGTATAGATGAGAGCTTTTTGCCTACAACTACTGCTCCAGCTTCAACTCCAGCAGTTGGCTCTTCAGCTACAGATGCTACTTCTACGGAAGAAGCTCCTGAGTAGGTACTTTACAACCAATGCTAGTATAAATTGCACTCGCATATTTCTGCGATTGACAATTTGTCGTGCTATACAGGTTTGGCATAATTATAGACTTAAAGAACTTAAATTAGATTTAAAAACTACACATGTCAGTTAACATTCGCCCACTTGCAGACCGAGTTCTTGTTGAACCTGCTGCTGCTGAAGAAACTACCGCTAGCGGTATTATCATACCAGACACCGCACAAGAAAAGCCACAACGTGGAAAGGTGATTGCTGTAGGTCCTGGGAAACCAGATGAGCCTACAACAGTTAAAGTTGGTGACACGGTATTATATGGAAAATATTCTGGAACAGATCTTCAATTTGAAGGAGGAGATTACATGATTATGCGTGAGTCGGATATTCTTGCAATTATATAAAATATAGAAAATGGCTAAAGACATTAGATTCAACAGAGCAGCTCAAGAAGGGCTCAAAGCCGGTGTAGATGCTCTTGCAAATGCAGTTAAAGTAACTCTAGGTCCTAAAGGTAGGAATGTGGTTATTGATAGAAAATTTGGTGCACCTAGCGTCACTAAGGATGGAGTCACTGTTGCAAAGGAGATTGAACTGAAGGACCCTATTGAGAATATGGGAGCCCAAATGGTAAAGGAAGTTGCATCTAAAACTAACGATGTAGCTGGTGATGGGACTACAACAGCAACAGTTCTCGCTCAAGCTCTTATCAATGAAGGTATGCGCAATGTCGCCTCTGGTGCTAATCCTATGGATCTCAAAAGAGGTATGGATAAAGCTTCAGCTGCTATTGTTGCAGAGTTAAAGAAAATGAGTCAGGAAGTAGGCAATGATAATTCGAAAATCGAGCAGGTTGCTACTATTTCAGCTAATAACGATAAAACAATAGGTTCGTTAATCGCGCAGGCGATGAAAACAGTAGGGAACGAAGGTGTAATTACTGTTGAAGAAGCGAAGGGTATGGATACTACGGTCACCACTGTGGAGGGTATGCAGTTCGATAGAGGATATTTAAGCCCATATTTCGTAACTAACCCTGAGAAGATGGAGGTCGAACTCGATAATCCATTCATTCTAATACACGATAAGAAGATTTCTAATATGAAAGACCTTCTTCCCGTTTTAGAACAAACAGCTCAATCGGGACGTCCTTTACTCATCATCGCAGAAGATGTTGATGGAGAAGCATTAGCGACTTTAGTGGTAAACAAAATAAGGGGATCATTAAAAATCGCCGCGGTGAAAGCTCCAGGGTTTGGTGATAGGAGAAAGGCAATGCTTCAGGATATTGCAACGCTAACAGGCGGAAGTGTGATTTCTGAGGAAACTGGACTAAAGCTTGAAAATGCTTCTGCAGAAGATTTAGGAACAGCTGAGAAAATCACTATTGACAAGGATAACACTACTGTAGTTAATGGTGCAGGAGATAAAGCAAATATTGAGTCTAGAATAGGCCAAATAAAAGCTCAAATTGAAACTACAACTTCTGACTACGATAAAGAGAAACTTCAAGAGCGTCTAGCTAAGCTTGCAGGAGGAGTAGCAGTTCTTTACGTAGGTGCTGCAACTGAGGTGGAGATGAAGGAAAAGAAGGATAGGGTTGACGATGCGCTTCACGCAACTCGTGCTGCTGTTGAGGAAGGAATAGTTACAGGAGGAGGTACAGCATATATTCGTGCAGCTTCTACAATTTCTTCAATGGAAGGTGAGAATGACGATGAGACAACAGGAATTAAGATAGTAATCAGAGCTCTAGAAGAACCTCTACGCCAAATCGTTTCTAATGCAGGAGGGGAAGGCGCTGTAGTAGTTAACGCAGTTCGTGAAGGAAAGAAGGACTTTGGATACAATGCTAGAACAGAAGTTTATGAAAATCTCTTTAAAGCAGGTGTCATAGACCCAACTAAAGTAGCTAGAGTAGCTCTTGAGAATGCAGTTTCAATTTCTGGAATGATGCTCACTACTGAGTGTGTTATATCTGATGTAGAAGAAGAGGGTAGTGCAGGAGCACCTCCTGCTATGCCAGGTGGTATGGGTGGCATGATGTAAACTATGTCAATATCGGTAAAACACGCAACCAAGGTTTTTGATGGACAAGCTGCATTAAATGATGTTAGTTTGGAAATACCTTCGGGTCAAGTTTTGGGACTTTTGGGACCAAACGGGGCTGGAAAGTCAACTTTAATGCGATTAATTACCGGATACATTCCACCCACGTCAGGTCATATTGAAGTTTACGGGTACGATGTGGATACAAGTCCTCTTGAAACGAAAAAGAGAATAGGGTATCTGCCGGAGCACAATCCATTGCCGGATGAAATGTTTATCCGCGAGTACCTTAGATTTGTTGGAGGTCTTTATGGATTAAAGGATGTAATAGGTCGTGTAAACCAAGTAATGAAAGACGTAGGCCTTATTCCCGAGGCAAGTAAGAAAATAGGACAACTTTCAAAAGGATATCGCCAAAGAGTAGGTATTGCAGCAGCGATAATTCATGAGCCTGAAGTTCTAATTCTAGACGAACCTACT
Organism: Bacteroidota bacterium; assembly: GCA_002746975.1. GTDB lineage: Bacteria > Bacteroidota > Bacteroidia > Flavobacteriales_D > Sanyastnellaceae > UBA974. Next base: position 151,990 of record NVXE01000001.1, on the reverse strand, counting down.
TCGGGACTGGACCCCAACCAACTCGTCGAGATTAGAGCATTAATAAAAAGCATAGGTGAGAAACGGACTGTAATGCTTTCAACACACGTGATGCAAGAAGTTGAGGCTATGTGTGATAGAGTAGTTCTTATCAGTAAGGGTGAGATTGTAGCAGATGAAGAGACATCTGTCTTTATAGCTCGAAAAGGTGGTTTAGAAGCAGCTTTTAAGGAGTTAACAACTTGAGCACCGATAAGCAATCTGAGAAGGGAGTTGTATTTAGATCTACAGGCTCTTGGTACGATGTGCAGGATGAGTCTGGTTCAACAATTCAGTGCCGTATTAAAGGTAAGTTTAGATTACAGGGGATACGATCAACTAACCCTATTGCTGTAGGTGATTCCGTCGAGTTTATACGAGGTGAAGATGGGACTGGGAGTATTGATAGTATAGGGAAAAGGCGCAATTGTATAGTTAGGAAATCGGTAAATTTATCTAAGGAGAGTCATATAGTTGCCTCTAATTTAGACAGGGCATTCTTAATTGTGACTATTGCTTCACCTAGAACTAGTTCGGGTTTTATCGATAGATTTTTAGTTACAGCGGAGGCTTATGGCATTCCCACGACCATAGTTTTTAATAAGTTCGACCTTCTTTCTGACGATGATGATTCTCTCTCACGCCAAATGGAGTTAGAATCTATCTATTCAAAAATCGGCTACGATATAATGAGAGTTTCTGCTAAAGATGGTCGAGGTATTCAAGATTTTAAATTAGCACTAAAAAATGGAATTTCGTTACTATCTGGTCATAGTGGGGTAGGAAAGAGTACGATAATTAACGAGTTGATTCCGGGTTTAGATTTAAAGACAGCAAATGTTTCTGAATCTCATTCAAAAGGGAGACATACGACAACATTTGCCGAAATGTTTTCTGTTCCTGGAGGCGGGTTTATTATTGATACGCCTGGTATAAAAGGTTTTGGCTTAGTTACTCTTGAGAAAGAAACGTTAAACCATCAATTTCCAGAGTTCTTCGAAATTCTTCACTCTTGTAAATTTAACAATTGTGTACATACTGGAGAACCAGGATGCGCTGTTCGAAAGGCAGTCGAGTTGGGAGATGTTTCTGAGGAGAGATATTTAAATTACCTTGAGATGTACTCTGGGTTTGAGGAGGGGCCTTATAGATGAGGACGCCTAAATTATAGATGTGTAAAGTCCGTTAACTCTGAGGTCTTTAGAATTATACTTGAGTCTTTTATTTGTGTTTCTGTCGAAAACATCAACTCCAACAGATCTTAAAATGGCATCACCTGCTGCACAATCCCACTCCATGTAAGACCCTGTTCTTGCATGAATTTCAGCTTCTCCAAGGGCTATCTTACAAAACTTAAGAGCTCCGCTTACGGGTCTTGAAACTACATCACTAGGATCTATTCCAGGAGGCAATAATTCCTCAATTGAGGCTTTTTCTACCCAAGACGTAACAAGTCGATAAGGTTTTTGGATAGCTTGAGGTTTAATAGGAATAGGATTTAATCCATCTATTTTTGTTGACGAAAATTCATGCCCCATTGCTCCGATGTAAATCACATTTTCTATAGGATCAGCAACTATCCCTATTATAGGACCTGTTTCGTCGCAAAGAGCTATGTTAACAGCAAAGCCTGACCTATTGCTAAGGAAAGATTCTGTTCCATCAAGTGGGTCTATCAAGAAAAAGTTCTTCCAATCTTTTCTTTCCTCATAAGGAGGTATGTTGCTTTCCTCAGTGAGCATTGGAATTCCTAGAGGATAAAGTATTTCAGTAATTTTTCTTTCAGAAGCGTAATCTGCGTCAGAGACAAGGGAGCCGTCTGCTTTTGAAGAAATATGAAGTTCTTCATCAGATGTGTCAAGAACTGCAATTAAAGCACTAGCTCCCGCTGCAGCTGCTTTTATGGAAGCTGAGAGTGCTTTTTCAAAAAGTTCTGGTGACAACATGCCCCTAATATAGTTATCTTTGCCTCGATGCAGGGGTGCCTTTAGGCTGAGATAATACCCTTTGAACCTGATCGGATAATTCCGATAAGGAAGATGTCAAGAGTGTTTGTACTCCCGCGTCATGATTTATTGTGAAATTGTTGTATTTATCCTCTCTATGCGTCATTATTTTTTACTAGGATTATTTTTTATCCCGGCTGTTTTTCAAGCTCAAGTAGACTCTATTAACCTCCTTCAGCCAGCGGCTGTTTCGGCTGTTACATCTGATGATAGAGCTCCCTTCACACATACAGATATTAATTCTAATGAATTGAAATCACGAGATTCAGGGAGGGATATGCCTTTTCTACTTCGCTTGACACCTTCTGTAGTTGTAACCTCAGATGCAGGGAATGGCATAGGATATACTGGAATGAGAATTAGAGGTATTGACGCTAGTCGAATAAACGTTACAATTAATGGTGTTCCGTTAAATGATTCGGAATCACAAGGAGTTTATTGGGTGGATTTACCGGATTTGGGCGCGAGCACTTCAAATCTTCAGATTCAAAGAGGAGTCGGTACTAGTACTGTAGGTCCAGGAGCTTTCGGAGGTTCTATTGCCGTAAATACTTTGAGTTCTCATATAAAACCGAGCGTTAGAATAAGCTTAGGTGGAGGGTCTTTTAATTCGTACCGAAAGAGCGTAAATTGGAATTCTGGAATGTTAGGGGAAGGATGGTCAATGGAAGGTCGAGCTTCTAACATCGAGTCCGATGGTTATGTCGATAGGGCTGCAAGTAATCTTAATTCATTTTATACTTCTGTTGCTAAGAGATGGGATGACGGTAAGCTATCATTTACAACCTTATTAGGGAAAGAGAGGACATATCAATCATGGTTTGGTGTACCTCAATTAGTTACAAAAGAGTCAACTACGGATGCTGAAATTATCGACTGGGCGGCAGGTAGTTATGAATACGGTTATGGAAGTGACACTGAGCGATTAACAGACTTACTAGCGAATCGCAGAACTCACAACTACTACAATTACGATGACGAAGTTGACGATTATGGCCAAAACCATCTACAGCTCCACTTAGAACAACAATTAGGAAGTGCAAATATGGGTCTTACTCTATACTCTACTTCAGGAGCAGGGTATTACGAGCAATTTCGAAAGGATGATTCTTTTTCTAGCTACGGTTTATCTGCCCCTTTATTTCCGGATTCTACATCGCCTGAAACAACTAATATAATTAGACGGCGTTGGCTAGACAATGAGCTTAAAGGAGTGACGTTTAATGTAAATAGACCTTTTGAAAGTTGGGGTCTTAACGCAGGTGCTTCATTTTCGAAATACTCTGGATATCATTTCGGAGAAGTTGTTTGGATGGAACACGCGGCTGACATTTTGCCAGGCACGAGGTATTACAATAGTGTGGGTGATAAGCAAGATTTAAGCGTTTTTATGCGTGCTACTTACGATGTGATTAAGGATGTCTTAAGGATTCAATCTGAAGCCCAAATACGTTCAGTTCTATACTCTTCAACAGGTATAGACTCTGATTTGCAAGAGGTGTCTCTAAACGATTCTCTTTTATTTTTTAATCCTAAAATCGGATTTGATTATATATTTTCAGATTTTAATAGAGCATATGCATCATTTGCGGTCGCAAATAGAGAGCCCGCACGAAGCGATTATCTAGATAGTCCCCAAGCAAATTCAATTCGTCCTGAAAAATTACTAGACTTCGAGTTAGGGTATAGTTACTCAAGGTCTGTATGGGGAGCAGAGATAGGACTTTATTATATGAACTATAAAGATCAAATAATAGCTACTGGGGCATTAAACGATGTTGGAAATACTATAAAAACGAATGTTCCATTTAGTTCGCGTCTAGGAATAGAACTCCAAACGGGAATTCAAATTACCTCTCGATTAAAATGGGACGGAAACTTAACCTTGTCTAGGAATAAAATTGATTTTTTCTCAGAAACGCTTTATGATTATTCCCCAGAGAATAATTATGAAAACATTATTTTTCACGAAAACACCGATATTGCTCTGTCACCTTCTGTAGTTGGGGCTAGTATTTTTGGAGTCGAGGTTTGGTCTAAAAAGGGAGTAGGTGTAAATTTGGAAATCGCAACTAAGTACGTCGGGAAGCAGTTCTTAGACAACACCTCAAATGATGCCAGGTCTCTTCCCTCTTATCTAGTTAACGACGTCATTTTGAGTTATTCTCACGTCAGTGAAAATGGAGGTGAGTTAATAATTTCCTTGTTTGGGAATAATATTCTTAACGAAATGTATAGTGCAAACGGATGGACATACAGTTATTTATACGGAGGTATTGCTGGAATGACGACAGAGAATTATGTTTATCCTCAGGCAGGACGTAATGGATTTATTAATATTGAGTTCTCTTTCTAGATTAGTTTGTAAATTGTACAAATGAAACGACACCTACGGATTCATTTAAATATTTTCATTTCGCTTTGGACGTATTTAATGTTTACGAGCGTTGTGATATCACAATATACTATGCCGTTTGAGGAATTAGTTCATGAAGGCACATGGTTACAGTGGCCACATGACTATACTTATGGTTCTGGGGCTAATGATTTTGAACCTACTTGGGTAGAGATGACATCAGCGTTAGTCGAAGGAGAGAAAGTACATATTATCGCTTATGATAATGATCATGAGTCTCATATTCTAATGCTTCTGGATGCTGCTGGGATTTCTATGGATAATGTGGATATTTATTTAGCTCAAACAGACGATTTTTGGGTACGAGATAATGGGCCCATTTTCGTTTATGACTCTGAAGCAACATTAACAATTTTGGACTGGGGATTTAACGGATGGGGAGGTAATACCCCATATTCATTATGTGATGTAATTCCAGACTCCGTTGCTGAATTTCTGCAAGTTCCTATTGTGGATTTAAACGAAATGGTTTTAGAGGGAGGAGCTTTTGAAATAGACGGTCATGGTACTTTGATGGCTACTAGAACTTCTATAACTGGCGCTGATAGAAACCCAGATTTAACTGAACTTGAAATTGAAGGGTACTTGGAGCAATATATAGGTGTGACTAATTTTATTTGGCTCGATGGTTTATTTGGTGGCCTTGATGATGTTACGGACCAACACATTGACGGGTTTGCGAAGTTTCACGGAAACAATACCATAGTTACGATGAGTGAAAATGATCTAGATTATTGGCTTGTTTCACAGTCTGACAGGAATATTCTATTTAACGCTTTGAACTCAAGTGGGGATCCTTACGATCACGTTTTTCTTCCACTTACCCAATATAATGTTACGACCACTTGGGGACAATCAGTGGGGTTTAGGGCTAGTTATGTAAATTACTATGTTGCAAATGGTGTTATTTTGGTGCCAAATTACAATGATCCTATGGATGGTGTTGCTAATGAATTAATCCAAAACTTATATCCAGATCGAGAAGTTGTGGGTATTGATTGCAGGAATATTTTATTAAACGGCGGTATGGTTCATTGCATCACTCAGCAACAGCCCATAGGAGATACTGGTATAGGAATTGAGGAAGTAATTCAGCTTCAGGAGGATGAGTTGATTCGCGTTTTAGATTTTTTAGGCAGAGAAGTAGAGCATCCTCAAAAAGGAACTTTATATCTATGGCAGTATAAGAGTGGTTTAGTTAAGAAGGCTTTAGCACACTAAAGTTTAGGCTTTTTTCAAGTACAGTACCCAGTACTACCAAATCTGCTCCAGCTTCCCAAGCTTTTTCTATTTCTTCATTGCTATTAATACCACCTCCTACGATAAGCGGGACAGAGATTGCTTTTCTTACAGCTCTGATAACTTCTAGGGGAATTGGATTACCCGCTCCACTTCCAGCATCTAAGTAAACTAATTTCATGCCCAGTAAAATAGCAGCTTGAGCAGTGGCAACTGCAAGCTCAGGCTTTGCAGATGGAATAGGTAGGGTTTGGCTTATATAAGCAGCAGTTGTTAGAGGGCCATCTCCGACAAGCATGTAAGCAGTGGCAACAGTTTCTATATTCATAGCCATCAACTTAGGAGCTGCTTCAACATGTCTTCCGATTAATAAGTCAGCATTTCTACCGCTCACCAAACTCAATAATAATAGCGCATCAGCTTTATCACTTATTTGATCTGGCGAGCCGGGAAAAACTACAATTGGAAGGTCAGTGTGTTTCTTAGCAGCAATTACAAGGTTTGAGGTGTTCCCGTGTGAAAGGTGACTGCCACCAATAAGAATGTCAGACGCTTCAGAGTTAGAAATTTCGGTCAACCATTTTTCCAGGTCCCTACCTTTAGGTGCGTCGTCGGGATCTAATAATACAGCGAAACGTTTTAAGCCTAACAGGCTATCAACTTCAAGTCTCTCTATCCAAGAATTAGTCATTTACCGAGTTTATTGCTGAGATTATAGAATTTACAATAGTTTTATGTCTCATCACATGTCCGCTAGGAATTTCAAGGAAACATACACTTTTATTGACATTTTGAAGCTCTTTTTGAAGCGGAAGAGACCATTCCATGGGAATAATTTTATCTCTATTTCCGAATATGAAAAAGACGGGCTTTTCCTCGCTAGCGTATTTAATAAGTTGGGCGGCTAATTTAGTTTTTTTAGGCCAAAATTCTCTATGGCTCGCCCATCCGTATGCTACCCTTTGTCTAATCTCAGAATCGTTCGTGTTATATATTGCAAAACGATGTTTATACTCTGAAATTAATCGTATATCGCGCAGAAGATCAATCGCCTTTTTGTTCGTTTTCGGATATTTATCAATAAGCCTCCAAGTATATTCACCTACCTTAGAATTTACAACAAACTTGTAAAGATTACCCATTTTCAGACCGTCTGTCGCGAGAACGATTACTCTAGTAAATTTTTCGGGGAATCGTTCAAATAATGTGAGAGCAATTCGACCTCCCATTGAATATCCTAGAAGTTCAATTTTAGTTTCAGAATTTCCTATGTAATATTCGACAGCTTCCATTAACAACTCTGGCGATAACGATGCTTTTTTATCAAGTGGTGGTAAAGGTGTACTGCGTCCGTGGTGAACTAAGCTGACAGAAAGCATTTCCGTTTCGGAATCGTACAATGGTAGAAAGTTACCCATCTCGTCAGCGTTCCTATCAAAACCATGAAATGCAACAACGACCTTTGAATTTACAACTTTATCTATATCGAGTGTACTCCACGCTCCGAACCTCCATCCACGATACTCCCATTCGACATTTACCCCAGTTTTCATTCTGTAAAGTTCGTCATAAGTTGGTTTCCTAAGACCTCATAAATTAACTGTGGAAAAGAGATGTGTTTTTTCGAACAAAAAAAGAAGTTTGATAACTTAACTTTGCAACGGTTTAAGTCATACTTAACCGGCTATTTCGATTTTGAAAATAGCCGGATAAAAAAAAAATGCCTAAAGATTCTAGCATTAAGTCGGTATTAATAATCGGAAGTGGCCCAATTGTAATAGGGCAGGCATGCGAGTTTGATTATAGCGGTTCTCAGGCTTCTCGTTCATTGCGAGAAGAAGGTATAGAGGTTACCCTTATAAACTCTAACCCAGCGACTATCATGACCGATCCGGTTATGGCTGACAACATCTATCTAAAGCCTCTTGAGCCGGAGTCAATAATTGAAATTCTTAAGAAACATGACATCGACTCTGTTCTTCCTACTATGGGAGGACAAACAGCACTTAATCTCGCTATACAATGTGACGAACTTGGCATATGGGAAGACTATGGAGTAAACATAATCGGCGTTGATATTGCGGCTATTGAGATAACGGAGAACCGAGAGGAATTCCGACTTTTAATGGAGAAAATAGATATTCCTATGGCTCCTCAAACGACTGCAAAAAGCTTTTTGGAGGGAAAAGAGGTAGCGCAGGAATTTGGATATCCACTTTGTATAAGAGCGAGTTTTACATTAGGAGGAGCGGGTGCTGCTGTCGTTCATACTAAGGAGGACTTTGAGGATAAGCTTACTACGGGGCTTCATATGTCACCTATACATGAGGTGATGATTGACAAGGCGCTGTTAGGTTGGAAAGAATTCGAGTTGGAGCTACTAAGAGATTCAAATGATAATGTTACTATAGTTTGTTCTATAGAAAACATGGATCCTATGGGCATACACACAGGCGACTCCATTACTGTTGCTCCTGCCATGACTCTATCAGATACCACATACCAACGCATGCGCGATATGGCTATTAAGATGATGCGAAGCATAGGAGAATTTGCTGGAGGATGCAATGTCCAATTTGCCGTGTCTCCTGATGAGAATGAGGATATTATAGCTATTGAAATAAACCCTAGAGTTTCTAGATCTTCAGCTTTAGCGTCTAAAGCTACAGGCTATCCTATTGCAAAACTTGCTTCTAAGCTTGCTATAGGATATCATTTGGATGAGTTAAAGAATACCGTTACTGGCTCTACTTCAGCTATGTTTGAGCCTACCCTTGATTACGTTGTAGTTAAAATACCTCGCTGGAATTTCGATAAATTTCCAGGTACTAATAGAGAGTTAGGCTTACAAATGAAATCCGTGGGAGAGGTGATGGCCATAGGGCGTTCATTTCAAGAGGCTTTGCAAAAGGCATGTCAATCATTAGAAATCAAACGCAACGGATTAGGTGCAGATGGTCGTGAATTACGCGACCAAGATGAGATAATGAATAGCTTACGACATCCAAGTTGGAATAGATTGTTTCATGTTTACGATGCCTTTAAGCTGGGAATACCCTTTTATAAGATACACGATTCCACGAAAATTGATCCTTGGTTCCTTCGACAAATAGAAGAGCTTTTGATGTTAGAGAACGACATCGAAAAGGAATCGATTATGTCAATTCCACGTCATCTTTTAATGGATGCTAAGCGCAAAGGATATGCTGACCGTCAAATCGCTCATCTGCTCAAATGTCTCGAAAGTGAAGTTCACTCAAAAAGAAAAGACGAAGGTATTAAACGAGTTTACAAATTAGTTGACACTTGCGCAGCAGAATTCCCTGCCCAGACTCCTTATTACTATTCTACATTCGAAGATAATGAGAACGAAAGTGTAGTTACAGAAAAAAAGAAGGTTGTAGTTCTAGGAAGTGGTCCTAATAGAATCGGTCAGGGTATAGAATTTGACTATTGTTGTGTTCATGGTGTACTAGCAGCTAAAGAGTGTGGGTACGAGACCATTATGATTAATTGTAATCCTGAGACGGTTTCTACTGACTTCGATACAGCGGATAAACTGTATTTCGAACCCGTTTTTTGGGAACATATTTATGACATAATTCTTCATGAAAACCCTGTAGGTGTTATCGTTCAGTTGGGAGGCCAAACCGCTCTTAAGCTTGCCGAAAAGCTTGACAGGTACGGAATACCAGTTCTAGGAACGTCTTACAAAGCACTAGATTTAGCTGAAGATAGAGGTAGCTTTTCTACTCTTTTAAAGAAGGAGGGAATACCTTATCCTAAGTTTGGAGTAGTAGAAAGTGCAGACCAAGCAGTAGATCTATGTCGTGAGCTCGGGTTTCCATTATTAGTTCGACCTTCATATGTACTGGGAGGGCAGAAAATGAAAATAGTAATAAACGAGGAAGATTTAGAACGTCATGTTATCGATATACTCAAGCATTTACCAGAAAATCAAATCCTTCTCGACCATTTTCTTGAAGGAGCTATGGAGTGCGAGGCCGATGCTATTTGTGACGGAGATGAAGTAAGGATTATCGGAATAATGCAACATATTGAACCTGCTGGAATACACTCAGGCGATAGTTATGCTTTACTACCCCCGTTTAATCTAGGTGATTTGGTAATAGAAAAGATTAAGGATTACACTCAGAGAATTGCTGTTGCCCTTGAGACACGAGGTCTCATAAACGTACAGTTTGCGGTTAAGGAAGACGAAGTATATATCATTGAAGCGAATCCAAGAGCGTCGAGAACGGTTCCGTTTATTTCTAAGGCGTATGGTGTCCCTTATGTGAATCATGCAACTAAAGTCATGCTCGGTGAAGCCAAACTAAAGGACATGCCTCACTCTCCCCATCTAAAGGGGTATGCAGTTAAAATCCCAGTTTTCAGTTATGAAAAGTTCCCAGATGTAAATAAAGAACTGGGACCTGAGATGAAATCTACAGGTGAGGCTATAAGGTTTATCGATGATCTAAGAGATCCGTTTTTTCGGAAGATTTATAGCGAGCGCAACCTATATTTGAGCAAGTAATTCCAATTTATGCTTAAGTCAATTTTTTATATCGTGGTTGTTTGGTTTGTTTGGCGTTGGCTAGACAGAGTTTTCGGTGGAAGAAGTCGAAGGGGTGATGCTTTTGGAAGTAATGTAAATCAACCAAATAGACAGCAAACTCCACCTAAGAATAAAATTCCTAACGACGATAAGATAGGAGATTATGTCGATTTTGAAGAAGTAGAGGACTAGGTGTTAACTTGCTGCCTATGCAAAACGTTTTACGTCAGATTTTACCTCATTTTATAGCCGTCCTCTTACTGTTCTGTGTTTCAGCAGCTTTGTACTCGCCTTCAATATTAAAAGGTGAAAAAATGAGACAGGGAGATACTATAAATTTCAAGGGGATGTCCCATGAAATTGACAGTTATTATTCAATTGAGGGAGAAAGACCAGGGTGGACTGACAGTATGTTTTCGGGAATGCCTACGATACAGATTACAGGTATAGGTTTTACAACAGTACCTAAGGTTATTTGGTTGATATTAAGGTTTTTCATGTCTCCAGAAATCATGACACTGTTCATGGCTATGTTAGCGGGTTACGTTTTAGCATTATGTCTAAAAGCCCCTCCGTGGGTAGCGTTTATTATAGGTGCTACCTATGGCCTAGCATCAGTAAACACACTGTATTTAGCTGCCGGCCATGCTTCTAAAGTTAGGGCGATAGCAGTAATGCCAGGAGTTCTCGGTGGCGTTCTAGCTGCATTTAGAGGGCGACGCGCAGCAGGAGTTGGGGTTTTTACGTTATTTCTAGCGATTCATCTGTACGCAAATCATTTGCAGATGACATACTATCTTGTGTTCCTAGTAGGTGCGGTTATGATTTCTGAATTAATCTACTCTATTGTTAAAGGCCAAACCAAATCGGCTATAATTACCTCTTCCTTATTATTAGCAGGTGCATTTAGTGCAGTTCTACCACAATCAGCAGAGCTTGCCCTAACTCAAAACTATTCTCAATATACTACTCGTGGCGAGGTGATTTTGTCTGATTCGGACTCAGAGGATATAATTTCTAAGTCGGGGCTTGATTTAGATTACATACTCGAGTATAGTATGGCTCGGGGCGAGTGGCTTTCTATGATAGTCCCAGACATAAAAGGAGGGGCAGATAAGCTATATTGGGGAGAACAACGATTTAGCGGGGGCGCTTTTTATTTCGGAGCCATCGCATTTGCGCTCTTTATTGCATTCTTTTTCGTTGTTAAAGATCGAGTTAGATGGCCCCTACTATTTGTAACTCTACTAGCGATAATATTATCATGGCGAGATACGTCTTTTATTTTCGACTTTTTCATTGACTATGTTCCACTGTTCAATAAGTTTAGGGATACAAAAATGATGCTTGTTCTCGTTCAAGTTTGTGTATCGATAGGGGCAACTCTTGCATTAAAACAGATTTGGAATGATGCTTCTTCTGGAAAATGGAAGCCATGGGTATATTCATTAATAGGCGTTGTAATTACTTTGGGGCTATTTTATATTCTTCCGAAGATGTTTTTTGATTTCACATCGAGCATTAGAACTGATCAAGCTTTAGTTCAAATCGGAAGATTTAGAGTTGTAGATATGAGATTGGACATTTTTAAGTCCGATATACTTAGGTCTATGGGATTAATAGTTTTTGCTGCGGGGTTAGTATTTGCCATTATAAAAGGAGTGTTAGACAAAAAAATACTTTTTGGAATATTTGCAGTATTAATGGTGTTTGATTTGGTCTCTGTAAATAAAAGATACCCTATAAATTGGGTAGATAAATTAGAGGCCATGTATCCCTTTGAGCCTACTCCTCCAGATTTAGCTATTCTTGAATTAGAATCAAAAGACCTCGATGGTTTTGAAGATTTAAAAGCTTCTAACATTAAAATTGAGGAAGAAAAATTAGGACATAAGCTTTCAAGAAGGCATTATAGGGCGGAAGCTGCAGCGTCGTTTAGTGCCCTAAATTCATTGTCTCATTATAGAGTTCTTGATTGGCAAAGACCGTTCAATGATGCTCGAACTTCGTACTTTCATAAGTCTGTTGGAGGATACCACGGAGCGAAGCTTCGCAGATACCAAGATTTTATAGATCATGTATTAATCCCGGAAAGGGAAGAGTTCGTTTCATTTGCGGAAACATCAGGTATAGGTTTGGCTACCACTAGATTGAAGGCCTTAGCTATGTTAAATACGAAGTATATCATATTGCCAGGAGCCGACCAGCCTCTCCCTCTTTCAGGAGCTCTTGGAGCAGCGTGGATTACTTCATCTGTACGATTTGTAGAAAATGCCGATGAGGAGATTTCTGAAGTTAGAAATGTTGATCTTTCTAATACGGCTATTATCCATAGAGAATTTGAGTCAGAAATCTCGAAAATAAATTTACCTAATTCAGATTTGCCCTATGAGTCGACGGTGAAACTATCTCACTATCATCCAGAAAAATTGATCTATTCTACACAAAGTGATATTGATGGTATTATGGTTCTAAGTGAGGTTTGGTATCCAGAAGGATGGACGGCAACGATTGACGGGAGTGAAGCAAATATTATCAGAGCTAATTATATTTTAAGAGCATTAGTCCTCCCAGCGGGTGATCATGTTGTGGAGTTAAAGTTTGAACCAGTAGGAAGGAAATTAGCAGGAATTGCAAGCGGACTAGGTAGCTTAATTCTTCTTCTGTTCTTGGGGTCTATGGTTTTTTTACATTTCAAAAAGTAATAAGACGAAGTATCTGATGAAGTTGATTTTCACTAGTACTCACAGAGGATGGTCAGAAGAGTTTTGGGATAAGTGGGATGCTTTTTTGAAACATGAACCACCAAGTGCTTATTTAGATTCTCGATCGATTAAAGCTGCTCTGTCAGTTCCTGATAGAAGTATAAGAGCAATTTGTTGGGTGGATGAAGAATCAAATATTGTAGGTGTAGCAAGTACAGAAGATACTCAAGCAGAAAGCATATCTAAAGGGAGATTTCTCAAAGCGGATAATCCTTTTTTTAAGGTAGCGCAACAATACTTATATAGAGGAGATGGAGTTTTTAGGCTAAATATTAGAGTGTTGGGGATGGTGCTGTCCAGTGGAGATCACGCATATAGGTTTTCTGATAAAATCTCCCAAAAAGATATCCATCTAGCTATTGATGAAGCTTTAACAGTTCAAGAGTCAACGAAAAAGACTATTCCTAAAACGTATTTGATAAAAGACCACTACACTGACATGCCTATGGGAGAGAGGTTCGCGGGTAAATCGAACTGGCATTCTCGGTGGGTAGATCTTGAATTCGATCCAGTAATGGAGATAGATTTACTACCAAAATGGACTACGTTCGAATTATATAGGGAAGCTCTTCGAAAAAAGTCGAGAACGAAAATTAGGCGAATACTTAATAGTTCGTCAGAACTCGTTTTAAAAAACCTATCCTTTAACGAAGTAGATAAACTATCTACAGAACTGTACGAGCTATATTCGAAAGTATTCAGTCGTGCTGGCTTCAAACTAGGAAAACTCCATATTCAAGATATCGTTGAACTCAAAAGACATTGGGGCGATAAATTTCCAGTTATTGGGTACTATCACGAAAACACCCTTGTCGGATTTCAATGTGGTATTGTCACAAAAGATGCGGTTGAAGCTTTTTTCGTGGGCTTTAATAATTCTGAAAATAGAGTTCATTCTATATACCAAAGAATGTTACTTGAATTTATACAGCAAGGTATAAACGTAGGTGCTAAGAAGATATCCCTAGGTCGTACAGCTTTAGATATTAAGTCTTCTTTAGGGGCTTGCCCTAAAAGGTTATCATGCCACATGAAGGTTGATAATTCAGTCGTACACTGCTTGATGAGACTAGTTGCTAGAGCTTCATCTCCTAAAATACCACCACTAAAAAGAGTTTGGAAAGACGATGTCATTAAAGACGGAGCAAGTTTATCTTCGCGCCATATTTAACGTACATGAATAATAAATTAATTTTAGGAGTAGTAGGAGTGTGGCTACTTGCTCTAACATATCTACAACTCGCACCTTCGCCTGTAAAAATATCAGATGAAGGAGCAGCGGTAATTGTATATGTACATGGAGACACACTTCGTCAAGGTATGCTGTTAATCCAAAGTCTTGAGGCATCTCTTCGCAAAAACATGAATGATGTCGATTCTATTTTAAAAATTCAGGCAGCACCTTTACAACAAGAGGCTCAAGAACTTATTCAGTATGCAAACTCAGGATCTGCCACAGAAGACGAGATAGGAATAGCTAGCACTAGAGTTCGAGAGATAGAAACAGTTCTTGACAAACTTCAATATGAAGCTGAACAAAACCTTTTATTCCAAGAAAGCACGATGCAAGCAACTATTGCCGCTCATTTAACACAAACTCTAAAGAGATTTTCAGAAAAAAACGGAATTGATGTTGTGTTTAATTGGGGATTAAGTGGAGAGGGAGTATTGTTTGGTACAGAAGCTAGGGATGTAACGAAGGAAGTCCTTGAAGAGTTAAATTCAACTAACTGAGTAGGATATGATTCTTTCAGATAAGAAAAAAAGGGAGCATATTGTAGAGTATATTTTATTTCTATGGCAGATTGAAGATCTAATAAGAGCGGCAAAATTCAATCCTGAAGTTCTTGATAATTGGGCGGAAGAAACTTCGCTACGTGAGGACACAAATCCTGAGGACGAGAAAGATTGGATAGTGAGTATAGCGAGCTCCATGCGTACGCAAGGGAAAAAAGAATCGGGTCATACTTCTGAAGTAAGTGAACCATTAGTTGAGTTAGCACATTTACATGAAATGCTGTTAGGGCCACTTGAGGACTTAAGATATAAAGAGGCTTTCGAGGTGGCCAAACCTTTGTTAGAAGAATTAAAAATAAATAATACAGAGTCAACAGAACACCCTGTTGAACAGCTGCTTATAGGTCTTTATGGGTGGTTGATGTTACGTATGAAAAAGCAGACGATATCTCCTGAGTCAGAAGCGGGATTTGTTGCATTTCGCAATTGGGCTAATGCTTTGGCGAAGGGGCATATAAAAGTTTACTACGGAAAATAATTTAAATTATATCCTCGTTCTTTTGTTAAGAACTACCTTGAAGTGATGTGATATTCTGAAATTGAAGTGCGATTTTGCAGGATGACTTCAACAAAACCTATTTACAACGAAAAATCTTGGAAAGCAGAGATTTTAGACCCTTCTAAGGAAGAATGTCAAATTAGATTCGCAACTTTAAAATCAAACGGTACTATTTCTTCCGAAATAGATACTCTTGAAAGTCAAGTAGCTGAATTAGCGATAATACGCAATCCAGCACTTAAACACGATCCGAGTGGTCTTGCTACATCAATTAGCCAAGTTTTAGGCAATAAAAATTGGGATACATATGGCAGATGGGTTGTGTTTTCTTGGAACGGATGCGCTGTAAGATTGCTCCCCCCAGATGATTTCGCAGAACTTAGGACTAACAGAAATAGAGATAGAATAACAACAGAAGAGCAACAAGAACTAAGTAGTAAGACTGTAGGTATAGTGGGGCTTTCTGTAGGTCAAGCCGCTGCAATTACTGTAGCAATGGAGAGGTCTGCAGGTATTATTAAACTTGCAGATTTCGATGAACTTGAATTATCAAATTTAAATAGAATACGAGCTGGAGTACATGAATTGGGAATGCCTAAATGTATTATTGCGGCGCGATCTATTGCCGAAGTTGATCCGTATTTACAAGTGGAAATTTTCCCTAATGGTGTGAAGGAAGACAATGTGGATGAATTCATGACAGGTTGCGATGTAGTAGTTGATGCCTGTGATGGTTTAGCTGCCAAAGCGATGATAAGAATAGAGGCTCTTGAGAGGCGGATTCCTATAGTTATGGATACTAGCGATCGAGGCATGTTAGATATAGAAAGATACGATTTAACTCAAATTGAAGATGGTTTTCTGCACGGCAGAATAGACGCATCAACTATGCACTCTTTAAGAAACAGAAATGATTGGGATATGGAATCGCTAAATTTATTTATTGATTTCAACTCTGCCTCTGATAGAGGTCAAAACTCTTTAGCCCAAATTGGAACGTCTCTTGTTGGTTGGCCTCAATTACACTCAGAGGTTGCTTCTGGAGGTGCATTTGCAGCTGAAACATGCAGAAGGTTAATGCTTGGGGAAAATTTACCAGATTCACGATTATATCTCGAACTCGATGAAAAGCTCACTGTCAAGAACTAGTACGGAAATACTTCGCAATGCGGAAGTAGTAGAAGAAGTTCATCTTAGAATATTAAGAGCTTCACAAGATGTAGCACTCTGTCATCAAATGGTTGAAGGACATAAAAGGGTGTTAAGGTCTTATGGGATAAAGAAAATTTCA
The DNA here is from genome assembly GCA_002746975.1 of Bacteroidota bacterium. GTDB lineage: Bacteria > Bacteroidota > Bacteroidia > Flavobacteriales_D > Sanyastnellaceae > UBA974. The sequence continues at coordinate 135,398 of NVXE01000001.1, read as the reverse complement.
TCATTTAATACTGATTGGATAGGAAGGGATGATGTTATTTTAATTGCTGCAATTTCAGCTGATGGAGAGAAAATCCTCGCAGGGTCTCGTTTGCAATCTGGTCCAAGCCCTATGGGCTATCCCTTATTTCAGGCAGTTGGAAATAAAGATGATTTGATAGAACCGTGGATTAATTCTATTATTCCCGAAGGAGCAATGGAGCTCAACGGGATGTGGAATTCTATTGAGCTTGCGGGTATGGGGCTTGGATTCGAATGGTTAGTTCAATCAGCAATGGCGTCTATGTCAATGTTAGATATTAGACATTTACTTGCTCTTACTTCGCCTGTGACAAGAAGAATGAGAGATAAAATGGGCTGGAAAATTCGCGGGGAGTTTGGTGAAGAAGGATTTTTTAAATATCCAACAGAAAAGCTAAGAGCTAGTATTGAACAATTTATTTTCCCAGAATATCTTCAAAATGCTCAGCCTGAGGTTAACGTTTTTCTTGAAGAATTATGGGCAGCTCCTATCGGACATGAAATGAGTGTTGAAGGACCTAAAGGAAAACTTAAAGTCAGGTTTAATTTTTCGATATGATTTGTCGGAATGTTATAAAAAAGCTTTACGTTTTATTTCTTTTAGGGTCATTGTTTTCATCTGAGACGATAGCTCAAAAATTTATTGGAAAGCGCCTAGAGTTATTAACTCCCTCAGTATCTAGCCAAAGCGCTATAACACCTAGTGATCTTGACGATGAGGTATGGGTTAGATCTAAGGTTAATGTTCCAAATTTAGGAAATACTGATAATTGGTTTTGGGCTAAACTTGATTTAGATCCAGTGACAGAGGCCGGATTAAATGTGGAAATTGCATATCCTACAATTGATTCGTTATTAGTTTTTATGGTATGCGACGGTGTTATAAGCTCGATAGGGGTAGCGGGTGCTACTGTGCCCAAATCTTCTCGCGAACAACTTCTAGGAAATTATCCTTCATTTCCTATACCTGTAGTCGATTGTAATGAATTAACCTGTTATATACGTGTATGGAGTGGTAAACAACTCCTATTACCTGTTCGCATAGAAGGGTCTAGAAAACTTCTGTCAGATGGGCACTATAGGAATGTGTTTTTTGCCATTTACTTCGGAGTGGTTATTGCGTTATTACTATATAATTTATTTCTGTATTTCAGCGTAAGAGATAAAAATTATTTTCAATATGTAATATTTATTATAGCGGTTGGAGGAACTCAGTTAGTTCTTAATGGCTATGATAGAGTTTTAGATCTTATATCCTCTCCATGGTGGTCATTAAGGATGACGCACATATTTGGAATTTTAAGTGGAATTTCGTCTATTCTTTTTGTAAGAAATTTCTTACATCTAAAGTCTAATGCTCCCATTTATCACCGAATATTTGGTTGGTTTTACATTCCATATTTAGTTGCGGGCATCATTTTATGTATGGGTTATTTTAATGTGTCCTATGATGTCATAAACATTTCCTCTCTTTCAATCATACTACTAATACCAGCTTCGTTAAAAGTTTGGAGGTCAGGCGATGTGTCAGCGGCGTACTTTTTAGTGGGATGGCTGTTTTTCATTATCGCAGTTGTAGTGTTTGCACTAAAGGATTTTGGTGTATTTCCATATAATGAAGCGACATTATAWGCTTTGCCTATCGGAAGTGCTATTGAATTAGTAGTTCTTTCTCTTGCTTTGGGTTCAAGAATAAATCAGCTCAAAAAAGACAGGCAAAGAGCTAGAGAAAAAGAGTTAAACACCTCACTTTTAAATGAAAAAATACAAATTGAACAGAATATTAGACTTGAAAAGAGTGTAAATGAGCGAACATTTGASCTGACACAAATAAATGACTCANTACAAGCAACACTTGAAGATTTAAGATCAACCCAGCAGCAACTTGTCCAGTCGGAAAAGTTAGCTTCAATAGGTCAGCTAACGGCAGGTATTGCGCATGAGCTTAATAATCCAATTAATTTCGTCTCTTCGAATGCACAATCTCTTAAAAGAGACTTTGTCGATGTTAAAGAAATAATTGATTTAATTTCAAATATTGACGCTGAAAGCTTGACTCTAAAAGAGGATTATTTAGCAATTTGTAATAAAATGTCGGATTTAGATATTCCGTTTACTATGAATGAGATTGATGAGCTTTTATCAGGAGTTGAAGAGGGAGCTTCTAGAACTACAGAAATAGTTAGAGGTTTGAGAATATTTTCTCGTATGGATGGAGTTGAAACCGTCCCAGCTAATCTTAATGAGTTGCTTTCTTCGACTCTAATAATTCTTAGAAGTAATCTTAAAGATGAAGCAGATGTTTTAATCGAACTATCTGACAATTTACCAGATATTAATTGTCAGCCAGGTAAATTGAACCAGGTCTTTATGAACATCATTACAAATGCAGCACATGCAACTATAGAAACAGATCTGCCTAGAACTGAACGTATCGTGAGAGTAAGAACTAGGCTCGTAAAAGATGAACAAAAAAAATACATACAGGTAGAAATTTCCGACAATGGTGTAGGAATGTCGGAAGAAGCAATATCACAGATTTTCAATCCTTTTTATACAACGAAAAAAGTAGGACAGGGAACAGGGCTTGGATTGAGTATAGTAAAGGGAATATTAGAAGATCACAATGCATCTATAGAAATAACGTCTAAAGTAGGTGATGGTACAACCTTCTTACTTAGCTTTCCAGTATGATAAATGTTTTATATCTTGACGACGAGGAACATAACCTAACGTCTTTCAGAGCTGCATTCCGTAGGTATTTTAAAGTATTTGTTACCACGGAACCTTCTGAGGCTGTTAGGATTCTTGAGGACAATCCTATAGAAGTTGTTATTTCAGACCAAAAAATGCCTGCCCTAAGTGGTGTAGAGTTTTTTGAATTAATAATGCCTGATCATCCTAACCCAGTTCGTATGCTTTTAACAGGGCATGCAGATATTGATGCCGTTATAGACGCGATTAATAAAGGGCATATATACAAGTATATCAGTAAGCCTTGGAATGAGGCAGAGCTAAGACGTTTGGTTGAGGAAGCTAGTGAGCTATACTTAATGCGAACTGCTCAAGAAACACAGGTTACTGAGTATAGTGAAAGACTTTATTCCGCTGAGTCGAAACTTAAAGAGTTAATGTCAGAGTTTAATTCCTCTTCAGAATTATCAAACGATGCAAAAGAAAGGTATATCGATAAAATTAAGATGATTTTGAAATTAATGGAAGTACCCCTTGATTAATTTGTACATTACATTCTTTAACCTTAAAGCCTATGTATGTACTTCTAATCGACGATAGTAAAATTGACAATGCCGTAAATAAAAAGTTACTCGCTTTATCTAGAATATCTGAAGACATAGAGGTTTTTACTGATGCCAAAGCCTCTTTAGTGATGATTAATGAAATGTCTGATTCATGGACATCTCCACGTTTAGTATTATTAGACCTTAACATGCCTAATATGGATGGAGTGCAATGGCTTAAGGAATTTAGAAAGCTTCCTAGCTCTATTCAGCAGCTCACAAAAATCTATGTCCTCAGCGGATCTATCGACAGAAAGCAACTTGATATTGCAGAAGAAGACCCATCTGTACTAGCACTTCTTGAGAAACCGTTAGATGTATATCAACTCCAACAGCTTATCAAGTACGACGAATAATTTAATCTCTTATTATAGATATTTAAAATCTTCTCCTACCTTAATTTTCTGAAGTGTCTCGTAAATCAACTTGATACATCCCTCTACGTCATCTTTATGCACCATTTCGACAGTTGTGTGCATATAGCGTAAAGGAAGCGAAATTAAAGCACTCGGGACTCCTGCATTAGAATACGCAAAAGCATCTGTGTCTGTTCCTGTCGAACGAGACGCGGCCATTCGTTGGAAATCGATCTTATTATCTTCAGCCGTGTCGATTATGCGCTGAAGTAGATTGTTTTGGACTGCTGGCCCGTACGTTACAGCGGGCCCCTTACCGGCAGCTGTATCTCCTTGCTCGATCTTGTTTAGCATCGGAGTATGAGTGCAGTGACATACATCTGTGACAATTGCCACATCTGGCTTGATGCGCTCAGCTATCATTTGGGCTCCCCTAAGACCTATCTCCTCTTGTACAGAATTAGTGATATACAGACCAAACGGCAATTTCACCTTGTTCTCCTTTAACATCCTCGCCACCTCTGCTATCATGAATCCTCCAGCCCTATTATCTAAAGCTCTACCCACGTACCAATTTTTATTCAGGATCATAAACTCGTCAGGATACGTAACTACGCAACCCACATGAATCCCCATTTTCTCTACCTCTTTTGCGTCCTTAGCTCCAACGTCTAAAAAAAGATTCTTCACCTGTGGGGTTTCCTCTTTTCCAGGAGTTCTAGTGTGAATAGCAGGCCACCCGAATAATCCAGTTACTGGACCTTTCTTCGTGTGAATCAGGACTCTTTTCGAGGGGGCGATTTGGTGATCGCTTCCTCCATTTCGTCTCAGGTATATAAATCCCTGTGGATTGATATAATGTACGAACCAACTTATCTCGTCCGCATGGGCTTCGATTACAACTTTATACTTCGCCTCAGGGTTAATTACCCCTACCACAGTCCCGTACGTATCTACAAAATGTTCGTCGATATACGGTTTTAAGTACTCAAGCCAAATCTTCTGTCCTTCCGCTTCGAATCCAGTCGGAGAAGGGTTGTTCAAGTATTTCTCGAGAAATTTCTCGGACTTCTTCGTTATAATATTTTGCTTTTTTGCCATAAAGTAAAATTACTTTTCATACTCTATCTATTTTCACTTCATGAATTAGCTTATCCAACTTAATATGTTCCTATGTATTAAATATTTTGGGCGATATATAGGGTGAGATGATATTTAAAAACAGTATTCGTTCTTTTCTATACAAGCTCCTGCCACTCTACGACGTGCCTCTTTACAGTTAAATGGATCTACTTTTGTAAATCGCTTCATACCCATAAGCATCATCTTAAGTTCATCACCTTCGGCAAAACCTATAAGCGCATCTTTACCAGCTACATTTATCTTATCCGCTACTGAGTAAACGTAAGTTTGCATTATATCTAATGGTATAGCAGCATGATCTGTCCCTTTGGCATTGTGGAGTTTCTGTACCCTAAGAACAACAGACTCTGCAGTATAAGTCCAATTTATCATGTCAGCAATACTCATCAAGATTTCTTGTTCTTTACCTAGAGTCATCATCAGTTTTTGGGCTGCAGAACCAGCTACCATTAAGATGGCTTTCTTGAAGTTCTTGATGTACATTAAGTGACGCTCATAAACGTCAGAAGGAGGAGGGCTGAAGTCAGGAATACCAGTAAGTTCATTAGCAACTTTGGTAGCTGGGCCCATTAGATCCATCTCACCTTTCATGGCCTTTTTTAAGATCATATCTACAGTGAGCATTCTATTTATTTCGTTCGTGCCTTCGAAAATCTTGTTTATACGTGCGTCACGATATGCTCTCTCTACTTGAGTTTCAGCACTGTAACCCATACCTCCATGGATTTGGACTGCCTCATCTACAACATAGTCAGCAACATCAGAACAAACAACTTTCATCATGGCGCATTCAGGAGCGAAAGCGGCAATCCCTTTAAGTGTTGCTTCGCCATGCTCTACACCATCAGCTTCTAGTGCAGCTATTGCATCATCAATATTTTGAGTAGCCCTGTAAACTGCTGTTTCCGCCGCGTAAGTTGTAATAGCCATTTCACCAATCTTATGACGAATAGCACCGTACTTAGAAATAGCACGGCCAAACTGTTCTCTTTCGTTTGCATATTTAATCGCCAAAGTAACACCACATTTACAAGCTCCGATTACTACTCCTCCGAGCTTTATTCGACCGATGTTTAAAATGTTAACAGCGATTTTAAATCCCTTCTGTCTTTCGTAAAGAAGATTCTCAACTGGAACTTTTACGTCGTTAAAGAATACCTGGCGAGTACTAGAGCCCTTGATCCCCATCTTCTTCTCCTCAGGGTTCATTGTGATTCCATCATATTCTCGTTCTAATATGAAAGCACTTAAATTTTCGTCATCGTCAATTTTTGCAAAAACGATAAAAATATCGGCAAAACCAGCATTTGTAATCCACATCTTTTGCCCGTTGAGGATATAATGTTTCCCATCTTCGCTGAGAGTAGCTTTAGATTTAGCACTGTTAGCATCTGAACCTGAACTAGGTTCTGTAAGGCAGTATGCACCCTTGAGTTCTCCCGTTGCTAGTTTGGGGATGTACTTCGCTTTTTGTTCCTCATTTCCATAGTATAGAATAGGAAGGGTGGCTATGCCAGTATGAGCGCTGAAGCTAACAGCAAATGAATGTCCTCCACCAGTACCTTCTGTGATTATCATGGTGCTTTTAAAGTCCATACCCATTCCTCCAAGCGATTCTGGTATAGAACTGCTGAGCAACCCTAACTCTCCAGCTTCTTCGAGAAGCTTTGGCATTAAACCCTCTTCTTGAGCATCTATAGCATCGAGATTCGGCACGATTCTAGAATCAATAAAATCGATAGCAGTTTGCTTCATCATTAAATGCTCCTCTGTAAATTCTTCAGGAGTAAAAATTTCATCACAGCTTACGTCGCGTATGATAAACTCACCGCCGCTAATTGCTTTTAATTTAGATTCGTCGCTCATAATATTATTATTTTAATAGTTCAAATACTCCAGCTGCTCCCTGTCCAGTGCCTACGCACATAGTAACAATTCCGTGCTTTCCTTTTCGTAATCTCAGTTCATCTAAAAGTTGAACGGTAAGTTTAGATCCAGTGCATCCTAGAGGATGCCCCAGAGCAATAGCTCCTCCATTTACATTTACTATAGAAGGGTCAAGCTCTAATTTTCTTGAAACAGCTACGCTTTGTGACGAAAAAGCTTCGTTTAATTCGTACAAATCGATGTCGCTAGAGGTAAGCCCTGCTCTATCTAAAGCTTTAGGAACAGCGTGAACGGGTCCCATCCCCATAATTCTCGGTTCCAAACCGCTTACATGATAAGATTTCATGCGTGCTATAGGTTCTACATCAAGCTCTTTGAGCATTTTCTCACTTACAACAAGTACAAAAGCTGCTCCGTCCGAAGTTTGCGAACTATTACCTGCTGTTACAGAACCTCCAGTTGCGAATACTGCACGTAACCTTGAGAGAGCCTCCATTGTAGTCCCTCGTCTTACACCTTCATCAGTGTCAACTACATAGCTTCTAGTTTGTTGACGTTGATCATTATCTAAATAAGTTTCGTCTACTGTGATAGGAGCAATTCCGGTTGCGAACCTTCCCGCGTCAATTGCTGCGGCAGCTCGCATGTGACTTTCCATAGCAAAAGCGTCTTGGTCTTCTCGGCTGATATTAAATTCGTTAGCCACAGCTTCAGCTGTAAGCCCCATCCCCCAATACCATTCCGGATTGTCTTTTGCAACACGAGCGTTTGGTACTAACCTCCAGCCACCAAATGGAATAGGTGACATGCTTTCAATTCCTCCAGCGAGAATACAATCAGCCATTCCAGCATGAATCTTAGCCGAAGCTATAGCAATCGATTCTAACCCAGAGGCACAATACCTGTTTACAGTCATTCCAGGAACCTTTTCTGTATCAAGTCCCATAAGTGAAACCATTCGACCAATGTTAAGGCCTTGTTCAGCCTCTGGAGTAGCATTTCCAACTATTACGTCGTCAATGCGTGATTTGTCTAGTTGTGGGAAATCAGACATTAAGTGACGTATTACTTGTTCACCTAAGTCGTCTGGCCTCACAAAGCGAAAGACTCCTTTTCCTGATCTGCCGACCGCTGATCTGTAACCTCCAATTATATATGCGTCCATGATGTATTAGTTACGTAGGATTTTACCTTTTTGAATTAGCGATTGCATTCGCTCTAATGTTTTACGTTCAGTGCATAGCTCTACGAAAGCCTTTCTCTCAAGGCCTAGCAAATACTGCTCGCTTACTTCTTGTTTTGCAGTCAAATCTCCTCCACACATAACTTTTCCAAGTTTTTCGCTTATGAATTTATCATGTTCAGAGATATACTTCCCTGCAGCCATTGAACTTGCTCCAGCATATACAATTCCTAGCCCTTCAGAACCTAGTACTGTTATGTCTTTCCTTTCTATCGGTTGAATATAACCTGAGTCAGCAAGGTTTATCGCAGCGGCCTTAGACCTTGCTAAAAGGTCACGTCTATTCACACAAACCTCGTCTACTCCTTCCACTAAATATCCTAGTTCGAAAGCTTCGTATGCAGAGGTTGCAACTTTCGCTTGACCTATAGTAAGGAAGCTCTCTCTCAGAGCATTAATTCTAACATCACCTTCTTTCAATGAATCAGATAACCTTAGAACGAACTCCTTGGTTCCTCCTCCAGCTGGAATTACCCCTATTCCAAATTCTACAAGCCCCATATATGTTTCTGCGTGAGCGATTACTTTATCGGCGTGTAAGCAAAGTTCACAACCTCCTCCAAGAGCCATGTTGTGAGGAGCTGCAACAACAGGAATACCTGAATATCGCATTCTCATCATTGTGTCTTGGAAGTATTTTACTGCTGCATCTAACTCTTCCCATTCTTGCTCCACTGCAAGCATGAAAATCATTCCTACATTAGCTCCAGCACTGAAGTTAGCCCCATCATTACTGACTACAAGTCCCCTATAATTCTCCTCAGCTAAGTCAATCGCTTTATTGAGCCCTTGCAACACCTCTCCGCCAATAGAATTCATCTTCGTGTGGAATTCGATATTCAGAATCCCGTCGCCTATGTCTTTAATTGTGGTTCCGCTATTAGACCAAACCACCTTGTCTTTGCCCAGATACTTTAGATTAACACGTCCCTCTTGTCCTGGAATAACTTTGTACGATTTGCTTGCAGGATCGTAACATTCTCTCACTCCATTTGCGACCCTATAAAAGGAGTCATGTCCCGCTTCGAGCATTTCATTTACCCAAGAGGCAACAACATGCCCTCGCTCTTCAGCAATAGCGGCAGCTTCTTTAATTCCGATGGCGTCCCAGCTTTCAAAAGCCCCCAATTCCCAACCGAACCCAGCCCGTAAGGCATCGTCCAAGCGATAAAGTTCGTCACTTATTTCGGGCACCCTATAACTTACGTAAGAGAATACGTCCGAGAAAATACGACGGTAGAATTCTCCCGCTTCGTCCTTACCATTAAATAGAAGTTTCGTTCTATCGAGTAAATTATCAACTTGTTTTGCCGCTTCTAGAGTTGCATACTTCACTTTCTCCTTATCTCTATACTCAAGAGTCTTAAGATCTAGTACTTGAATATTACGCTTACCTTTTGCATCTTTAGTTTTCTTGTAAAAACCTTGTCCAGATTTGCTTCCTAACCAGTTATTGTCTACCAAATGCTTTACATACCCAGGTATTGCAAATGCCTCAGATCTTTCATCATCAGGGCAATTCGAAGCAACACCATTCGCTACGTGAACGAGTGTATCTAGGCCTACGACATCGCAGGTACGGAACGTTGCACTTTTAGGCCTTCCCATTGCTGGGCCAGTTAGTTTATCGACTTTTTCTATAGATAGACCCATATCCTCTACAGTATGGAATAAAGCTTGTATAGCGAATACCCCCACGCGATTTGCAATAAATGCAGGAGTGTCTTTACAAAGTACCGTTTGCTTCCCTAGAACGGATTCTCCGTAACTCATAAAGAAATCGATAACTCGTTGCTCTGTTTTAGGCCCCGGAATAATTTCAAGTAATTGAAGATATCTAGGCGGGTTGAAGAAATGAGTACCACAAAAACACTTTTGGAAATCTTCAGTACGACCTTCACTAAGCTGAGAAATAGGAATTCCGCTTGTATTTGAAGTAATCAAAGTTCCGGGCTTTCGGAACTTCTCTACTTTCTCGAATAACTGCTGCTTGATGTCGAGACGTTCGACAATTACTTCGATTATCCAATCGCAATCAGCTATTCGAGCTAAATCATCGTCGAAATTTCCACATTCGATACGATTTAGGAATCGTTTAGAATATAGGGGAGAAGGTTTCGATTTCACAGAGGACTTTAATGCACCTTCGGCAGTAGCATTACGTGGACCTTCTTTGGAGGGTAGGTCTAGCAGAAGAACTTCAGAACCTGTTTGGGCCAAATGTATTGCAATAGCTGATCCCATTACTCCTGAGCCTAGCACAGCTACACGGCGAACTTGATGCGTTTTAATTTTCGAATTCATTTTATAGGCATTAGATGTTCAGGATCTTCAAGAATCTCATTTAATTTTTGAAGACCTCCATTTAATTCTTTTATTGTTTTAGGGCCTAACATGGCAGCTAATCTTTTGTTTATTCCCACTACCAAATCCCTTGCTTGGCGACGGGCTATAACCCCTTCATCGGTAAGGAAAACCCTAACCGATCGTTTGTCTTTGGAATCGGGGACTCTTTGAATAAGTCCTTTTTCTTCCATCCCTTTTAAAGTTCGAGATAATGAGGTTGTCTCCATTCCCATCCTAGGACCTAGCTTAGTACTAGGAGTACCTTCCTTTTCAATGCTTAAAAGGGCGTAACCGACAGACATAGTTATTCCTCTACGCTCAGCTTCTGCGGAATAAAGTCGAACTAGTTTAGCCCAACTCCATCTTAAATTAAAGTCTATTGTTTCTTGTCGTGTCATCGTTAGGTGCAAGTTAACACAAAAGTACTATGCGCGCATAATAAAATAAGTTAAGAATTTACGAGTTTTTGTATCTAACTAATCAATTTTCACGACAGGTATAGAAGAATCGGTTTGTGTGTACATTACGGTATGATTAAAAGGTATGCACGCATTATGGTTAATTTGTCGTTTTCGGCAATTTACATTCTTGTTTTTAACACCTCTTTAGCCCAAACCTTTTCTTGCTTAGACATCCTTCCTAACCCCGATACGTCATCACCTGCACTACAAGAATTTGATCGATATATAGAGGTATTAGGTTGCCTAAAGTTTTATGCAGAACCAGGAGTTAGCGATTCAAAACTTCTACACGCAGCTTCTATCGGCGCTGAACTTCTAGATAATGACGAAAATGGAATTATCGACGATGATTCTCTGGGAACTTATCTCGTCAGTGTAAATGCTGTTTTGCCGATATTTTTAGAAGAAGGATCAGTAGCTGAATATTCTATGATGGAAAACGATGACGGGTCATTCTGCACTCATGCTGTCCTTTACTCTCACGAAATAGATCCTAACGCACCTGTCGATTGGTTCGAAGACGCATCGCTCGAGGAAATCCTTCATACGATAAATGGATGTGGACACGTAAATATCTACCCCAGCACCTTCGCATTATCTCCTCCTGGAGCATCTCAACTCTCTCAGTCTATGGACATTGCTAGGGGAGGTCAATTCTTAGGCGTACCAGGTGCTTACCCCGACGAGGCTTGGTTTCACTACACTGATATTACTTGTGATTACGAGTGTATGGAAATTGAATATCTGTATTGGGCTATAGCTTCTAATATGGGGGTTCTTAATACTCCTGAAATATGTGCGGCTATTTCTGAAGAGTGGGAGCTTTGTTCTCCGACTTTACTCGAGCAGACGGATGTTATGATACATTCGATTATTACTAATCCCTCTTTTTATTTACCCCAAATCCCTCCAAACGGAATCTACTGCCCTACCGATGGAGTTTTCGAAGTCTCAAATTTCGTCAACCCTTTCATCTTCCCGAATCCATCATCTGATTCCTTTACTCTAAATCTTAACTCTCTCTTCTCTAGCGTAGTAAGTCTTAAAATTTCCGATTCATTCGGTAGGATAGTTTATTCTGAAATACTTTCACCTTCGACTAACGAAGTTAATATCGAGTCTAACCTCGCCCCGGGGTACTATCTACTATCACTCTACTCTCAAGAATCGAAAAATCTATTCTCGACCTCCCTAATTATCGAGTAATTACCATACACTTCGTTTTCCTCGTTTTCCACTTTGAATTGTAAATCACGATTTTTTACACTAAACCCGCTCCCGTTTTTATTTCTTCCACCACGCTAGGGTCAAGTAGGGTAGAAGTATCTCCGAGGTTGCTCACGTCACCTTCGGCGATTTTTCTTAAAATCCGACGCATAATCTTCCCAGATCGGGTCTTAGGCAGGCCGTGTACGATTTGAATTTTATCTGGCTTCGCTATGGGCCCTATAATTTCGGTTACAGTTTTATTGATTTCTTGAATAAATGAAGTCATATCCACTTTAGGGTCGTGACAGATGGCGTAAGCGTAAATGCCTTGGCCTTTTATTTCATGGGGATATCCTACGACGGCGGTTTCGACAACGTTTTCATGCTCGTCGATAGCGGCTTCAATTTCTGCAGTTCCGAACCTATGTCCACTAACGTTAATAACATCGTCTACTCTCCCGGTAATTCTGTAGAAACCATCTTCGTCTCTTCTGCACCCATCTCCTGTAAAGTATTTCCCCTCATAAGCAGAAAAATAAACGTCTTTACATCGTTTGTGATCTCCATAAGTGGTGCGAATCATACTAGGCCAAGGGAATTTTATGCAAAGGTTTCCTTGAACATCATTTCCTAGAATCTCATTTCCATCGGCATCGACGAGGCAGGGTTGTATTCCGGGAAGCGGAAGAGTAGCGTAGCTAGGCTTTAGAGAGGTCAAACCCGCAAGTGGAGAGATCATAATTCCTCCAGTTTCTGTTTGCCACCACGTATCTACTATAGGACATCGCCCTTTTCCTATCTCGTCGTTATACCAATGCCATGCCTCTTCGTTTATAGGCTCCCCCACAGACCCCAACACCCTGAGAGAGCTGAGTTCGTGCTTGTTAACGAAGTCGATTCCACACGCCTGAAGAGCGCGAATCGCAGTAGGTGCTGTATAGAAAATATTTATCTTATGCTTATCGCAGATATCCCAAAACCTTCCTGCGTCAGGATAGGAGGGTACTCCCTCGAACATGACCGTTGTCGCCCCAGCTAGAAGTGGGCCATATACTATATAGGTATGTCCTGTAATCCAGCCGATATCAGCGGTACACCAATAAATGTCTTCGTCACGATATTGAAAGACATTTCGAAAGCTGTACTCGGCATATACCATGTACCCCCCACAAGTATGAACGACACCTTTCGGTTTGCCCGTAGAGCCAGAGGTATAAAGTACGAACAGCATATCCTCGCTATCCATTATTTCTGCCGGACATACGTCATCAACTCTATCCAACTCCTCGTGAAGCCAAACATCACGTCCCGATTTCATCTCCACTTCTTCGTTCGTCCTCTTAAGAACGATGCACTTTTCTATGCTCGGACAGTTTTCTAGTGCTTTGTCTACAATATTCTTCAACCCTATAATTTTCTCTCCTCGAAATCCCCCATCGGCTGTAACAACAATATTACAAGTAGCGTCGTTTATTCTATCCTCTAAAGACCGAGCGGAAAACCCGGCGAAAACGACAGAATGCACAGCCCCAATCCTCGCACAGGCAAGAGTCGCGATAGCAAGCTCCGGAGTCATAGGCATATACAGGCATATTCGATCTCCCTTCTTCGCCCCATTTCGTTTCAAAACGTTCGAAAACGCACATACTCTACTATGTAGTTCCGTGTATGTAATTTCAATCGAGCTTTCGTTTGGGTTGTTTGGTTCCCAAAGAATAGCCACTTTATCGCCATTATTTTCAAGGTGTCTATCTAGGCAATTCTCAGTAATATTCAGCTTCGCGCCTTTAAACCATTTCACTGAAGGCCCGTGAAAATCCCATTCTAACACCTCGTTCCATTTTTTATGCCATGAGAATGTTTCTGCTTTTTCAGCCCAAAATCGTTCAGGATCGCTCACGCTTTTCGCGTACTCCTCGTGATATTCATCTATGCTATTAATTTTATTCATGGGAATCAGAAATTATGTTTCCATCGACCATTTTTAAAGTACGATCTGCACGAGCAGCAAGTGCTTCATTATGTGTGACTATAATTATCGTTATTCCTAATTTATCCCGAAGTTCGAAAAATAGATCGTGAAGTAGAGTAGCATTTTCAGAGTCCAAATTTCCAGATGGTTCATCGGCAAGGAGCACGTCGGGCTTGTTCATTAACGCTCTAGCGACAGCTACTCTTTGTTGTTCTCCCCCAGATAATTCAGATGGGAGGTGCTCAGCTCGTTCTTCAAGACCCAAATCTTTAAGGAGGTCCATCCCCCTTTTTTCAGCCTCCTCATCACTAGTGCCGGCTATCCAAGCAGGCATGAGAACATTCTCGAGGGCAGTAAATTCTGGGAGTAGTCTATGAAATTGAAAGACGAATCCTATGTGCTTATTTCGGAAGTCGGCAAGACCGGAACGGGAGAGATTGAAGGTAGTTTGGTCTGCAATTAAGAGTTCTCCGGACGTAGCAACATCCAGAGTTCCAAGTATTTGAAGCAAGGTAGTCTTTCCTGCACCCGACGCTCCAACTATGCTTACGACCTCACCCTTAGCTACATTTAAGGTGATTCCTTTGAGCACTTCTAATGCTCCAAAAGACTTATGTATTTTTTTAACTTTAATCACATCTGCAATCTACGCATTTGAGGCACTTATATTGCCTAACTTTGCGCCGGAAAATCAACGCTTAATTGCAGAAATATGAATCTTCACGAGTATCAGGGTAAATCTATCCTTAAAAGTTTCGGAGTTGCTATTCAGGAAGGCCTAGTAGCCGATACACCAGATGCCGCTCACGAGGCTGCAATAAAATTAGCTGAGGAGACAGGAACAGAGTGGTTTGTTCTTAAAGCCCAAATTCACGCTGGTGGACGTGGTAAAGGAACAGTTTCTGAAACTGGTTCTCATGGTGTAGTTCTAGCAAAGGGACTAGATAAAGTAAAAGAAGTAGCTGCAGGTATTCTAGGCGGTCACCTTGTTACAGCCCAAACTTCGGCTGAAGGTAAACTCGTTAATAAGGTGCTTATAGCCCAAGATGTTTACTATCCTGGTGAAACAGAGACAGAAGAATACTATATGTCTGTGTTGCTCGATAGATCTTCGGGTAAGAATATCATCATGTATTCTCCAGAGGGAGGAATGGATATTGAGGCAGTAGCCGAGAAGACTCCAGAGTTAATTTACACTGAAACTATTGATCCTGGTGTAGGTCTTCAAGGTTTTCAAGCTCGTAGAATTGCTTTTAACTTAGGTTTAAGTGGTCTTGCGTATAAGCAAATGGTGAAATTCACTTTTAAGTTATACGATGCATACTTAGGGTGTGATGCTTCTATGTTTGAGATAAACCCAGTTCTTAAGACTTCGGATAATTTGATAATTGCGGTTGACTCTAAGGTGAGCCTTGATGCAAATGCACTTTATCGCCATCCAGATTACGCTGCAATGCGTGATAAGAGTGAGGAGGATCCAGCAGAATTAGCTGCTGATGAGGTAGGTCTTAACTATGTGAAACTCGACGGAAACGTTGGTTGCATGGTTAATGGAGCTGGTCTTGCTATGGCGACTATGGATATCATTAAGCTAAGCGGAGGAGAGCCGGCTAACTTCTTAGATGTAGGAGGTACTGCTGACGCCGCTCGTGTTGAGCAAGCTTTCAGAATTATTTTAAGTGACCCTTCGGTAAAGGCACTTCTAGTAAATATTTTCGGAGGTATTGTAAGATGTGATCGTGTAGCCCAGGGAGTAGTTGATGCATACAGAAACATGGGGAATATTGAAGTTCCTATCATTGTTCGTCTGCAGGGAACTAATGCGGCTGAAGCTAAGAAGCTTATAGACGATTCCGGTCTTGAGGTAACTTCGGTTATCCTTCTACAAGAAGCTGCCGATGCAGTTGCAGCAGTAGTAGCTTAGTAGTAGAGTAGAAGCTTATATTTTTCTCGCTATTTGAACTCCATCCCAAACCGGTAATAAGACGTTCTCTAGCTTTTCGTGATTGACTATATGCTGATTAAGTCTGTGTATCCTCGACGCTCCTGAATCTGGTCTAGATAGTTTCATCTTATCGAGAACAGCCCCGCCCCATATCACGTTATCAACGAGCAACCATCCTCCAGGATTGAGGTTTTTAATGGCGAACTCTACATACTCGATTTGGTGTTCCTTATCTGCGTCAATCCAAACCAAATCGTATCCCCCTTTCAAATCCCCAGACTCAATAATCTCAAGGGCGTGGCCGTAATACCTCGAAATAATATCGTTAAGACCAGCTTCTTTAAAATACTTTATCTGAATATCTTCGAGTTCGTCATTTATCTCTAACGTATCTATTTCGCCTCCATCTACCAGACCTTCAGCAAGACATATCGTCGAATATCCTGTGAACGTGCCGAATTCAAGAATACGGTTTGGTCTTATCATCTTACTTATCATCGATAGAAATCGACCTTGTATAGGGTCGCTCAACATTTGTGGTTTCGTCGTACTTAACCATGTCGCCCTTCTTAATTGAGATAGTACGTTATTCTCCGAAGAAGAATGAACGGCCGAATATTCATTTGTTGCGTCCTCAAAATGTGCCATACAGCAAATCTAGCACGTATCTTGCGCAATATTTGCAAACACTTTGTAAATCGACATGGCGAAACGAAGACGAAAAAACGACGGAATGGTATTCAGCACGAATACAGGTTTCAGTTGGGATGATGACGAGGTAAAAGATCATTCGCAGTGGTCTAAGGATGAGTGTGTGCTATATGTTAGTTTGGACAGAAAGCAAAGAGCTGGTAAACCTGTCACTTTAGTTGAAGGATATGATGGTCCACCTAGTGAATTACTTGCACTAGGTAAGACTTTGAAAGTTCAATGCGGAGTAGGAGGTACTGTAAAAGAGGGATGCATACTAATTCAAGGTGACCATAGAGATAAGGTGGTTTTGAAATTAGAGAAAGACGGATTTAAGGTAAAACGCAAGGGCGGTTAATTTTTTTAGGTAATGAATATTCAAAATACACCAACAGCGAAGTACCACGCAAAAACGCTTTCAGGATTTGAGCAGTTAGTAGCGGATGAGTTAAAGAAACACGGAGCTACAGAAATAGAATTGGGTAGAAGGGGAGTCGGATTTACGGCAACTGCTGAAGTGATGTACAGACATTGTATGCACGCTAGGTTCACCCTCAAAGTCCTACGCATCCTTCATACGTTTCAAGCGAAAAATACTGATGAACTATATAGGTTGTCGGCAAGGTGGTCTTGGGAGGACGTTTTAAACAAAGACGGCACCTTCACGATAGATTCTACAATTTATTCGGAGGACTTCAAGCACGATCAATTCGCCACCCTTAGGTTGAAAGATGCAATTGTCGATAGATTTCGCGCTAAGACAGGCATACGACCTTCAGTAGATAGAACGGACCCCGACGCTCGAATACACCTTCACATTAGTAAGCAAGTAGTAACAATTTCGCTTGACGCTTCTGGCGACCCGCTTTCACGAAGAGGGTACAGATCTCGTAAAGCCATAGCTCCTCTAAACGAAGTTTTAGCGGCTGGCCTTCTCGCTCTAAGCGGTTGGCGCCCTGGAATGACACTGTTCGATCCTATGTGCGGTTCGGGAACATTTACATGCGAAGCAGCACTTTGGGCTTCAGGCCTACCAGTCCAAATGAATAGATCCCACTTCGCTTTCATGGAGTGGGTAAGTTTCAACAAGGCCGCTTGGGAGTTAGTTAGGGACGAAGCGATGGATTACGGTGAAGAGGTCCCAACTACTATATACGCTTCGGATATTAATCCTGATGCTATATCCCAAACAAAATACGCCCTCTCTCAGCTCGACCTCCCTTCTCACGATGTGAGTGTTGACCTAGTTGATTTCTTTGAATCTCAACCAAATAAAACGGAGAACGGAGTAGTAGTTTTAAATCCTCCCTACGGAGAAAGAATGGAGCCAGAAGATATCGACGAGATGTACGCAGCGATAGGTGATAGGCTTAAGTTTCACTGGCCAGGTTTCAAGGCTTGGATTATTTCCTCGAACTATTTTGCCTTAAAACGTATAGGCTTAAGGCCAAACCACCGACACAAAGTGCACAATGGCCCTTTAGAATGTCGGTGGAACGGGTATGAGTTATATGCGGGTTCCCGCTACTCAGAATAGAATTACTTACTTCTTACTTCTTTACGAAGCTAGCTCTTGAGATAGAGTTATCAGAAATGCAGTCGATGCGGTATGTACCAGCGCGTAATCCGCTAACATCTATGCTTACATTTCCAGAAGCTACGTTGTTTGAGAATACCAAACGGCCATTTGCATCGTAAACGTGAGCTACTGCGGTAGTATTTAATGTGAAGTTCACAACATCAACAGTCGGGTTAGGGTATAGGTTAATTGAAGTTAGTTCAATAGTTCCTACAGCCATTCCTATACTAACGTCAGATGCATCACGTGGCTCGATTTTGTACTCGTCATAGCTAAAGTTCAAAACTCCAGTGATTGTGTAGTACTCATCAAGTACCCAAGCAGGATCTGGCATGTAAAGCATATCGTCAACCATACAGTCTCCAGAACTATCGTTAAAGTATCCTTGACCGAAATCGGCATCTGGAGTAGTACAAACAGCATTCACGATTTGGACTAAGCAACCTTCATAAGGTTCACCATCTGCAGCAATAACGGCTGTTTCAACAACAACTGCAGCAGGGAGTGTGTTTCCAGAGCTAACAGTTTCGAAGTAAGTTATATTAGAGATTTCAGTAAGGTCGAAATACTCAGACACTTCACCTTCTAGAATAACGTCATCACCTACAGTAGGTAGGTTAGTATTATCATAGATGTAAATTCCGTTCCAAGCTCCAGATCCATCTTGGATAAAGTAGCTGTAATCATTAGCAGCAGTTACAATGCCTTGAATAGTGACGACTTGTTCTATAAGTGGAGATGAGAAAAGCTCACCTTGAACCTCAGCGATAGTGTGAGTTACGGTTTGAGCTGAAACGAATGTTGCTGTAAGAACGCCTACAGCAGTAAAGAAATTACGTACAGAATGTAGCATGATTTGGGTTTTAGATTTAATGTAAAACTAGTCAATTTCTCCTCATATTTGCAACAACACGTTTGGGATTTCTAATTTATTTAGGTAATGTTTTTTTGTTTTCACCTCCTCAATTAATATATCTATCATCTCATATAAGAATATAGTTATTGCTCTGTTATCAACTAGTTTGGTCTATGGATGCAATTTTAAATCAAGAAAAGCAGATCTTATTCTTCACAATGCAGTAGCTATTACTTGTGATGGGCAGCCACTTCATGCTACACCGATGGCTATTGCAATTGTTGACGGAAGGATTGTAGCTACTGGACCCGAAAGGGCGATTCTGAATTCTTTTCGAGCTGAGAAAAAGATAGATTTACAGCATGCAGTAATTTATCCAGGATTTATAGATGCTCACGCTCACTTCACTGGGTATGCTTTGAGCTTGCTGAATGTTGACCTTGTAGGAACTAAGTCATATAAAGAGGTTTTGGATAGAGTCGTGTCTTTTTCTGAGAATCAAGGCCAAACTAATAGTTGGATTACAGGTAGGGGGTGGGACGAAAATGATTGGGCATCATCCGAGTATCCTACTTTGATTGAACTTGACGAACTCTTTCCCGATAGACCAGTAGCGATTCGACGCATTGACGGTCATGCTTTACTAGCCAATTCGGCAGCACTTCGCATTGCCGGAATGACGAGTGTTCGAGATATTAAAGGAGGGGAGATGCTATCATTAAAAGACGGCTCTCCATCTGGCGTATTAATAGATGGCGCAGCGGACTCACTTTTGTCCGTAATCCCCACTCCTAACGACTCAATAAAGTCCGCTGCTTTAATTAAAGCTCAGTACGATCTTTTTGCAGTCGGTCTCACAACCGTAGTCGATGCCGGTCTTGATGTTTCGGACATCATGAGAATAGACTCTTTACAAAGAACGGGAGACTTACTAATACGAGTAGTTGCGATGTCGAGTGGAACCTCACCTAACCTCGAAGCCACTTTTCGACAAGGCCCCTTCCGCTCAGATCGTCTAATAGCACAGTCCATAAAATTTTACATGGATGGGTCTTTGGGCTCGCGAGGAGCTGCTTTATTAAAACCTTACTCAGATAGACCCTCCCATAGCGGCTTCATTTTCCAGGACTCTAGTGAGTTTCTTTCGAACCTTCAAACAGCATACGATTTAGGGTTTCAAGTAGCGACTCATTGTATAGGAGATTCTGCAGTAAGGAATGTTTTGGGATTCTATAATCAAATCCTCGATGGACCTAATGACAAACGTTGGCGCATTGAGCATGCTCAAGTTGTTCATCCATCCGACCTTCCTTTATTCACTTCGGCAAGCATCCTGCCATCAGTCCAGCCTACCCATGCTACTTCTGATATGTATTGGGCAGGTGAGAGGCTCGGTAGAAATAGGATTCGCCATGCATACGCATATAGAGATTTACAAGATGTTTTAGGTATCCTACCTTTAGGTACCGATATGCCCATTGAAGATATTGATCCCAGGAAGACGTTCTATGCGGCTACGATTCGTAAGGACTCTAAGGGTTATCCATCTGATGGTTACCATTTAGACCAAAGCCTAGACCGTGAATCTGCCCTTTACGGCATGACGCTTTGGTCTGCAATTGCAAACTTTCAAGAAGAGGAAGTCGGATCAATAGAGGTAGGTAAGTGGGCAGACTTCGTAATTCTCGACAGGAACCTTCTTACAGCGGAACCCGATAAACTTCTTGACGCAAAGATTTTACGCACTTTCGTGGCAGGAGTTCAAACCTATAATTCGACAAAATAACAGATGTCTAAATACACAACGATAGCAATATTTGGTCTAATTGCAATTTCGGCTATACTATATACGTACTTCTTTTATTTTAAAATAGAGGAGCGACTACCCATATATCAGCCCTCACAAATTAATCCAGCTCTGGTAGATCCATCTTTAATCGCAGAAAAAGATCACCGAATTTCTGATTTCAACTTATATAATCAGCTTGGCGACACCGTTTCTTTATCCGATCTTGAGGGTAAAATCTTAATTGTAGACTTCTTTTTCACGAGATGCGCAACAATTTGTCCCATATTAACATCTAATTTGAAGCTAATTCACGACCGATTACCCGACGGTGTACATATACTTAGTCATTCAGTCACCCCTGTTGCGGACAGTGTTTCGGTCCTAGCTGCTTATGCCGAAAAATACCATGCCGATCCATCTAAATGGTGGTTTCTCACAGGTTCGAAGGATGAGGTGTATAGGCTTGCCCGTACCAGCTATTTCGCTTGTCTTGACGAGGGGGATGGTGGGTATCAAGACTTTATCCACACAGAGAACGTTGTTTTGGTCGATCCTAGTGGTCGATTAAGGGGCTTCTACGACGGCACGAAGGAAAAAGAAATTTCTCAGTTATACCTTGACTTAGCAACGTTAAAAAAAGAATTATCAAAAATAAACTGATATTAATTTGTGTCTCGAAAAAAGCTACGTAAATTTGCACCCGCTTTCGAAGGAAGGTGAGTTTTTTGACAAACGGACGGATTTAAAAAGATGAAAATAAAAATCACCTTTAACTTGCAGAATTAAAAATATGCAGTATCTTTGCGCCCGCTTTCGAAGGAAAGCAAAAAGTTTTTTGACAAAACGGACGCGAAAATTAGTTGAAATAAAAATCACTTTTAGGTTGCAGAATTAAAATCCTGTATTACCTTTGTCGTCCGCTTTGAAAGAAGCAATTAATGAAGCTCCTCGGAGCCGACTTGATATAAAGTTCTTTGACTTGATGCAGCAGCCCAAATCCTATCTCTTAATTGAGATAGGTCTACGAGTAAGATTTATCTTACTGGTAGTTTTAACATCACTCTTCGGAGTTGATGTTCCAACGTTAATTTTTATGAGAGTCAAATATGGATTATAACTTACAATGGAGAGTTTGATCCTGGCTCAGGATGAACGCTAGCGGCAGGCTTAACACATGCAAGTCGAGGGGTAACAGGGAAAAGCTTGCTTTTCCGCTGACGACCGGCGCACGGGTGCGTAACACGTATGCAACCTACCTCTTACTGAAGGATAGCCCAGAGAAATTTGGATTAATACTTCATAACACCACAAGACCGCATGGTCTAATGGTTAAAGGTTACGGTAAGAGATGGGCATGCGGCCTATTAGTTTGTTGGTGAGGTAATGGCTCACCAAGACTACGATAGGTAGGGGGTCTGAGAGGATTATCCCCCACACTGGTACTGAGACACGGACCAGACTCCTACGGGAGGCAGCAGTGAGGAATATTGCGCAATGGACGAAAGTCTGACGCAGCCATGCCGCGTGAAGGATGACGGCGCTACGCGTTGTAAACTTCTTTTATATACCAAGAAACCTTCGGACGTGTCCGAAGCTGACGGTAGTATATGAATAAGCACCGGCTAACTCCGTGCCAGCAGCCGCGGTAATACGGAGGGTGCAAGCGTTATCCGGATTTATTGGGTTTAAAGGGTCCGTAGGCGGATCATTAAGTCAGTGGTGAAAGCCGACAGCTCAACTGTCGAACTGCCATTGATACTGGTGATCTTGAGTACGGTTGAAGTAGGCGGAATATGACATGTAGCGGTGAAATGCTTAGATATGTCATAGAACACCGATTGCGAAGGCAGCCTACTAAGCCGTTACTGACGCTGAGGGACGAAAGTGTGGGGAGCGAACAGGATTAGATACCCTGGTAGTCCACACCGTAAACGATGATTACTCGGTATTGGCTTTATTGTCAGTGCCCAAGCGAAAGTGATAAGTAATCCACCTGGGGAGTACGGCCGCAAGGTTGAAACTCAAAGGAATTGACGGGGGCCCGCACAAGCGGTGGAGCATGTGGTTTAATTCGATGATACGCGAGGAACCTTACCAGGGCTT
>NVXE01000001.1:0-107500 GCA_002746975.1 Bacteroidota bacterium | reverse complement strand
TAACTCCTTTTAAATCTGCCCCTTTTATAGGTAGGTTTCTTCTAACTGTTGCACCACCACATAAAACTACAGCGTCAAATTCTGTTTTAAGTTGAGTTGCTTTGATATCAACACCAACATGTACTCCAGTTTTAAAAACAATACCTTCTTCTTCAAGTACTTTTAATCTTCTGTCAATGACACTCTTTTCCATCTTAAAATCTGGAATACCATATCTTAATAAGCCTCCTATTTTTTCATCACGTTCATAAACAGTAACTAAATGACCAGCTCTATTTAGTTGCTGAGCGGCTGCAAGACCAGATGGTCCTGAACCTACTACTGCAACTTTTTTCCCTGTTCTAGTAACAGGTGGCTGTGCGGAAATCCATCCTTTTTTAAAGGCCGTTTCAACTATGTTTTTCTCTATGTTTTCTATAGAAACCGGGTCTTCATTTATACCAAGCACACATGCTTCCTCACATGGAGCAGGGCACAATCTACCTGTGAATTCAGGAAAATTATTTGTAGAATGAAGAATTTCAGTGGCTTTCTCCCATTTCCCTCTATAAATGGCATCATTAAAATCTGGAATCAAATTGCCTAATGGACATCCACTATGACAAAAAGGAATTCCACAATCCATACAACGAGCTCCTTGATCTTTAAGCTCTTTTTCTTTCATTGGAAGGGTAAACTCTTTGTAATTTTTTATGCGTTCTTTAACGGGAGCATATTTTTCTATCTCTCTGTCAAACTCCATAAATCCTGTAATCTTTCCCATAGCCTCCTTATATAGTTTCCAATTTTTCTTTTTCCAATCTAATCAATGCTTGCTTGTACTCCTCTGGGAATACTTTGACAAATTTTGGAAGATATGCTTCCCAATTTTCCAATATGCGTTGTGCAAGTGGGCTTAAGGTTGCATTGTAATGATTCTCTATCAATTCCTTTAGTTGCGTAATATCATCATCTTCATCAACAGCTAAAAGATTTAGCGCTTCCATATTGCAGTTTCTTTCAAAAGTACCTGCTTCATCAAAAACATAAGCAATACCACCGCTCATTCCTGCGCCAAAATTTCTGCCAACAGTGCCTAGAATAACTGCAATACCACCAGTCATATATTCACACCCATGATCTCCTATGCCTTCTACAACGGCTTTTGCACCTGAATTTCTCACACAGAATCTTTCTCCAGCTTTTCCATTGATGTACACCTCACCAGCTGTTGCTCCATAAAGGGTAACATTTCCTGTGATTACATTATCTTCTGGCTTAAGGGTGGATTTGTCCGGAACTTTTATGATTAATTTGGCACCTGAAAGACCTTTACCCAAATAGTCATTTGTATTTCCGTTGACTATCATGGTTAAGCCTTTGGTGGCAAAGCCTCCAAAACTTTGTCCAGCAGAACCGGTGAAGTTTAACTTCAGCGTATTTTCTGGCAGACCTTCGGCACCATAAATTTTTGATATTTCATTACTTATGATAGCACCTATAGCTCTATCTGTATTATAAATTGGAAAATCCAGTGTTATTTTTTCTTTTCTAAATAAAGCAGGATGCGCTTTCTCAATAATGTCAAATTCTATTGAATTGAATACGTCATGTTTTTGTTTTTCCGTATTGTATAATTTGGTACCACTTGGCACGTCAACCTTATATAATATTGGGGATAAATCAATTCCTGCTGTCTTATAGTGGTCTAATGCTTTTTTACGGTCTAGCTTTTGAACTTGTCCTACCATTTCATTAATGGTTTTGAAACCTAACTGAGCCATGATTTCACGAAGCTCTTGTGCCACAAAGTACATGTAGTTTACCACATGTTCTGGCTTTCCTTTGAATTTTTTACGTAGATCAGGATTCTGGGTAGCAATGCCTACTGGACATGTGTTCAAGTGGCATACGCGCATCATAATACATCCAGACGCAACCAATGGCGCTGTGGCAAAACCAAATTCTTCTGCGCCTAACAAGCAAGCTATGGCAACATCCCTACCGGTTTTTAATTGTCCGTCACATTCTAATACAATTCTATTTCTTAAATCATTAAGAACGAGGGTTTGTTGTGCTTCGGCAATTCCTAGTTCCCATGGCAGGCCAGCATGCTTTAGGGAGGTTAATGGTGATGCACCAGTTCCACCATCAAAACCAGAAACTAATATGACATCGGCTTTTGCTTTTGCAACACCTGCTGCAACTGTACCAACTCCAACTTCTGATACTAATTTCACATTGATTCTTGCCTTTCTATTTGCCGCTTTTAAATCAAAGATCAATTGAGAAAGATCTTCAATGGAATAGATATCATGATGTGGAGGGGGAGAAATCAATCCAACGTATGGGGTAGAATTTCTTGTTTTTGCAATTGCTGGGTTTACTTTAGGTCCAGGTAGTTGCCCTCCTTCACCAGGTTTGGCTCCTTGGGCCATTTTAATTTGTATTTCCTTGGCACTGGTTAGATAGTTAGAAGTGACTCCAAATCTACCAGAGGCTACTTGCTTAATGGCACTATTTCTCCAATCCCCAGTTTCGTTTTTGTAAAAACGCTCAGCGTCTTCACCACCTTCACCAGAGTTGCTTTTTCCTCCAATTCGGTTCATGGCAATCGCTAAATTTTCATGTGCTTCCTTACTAATTGAGCCATAAGACATGGCTCCAGTCTTAAACCTTTTAACGATTTCCGTCCAAGGTTCAACTTCTTCAATCGGAATAGGGTCATAATTAGAAAACTCAAACAAACCTCTAATGGTCATTAAGTTTTTGGATTGCTCGTTAACCATTTTTGCATACTCCTTATAGGTGTCAGGTTCATTGCTGCGAACTGATTTTTGCAATTTTGCTATGGTCAATGGATTAAATAAATGTTTTTCTCCATTTCTTCTCCATCTATATTGGCCTCCTATTTCCAAATCCATGTTTGCAGATATTTCCTGCTCCTTGAATGCTTTTTTATGTCGTTTGGCTATTTCTTTCTCTATTTCATAAAGTCCAATTCCTTGGATTCTAGTTGGAGTATTTGGGAAGTACTTTTCAACAGTTTTGGTGTTTATCCCAATACATTCAAATAGTTGAGATCCTCTGTAAGAATTTAAGGTGGAAATCCCTATTTTGTTCATTACTTTAAGAATCCCCTTTCCTATTGCTTTGTTATAATTTTTAATTGCTTCATCAAAGGTAAATTCTGTAATATCATTTTCTTTGATTTGTTCTGCGATGATTTCATTTACCAAATAAGGATTTATGGCACTTGCTCCAAAGCCAAACAGTAAAGCAAAATGATGCACCTCTCTTGGTTCGGCAGATTCAATGATGATACTTAATTTGGAACGCTTTCCTAATAACTGAAGGCCACTGTTAATAAATGAACAAGCTAATAATGCAGGTATAGGGGCTTTATCTTTGCAAATATTTCTATCAGAAAGAATTATGATATTGGTGTCCTCGTCTATTGCTTTTGATGCTTGATCCAAAATAGATTCAAGAGCATCTTCCAACCCATTGTTTCCTTTGTCAATATTATAAAGAATTGGAATTGACAATACTTTATAATCTGGACTAGCATCGTAGTTTTTTATTTTATCCAAATCCTCTTTGGAAATCACGGGGTTCTGAATTTTTAATTTTCTACAATGTAATTCCGTTGTTTCAAATATATTATGATCACTGCCCAAAGTAAGGCTTATGTCTGTAATTAATTCTTCTCTAATTCCATCCAAAGGAGGATTGGTTACCTGCGCAAATAATTGTTTGAAATAATTGTAGATCAATTGAGGGCGTTCTGAGAGAACCGCAATTGGTGTGTCCGACCCCATTGAGCCAATAGGTTCTTTAGCGCTTTTACCCATGGGAAGAATGATGGTGTTGATATCTTCCAAAGTATATCCAAAAGCTGCTTTTCTTTTTTCTAAGGTTTCTTCTCCTATAAAAAGAGGGCAATCATTATATGGAATGTCTTTTAAGTGTACTAAGTTAGCATTCAGCCACTTTTTATAAGGATGTTGTTGGGCTATTTTTTCTTTTATCTCTTCATCATTAATAATGCGTCCTTCTTCCATGTTCACCAAGAACATTTTTCCCGGTTCCAATCTTCCGTGGAATTCTATATTTTCCGGGGCAATGTCTACAACTCCAGTTTCTGAGGCCATAATCACATAACCATCCTTGGTAAGGCTGTATCGCGAAGGTCTTAATCCGTTTCTGTCCAAAACAGCTCCAATGTAATTACCATCAGTAAATGGTACGGATGCTGGACCATCCCAAGGCTCCATTAAGCATGAATTATATTCGTAAAAAGCTCTTTTGGCCTCAGACATTTCGGTATTTTTTTCCCAAGCTTCAGGTACCATCATCATCATTACTTCAGGCAAGGATCGTCCGGTCATCAATAAAAGTTCTACAACCATATCCATAGTAGCAGAATCTGATTTTCCGGGTAAAATAACTGGAAGAATATTTTTTATTTCATCACCAAACCAATCACTCTTTAAAAGTTCTTCTCTAGAACGCATTCTGGATACATTGCCTCTTAAAGTGTTTATTTCACCATTATGACACATGTACCTAAAAGGCTGGGCCAAATCCCAAGTAGGGAAGGTATTGGTAGAGAACCTTTGGTGCACCAAAGCCAATCTGGTAACCACTCTGGAATCCATTAAATCTTTGTAGTACAGTTTAATATCATTAGGCATTAAAAGCCCTTTGAAAATGATGATTTTTGTTGATAAACTAGGAAGATAAAAGAAATTGCTTTCAGATAATTTGGAGCTTATGATTTTATGTTCAGTAACCTTACGAGCAATAAATAATTTAAGGTTAAAATTAAAAGTATCTTGCTTTTCGTTTGTAGTGGTAATGAAGACTTGTTTGACAAAAGGTTCCGTTTCAGCAGCAATTCTCCCTGGAACAGATTTGTTGATTGGTACATTTCTCCAGCCCAATAATTTTAGTCCTTGTTTCTTTATATTTTCTTCAAAAATGGAAATACAATAATCTCTTTGATTTTCTTTTTGAGGTAGAAAAACATTCGCAACTGCATAAGAACCAGGTTTTGGTAAATCAAAACTGCATACTTCACTAAAGAAATCATGAGGAATATCCACTAAAATACCAGCACCATCACCAGTTTTTCCATCAGCACTTACGGCTCCCCTGTGTTCTAATTTGTCCAAAATTTCCAAAGCCTTATGGATAATGTCATTAGACTTTTCTCCTTTAAGGCTACAGATGAATCCTGCTCCACAGTTATCGTGCTCAAATTCTGGCAAATACAACCCTTGTTTTCTCAACTTCATATATTATGGTATTTCTCCAAAAATATCATTTTTAATGCATTATTTACACTCTTTCAAATGGAATGTAACAAAAAAAGTAACGTTTGGAATAATTTGTTAAAAAATATGCAAATGCGATATTTCTTCGGTCTAAATTTAAGATTATGATAAATCGAAAGTCTAAATTTCAGCTAAGGTATTTAATATAGGGGGCGTGTTCATAATAGCATGAATTACTTATTGCCACCCCATTTTTATTCATATGTACTTATATAGTATACATAAATTAATTGCATCGACCCCCTAAAACAACTAGGGATTGCTTTATTAGTTTTTAATAAGGCTTCTCGAAATTACTATTTTTTGAATTTCTGAAGTGCCTTCATATATCTGGGTAATTTTTGCGTCTCTCATGAATCGTTCCACATGATAATCTTTTACAAAACCATTGCCTCCATGTATTTGTACAGCTTCAATGGTGGTTTCCATTGCTACTTCAGAGGCGTATAACTTTGCCATAGCACTAGATACATCATAGTTGTTGCCATTATCTTTATCCCAAGCAGCTTTGTTGACTAAATGTCTTGCTGCTTCAATCTTGGTGTGCATGTCGGCTAATTTAAATGCAATGGCTTGATGATTACATATTTCTGTACCGAATGTTTTTCTTTCTTTGGAATACTTTAATGCTAATTCATAAGCACCCGAAGCAATTCCCAATGCCTGTGCCGCAATACCAATGCGCCCCCCGGCTAAAGTCTTCATGGCAAATTTAAAACCAAAACCATCAGCACCTATTCGGTTTTCTTTTGGCACTTTAACATCGTTAAAAATTAAAGAATGCGTATCGCTTCCTCTAATTCCCAATTTATTTTCTTTGGGACCAATTTCAAAACCAGGCATTCCCTTTTCTACTATTAGAACATTTATGCCTTTATGTCCTTTTTCAATATCTGTTTGGGCTATTACTAAATAAGTGGAGGCAGAATTTCCGTTGGTAATCCAATTTTTGGTTCCATTTAATATATAGTGATCACCTTTGTCAATGGCTGTTGTTTTCTGGGAAGTAGCATCACTTCCTGCTTCTGGTTCTGATAAACAGAAAGCCCCAATAACCTCGCCTGTGGCCAATTTGGTTAAATACTTTTCTTTCTGGGCTTCATTCCCATAAGTTTCTAGTCCCCAACAGACCAAAGAATTGTTAACAGAAACAACAACTGAAGCAGAAGCATCTATCTTAGAAAGCTCCTCCATTACTATGGTGTAGGAGATGGCATCTAGTCCGCTTCCGCCATATTTTGGATTCACCATCATCCCTAAAAAGCCCAATTCTCCCATTTTTTTAACTTGTTCAGCGGGAAATTTTTGAGCATCATCACGTTCAATGACTCCTGGAAGTAATTCGTTTTGAGCAAAATCTCTTGCTGCTTGTTGAATCATTAATTGTTCTTCTGAAAGCGTAAAATCCATAGTATAAAGATATTATGTGACTAGATATGCAAAGATATGTTTATTATAGATTATGTGAAATGAATGGGATAAATGCGTAGATTTTATTTTTTATTTTTTAATATTTAAGATTGCTATTTGAATGGCAATTTTAAATATCTTTAGCCAAATTAAGAATCAATCAATTTTTTAATTGAAAACAAACTAGAAAAACCAATTGGAATATATGGAAACCATACTGATTATAGTATTTGTAGCTGGATATTTGGCGATTACCTTAGAGCACAACCTTAAAATTGATAAACTAATTCCCGCATTAGCCATGATGGCCGTTATGTGGGCTTTTATAGCCTTAGGGATAGATGATTTTAATACTTGGTTTGATTCCTCTAAACATGCACTTGTAGAAGGATATGAATCTTTAAAGCATGAAGGTAGAATCCATTTACTGGAAGAGACCCTTTTGCATCATCTTGGAAAAACAGCTGAAATATTGGTGTTCCTCTTGGGAGCAATGACCATTGTAGAAATAATAGATTATTTCAATGGTTTTAATACCATTAAAACTTTTATAAAAACAAGGAGTAAAAAGAAAATCTTATGGATTTTTGCCTTCTTAGCTTTTATATTATCTGCAATTATTGATAATCTTACGGCAACTATCGTATTGATTTCTATCCTTCAAAAAATTGTTAAAAAGAGAGAAGATAGACTATGGTACGCTGGTCTTATTATAGTTGCCGCCAATGCTGGAGGTGCTTGGTCTCCAATTGGAGATGTTACTACTACTATGTTGTGGATAGGTAATAAGGTGACTACAGGTAAATTAATAGGATATTTATTGTTGCCATCATTAGTATGTATGCTGGTTCCTACATTTATTGCGTCATTTTTACCTGCCTTTAAGGGTGAAATTGAGGTTGAAGAGGAGAAAAGTGATTCGCATCGTTTTGGTGCTACGATGCTTTATTTGGGATTGGGAGCTATAGTGTTCGTTCCAATATTTAAAACGGTTACTCATTTGCCTCCTTATGTTGGGATGATGCTGTCTTTGGCAGTAGTAGCCACTTTTGCTGAAATATATAGTAGTTCAAAATTCAGCATATCTAATGTGGATGAGGATAGCGATGCAGCGGCGCACCATAGCGCGGTACACCATTCGCTTTCAAAAATAGAATTGCCTAGTATTCTTTTCTTCTTAGGAATATTATTGGCAGTTGCTGCTTTAGAATCTTTAGGAATTTTATTTGAGTTTGCGGATTCATTAAAAGTAAGCATACCTTTGATTGGCTCAGAATTGGTTGGAACTCAGGTGTCGGATTTGGTGATTGTTTTATTGGGTATAGGCTCGGCCGTTATAGATAATGTGCCACTTGTAGCTGCAAGTTTAGGAATGTTTTCAGAAGGTGTGGATGATCCACTATGGCATTTTATAGCCTACTCTGCTGGTACTGGAGGAAGTATATTGATCATTGGTTCTGCTGCAGGTGTTGTGGCTATGGGAATGGAGAAAATAGATTTCTTTTGGTACTTCAAAAAAATAGCGTGGTTGGCATTAATTGGATTCCTGTCTGGAGCTGTATGTTTTGTAATAATGCGAAATATTTTTTAACCACATAATTTAATCGATATTATATCGTTATTAAGGCAACTTTAATAAGCTAAAATATGTCATTGTTTCAAGACCTCACTGATGAAGCCCAGTTGGGTGATGCACTATCTGAAGAGAAAACCTTATCGGTTGTTGATTTAATAGTAAATGGAGGTGCAGGTAGTATTATCATTATATCAATATTATTTGTGCTGTTGTTTGTTGCACTATATATCTATTTTGAAAGAGTTTTTGCTATAAAAGCTGCTTCAAAAATCGATGAAAATTTCATGAACCAAATCCGTGATCATGTAATGAATGGAAAATTGGAAGCTGCTAAAATTTTGTGCGCACAAACTGATTCCCCTGTTGCTAGGTTGACTGAAAAAGGAATTTCCAGAATAGGAAAACCATTGGATGATATCAATACGGCAATAGAAAATGCCGGAACTTTAGAAGTATACAAGCTTGAGAAAAATGTAAGCATCTTGGCCACTGTTGCCGGTGCTGCTCCTATGATTGGTTTCTTAGGGACGGTAATTGGCATGATTTTGGCATTCCATGAAATGGCAAGTAGTGGCGGACAAGCAGAAATGGGAACTTTGGCAAGTGGTATTTATACAGCCATGACAACCACTGCTGCTGGTTTGGTAGTTGGTATTATAGCATATATTGGATATAACCATTTGGTGAACAGAACAGATAAGGTTATCCATAAGATGGAAGCCAATGCAGTTGATTTTCTTGACTTATTAAACGAACCTCTTTAATTTGGAAGTATGAAATTAAAAGGTAGAAATAAAGTAAGTCCAGACTTTAGCATGTCATCAATGACAGATATTGTTTTTCTGTTGTTGGTCTTTTTTATGCTGACATCCAATGCTCCCAATGCTTTGGATTTGTTATTGCCAAAAGCAAAAGGAAAATCAACTAATACGCAAAATGTTTCAGTAAGTATAAACAAGAATCTGGAGTATTTTGTAAACAATGAAAGAATTAACGCAGCGTATATTGAAATTGAATTAAAAAAAGCACTGGAAGGTCAAGAGAAGCCTACCATTATTCTTAGGGCAGAAGAAAGCGTGGCCATTAAAGAGGCCGTTAGCGTTATGGATATTGCCAATAGAAACAATTATAAGGTTATTTTGGCGGTGCGACCCCAATAATGGCATTTTTAAACACGAGACACGAGAAAAAATCCTTTACACTTACAACAGCTTTGTTAAGTGCATTATTGCTATTGCTTTTTTATATAGGCCTTACCTATATGGATCCACCAATAGAGAATGGAATTACTGTAAATTTTGGAACAACAGATTTTGGAAGTGGTCAAGTACAGCCCAAAGAAAAAATACAATCACAGCCTAATAATACTCCAGTTGAACCTACTCCACAAGAGGAAAAAGTAGAAGAAGTTCAAGAGGTTCAAGAAGAAGTGATAGAGGAAGAAGTTGTTAGCAACGAGCCCACTGAAAAAGTGCTGACACAAGAAAGTGAAGAATCCATCTTAATCAAACAACAACAAGAGGCAAAACGTAAGGCTGATAATGCGGCTAAGAAAGCAAAAGCTGAAGCTGATAGGAAAGCAAAGGAAAAGCGTGATGCTGAGCAAAAGTTAAAAAACGAGCAGGAAGCAAAGAAAAATAAACTTGATGCTTTGATGGGCGGACTTAACAAATCTGATGGCACGGCTTCAGGAAGTGAAGGAGATGATAATGCTAAAGCTGGTGACAAAGGACAACAAGATGGTGATCCCTATGCGGCTAGTTATTATGGAAGTCCTGGTGCTGGAAATGGTACTGGAGGATACGGTCTTGGTGGCAGGTCTTTGGTTAACAAAGGAAAAGTACGACAAGAGTGTAATCAGGAAGGAATTGTTGTGGTGAAAATCGTGGTAGATAGAAATGGAAAAGTAATTAGTGCTACTCCCGGCGTTAGAGGGACAACAAACAATAGCGCCTGTCTTTTAGAACCCGCAAGAAAAACCGCATTTCTTCATAAGTGGAATTTTGATTCTAAAGCACCAAATGAGCAAGTAGGTTTTGTGAAAGTCAATTTTAAATTAGGCGAATAACAAATGACTTATAAAAAAACATTGGAATGGATGTTTAGTCAACTTCCAATGTATCAGCAAAAAGGAAAAACAGCTTTCACAGGAAAGCTAGATAATATTAAATCTTTTGCTTCCCATTTAGAAAATCCAGAGGAAAAATTTAAAAGCATACATGTAGCAGGGACCAATGGTAAAGGTTCCAGTAGTCATATGCTGGCATCAATACTACAAGAGGCCGGGTATACGGTTGGTTTATATACTTCCCCACATTTAAAAGATTATAGAGAGCGTATTAAGATAAATGGGCAACCCATTAGTGAAAAGTTTGTCATTGATTTTATTAGTGACAATAAAGTTTTTATAGATAGGTTCGGCATGTCTTTTTTTGAAATGTCCGTGGGTATGGCATTTGATTATTTTGCAAAAAAGAAAGTGGATATTGCTATTATTGAAGTTGGTTTAGGAGGACGGTTAGACTCTACCAATATCATTGTTCCGGAAGTTTCCTTGATTACCAATATAGGATATGACCATATGGATCTGCTTGGCGATACCTTAGAAAAAATTACATTGGAAAAAGGCGGAATCATAAAAAATAAGGTTCCTGTGGTGATTAGTGAGTATCAAGAAGAGAATGCCATGTTATTTCAGAATATCGCGAAAGAGAGAAGTGCTAAAATTGTTTTTGCCAGTAAAGAGATTAAAAAGGAATATAAGACCTCGATTTTAGGGGATTATCAAGCTAAAAATGTAAAAGGAGTAATAGCAACTTTGATAGAATTGAAAGATTTTAAAGTAAGTGATGAGCATATAAAAAGAGGATTAAATAGGGTAGTCCAGAATACTGGGTTAATGGGTAGATGGCAAATACTACAAGAAAACCCAAATGTTGTTTGTGATACGGCACATAATAAAGAAGGCTTGTCAATTGTTATGAGACAGCTATTAAAACAAAAATACCAAACGCTTCATATCGTTTTAGGTTTTGTAAATGATAAAGATTTGGATGCTGTCCTGCATCTGTTCCCGAAGGAAGCCATTTATTATTTTTGCAAACCCAATGTGCCTAGAGGCTTAGAGGTTGAAAAATTAAAAAATAGGGCAAATGAATATGGATTAAAAGGGGCAAAATATGATTCGGTTTCTGATGCATATAAGGCCGCACTAAAAAATACCACATCTAATGACTTTGTATATATTGGAGGTAGCACCTTTGTAGTGGCAGAAGTTGTGTGAATTTTTCTCTTTTTTCTTTTGGGTATATAAAAACTATACTATATTTGCACTCGCTAATTTAAACGGCGATATAGTTGGGGCGCTTAGCTCAGCTGGTTCAGAGCACCTCGTTTACACCGAGGGGGTCGGGGGTTCGAACCCCTCAGCGCCCACAGAATGATAAAAGGCTTCCGAGAAATCGGGAGCCTTTTTTGTTTTGCAACAAATACTGATACACAATAGAATCCCTACAATTTATCCTGGACGATATATGAGTGGTTTGAAAGATTTTTAAACAAAGCTTATAGCCCTAAAGGGCCTTATGTATAAAGGAATCTCAAAGAAAGAGAATTATTAATAGTGCAGGCTTAGGGGGAATGTATTTAGCAGAATTTTTGAATTAACTTTTCGTTAACGTTAACGGGTAAAAAATATTCCTTAACTTACAGGGATAGAACAATTTTGGTAAAAAAAATCACTTCCGTTTTTAAAACAATAAATCAATTTTTAGTATCACAAAACAATTAAATAAAGGGAATGCCAGTATCAACCAGATTCTAAGTTAAACCAAAAATAAAATTATGCAATCATCGAGAAGATCTTTTTTAAAAAGGACTGCTGTGGCCGGATCAGCTGTAATTGCGGCACCAACTATTATTTCAGCTAAAGTCTTTGGAGCAAATGACCGCATTAATGCTGCCGTTTTGGGCGTTAATGGGCGTGGAAAAAGTCATATTAAAAGTTTTATGGCACAAGATAATGTTAGGATTAAAACCTTATGTGACCCTGATATGAATTTGTTAATTGACCGTCAAAAATCTTTTAAAGAAACGTATAATAAGGATGTTGGGTTAGAACAAGATCTTCGTCGGGTTATAGACGATAAGGATATTGATGTCATAAGTATTGCTTCGCCAAACCATTGGCATGCACTTTCCGTAATATGGGCTTGCCAAGCAGGTAAGGATGTTTATGTAGAAAAACCAGGTTCTCACAACATTTGGGAAGGACGTAAAATGGTTGAGGCTGCGGAAAAATACGATCGTATAGTTCAACATGGTGTTCAATTAAGAAGTTCGCCAGCTATTAATGAAGCTATAGATTTGCTACGCAATGGATATATAGGGAAAGTTTATATGGCTCGTGGTCTTGTTTTTCGTTGGAGGGGAGATATTGGTGATCAGGGATTCTCTGCGGTTCCAAATGGAATTGATTATGAATTATGGACTGGACCTGCCCCAAAACGTCCCTTCACAAGAAATCTAGTGCACTACAATTGGCATTGGCATTGGGATTATGGAAATGGCGATGTGGGCAATCAAGGCATTCATGAAACCGATTTATGTATGTGGGGATTAGATGTTGGACTTCCTACAAAAATTACCTCTATGGGCGGAAAATTTCTTTGGGACGATTGTAAAGAGGTTCCTGAGGTCCTTACCTCAATATATAAGTATCCTGATGAAGGTAAAATTATACAGTTTGAAGTCCGACCTTGGTGTACCAACACTGAAGATGGTGCCACTGTCGGAAATATTTTCTATGGCGATAAAGGAATAATGGTAGTGGAAGGCTACGATAAATATAAAACGTTTTTAGGAAAAGATAGAACACCTGGTAAATCAGGTGAAGATGGTGGACCGTCTGGAACTGGAATGGACAGGGGTGCTGGTGGTACTGTTGGCCATTTCACCAATTTTATTGAAGCGGTTCGTAAGCATGATAAAAGCATACTCAATGGCCCCGTTGAAACTGCTCATCTTTCTTCAGGATTGGCACATCTTGGTAATATTGCATACAGACTGGACCGTGTATTGACCTTTAATCCGAAATCAGAAACTTTTATAAACGATGCTGAGGCAGATAAAATGCTTACACGAAAATATCGTGAAGGATTTGAGGTACCAAATAACGTATAGTTTAATAAATACATGGTCGGAGAAGATGACCATTTGAAGCAAAAGAGACAACTTGTCTCAAAACAAAAAAAAGTAATGCAATTGCATTACTTTTTTTTGTTTAATATTCCTATATCCTTCAATAATTATGCTGGTTGGTACTATATGACTCCATTCCATTGCTGGTATTTAGGTTCCTTGTATTCCTTTTTGTGATATCGACTTCTTTAATATTCGTCAGCAGAAATGTTAAAGAAATGGTAAATACATACAGACCTGTCTGTTTGGTGAATAATAATTTATATATTTGAACGATGAAAAAATTAGGTGTCAGGGAAAGAATCATAGAAACTGCTTCTAGATTGTTTTATTTTAATGGGTATAACCAAACTGGAATAAATCAAATCATTGAAGAAGCAGGAGTAGCCAAGGCTAGCTTGTATCAACATTTTAGATCAAAAGAAGATATTGCAGTGGCTTATTTAACTGGACGGCATACGATGTGGATGGGGAAATTAAATGACTGCATATCAAGAAATAGTCATGAAAAAGGAAAAATTGTAGGCTGTTTTGATTATTTAAGTGAATGGTTAAAGGAAGTTGATTATAGAGGTTGTGGATGGCAAAACATCATAACAGATTTACCGAATGACCATACTAAAATAAGAGACCAAGCAATTTTGCATAAGAATGAGTTTAGAAATTGGATTCATACTATATTAAAGGAAGAAGAAAGATATAGCGTTAATGAAGCTGTTGATTTGGGAGACGAAATTTTGATACTTATAGAGGGAGCAATTATCCTTTCGCAAATACAAAAGAATGAATGGCCCATAAAAATTGCAAAACGAGCATGTGTAAGGTTGTTAAATTAAGTACGACTTTTTATTTGAATTAAAAAAACAGACTTGTCTGTATGGTAATGTGAAAAACTTGAAATAATTGAATAATTCATTGAATAATAAAAACAGACTTGTCTGTTCATTAAATTGAAATATGAAAAAAATCATACCTCCTTTTTCAAAGGAAACAGCAGAAGCAAAAGTGCAGGCAGCAGAAAATGCTTGGAACAGCACAAATCCTGAAAAAGTCTCTTTGGCGTATACCATAGATTCTGAATGGAGAAATAGAGATAATTTCTTCAAAGGAAGGGAAGCAATAGTTGAATTTTTGACCAACAAATGGAGTAAAGAATTGCATTACAAATTGAAGAAGGAATTATGGTCCTATACAGATAATAAAATTTCTGTTCGGTTTGAATATGAATGGCAAGACGCAACTACTAAACAATGGTTCAGAACTCATGGTAACGAACATTGGGAGTTTAATAGCGAAGGCCTAATGCAAAAGAGGGATATGAGCGCTAATGACATCAAGATAAAAGTATCAGAAAGAAAATTTTAAACAAATAGTATTAATTATTATAAACAAATAGTATGGAAATATTAAAACCGTTGAGCTTAGAAGAAGCAAACACAAATGCACAAGTAATTTTTAACAATGTAAAAAGTAAAGTAGGAATGCTACCAAACTTGTATGCGGCTATGGGCGTGTCAGATAAATTATTGGGTGGCTTTTTAGGCTTTACTGAAACTTTAAAAAGCGGAGAACTTTCTGCTAAGGAATATGAAGCCGTGGCTTTGGCAACATCGCAAGTGAATGCTTGTGGGTACTGTTTATCAGCGCACACTGCTATTGGTAAAATGAATGGATTTTCAGAAGAAGAGACTTTAGATATTAGAAATAATGCTGTAGCAGATTCCAAATTAAATGCCTTAGTACTATTGGCTAGTGAGTTGGCTGATAAAAAAGGAAAAGCATCTGATGAAGCTATCACTAACTTCTTTGAAGCTGGATATTCTAAGGCTGCATTTGTTGAAGTATTGGGAATAGTTTCACTCACAATAATTACGAATACAGTATTCTTAAATGGCGATTTTGAAATTGATTTTCCAAAGGCAAAATTTATCGAAGAAGTACAAGAAGCATAATGAAACAAAAAACCTGAGTTCGATAAAAATAAGAAGTCGGACTCAGGAAATTTAAACCAAACAAAATAAATCAAAAATAAAAATCAGGAATAATGATAACACAAACAAAAACAATAATTGGGAGTACAGTTTTGGCCATAATTTTCTTGGGAACAATGGCATTCACAGATGTGACGGAATATGAACCTATAAAAACAGTAAAAGTACAATCCAACCCCACGTATCATAATACAGTAAACGTAAATGGTGTAGATGTTTTTTATAGAGAAGCTGGAGATAGTAACAAGCCAACTATTCTATTATTACATGGATACCCAACATCTTCACATATGTTTCGAAATTTAATAACAGACTTGTCTGTACAGTATCATGTGTTGGCCCCTGATTATCCAGGGTTTGGGAGAAGTGAACAGCCATTGATAAAAGATTTTGAGTACACCTTTGATAATATGTCTGCAATAGTAGAAGGGTTCTTGAATGAATTGAAGGTTGAGAGATATAGTATTTATTTGATGGATTATGGCGCGCCGATAGGGTTTAGAATAGCAGCTAAATACCCTGAAAAGGTAGATGCCTTAATCATTCAAAATGGAAACGCCTATGATGAAGGGCTGCTAGATTTTTGGGATCCCATTAGAAAGTACTGGAACAATTACACCATTGAAAATGGGAAGCCATTAGAAGGGTTTCATTCCTTGGCGGGTTTAAAGTGGCAGTACACACACGGAGTTCAAGATTCCTTAAATATAAGTCCTGATAACTGGCATATTGATTTGCAGCATTTGACACGCAAGGAGAATAATGACATTCAACTGGCCATGTTTTATGATTATAGAACTAATGTGCCTTTGTATCCAGAATGGCAACAATACTTTAGAGACCACCAACCACCAACATTGATTGTCTGGGGAAAGAACGATTATATTTTCCCAGCTGAAGGTGCACATCCTTACAAAAGAGACTTGGAGAATCTAGAATTCCATTTGTTAGACACAGGACATTTTGCTCTTGAAGAAAAGGGAGATGAGATTGCGAATTACATACTCAATTTCCTAGAAAAAAATAATATAAAATAAGTTTGGTTGGTTGTTGATTGTTGATAGGCATTGGGTGACCAATAGTGCCCAATGTCTTATCAAAAGCCTCGTTTAGACAACTCAAAACATGGTCATATAACAACTTTTAGATGGTCCATACTTATCAACTTTGTAACATAATTGAACAATGAAGTTTACAACTAAAAACAAGTATTGTGAGAACTATAAAAAATAAGGACAGTAATATCTCTCAAATAAGTCCATTTGAAATTGCAGAAGCAAGCAGAAGAATTCGAATGACTTTTGAAAGAAACCACATCGTAACAACAAACAATTAGAAATAAAATTTAAAACAAACCAAAATGAAAATAGCAATTGAACAAAACGAAAAACCATCATATTTTAATTCGAATATGATGCATGTTACAAAAAGAACAATATGGAATAGAAGAAGAAATCATTCCTATTTAACACAATTCAAAAATTAACAAGTAAACAACAGAAATTATGAAAACAATAAATTGGAAAACAGCGATTATAGCAGGAGTACTAGGAACAATTTTATTTGATATAGCAGGATTATTATTAACTGGAAATTGGTGGGACATTCCAGCACTTCTTGGTGCAAAAACAGGATTGGGATTGGCTTACGGAATTGGAGGGCACTATGGAAATGGTATATTATTGGCAATTTTATTTGCAGGATTAGAATCCTCACTTTGGGGGCCTAAATGGGGAAGAGCTTTAATTTTTGTAACTGCTGAAATGGTTGCTTTAGTATGGCTATTTATGCTGCCTCTTTTGGGTGCAGGTGTAGCAGGTTTAGATGCATCTCCAATGATGCCATTAATTACCTTTTTAAGACATATTGCATATGCAATTCCATTGATCATTATGATCAGTTACAATGTGAAAACTATTGCTAGTAAGTAATCAGAATAATCGGTCAAAAGGAATTGCTTTTTGACCGATTATAAATATGTACAACCTACTCATTACCAACTGACCTTAAAAAGAATTAAAATGAAAAATGAGAATCTAAAATATACGAGCGACATAGCATTTACAACTTCAGTAAAATCAATTCAAGAGAAGTTTCATTCGCGTAGTAGTTATGCTCAAATGGAACAATCTGGAGGATGGCAATCTGAGGTAACTGAGCAACTTACTCAATTTTTAAGCAACCAAGACTCCTTTTATTTTAGTACTTCTAATAATGAAGGTCAGCCCTATACGCAACACCGTGGAGGCCCAAAAGGATTTCTAAAAACCATTGATGGGAACACTTTGGCATTTGCAGATTTCTCAGGAAACAGACAATATATAACCGCCGGCAATCTGAGTGAAAATAACAAAGCCTTTATTTTTCTGATGGATTATCCTTCCAAAACACGTATTAAGATTTGGGGAACTGCAAAAATAGTTGAGGATGATACAGAATTATTGGCATCACTAGCAGACGATTCATACAGAGCAAGACTGGAAAGAGTCATTGTTTTTGAGGTAAAGGCATGGGATGTAAACTGTAGGCAACATATTCAACAACGATTTACACAAGAAGACATAAAAACAATCACAGCCCCTCTAAACGAAAAAATAGAGGCGTTAGAAATTCAACTAAAAAAATTAAAATCATGAGAATAGCAATCAACGGAATGGGGCGAATTGGTAGAGCAGCCTTAAAAGTAATTTTAGAAACTCCCGAATTAGAACTCGTAGCTGTAAACGATATTGTAACTGCTGAAAACATAGCCTATTTGCTAAAGTATGATTCTGTATATGGCATTTATGAAAACGTAGTTTCATTTGATGAACACAGCCTAATCATAAAGGGTAAAAAAATTAAATATTCATCCATAAGAGACCCTGAACAACTACCATGGAAAGAAAATGAGATAGAATTGGTCATTGAGAGTACAGGTTTGTTCACTACTATGGAAGGTGCAGAAAAGCATATAAAAGCTGGTGCTAAAACGGTAGTGGTTTCTGCCCCAACAAGTAGTGCAGATATGCCAACAGTAGTACATGGTGTCAATTCAGAAGATGGGAATACTAGTATTTTTTCATGCGCAAGTTGTACCACGAATAATATAAGTCCGATTGTTGAAGTTTTGGGACGTAGAATTGGGATTAAAAAGGCAATCATGACTACGG
Organism: Bacteroidota bacterium; assembly: GCA_002746975.1. Classification (GTDB taxonomy): domain Bacteria; phylum Bacteroidota; class Bacteroidia; order Flavobacteriales_D; family Sanyastnellaceae; genus UBA974. The sequence goes on along the minus strand of NVXE01000001.1, from coordinate 88,854 downwards.
TTCATGCCTATACGGCCAATCAGGGTATTGTTGATGGCCCATCAAAAAGAAATTTCAGAATGGGCAGGGCAGGAGCAGTCAATTTAGTGCCAACAACAACGGGAGCAGCAATTGCAACAACAAAGGCAATGCCACAATATGAAGGAAAATTTGATGGCGTAGCCATTCGCGTTCCTATCCCTGTGGGGTCTATTTCTGATATGACTTTTGTAACGGAAAGACCAGTAACCATAGCCGAAGTAAATGCAATTCTTAAAGAGGAAGCCTTAACTTCTCGATATGAAGAGGTATTGGACACTACTACCGAACCAATTGTATCCTCAGACATTGTTAAAAGCCCATTTGCATCAACAGTAGACTTAAGTATGACTAGAGTTGTAGACGGAGATTTATTGAAAGTAATGACCTGGTACGATAATGAATGGGGATTTACCAATCAAATGATTCGGCAAATTCTTGAAATAAAAATAAATTCATAGGAGATAAAAGTATGCTACATAAAGTAAAAACAGTCTGGAAAGAAAATATGGCTTTTGATAGTCAAATAGATAACCATACCTTAAGAATAGATTCGGCCGGGGCAATGGGTGATGCTACTGGTCCCGGTCCTAAAAAACTCTTGTTGGCATCCTTAACTGGATGTACAGGAATGGATGTGGTATCTTTATTGAAGAAAATGAGGGTGAATTTCTCCAATTTTGAAATGGATGTTGAAGCAGATTTAACAGAAGAGCATCCAAAAGTATATTCTGAAATTAGGTTGATTTATCGCGTATTTGGAAATCAATTGAATAAAGAGAAAATTAAAAAGGCCGTTGATCTTTCTCAAGAGAGGTATTGTGGTGTAAATGCTATGTTGAGGAAAAATAGCCCAATAGACTATTCCATTGAATATATAGAGGAAGAGTAACCAAATAATCAACCAAAAATGTACAAACAATTAGAACAATATTTTAAGGAACGTACCAGTATTGACGATGCATCATTAGCAATAGTCACCTCTAATTTCAAGCCACTTAAAACGAAACGAAATGAGGTCTTGTGTGGTATAGGACAAGTATGTAAGAATTTTTACTTTATAAATGAAGGCTGTTTACGGATGTATGAAATAGATCCAAAAGGCAATGAAATAACTGCTTATTTTGCTTTAGAAGATCAAATAATGTCGGCAATTACCAGTTTTGTTTTGCAAAAACCATCTCGGGATTTTTTGGTTTCTATTGTGCCTTCGGATTTATTGGTCATAAGTAGAGATAGTTTTTTCAAATTAATTGCCACGGTGCCAGAATTTCAAATGGTTTATAGTCAATTTATGGAGTTTGCATTTATTCATTCGCAGATGCGTATTTATAGCTTTTTGGGGATGGAAGGTATAGATAAACTAAAATGGGTGATGGAGCACGAACCCAAACTACTAACACGTATTTCTAGTAAAGCGGTTGCTTCTTATTTGGGCATGACCAATTCTACCTTGAGTAAATTGCGGGCACAACTTTAGGTTTTGTTGGTGAAGAAGTGCGTTATCGAGGGGCCGATCCTAGTTGGTTGTCTGCAGCCAATTCTTCTTGTTCTTTATGGTCAATGGCATAGTACATGGCTGCAAAAGCAGCAGAAATCCAGATGAAGGACACAAAGACACCCACAACACAGAAAAGCAAACCCACAATAAAAACAGGTATTGCCAAAATTCCCATTCCAAAAATTTTCCAACCATAACCTCTAGTCATTGCCCAACTTTTTTCAATAGCTGCAATAGGCTCCATTTTTTTATCCATTACCAAAAAGGAAACAAAGCATAGTCTGACAGCTAATATGATTCCAGGAATTATGAGGAAAAGAAATGCAATGCCAATTAGGGTAGTAGTAATAAGGCTTGCCAAAATAATGGATACATAATTCTCCTTAAAGCCAAGAAAAAGTTCGGTAATATCCATTTTTTCGTTTCTAATTCCTCTTAAAAATATGAGGTCTCCTCCAAATTTTAGTACGGGAAGCACTAAGAACATATAGGCAGTAGCCAAAATTATTAAGAATATGTTAGTTGAAAAGAATTCAGGTTCTTCTACTCTTAGTCCAGTCAAGGGAGAATCCGCTATTCCTAAAAAAAGGACTACGATAAGGAAATACAAAAAATGCTTCCCCATTTGTTGCCAGGCGTACCCATAGCTTCCAGAAATACTTGCTATGGGTGTTTTTTCCGATTTAACTATATTCATAACGGTTCGTTTTTTGATGGTGTAAATGTAACTAGGCTTGCATAAGTTTCCTTCCAACTTTAGTAGTGATTTTAAAAACACTACTAAAGTTGTCATTCGTATAAGATCAATTTATATACTTTTAGGGTTATAAAACTAGATGCTTTGTTAACGTTGATTTTCATTGTTGTATTTCTTTTCAGTTTGGGAATCGCTATGGCATCCATTTGGATGGCACACCAGCTTATAGCGTCCTATGACACCTCTTTTTATAAAAATTATTTTTATTACATAGTCACATTTTTTGGCTTTGCACTCTATGGAATTTGGGGTCAAATATTAATGTGGGTTTTGCTTTCATCTTTTGAGGGTCAACAAGAGTTGATTGCTACGGCAGCAAGTTTTTTATCTATTTTAGGCATGCCTTTTCTTATTATTTCTTGGATTATGCTTGTTAAAATGGGCTATGCCTTGGTTGGTATTACTCCTAAAAGGACAACAGTTTACTTTCAGATACTATTCTTTATAGTAGTTATTCCCTTAGTTTGTGGACTATACATTTTCTTTAAAAAAAGTTCTTTGTTTTCAAAAGAACTTTTGGTCGATAGCAGTTTTGTATTTATATTTTTGATAGAACTGATTAGTATGACCGTATTCACAGGCACGATTTTTTACTATTTAAAAAAGCATAAAAAATCAAATAGAAAAATAATCTTACGATTTACAGCACTAATGTTGTTAGGCCTTCTTTTAAGAGGAAGCACATTATACTTCTATGACCATGGTAAATGGATTCTCCCTTCCTTACTTTTGCCGTATTTTTTATCTAACCTAATCCCCTTAGTTTATTTAAAACTAAAATCTGAAATGATTTTCAAGCCCATATTTGCAGAACGGCCTAATATGGAGAAAAAGGCTTGGTTATTTGAAACATATCAAATCACGAAACGCGAAAAAGAAATTATTAACGTAATAATACAGGGTAAAACCAATCAACAAATAGCCGATGAATTGTTTATCAGTTTACAAACGGTAAAAGACCACACCCATAGGATCTATACCAAAATTGGTATAAATAGTCGTTTAAAATTGGTGCAAATGATTAATGGTTGATTACATGATTGTTATTTAGCAATTTCAATCTTCAATAAATTGACTAGCAAGTAAGGGGTGCATCATATAATAATAAGTGATACCTTAATCCTATGGAAATTGATGAAAAACTTGTGCAATTACCCTTGTCAAAAACAAACCCAACAACACTTTTAGAACTATTTGGGGAAAAGAATCTTACACCTATGTGGATTGCGGATATGGAGTTTGCAATTGCCAAACCCATTCAGGAGGCTTTAATAAAAAGAATTTCCAATTCTGGTTTTGGATATGAATACAAACCAGAATCTTATTTTTTGGCACAAAGAGAATGGTACAAAAACCAGTATAACATAAACCTTGATAAGGAGCATATTCTTTATGGTCCTAGTATTACCACGATTATTTCTATTGTACTCGAAAGTTTCACATCAGAAAATGAGGGTGTAATCATTCAACCACCTGTTTTTATGGAATTTAAAGATGTGATTCGAAAAACGAAAAGGAGGATCGTGAAAAATGCATTAAAATTGGTAGGTGATAGGTATGAGATTGATTTTGAAAATTTAGAGGAAAAAGCAAAAGAGGAGAACAATAAAATATTGATTCTATGCAATCCACATAATCCTGTAGGCCGTGTATGGACAAAAGAAGAGTTGGAGAAAATCATTGCAATATGTAAAACCCATGATTTGTTATTGATTTCTGACGAAATTCATAAGGATATTGTTCTTTTTGACCATCAATTTACATCTGTATTGCATTATGCTGATAGGTTTGAGAATTTAGTGGTATGCACTTCGGAAGCCAAAACATTTAATCTTGCTGGGATTTCTGATGCCATGGCAATTGTCCCTTGTGAAACGTTACGGAGTACTATAAAAGATGTTTTTAAGAAATTCAATTTGGGCGCAACAAATGTCTTGACAAGAGTGGCTTTAGAAACCGCTTACCAAGAAGGAGAATCTTGGTTAAATGATTTAAAAAAAACGATTGAAACTAATATAAGTAGCATTGAAGAGGAGTTGCTTGGTTCCAGAATAAGATTGATAAAACCAGAAGGGACTTATCAAGTTTGGTTAGATTTTAGAGATATTTTTATAGATTCTAAAGAAATGTTTCAATATATGACAGCGCATTCCAAAGTTGCCATGAATGCAGGGCATTGGTTTGGAAGAGAAGGGGCTTTGTTTATGAGGATGAACATTGCCACATCCAACGAAAAAGTGATAGCCTGTATTAGAAACATAAAAAAGGCTGCACTAAGGTGTTTGAAATAGTCTTTATAGTATAATCTAGTTTTTAAAGGCTATTTAGGCAGTAGTGCAAACATGTTCCTAAGATGGCCCATTTTCTAGAAAAGGTTCTTCGATTTAATTCTGAAAATATCAAAGAATATTCTAAATTTGATACTGGTATTTGTGATATTCCATGACTAAAATTTTAATCTTACCCTTTCAAATTGACCGATCTATTGCAGATTTAGGTTATTTATCCGATGGTGTTTTTGAGGAGCTCACGGAATTAATCACCAACACATCTAACATAAAAACAACATCTAGATCCACTAGTTTTTATTTGTTAAATAACCCCTTACCAGCAGTAGAGATTAGAGAACGCTACGCTATAGATTTTATAATAGAAGGAAATATTTCCTATAAGCAGGAGCATTATAAATTAACAACACGACTTTTTAAGACAGTCAATGATGAATTGTTGCTAACAAATTCCTCTGATTTTAACTTAGAGAAATGGACACAACCTCTAGATGAATTAGCAAACACTATTGTTACTGCTATTAATGGAAAAAAACAGCCTGTAAACACTTCCTTAGAAGATACTTCTAAAGCAAGGGAGTATTATTTAAGAGGAATCTATCATTGGCACAGATACACTCATGCAGAAATGCTTTTTGCTATAAAATTTTTTAAGAGGTCTCTCAAAGAGAATGAAGACTTTGCTTTGTCTTATGCAGCGCTAGCAGATTGTTATTCTGTTATTGGAGCTATGGGTTATGAAAACCCACTACCGGCCTTTGAGTTGGCCAAAGAGCATGTACATAAGGCTCTTTTATTAAATGACAAGCGGTCTGATTCCTATGTTTCGGCGGCATTTGTGAATGTTTTTTCCAGTAGAAATTTTACGCAGGCTAAAATTAATCTAGTGCAGGCATTAAAATTAAATGCGGATAATGTAAAGGCACATCATGCTTTTGCCATGTATTATGTGCACAAAGGTGATTTTATAAATGCAGAAAAACACTCTGCCATTACAATTAAATTAGACCCTTTGGCATTGCCTCATTATAGTATGATGATTAGGATTCAAATTTATTTGAAGAAATACCAAGAGGCTATAGATTATACTAATGCAGTAGTAAACATAGATAATGAATACGCCAATCCTTTAAGAGAGTATTATGCGTATGCCAATTTGTTTTTAGGGAATTTAGAAACTGCAATTGCCGATTTTAAGACGTGTTTGGAACGGGACAAAACAAACCCTATGTTCATGGCGCATTTGTCTTATGCTTATGCAAAAGCCAATTTTCATGAAGAAAGCAGAAATCTTGAGGAAACCATTCATGGTCTAGATATAAAAAAAGACACAGGCGTTTTAGCATATGCCTTGGCTATTGTTAAAATTGGACAGCGTGATTATAAAGCATTTTTTAAGTATTCAGAAAAAGCAGTTCAATTAGGGATAGGCATATTTCCTGCTGAACTAAAATGCAATCCGATATTTGCTGAGGTAAGAGAAGATAAAAGATATCAAGAAATTTTAAAAAAATGCAATTTATTTGATGAAGTGCCCTCTTTTCAGAAGGAAAGAAAACTATCCACTATTATAGATATAAAATCAAATACTTCTGATTCCCTTGCATTAGACCCTCAGGATATTTCATTTGTAACGGCCAGTGATAATTATTGTACAGTATATTGGTATGATGCTGGAATTCTAAAAAACAAAATGCTTAGACAGACCTTAAAAAATGTGGAAGAGCAATTAGTCTCTTTCAAGAATATAGTACGTTGTCACAAAACATTTATGGTTAATCTGCACCAAGAGCTTACTATTACGGGGAATGCAAGAGCCCATTTTCTTGAAAGTAGATCGTTGCCCATACGCATTCCGTTATCTAGAGCAAAAAGTAAATCTATACTGCTGCTACTAGATAAATATCAAGAATAAGATACCTATAAAATAAGAAAAATAAGCTTCCTCTTTGCCACATTTGTCCCATTCACCACATTTTTTGAAATAAAAACGGGTCTGCATTCCCATTTGCTACATCTTTAAATATGAGGTGCTTATCGTCTGTATGTTTGCTTCATAATTAAAAAACATATCATGACAACATTTACTAAACAAATAATAATTGATGCTTCCAAGCAAAAAGTTTGGCAGATAGTTTCTGATTTGGGAGGGATATACAGGTATAATCCCGGAGTTAGTAAATCATACTACACCACAGATATTACCGATGGAATTGATGCCGCTCGTATATGTGAACTGCAACCAACAGGAAAAATCATGGAAACGGTGACCCACTGGAACGAAGGGGAAGGGTTCTCACTAAGAGTTGACCCAATTGAAAAAGCACCGCCAGTTAAAAATTTTAGCGGCAAATTTCAATTAAAGGAAATCACGGGTATAAGGACTCAAATAACTGTAACTATAAATTATGATATGAAACTTGGTGCTATTGGACTTCTATTGAACAATCTAATAATACAAGCTAAAATGGAAGAAGGTATCAAGGACTTATTGGAAGGATTAAAAGTCTTTTCTGAAACAGGTATTGAAATAAAAAACACGAAATCATTACGTCACATTCTTGACGTAGCATAAACAAGTAAAAAATTAAATTATGAGAACAATAAGCAGCATTTTAGAACCTCCTTTTCAGGGAAGAGGAATCACAAGTAAAAGATTACAATGGAATCTTAAAAGAAGGCATTCTTATGCAACAAATTTCAAATTCATTTAAACAATTAAAACATTTAGATTATGAAACATTTAAATTTAAAAACAATTAGAAACACCTTTTTAGCATTGACACTTGGTGTTGTAGGAAGCATAACTGCAAACAATGATAATACTTCAGAAAGGGAACAAATTGAGACAGAACCTGTAACTGAGGTTGTGAAAAGTGCAGACATTACCTTTAAATCTGGTAAAATTATTGAAATCGCATATGCTACTGTAGAAGGCGGTAAGGAGGCAAAACTTGGCCAGGAATATTTCGCCAAAATTCTACCTATAGCAGCTAAATATGGTGGTAAAATGTTAGGGAGTTTACGCGTGACTGCAGTAGTAGATGGAGCGGTGGCACCACAAATGATTGCGATTTTTGAATGGCCAACTATAGCGGCTAGAGATGCGTTATTAGCAGACAAAGAGGCTCAAAAATTATTTCCGATTAGAGATGCCATTTTAACCTCTATTAAATTAGCATACTATACCGTAGAAAAAGATGTAACAGTTACTTTTAGAGCAGATAAGACCTACGAATTTTTCAATGCTTGGTTAACGCCACAAGCGGATACATTATTACCGGAATATTTTGAAAAATCTGCAAAACCTAAGGAGAAATATGGCCCTATAACGTTTGTAGCAAGTTTAAAGCCTGTAAAAGGACTCGCAGCGGCAGATTATCTATTGCAACCTCATATGTCTGGTATTGTAGAATGGAATAACACTACTGCTTACTACGGACTAATGGCAGACCCAGAATTTATTAAAGTAGCTCCTTTGTTAAAGAATTCCGTCACTAGGTTAGATGGTATACATGCAAAATTTGATTTCCCTGAATAAATTAATTTGGTTTTTAGATAATGGTTTGGATATATCAGAAATGATGTTGTCCAAACCATTTGCTTTTGGTTGAAGTAACAGCAGAACGTTAAAATCGTTTAAAACAATTGGTCGAGACCTATCAGCTGAAATATTCGCATTTTTTTTATAGTTTTGGGAAACCCAACCTAAATAAATAATGGCAAAGAAAAAATTTTGGACTTCAGAAAAAATAGTGGCTTTTTCAGCCATGTTTATTAGTGTGCTCACTTTGTACATATTTGTCAAACAGACCAATCTTATGGAAACGCAAAACCATTTGTCCATTATGCCCTATTTGTTGGTAGAGGCTTCTCAAAATGGAGAAAACAATACTTTTTCAATTGATTTAGTCAATTATGGTGTTGGCCCGGCAATCATAGAAAATCAAGTGATTCATTTTAATGGAAGTTCCTACGAAATGGAGATTATGGAATTTCTCCAACAGCATATCCCGGAAATGCAAACGGATAGTGTAATTGTCATAAATTCTTCTTCCATAATGCAAGGTGTGGCCATTCCTGCCAATGAAAGGAGAAATATAATAACCATAGGTGGTGGTGAAAAAAGCTATAATGGGTTTTTAAAAATATTCTCGGATATAAGGTACCAGGAGTTTGATTATGAGGTGGAGTATAAATCAATCTACGACGACCATTGGAGAATAAATTCAAAGAAGAATATTCCAGAAGAACAAGAGTAGGGAAAAGCACCTTTATGATGCTTAAAAGTTAAAGTTAAGTGAAATTACAGTCATAAGTTGTATATACAACATATATATATTATGTTTACACTATGAAATATGAGTTGCAACATTGTATTGGGAACAGGCTGCGTCGGTTGTCAAGAATTGTGGATAAGGAATATAGAGCAGGTCTAAAGGAGTAGAATATTACGGAGAGCCAATTGAGTATTCTTTTTTTATTATTAAAGTTAGAGAAAATAGAACAAGGAAAAATAGATGAAGTTTTAGTCTTAGAGCGCTCTGCGGTAAGTAGAAATGTGAAATTATTGGAAAAAAGTGGAATTGTAACTGGGTCCTTGGATTATAGACCAGAAATAGCATTAACGCCAAAAGGTGAAGAATTAGTAGATACACTTATCCCAATTTGGGAATGATTGATGGATAAGCTTGATGATAATGGCTTGGAAAGTATCAAATTCTTAGAGAGCGAACTGGGATAAAAACTTTAAATATAGATGTTGTATATACAACTAAAAAAATAGCAAAATGAAAAAATTTATAGAGAAATATAGTTCTTGGGGTTTGATAACCGGGGCTTCTTCAGGAATAGGAAAACAATTCGCCATAAGTTTGGCTGCTAGAGGTTTAAATATTGTGCTTGTGGCTAGAAGCAAAGAAAAAATGCTGCTTATAGGAAAAGAATTGGTTGATAAATATGATGTAGCAATAAAAGTTATAGTCGCAGATTTAGCTTCAGAAGTTGGTATTGATACCTTGATAAGCGAGACTAATGATTTAGAAATTGGCCTATTGGTAAATAATGTGGGTAGAGAGGATTCAGATCATTTTTTGAAAATCTCTACTAAAGAACATGTGCAGACTATTGTACTAAACATTCAAGTGCCGCTTTTATTGACACATCATTTTGGAGCTAAAATGGTTGAAAGAAAAAAAGGAGGCATCATTAACATGTCCTCTATAGTGGCATTTCAGGGCGTACCTTATGTTGCTAATTATGCAGGTACCAAAGCCTATAATTTAATATTCTCTGAAGGCATTGCGGCAGAATTTGAGAAACACAATATTGATGTTTTAGCCGTAACACCAGGTTTCACAAAAACCAATCTTGCTCAGACGTATAACCTTTCAGGAACTCCTTTTAAGCCCCTAACGCCTTATTTCGTAGCTCAAAAAGCGGTAAAAGACCTAGGAAAAAAAAGGTTGAGCATTCCGGGTGCTATAAATGCATTTCTTTATTGGAATGGCAAATTTTTGTTTTCAAGAAAGATGAATACACGTTCGTTCGGAATGGTGTTTAAAAAAGCACTTCGTAATTCTCTTTAGAAATTTAAATAGATACCTAATCATGAAAAACAACTCAGCGAATCAAGATGCAACTAGCAGTTCAATTGAAAATAAAGAAAGAACGCTAAAATTTGAAGTGGATAAGAATTTATTTCCATTTAAGAATAATTTTTTAACACTAGCAAACGGCATCAATGTTCATTATATAGATGAAGGGAAAGGACCTATACTTTTAATGCTTCATGGAAATCCAACCTGGTCCTTTTTATATAGAAAAATGATTGCTGCACTAAAGGAAGATTTTAGAGTGATTGCGCCAGATTACCCAGGATTTGGCTTATCCCCTTCACCAAGCAATTATGATTTTCTACCAAGTACACATAGTGCAGTGATTGAAGAGTTTATAAACATCTTAGAATTAAAGGACATTATTATGGTTATGCAAGATTGGGGTGGACCAATAGGCTTAAATATAGCCGTAAACAACCCCAGCCTAATCAAAGGAATAGTTCTTGGAAATACTTGGGCATGGCCACTTAAAAGACTGGGACAAAAACTTTTTAGTCATGCTTTGGGCGGATTTATTGGGCGTTGGATTGCCAAATATTTTAATGGAGCATGGCATGTGTTCATGAAAAAAGGGTTTCTAAAGTCACCTTCAAAAGAGGAATTGATGATGTATAAAGCCCCTTTCGAAAAGGGAAATAATCGTAAGCAAACGGCAATATTTCCAAAAGAATTATACAATTCTAAGGCGTTTCTATCTCATATAGAAAAGTCCTTATATAAGCTTAAGGAAAAACCTGTACTATTCACTTGGGGCGATAGTGATTTTGCATTTCAAAAACCAGAATTAAAATTATTCCAATCTATTTTCCCCAATCATGAGGTGAAACTATTGAAAGCTAGCCATTTTTGGCAGGATGATAAAGGAGAAATGGCTGCTGAACATATAAAAATTTGGGCCTTAAAAAAGGGAATGAAAAAGCACTAAAACATAAAGTAATACTAAATAAATAGATAAATGAAAGCAGAAATTTTAATTACAGGAGCAACTGGCACAACCAGTCAATATGCTATTCAACATTTGTTGGATAAGGGCGTAAAAGTGAGAGCTATGGTGAGAACCATTGATGAGCGCAGTGAAGCGCTTAAGGCAAGAGGAGTAGAAGTCGTTCAAGGGGATTTCCTTGATGTCAACGCATTGAGAACAGCTTTGGATGGGATAAAAAGAGCCTATTTTTTATATCCATTTAAGGATCATTTACCCAAAGCTGCCGCCTATTTTGCAAAAGTAGCTAAGGAAAAGGGTGTAGAGATGGTTGTAGAAATGTCGCAAATGGGTGCCAATGAAGACACACCGAGCCCCGCAACACAGAACCATGTCATTGCCGAGCATATTTTTGAATGGGCCAATGTAGGCGCGGTGCATATTAGGCCAGGGCTTTTTGCCTGGAACTATTTGGGTTTTGCAGCGCCTACGGTAGCAGACCATCAAAAATTCTATTACCCAGATGCGGAAGCTAAATATACCATCGTACATCCAAAAGATATTGGGGAAGTGGTTGCCGAAATATTGTCGGATGAAAATAAAGAGAAACACATAGGTAAAAAGTATGACATCTCTGGAGACAAAATATACAGCGGGCTGGAGGTTGCAAAAGATATCAGTGATTTATTGCATCAAGAGATTGAATTTGTCCCGGTTACCGTTGATCAATGGATTGATGCAGTTAAAGAGCATCCCACTGTGAACCCTTTTCTTGCCAAACACTTAAAGGAGTTTAGCAGTGAAGTTTCCGATGGGCGATTTAATAAGACAACAGATGTTGTGAAAAAGATTACGGGTCATGAACCAAGGTCTTTTAAAGCATATATAAAGGAACATAAGGAGGTGTTTGAAACGGCTATAGCCTAAATACTAGTCTTAGTATACATCAGTAAAAATGCCTTTCCACCCCGGAAGGCATTTTTTGTGCGTTTAAAAACGTTGTCATAGGACAACTTTTATACTTCCCATACGTCGCAAATTTGTAGTGTTGTTAGCAATGAAGCAAATAACTTATAAATTTAAAATTATGCCACTTACTTTAACATTAACTGAAGGCGTTTTGCCTGTCGGAACTGAAAAAGAAGCCGTAAAACAAATTACAGACTCTTTATTAAAAACTCATGGTTTATCAGGGAACACTTTGATGACACCAAACATTACTGCCAATGTACATATTGTTCCAAAAGGCTCATCTTTCTCTGGAGGAAAAGAATTTTTAGGAGCATGGGCCGAATGGAAAGTCCCTTCGTTTGCTCTTGCAGACGATGCAGTAATCAAACAACACTTTGCAGAAGTAACGGAAATCATTTTTAAACTATCTGGAGGCAAACAGCCAAAAGACAATATCTATGTGAATGTTTTACATGCCGTAGATGGTGGATGGAATTTAGATGGAGTGGCAATGACCAATGAAGAATTGGGAGAAGCCATTTCTAAAGGATAGAGAATCAGAGTTTAAAAACAAGTTATAATCAGTATTAAAAAGATAAGACAATGAAAAATTTAAGTAAAACAATTTTATTAATTCATGGGGCATGGGAAGGAGCGTGGTCATGGAAGGAAACCGTAGCTTTTTTAGAAAAAAGCAATCATGAGGTCATTGCAATTGATTTGCCAGGGCATGGCAATGACAAAACACCTTTGGAGGAAATTACGTTAGACCTTTATGTAGACCGAGTAAAAGAAGAATTGGTAAGAATAGGGAAACCAGTAGTGTTGGTAGCACATAGTTTTGGAGGTTTTGTAGTTTCTAAAGTCGCTGAAGAGATGCCAGGAAATATTGAAAAATTAGTGTTTGTGGCATCTGCTGTGCCTTATGATGGTAAAAATGCTGTTGAAGTTTTTACCGCAGATGAAGACTCTGAGTTTCTTGAAAACTTGATTTATTCCGAAGATAAAAAGTCAGTTTCAATGAGTAGAGAGACCATAAAGAATGTCATTTTTACGGGTGCTACTGATGCTCAAATTGATAAGGTAATACCACAACTAGTAAATCAGGCAACAAAACCATTTTTGGTAGGGGTCATCACCACAGAAGCAAATTTTGGTCGTGTACCCAAGGCCTATGTTGGGACTACTTTAGATCGAGTAGTTTCTCCAAAAGCGCAAGTGTTTACACAAGAATTTTTGGGGATTGATGCAGATGAAGTTGTGACATTAGCATTTGGACATGTGCCCTTGGAAACGGCACCAGAGGCTTTGGCAATCGCCATTGAGAAATTGGCTACATCAAAGTCAAAGATGATTGCTTAGAACTAAATCAAAAAAAATGAAGCTGTTTGAGAATGTGAGTTAAGATGTCACATTGGGCGTAGTCGAAATGTCTTTTTTGTTAAAGGACTCAGGCAGCTTCTTATTAAAATATAACAAATGAAATACATACTTTTTATCATCACAAGTACTGACAAAACGGGTACTGAAAACCGTGCTACTGGTTATGAGTTTTCAGAAGTGGCAGACCCATATTTAGAATTCGTAAATGCAGGGTATAATGTGGATTTCGCAAGTATTTTGGGTGGAATTCCGCCAGAAACTGGCTATGACGCTACACAAAAGAAGAGTAAAGAATTTAGAGAAGGGAAGGGGTTTAAGCGACTTAATTTTAGTCATAGATTGATCGATGTAGACATTGATGCATATGATGCCATATTCTTCCCAGGAGGATTGGGACCTATGATGGATATGGAGAAGAATCCATTGGTTAAAGAAACCATCAAACAAGTGTATGAAAGCGGACGATTGGTAGGTGCAGTTTGTCATGGACCTGTAGCCTTGTTAAGTGTCCAGCTATCTGATGGGAGCAATTTACTAGAGGGAAAGCAAATCACATCGTTTACTGTAGCAGAGGAGGAGATTGATAAACATGCTCTAGTTGAAGTTATTCCATTTATGTTGGATAAAGCATTATCTGAACAAGGGGCTAGTTTTTCAAATACAGCTCCTTTTGAAGCCTATGTAGTTGTAGATGGAAACTTGGTAACAGGTCAGAACCCCGCATCAGCTGCAGGTGTCGCTTTACAAATGATAAACCAATTGGGAAGGTCTTGAAGCCAACAAATGGGTCAGAATTAAAATATACTTTTTTTCTTGTTTCGTTCTTAAAGGGGAGAAATAAACTGGGTGATTTCAAGTAAATGAATATGAAGCATAAAAAGAATGTTGGAAGGAGTTTGATGGATGTTCATTTACTTGAATTGATCAGTTTAAGAATAGGACAGATAAACGATTGTGCGTATTGTATACAGATGCATCATGATGAGTTGTCTCATATAGGTGAATCAAATGTTAGACTTACATTGCTTTATGTTTGGGACAAGGTTCCTCATTTTTCTCAAAAGGAGCGGGCAGTATTAAGTTTGGCAGAAGAACTATCAGCTAAGAATAAAAAAACACCTACTAAGGAAACCTTCAATGCATTACTGCTTTATTTCAAAGAAGCTGAAATACATCGCCTAACAGTAGCAATAAATAAAATCAATACCTGGACGTGGTTCATGAAAACCTTTGGTTATAGTTCTAAAATTTTTTAATTAGAGATATAGTATTTAAATAGTTATTTTTAATGTACCACATACATTGCAATTATGAATAGATACCTCACTTTTACTAGCCTGTTTTTACTATTGTTCTTTGTTGCTTGTCAGCAACCTAAAACTTCTTCAGTTACAGCAATTGTGGGAGCAAGACTCATTGATGGTAACGGTGGAGTTCCAATTGAGAATTCAGTTGTGTTGATAGAAAAGGGATATGTAGTTGCTGCTGGCTCTGTAGATGAAATTGATTTACCATATAATGTGATACTAATTGATGCATCTGGCAAGACCATGATACCTGGGCTGGTAAATGCCCACGCCCATGTAGGGTACAGGGATGAAGTGAATGCGGCGCATTATTCGGCAGTTCAAATTCAGAATCAATTGGAACTATATGCACGTTTTGGAGTGACAACAGTAGTGAGTTTAGGCGAGGATTTAGATCAGGCAAGGGCATTTCAGGCGATCAATGATACAACAGAAGCTATAGGCAGAGCTAGACTTTATATTGCTGGAGAAATAATTGTAGGAAATACTATAGAAGGAGTCCAAGCTATGGTTGATAAAAATGCAAAACATAAAACGGATTTTATAAAAATCAGGGTCGATAATAATAGAAGGCGTTCAGAAGCCATGCCCCCGGAAATATATAAGGCTATTATTGCGCAATCACATGCCCACAACTTGATGCTGACTGCGCATATATACGATTTGCAAATAGCAAAAGATTTATTGGAATCGGATGTAGATTTTATAGCCCACAGTATTAGAGATCAAGAAGTAGATGCTGAATTGATTGAACTTTTAGAAACTAAAAATGTTTGTTATTGTCCTACATTAACTAGAGATTTGTCCACCTATGCCTATGGAGAAACCCCTGAATTTTTTGCTGATCCTTTCTTTATAAAAAATGCGAATATCAATGAAGTAGGCATGCTTAAAGATTCTGTGCGCCAGGCAGGTGTAAGAGGAGGAAGAGACTATGAGGCAAATCAAGCAGCATTGCGAATGGCATTGGTCAACCTTAAAAAATTGTCTGATGCTGGTGTTACAATTGCAATGGGTACAGATAGTGGCATACCAACCCGTTTTCAGGGTTATTTTGAGCATTTAGAATTGGAGCTCATGGCAGAAGCTGGCATGTCTCCCATGAAAATCATTGTTGCTGCTACGCGTGATGCTGCCAATTGTTTGAAACTTAAAAATGTAGGTACTTTAGAAAAAGGAAAACTGGCTGATTTTGTCTTATTGGATGCCAATCCCTTGGATGATATCCAAAACACCAAAAAAATAGCCTCTGTATGGATAGGAGGGGAAAGGATAACACAATAGAAGAAATCCTATTGGGAATTATTCCGCTACATGTAGCATTGTTTTTTGGTAATACGATTTTGGACCATCACAAACAGGGCAGGTATAGGTTTCTGGAATCTTATCAAAAGAAGTTCCTTTTTCTATATTGTTTTTATAATCGCCATACTCTTTATCATATACAGTAAAACAACTTTTGCATTGATAAACTTCTTTAGTGGTCTCTTTAACTTGTTTTTTAACCTTCTTTACACTTTCATTGTCTTCACCCAATTGGTTAAAATACTCTTTACTCAATTCCATTAACAATCCGGGAAGCTCAATTTTATCCACATCCCTAGCATAAGCTTTATAGATTTGTGTGTTGGGGTCAAATTTTTCAAAATACAACACGTTGTAAGTTGGCCGAACATCAAAATCCTTAACAATAGACGGTTGCGTATTTTTTTCTATAATAATTGATGAAAAGTGTGAGCGTTTGCCGGGGTCATTACTGATGCCAAAAGTTAAACCATAAGTGCTGATATCATTTTGATCAAAACTACGAACCAAGAATTTTTTAAGCTCCAATGCTTCTTTATCATCCACAGGTACATGCCAGTTCATTTCTAATTGTGAATGTCTAATATTAATTCCTTTTTGGCCGATAAAACGTTCAAGTTCTGGTTTGCTCTCGCTTTTTATGCCTTTTACAATAAATGATTTCCAAGGGGTAATACATATCGTTCCAATACTGTTGTCTAAACAAAAACCACAAAAATCCTTTAAAAAATTTAAGTCGTACTTGTTGTTACGCCAATAAAGTCCCAACCAATATTGATCTATTCCCATTTTATTCATTCCTTCATAATATGGGAAGGTTTTAAATGGAATTTTTAATTCTTTTTCTATGGCTTTGTTATTGGTGTCCAATTTTTTGTTCAAAATAAAAAATAGGTCATCTACATTGTCTATATCATCATATACCTCTTCAATTGCCTTAGAAATAGTGGCAATATCCCAACTGTATATTAAAACAGGATAATAGGTTCCATTTTTCCAATGCGGGAATTTAAGATACAGATACCAATAATCTTCATGGTTGGATGCAATAAAGTTGAGGTTGCCACTAAAATTGGGCACCAATCTTTGTTTGGGATCTGTAATGTTTATTTTCAGTTTGGGTAAATAATCAAAAGCCTCTAAAACATATAAATAAGTAGAGCCTTGGAGCCAATGTGTCATTCCTAAAATATCTGCTGACAAATAGGAACATACAATGTTTTGATAACTTCTATCAGATATTATATCAGTATTGAATTTTGAAATCCCTTCTAGTTGTTTTTCTTCAATATCTTGTAACGGGAACAAGAGGTCCTGTCTAGAGCCAAAATATACTTCTTTGAGCCCAGCAGCCTCAAGTATGGTAATACTGTCTTTTAACTCCCCTGGAGAAGTGATGCCACCTTTTATTAGTATGCGATGTAGATTGTCATTCATTTCAAAATTTTTAAACTACAGCCCCCTGTAATTGTTGTTCCAATAGTTGTTTTACTTCTGGCTTACAGCTGCCACAGCCCAACCCGGCTCCAGTTTCAGAACATAGCTTGTTAAAATCATGACAGCCATTACGTATTGCATCTTGTATGTTTCCTTCACCAATCTGACTACAAGAACATATTAATTTTCCTTTTAGGGGAACGGAGTTGGAGTTGCCACGTAGCAGTTCATTTCTTTTTTCAGAAAGCTCTATTTCATCTTCTATCAATCTCTTGAATTCCGCAAACTCATTTTTGTCTCCCATTAAAATAGCGCCAACAAGAGTGTCATCCTTCACGATACATTTTTTATAGTACCTTTTGTTCACATCCATCAAAATAATTTCCTCATAGCTGTCATCACCCGTTGGAGCAATTGCCATTCCTATGCTGCATAATTCTAAATCTTCAAACTTTAAAATATTCATGAGAACGGAACCTTTATAGATGCTTCCGTAATCTCCAAGGATATATTTTGCAGCAATATCTGCCTGCTGTTCTGCGGCGGATGTAATTCCGAATAAAGCATTATTGAATTCTGCAATTTCCCCTAAGGCAAAAACGGATGGGTCGCTGGTCTGTAAATAAGCATTAACCACCACACCTCTTCTTGTTTCTATATTGGATTGTTTGGCCAACTCTATATTGGGGCGAGTGCCAATAGCATATACAATAGCATTACAAGTAATAGTACGACCTGTTTTCAAAGTAACGGACAAGGTATGTGCATTTTCTTTTTCTTCAAAGACGGTACTTACCTCATTATCATAATATACTTTTATGTCTCTTTCGGCAACATCTTCTCCAAGTAAACGACTGGCAATGCGGTCTAATTGGCGTTCCATTAGTCTTGGAGCACGTTGCACAATACTTATATTAACATTTCGTTTTTTCAATGCTGCTGCGAGTTCTAATCCTAATAAACCACCTCCTACAATGACTACATGTTGTTCTTCAACAGGAAGCTCAGTATCTTGAAGATAGGTTCGTAGTTTATCCGCATCTCCACGTTCTCGCATGGTAAAACGCCCTGGTAAGTGCAATTGCGCATCACTGGGGATAAAAGCCCTACTTCCAGTGGCAATGATAAGGATGTCATAAGAATGTTCAACATTATTGGAGTCGGTAACACATTTGCGTTCCCTATCCATAGCAATGACACCTACTCCAGAATATAGGTCAAGCCTAAGTTTTTCTATTTCCCCTTTTTTAAATTTCTCCAGAGCCTCCCAGGTAAGTTCTTCACTTACATATTCTGGTAACAGGACTCTGTTGTAAAAAGGATCTTTTTCTTTGGAAAAAACATGAAGTTCATCCACTTCATTCTTTTCACGATAACTTTGTACAAACCGGTATGCAGCTGCTCCAGCACCAATAATTACAACTTTTTGCTTTTCTTTTACGTATTTTTTTACCGCTACTGCACAGTATTTAAAATCAGGTTCTTTAGAAACAGGATCTACGAGGTCATTCGTAATATTATTGGCACGACCAAAATCATTATTGAGTATTTTGCCCCAGTGCATAGGCATAAATACCACTCCTTCTCTAATGTCAAAATTAATCTTCACTTTCACTTGAGCTTCTCCTCTACGGCTTTTGATAATGACAATATCATCTTCCTGAAGTTTTCTTATATAGGCATCCACTTTGTTCATTTCCAAGTATGGTTCAGAAACATGGGTTAGTAGCCGTTTTACTTTGCCGGTTTTAGTACGTGTGTGCCATTGATCTCTGACTCTTCCTGTATTTAAAATCAATGGGAAATCTGGGGATGTTTGTTCAGATTGGTTATGTGTTTGTTGTGGCGCATTAAAATGGGCCTTTGCGTCATTGGTATAAAACTGATTGTCCTCAAAAAGTCTTGGAGTTCCTTTGTGTAGTGAATGGGGAACAGGCCATTGAAAACTACCTTCATTTTTTAAGCGATCATAAGACAGCCCAGAAATATCTATTTTGGTACCCTTGGTTAAGAGGCAGTGCTCATCATATACCTCACTTGAGCTGTTATAGTTAAAACCTGTAAAATTCATTTTTTGTGCAAACTTCCATAGAATTTCTGCATCTGGTAAGGCTTCCCCTGGAGCATTTATTACTTTGGGTAAATAACTAATTCTCCTTTCCGAATTGGTCATTGTGCCTTCTTTTTCTAACCAACCGGCGGCAGGCAATAGTAAATCGGCATATTTAGACGTCTCAGAATTATGGGAAATATCCTGAACCACTACAAAGCTTGCTTTTTTAAGTGCTCTTTCTATTTTGTTAGCATTGGGCATGCTTACAACAGGGTTGGTACAGATAATCCAAATGGCTTTTAGTTTCCCTTCATCTAAAGCGTTGAACATTTCTGTTGCGGTGTAACCAGGCTTGGCATTTATTTCTTTTCCGCCCCAGAAGTCAGCTACTTCTTTTCTATGGCTAGCATTGTTTAAATCCCTATGAGCAGCTAATAAATTGGCCATGCCGCCAACTTCTCTTCCTCCCATTGCGTTGGGTTGTCCTGTCAAAGAAAATGGTCCCGCTCCCGGTTTTCCTATTTGGCCTGTAAGCAATGATAAATTCAGCAAGGATACATTTTTAGAAACTCCTATGACACTTTGGTTGAGGCCCATAGTCCACATGCTGATAAAACCTTTTGCGCTTCCAATATATTGTGCAGCTTTACGAATGTCATCTGCAGGAATTCCACATTGTTTTGCAGCTTCTCTTACAGAAATTTTAAAGGCACTGTCCTTACAGGCTTCATAATTGACAGTATGTTTTTTAATGAAGTCTTTGTCTATTTTTTTCTTTTCTATCAGTAACCTGGCGATAGCATTGAAAAGGAGTACATCTGTGCCTGGTAAAATTTGAAGATGAAGGTCAGCAGCAGCACAAGTTTGTGTTTTACGAGGGTCAACCACTATTATTTTAACATCTGGATTCTCTTCCTTATGTTTCTCCAATCTTCTAAAAAGAATGGGATGGCACCAGGCAGGATTTGCCCCTGCAATTAAAAAACAGTCTGCCAATTCTATATCTGCATAGGAAATTGGAACAGAATCTTCGCCCAATGCCTTTTTGTATCCTGCGACGGCAGAACTCATGCACAATCTAGAATTGGTGTCTATGTTGTTGGTGCCAATAAAACCTTTGGTTAATTTATTTACTATATAATACTCTTCAGTTAAACATTGTCCAGAGACATAAAAACCCACACTATCTGGTCCGTATTTGTTTATAATACTTTTAAAAACACCAGCAGCTCTTTCTAGGGCAGTGTCCCAGGAAACTCTCTGCATAGGATGATTTCTGCTCCAACGCATTTCCGGATGCAGAATACGGTCACTGGTATCTTGTGCTACGTAATTAAGTGTCTTTCCTTTTGAACATAACATTCCTTTGTTTACGGGATAATCCTTATCGCCCTCAACAGAAATATTTCCCTTTGAATCTTGCTCAACAAGAATGCCACAGCCTACTCCGCAATAGGAACACGTGGTTTTATGTACATTGTTTTTTTTCATAATACTGCTCCTTTTCAGAAAGGATTAGTTTGCATGTAAAATTATGAAAATACGTATAAATACGTAGTATTTATTTAATAATAATTGGGCTAATAATTGTAGTTTTCTTACTAAAATGAAGTTTTAAATATGTTTTAGGGAATGCCCTCGTTCAATGGTATTTAAACCAGATTAAATTTTTGGGCCTTTTTGGAAAGGTCAATCAAGTTTTTTACGTCCATTTTGCGCATTAAATTAAAGCGATGGGTTTCAATAGTACGTTTGCTTTTTTCTAATTTCTCCGAAATTTGCTTATTGGTAAGTCCAGAAAGTACTAATCCTAGTATTTCTAATTCCTTGTTAGTCAAATCAAAGTAGTTGTCAGCGTTTTTGATTTCTGCTGTATTTGTAGTTTTCGGACTGGGTTTTAATAGGTTGTTGACCAGGACGTTTGAGATGTCTCCACTAAAATATTTACCCCCTTCTTCTACGGTATGGATGGCTTTCAAAAACTCCAATTTACCTGTATCTTTTAAAAGATAACCATTGGCACCCGCGCGTACAGATTTTAGGATATACTCCTCTGAATCGTGCATGGAAAGTATAATGCATTTCACTGGATTATTATTTTTCTTTAATTCTTCAACTGCCTCAATACCTGTCATTACGGGCATTCTAATGTCAATGATAAGAAGATCGGGACGTAGTTTCTGAACCATTTTCACGGCCTCCATTCCATTGGCAGCTTCACCGATTACCTCAAGATTGTTTTCGTCTTCCAAAAGAGCCCGAATGCCATCTCTCACTAAAAAATGATCATCTGCCAGTACAATACTTGTTTTGTTCAAAATGCTTGTAGTTAAGGGTTAAAAATACTAAAAAGCCACCACAACCAAAAAATTGGCAATAGTGACTTTACCGAGGCAAAATTATTTCCTATTCTTTAATTCAAATTTATCGCATAGGTTTTATGTTTTATGGGGCACATATATTTTACCTCTTCATGTTATTTTTTTGTTGGCTTTAAAGTTTATATCGAGTTCTTCAAATCCTAGGTCTGGAACTTTTCGGTTGATCATTTTTTGAACGACTCTATGCATCCAAATCAAGCATATAGCTGATAGGATAAACATTAGAATCCAGCTGCTAGACCACATTCCTGTTCCTTCCAATAAGTAGCCAAACAGTATGGGGCATACAAAACCGCCCAAGCCTCCAAGGACACCTACTATTCCTCCAACTACACCTACTTCTTCAGGAAAATAATCTGGAATATGCTTGTATACGGCTGCCATTCCAAACCCCCATATGATACCAATTAATATGACCAATGTTACGAAAATCCATAGGTTGGCCTGAAAGTAAATATGTGTTTTCCCCTCAACAATCAACTGCTTTTTAATTACGTTATCTCCTACTTGTACTTTGGCTTCTTGCCAAGTTTCTTTTACGGGTAAAATATGAAATTCATTATCAGCATTTTCAAGATGATTGCTTTTTATAGCAAGCTCGTATTTTGTGTTATCAACTTTTACATAGGTGTCTGTTACTTCTGTTACAATACCTGCTTGTTTTGCATTGATGCCCTTTCCGGTCGTGAAAATGTCCATTTTTGGAATGAATAACAATATGCTCAACGCTACTGATGAACCCAGGACCCAATACATCACTTTTCGCGCTCCTTGTCTGTCTGAAAGCCACCCACCAAACGCCCTAGTTATGGCAGACGGTAAACTGAATGCAGAAACCAATAATCCGGCAGTTGCCAAATCTAGTTTGTATACATTGGTGTAATAAGGTACCAACCACCCAGCAAAGGAGACAAAGCATCCAAATACTAAAAAGTAATACAAACCAAAACGCCAAACACGTACACTTTTTAAAGGTTGTAGCATGCTTTTTAAAGTTTTAGAACTTGTTGCGGGTTTTTTGTTTTCAGTTAAAAGGAAAAAGATTAATGCTGTAATCACGAGTGCTGCGGCATATATCTTTGGCATGGTGCGCCATCCATCTAAATTGGTTTTTCCATCTGTTAAATAAAATAATAATTTGGGTCCAATCATTGTGGTGATTGCTGCCCCAGCATTACCTGCGCCAAAAATCCCTAAGGCTAGACCTTGTTTCTTTTTAGGAAACCAGATAGAGGTATAGGCAATCCCAACAGCAAAGCTTGTGCCTGCCAAACCAAATCCTAAGCTGCATAATGCAAAACTCCAAAAATCATTTGCATAGGATAGTAAATATAATGGAATGGTACAAAGTATAAGCAGGCCTGTGTAGATCGGTTTTCCTCCATACTTGTCCGTTAAAATGCCTATAGGCAATCTAAAAATTGCACCGGTTAGAACTGGAATGCCAATAAGCCAACCAACTTGTATTGAGGTCCAGTCATAAACTTGATTATCGACCAAAAAAGTAACCAATACCCCATTCAAAAGCCATACGGCAAAACAAATGGTAAAGGCAAATGTGTTTAGGAACAGCGCTTTGTTGGCTTTTTTTGTATCTAATGAAGTCATATTTAATATTTACAACGCTAAACTACGTATTAATACGTAAATATTATAGCAAAAAATTCACGGCATTACAGTTTTTGTGTAGTACGAAAATTAAGGGATGTTAAAATGCATATTTTTTAAAAAGTAATGTCTTTTTTTTGAGAATTAGCAATGTATTTTTTGCGATAATTTTTTATGAATACTGTTTAAACGCATGCTATACGGGATGAATGATTAACTAATGGCTCTGCTGGTTTTGCGGCAAATATCATTATCTGTAAAATAGCAGCAATCTTTTGCGCATTTCATAATTCCTATGCCTGATTATTTTGATATAAGCAGATGTAAAATACGTAATAATACGTAATTTTGTTTCTGATTTTAAACACCTAAGTATGAAAACTGTAATAGTTGTTGGGAATGGAATGGTTGGTTATAAGTTTTGCGAAAAATTTGTAGCCAAAGCAGGAAGTGAGAATTATAAACTAATTGTTTTTGGGGAAGAACCAAGACCCGCTTATGACCGTGTGCATTTGAGTGCGTTCTTTGAGAGTCAGGATGCAAAAGCATTGGAACTTGCCCCTGCTAGTTGGTATGCGGAACATAATATAGAATTGATTACCAATGAGCGTATTACTGATATCCATAAGACCAAGAAGACAATTACTACAGTTAAAGATGCTGAATTCTCATATGATTATTTAGTATTGGCCACAGGTTCATCAGCTTTTGTTCCACCTATAAAAGGAGTCGAGAAGGAAGGTGTATTTGTATATAGAACCATAGAGGATTTAGAAGGCATGTTAGGGTATGCGGCTAAAATCAAAAAAAATAACCCAAAGGCAAAGGCTGCTGTTTTGGGTGGAGGATTATTAGGGTTAGAAGCAGGAAAAGCAGTCATGGATATGGGTTTAGAGCCACATATTGTTGAATTTGCTCCTAAATTAATGCCAAGACAGTTAGACTCAAGAAGTAGTCAGGTATTGCAATTAAAACTAGAGTCAATTGGGTTGAACATTCATTTGAGTAAAGCCACAAATCAAATTTTAGGCGATACCACCATAACTGGAATGGAATTTGGCGAAGATGATGTTCTGGATGTGGAAATGTTAGTGATTTCAGCCGGAATTAGGCCAAGAGATGAATTAGGAAAAACCTGTGATTTAGAAATGGGTGTGCGTGGTGGTATTATTGTGAACAACAAAATGCTAACTTCTGATGCCAATATATATGCAATAGGAGAAGTAGCTTTGTACAACCAAATGATTTATGGTTTAGTTGCTCCAGGGTATGAAATGGCTGATGTTGCTGCA
The DNA here is from genome assembly GCA_002746975.1 of Bacteroidota bacterium. Taxonomy (GTDB): domain Bacteria; phylum Bacteroidota; class Bacteroidia; order Flavobacteriales_D; family Sanyastnellaceae; genus UBA974. Next base: position 64,033 of record NVXE01000001.1, on the reverse strand, counting down.
GAACAAATTTTAGGGAATGACACCCTAATGAGTGCGGAAATAGATATGTCTACCAAATTGAAATTAATTGGAGTAGATGTGGCCAGTTTTGGTGAACCCTTTATGCCAGCTTTAAAAGGGCATTCCATAATTTTTGAAAACAAAACACAGTATTTATATAAAAGAATCAACGTAAGCCTTGATGGTAAAAAATTGCTTGGAGGGATATTAGTTGGCGACGCTTCAGATTATAGCATGTTACATCAAATCTATTTGAATGGCATGGCTATTCCTGAAGATCCAGCTCAATTAATACTGCCAGCAAGTGAAGGAGGCTCGTCCTTTGGAAGTGCCTTGGACTTGCCTGATGAGGCGCAAATTTGTTCTTGTGAAAACGTTAGCAAGGGCCAAATATGTGGCGCCATTACAGATGGAGATTGTGATACTTTTGCTGATGTGGTTTCGTGCACCAAAGCAAGTACAAGCTGTGGAGGGTGTAAACCAATGGTAGTGGACTTGGTCAATGAGACTTTAAAATTACTTGGTAAAGAAGTCAAAAATAATATTTGTGAGCATTTAGATTATACGCGTCAGGAATTATATGGCATCATAAAAGTGAAGAGGTTAACTTCTTACTTTGAGGTGATGGATGCTTGTGGAACCGGTGATGGATGTGAGGTTTGTAAGCCTCTAGTGGCTTCAATTTTTGCTAGTTTGTATAATGATACCGCTAATAAAGAAGATGTTATTCAGGATTCTAATGATAAATTCTTGGCTAACATTCAACGAAATGGAACGTATTCAGTAGTTCCAAGAATTCCTGGAGGAGAAATTACTCCTGAGAAGCTGATTGTTATTGGTGAAGTCGGAAAGAAATACAATCTATACACTAAAATCACAGGAGGGCAACGTATTGATTTGTTTGGTGCAGAATTAAATGATTTGCCAGCAATTTGGAAACAATTGATTGATGCTGGTTTTGAAAGTGGTCATGCCTATGGGAAATCACTTCGTACTGTAAAAAGTTGTGTTGGTTCTACCTGGTGTCGCTTTGGATTAGATGAAAGTGTAAGTTTTGCTATTGAATTGGAGGATCGATATAAAGGACTGCGTTCGCCACACAAATTAAAAGGTGGTGTTTCTGGTTGTATTCGTGAATGTGCAGAAGCCCGTGGAAAAGATTTTGGAGTTATAGCTGTTGAAGGTGGGTGGAACTTATATGTGTGCGGAAATGGTGGGGTAACCCCTAAACATGCCATTTTGCTTGCTGAAAAAGTGGATAATGAAACCTGTATAAAATATTTAGATCGTTTCTTAATGTATTATATACGCACCGCTGCACCTTTAATGCGTACCGCTGCCTGGTTAGATAAATTGGAGGGTGGAATAGAGCAACTTAAAAAAGTAGTACTAGATGATAGTCTAAATATTGCTGAAGAACTGGAAAAAGAAATGCAGTTCTTGGTTGATGCTTATGAATGTGAATGGAAACAGGCAATTGAAAACGAAGAATCGAAAAAACGTTTCAGTCATTTTGTAAATTCTGATGACAGGGATGATAACTTAGTATTTGTTCCAATGCGCGAACAAAAAATGCCTGAACACTGGGAGAATTAGAAGGAAGTCGTTAGTTGATAGTATATAATTGTCATTTCGAACATTGTGAGAAATCTCAAATAAAATTGCAAAAGAATCATGGAAGAAATCTTATCAAAATATAAAACCACAGCTGAGGGAGATGTAAAAGTTTGGTTTAAAGCAGCATCAATACATGATTTTACTGAAAATGGAGGCGCTTGTGTAAAATATAAGGACAAGCAAATTGCTGTTTTTAACTACAAACGAAAGAATGCGTGGTATGCATGTCAAAATGTATGTCCGCATAAAATGGAAATGGTATTGTCCCGGGGTATGCTGGGTGATTATCAGGGCATTCCAAAAATAGCCTGTCCCATGCATAAGAAGACGTTTTCATTGGAAACAGGCGAAAACTTAAATGGTGATTTGGAAGCTATAGCAACTTATCCAGTAAAAGTGGAAGACGACTTTGTTTTTATAGGTTTTTCTGAATAGCTTTGATGAAAACCAAAGTTTATGGTAGCATCTGAAAAGTTAATAAAGTCTTTCAAGCTATTTGATGAGGCTAACAATCAAGACCCCAACAAGGTAGTCTACAAAGAGCAAGAATATTCCAAAGAGTTACTGTATGCCATTCGTATGACTGAAAAGTTGAACGACTTTGCTCCCAATGCTTCGGAGGTATTGCAGTTAACCGCTCGTAGCCAGCATATATGTCGTTGGGAAATTCCAAGAGATTCATATCCTATGGACAGAGTGGGCTATTTACAATGGCGACAAGATTTAAAAAAGTTCCATGCTCAAAAAGCGGGTGAAATTTTAAAGTTGGTGGGTTATGATGTGGAGATTATAGATAAAGTTGCCTTTTTATTGCAAAAGAAGCAACTGAAGAAGAATCTAGAAACTCAAACATTGGAAGATGTAATCTGTTTGGTTTTTTTAGAATTTTATTTTGAAGATTTTGCTCATAAGTATGCAGAAGACAAGATGATAGACATTGTTCAGAAAACTTGGCGTAAAATGTCTAAAGAAGGTCAAGATGCGGCATTGCAACTACCATTATCAAAATATTCCCTAACCCTTATTTCTAAGGCCGTTTTAGGCTGATGTCTTACCTTTAACTTATTAATAGTGTTTTATGACCAATAATAAGTATAGACAATCTTTAGATATAACTGCTTTTTTAAGAATGAGAAAGTGGCATCTTATTGGTTTGGGTGCCGTTGCCCTGATGCTAATAATCGGACAAGCTCTTGTGCAATATCGTATCAATTCTGAAATGAAGGCCTCGGAAGCGATGATGAATGAAATAAGGACTGAGATTGAGCAGAATAAAAATGCACTTCCTGAACTGACTAATGTTTTAAATGAACATAAAGAGCTTGCAAATCAGCGGTTGTTGAGGTTAAAGACTGAAGGGTTTATAGTACTTGGATGTTCGATTTTAGGTTTAATTTTACTGCTGTTTTTTATTTTTAGACCTCTTTCCATCCACATAAGAAATACAATGAAAGTCCTTGTAAAGGACCAGGAGAAATCGCATAAAAATGCGGCCAAGATTAAAAAAGTGTATGCTGAAAAAGAGAAGTCTTTAGAAGATTTAAAAGAGCTCAATTTTGTAATAGACAACGCAGCTCTTTTTGCCAGTGCCAAGAGCAATGGTAAGATTGTTTTTATCAGCAAAAAATTCTTGGAACTTTTAGGGCTAACAGACGATGATTTGAGTAAGCCTTTGTCAGAAATTTTGACTACCGATGAGGGGCAACAACAATATCTTAGGGATGTGTTGAAAATTAGAAGGAAAAACATTAGGAGTGAGGAAATCAATATAAAAACCAAAGAAGGAGATGATTTATGGTTGGATATGTCCATTGTTCCTATGCATTTGTCCAATTCTCATCAAAGTATTCTTATTCTGTGTTCTGATATTACACAGCGTAAAATTAACCAGCTAAAAGTAGAGCAATTAAGAAAAGAGAAATATGAGGGAGATTTAAAACGGAAACAAACACAAGCTGGGCAGATTGTTGAAGGACAGGAGGAAGAACGCAAGCGTATAGCAAAAGACATTCATGATGGGATAGGTCAGATGCTCACAGCTCTTAAGTTTAATATTGAGTCGATTAACTTGGATCAAAAGGAAAGGACCATTGAAAAAATAGCATATCTAAAACAGCTTACATCCGATCTTATAAAAGGAGTGCGTACAGCCACTTTTAATCTAACACCTCCAGAACTTAGTGATCATGGTATTTTTCCTGCGCTTCAGAAAATGACATCAGAGTTGTCTAAATTAACGGGAAAGAATATTTTATTTGAAAATAAAGCGAATGAAAACATTCGATTTGATTCTTTGGCGGAGACCAATATTTATAGAGTATCGCAAGAAGCCGTTAATAATGCCATAAAATATGCTGAATCAAATTATATATTATTAACCATAAATTTTATTGACAATATATTGAGTATTGTGATAGATGATGATGGAAAAGGTTTTAATGACGCTCTCCTTGAAGAATCTCCCAAGAATAATAGTGAAGGTGGTATGGGACTTTTTTTTATGAAAGAACGTATAGGGTATATTAATGGAAGGTTGTTTATTAATTCGGAACTTGGAAAAGGAACAAGGGTTACCATAAATTATCAAACAGAAGAAAGAGAAACAATATATGGAGAGAAATAATTTATATCCTATTTTTTTAAAAACTTCTCAGTTAAAAGTCCTTATTGTTGGTGGAGGGAATGTTGGATTGGAGAAATTAACGTTTTTATTAAAGTCCAGCCCAGATGCCAACGTGCAACTAGTGTCCTTGTCAATTATGCAAGAAATCATGGATTTTGCCAAAACAGCCAATATAAGTATTGTCAAAGAGGTCTATGACAAAAAGTATCTTTTAGGAAAACATATGGTCATTGCCTGTACAGATGATGTTTCTATTAATGAGAAAGTGTACCATGATTGCCGAGAAAGCAACATCTTGGTAAACGTAGCAGATAACCCTCCTTTCTGCGATTTTTATATGGGCGGAATTGTGACTAAAGGAAATGTGAAAGTGGCAATATCCACCAATGGAAAATCCCCGACCACCGCAAAACGTTTGCGTCAATTTTTTGAAGATGTTATTCCCGAAAATATTGATGATATGGTTAAGAATTTAAATGAATATAGAAAGACCATAAAAGGAGACTTTGAGGAGAAAGTGACCGCATTAAATAAGGTTACTAAAAGTTTGATTGATAAAAAGAAAGACTAAAGTTTCAAATATGAAAATTAGAATAAAAGGAAATTTTGTAAGGTATAGGCTTACTAAAACAGAAGTTGAGGTTTTTTGTGAAGCCGGGTACTTTCAAGAAACTACCCAGTTTAATGAAAAGACATTTACCTATGCTTTAAAGGCTAAACAAGGTTTAGAAGGGTTGGATGCTGAATTTAATGGCGACACCATTACATTGTTAATGCCATCTGCGGAAAAGGATGTATGGGCTGGTAGTAACCGAGTAGGGTATAACAATTCCATTGTTTTAAAAAATGGACAGGAACTTCAGTTGCTTTTAGAAAAAGATTTTGTCTGTTTGGATGAGGTGGAAGAGGACCAATCTGATAATTACCCCAATCCAAGGTTAAAAAATTAAAAACGATGGTAGATATTACAAATAAAACAGCTACGTTACGTACTGCGGTTGCACAGGCTATTGTGCAAGTCAGTTCACAAAAAACAATTGATGCAATCAAGAACAAAACGGTCCCAAAGGGAGATGTGTTTTCCATGAGTAAGGCAGCAGGTCTTTTGGGAGTAAAAAAGACACCAGAACTACTTCCTGATTGTCACCCATTGCCCATTGAGTTTACAGATATTACATATGAAATCAATGATTTGCAAATTAAAGTACTCATTACTGTTAAAACTATATATAAAACAGGGGTGGAGGTAGAGGCGATGCATGGTGCTAGTGTTGTAGCCTTGAATATGTATGACATGCTTAAGCCTATTGATAAAGGAATTGAAATACAAAACATAAGGCTGTTAAAGAAAACAGGAGGAAAGTCTGATATTGGTCAATAAGTGAACATCAGAGCAAATGTTATGAGCGCTTTTGGTTAATCATGGGGTAGGGTGTATAGGTCTGGAAGCTTATCTTGCAATAGGATTCCAGGTTCGCTGGTAAACTCATTGAAATCTTGAGCTGCATTAGCTTCACTAGGCGGAGGTGTACAATAGGTACCCGCAGTATTATTCCAAAACATCATAAAACCCAATTCCACATCATCATTGGTCATGGCATGGTAGAAATTTTCTGTAAAAAGATTTGGAATATGGCTGTTGGATCCAGGAGTAACAAAATAACCAGTTTCAGTCAAAGCAGCAATTTTGGTACGCTCCTTTGCAAGATCAGAAATAATCTTTAATTTGTTATTGGCTCTGTCTACTCCAGTTTGTCCCTGGTTATTAAAGTCATTATAATTGTCCATTCCAAAAATATCTACATAGTTATCTCCAGGGTATCTGCTTAAATATCCAGTTTTTGTAGTGTAGCTGTCATTAGGTGCAAATGCGAAAAGGATGTTGTTTACTCCTTTAGTATCTTTAAGGTATTCAACGGTAAATTGCCATAATTCTCTGTATTCCTGTGGTGTGCAATAGGAAGCACCCCACCAGAACCAACTACCATCAAATTCATGGAAGGGTCTAAAGATTATGGGAACCAAATTACCATCAGTACCAATTAGGTTATTTGCAACTTGTGCGACTTTGTCTAATTTTGCTTTATAATAATTATGATTTTCACCTTCTGGAAGAATACTTTTAAGGGCATTTTCTCTTTGAAATTGAGTCATGAATTCTGCGAAAAAGTATTTTCCATTGTAAGGGTCTCTTAGATGCCAAGAAAATGTATTTATCATTCCTTTATCATAGGCTTCAATGGCATTTTGAAGGACCAGTTGTTCTTGTTGAAAAAACCAATTGGAAGGATCTCTGTTGTATTGGTCATCTGTCATAAAAACAAAATCTAAACCTTGCAGTCCAGGATCACTACCTGTGGTTTTTTTAACATCTGAATCCCCATCCTGCCCTTGGTAAAACTGGCTAAAAGCATCTTGTTGGCCAACTACAATACTAGTTTCTGATAGTGTTTTTAAGTTGTAAAATAGCGCTATGGTTTCTGTAGTAGCGTTGGGGTTTACCATAAAACTGGCTGCTTCTGAAGGTAGAAAAGAACTAGATTCAAGTTTGTCTGCAATATTTAATGTGGCAGCATTTGAAGAGCTTACTTTTACATTGTCATTATTTATGGTAGTCAAAGTAATGATTACAGTTTCTAAGTCTTCCATTTCAGAATCTGATAGAACAATTACAGGTATTTTAACCGTTACTTTATTTGCAGAAATAATGGCCGAGTTAAGTATTGTTTCATAATCAGTGCCATTAGTAGCAGTTCCGCCTATTGTAAAATCAATGGATACAGCTTTGTTCATGGCCTTATTCAATGATAGTGTAAAATGCCCATTGGTTCCGGGTTCCATGGCTGAATTGGTCGAGGTAGATAAACTTACGGTGAAGGATTCCAATTCTGGAGATGATTCTGGCCCATCTGAACCACATCCCACAATTAAAAGCACAAAAAACACAACCCTAAAATTTAGAAGTATGTTTTTTAATTTTAACATTTGTTAAGTAAAATGCACGCTCTTGTGGTATGGTATGGGGCTTTCCACATGCTTACTTTGTCCTCTTCTGCATATGCATTTCCATTTCTATCTACCCTAAAATGCCACTCGCCATTTTCATGGTCAATCAAATGTTTTTTGGTGTATTTCCAGATAGCCAATGAGCTATCAATATATTTTTGGCTTGGTACTAAATTGAATGCATAATGAAGACCAATTAGCGCTTCTACTTGCGGCCACCAATGCCTGTCATAATCAATTGTATTGCTTGTTAGATTTTTTTCATTGATAACTGATCCATCAGTGTCAATAGCTTCTTCTAAAAACGTATTTACCACAGTAAGAGCAATGTCTTGGGTTTGTTTTAATAAGGCATCATCATTCAAAACTTTTGCAGCTTCAATCAGTAGCCAAGCAGTTTCAATATCATGTCCGTAGGAAATGGAATCACTTTTTAAATTCCAATCTTCATCAAAAAATAAGTGATAGTGGTTTTCAGTGGTGAGGAATTTTTCAAGAAACATTTCCACTAATGACCGCAATGAAGCCTTTAAAGCTGTGTTTTTGTAAATTGTAAATAAGGATGTGTAGGCCTCCAGAATATGTAAATGTGTGTTCATGGTTTTGGCGGCATTCATATCCTTATCACTTAACCTCATATCACTAATAGTATTCCAATTTTCATCAAAAGCTTCAAGATATCCACTTTTTTCAAGGTCCTTTGCGTGTTTTTCCAATAGCTCAAAGAGCTCTATTGCCCATGTTTTTGCTTTTTCATTTTTGCTAAACATATAATATTCTGATAGGGCATAAATAGTAAAAGATTGCGCATATACCTGTTTTCTTTTATTAATGGGCTGTCCTGTGTAATCTAATTCCCAATAAACTCCTTTATGGGTTTTGTCCCTAAAAAAAGTCTTGAGATAATTATATGCCCTGTCACACTCAGTTTTATAGCTATCTGTTTTAAGATGATTTGATGCTGCTGAATAGGACCAAAGAATTCTTGTATTTAGAATTATACCCTTAGTCGCTTTATCAACTAGTACATTACAATGATTTCTTTTGCCAATAAATCCGCCATACTTATGATCCAATGAGTATTTGGACCAATAGGATAGAATGTTTGTGAGTTCTAGCCCGAGTTCAGATTTTAGGTTTTCATAAGCATTCTTCATTAATACAATCCCTTATTCTTTTCTATAAGATTAATTATTGTTTGGACAGAACCTGCAGATGTAAAAGTGTCTTCAGGAGAATGCGTCACATAATCTACTAATCGTTCAATTGAAGACACGGCAACGTGCATGCGTGTATCTGATGATGCATAATAGATATATACAGTACCATCTTTATCTGCTATCCAGCCATTTGTAAACAATACGTTAGAAACATCCCCAATTCTTTCCTCATTAATAGGAGCCATAAAATGCCCAGCTGGTTGATGTGTTACTTTGGATATATCATCCAAATCAGTCATGAACATATACAGCGTATAGCGTAGTCCGGCAGCCGTATTTCTAACGCCATGTGCAAGATGCAACCATCCTTTACTGGTTTTAATAGGTGCTGGTCCCAAACCATTTTTAAGTTCATAAATGGTATGGTACACTTTATCACTTATAATTTTTTCATTATTTACGAGAGGATTGGTCATGTCATCAACATAGCCAAGGCCAACACCACCCCCTCCACCGACACTAATAAAGCCATCTTGGGGACGTGTGTATAGCGCATATTTTCCGTCAACAAATTCTGGATGTAGCACTACATTTCGTTGCTGCCCAGTTTTGGATATAAGATCTGGTAGCCGCTCAAAATTTAGTAAGTCTTTCGTTCTCACAATTCCAGCATTAGCTATGGCGGAACTGGTGTCACTCGCCAAGGCATTAGGGTCTTTTCGTTCCGTACAAAAAATACCATAAATCCAACCATCTTCGTGTTTGGTAAAACGCATGTCATATACATTGGTATCCGGGTTTCCATCAATTTGAGGGATGACACAAGGTTTGTCCCAAAACTTAAAATTATCAACGCCATTAGGGCTTTCTGCGATGGCAAAAAAGGATTTTCTGTCATTACCCTCTACTCTAACACATAGGACATAAGAATCATTCCATTTAATTGCCCCAGCGTTAAATGCGGCGTTTATACCTATGCGCTCCATTTCGTATGGATTGCTGGCGGCATTTAAGTCGTACCGCCAATGTATTGGGGTATGTTCAGCAGTTATAACCGGATTTTTATATCTCTGATGGATGCCATTGGATTTATTCTCTGGGGTATTTACACTAGTGATTAATGCTCTGTGTTCTTTTTTTATTTTTTCTAAAGTATGCAATTTCATTTTCGATTTGTAGCTTGTTGTTGATGTCAGTTAATCATTTAATTTGTTCCACCAGAACTTTTTTAATAGGAATACACATACCGCCAATACCGCTAATGTTATATAAATAGGGGTGCTTTGTCTAAAAATGACATACATTGGTAGTATAACTAAGGTAGATTGTGCAACTATACCTATACCCACATTGAACATGTCCATGCCAAAACTTGCATTCTTTTCAAAGTTAGGGTCTTCAGCAACTAATTTGTCGTGTACTGGTTTCCAAAACCCCCAAGGTCTTACGTTTTTGTAAAAATCTTTTAATACAGCTTCTTCGGTGGGTGGAGCAGAATATGTTCCTATGATACTTCCCACTAAGGACATAATCAATAATACTGGAAATAAGTACAGTTCATTTACCTCAGGAAAGATGTATGAAGGGACAATCCATGCCGTTAATAATCCTGCGACCATTCCCCAAAAGAAGCCTTCACCATTAAACCTCCACCAGTGCCATTTTAAGATGTTAGCACCTACATAGCTTCCATAAAGAACTGATACTATAATGTTCAATACTGAATTTACATCTTCTGCAAAAACTCCTAGAACAATACTCACCAGTACTACACTGATTCCAGAAATATAGTTCATGTTTTTGATTTGGTTTGCAGACGCATTTGGCTTTGTATATTTTAAGTAAATATCATTTACCAAATATGCTTGTGCGGCATTTAAGGTGCCTGCAAAGGTCGACATGAAAGCTGCTATTAATCCCGCTAATAAAAGCCCCAAAAGGCCCACAGGGACAAATTCTTTTATTGCCGTGGGTAATATTAATTCAAAATCAATTTCATTAGCTGATGTTAATAAATCCAACTTGTCATAATAAACCAATGCCAACGCTGCAAAACCAGCAATCATTAAATAACGGATAGGCATTAGAATAACGGAAACAAACCCGCTCATTTTAGCTGCCTCAGCGGGGGATTTTGTGGATAAAATTTTCTGCATATCATATGTTGGAGCAGGTCCTGCAACACTTACAAGAATCCCTTTAAACAACATCATTAACACAAAATATGTAAACACGCCGTATCCGTCACTTTTAATTTTTTCTGTTACTTCTGGAATTATACTGCTCCAATCCATATTTAAGCCACCTTTAAAAGGACTCATCCAATCAATTGGAACCTGCAACCCTCCAGTTCCTACTGCCTGCCATCCCAAATATCCAATAACCAAGGCTGCAACGGTCATAATAGCAAATTGGACAACATCTGCCCAAACAATACCCGACATTCCTCCAAGTAAGGAATAGAAAACTGCAAAACATGTAAATACAGTTCCGTAGAAATGTGGAACATATTCTGGTGAAACATTAAAAGGGATGTAGGCTTGGATAGTTTCCCAAGGGATAAATATTTCAATAAATTTTCCTAACCCTATAAATCCATATGCCAAATACCCAAGACAAACAATTAGTGCAAATACAACAACAATAATGTGAGACATTTTGGCTCCCTTGCCAAAACCAAAACGTGTGCCTATCCATTCTGCACCAGTTGTTGCGTTAGAGCGCCTCAGCCATTTAGATAAATAAACCATTAAGAAAATCTGATTGAATACCGGCCATAGCCACGGTATCCATGCGCTTTTAATGCCATAGACAAACATTAAGGTGACCAACCATATAGTTCCAGAAATATCAAACATTCCAGATGCATTGGAAAGACCAAGCATGTACCAAGGAATAGATTTTCCACCTAATAAATAATCATCTTTACTGCGTTGGGCTTTTTTTCGCATAACCAATCCAATAAGAATAGTAGAAAGTAGATAGGCTATGATAATGGCAATATCAATTGGTGTTAACATAATGATTTAGTTTTTTAGGTTGTTTATATCCTTTAAGAACATAGTTTTAGGTAATGTCTTAAATGTCTTAAAATCTTCTTCACTTTCATGTCCTTTATATGGCATATAATGATGTTCTAATCTGGCATTTCGCCAGAATAATATCCAAGCTATCCCTGAATTTTCTATGCTTGGATAGAGCACTTCTGTAAACCAATTTGGAGTAGGTAATTGTTCTATGCCGGTTTCAGTAAAAGCATATAGTTTGTTTTTTTTGGCCGCTATTCGTTTTACTAATTTAAGGTCATTAATAATGGATTTAGCGTAATTTTCAGCATCATTGAAATCATAAATATCTATACCTAATATGTCTACATAGGCATCTCCAGGATAGTATTTTAAATAGTCATCTTTTGGATTTAACTTATTTGGAGAATATGCATAAAGAATATTATGTAAGTTATGTTCATCTCTTAGTAAATGTACCGTTTCTTGCCATAATGTAATATAGTCCTTAGCTGTGCAATTAGATTCCCCCCACCAAAACCAAGATCCATTCATTTCATGGAAAGGTCTAAAAATAACGGGAATTTTTTTGCCTTTATATTTTAATGATTTAATGAACGTTGCAACTCTAGAGACCCATAACTCATATTTTTTTCTCTCTGTGCCACCAATTAATATGGACGAAACAGCTGATGTTGGATCCCAGGAATCCCCCTTGGTAACAGGGTTGTCTAAATGCCAACTTAAAGTGATGATACTTCCATTTTTATAGGCTTCAATGATTAGCTTTCTCATGGTGCCAAAAGGAACACTGTCCAGGTTGGCATTGTGAGCCAATTCTATGTGTCCGATGTCGTAGCCATAAACGGCAGGGAAATCACCAATAATTTCTTTGACATCACTTCGAATTATGTTTGGGTTATCGGCATGATTCCAACCAATTCCATAAGAAGTGGCATCTTGATGACCAATTGCAAATCCTTTTTTAGAAATATAAAATAATTGTTTGTGTAACTTTTTTACTGGGAGCGATACGTCCTTGTCAACCAAATTAGGATTGGCGTACTCCTCGTTATATAAGGATTTGCATGATTGTAATAAAACGACGATAAGCAATAAAAAAGTACTTCTGTATGCTCTTCTTAAATTGAAGTTCAAAGGAACAACTTGCATTTTTTTACGGTGTTTGTTAGCGATGCATATTACAAAAAGCATATTACAAAAAGCATATTACAAAAAAATACGCGAACTTCAAAAGTAAGTATATCGCGTAAGGAAAGCTGATCTTATTTTGTCAATAGGGCAAAGGATTATTACATATTAATAGGGAGTCACCTGCTATTGAAAATGCTTTTAGTCCTGTGTAAACATTAATAACTGATTGAAAATAAATAAAATATAGATTCTCTTTTTTTTATTTTAGATTATTTATTAAAAATATTATTTTTTTTGTGTTGGGAATTTCTCAATTTCTGAAATAGTTTTTGGGGTCAATTCTAACTTTTTATTTTACTAAAAAAGACTGGTACCCTATGTTGTATTGTGTCTGATATGTACTATCAATCAGTATATCGTTATTGCAACTTGCGGAATAACCATTCTATTTTGGGACGAAATTATTCTGTTTATTGAGAGAATTGGACTCATAGATTATTTTATAGTACTATTATGATTGTAAAAGACAAAATAGTACTAATGTTTAGCTGACTCATCAAATAATTTTGAATACGGGGACTAAGATGTGGACTTACTTACCAAATAATTAGGTTTTGGTATTATGGGTAAAAATTAAATTAACTAGTTCAAATTCAACATAAAAAACATACAAGTATTTAAATTTTATTAGGGTTATTGGTATAGTTGGTTAAGCCTGTTGTAAGAAGCAATACATGCGTATTTAGAATTATAAAAAATGTATTGGTTTTTTCCTATTTAAGCTTATCTTGTTCATGAAAAAAGTTGACTTTTTTTGGCATATAGGAAGTTTTCCTGTACGCCTTAAAAGTATTGGGATATTAGCTCAGTTGGTTTAGAGCGCTGCCTTGACAGGGCAGAGGTCACCGGTTCGAATCCAGTATATCCCACTTGTTTTATCTAGAAAACTAAAGTAAGTCCAAGATTCTTTCTAAAGCCATCCCTCTTGAACCTTTTATGAGAATGGTGCTTTTTTTGAAGTCGTTTTGTTGTAAGTATGTTTCTAAATCTTCAAATGATTTAAATTTGAGATAGGAAGAGGAGGTTTTATAAAAATGTTCACCTATCAAATAAACGTTCTCAAAAGCCATGGTAGAAATCAGATCTATAATATTTTGATGTTCAAGGTTGGCATAATCTCCAAGTTCAAACATATCACCCAAAAACAACACTTTATTTTCACGAATTATTTTATGAAAGTTTTTTAAAGCTGCTTCCACGCTAGATGGGTTGGCATTATATGCATCCAAAATAATATAATGCTCATTTTTGGTGATGATTTGCGAACGATTGTTCGTCGGACTATACGCTTCAAGAGCATTCTTGATGTCTTTTAAAGGGACATTGAAGTATTTGCCCATCAATATGGCAGCGCAACAATTCGTAAAATTATAACTGCCAAGTAATTGAGATGTGATTGTGGTGTTTTCAAACTGTATGGATACAAATGGGTTGGCATCCAAAAATGTAATAGGGTAAAAGGTATTGTCGGTTGTGCTATACCCTATTTTTTGAATGTAGGTACCCAATTTTTGTTTTTGTACCGAATCATCTGCATTTAAAAATATGTGTTTCTTATTGGCAATAAGATAATCATATAGCTCACTTTTTCCTTTGATAACCCCTTCAGTACTACCAAAACCTTCTAGATGGGCTTTTCCGAAGTTGGTGATATACCCAAAATCTGGTTGGGACAAGGTGCATAAAAAAGCTATTTCTTCAAGATGGTTTGCGCCCATTTCTACAATAGCGATTTCAGTATCTTGTTTAATGCTTAGTAAGGTCAAGGGTACGCCAATATGATTGTTTAAATTACCTATTGTTGCTACTGTTTTATATTTTTTTGAAAGCACTGCATTGATCAATTCTTTGGTTGTGGTCTTTCCATTGCTGCCGGTTAAGGCAATTATTTTTGGGTTGCAATATTGTCTATGATATGTGGATAGTTCTTGTAGTGTTTCCAAGACATCATTAACCAAAATGGTTTTGTCAGATATTTTAAATTCTTTTTGGTCTATAATTGCATAGGCTGCGCCATTTTGAATTGCTTTTTGAGCAAATTTATTCCCATTAAAATTGGCACCTGTCAATGCAAAGAAGATAGAGCCAGTTGTTATTTTTCTGGTATCAGTGCAAACAGTTGGGTATTCTAAAAAAAGGGAATGAAGTTTTTCTACTGTCATAAATCTAAGATATAAAAAAAGCCCTTTTAAAAAGGGCTTTTCATTCTGAATGTAGAAAATCTTATTTAACTTTTTTACCTCTCGGTGTTTTGTTTTTTGTTTTGGCTTTAGAGCCAACTCTAGACATGGCACATCTAAATCCTATATAATCAGTAGCCATATATTGCGGTAAATATCTTCGTTGTGCAGGATCTAACCAAAAGGCTCTATCTTTCCATGATCCACCTTTAAATACTCTAACTTCATTATTAATCAATGTAGTTCTGTTATTAGATTTGTCATATTCGCGAATTAAGTTTCCTAGCGAATCCTTTTCAACCTTATGATCTGGTGAATTGTACATTTTTCTTTGACTAGCAGGGTCATCTTCGTCGCTAAACCTATCATAGAACCTAGAGGAACCAGGCTCACCATCTCTATACCCTCTATTATCACTTGTTGAAAAATTGGTTCTAAGGTATGTTTCTTCTTCTCCAACCGGAATCATTTTAATTTCCCCAGGTAAATTAACGGCAACTATTTTGCCATTAGGTAAGGTGTCATATACAATTTCATCTGTTAATATTTCAACTTTGCCATCTTCTCCAATGGCCGTTTTCATATATATATTACCTCTGTAGTAATTAAAATCACTTACTTCATCATCTACTATAGGTCTGTATACATCCGCTACCCATTCGGCAACATTTCCTGCCATATCATATAACCCTAAATCATTTGGTTTGTATGATCTAACCTCAGCTGTAATATCTGCTCCATCATCTGACCATCCTGCAATTCCACCATAATCTCCTTTACCTTGTTTAAAGTTTGCTAGTTGATCACCTCGACCAACACGTTGCCCATTACGAGTGTAGTCGCCTTCCCAAGGATATTTTTTTCTTCCTCTATAATTATTGTATTCTCTTGAACCTACTTGTGCTTGTGCAGCATATTCCCATTCGGTTTCTGTAGGAAGCCTATATTCAGGTAATATGATACCACTACTTCTTTTAGCATAAACGGAGACTGAATCTTTTTTATTCTTTCCTTGTAGGGAGTCAATCAACCCTCCGAAAACGGCATCTGGTCTATTCAAATAAGTTTCTGTGCTAAAGGATTGATCAGTGTCACCGTTCATAGCGGTGTATCTAGCATCTGTAGATAAATAACCTTCTCTTTCCAACATGGCTTGGTTTACAAGGTCAGTTCTCCATTCTGAAAACTGAGTAGCTTGTATCCAACTTACTCCAACAACGGGGTATTCTGCATATGCCGGGTGTCTTAAATAATTGTTTGTCATTGTTTCATTGAAGCCCAATCTGTTTCTCCACACTAAAGTATCTGGAAGTGCACCTTTATATATATTGGTGTATTTTGGATTGTCTGGAGGATATACCGCTTTTAAATAATCCAAATATTCCAAGTACATCTTATTGGTCACCTCGGTTTCATCCATATAAAAGGATTGAACATGTTGTGATGTTGCCACATTGTTCCATTCGTGCATTACGTCATCCTGTACTTTACCCTTCGTAAATGTACCTCCCTCAACAAAGACAAGACCAGGAGCTGTTTCCTGTTCTTTAAAATCTGAATTGAACTGAAAGCCGCCTTCTTTGGCATTGATTTTCCAACCTGTTGCTCTTGAAACATTTTTAGAAGATGATGAAGAGGAGTTTTTACAACTTGTAAAACTCGCAGTAACTACTGCACAAGAAAGAATAACTTTGATAAATTGGTTTTTCATAATTAGGACTTGAGTTCAATATTTTATTACCTGACGGTTATTTTTTGATTTTTGTATCACTTTCGGCTTATAAAACGACTATTTGCAAATATTATTTTATGGTCTAAAAAATATTTTCAAATAACAGCTATTGCATAAATTTAAAAGTGGCATTAAAATATATTGTCATAACGCTATTAGAAGTGCTATAGTATGAGTAGGTATGTATAAATTTAAAGAAAGCGGTAGGTATGATAATTGGAGTGTTGTAATCTAATCTCCAAAATGCAGTATTTTATCGAATTTATTAAAAAAAATGATACTAGACATAAGATAATGTTAAAAACATCGTTTACATTTAGTATATCTAAATTATAGGTAATTATTTAGAATTTTACACAACAAAACTTTATGCTTAATGAAAAAAACATTGATATTGATTTTCCTTACTATAATTGGTAAGGCAACAGCCCAAGAAAATCGAGTAATTACAACCTCAGTTCCTTTTTTAACCATAGCCGCAGATGCTAGAGCAGCTGGTATGGGAGATATGGGAGTCGCCACATCAATGGATGCTTATTCTCAACAATGGAATCCAGCAAAATTTGCTTTTGCTGAGAATAAAATGGGTATAGGTATAAGCTATACACCATATCTGGAGAGTATTGTTACAGATATTTCTTTATTGAACGCCAATTATTTTAATAAAATTAATGATAGAAGTGCATTTGCAATTAGCCTTAGATATTTTGGTCTAGGTGAAATAGAACTGCGACAAACTGCACAACAAGACGATTTCACTATTGTTAAACCAAATGAGTTTGCATTGGATGGATCTTATTCCTTGAAATTAAGCGATCATTTTTCCATGGCAGTGGCAGGTAGATTTATTAGTTCAAACCTTAAATTCCAAGAAAGCACAAGTGATTCTCAGGGAGCAAATGCCTTTGCGGTAGATATAGCTGGTTTTTATAGGTCAAGTGAAATAGCTTATAATAATTTTGATGGTCGTTGGAGAGCAGGTTTTAATCTTTCCAACCTAGGAGGTAAAATTCAATATGATGCAGGTGGGCAACAGAATTTTTTACCTACCAATTTAAAATTAGGAGGTGGTTTTGATTTTATTCTGGATGAAGATAATGTTTTAGGCATTACCACTGAGATCAATAAACTTTTAGTGCCGACACCTAGAGATTTTGATGGTGATGGCGATATAGATTCAGAAGATAATGTGGAGTACCAAAACATTGGCTTTTTAAATGGCGTTTTTGAATCTTTTGGTGATGCACCAGATGGATCAAGCGAAGAATTAAAAGAATTTACTTGGGCATTGGGAGCAGAATATTCATATCAAGATGCTTTTATGATAAGAACCGGATATTTTAATGAAAGTGAAGAAAAGGGTTCAAGAAAATTTTTCACACTAGGAGCTGGATTTAAATTTAAAACAGCGCAAGTAGATTTATCTTATTTGTTCTCTACATCTCAGGTTAGGAATCCATTAGAGAATACCTTACGTTTTTCCCTTACCTTTAATTTGGGTGAAGAATATCTCAATGATTAATGTCTGAAACAAATATATTTTGCAAATAAAACCTGCCCTTGTGCAGGTTTTATTATTTTTGGGCAAACCCGATATGTGATATGAAAAAAATTAAATCAACTTTTGAGTTTTTGGTTTTTGAATCTTTTGAAGAGCTTTCTATGGAAGATCAAAAATTAATGAATTCAGCTATTGAAGCTAGAAAAAACGCTTATGCCCCATATTCAAACTTTAAAGTTGGTGCAGCAGTGTTGCTAGATAACAATGAAGTAGTTATTGGAAATAATCAGGAAAATGCATCCTACCCATCGGGGTTGTGTGCAGAACGTGTTGCAGTTTTTCAGGCTGGAGCCAAATTCCCGGGAATTGTAATAAATAAGGTTGCCATTACAGCTACCTCGGAAAAATATGAAGTTGCTAAACCTGCAGCACCTTGCGGAAATTGTAGGCAATCCATGGTTGAATATGAACAAAAACAAAAAGCACCTATCGAAATTTTGATGATGGGAGAGAAAGGGAAAATAATTAAATGCAATTCCATTACAGATATACTTCCCTTTGCCTTTGATAATTCCTTTTTATAATAGTGTTCTTTCTTCATTTTTCGTAAAAAAACGTACACTTTTTGGTTATTGCTAAATGGGGTAATGTTACAAAGAAGCTTTTCATCCAAATTTTTTTCTCTAATGATTTAATGTGTATTTTTGTTTTTCGTTTCAACTAATAGGCGCCACAAAAAACTGAGATTAATGGAAAAAATTACCAAAGAAGTTTATCTAAAATGGTATGAGGATATGTTGTTCTGGAGAAAGTTTGAAGATAAACTTGCTGCAGTCTATATACAACAGAAAGTTAGAGGATTTCTTCATTTGTACAATGGTCAAGAAGCTGTATTGGCAGGAGCTTTACATGCTATGGACTTGTCTAAGGATAAAATGATTACTGCATATAGGAATCATGTGCAGCCAATTGGTATGGGTGTGGATCCAAAAAGGGTTATGGCAGAATTGTATGGTAAAGTCACTGGAACATCCAAGGGTATGGGAGGTTCCATGCATATTTTTTCGAAAGAAAAAGGTTTTTATGGAGGACACGGTATTGTTGGAGGTCAGATTCCTTTAGGGGCTGGTCTTGCTTTTGGTGATAAATTTTTTAAAAGAGATGGAGTTACCATATGTTACATGGGTGATGGTGCTGTAAGGCAAGGCTCTTTGCATGAAACTTTTAATTTAGCCATGTTATGGCAATTACCTGTTGTATTTGTTTGTGAGAACAATGGGTATGCTATGGGAACTTCTGTGGCAAGAACATCTTACTCTACAGAAATATGGAAATTGGGCTTAGGATATGAGATGCCTTGTGGACCAGTGGATGGAATGGATCCGGTAACTGTTGCGAAGGAAATGAGCAAAGCTATTGACAGAGCAAGAAGTGGCGGTGGTCCAACGTTCTTGGAAATGAAGACCTATAGGTATAGAGGTCATTCCATGTCGGATGCACAACATTATAGAACAAAGGAAGAAGTAGAGGAATACAAGAAGATAGATCCAATAACACAGGTTTTGGATGTTATCAATGAAAACAAGTATGCTACTGAAGACGAAATAAAAGAAATTAACAAACGGATAAAGGCTAAGGTTTTGGAATGTGAGAAGTTTGCTGAAGAGTCAGATTACCCACCATTAAACCAGATGTATGATATGGTGTACGAGCAAGAAGACTATCCGTTTTTACAACATAAATTATAAGTAGATGGCGGAAATAATAAACATGCCAAGACTTAGTGATACCATGGAAGAGGGTACGGTTGCTAAGTGGTTGAAAAAAGTTGGGGATAAGATAGAGGAAGGTGATATTTTGGCCGAGATTGAAACAGACAAGGCTACGATGGAATTTGAATCCTTTCACGAGGGAACCTTATTATATATAGGTATCCAAGAGGGTGATGGAGCTCCTGTAGATTCACTCTTGGCTATTATAGGTGAAGAGGGTGAGGATATTTCAGGTTTATTAAATGGAGCATCTACTGAAGCTAAAGAAGAAGCACCAAAAGAGGTTGTGGTTTCAGAAGAGAAAGTTGAAAGCACTTCTAGTCCAGTTGCAATAGAAATCCCTGAGGGAGTAGAGGTGGTAAAAATGCCAAGACTTAGTGATACCATGGAAGAAGGTACTGTTGCCTCATGGTTGAAAAAAGTGGGAGATGCTGTTGAAGAAGGGGATATTCTTGCTGAAATAGAAACAGATAAAGCTACAATGGAGTTTGAATCCTTTTACTCCGGAATCTTATTATATATAGGTCTCCAAGAAGGGGAATCAGCTCTGGTTGACTCAGTGTTAGCTGTAATTGGACCAGAAGGAACCGATGTTGATGCTGTATTGAATTCAACATCAGCAGCGTCCAAACCGGAGGCTGCCACAGAAAAAACAGATGTTGCAGTTGCAGAAACAAAATCTGAAACTCCAATTGCCGTAGTAACTACTGATGGAAAACGTGTTTTCGCTTCACCATTGGCTAAGAAAATAGCTCAAGAAAAGGGAATTGATTTATCCAAAGTTAGTGGAACTGGGGATAATGGAAGAATTGTTAAGAAGGATGTAGAACATTATCAACCAGCACAACAAACGGCACAGCCTGCTGTAGTTGCAGGAGATAAGGCTGTAATTTTGCCGGTAGGTGAAGAAAGCAGTGAGGAAGTGAAAAACTCCACAATGCGAAAAGTAATTGCCAAACGTTTGGCTGAATCTAAGTTTAGCGCACCTCATTACTACCTCACTATAGAGGTGGATATGGATCAGGCAAAAGCATCCAGGGTACAAATAAACAGTTTGCCAGAAACCAAGGTATCTTTTAATGATATGGTGCTGAAGGCATGTGCCATGGCGCTTAAAAAGCATCCTCAAGTAAATACGACTTGGAGTGCTGATGCCATGAAATACAACCATCATATACATATTGGGGTGGCTGTTGCAGTTCCAGATGGTTTGGTAGTGCCAGTAGTTAAGTTTGCGGACCAATTAAGCTTGACACAAATTGGCGCTATGGTCAAGGATATGGCAGGTAGGTCAAGAAACAAGAAATTGACGCCAGCAGAAATGGAAGGCAGTACGTTTACTGTATCTAACCTAGGGATGTTCGGTATCTTGGATTTCACATCAATTATCAACCAACCTAATTCTGCTATATTATCTGTGGGAGCTATTGTAGAAAAACCTGTGGTTAAGAATGGTGAAATAGTTGTGGGCAATACAATGAAAGTTACTTTGGCATGTGATCATAGAACAGTGGATGGTGCAACTGGAGCACAATTTTTACAGACCTTACGGGCCTTTTTAGAAAATCCAGTGACTATGTTGGCGTAGAAAAATAATATCAATTAGAATATTTAAAAAAGCATCTCAAATATAATGAGATGCTTTTTTTATCTTTAAGCTTTACAAAAAGATAATTTTATGAAAAAAATAACTGGAATATTTTGTTTAATGATGCTGTTGGGTTGTGGTGCTAAGAAAAGTATAACTGTGGCTCCCAATGGCCCAGAAGGTGTAAAAGGGAGTGTAATTGAAATGAATACTAGTGATGCTCTTGTTGCTTCGGACGATGTGAAAGAAGGGTCTCCTTCTGCTTCGTTTTCAAGTAAAGAAAGAGTGGGAGAAATTATCACTTTTTTAGCTTCTGATGAATTAAAAGGAAGAGATTCTGGAAGTGATGGAATAGACAAAGCAGCAAGTTATATTGAAGATTTTTTTAAAAGTAATGGCATTGCACCTTATTTTTTAACGTATAGAGATACCTTATCCAATTTTGAACAGCCTGCATTTAATGTAGTGGGGGTCATTGAGGGAAATGACGAACAACTAAAAAAAGAATTTATAGTTGTGGGAGCTCATTATGACCATATTGGGGAAATAAGCGCTGTAAATGGAGATGCTATTGCCAACGGGGCCAACGACAATGCATCAGGAACAACTACAGTTATGGAATTGGCTCGTTATTTTAGTGCGGTCAAAACAAATAAACGCAGTATAATTTTTGCGCTTTTCAGTGCAGAAGAGAAAGGACTTTTGGGCTCAATTCATTTGGCTAAAAGATTAAAAGAGCAAAATCTGAATTTATATGCGATGTTGAATTTTGAAATGGTAGGCGTTGCATTGGTGGATAAGGATTATTTTATGTACATCACTGGGTATGAGAAATCCAATTTAGCAGAAGTAAGTAATGGGTATGCCAAGGAAAAATTAATAGGTTTTCTTCCTACTGCTAAAGAGTTTAATTTGTATCAACGTTCTGACAATTATGCCTTCCATAAGGAATTTGGTGTTCCATCACATACCTATAGTACTTTTGATTTTACCAATTTTGATCATTATCATAAAGTTGGGGACGAGTCAGCTTTGATGGATTTTAGTCATATGGCAACAATAGTGAATAAATCCATACCAGTAGTGGAAGGAATAGCTAATGCTGCTACTAAAGAAATAAAATACAATTGATGGCAAATGTTATTATAACAGGAACAAGTAGAGGTATTGGGTTTCAACTTGCAAAACTTTTTGCGGATGACGGTCATAAAGTATTGGCTTTGTCAAGAAACGATGTGCCAGTAAAAAAACTAAAACATCAGAATATAGTTAGCTTTCCTTTTGATTTATCGAATTCAGAAGATTTGGAAAAATTAGATGATTTTTTAGATACGTTTATGCCTGTTGTGGATATTTTAATAAATAATGCTGGAAAATTGCTGAGCAAGCCATTTGCTGAAACCTCCATAGAAGATTTTCTTGACGTTTATAAGGTTAATGTATTTGGAGTGGCGGAAATAACAAAAAGAGTGCTTCCAAAAATGGGAGAGCACGGACATGTGGTCAATATAAGCTCGATGGGCGGCGTTCAGGGCAGTTTAAAATTTTCTGGTCTATCAGCCTATAGTTCTAGTAAAGGAGCTTTGATTACGTTGACAGAGTTATTGGCGGAAGAATATAAAAGCACCGGACCGTCATTTAATGTGTTGGCATTGGGAGCAGTACAAACGGAGATGCTGGAGGAGGCTTTCCCTGGATACCAAGCGCCTACGACAGCATTGGAAATGGCCAATTATATCATGGACTTTGCTTTGACAGGAAATAAGTTTTACAATGGAAAGATGCTAGAAGTAAGTAGTAGTACACCATAAATTTTTATGAAGAAATACAAGTGTATCATTTTTGATTGTGATGGAGTTTTGGTTGATAGCGAAACTCTTGGAAATCAGGTTATGGTGGATATGGCAAATGAGCATGGAGCAAATATTGATATTGCTTATGCAATGGAAAATTTTAAAGGAAGCTTTTTAAAGGATTGTATTTCACAAGTAGAAACTATTATACAAAAAACACTGCCTGAAAGTTTTGAAAAGGAATATCGAAAAAGAACTTTTGATGTCTTTAAGATGGGATTAAAGCCAGTAGATGGAATTAAGGAGGTACTTCAAAAATTAGAAATTCCATTTTGTGTTGCTTCCAGTGGGCCTAAGGAAAAAATAAAATGGAATCTTGAAATCACAGGGCTTATTGACTTTTTTAACAACAATATTTTTAGTTGCTATGACATCGGAAAGTGGAAACCAAGCCCTGCGATATTTTTGCATGCTGCAACTACAATGGGTTTTTTGCCTGATGAATGTCTCGTAATAGAGGATTCAGTTATAGGGGTAACAGCTGCTAAAAATGGAGGCTTTGATGTTTTTGGATTTGCAATGCACAATGAAGATGAAAATTTTGCTAAGACAGCAACTAAACAGTTTTATCATATGGATGAGCTATTATCAATGATAAAGTTATCATGATAGAAACGCTAAAAAACTATATTCCAGAACGTGCAGTTTTATCCTGTATGGAACTTATTGAAAAGTATGAGGTTCATCTTAAAATCGTAAATCAACGAGTCACCAGACATGGAGATTATAGGAGAATGCCCAATGGGACGCATCAAATAACTGTAAATACAGGCTCTAATAAGTATAGTTTTCTCATTACTTTAATACATGAAATAGCACATTTAGTAGCTTTTGAAAAGTATGGAAGGCGAATTAAACCTCATGGACTGGAATGGAAGCATACTTTTCAATATTTAATGTTGCCTTTTATTAGGCCAGAGATCTTTCCATCTAAATTGTTGCCTGTTTTGGCAAATCATTTTAAAAACCCAAAAGCAAGTAGTAGTACAGATGCAAATTTGTCCATTGCATTAAAGGCATATGATAAACAAGATAAAGAAAGTTCATATATTTTTGAATTGCCAATAGGGAGTGTTTTTCGCTTATATAATGGAAAATTGTTCAAAAAGGGGAATAAAAGAATTAAGAGGTATGAGTGTGTAGAAATGGCTACGGGAAAACTATATTTGTTTCAGCCAAATGCAGAAGTAGAATTAATTAAAGATTAAATAATATCTGG
Organism: Bacteroidota bacterium; assembly: GCA_002746975.1. Taxonomy (GTDB): domain Bacteria; phylum Bacteroidota; class Bacteroidia; order Flavobacteriales_D; family Sanyastnellaceae; genus UBA974. Next base: position 39,562 of record NVXE01000001.1, on the reverse strand, counting down.
TCAAATGCTTTGGAGCTGCAGAGGGTCTTAAATAATAAAAGCAACACATGAACAATAATTATTATGCAGTTTTAATGGCAGGTGGTGTAGGCTCAAGATTTTGGCCTATAAGTACGTCATCCTATCCCAAACAATTTCATGATATGTTGGGAACTGGTGATACTTTAATTCAAAAAACATTTAAAAGGCTCAATAAATTTGTTCCGGCCGAGAATATTTTAATTCTAACCAATGAGCGCTACAATGATTTGGTGCTGGAACAATTGCCAATGGTTAAACAAAAACAGGTAGTCTTGGAGCCTGCCATGCGTAATACAGCACCCTGTATTTTATATGCTGCATTAAAAATTCAAAAAGAAAACCCAAATGCGGTGATGATTGTTGCTCCTAGCGATCATTGGATTGAAGATGAAGAAGCTTTTGCCAAGGATGTAAAAACATGTTTTGATAAATGTGAGAAGGAAGAAGTGCTATGTACACTAGGTATAAAGCCAAGCTTTCCAAATACAGGTTTTGGGTATATAGAGTTTGAGAAAGGAAGCAGTGTTGCGCTAAAAAAAGTAAGTCAGTTTAGAGAGAAACCAGATTATGAAACAGCAAAAGACTTTCTTAATCAAGGCAATTTTCTATGGAATGCAGGAATTTTTATGTGGGGAGCAAATACTATTGTAAATGCATTTAAAAAGTATCAGCCAGAACAGTTTAAGCTGTTTGAAAGTGGCATCTCTAGTTATAATACTTCTGAAGAACAGTCTTTTATAAATGAGAACTATGAAAAGGCAGCAGATATATCCATAGATTATGCTATCTTGGAACAGTCCAAATCTATCTATGTTTTACCGGCAACTTTTGACTGGAACGATTTGGGAACTTGGGGCTCTTTATATGATAAATTGGATAAGGACCAGAACAATAATGCAGTAGTAAACGCTCAAGTACTTAGTGAAGATGCCCAAGGTAATATGATAAGGTCCTCTAAAGGAAAAGTTGTTGTTGTTGATGGATTGAACGATTATATTATTGTGGACAAAGAAGAAGTGTTATTAATATACCCCAAGTCTAAAGAACAAGACATTAAAAAAGTGCTCGGCAAAGTAAAAGATAAATTTGGAGCGCATTATGGTTAATATAGGAATGAAGAGTTAAATAAAAATAATGATTCCTCATTGATTCAGGGTAGTACAATTCAAGTCAAATAATATCAAAAAAAAGGATTTATAAGGTTGAAATTTAGTTTCTTTCTTCAATATACATTTGCCTTACTTTTTTAAAAAGTTCAGAAGAATATACAAAATTGGTTATGGCATCATTATCTGTTTTAAAGATTTCATTTTTGGTGCCTTCCCACTCTTTTAATCCGTCTTTTAGAAAAATAATTTTTTCACCAATTTCCATAACAGAGTTCATGTCATGTGTATTTATTACTGTGGTAATATTATATTCTTTGGTAATCTCTTGAATAAGATTATCAATAAGGATGGCCGTTTTGGGATCTAATCCAGAATTGGGCTCATCACAGAATAAATATTTTGGATTCATTACAATGGCGCGTGCAATGGCTACTCTTTTTTGCATTCCTCCAGAAATTTCAGAGGGAAATTTATGGTGTGCATCAATAAGATTTACCCTTTTAAGAACAAAATCTACTCGGTCCTGCATTTCGGACACAGATTGTTTCGTAAACATCTCCAAAGGGAACATTATATTGCCCTGAACAGTCATGGAGTCAAATAAGGCACTTCCTTGGAACACCATACCCATATCTTGTCTTAAATATCTTTTTTCATTATTGGTAAGTTCAGAATAGTCTTGACCATCATATACTATACTGCCCTCTTCTGGAGTAAAAAGACCTAACAGACATTTTAAAAATACCGTTTTTCCAGAGCCACTTTGCCCAATAATGAGATTTGTTTTTCCTTTGTCAAAACATGCACTTATGCCTTTCAAAACATGCGCATCCCCAAAGGTCTTATGTATGTTGTCCACTTTAATCATTAGCCTAGTAGAAGTTGAGTGAGTATATAGTTTAAGACAATAATGACCACGCTAGTCCACACAAAGGCAGTGGTACTCGCCTTACCTACCTCTAGAGCACCACCTTTCATGAAATATCCGTGAAATGAGGGTATGGTCGCAATTACAAAAGCAAAGATTATGGTCTTAATAAAAGAGTATGTGATATGGTAGGGAGTGAAATCCAATTGTATTCCCTCTATAAAAGCTGCACTAGAGCTAAAACCCCCAAAGGAGCTGGCAATCCAGCCACCTAATACGCCAACAAACATTGCTATTGCAATTGCAAATGGATAGAAAAACATTGCAATCATTTTGGGGAAAACCAAATAGTTTAAGGAATTGACGCCCATTACTTCCAAAGCATCAATTTGTTCTGTAACTCTCATTGTTCCAATGCTAGAAGTAATGTAGGAGCCTACTTTTCCGGCCATTATTATAGAACAAAAAGTGGGAGCAAATTCTAGAATTACAGATTGTCTTGTGGCAAATCCAATTAAATTTTCGGGAATTAAAGGGTTTGTCATATTGAGAGCTGTCTGTATTGCCACAACCCCTCCGATGAAGAAGGAAATAAAAATAATGATGCCTAAAGAGCCATATATGAGCTCATCTATCTCTTTTAGAATCAAGGTTTTCATGATTCTCCATTTTGTCGGTTTTTTAAAAACCTCCCAAATCATAATAAAATAGCTACCAATAGATGCTATATAGTTCATGCGCTAAAAATATACTTCTTCATGTAAAAATAACAATATTGAGTGGTATTTAACCTTCATTTATTTTTTTAAAGCTTTATTTTTCTAATTTTACTTTTTTAAGAATTCATGATGACAAAACACAAACTTCTTTTACTTGCATTAGCTTTTATATTTGGTTTTTCAATTAGCGAACTATCCGCCCAAAGAAAAGGGAAGAATAAGCGCTTAATTGAAAATACTCCTACATTTAATAATCCGCCAAAACTAGTTGTAGGCATTGTAGTGGACCAAATGAGGTATGATTACCTTACCCGATTCTGGAATCATTATGGAGAAGGTGGCTTTAAGCGATTGGTAGAAGAAGGGTTCAATTGTAAAAACAATCATTTTAATTATGCTCCAACAAGTACGGGTCCTGGTCATACATCGGTCTATACGGGAACAACGCCATCCACGCATGGTATTATTGGTAATAATTGGTATGACAAGGAAATAGATGAAAATGTGTATTGTGCATCTGATGATAATTATACATCAGTTGGGACAGCTACTGATGCCGGAAAAATGTCTCCACATAGAATGACTGTTACCACAATAACCGATCAGCTAAGGCTGCATACCCAAATGCGAGGAAAAACTATTGCAATTGCACTAAAAGATAGGGGAGCTGTATTGCCAGGAGGGCACACCGCAAATGCTGCTTATTGGTTTTATGGTAATGATGAAGGCAATTGGATTACCAGTTCTTATTATATGAATGATTTGCCACAATGGGTCAATGATTTTAATGCCAATAGGAGTGTTGATGGGTATAAAAAGCCTTGGACAACATATAAGGATATACATACATTCGTGGAAAGTGGTCCTGATGATAATGTTTATGAAGGTTTGTTTGATGAAGAGATTGCACCTACTTTTCCGCATGATTTACCAAGCTTATGGGATGCCAATGGAGGATACGAACTACTAAAGGCAACGTCTTATGGGAATAGCATTACCACAGATTTTGCTTTAGCGGCATTAAAATACGAAAATCTTGGAATGGATGCCATTACGGATTTTTTGGCGGTAAGCTTTTCCAGTACGGATTATGTGGGTCATAAATATGGCGTGAACTCAAAAGAGGTTCAGGATGCTTACCTGCGTTTGGATAGAGATTTGGAACGTTTTTTTAATGCTTTGGATGCTCAAGTGGGAGTAGGGGAGTTTACGGTGTTTTTAACGGCTGATCATGGTGCAATTCATGTTCCTGCGTATTTAAAGGCAAATAAAATACCGGCTGGTTATTTGGAGCTGGATGATGTAAAAATTGAGTTTGCTGAATTTTTAAAATATACCTATGGGACCACAGATATTGTGAAAAACATGTCTAGTGGGCAATTATATTTGGACCATAAAATAATCAATAATTTAGATTTAAATCTCCAACAAGTGCAGGAAGCCTTGGCCAAAGAATTATTGAGGTACTCCCATGTGGATAGAGTCTATACAGCACAGCAAATGTGGCAAAATCAATACACAAAAGGTATTCCCTATATTTTGCAAAATGGATACAATCAAAAACGTTCTGGTGATGTTTTAATAGTTGTTAAGCCAGGGCATATAAGTTATTCTAGAACAGGTTCTACACATGGTTCTGCGCAGATTTATGATACTCATGTACCTTTGTTGTTTTTTGGAAAAGGAATAAAGAAGGGGAGTACAGCGGTTAGAACTGAAATCCCAGATATTGCCCCTACCATAGCTGTTTTATTGGGAATTTCCTTTCCAAATGGAACTACGGGGACGCCTATTGTTGAGGTTTTAGCGGAATAATTTTTTTTTAATCCCTTCCCAACGATATTTTCTAATAAAGTGCCCCTCTTCCTTGGTGACAAATCGAGGAAGCTTGTTCATAACTGCCAAGACATACCCTAGGATGGTGTTGAGGTAAAGCATTGGATTTTTTGCTTGCCATGCCATTTTAAAAGCTGCTATTTTGGATAGTACAAAGCCATATCGCATTTTGTAGAAAGCCTCTCCTTTTACATATTTATTCATGGAGGAATAAGATTGCCCGGTGGGTCGCAAGTGTTTTACATGTAAAGATATATCGGTGAAGGTTTCAAAGTTGTGATATTTTGCTAAAAGAATATCTACGGTATCCCATCCCACTGCCGGTCTCAATCCATCAATTTTATTAAAACAAGCTTTAAGGTATAGTTTAATGGGACCGCGAATATGGTTTTTATCAGCAATGTTTTCATAGACCCAGTTGTTTTCTTTTTTTATGTACAATAGACCAGAGCACATACCTAACTTCCAATTGCTTTTAAAATGGTTCAACATCGTTTCAAAATAATTGGGAGGAAGAATAATGTCTGCATCAAACTTTCCAATGATATTATAATCTGATGCATGTTTTAAACCAATATTAAAGGTGTCTACTATTTTTTTACCTGGAATGTGCTCATCAGTTGAAGTATTCTGAAGGACTTTTATCCACCTATGTTTTTTTGCATATTCAGATGCAATCGTAAAGGTATTATCGCTAGAATTGTCATCCACAACAATGAGTTCATCTGGTCTTATATTTTGCGCCACAAAAGAGTCTAGACATTCTTTTAGATTTGTCTGTTCATTATGTGCAGGAATGATAATGCTTAGTTTCAAGCTATTTAGGTGTTAATATAAGGAGCAATAAGGTGTAATTTTGATTTGGGAACGAAAAAACAGTTTCTTATCCCATCGTCTTTAACTCTTGTAATGGTATTTACTTTTATCAAACCTTTTTCGGTATGATTGTACATTTCATAATTCAATTCCTTAAAAAAAAGCTCCAAATCTTTTTCAATAGTATTGAATAAGGTTTCCGAAATGACAATGGGCTCATATTTTTTAATGCTACTGGCGCCAGACCTGATAATATCTATTTCTGTTCCTTCTGTATCTAATTTGATTAAATCAATACCCGTAACGATGTTTGTATCTGCAAACTGGTCCAAAGTTGTTGTTTTGACCGTTTTTTTTACAAAATTCCGAGAAGTTTTTTTAGTCCCAGTATTGCCTTCTCCAGCCAGATTGTATTGTAGATAGGTGTATTTTTGATTTTCAACCTCATAAAAATCAATAGTTCCGATTTGGTTTGATAAGGCAATGTCTATGGCAGTAATATTGTCGCCAAAACCATTCAATTCAATATTATTTTTTAAATAAAATTTTGGTCCCAATGCAGGCTCAAAAGCAAGTATTTTAATTGTAGGATTGGCTTTTGCGGCAAGTAGAGCATAGTAACCTATGTTTGATCCAATATCTAAAAACGAGTCTACTTTTTTTGATAGCTCTTCAAAAATCTCAGAATATTCAAACTTTTTATAGCCATTCCAGAACAATAACGAACTAATATGACTTGTTTGATTGGTAAGCATTTGGAATTTTCCAGAATCTGAATTGATGGTAATTTTTCCTGAAGGTGGGATTTGAACAAGATTAGAAAAAATGGAACGCAAGCGGTAATTTATATTCCTTATAATGTAATTTATGTGTTGCTGATATATTAGTTTGTATGTAATCTGAGGCAATTTCATAAAGAAATAAATGAGTTCTTGAACAAAGATATACCTTCTATTCTTTCGTTGTCAATTTTTTAATTTTGAAAAGGAATTTAATATCTGTAAACTATAGCATTGATGTTCATCCCAGCGCCAACACTGGCAAAGATGACAACATCTCCCTTTTGCACACTTTGGTTCTCTAGCTTTCCATTTCTAACCATATCAAAAAGAACTGGGATGGTTGCGACTGAATTATTTCCCGTTGTACTGATATTCATGGGCATTATGCCTTCAGGAACACTTTTGTTATGTAATTTATAAAAACGTTTTACAATTGCTTCATCCATTTTTTCATTCGCCTGATGGATGAATATTTTTTTAACGTCATCAATGGATATGCCAGTTTCATCTAAGCAATCTTTCATGGCTTGTGGAACATAGGTTACTGCAAATTCATAAATTTTTCTACCAAACATTTTAATGTACTTGGTGTCCTCATTGGAATTTTGCTTGTATGTGCCACCAAAAAATAGGTAGTATGCTTCGCCGTTTGCATATGTGGCCGAAGCATGGCTTAAAATATTTCCATTACTTCCAGCTTCAATAATTGTTGCCCCTGCACCATCAGAATAAATCATGCTATCCCTATCATGTGGGTCGGTTACTCTAGATAGTGTTTCACTACCAATGACCAAACATTTTTTAGCAATGCCACTTTTAATAAATGCTTTAGCTTGTATAACACCTTCTACCCATCCAGGGCAACCAAAAATAAGGTCATAGGCAACGCATTTGGGGTTTTTTATTTTGAGGTTGTGTTTTACTCTGGTAGCTATACTTGGTAGCATATCACTTTGGGTTTCTCCATCCGGAACATCCCCAAAATTGTGGGCAACAATGATATAATCCAAACTCTCTTTGTCTATCCCTGCGTCTTCAATAGCTTTTTCAGCAGCAAAAGAGGCCAAATCAGAATTATTTTCACCCTTCTTAGCATAGCGCCTTTCACCAATACCGGTAATGGATTCAAATTTTTCAATAATAATATCATTGGTATTCTTAAAAGCCGTTCCATCCGCATTTAAGAATTCATGCTCCTTAAAATCTGTATTTTTAATTTTAACGGAAGGAATATAACGTCCTGTTCCTGTAATACCAATGTTCATAGAGTACTATTTATTTAATATTTTAAATATATTGAAAAAAACAACATTGTACTATGCCTGCATAATAAAAATACAATGTTCAGCAACCAACAAATCAAATAGTTGGTTTAAAAAAAAATGCAAAAAACAGTTAAACGCCCTATTTTTCTTATGCGTGGGTGTTTTTACGCTTCCATATAAGCTGCTATAGGCGTACAGGAACATATTAAATTACGGTCTCCATAAGCATCATCCACGCGTCTGACACTAGGCCAAAACTTGTTTTCGGATACAAAAGCTAAGGGAAATGCTGCCTGTTGCCTTGTGTATGGAAAATCCCACTCATCATTAGTGACCATGCCCAAAGTATGTGGTGCATTTTTCAGCACATTGTTAGGGTTGTCCATTGCCTTATCAATTTCTTCCCTAATGGAAAGCATTGCATCACAAAAACGGTCTAATTCTGCCAAACTTTCACTTTCAGTGGGTTCTATCATCAATGTGCCAGCAACAGGGAATGAAACTGTGGGCGCATGGAAGCCATAGTCCATCAAACGTTTGGCAATGTCTGATACTTCAATTCCATTTCGTTTAAATGGCCTACAATCAATAATCATTTCGTGTGCAGCCCTTCCTTGCTCACCGGTATAAAGTACATCATAACCACTGCTCAATCGCTCTTTGATATAATTTGCATTTAAAATTGCAATTTTGGTGGATTGTGATAATCCATATTCACCTAGCATTTTTATGTAGGCATAAGAAATTATACAGACCATAGAACTGCCCCAAGGCGCTCCTGAAATGGCGGTAATTGCATTCTTGCCACCAGTTTTTATGACTGGATTTCCCGGAAGAAAAGGTGCTAATTGCTCTGCTACACAAATAGGGCCTACTCCTGGACCACCACCGCCATGTGGAATGGCAAATGTTTTGTGCAAATTTAAATGACATACATCTGCACCAATGGTTGCAGGGTTGGTCAAACCAACTTGGGCATTCATATTGGCACCATCCATATAGACTTGACCGCCATTGTCATGGATGATTTTGGTAATTTGCTTTATAGATGATTCAAAAACACCATGAGTAGATGGATAGGTCACCATTAATGCGGATAAATTATCCTTATGCAACAATGCCTTTTCCTTTAAATCGGCAACATCTATATTTCCTTTTTCATCAGTTTTGGTAACTACTACCTTCATTCCTGCCATTACTGCGGAAGCTGGGTTGGTACCATGTGCCGAAGCGGGAATTAAACAAATATTTCGATTTGCTTCGTTCCTAGATTGGTGATATGCCTTTATGGCCATTAAGCCTGCATATTCTCCTTGGGCTCCCGAATTAGGTTGTAATGATGTGGCAGCAAAGCCAGTTATGGTACTCAAATCGTTTTCTAACTCTTTGAGTACCGTTTGGTATCCTTCTGCCTGCTCTACAGGTACAAAAGGATGAATATTCCCCCATTTCGGAGAACTTAAGGGAAGCATCTCTGATGCAGCATTCAGTTTCATGGTGCAAGAACCCAATGAAATCATGGAATGATTTAAAGATAAATCCTTACGCTCCAATTTTTTGATGTAGCGCATCAATTCCGTTTCAGAATGATAAGCATTAAAAACTTCAGCTTCTAAAAATGGTGTATTTCTTTGAATTGCTTCTGGAATCATGCTTTTAAGCGATGCAGAAAATGCAATAGCTTCCTTTGATTGCTTCAATTCAGTAAAACATGATAAGATATCCTTGATGTCACTTTCCGTAGTACCTTCGTTTATGGAAATAGAGACGGTTTGTGTATCAATATAATTAAAGTTGATGCTTTTTTTCTCTGAAATTTCCTTTAGGGCAGAGGAATTGTTTACTTGTACTTTAATGGTGTCAAAAAAGGAAGTGTTTAATTGTTTATATCCTAAGCCTTCTATTGCCTGGCTTATTGCTTTAGTTTTTTGATGAACTTTTTCAGCAATGTACTGCAATCCTTTTGATCCGTGATATACTGCATACATTCCTGCCATAACAGCTAATAATACTTGTGCGGTACATATATTGGAAGTTGCCTTATCTCTTTTAATATGTTGCTCACGTGTCTGCAAAGCCATTCGCAGGGCATTCTTACCATCAACATCCTTGGTCATTCCAATGATTCTCCCTGGAATGTTCCTTTTGTATTCCACTTTGGTCGCAAAATAAGCTGCATGTGGACCACCATATCCTAAAGGAATACCAAAGCGTTGTGTTGTACCCACCACTACATCTACCCCAAATTCTCCTGGAGCTTTTAATGCTACCAAGCTCAAAATATCGGCTGCAACAGCTACTTTAATACTGTTTTCCTTGGCTTTGGAAACAAAGTCTGCATAATCATGGATTTGACCGTGTTTTCCAGGATATTGTAATAATGCGCCATAGAAATCATCATCAAATCCAAATGTTTCATGATTGTCTACTACCAATATAATGCCTAATGGTTTGGAGCGGGTCTCTAACAGGGATAGGGTTTGTGGTAATACCTCCTCAGAAACAAAGAATTTTACAACCTCGTTTTTCTTTTGTGCTCTGCTTCTAACATTAAAGAGCATAGTCATGGCTTCAGCCGCAGCCGTGCTTTCATCTAAAAGAGAGGCATTTGCCAATTCCATTCCTGTTAGGTCAATAATCATGGTTTGGAAATTCAATAAAGCCTCCAAACGTCCTTGTGCAATTTCTGCCTGGTAGGGTGTGTATGCCGTATACCAACCTGGATTTTCCAGTATATTTCTTTGAATAACCGATGGTATAATGGCTTCATGGTATCCTAATCCAATATAAGATTTGAATACTTTATTTTTATCTGCCAATTTTTGAATATGATTCAAAAACTCATGCTCACTCATTGCCTTGGAAAGTTGCAATGGCTTTTTTAACTGAATATCAGTTGGAATGGTCTCATTGATTAATTGTTCCAAACTATTGGCCCCAATAATTTTTAACAATTGTTTTTGGTCATTTTCTGAAACGCCAATATGGCGTAAAGCAAACACATCTGTCCTCATAATTTCACTTAAAAAAAGATGTTCAAAAATAAGTATTAAATACTTCTAAAATGGACTAAAAAAGAAACATGGGGATTAAAGTTTTTAACGAAAACAGCAGCTTATTAACACTTTGATTATTTTTACCTTATGAAATGGTTGCAACGCATTTTTGATTTTTATTTAGATGCAAGTGTACATGTGGCATTTTCAGTGTTTTCCTTGCTGCACATCACTTGTTATTTTTTGCAAATTTCCATAAATATACATTTGTCTTATTTTGCTTTTTTTAGCACAATGGCCAGTTATAATTTTATAAAATATGGAGTAGAGGCTGAGAAGTATATTCTGGTGGCCAATAGGTATCATAAAAATATTCAATTTGTTAGTTTTATTGCCCTAGGATGTGCATTGTATCACGCCTATTTTTTGCCAATTCAAGTATGGATAATAATGGGTTACCTTTTGGTGCTTACAGGACTTTATGCATTGCCCCTTATTCCAAAAGCTAAAAATCTAAGAAGTTGGGGAGGGTTAAAGATCTTTATTGTTGCCTTGGTATGGGCAGGTACTACCGTAATATTGCCCGTTGTAGCTGCGGAACATTACTTAGGTTGGGATGTTTGGATAGCTGTTTTTCAACGGTTTGTTTTGGTGTTTATATTGTTGCTGCCTTTTGAAATCAGGGATTTGAAATATGATACTCCTGATTTAAGAACATTACCCCAGCGGTTTGGAGTTTCCCGGACAAAAACTATTGGAGCTTGGGTAGCAATGCTTTTTTTTGTTGCTACTTTTTTAATTGATGATCTTTCAAGGCTTGAAATAATTGCCAAGGGAATTTTGTTTTTGGTTTTGGGAATGGTCTTGTTGATGACCAAAAGAATTCAAAAAAAATACTTTTCCTCTTTTTGGGTAGAGTCCATTCCTATTTTTTGGTGGGGAATGGTATGGATCTTTTACACCTTTTTTTAAATTTCAGATTTAATGTTTTCTTTCATTTCTACTTTTTCAGCTTCTGTGAGCGTATGAAGTTTGGCCTTTTCACAAAGAGAAGACAGGTGTTTGTTGTTTTTACTGAATTTTGAACACGTTTTACAGATGAATATATGGAAACTAAGCCTCATCTTTTCTATAAAGGATGCTTCCTTATACTGTGTCTTACTACATATAGTTGCTGCTTCTTCGCAAGAAATCATAATTAAAACCAATTTTTATTTAGACAATCCATAAGAGACGTTCTGGCTCTGTGAATCATTACCCAAAGGTTAGACGGATTTATTTCCAGATCATTACAAATATCTTCCGTGCTTATATTTTGTATTGTTTTCATTGTAAATACCAAGGCCTGCTTTTTAGGCAGTTTGCCAATACATTCCTGTATGGCTATACCCAACTCCTCGTTTTCTAAAACACCATTTTCCAATGTGCTAAACGGGTCTGCCACTTGCTCCTCCAACCAATCACCTTCTGAGTCTGAACTGGAGCTATAATTTATCCTAACTTCTGCTTTGCCCTTTTTGGAGTTTATTTTTCTATAATGGTCAATGACTTTTCTTTTTAAAATAGCAATGAGCCAAGTGCGCTCAGTAGCTTCCCCTTTGTAATTTTTTGCTGATTTTAGGCCAGCAAAGAAAGTTTCTTGTACCAAATCCTTTGCAAGGTCAGCATCACTTATTCGTGCGACTGCATAATTAAAGAGATAGTCCGCATAAAGGTCTACCCATTTTTCTGGATATAATTGGTGTGTTTTCATAATGTGTTCGGTTATCAAAAGTAATGGATTTTTTTGTTACTAATAATGATTATTTTTGAATTGAATATTAATGTATCAATCTTATGAAGCGATTCTTATTTCTAATTGTACTTGCTTTTGTACAGTTGGGCTTTTCTCAAAATAAAGAAAAACCTATCACAGAGGTATCACAAATAAACCAAGAAACTGAAGTCTTGGTGGACGTACGCACCCCAGAAGAGTATGAAGCAGGGCATTTAGATGATGCGTTGAATATTAATTGGTTTGATGAAGATTTTGCTGAGCAGTTTAAAAAAATTGATAAGAAAAAAACAATTTACTTATATTGTCGTTCAGGACGTCGAAGTGGAAAGGCTACCCATATGCTGGATTCATTAGGCTATAAAAATGTAATTAATCTAACAGGAGGCTACAGTGCTTGGAAAGAAAAATGATGCTACTTTTTTGTTTGCATTATGGTTCTAAAAGTTAGATTGATTCTTGGGGTATGTATCAATTTTGTTGGTGGCAATCTATGAAGCCAAAAGGTCTGTGTTGCACCTTTCATCACTAACAAGCTTCCATTTTTTAGTAGCAGAGACACTTTTTCTTTAGTTTCTTTATGTTTAAAGGCAAATTTTCGTTCTGCTCCCAAACTTAAGGAGGCAATTGCTCCGTTCTTTTTTAAATCTTTTTCCCCATCGCTATGCCAAGCCATTCCTTCACTACCATTATGGTATAAATTAAGCAAACAAGAATTGTACTTTTCTTCAGTCTTTTGTTCAACCATCTCTTTTAACTCCAATAATGCTGTTGTCCAGGGTAGTGCCAGTTTTGTTGTGTTGGAATAGGTGTATTGATAAGGTTTGTCACCATACCATGCTACTTTACGTTTCGTTACAATTCGCTTTCCATACATGAAGGCCTCATCATTTTTCCACTCCACATTGTGGAGTAATTGATCAAAATAAGAATTGCTTTGTGATACCGACAGTAATGTGCCATAGTAATTCACTATGCCATCTTTTGATAATACATTAGTATTGTGGTCTATGGTATTATTGAATAGGTCCATTTTTCCATTTTAGATACGCTTTTCTCATGCAATGTCCGCAGGGTCTATACCCATGATATGTTGCTTCTTTTTCTGATAAAAAAAACACTCGATTTTCTCGTTTCATTCGCTTACCAGATTTGCATTTTAAAGTTCCGTAAATTTTTAGTTTTTGATTGCCTCCAAAGCGAATTTTTTGCTGCTTGATGTTCTTTTTTAAATCTGTATCACTTAGTTCCGTATGTCGTGTCATTTTTTAACTAATTGCATCATGAAAAATGATGCCCATGGTGTATCGTTCCCCACTATGAAGCTCGCTAACACCATGTTTCATGTTCACCCGGTAATACCCTTTTGTCCCTTTCACAGGTCTAAAATTGGTCGTGAAGATGAGCATATCCCCTTTTTTTGGTTTTAATACCATGGCTTTTGATTGCGCCCGTGGTGTTTGTTGCGTCAAAACAAATTCTCCGCCTGTAAAATCAAGGTCGGGTTCATTTAAGAACAATACAGTTTGTAGCGGAAAATATACATCGCCGTATAAATCTTGATGCAGGGTGTTAAAACCCCCTTTGCCGTATTTTAAAATTAAAGGAGTGGGTTTTAATTGATTGCTTGCATGGCATTGTCTTTGGAGTTCTTGATGAGTTTCTGGGAATATCGTATCAATTTTTAAAACCTTCATCCATAAATTGGCGATTGGAACTAACTTTGGGTAGCTGCTTTCTCTTATAAGCTGAATAATTTCAGGCAAAGGGTAATCAAAATATTTATATTCGCCCAAGCCAAAACGATACCGCTCCATGACTACTGTTTTTCGATATAGATTTTCTACCCTATAGTTCTCTATAAGTTCTGTGCATTGTTCGTCTGATACTAATTTCGGAATAATAGCATACCCTTTTTCGTTTAAGGATGTTGCTATTGATTGCCAATCAGTAGCTGCAAGTTTTGTTTTGACTTTTTCCATTAGTTTTGATGGTCATTAGAAGCATTTGTTTTTGCTGCTTCCCAACCAATTATGGCTGTTTTTCGGGTTGTTCCCCACATATAGCCTCCAGTGTTTCCTGAAGCTTGAATAACCCTATGGCATGGAATTAAAAAAGCGACCGGATTATTACCTATAGCGGTACCCACAGCTCTGGATGCTTTTGGACGTGAAATTTCTTTGGCAATTGCTCCATACGTGGTTAGGTTTCCTGTTGGAATTTTCAATAGCGTTTCCCAAACTTTTAATTGAAAAGGTGTTCCATTTAAATGCAATTTTATCTGATTTAATTTACTCCAATCATTCTGAAAAATAAACAAGGCATCTTTCTGAATTTTGTCCACAACTTGATTGTACGTTGCCTTTGGGAATCGGGATGTTAAGATAGACAATGCTTGTTCCTTGTTGCTAAAAAATGCCATATGACAAATGCCTATCGATGTAGAGGCTACAATTAGATTTCCAAACGGGCTTTCTGCAATACTGTAGTTTATTGATAAGTTTGCGCCTCCATTTTTAAATTCACCAGGGGTCATTCCTTCAATATTTACGAATAAATCATGAAGACGTCCTGTGCCGGATAATCCTGTTTCTAATGCAGTATCAAAAAGTGTGGCTTGTTTTTCTTTTAGAAGTTGCTTGGCATATGCAAGGCTAATGTATTGCATGAACTTTTTGGGGCTCACCCCAGCCCAATCAGTAAAGAGTCGTTGAAAATGGAAATTACTTAGGTGTACCGTTTCAGCTATTTCATTTAAAGAGGGTTGCGCTTTAAAATTTGACTTTATATAATCAATTGCTTCTGCAATTCGGTTATAATTGATATGCTCTTGTTTAGTCATTTTTATATATGTTACAGTACAAAGGTATTTGACTTTCAATGGCTATAAAACCCGAAACTTGCTAAAGAATGATGTGTAGTGAAAAGTAATATAAGTGTTATTTATTTAAAACTTGGTTTACCTGGGCACTGCATGACATAGGATGTGTAGAGGTTCACAGGATTTTCCCAAATCCCGAGAGAAGGCGAGCTAACAAAAGTTCTTGGAATCATGTTTTCTTACGGATTCAGTAATCTCCTTTATCAAATTTTCTTTATCGTATTTCATGCGTGCTATAATGACTTTTCTGTCTTCAGGAATGGGTAGGGAAGTATCAAAATCAAAACCCCAAATTAATAGTTCCACGACAATAGGGATAAGTCCTATTCCTTTTTCTGTAAGCAAATAAAGTTTTTTTGTGCGCTGCTTTTCATATTGCTTGCTTTCTATGAATCCGTTCTGTTCAAGCAATTTTAACCTGTCAGAAAGGACATTGGTGGCAATTCCTTCCCCAGAATTTAGAAATTCATTGTAAAACCGGAAACCCCCGAAAACTATATCACGGATGATAAGTAAGGTCCATTTATCCCCAAGGATATCAAGGGCTCTACTAACGGGACAATCTGATCTTTTATGGGTTTTCTTCAATATCACTTGTTTTTTGCAAGTTATTGCCTATATTCGTAATGCTTGTTTTTTGCAAGTTAATAAATAATTCAATTAAAATTATATATATATGAACAATTCTAATCAAGCACTAAAGGTAGTAAAAGGCTTCTTTGAAGCCATCAATAAAGGTGATTTTGAGGAGGCGAGTGGTTTTATGTCTAGCGAACATGTCTATGAAGGACCTATGTTTTCTACAAATAACCCGACAGATTATTTTGAGATGCTGTCAAAATTTGAAATGGAATTTGCGGTAGAAACATTGGACTTGATAGCTGCTGATAACTTTGTTACGCATGTATCCATACTTAAAGTTCTTTCACCTGTACAGGCCGAAATCCCATGTTGTGAAGTGTTTGATATTGTAGAAGGAAAAATAACAAAACAACGTTTTTTCTTTGATACCAGCTTGTTTCCTGCACCTTGAAAAACACTTTGCGCTATCAGAAATAATTGGAAATAGCTATAAGACAAGACTCGTTTACAATGCAATATTCAAATTGTAGCGAATACTGAATTCTATAAATATTTATCCTCAATTATTTTAATATGATGTAATTCATGACCAAGGATATGGTACCCCAGTGCTCTTGCACTAGCTTGATTTTTATTTGCTATTCCTACACGTTTTAACGCGCGATCAGAAAGGCCATTAAATAAAGTCATAGTAGCCAATCGTACCGCTTCATATTCCTCCATGATATTCTCAATTGTTCTTTCAAAGGTGTCAGCATTAAGGCTATAATCATCTTGTTCAAAACCTGGGAGATTTGTTTTGTCATTTCTAGCGAAGGAAAGGGCTCTATAACCATATATTCTTTCATCATCAATGATATGGACCAAAACTTCTTTTATTGACCATTTGTTTTTTTGGTATCTATAATCCAATTTTTCATTTGAAAACCCATTGATTAAGGCTTTTGTTTTCTCAAAGCTAGCTTTTAATTGTTCAATAAGACTCCCATCTTGGGTTACTAACTTCATATACATCTCTGCATAAACTGGATATTCGTTTTTTGAAGGAAATTCAATATGCTTTGTCATTTAATTTATTGTTTTATAACTTGCAGAACACTTGCAATTCTCATTAATTAATGAGCCTTTCTATAAGCATGGAGGAAAAATAAGAAACCCCCGTTTTAATGCAATTTTCATCTACAGCGAAATTTGGAGCATGTGGCATGGAAATAACACCTTTTTCAAAATTTGAGCCTCCCAGGTAAAAATAGACTCCTGGTACGTGTTCTTGAAAATAGGCAAAATCATCTCCACGTCCGTCAGGCATTTCTCCGTACATGAGAATTGTATTTTCCTTGCCATAAATAGCAGCAATGCTTTGCAAAGATTTTGTTGTTAAACTTATGTCATTATAAAGGTTAGCTCTTTCCAAAGTATAGGCAATGTCCACCAACTGTTTTGCATATATGGATTCATTAAATTTTTGTTTTAATAGCGGTATAAATGTGTTCAATTTTTTCATGATACTAGAGCCAATGTAGTTGCTTATCGAAATTTCATTAGCTGTTTTCTCAATGTTGAAATGTTGATGTACTGTAACGTAATTCGTGAAAATGGTATTTGGACTTCCTAGTCCAATATTTGTGTCCAATAAACTATTTGGGTCCCAAAATTTGCTGTCAGGTTCAATATTTTGCAAACCAGAGATTAATTCTTTAGTAAATGCAATTATGGCTTCATTTTCATCTGAGTTTTTAAAAGACACTTTAATGATTTTATAATCTGCAAACATCCATTCGGGTTTGGTAGAAATCATGGTTGTTGGCATTGGTGCTATATGTGCTCCATAGATTTCTTCGGGATTAATAATATCAAATAAGCCATCATCTATCATCGCTTTTGCGCCGGTATAATTTTCTTCAGAAGGCTGAAAAATAAAATAAGCTATTCCTGTAAAATGTTCTTTCTGACTTGCCATAACATTTGCAATTCCTAGTGCAATTGTAGTATTCACATCATGTCCACAAATGTGACGTACCCCTTCATTTTTAGATTGGAAATCTACAACATCTGGTATGTCAGACGGCATGGCATCTATATCTGCCCTCCATGCAATCCGTCTCCCTTTTTTACCGCTGTTTAAGATACCAACAACGCCGTATCCCCCAATACCTACCTTAACCTCCAATCCTAAGGATAATAAATACTTGGCTATTTTCTCTGAAGTTCTTTTTTCTTGACCTGATACCTCTGGATTGATATGAAAATCCCGGCGAATTTCTACGAGACTATCAAATATTTCGTTGGTTCTGAGCTGAACAGCTTCATGGATTGAATGGTTTGTCTTTAGATTTTGCCCAAAAGTGACTATACTAAAAATTAGAAGTAGTAGCGTTAGGATAAGTTTAGTTGCTATTTTGTTTGAAATCATTTTTACAATATTTTAGTATTCATACTGCAAAAGTGAGATAGAATAGAATGGTTTACCTGACACATATGTGACAAAATCATTGTTTGGCAATTTTACTTCTTATTCTACTTAATGATTGTCGTTCTATACCTAAATGAGATGCTAAATGGGATAAACTTATTCTGTTCATGATATCCTTGTTGTCATTTATGAAATTTAAATACCGTTCTTCGGCGTTTTCAAATAAAAAGCTTTCAACCCTGTCCGTTTGCACGGTCAATACATATTCGGCTATCAATCTACCATACATTTCACTTCCTTTAAATTTAGCATACCCTTCTTGGATTTTATCATAGGGTAATTTTATTAAAATGGATGGCTCAAGGCATTCAATAAAATACTTGGATGGCTTTTGTCTTATGAAAGCAGGGTAGTCTGTTGCGTAGTTGTTTTCACTAATAAAGCCAGTGGTTATTTTGTTGCCTTTTTCATTGATGTAGTACCTTCTTAGAAGTCCCTTACAGACAAATCCCATTTCTTTTTGAATTTCACCACTTTTAAATAGGAAATCTTTCTTGGCATATTTGTCTATCGTTAAACCGGAACTAAAAAAAGCTAATTCTTCTGAATTTAAATCAGTAAACAATTTGAGATAATTTTCAAAATATTCCTTAAATTCTTGTTCCATTACCTTTAGCTTGCTTGCGGTTAACAGTTTATTTATAGTTTTCAATGATTTTTGAACTAACCCAATAAATATCCTCATTACTTGTGTAAAAAAAATACTCCCCATCCCAAGTTACAAAGGGACATAATTCATGCTTTTCTGTATTTATGGAGGGGCCCATATTTTGTGACTTGCTCCATACTCCACTGTTTTCATCTTTAAAGCTGATATACAAATCTCCTTTACCATAACCATCTTTAAGCGCGGCGCAATAAATCATATAAGATTCATCAGGAGCAATGAATACATCAGCCTCATATCTTCTGCTATTTATGGAATCACTCATTCGTATGGGTTTTTGAAATTCTCCATTTTCGAAGACTGATGCATAAATATCAAAGTCATGGTCCCTGTTTACTTCAGCATTTTTATTGGATGAAAAGTACATTTTGTCATTTGATGTAAAGGACATATAATATTCATTTTTATCAGAATTAATGTTTTCTCCTGCATTTATGGGTTTGGACCATTTCCCATTGATTTTCTTAGAGTACCAGATGTCATGATCTTGTATTGTATCTCTTTCATTCCTTGGCATATTAGAAATATAGAACAATTTATTCTCGCTAGAAGATAAAAACGGGTCATTATACCCATATTCTTTATGCGTTATAAGAGCAACTGGTGTTGTCCATGTTCCATTTTTGAGTTGGCTGTATCTGATCTCCGATTTGTTATTATTGTTGACCCCGAAATAAAATTCTTTTCCATTTTTGGAAAAAACAGAACCAAATTCTGATACATCTCTTTTTGATATAAAGTTGGGCGCGAATACCTTCGGAATAGTGTCAGGCTTTATAGTTTCGATGTATAATTTATTTGTGTTTTGAGCATTACAGCCTATAAATGATAGCCATAAAATAAGCATACATCTTCTCATTAGTTTTCCATTTTGCGTTAATAACAGCTACTGTTTCACAAATAATATTGTAGAGGGATTGTACCAAGTGAAGCTTCAAGCTGCATCCTAAAGATAGCTATTTGTACTGGAATTGTGAATGCTATTCTTTGAAGTGTTGGGATTGCATCTACATAGTGTTATTATGTAGTATTACCTGCTGGATTTTCCTCATATTCAGGGCAGTCTAATCTAATATCAGAAGTCAGCAACTCAATTTTCATTAGAGTACAGTAGTTCTTGTTGCCGGATTTATCATAGAATTTACAACCAAAACAAGTACGTTGTATTGTTAAAATTCCGGCACTATTTAATTGATGAATTAACGTGCTTAAAGACTTAAATAAATTTTCTAAGTCGACTTCATTAATTTTATGTAGTTGTGCTTTTACTGGATTGGCAAAGTTTTCGGTTTCGGAAACGGTCCTTTTTCCTAAATCAGATAATAATATGGAATAGCTGCGACTATCTACTAAAGAATACTCTTTGATGATGTATTTTTTTTTATCCAAGACCCTAACAGCATCACTTACTGTTGGCTTTGTAATGTTAAACTCTTTCGCCAAATGACTAACGTTACAAAGTTCTGATTTGTGATAGGCAATGAAGATTAAGATTTGAATTTGAATAGGGCTTAGACCTATGACTTTTGCGTGTTCCCAAAGTAACACTTTAAACACCTCAGAAATGCGTTCCAGGCCAACCACAATTTTACTTGTGATGCTATTTTGTTGAGATACTATATTGAAAACACTTTCTTCCATATAAAAATACCTGTCGAATGTTAATGCAACAGGTAAAGTTAGTAATCCTAATTATTTAATTCAAGTTATTAATTGCAATTTTCCATTTCGATGATGAAATAACCTTTTGTTTCAATATCAATTATTATTTCTTCTGGTGCATTTTCAATATGACAAAACACACATTCTTTGGATGTTAATGGGCCATTTTTGAAACGCTTACTTTTCAAATATGTCCTACCAAAACTTAGAATTTTGGTTTCATCTGTCAAATTACTATCAACAAGAATGTCAAAATGCATCAATACCCCGTCTTGTCTTTTTACATAGGTGTCCCAAACAGCTACTTTCATTTCTTCACATTTTTTTAGTTAGGAACCCATTTTAAATGGTAGGATTCCTAACTATATAAAATTCATTTTTATCCCTTGACATCTGCCATGGATGCTCCAAAATTAATATGCAGTACGTTTCCATTGGGAGTCACTAATGCAGGAACGGATTTTACTCCTGCTTTTTCAGCTTCATCTATTCGAGAATTACTGTCCGCAAAATTTACTACTTCCACATCAGAAGGACCTATTAAATTTAAGATATCGTGTTCTGCACTTATACAAACTGGACAGCCGGCATGATAAAAGATTGATTTACTCATAACTATTTTGATTTAATTTCTTTGGCAAGATTGCCGTCGCAAATATAGTAAGGAATCCTAACTAAACAAATAATTTTTTGTTTTAATGAGTTCTAAAATCAAAATTAGAAGATAGTTGTGTTTTGTTATAAGCACTAATTGTTGTCGTAGGAGTTTGTCAACTTTGGTTTTATTTCATTATTTGATCCAAATGATGTTCCAAATGGTCCACATAATCGTTCATCAAGAATCTTAAATCTGCGATAGTATCTTTGTTATATTCAATATTATAATGCAAAGTATCATTGGTTTGTTGTCCTATTAAACTTTTAATTCGATTATTGATGGACAACCATAATACTACAATTTCTTTGGTGTCAGCATGTTGGTAATCATTGGCCTTTACCAGTTCATCTTGTTTGTACTTTCTTACCGTATATGGCTTGTTTGCAAATTGTATCTCTGTAAACCGTTGTAGATTATTTATTCCAGAGTCAATTAAATGTCCAATAATTTCTTTTTTTGACCATTTTTCAGGGGCTGGTTTTTGAACCAATTCAGATTCAGGAGCTATTGCAAGATATGCTGATCCAGATGTTAATAGCTGCTCTAATTTGTTAATTGTTGCTGTCATGTTTCAAATATTTTAAACACCAAAACTCGAATTAATCATAGCCGTTTTTTACCTAATTTCCTTTTTTTGCTTCTCCTATAAGATACAACAATATTTTATAATACGTATTTTTCAGGAGTCAAGTTATATGTATACAGGGGTTTAGCTTAATCTAATTGAGCATTTAAGTGTAAATTCTTCACATGGCTCAATGCCTTATTGAATTCCCACATTCACTTCTTTAGCATCTTTATTAAAATGCCTTTCCATGAGAGCTTTTAAATGTTTTGTTATTTCTTTCTCATTGGTAATGACATTGTACTTTTCTTCGGGGTCATTTTCTATATGAAACAATTCAAGTATTGTTTCAGTGTTCTTGTGTCTAGTTGCCCATGAAGAAATCCATACGAATAATCAAAACCATAGGCTTTTGGCCCACTAGAAGGTTTTAGACCCAAATGCCATTTTCCAAATATGGCAGTTTCATAATTGAGTTGTTTTAATTGTTGTGGCAGTGTGGCAAGACTGTCTGGTAAACTTTTTTCACTCTTACCACTAATAGGTGCCAAAATCCCCATTCTACTTGCAGGTCTTCCCGTTAAAAAAGCAGCTCTGGAAGGAGAACAGGTAGGGTATGCGTAAAACCGATTCAACTGCACCCCATTTTTGGCTAGAAAATCAATGTTTGGCGTATGAATCTCGGAACCATTGTAGCCTACATCGTTCCAACCAGCATCATCTGCAATGATGACTAAAATGTTAGGGGGGACTTGACTTGGTAATTTTTTTGGCATTCTTTCTGCTGAACTCAAATGCTTTACCACTCCAGAAACCATAAACGAGAACTCATCCTCAAGAAGTAAAAGCACAGGATATGTTTGTTTGTTAGATGCTTTATGAAAGCTTTCTGGAAGATAAATTTTGATTTTTCGCTGTTCATTTAAAATCTTTGAATAGATACTATCCTGTTGCATAAAGCTCGTAGTAAGTGATGCCTTATGTGGTGTTTGACTATGATTATTTTGGAAATTTAATAGGCATACCAAAACAAAAAAAAGAGGCTTAATTTTAGTACTATTTTTCATGAATGCTTTCATTTGATTACTTTGTGATTCAAGGCAGTTTAGATTTTGATGGGTGTCGTTTTATATCTTTTCTAAGGGCAATTAAACCCAGCAAAGGACCTAATGCCAAGATAATATAGATGCTATTTGAACCTGTCATTGTTTGCATAACATTTATGAGTTGAATGCTGACTATTGTTATAGAAAAGCCAATGCAATTAACTATTGTGAGTGCGGTCCCTTTTATTTCGTTAGGTGCATTTTGAGCTACTAAGGTTGAAAGAAGAGGAGAATCAGCAATAACAACAATTCCCCAAAAGAGCAGAAAAGATACAAACACAAGATCGTTTTCAACTGAAAAAATAAGCGGAGATATAAGACAACAACTAAATGAGAACAGGAGCGATAAAAATGCCGTTCGTTTTGTACCTAGTTTTTGGGAGAGATAGCCACCGAGTACACATGCCAATCCACCTATAGCTATAATTAGGAACGACCATAACGAAATATTAAAATCGATTTGAGCGTGTTTAGCATTGTAATTTGTTATGATGATTGGTACAAAAGCCCAAAAAGCATATAATTCCCACATATGACCAAAGTATCCAAAAGCAGAGGAACGGAATTTAGAATTTCTGAACACCTGGGAAAATGCTAATAAATTTAATCTTTTGCTTGCTTTTCTATAGGGCCCATCCGGGACCAGAGTCAACATTAATAGCCCACCAAAGACGGCAATCGATGAGGTAGCAATGAGAACCGATTTCCATGAAAATGATTCTGTCATATTCTTGAGTAGATGAGGAAAAGCAGTTCCGAGAACTAGAGCACCCACCAAAAAACCAAGAGATTTACCTAGCCCTTTATTAAAATAGTCAGCTGCTATTTTCATTCCAATAGGATAGATTCCGGCCAGAAAAAAGCCTGTTAGAAACCGTAGGGAAAGTAGACTGATTAAATTATTTCCTTCATATATGGTTCCCAAATTAAATATAGCACCGATGACCGCACAAACAAAAAATACTTTAGAGGGTGAAAAACGGTCTGCAATTGTAAAAATGGCAAAACTCAAGGTTCCTGCTATAAACCCGATTTGTACGGCAGAGGTTAAATGACCTAAAGCTGTGTCCTGAAGATTGAAATTTATGGAGAGATCTGCTATAACCCCATTACCAGCAAACCAAAGAGAGGTGCAGCAGAACTGTGAAATAACGATTACGGGAAGTATTAATTTAGACTGCCTCACTTATTATTTATTACACGCAACATACGAAAATAGTTATCATTAACGATATCTCTAATATAACGCATATAAAACACTTAAAACTAGTGGTAAGTAAGCTAAGGTCGTATCCATAAATGTCAACAACAACCATTGCTTTTGACGACATTCTTTTTTATGCTCAGTTATTTTGGAGGTAATTAATCAAGGTTCTCATGTTTCTAATGTAGAGGCCTGTTACAATATACTTTTGATTGGTCGTATTTAAATATGGAGAGGTATCCGTTTCATCAGCAACTCTAGTACTGTTATATTCAAGAGTTGGCTCTGTTTTTACGCCATCACCTATATAGGGGTTGCTGATATAAGCCCGAGTAGTAAGCCAGCGATTTTCATCATCAAGTGAATTGATTACTGCTATAATTTTAGATGCATCAACCTTAGAAGCGAAGCTGTTTTTATCTTGGGAATAATACTTTTGAGGGCTTTCTTTATATTGGTACTGTTTAGGTTTTAACGGGGAAGTTTTTGAAGCATCGGCTACAGTAAGTTCTGAAATTTTCTTGTATTCGTCCTTTAACCTTTCAAGCTCAATTCCCACCTTACCATAATAATGGGCAACTAAATTATGATCAATATCATCCACGTAGTATCGTCCATATGTTGCGTTAGATCCTTTACGGTGTACATAAATGGGTTTGTTAGTTCCATGTTTCTACAAATCTTGGATGTGTGCGCTTCCCTTCTATTTTAGCCTCTGGCAGCCTAATTTTTTCTAACCAACTAATTGCTTTAGGAACTCCTTTCAAAAATTCTTTATCGCCGGTCAATTGGTAAAACTTTATCAATAAAAGAGCATTTTCACAGGTCGTTGGTGGATGAAAAGCTGCCGGTTCGTATGTCCTGGCACTAGCTGTTTCAATCTTCATATTTAGTTGTTGCCCCCAGGCACCACTGTTATCTTGAGATATTTTATAAAAATCCATTCCCCTATAAATGGGATCAAGAAAACGCTCTTCCCCCAACATCAAATAACACTGAATAAGTAAATTGATGTTTTCCCAAATAACATCGTCATTAAAGGTGTAGAAAGAGGTGTAATCGGGAAAACCGTGCTTTTCATAATCATGTTTGTATGGATGTCTTTGCGGCCAGCCTCCATTTGGATATTGACTTTTCAAAATAAAATCAATTGCTTTGTCCAGAGCAGGTTTGTATGAAGGATTCATTTTCTCTAGGTACATTCTTAGTAAAAAGTGCGTTGCATCGGCAGTCACATCGTCATCAAAGGTTGAATTTCCGTAATAATGGTGAAATTCCTCTAAACGCCAACCGTTTTTGCCAATAGTGTTATACCATTGTTTAAGAGATCGATCCCCTGCAAAATCAACCATATAGTTCCATCCGCCCTCATTATTTTGTCCCCAAACAACAGCAGCAACAACCTTTTGGGCCGCTTCATAATAATACTCGTTTTTGGTGGCTCTGTAGGCATCTAGGAATAGAGAACCCATACCTATGGTTCCAGAACCCTGCATCCAAATCATGGTTTTATAAGCTTCCATTTCCCCCCATTGTCGGGAGAAATCGGGCATATAATACCATACATATCCGCCATTGGTACTCACTTTATCCACCATGAATTCAGTTGCGCTCATCATGGTTTCCAAAACCTTATCCTCGGATACTTTGGTTTGGGCCTCTAGTTTCATTCCCAATAGCGGCAATAAAAAAATAGGAAGTACTATTTTAGATAATTTCATGTATTTGATTTTTTTGACTAAAAAAAAGCCACCTTTTAAAAAGGCATAAAGCCCTCAGGTTTAAGTTGGTCAGGTGTTATTTTTACACTGTAAATGGCACCCTTAAACCATGAGCGTTTGTTTAGACGAACCCCTAAAGAGCTTCTTCCCGTTTGAATTGTTTTAAAGATAAAAGATTCATGCAGTTCTTTCTTCCCATTTACATAAGTGGTCAGACTATTTGGGGTAATCACAAAAGCAACATGGTGCCATTTTCCCAAGGGGTGTAATAAATTCTTGTCAATGAGTGCTTTTTTATTGGTTCCTGAGGCAACATAACCATCAAAATACCAATTGTCATCTACAGTTCTTATCTCAAGCAACAAACGGTCGGCAGAAACTTCACCAATATGTACGATTCGTTGCTCAAAAGATGGGGAGTCAATTTCTGGCCTGAATATCATTTCAATTGTAAATTCCTCTAATGATTTTAACGGCATATTTTCTAAAAATAAAGCATCATCTTCACCATTAAAATATACGGCATCTCCATAAGGTGATTTCATAATTTTGGGATTGCCGTTGGTCTCCGTGCCATTCAAGTCTCCTTTGAGGAAATCAGCTAATACCCATTCTGTAGTTTGACCGTTTGAGGTATATGATATGGCCAAACAGCAGATGGAAATTAAGGTCTTTTTCATATATTGATTTTATTAAGCAATTTATGTTTTAATTATGGATTGAAAATAACCTAATTAATTGATATTCAATTAAAAAAAGAAAAAATGCTGTGGCAATGTTTCGGGATGTCAGGTTCTAATCTAAAGGATTTTTGGGTTGGAAAGGACTCATCCAAATTAGGAGGATGGTAGAAATGATAAGGATGAAATTTTAATCTGGTTTATCTGAAGTAAAAAGTAAGACTGTGGTTTATTTATATGTTGTTAAGCACTGACCTTTATTTCAATTTATTATCATGTTTAAATATTTCAATTATTCTTTCATCATTTCTTTTATCTTGGATTATCTGTCCTTGAACAAGACCAGGATACCCTAATCTTACTGATATTTTGTCTCCAACATTTGTCATAAGAGGGTCAATAACTATCCAGTCACAGCTTGCAGACGAATAACTTGGCCAGAAATATCCGGTGTAAATCAAGGTGTCGTTAGCTTTAATTGCAAAAGCCAATCCATGTACAGCATGCTCCAAGTTTTTAATTATTTCTTTTGCTTTTTCAGATAACTCAAATGTGTATTCAGTTGAGTCATAGGATAAGAAATCAGCATATGTTATCAATGGTGAACTTTCTGTAATTACAGAATTTTCATCAATCTGGTAAGAATTATCAATCTTGGAAAAAGAATCAATTAGAAACAATTCAACCTTTCCTTTTGAATCTGAGTTTACATTGTTATCATTTTTACATCCAGAAGAAAACGTAACAAGTAATCCAATAATTAGATAAAATAATTTTTGTTTCATAGTCTTATCATTTTTGTTTCTCTTCATTTATAATGCAGTAACGAAGAAACCAATCTCCACTATTGTTTCCTGTTCAATAAACCTCATACATTCATAGGTGCTGTTTGCGGCTTTTCAATTAAAAAATCAGATTAAATGTTATCTGATGAATTACCCAAACTGTTAGTATTAAAACGTAAGGTTGGTATTTCTTGCCATTTCTTTTATCGACAAATATTAACCCAATTAAAATAAGATATATTATTCCATAAATAGCGTTCTGATTTATGACATCCGAAATACCCAACCATAAGGGTCCAATCCTCCCTAAAGTAGGACTAAGAAAGACTATTGCAGTTCCAATCATATATCGCATATGTTTGGACAGCGTATTCTTATGATAAATTGCTAGTGAGTAGAAAATAATCAACGCTATACAATCTGATAATGGGAAAAATAAAACGGCTGGATTGTCCGAATGAACCATTTTAATCATTTGTGGAATAAAAGAAAGAATAAGCAAAGGAAACAGTATGTAAGAAATTTTACCAATTTTCTTGTGCAATTTGTTTTTCTTATTTCTTATTAATAGAGGTTGCGCTATTAGCATTAAAATCCAAATTGAAGCAATTGCAGCATGAATATGTATAAATGTATTCGTCTCTTTGAATGTTGGAAATTGATTGAAATAGGTTTTATAAAACCCTAGAAATGTAAATGGAATTAATAGTATCAAAAAGTATCCTAAATTTTTGTATGCTTTTTCCATTGCTTTGATTTAAGTGTTTTGTTTTGCTACAAACGACCCGGATAATCGCCCATTATAATGCTGTTTATGCTTTGTTATTACATGTTAATTTTTCAATTTTATACCAAGATATTCCATAACAACTTGATCACCCTGCAATGCATTATTAGGCCTAGGATTTTCTTCGTTGAAGACTTTCAACTCTTCTGGAGTTAGCATTGTGACAAAGTCTTCGTTATACCCATTATCATAAGGAATATTAAAACGTAGTTTAAGGTGGTGTTGGAAGAAATTATAGGCAGCCGTCCGTTTTGAAAAGCCATAATTATGTCGCTCTAGGGGTAGGTGTACATTTTCTACTTTATGCTCTGCATTGTACAAGGCATATACATTTTGAATATATGGATATTCGATTCTAGGTGTATTCCTTGTCCAGTCGCCACCATCTGAGATTAATAACAAGGGCCTTGGCGCAGAAAGGGCAGCAATTTCTACATTATTACTTTGATGATTGGCACTTTTGTGAACGGGCATTCCGCTTTCGCAGACGCATCCCCCAAAAAAGTGGGCAGAAACTTGTACGACTGGTACTGAAACTTTTATTCGGTCATCAATCGCAGTGAGCATAAAAGTCTGGGTTCCACCACCAGAGCCTCCAGTCATGCCTATACGTTCGGAATCCACATCAGGCCTTGAAATCAGATAATCAAGCACCCTTTTGCTGTTGTACGTCTGTAACAATAGTGCAATGGGCATCTTATGAATAACCTGGTCACTTTCGGCATAACCAACCATATCATAGGAAAAGACAATCACCCCCATTCTTGCAAGAACGGCGCTGCGGTATTGTATGTCGTCAGTAAATCGTTTGTTGGCCCCATGTCCATGTGGACTAAGGATGGCTGCATACTTTTCTTGTTCAAAAGTTGGTCTATATAGATTGCCAGTGATATAGAATCCTGGGAAACTCTCAATGGCAATATTTTCTACAATGTACCCATCCATTTCACGTGAGCTGTGGATGATAGGATTAAATTTTTCAGAAATTAGAGGCATTTTGTCTAATTGCATGCCCTCAATGATGCCTTGTCTAATTATTTTTGCCCTTTCTTCCCAAGATTCCAAGTCATCCCATTCAGAAGCAAATTTTTTCATAACTAAGTTTGCTTCATCTTCTGTCCAATAATGACCTGTACATAACATTGCATCTTGACCAAAAATGGTGCAACTAATGAACATGGTTGTTATTATGCTTAAGAATAATTTCATATGATTAATTATTTGTTCGTTTTATTAAGGATAACATTAGTCCACTAAAAATCAATAAGGTCCCAGTAATTTTATTTTGTAAATGAATTTTTTGTTTGTCTTCTAGGTATTTTCTAAGCTTGGATGCAAATTGCACGTATAGTAAAAGACATATTCCGTCAATAGCTAAATAGGTTAGTCCAAGAATGACTACTTGCTGTGTAAAAGCAAAATTTTGATCAATAAATAAAGGGAACAAAGCCGCAAAAAAGACAATTGCCTTTGGATTAGATGCAGACATAAGAAATCCTTCACTATAGAGTTTTAAGAAACTTTTTCTTGTAGTGTTTTTTTGAAAATCTCCAATTTTTGGATTAGCAATTATTTTTATCACCCCCATGTAAATTAAATATCCAACACCAACCCATTTTATAAGGTTGAATACCTCTCCTGAAGAAATAACTATTGTTGCCAATCCGAAAGCAGATAAGATTATTTGTAGTGTATTTGCAGATAAATCTCCTAATATTGTACCGACGGTTTTTTTTGTGCCAAAATTCATACTATTGGCTGTTGCAAGTAATACACTTGGTCCTGGAGTTATACCAATAATAAGAACTGTTCCAACGAAAGAAATCCAAAGAGTCCAATTCATACTATTTGTTTTATTTTTTTTGTTTCTAAAGCCAAATCAAAAGATTTGGCGGTCATAGTTGATATATGGGAATTATATCTTAAACAGCTAAATCCGTATTAATTATTGGTATTGTTGTAGTGCGTTTTTATTTGATTTTTTAAATTATATGGTCTATTGATTTTAACAGGAGGTTTGGTTCATTCTATAATTTCGTAGTCAATACTCAGTTTTCGCAAAGTTCTTAAAGCAGAACTAGATTTTTTATCGTCCAACTCAATATCTACAGGATCTCCTTCTAACAATATATCTGTAAGTTCATTCGACAAGGATTGATTAATGTTCGATGAAATCTCTGCAATACATTGGGCAATCGCTCTTCTATCTGGCCTCTGGGTATCACAAGACAATAAGTTTAATTTCATAATCCTAATTTATGAATGCAATGTACAAGAGTTGAGGTAAGTCTGGATAATACTTACAATGTTATTCATTTTATTGACACACAACAATTTGATATCATCTTGATGATATCCCACTTACGTCTCTAAGTTTATAATTCGATATTTGAAGATACTGAAATATATGGCATATGATAAACGCTTTACAAAAGAAAATTTGTGTAAGGAGTATTCTTTACTTGCTCTTTAGAACCCTAGAATATCGTTACTGTAAACGATAATCCTAAATATAAGACATAGAAATTTAGTTTTTAGCAAACTCGAGCGCTATCAAGATGCCGCTTATCAAAATAGATAACATCAAAATATAAAGTTATATCCAATAGAATTTGCAATAAATCATTCCTAGATTGAATCCTAAATGACATAGTACTGCTCCTCAAATAGAAGCTGTTCGTTTTTTCATTTTCACAATTGAAATGATATTGTTAGCGTACTATTTTTAAAGATACCTTTCCTTAATAATGTTTATATGATGTTTTTCGTGTCCAATAATAGTTTTAAGATAGTCTTTAAGGTTGATCTCAAAATGTTGAGCTAAACCTTCTATTTTTAGCTGGCTTTCAGATAGGGTATCTATAAAACTAATGGATGCATTCCTTACATTTATCAGGTCAGTCATTAATTGTTTTAATGTCAACTCTTCAAAAACACTATTATCTACTAAGAAGTTTTGGTCGTAACTCCAAAGTTGAATTTCTTTGTTTCTACTCATTAAATAAGCTCTGTACATCATGATTCTCTCATGGTCAGTAAGGTGACCAATGATTTGTTTAATGTTCCATTTGTTAGGGGCATACCGATATTCAGCTTTTTCATTATCGAACGAGTTTAAAAATGTGTGTGCTTCTGTATCGGAAAATAGTGTTTGCAATTCTAAATCCTTTACAAGATTTAGATAATAAGGAAAGCCATCTTTAGCTGAATATATCATTTTTTAATTTCGGTTCAATGGGTGTTATTATAACTATTTCAATTTTTTCTTATCAGCAAGCTTCAAGATTGATTTGACAATCCTATTTTTTCGAGTTTCCTCTTTTTTTGCGTCATTTACCCAATCTATATAAGCTTTTTGGTGCGAATAGGCTAGCCCTTTAAAAAAGAGGAGTGTGCTTTTCTTTTTGGAAAGTGCAGTTTTAAAATCACTAGGAACGGTTACTTTTCTTTCAGAATGGTCCTGCCAAATTTCAATTTTCATTTGGTCGCCAACCTCAATTTTTGCCTTTTCACGTATGATTTTATCAAGGACTATATAATGCTCTCCATTACCTCTAGGGATTAAAGTTGAATGGAATGGGATGGTATTTATATTTCCGCAAATGCGAACCTTTCCTTTGGTGTCAAATTCTTTTTCTACTTGAATGGGAGTGTCAATATAATGCCAAGTACCAATACCATCTGGTCTTTTAAGGGCAGTATTAAATTGATACGTTTTCATTTCTTTTCAAGGTTGGTTTTCAGTTTGCCTTTAATATCTCAAAAATACAGAATGCTACTGGCTCTTATTCTATTTTTAAGCACCTTGTCCAAATGTCAACAAATTATTATCTGGATCAAGTATTGAAAATTCCTTTTGCCCCCAGGGTTTAATTTCTAATTTTCCATTAGGATGAATACGTGTTTGATTATCTATATATGTTTGATGTAATTCATCTATATTGTTGGTTCGGACATAGACCTGCCCGTAATTTTCTTTAGGGTTAAGCTCTTTAAATTCAAAGAAATGTATTTGAATTTGGTCTTTTTCCATCATCAAATACCCCTCATAGTCAGCACTCCCTAAAACCTTAAATCCTAGCTGTGTTTCATAAAATGCCCTCGTAACACTTTTGTTACGCATTGGTAATTTTGGGTTGATGTCTGTTAGCATACTACTACCGTTAAAACTATTAGCAATAATATCCTAAATATAACACAAATTAAAGTTAGCGGGTTAGTATTTAGGTAACTAGCAAAAGCGCCTCATTTTTTTTGGCAACCAAATACCTTCAAAGATGGGTTCCGTTTTATATGTTGCCAGGATTTGGTGATTGGTTGTGCTCAATTTATCTCAAATTCCAGTTGAAATTCCTGCGAATAGGAATGTTCTTTATTCATGATTTTAGCAAGTTTTTCTGCGATTTTTGGATTTTCTCTAGTAACATTATTTTGTTCGCCAATATCTAAAGCTAGATTATAAAGTTCAATAGGAGCTTCGGGATTATTGCTCATTTGTAAACGAACGCCTTTCCAATCTCCAAGTCTTACCGCTTGTTTACCCCCTTGCTCATGAAATTCCCAGTATAAATAAGGATGTTCTTTTTGTTTTTCACCTAACAGCTCTGGTAAGAAGGAGATGCCATCTATCTGTTGTGGCGTTTTTATTGCTGCTATTTCACAGACCGTAGGTAAAAAATCCCAGAAAGCTGAAATGTGATTAGAGGTAGTATTGGCCTTGATTTTTCCTGGCCAGTAAGCAATCATAGGAACTCTTATTCCACCTTCGTATAAATCACGTTTGTATCCTTTTAAATGAGCGTTACTATTAAAAAAATCAGGATCGGCACCCCCTTCTTGATGTGGACCATTATCTGAGGTAAAAATTATGATGGTATTCTCTGCAATACCAAGTTCCTCTACTTTCTTTATAATCTCTCCTACTTGCTTGTCTAAGAGATAGACCATTGCAGCAAAAGCCGTATGAGGCTCTTTTTGCGAACCATAACCACCATTTTTGTAATTTTCTCCATCATCAATACCCACGTAGTTTCTTTCGGGTGAAAATTCCGCTCTAAATTTTTCCATAAGGTCATCTGGAGCAGCGAGTTCTGCATGAGGTATGATCGACGGATAGAACATAAAAAAGGAAGTGTCCTTATTTTTTTCGATAAATGAAATGGCCTTTTGGTGAATAATATTAGGGCCGTAAGTTTCAGTTTTTTTACCCTTATTGCCTTCAAGTATTTCTTTGGTTTGATTGTGCCACATATGATAAGGGTAATAATTATGACCCACCCTTTGGCAATTGTATCCATAGAATTCATCAAAACCCTGATTGTTTGGGTCACCGCTAGAAGATGGATACCCTAAACCCCATTTTCCGAAAGCTCCTGTTGTATAGCCTACAGATTTTAAAAGCTTAGGAATTGTAATTATTGAAGCATCTAAAGGATATTGCCCTTCAGGGTCAATTTCCTTATTTCCACGAATAAAAGTATGGCCAGTATGTTGGCCTGTCATCAATGCTGAGCGGGAAGGAGCACAAACGGTTGAGCCTGAATAGTGTTGCGTAAAAAACATACCATTTTTCGCTAATCTGTCAATATTTGGTGTAGAAAATTTCTCTTGTCCAGTTAGACTTAAATCGCCATACCCTAAATCATCTGCTAGGATATAAATAATGTTAGGTTTTCTAGTAGCTGTATCCTCATTATTTTTACTATGTTTTTTACAACTGTATAAAATGAGACTTGTAAAACTTATTAAAATTACTATTCGTATCTTTTTCATAAACCTTTTTCTTGTTGCCTTTCATGAAGCATAATGACTCTGGTAAATGAATTATTATTCATTTAATTTATGGTCACAAGCATGCACTATTCAATTTTTTCCACCTCAACCCAAAAAGGGAAAATTCTTTTGTTATCTACCAGATAAAATGGAACCAAGTCACATTTCATTTCAGGAAGGTGGATGTTTTTCATCTCAATAATATCTGTTCTTAAATTGTTTTGCATTTGATTAATGATTGCATTTGTTTCTAAAAACATTCTTCCAGCTCCATCAACTGGTTTAATGAACTTGAATTTTATGTTGTAATTACCCTCAGCAATTCCTACTTTCCATTTCCCAAATATCTCTTCTTGATCCCATATTCCACGTTGACCATCTGCGTCATTTCTATTGAGTATCACTGGATTTTCATATGCACTACCAATGGAGATAATTGGTTGATTTAACAGGTTTTCTGAAAAAATTAATTCTTGATAAATATTGTCAAGCTCTTTTTTGAGGTCATTTGCTATGCCTCTATTTTCTAATACAATATTTCTTTGTTCTTGAGGATCTTTTTTGATATTGAACAATTCAAAATCTTCTATTGAAGAATTATAATCTGCATGTCCAACCAGTTTATAATCTGCCTTTTGAAGTGCCATATTATTATAAAGCTCAGGATATCGCCTTGTCCAATAGAAAAACAATGATCTATCTGCCCAATCAATATTTTCGCCTTTAATAATTGGCAAAAGGCTTTTGCCATCAATTTTCTTTGGTCTTGGGATAGCTACATTACATAATTCAGCAATTGTTGGTAGGATATCAATATGGGCAGCTGTGGTTTCAATATCTTTATTTCCTTCAAATAAAGCAGGGTATCGCAGGAAAAATGGCACTCTAGTTCCGCCCCTGAAGACACTACCTTTTCTCCCTCTCATGCCTCCAACATATCTCAGTTGTTGCGGACCATTATCTGTCATAAATATTACTACTGTATTCTTGGCAATTCCAAGCTCATCCAATGTCCCAAGTACTTTACCAATATTATCATCAATATTGGTGACCATTGCGTAAACCTTCCTTGCATCTTCTTTGTCCTTCTCGCTCATTTTCCTGGATGAAGAATTATTTTTATCAAAATCAACTGACGGATCGATGTCGGCATATAATTGATAATAGCGATCAGGTACTTGTAACGGGGTGTGAGGAGCATTAAAGGAAAGGTAGCAGAAAAAGGGAGCACCCTGATTTTTTTCAATAAACGCAACAGCATTATCTGTGAAAATATCAGAACAATAACCTTCAAACGACTCCTTTTCTCCGTTGCGCCAAAGTACAGGGTCAAAATAACTACGATCTCCCTTAAAATATGTTGTAATATCACCAACCTGCCCCATTCCACCTGCAAGATGTATAAGTGATTCATCAAAGCCTTGATCATTGGGCCTGCTAGGATAATTATCTCCTAAATGCCATTTACCAAAAATCCCTGTCTTATAATCAGCCTGATTCAACATTTCGGCAATAGTAATTTCATTAGATGCCATAATAGCGCCTCCATTATAGGTATCCCTAATTCCAGTGCGCAATGAATAACGGCCTGTCATTAAACTTGAGCGTGTAGGTGCACATACTGGCGAAACATAAAAGTTATTGAACCGGATACTTTTTCTTCCGAACTCATCAATTACTGGTGTTTTTATTTGCTCATTTCCAGTAATCCCCAAATCGCCATAACCTTGATCATCCGTCATTATTATAATTACATTTGGACGTGTCTTTTCCTGAGCAATGCAGCCAATAGAATTGCAGAGGGCCAGGACTAGGAGAATTCTATTTAGCTTGAAAATCATAAACTGCTTGTTTTTGGTTTTGTTGAAATGGTTTAATATGTGTTGTTGGCATTAGTTTTTATGCTGTCCATAAGTTTCCAATTGAATACGTCTTGGCTTTTCCACTTATAATTACTCTATCATTTTTGTTTTGACATTGTAATTTCCCAACCCTATCAGAAATTTGTATTGCATCTAGTTCTTTTTTTCTAAGTCTCAATGACCAAAATGGAATTAATGTACAATGTGCTGAACCTGTAACAGGGTCTTCCAAAATTGATGCTTGTGGTGTAAAAAATCTCGATACAAAATCACAATTTTCTCCTTTCGCCGTGACAATTACACCTCCTGGGTCAAGATTTATTTGGTCAAATATTTGTTTGTCAATTTTGATATTTTCAATTTCTTCTTCTGTATCATAGACCAATAAATAATCTCTTGATTTATGAACCTCCCTCGGTTGTATATTCAATGATTTTCTAATGATTTCAGGGAGCTCTGAAACTATGGGCATTCGTGAAGGAAGGTCTAAATAATATAAACCATTCTTAACAAAAACTGTCAAATCTCCACTCAATGTTTCAAATATTATACTGTCTTTAGGATAGTTTAAAATTGACTTTAAGCAATGAGCAGCTGCAAGTGTTGCATGTCCGCATAAGTCCATTTCAATTTCAGGTGTAAACCATCGCAAATGTATTTTATCACCTTTATCTACAAAAAAAGCAGTTTCAGCAACTGCATTTTCTTTAGTGATTTTTAATAAGGTGTCATCTGGTAACCAATCCTTTAAAGGAACAACACAGGCCGGGTTTCCTCCAAAAGTTTTATCCGTAAATGCATCGATTTGATAAAGTTCAAGTTTCATTTTTGTTCGTTCCATTACATTACCAACGTATGAATAGTAGTCATGTAAACTATATCCCTAAATATAGCGCATTGAAAACTAATTTAAGAATACCAGCGAAATTAGAGTGCTTTAATTACTAGACGATCGTTTTCCAATAAAAGCTGAATCTGGTTTCAGCTCATAGCTCCTGCTGTTTTGTGACAAATGCGCAACAGATGTATGAAATAAGGAATAAGCATACAATAGGATGCCATCTTGAGATAAAGGTGCTTAAACAAGGTAGTAATCTACTTATTATACATTGTTAAGAGCTTTTATCACTTCTCACTATTTTAACAATACGACTATATATGATTTCTGCTAAATTCCAGTCATATCCATCAAAGTTAGTTGTATTATTAAATTGAATAACAACCGTGTTGATGTCTTTGTGGTATTTGGCAATACTCTGATAGCCAGGAATCAGACCAGTATGTTCATACTCGTAAATAGAGGAATAGATTTCCTGTTCCCCTTCATTAAACACTGAACCATCATTTAATGCTCTCAAGAAAACACCTACATCCTCTGCTGTTGCAATCATGGAGCCAGCTGGACTTATAAAATCATTATGCTTCATATCATCATCATAACCAACGTAATACCCACTCATCACATCGTCTATATCTACTTCACTGAGCAAACTATATGTATTGTTCAGCTCAAGCGGTATCAAAATTTCTTTTTTGATATATTGACGATGACTATATCCTAAAATTTTATCCATGATATTGCCAATCAACAAGTAATTGGTATTTGAATAACTATATTTTTTATCAGGGGCAAAGTCAGCAGGTTTATCCAATACTAACTCAAGTGTTTCACTATTTTCATGCGGAGGGTCTGACCAAAATCCAGGATGGTCGGTAAAATTGGGAATACCACTGCGATGTTGCACCATTAACCCCAAGGTGATTTTATCTGCATTTTCAATCCTTCCTACAAGTTCTGGCAAGTAATCAGCGAGTGTTTTGTCTAAAGACAAACGATTCTCTTTGACTAATTTGGCTGTAGCAACAGCAACATATAATTTACTAATACTGGCAATCTTAAATAAGGCTTTGGGGTTGGCAGCTGTTTTGGTTTTTCGGTCATGCCAGCCTGCAGCATAAAACTCCGGTGGTTTCCCAGCTTGGTCCACATAAACTAGCATTCCATCAAATCCATGATCAATGGCTTCATTTACTTGTTCTTGAACCGTATCCGGTAGTGGTACTATCCAAGCCTTTACTAAAATCCATGGCACAAACACCAAGGAGCTTAAACTCGCCATAATAAATACTATTCTGAGTATACGTTTTACTTGTTTTTTTTCCATATTATTTTAGGACAATGCGTTTTTTTAAATTCCTCATCCCTTCGAATATATGAAAAATAGAATAAATAAAGAGAGGGAATCCACGAGATGCAATCTTGTGGTAGCGGGGTTGTTTTTAATTTAATATTTTGTCCAAATAGTTCTTTAAACGCTGTTTAATAAAGTAGTTCCATCCCTCCAAACAGCTTTCTCTCTTGAACTCAGGAATATTTTTTGGAAAGCTGTCTAAAACCTTATGAGTCAATTTTAGTTTGATGTGCTTTCCTTGCTCAATCAATTCAAAAATTACATTTGAATCGCCTGCATAACCTTTGTATTTCCAGTTGTAAACTATCTTTTTGAATTGCTCTACCTCAATTATTGTCCAAATATGTGGAAATATTTTGCCTTCATTTTCTATGACAAATTTTGTTTTAAATCCAACTTTAGGTTCAAACGTTTCTATGTTTTCAAAAAACCATTGTACCATTTGGTCCCGTTCTGTTATTGCATTCCACAGTATTTCTTTTGTAACTGGAAAGCTTTGCTCTAAAACTATAGGAATTTCCTTGTGCAACATTGCTTTATCGAATATCAGTTAAGTATCATTTCTAAATGCACCAAAACGGTTTGTTTAAGTTAAGCGTTTCGTTATTTTTATGATAGGATTAATTCTTTTCTTTGTGAAGGCATATTTAACCTCAACAAAGAGCTTGTAATTGCGTACAGAGTACTTTTAGAATTACTTTCTACCATATTTTGGACTAAGAGTCTTTAAGGAAATCCTAAGTTCTCTTAACTTCATAAAAGAAATTATTTGGTCTGTTAAATCAATGCCAATAACTGCTATTATCTTTCGTCTTAA
The DNA here is from genome assembly GCA_002746975.1 of Bacteroidota bacterium. Lineage (GTDB taxonomy): Bacteria > Bacteroidota > Bacteroidia > Flavobacteriales_D > Sanyastnellaceae > UBA974. The sequence goes on along the minus strand of NVXE01000001.1, from coordinate 962 downwards.
TTTGGATGCAAAAGGCATCCAAGAACTAGAAAAATGATGAATTGTATAGGTGTTTTTTGTTTTTGTTATTTTCCCAGTTTCTGTATTTTTGGCACTAAAATACTCGAATGGAAATAAGAAGAAGGAATCCTCATTTTCGAGTAAAGGTAACGACTCTTGGACTTTAGAGGCTTCCATTATTGTAATGTTTGTTATCAATTCAATCCTTGATTTCATAATTCGAGGCAATATCTTCATGTCAAAATTACCATCTTCCTTTACGAAACACCTATTGTTATAATATTCCATGGAAGTTAAGAGCCATTTGGTTTTTTTTTCGGAACCAAAAACGGCGGCCTCTATTCTCTTAGTATTACATTCTGTACCTATAAAGTATGGTAAGCTAAGAAGGTCATCAAAACTTTTTAAGACTTCAACATCTGAATCTAAATATATACCTCCATAGGTATAAACGGCATAAAGTCTAATGAAATCTGAAGCAAACGCGTATTTTTTATTTTCCAAAGCTTGTTGTATCCAAACGCTTTTAAGTATTTCAGATTTCTTCAAATCCCATAACATGAACTTATAATCTGGCAGTATGGCTTTCCAAGAAGCAATATTGTTTTTTACGTCTTGTGGATATTCTTCACCACTTAACCAGCAATAATGGATTATTTTTGTTATCATTTATTTTTAATGCTGTTGACTAATTTTTCTATGCTCATTCCAATTATTAAGGTGTTGAGCAAACAATAAACTAGGATCAGCTTTGATGATTTCTCTTGTAATATATATCAGATACCTACTGAACTTGTTTTGTAATACTAATTGTTTGTAGATTTTTATAATGAATTTTAGCATTGGTTTATTAGTTGGTTGTAATGTTCGTTAAGGCAGTTGGTTTACAAAGTTAAAGTCACATGCTTTACACTAGATTTTGACTTAGCCTAATTGATACTTGTTTATCTCTTATTTTACTT